>NZ_CANMZV010000003.1 GCF_947502415.1 uncultured Photobacterium sp. | reverse complement strand
GGAAGGATTCGAACCTTCGAAGGCGGAGCCGTCAGATTTACAGTCTGATCCCTTTGGCCACTCGGGAACCCCTCCACAAGTGCGGAGCGGATAATAGCAAACATTATGTCGCTGTAAACCTTTTTCCTGCGAAAACTTGTTTGTATGCTGGTATTTTCATCATATTGTTGGTTGCAGGGACATTACCCTCCATTTTTCAGTACTATATTTTTCACTTATAAACAGAATATTGCCTAACTTTACATTTATTTTCGCCGTTGATGGTCTGCTTTCGATATGATCAAACCAGTTTTCTTTAAGCGATTTTGATCATGAAAAAAATCCTTGTTGCGGTTCTGGTGACGGCTGCATTGTCCGGTGGCGGATTCTTCTATTTTCAGGAGGCTTCCCATGCGGCAGAGAAAAAGGCTACATTCAAGCGCCTTGTGGGTCGTGGTGCCATAACTCAGACCGAGATAGATGCTCAGCTCGCCAGTGTCAGTTAAGGTAAGCTAGTTACCTCTGTATGTATTAACCGCTCAACCGGCGGTTATTTTGTTTTTGCGTAGCACATAATATTTCTTTTCCAGTTTCCCTTGGGATTGGTAGAATTGTCATGAATAGCTAATTTAATGACCTTGATCGCGTTGCGAAACGCTTATTAAAGAAGAACACCATGTCTCATAACCAGCCTCAGAATGCCGCTGACAATGCCGAAACCAATCAGGCAAAAGCAGTACGATTAAACAAATTTATCAGTGATACGGGCTTTTGCTCACGCCGTGAGGCGGACAAGCTTATTGAGCAAGGACGTGTAACCATTAATGGCCAGGAGCCAGAAATGGGGGTGAAAGTTCAGCCGGGTGATGAAGTGCTGGTGGATGATAAGCCACTGCGTGCTAAAGAAAAGCCGATTTATATTGCGTTGAATAAGCCGACAGGTATTACCTGTACGACTGAGCGCCATATTAAAGACAACATTATTGACTTTATTGGCCACCGGAAACGTATTTTCCCTATCGGTCGTCTGGATAAGCCATCAGATGGCCTGATTTTCCTGACTAATGACGGTGACATCGTAAACAAGATCCTTCGTGCAGGTAACTCTCATGAGAAGGAATATGTTGTTCGAGTTGATAAGCCTATCACTCAGGAATTTCTGGATAAAATGGCTTCAGGCGTTGAAATTCTGGATACCGTTACTTTGCCATGTAAAGTGACGAAGGAAACACAGTATTCATTCCGTATCGTTCTGACTCAGGGGTTGAACCGACAGATCCGTCGAATGTGTGAGGCGCTTGGTTACGATGTATTTAAACTGCGTCGTGTTCGTATTATGAACATCAGTATTGACGGCTTGCCAAATGGTAAGTGGCGTTACCTGACTGAGGCGGAAATTGCAGAAATTCATAGCCTGATTTCGGGTTCCAGCAGCACCGAGGAAGCTTCACGTGTTGATGGTAAAGGTCAGTCGATTAAAAAGGCTACTGATGCCAAGCTTTATGATAGCCGTCTGCAAGATGCTGATAGCCGTGATAACGAAAAAGTGAAGTATAAGACTTACAAGGGGAAGAGCGAATTTGATCGTAAGCGCCGCCCGGGCAGCCGCGATGAGTCTCGTGATGATGAACGTCGTAGTTCTCGACCAAACCGTGGCCACAAACCGAGCCATCGCAAGCCATCGCGTGATAACGAGTTTTCTCGTGGTTCTAAGTCAGGTAGCTCTAGCGGTATTAAGAAGTGGAAGTCAAAAAAAGAGTCTTAATCTCGCTTTGACTATTCCCTTATAAATTATTTTTCGCCGCGGGAGAAAGCTGTTTCTCGCGGCGTTATTATTTTCCTTCCTTTATTACCTTTCTGCTTTCTTTTACTGCAAGCTGTCTATTCTCATAATTATTCCCTGCTTGCATTCGTTACGACTAATTTGCACTATGTACTCATTAACGAATTCAAAGTAAGTGCCATACTGACCGGAAGCGCTGCCGGTTTTGTATTGATAACTATCAGAAAATCACAGGGGAAGTAATGGCAGGCAATACGATTGGACAACTTTTTCGCGTCACTACATTCGGTGAAAGCCATGGTTTGGCACTGGGCTGCATTATTGACGGGTGCCCGCCGGGATTGGCGCTGACCGAAGCAGATATGCAGCATGATTTGGATCGCCGTCGTCCGGGTACTTCCAAGTATACAACCCAGCGTCGTGAACCTGATGAGGTAAAGATCCTTTCTGGGGTGTTTGAAGGGCAGACTACCGGGACGTCTATAGGGCTGCTGATTGAAAATACCGATCAGCGTTCTAAAGATTACTCCAATATTAAAGAGCTGTTCCGTCCAGGCCATGCGGACTATACATATCATCAGAAATACGGTGTGCGTGATTATCGCGGTGGTGGTCGCTCTTCTGCTCGTGAAACAGCGATGCGTGTGGCTGCAGGGGCGGTAGCAAAGAAATACTTAAAGCTGGTTCATGGTATTGAGGTACGTGCATATCTATCCCAGATGGGGGATGTGAAGATCGATAAGGTAGACTGGGAGCAGATTGAGCAAAATGCGTTTTTCTGCCCAGATGCCGATAAAGTCGATGCGTTTGATGAATTGATCCGTAGGTTGAAAAAAGACGGTGACTCTATTGGCGCCAAGCTGACTGTTGTGGCAAGCCATGTCCCTGTTGGACTGGGAGAGCCTGTATTTGATCGGCTTGATGCTGATATAGCCCATTCGCTGATGAGCATAAACGCAGTGAAAGGCGTTGAGATTGGTGATGGTTTTGATGTGGTCCAACAGCGTGGCAGTGAACATCGTGATGAAATGACGCCGGAAGGCTTTAAGTCCAATCATGCTGGTGGCATTTTGGGCGGGATTTCATCCGGTCAGGATATTGTGGCCCATATCGCTCTTAAACCGACGTCCAGTATTACCGTTCCCGGTGAAACTATTACTTGTCAGGGTGAAACTGCCGAGGTGATCACGAAGGGGCGCCATGACCCATGTGTCGGTATTCGCGCAGTACCGATTGCAGAAGCCATGCTTGCAATTACGTTGATGGATCACTTGCTTCGTCATCGTGGGCAAAATGCAGACGTAATTACAGAAACGCCAAAGATTTAATGTAATACCAAGCTGAAAATGGTTTGCATGTTAAAAAGCGAGAGCCCGCCGGGCTCTCGCTTTTTTTGTCTCTTTTTTTAGTCGCAGCTATGAGCTGGATTCCACTTTTTTCTGCTCAATTTTTTCAATTTCATCAAATTTGAAAACTGGCAGGCTCCAGCTGAATTGAACAGCGGCAATACGAACAACAAATCCAATAACCAGGGTCGTAATTGTGGTGAATGTTTCCGGAATGCTGAAGTACAGCATAGCGTAATACATAGCACCAGCCATGAATGCAACTGATGCATAAAGTTCTTTATGCAGAACCATTGGTGGACGGCGACAGATCAAATCTCGTAAAAGCCCGCCAAAGACACCAGTAACAACGGCAGCTACAATGCAGATTAATACCGGCAGGTTCATGTCCATCGCAACACGGCAGCCAATAATACTGAAAACAATTAACCCCAGTGAATCAAGCAGCACAAACACTTTATGAAAGCGAACAACTAACGGGGCCACGATGGTAGTAAATAGGCCAGCCAGGCAAGTAATAACCAGGTATTGTGGGTGAGCGACCCAACCCAGCGGGTAATGACCTAACAAGATATCGCGCACTGTGCCGCCACCGATAGCTGTAGCACTGGCAACCAGCATGACACCAAACCAATCCATATGACGTTTGCCGGCAGCAAGGGCACCGGTCATTGCTTCCGCTGTGATTCCGATAATATAAAGTGTTGTTAAAAGCATGAGATAAATTAATGAAAACTAAAGAATGCAAGAAAGGCTGCGATTTTAAGTAGTAAGATATGCAGCGTCTAATGAAAAGTTTTTCGTTATGGATGAATTAAATTCATACCTAAGCGCCAATAAAAAAGAGAGTGCATACCAATGCACTCTCTTTAAATTTACTTTCGTCGACTACGAGTTATGTTACTCGTAATTAGCCTTTCAGGCTTAGAAACGGTAGCTAGCTTGTACGCCTACCAGCCATACATTGCCGGTAATTTTGCCCTGGTATGTACCGCCAAATGGAACTGATGCTTTGTCAGACTCAATTCCTGAACGCGGTTCATTAACTGGAGCGTCATCTGCAAAGATATACGTAAATGCAGCATCTAGGGTTAGGTTTTGTGACCATTTGTAGCCAACACCTGTACTTAGCCATAGACGATCTGTTTCTGGAATTGTCAGAGTACGGTTTTTGTCGCTTACAGCTGAAGTGTCATAAGCAATACCGCCGCGAACTGTTACTTTGTTGTCTACTTGGTACGTAGAACCTAAAGCTAGACGGTAGTTGTCTTCCCAGTTCTCTTCTTTAATTGCAACTGTACCTATAGTATCAATGTTTGCTTCAAGTTTTTCGAAGCTGCTCCAGTCGGTCCAGTTAAAGCTCGCATGCACCGCTAGCTTATCAGTTAGTTGGTGGTAACTAGCCAGTTCAGCGGTTGCAGGCAGTGATAGTGCCATTGAACCATTAAGTTTTTGGCCTGGAGCAAGTTTAAATGCAGCACCTTCAGCATGACCTTTAAGTTTGAAGTCTACTGCTGAACGGTAGTTAATACCGATACGGTTATCTTGGTTAATTTGCCATGCTGTACCTAGCTGCCAACCCCATGCGGTGTCGTCACCTTCCATGTATTTTAGGGTTGTGCCTGTTGGTATAATGATTCTGCCTGTAAGAGGGTGCTTAATGTCAGCAGAACTAACCGCACCGAAGTGGCCTTCACCCATTACATAGCGAACACCACCACCAATGCTGAATTGGTCATTAATCTTGTAAGCAAGGTTAGGGTTAATCTCTACCGATTTAACCATTGCCTCGTTACCAAACTGAGTGCCTTTAAAATCGCTTGGCAGCTCAGTTTCCATACCATAGTTGGTCGCAATTGCCAGACCCGCAACCCACTTTTCATTGAGTTGATGGGACAGGTAGAAATTCGGGATCACTGCGTCATTAGCAATGTCTTTAGCATTACTTTGGTAAGACTGATTTGTTGTGTTTCCATTGGCTGCGTGAGGTGTTACTTCACCTTCAACGTCAATATTCGGATCAACATAGATCGCACCCGTAGAGATTTGCGTACCTTCCAGGTAAGTCATCATCGCTGGGTTGCGGAACTGTGCACTGGCATTGTCTGCCATTGCCGCTTCACCGGCAAAAGCGCGGCCAAGGCCAGTTGCAGAGTACTCGGCTAGCTGAAAACCTGCTGCCATTGCATTGGCACTCATGCCAAGGGTTAACGCTGCCACCAAAGATAGAGTAATTTTGTTCTTGTTCATCAGTCTGTATGTTCGCTGAAATTCGATGCCGCGAATCATACGCCTTAGAGTAAAAGCTTTAAGTAAATCTTTGTCTTTAAAACTGATTAAGTGTTAAATTTTGCGGTTTGAGAACTTTGCGAGATTATATCTGGTAGAAAGTAAGCGTTAAGTTCTGGTCGGATGAGATTTCAGCGTACACTTGTGTACTGACAAGAGCATTTCAGCGACGCCTTGTGCGCTGAAATTAGTGAGTAATATTTTTTGCTTCTGTGGTTGAGTTAGTAAGTATATGAATTATAAGGAAAATAAAAAAGGGAGCTACTTAGCTCCCTTTTGTGTGATAAAACTAACTTATTCGCTGAATTAGAACGAACGGCTGTACTGGATACCGTATAGCCATGCGTTAGCACGTGTGGTTGCTTTGACTGTACCTAGACCCGGTTTGCTTTCTTCAACTGCAACATCTTTTCCAAGTAGGTAAGTCAAACCTACATCGATGTTTGATTTTGAATCGATGTGGTATGTGAAGCCACCAGAGAACCACTGGCGATCTGAATCAGGCACGGAGATTGATGTCTTCTCATCCTGGGCACTGGTGTCATACATATAACCGGCACGCAGGGTCCAGTCATTGTTCAGGTAGTAGGTTCCACCTAATGCGTAGTGCCAGCCATCTTTCCATTCATAGTCGTTAAGATTAACACCATTAGTGGTTTCAAGCTTGTCGAATTCGCTCCAGCCAATCCACTGAACGCTATAGTGTACTGCGAATAGATCATTTAGTTTGTGGAAGCCAGAGAATTCAGCCATATCCGGCAGAGGCATTTTCAGCTTGCTTTGTGAGATATCAGCAAGGGCGTAGCTCATATCTCCCTCAACTTCTAGTTCAGGGCTGTAACGGTATGAAAGGCCGAAACGGTTATCTTCATTGAATTCGTAAACTGTACCCAGATTGAAGCCGAAACCGACACCGTCAGCATCGATATCAACTAGATTTGTATGTGGTGTTTTTTGCCCACCAGAGTTTGGAATTTCTGCTTCAGGCATATAGCGCTGTAGCTTACCTTCACCATAGATGACATCAAAACCGCCACCAACACTCCATTGCTGGTTGATGCGGTATGATGCACTTAGTGCAAGGTTGATGCTTTTTACATCTGTTAGACCACCAAAGCCGTTAGCTGCGTAATCACTGTTGAATTCAGTTTTCGTACCGAAGTTAGAGTAAAGGCCTGCACCAACAGCGAATTTATCGTTGATTGGGTGGATGTAATAGATATTTGGTACGTATGACGTCCCACCAATTTGTTGGTCTTCTAAGTCACCATTCAAGAATGGGTTCTGAGATCCACGATAAGAACCATTCTTAACTTTAATATCAGTATCAATAGCATTGATACCCAGTGATAGAGCCGGCGCATCAAATAGTGACATTGCCGCTGCGTTACGAGCCATTGCAGATGCGTTATCAGCGATAACGGCATCACCTGCGAATGCACGGCCAAGGCCAGTTGCAGATTGTGCGTTAAGTTGGAAACCAGCAGCCAGTGCTTGCTGTGATGCCATGGTGATTGCAAAAGCAACCACAGATTTTGTAAACAGACGCTTCTTGTTCATATTTATTGTTATTCCTAACTTATAGGTATTACTTTTTACTGCTATTTCTTGCAGAGAGCGCAGATTGTATTGGTGTAGCCGGATGTATCAAATCAGACCAGTTAATAACTTATTGCCTGTAATGGTTTAGTTAATAACTTAAGGGGGAGTGTAGCGAAGAATAGGGTATAGAAGAGATAACAAAAAGCAAAATATGCAACTAAGGTAAGTGTATGAAATTTATTGTTTTTATAGGTGTGTTAAGCGATCATTGCTATTGGTTTTACCAATGATCGCTAAAATTGCCATTGAAATTGTTAAATTTCCCAATTTAGTTCAGATTCCAGACGCTTGGCTATAGGGGTGATATTTTGACCTTTGTTACCGACGACAATTAAGCTTGCGTTCTGAATTGGCATGACAACACCTTGCATTTTGTTGTCACTGAACGAACTCATATTTGGACTTTGTTCAGGTACAATAAAGACGGTGACTTTTCCACTATCTGTTGCCATTACCATATGCAGTGCATTTTTATCACCGAAGCCACAGTGGTTCACATAGTAAACGTGGCCGGGAAGGTCATTAATTTCAGATCCAAACGGGGTTAACTTAGCGTTGACTTGCTGTAGTGTGACCGACTCATCGATGTTATTGATAAAAGACGCTTCAGTGTAAACGTGCTCCAAGGCAACTTGTGCTACTTCGCTGGTAGCATTAATCGGGTTATTCAGGTAATTAAACTGGCCGATTAGTAAGCCGAAAACAAAAGCGACAGAGGCAGCAATTGCAAGGTGGAATCGCGTTCGGTTTCGATTATGTTCAGGTTGTCCTGATTGGTGAAACAAAATACGATCTGCCAGATCGTCCGGTGCATCGATCTTTAACACTTTTTCGAGTTTGGCATCGAGCTGTAATAGCTCATCAGCCAGTTTCCGGTTAGTGACCGATGCATTTCTTGCTTCGTTCATTTCCTGGCTGTTGTCATTAGGATCTGCCAGGATACGACGACGGAATTCAAGATCGTCCATTGTGTTGGCCCCTCCGATCGGATTGTTTCTCTATTTGCTCTTTTAATTGATTTCTAGCACGGAATAAGCGTGTCATTACGGTGTTGCGGTTTAAGCCTAGAATTTCTGCGATTTCTTCACCGCTAAATCCAGCCATAACCTGCAATACTAAGGGCTCCCGATACTCAGGTGATAACTTCATGATCTGCTTGTGCAGGATCTGGTGCTCAATATCCATTTCTGAATCCTGATGGTTGGTATCAGAAACGGCGTAGTCATCAATATTGACCAAATCCAGCTGTTTGCGCTCAAACCGGCGCGCGTTTTCCCTGCGAAGTATGGTAATTAACCAGGATTTAGCCGCTTTGTCATCTTGTAGGCTGTCAAGAGAACGCCATGCTCGCAGACAGGTTTCTTGTACAACATCCTCAGCGATATGAGGGTCATGGCATAACCAGTAGGCATAGCGATATAGATCTCGATGCCAGGCCCTTACAAGGGCTTCATAACGTCTTTGCTTATTCATGTCTACAGAGACCGAGGTATCTGACTTTTTCTTTCGAAAAAATTGCTTAATCATAAATTTGCCTATCAAATTAGAAATCGCTGTGCTTTTTTGCGTTTGTTTTATTCAGCGATTGCATGATTCAGTGAATTATCAGCATTAAAATTGATCTGGTTCAAATTTTGTCTTCGTGGGGAAGCTATAGTAGTCGACGTCATCTGATAGTAAGCGTCAATATCAGTTCTGAGGATCAGATCTGTTTTTTTGTTGATTATTATCTGTTGAGCAAGATGACAACTTCCTTTTGAAGGCTGACTTTACTTTCTCCTATCAGGTTTTACCTGATTTGCAATTGGCTTTATGTTAATTGACTTATACCTTACGTGGATATATTTCCGCGTAAATTATAACCATACCATATCGGTATGGTTTTTTTTTACCTGAATTTTATTCTAATGAGTTATTTGTTGCATATTTATCTTGGTTAAAGATATTGATTGCAACTACCATTCTTTATATCTCCCGGTTCTCGTTCTCGCAGTTCACATACTTAAAACAATTGTTTGAAATAAATAACAGCTTGATTACAATTGGTGTGGTCAGACCTCTATGTACGCACCTTGAGTGCCCTGCAAATCATAATAAGGAGTAGCGATGACACGTCTCCAGAACCTCACCACCAATGACGGTGAGCGCATCGCAGTTGTAAGTGGATTACGTACCCCGTTTGCTCGTCAGGCGACCGCCTTTGATGGTGTTCCTGCATTGGATATGGGGAAAATGGTGGTCAATGAAATGTTGCATCAGCTCGACTTTGACCCTCTACTGATTGATCAGGTGGTCTTTGGCCAGGTTGTGCAAATGCCTGAAGCCCCGAATATTGCTCGTGAAATTGTGCTGGGTACCGGGATGAACATCGGTACTGATGCCTACAGTGTTACCCGTGCTTGTGCGACCAGTTTTCAGGCGGCCGCCAATGTCGCTGAGAGCATAATTTCCGGCACTATTGATATAGGTATTGCCGGAGGGGCTGATTCCTCGTCAGTTCTGCCAATCGGGGTGTCGAAAAAGCTTGCTGCTACTTTGCTGGCACTGAGTAAGGCTAAAACCATGAGTAAGCGTTTTAAACTGCTCCGTAAGCTTAGCGTAAAAGATCTGATGCCTGTTCCGCCCGCGGTTGCAGAGTATTCAACTGGCCTGAGCATGGGGCAGACGGCCGAGCAGATGGCAAAAACTCATGGAATCACTCGTCAGCAGCAGGATGAATTGGCTCATCGTTCCCATACGCTTGCGGCACAGGCATGGCGAGATGGCTTGATTCAGGATGAAGTGATCACGGCTTTCCCGGAACCATATCGTCAGTGGATCGATAAAGATAACAACATCCGTGAAGATTCGACCCTTGAATCCTATGCGAAACTCCGTCCGGCATTTGACCGTAAATTCGGTTCGGTAACGGCAGCTAATGCGACACCGTTAACCGATGGTGCTGCAGCATTACTGCTGATGCGTGAAGGTCGAGCGAAGGAGCTTGGGCTGAAACCTTTGGGTTATATTCGCTCCTATGCGTTTGCGGCGATCGGTGTTGAAAAAGATATGTTGATGGGGCCGTCTTATGCGACACCGATAGCACTTGAGCGGGCAGGGCTGAACTTGTCGGATCTAACCCTGATTGATATGCATGAAGCATTTGCTGCGCAGGCGTTAGCTAATGTGAAAATGTTTGGCTCGAAGAAGTTTGCCGAAGAGAAATTAGGGCGTAGCCAGCCGATTGGCGAGATCGACATGGACAAGTTTAATGTGCTGGGTGGCTCGATTGCTTACGGGCACCCGTTTGCAGCAACCGGCGCCCGCATGATCACCCAAACCCTGCGTGAATTGCAGCGACGAGGTGGTGGTTTTGCATTGAATACCGCATGTGCCGCTGGTGGCTTAGGCGCAGCAATGATCCTGGAGGCAGAATAATGACCCAACAAGTATCCGCATTTTCTTTATCTTACGGTGATAACGGTGTTGCTTGGCTGAAGATCGATGTGCCGGAAGAAAAAATGAATACCCTGCAGTCTGCTTTTGTCGAGCAGGTTGCTGATGTGCTGGCAGAACTAAAAAGTAAGTCAGATATTAAGGGCTTGGTGGTGTATTCCGGAAAGCCGGATAACTTTATTGCCGGGGCCGATATCCGCATGTTGGCTGCCTGTACAACAGCAGAGGAAGCTGAACAGCTGGCAGCTAAAGGGCAGGAGTTGTTTGCTGAGCTGGAGAATTTACCATTCCATGTGGTTGCTGCTATTCATGGCCCTTGCCTTGGTGGCGGGATGGAGCTGGCGTTGGCTTGCCATAGCCGGGTGTGCTCGGATGATGACAAAACCCGCCTTGGTCTGCCGGAAGTGCAGCTGGGCTTGTTGCCGGGGTCTGGGGGAACACAACGACTGCCGCGTTTGGTCGGGGTTGCCAATGCCTTGGATATGATCTTGACCGGTAAGCAATTACGGGCGAAGAAAGCGAAAAAACTCGGGGTTGTTGATGAGGCTGTGCCTCACAGTATCTTGCTTGATATTGCCGAGAAGCAGGTGTTGAAACCTAAGCCGAAACGTAAGCATAGTTTCCAGGACTGGGCGATGGGCGGTAATTCGCTGGGACGTTCCCTTGTGTTTGATCAGGCGGCGAAGAAAACCCATGACAAAACCCGCGGAAATTATCCGGCAGCGGATGCTATTTTGGAGGTCATTAAGAACGGCTTGCAAAATGGGGTGGCAAAAGGCCTTAAACTGGAAGCTAAGCGCTTCGGTGAGCTGGTTATGACGCCGGAATCTGCCGCATTGCGCAGTATCTTCTTTGCAACAACAGCCATGAAGAAAGAAACCGGCTCGGACGCAAAACCCAAACCTGTTCATGCTGTTGGTGTTTTGGGTGGAGGTTTGATGGGCGGTGGTATTAGCCATGTAACGGCAACCAAGGCGGGTTGTGTGGTTCGGATCAAGGATATTTCTAACGAGGGTATCCTTAATGCAATGGCTTATAACTATAAGCTGCTTGATAAGAAGCGTAAGCACCGGATTATCAGTAAATCTCAGCTGCAAAAGCAGATGATGGGGATTACTGGCGGTACGGATTACACCGGCTTCAAACGAACCGATGTTGTTGTTGAGGCGGTGTTTGAGGATCTGAACCTGAAGCACCAGATGGTGAAGGAGATTGAAGAGTACGGTAATCCAGAGACTATCTTCGCAACTAATACCTCTTCGCTGCCGATCCACCAGATCGCGGAGGCGGCGCAGCGTCCGGAAAATGTTGTTGGACTTCACTATTTTAGCCCGGTTGAAAAAATGCCGCTGGTTGAGGTAATTCCTCACACCGGTACATCGCCGGAAACAGTCGCGACAGTTGTGGCGTTGGCCAAGAAGCAGGGGAAAACACCCATTGTTGTTGGTGACAAGGCTGGTTTCTACGTTAACCGAATCCTTGCACCATATATGAATGAGGCAGCTTCGGCTTTGCTTACTGGTGAGCCGATTGAGCATCTGGATACCGCATTACTTGATTTCGGTTTCCCGGTCGGCCCAATTACATTGCTGGATGAGGTCGGTGTTGATATCGGCGCGAAGATCATGCCGATCATGGTTAAGGAACTGGGAGATCGTTTCAAAGGGCCGGATGTGTTCGATATTTTGCTGAAAGATGGCCGTAAGGGGCGCAAGAGCGAAAAAGGCTTTTATCTTTATAACAGCAAGAAAAAGACAGTTGATAAGAGCGTTTATCAGTTGCTTAATATCGTACCGGAGAAAAAAGCCGAAAGCCACGATTTGGCACTGCGTTGTACTTTAATGATGCTCAATGAAGCTGCTCGCTGTCTAGATGAAGGGGTGATTCTGTCTCCGAGAGACGGTGATATCGGCGCGATCTTTGGTATTGGCTTTCCGCCATTCCTGGGAGGGCCTTTCCGTTATATGGATCAGCTAGGGATTAAGAAAGTAGTCGATATGCTAAATGACCATGCTGATAAGTATGGCGAGCGTTTCCTGCCTTGCGAGAAGCTTGTGGCGATGGCAAACGAAGACCAGTGTTTCTACCCACTCTGATCTTGGGTTAGATGACAAAAGGCCTGCTGATGCAGGCCTTTTTGTTATGGGAGAAGATGTGGCTGGATTATACCAATCGGGATAAGTCAGAGTTCAGCAAGAATGATCAAATACTTATGCTTATTGGTATTAATGGGCATTTTTCTGGAAGTCGGCAATAGATTCTATCTCCAGGCCGATATCAAGTGATTCCAGGTTACTGTGGGCCTGCCCTTTACAGTGTATTACCAGCCTGTTGGATGTGCGAGGTTTAATGATATCAACAAGAAAACGCACCATATCTGCCCGGCTGAGATTTTGTAGCTCCCCGACAACTTTCTGACGTTGGTTGAACTCGGTATCTTTGTTACCGATGCTGACCCAGAACCGTTGGGCACGGGCGCGCAAGTTGGTATCTGGCTCAGAGATCTGTGCGATCAACCCTTGTTTGCTGGCCTGCCATTGATCCTCGTTCAGTTCCAGTAGAACGAGTGCAAAGGCATTAGTGAAGTCGTCAATGGCTTCAGACAGTTGGGCCGGCGCGGCGACCGGAGACTGGATATACAAGATCAGCCCCGGGTGGCGGTTAAGCGGAAGGTTAGCAGTACCAACCATATACCCCAGTTGCTGACGGGTACGCAGTTCATGGAAAAACGTGGTCGACATCAGGTGGTTGGCAAGAGTGTAGACCGCTATTTTCCGCGGAGTTGCTTCTCTTGACTGGTAATACATCAAGATTGCTGAATCAGCATGGTTGCAGTTGACTTCATAGCTTCGGGTGCCTGTCTGGCCCAGGCGTACAAGCGGACGCTGGGATTCGCCATATAGCTGGTCGGTAACGCGGAAGGCATCTTTGAGGATCTCGGCCAGCTCTAGCGCGTCTTCTTTTAGCCAGTTACCGTAGACGAAGGTGTCAATGTGAAGCTCGGCAAACATCGCCTCGACAAAGGATGGCAGTTCATCGACCTCGATAGATTCCAGTGCTTCGATAAGAACCGGGAAAGACGGATTGTTAGGCTGCAATAATCCGGTCAGCTGGTTGAAGAGCTGCGAAATTGGTTTGTCTTCGGCAGCATTACGCCAGTTACGTAGCATTTGCGCCTTGATGTTGTTGAACCGTTCCGGATTAAAGGTGCGGTTGGCAAAGCGATCAAGCAGCAGTTTCAGTAATAGTGGCTGTTTTTCGCTAAAGCCGGATAGCTGCAAAGTAACTCCGCCCTGATGGGCATAGAGGTTGTACGACATACCGGCAATTTCCGCTGGATAGGCCGATTCATTGATCGCTTCAAGCAGCATTTCGACACAGAGCCGGGTTTTGACGATATTACGTGGTGTGTCGACGGCATGGGGGCTGTCTATCGCAACATATACAACGCCTTTAGGAACGCGGAATTTGTCTTCCTGTTTGTGCCATAGCCTAAATCCAGGCAAATCCTGGATAAGCTGTGGCGGTTGTTCTGCTTCTTCTGTCAGAGGGTGGGGGTCAAGCTGTTCGCAGATATACGGGTTTTTTTCAGGTAACTGAAGCTCCGGCTCCTCGTCAACCTGACGCCAGCGTGCCAGTTGTTTGTCCGACAGTGGGGCAACGGAGTATGGGGTATGGTACCACTGGGCCGTTTGGTCATATTCTAGCCCTTGGGCAACCAATACCAACCGCATATTGTCAGGCTTGAGGTAATCGAGTAGTTCGTGGATCAGAGCCTCGTCATAACCTGCCATCATATAGTCGCCGTAGATGATATCGTCCGGATCATAGTGAAACAGGTTCATGACCAGATAGCTGACAGTATCGAGTGGACGGCTTTTTTCCTGATAGCGGAACGCTACTTCCAGGACAGCTTGTTTTTCCTTATAGCGCCATTCATCCAGGCCGTGTTGCTTGATAAGTTCGATGTACTGGAAAACCGATGTCACGATATCATCAATGTGATCCAAGCCTTTCGGGGTGAGGTTCAGGCCGACGGTAAATTCACGGAAGTTGCTGCCGCTGACGCCACCACCTGCTGTCAGGGTATTAATCCAGCCCCGGCGTTTGAGCATAGACATCAGGCTGCCGCTGCCTTCATTACCCAGCAGGTGGGCAATATACGAAAGTGGTTTCTGGCGATAGTATTGTTCGACTGAAGGCAGTGTAAAAGACAGGGTTAGCTTGCGAACTTCTTTGATAGGCTCCATTCTGATGAAGGTTGCCGCTTCATTGGCTGTTACCAAAGGGACGGAAGCCGCTGGTTTCGGAATACCAGAGTTGGGAATATGGTCGAAGTATGTTTTCGCGTACTCTTCGAGTTCATCAAGTGATTGTGGCCCCAATAGTACCAGTGCCATCAAGTTGGCTGAATAGTGGGTCTGGTAGAAGGCGATGAGTTCTTCCCGAACAGATTTATCATCACGATCATCTAAGGTTGTCAGGTCCCCGACAGAAAATTTGGCAAAAGGGTGGGCCGGGTTAACTGTTTCCTTGTGAACTTGATAAAGGCGGCGGACATCGTCTTTGATTTTCAGTTTGTATTCCGAGTCGACGGCCTGGCGTTCCTTATCGACGGCTTCCTCATTGAATAACGGGGCGGTAAAAAATTGGCCAAATCGATCAAGCCCGTCATTAAAGGCGTGCGGGCTGACTTCAAAGAAGAAAGTGGTGTTTTCAGTGCCGGTCCAGGCATTGTTGCTACCGCCGCTTCGGTTGATAAATGTCTGAAATTCACCGACTTTAGGATACTTTTCCGTGCCAAGGAAAAGCATGTGTTCAAGGAAATGGGCCATTCCCTGTCGCTCAATAGGATCATCAAAATGGCCTACATTCACGGATAATGCAGCGGCAGAGCGGGGCGCTTCGGCATCATGTACCAGCAGGACCTTGAGTTCATTCTCTAAAGTCAGGTAACGGTACTGTTTAGGGTCATTAGGACTAATATGCACGGGAAGGGCCTATTTTATAAGGAAATTAAGCTAATTATGACGCTCAATAGTTAGGGTGGCAAATTACTTCTTCTGCTCTTCAGGTTCACTGTAAATCTTAGCTGAACGCTGTCACTCGGTATCGTTAATCGTGACATACTTGAGGAATATCCCCCCTACCATAGATGTATTGGTAGATGCCTTGAGGGCATCAGCGGTCACGGAACCGCAATCGAATCAGCGGAATTGCTATTCAGCTTCAACAGGACTTGCTAGCATAGCGCGAAACTAGATGTTCATTCTGGTCCTGTTTCAAACGTCATATGTGATTGGCAATACATACCGAAAGTAAGATCTTTTGGTGTTCTTCGGTCCGTATAAGTTAAAGAGGGCCAGTATTATTGGATAGGCAATATGCGAATTTATATCATGCGTCATGGTGAGGCGCAGAATTTCGCTCCCAGTGATGCGGAGCGACCTCTGACTGTCTGTGGTGAGGCTCACTCCAAACAAATGGCCTTCCAATTAGCCAGTCAGCTGAGTGACGGGATTGATTTGGTTTGGGTCAGCCCTTATTTACGCGCTCAGCAAACCTGGTCTGTTATGGCCAAGCATTTGCCACAGCCTAAGCGCTTGATGACTGTCGATGAAATCACTCCTTATGGTGATGCAGAAGATGTTGCGGCTTACCTGAAAGCCATGATTGCTGTCGAACGTCCGGAAAGCGTATTGCTTGTTTCCCATCTTCCTCTAGTCGGCTATCTGACGTCAGAGCTGGCTCCCGGATTACAGCCACCGATGTTCAGAACATCAGCCATCGCGGCAGTAGAGTATTTCCCTGATAGCGAACAGGCCGAATTTTTATGGCAGGCTAACCCTGAAGGATAATTTACGATAAAGGTTAAGGATTTCGCTAAGCTGGCCGATATAAAGTTAGAGCGCTGGATGCAGGGCTCATTTTTTACCTGTTGTGGTTTATCTGGCCGCTGGGTTTTGTATCATTCATCCATCGAGAATAAATAAAATACTGCTATGAAAGGTAAAATAATTGCAATCTTCGGTGCTGTGCTGTTAGCGGGTTGTGTTCAGGGACCGCGTGCACCGAGCATAAATGCCAATGGTGCAATCAAGTGGGCGAGCGGTGTCTGTGAAGAAATGCATATCTCTGAATCTGGCAGTACCTTGACCTTTACTGCTCCACAGGAACTCTTGGCGCCGGGTGGTATCACCATCTTTTCCCGTATTGACAGTGCCCGCAACGGGAACTGTGAGCATTATTACAGTGAAGGTGCGGTAAAAACCCGTATGCAGATCTGCGATAATGGCGAAGTCAGGCTGATTGTTGAAGGACAGGTTGTTAATGTCGGTTCGCTGGCGAAATACGTTTACTAATACCGTGACGAGAATCAGTTTTGAGTGACGAGGTTGTGGTTATATCAGCTCTTCCTCGACACTCAATTGTGGTTTATCGGCTTTAAAGTTCTACCTCTCCGGAATATCAATCAGCACCAATAGTGCACCATCGCCGCCAAATTCAAGTGGGGCTTGATGGAAGGCCATAACATCCGGGTGCTGTGCCAGCCAAAGCGGAGCTTTTTGCTTCAGGATGTGCTTACCAATGCCGTGCATCACGCAGGCGCACGATACACTTTCTTTGATACAGGCCGCGATCATTGCAGCCAGCTCTCGTTTTGCTTCTTTTTGTGTCATTCCATGCATATCCAGATACATGTCAGGCACATAGACGCCGCGACGCAGTTTTTTCACTTCGTATTTTGACACGCCAGTCCGGGCATATTGCATTGGGCCTTGTTCATTTAAGTGGGGCTCAAATTCGTCGGAGAAGTAAAATTCGTGATTTTGCATTTCTTTTTCTGAGACTTTGGGCTTATCGGCCTTTGGACTCTGTCGGCGGGGCGTGATTATGGTATCATGCGACAACTTTTTTACGCCCTTAACCGCATCCTGAAAGAGTGCCAGGTCATCTTCCAGGGTAAGATCTTTTTTACTCATAATGAAATTCCAACAACTCTATAGCGGTATTGTAGCGTCATTCGGAGGCTATTTTGGATAAGATTTTTGTCGACGAGGCCGTCAACGAACTTCACACATTGCAGGACATGCTACGTTGGACGGTGAGCCGTTTCAATGCAGCGGGTCTATTTTATGGTCATGGTACGGATAATGCCTGGGACGAAGCGGTACAGCTAGTGCTGCCAACGCTTTACCTGCCGTTAGATATTCCATCAGACGTGCGCTGTTCGCGCCTGACCAGCAGCGAACGCCTGCGTATTGTCGAGCGAGTGATCCGCCGTATCAATGAGCGTACGCCGGTGGCTTACCTGACAAACAAAGCTTGGTTCTGCGGAATGGAATTCTTTGTTGATGAGCGTGTGCTGGTGCCGCGTTCACCAATTGGCGAACTGATTGAAAACGGTTTTGAACCGTTCCTGAAGGAACGCCCGACTCGAATCATGGATTTGTGTACCGGTAGTGGTTGTATCGGTATTGCCTGTGCGCATGCTTTCCCGGAAGCAGAAGTTGATGTGGTTGATATCTCGACTGATGCACTGGCAGTCGCTGAGCAGAATATCCAGGATCATGGTTTGGAGCAGCAGGTGATCCCGCTTCGCTCTGACTTGCTACGTGATGCTCCTAAAGATCAATACGACCTGATTGTGACTAATCCGCCGTATGTTGATCAGGAAGACATGGACAGCCTGCCGGATGAGTTCCGTCATGAGCCTGAGCTAGGTCTGGCTGCGGGTACTGATGGCCTGAAACTGGTTCGTCGTATTCTTGCTAATGCTCCGGAATACCTGAAGGAAGACGGTGTTTTGATCTGTGAGGTTGGCAACTCAATGATCCATATGGAAGAGCAGTACCCGAATATTCCATTTACCTGGATCGAGTTTGACAATGGTGGTCACGGCGTGTTCATGATGACTCGTGAGCAGCTGCTGGAATGCCAGGACGAGTTCGCGCTATACCGCGACTAATACTAAGCAGCATAAGTTATTGCCTGAAAGCAAGGATAAAAAACCGGAGTTTTTACTCCGGTTTTTTTATTCCTATTTTAAAGACTTAGGCAGATTATGATTCAATTTGGTATGAAATTATGCATTGCCATCGGTTTGTTTAGCCTTAAGCTCTGCCATCACCGTTTCTTTGTGGTTCAGGTAATCTTCCAAACCGGCACGGCGCAGATCGCATGACGGACAGTCGCCGCAACCATCGCCAATGATACCGTTATAGCAGGTCAGCGTTTTTTCTCTAACAAAGCCAAGTCTGTTGTACTGATCGGCCAGAGCCCAGGTTTCAGCCTTATTGAGCCACATCAGAGGCGTTTCAATGTTCAGCGGGCGATCCATTCCCAGTACCAGTGACTGGTTGATAGATTTGACGAATTCGTCACGGCAATCCGGGTAGCCGGAAAAATCAGTTTCACAAACCCCGGTGATCACGGCTTCGGCACCAATTTGGTAGGCGTAGATCCCAGCTAGGGTCAGGAATAGGATATTGCGGCCAGGGACGAAAGAATTCGGCAGTCCGTTTTCTTGTAGCTCGTGGGAGACCGGAATACTGTCGCGGGTTAACGAGCTAATAGCCAGTTCATTGAGCAGGCCGACATCCATGACTTTGTGTGCTGCGATACCCAGCTCTTTGGCGATAGATTCTGCGACTTCAATTTCCAGTTTATGGCGCTGGCCATAATCAAAAGTAATACAGTGAACTTCGTCATAATTGGCAATGGCTTGGATTAGGCAGGTTGTGGAGTCTTGGCCGCCACTAAATACGACTACGGCTTTACGCATGTTTGTGTTGTCCTGTGTTGTGTTCATACCGAAAAACAGTCGGTAGGGACTACCTCTTCCGCCAGATAAGTATTTGGTATGGAATAAAGATAGACCAATAGCAAGTTCTCTATTGGTAGGGCAATGCTACCGCAGAGCTGCGTTAGAGAAAAGTTTCAGGGGGCGGAAATAGTGAAACAGGAAAAATAAAAAGCCGCAGTCTGGCTGCGGCAAAAAGAAGATAGCGGTAGTGAGGTTAAATTACAGTGTGCCAGTGTACTCGAAGGTTTCAAGCTGGCTGATATAGCCCGAGATATCACCAATGTTGTCGCTTACCCATTGATAGTCGAAGTAGGTATCCAGGTAGCGCTCGCCGCTATCGCATAGCAGGGTGACAATCGAGCCTGTTTCGCCACGCGCTTTCATTTCGCTGGCAAGCTGAAGTACACCATACAGGTTGGTTCCGGTTGATGCGCCGGCCTTGCGTCCCAGGAGCTTTTCCAACCAGTGCACGGTAGCAACGCTGGCCGCGTCCGGAATGGTGCGCATCTCATCAACGACATCGGGAATAAAGCTAGGCTCAACCCGAGGGCGGCCGATCCCTTCGATACGGCTGCCGGTATCGCTGGTCAGCGTGTTGTCGCGGGTTTTGAAATAGTCGTGGAAAACCGAGTTCTCAGGATCAACGACACAGAGTTGGGTATCGTGCTTCTGATAGCGGATATAACGGCCGATAGTGGCGGATGTGCCCCCGGTTCCCGGACTCATCACCACCCAGGTTGGAATCGGGTGCTCTTCAAGCTTCATCTGCTCGAAAATGCTGTTAGCAATATTGTTGTTGCCGCGCCAGTCAGTCGCCCTTTCCGCAAAGGTAAATTGATCCATATAGTGGCCATTGAGTTCTTTGGCCAGGCGGCGAGATTCATCATAGATTTCACTTGGGCTGTCCACGAAATGAGCACGGCCACCATAGAATTCAATTTGTTCGATTTTTTTGCTCGCGGTTTTGCGCGGGACTACCGCAATAAACGGCAAGCCGAGCAGACGGGCAAAGTAGGCTTCCGACACCGCTGTGCTGCCTGATGATGATTCGATAATGGTGGTGTCTTGATTGACCCAGCCGTTGCAAAGTGCATACAGGAACAAGGAGCGAGCCAGGCGATGTTTCAGGCTGCCAGTCGGATGGGTACTTTCATCTTTCAGGTAAATATCAATACCATCAATGCAAGGGAGATCCAGTTTGATTAGGTGGGTGTCCGCAGAACGCTGGTAGTCCGCTTCGATTTTCCGGATGGCGATGTTAATCCACTGCGAGTGATGGTTCATGCTTCTTCCTCTTAATCAGTCATTTCGGCTGGAACTGCCAGCATGGATACTGTTTGTCGGTAATTGTCTGCATAGTACTGTAGCCGGAGGAAAAAGCTTTGCTTTGTTTGCTTTGCTTTCGCTAAAATGGAGAAAATAATTCTCCATATAAATTGTAAGGGATAATGCCATGGCCGATTTGGATTGTACGGACAGAACATTACTACGGATGCTTCAACAAGATGGCACGCTGGCTCTGGCCGAGCTGGCTGAAGCGGTAAACTTAACCACGACACCATGCTGGAAGCGTCTTAAGCGTTTGGAAGAGAGTGGGGTTTTGCGCCAGCGTGTCGCACTGCTGGATCCCATCAAGCTAGGTTTGTCGTTTACCGCTTTTGTTCAGATCAAAACCAGTAATCACTCTAAGGAGTGGTATCGCTGTTTTGTCGAAACGGTGTCTGAGTTTCCTGAAGTGATGGAGTTCTACCGTATGGCAGGTGAGTATGACTACATGATGAAGGTTCAGGTTGCCGATATGGCGGCTTTTGATCAGTTTTATAAAAAGCTGGTTAATAGTATTGAAGGGCTGACAAACGTGACATCCACGTTTGCGATGGAGCCGCTGAAGTACACAACGGCTTTGCCTGTTTAAATTTCCTTACTATTGCAAACAGAGGTTGCCGGGCTACCTCTGTTGCATTTTCAAAATTAAGACTGGCGCATTAGTCCTTCCTGAACTGCCGAAGCTACCAGCTCTCCTTTCTGATTATAAATCTCACCACGCACCAGTCCGCGGGCACCGCTGGCTGATGGGCTGTTAATAGCATAGAGCAGCCACTCATCCATGCGGAATGGGCGGTGATACCACATTGAATGGTCTATTGTTGCTACTTTTAGTTTTGGTGTCAGCAGAGTCACGCTGTGTGGCTGCAAGGCTGTAACCAGAAATCCCCAGTCTGCGGCATAGGCCAGAACATATTGGTGGATTCGGGGATCATCGGGAATTTCACCATTGGCCTTGATCCACAGGTACTGTTTCGGCGCTTCAGGTTTCGGCTTCAACGGGTTAACAACGGTGACAGGCCTCACTTCAATCGGCCGCTCCCGGCAAAAAGCATCCACGACTTTATCCGGTAGGTGCTCAGCTATCGATTGGATCAGAGCTTGTTCTGACTTAAGGGATTCCGGTGGCGGTACCTCAGGCATGGATGATTGGTGGCTAAAACCGTCTTCTTCAGCTTGGTAGGAGGCGGTCAGGTAGAAAATTGGCCGTCCGAACTGGATCGCTTTGACTCGTCGTGTACTGAAGCTTCTTCCGTCCCGCAGGTTTTCAACGTCATAGATGATAGGTTTTTGTGGATCGCCCGGGCGGAGAAAATAGCTGTGGAAAGAGTGAACCTGACGGTTTTCGTCAACCGTTTCTTTGGCGGCAGACAGTGATTGGCCAATAACCTGTCCCCCATAGACTTGGGGAAGTCCTAAATGCTCACTTTGGCCTCGGAATAAACCTTGCTCCAACTGCTCTAAGTGTAAAAGAGTGAGAAGTTCATTCAGTTCTTTGCTCATCGGAGTTCCATTTTCTGTGTTAATATTAATCGATTTTTATGAACGCCTTAGTACAAAGCAAGTGTAGTTGATGGGAAATCAATGTCTTGTCAGCAGGTGTTCAGGTTGTAAGGGGAGAGTGATGAAAAAGATGTTTACACTTATCGCGGCATTGGCTGTGGTATTGGTTATTTCGGCATGTACTAACTTGGTTAAACAGGATGCCGATCTGGCGCAAGTGGAAGGATCTTTGACGTATCGAGAGCGTATTGCCTTGCCGCATGATGCACGCATTACGGTGACGTTGTCTGATGTCTCTCTGATGGATGCGCCGGCTGAAGTAGTCAGCAGCCAGGCCTTTATGGCCGATGGCAAGCAGGTGCCGTTCGAGTTCAGCCTGAATTTCGTCAAAAGTGAAATCAAGTCGGGTCATACTTACGCCATCAGCGCCCGTATTGAAGTGAATAATAAACTGATGTTTATTACCGATACTGTCAACCCGGTGATCACTGACTCAGCCGCGACAACCAAGCTTAACCTGGTATTGATAAAGGTTAAGTAAACCAGTATACGTTTCTTTGTTTCCTCAGTCGGGCCTTTGTTGAGGGGCCTAACTTGGGAGTGTTGTTTATCCCCCGCCCCAGCGATACCTTGCCAACTTTATTTTCCCAACGTCAGAAACTTCGACTCCTTCTTCAATCAGACGCTGGCGCTGGCGTTGTAAGTTATGTCCTGTCAGCGAAATCATTCCTTTGGCGTTTATCACTCGGTGCCAGGGCAGTTTTGACCCTTCGGGGAGCATTGCCATTAAACGGCCAACCTGGCGGGCATAGCCGGGAAATCCAGAAAAATTAGCGATATCACCATAAGTTGCCACTTTTCCATGGGGAATTTGGTGAACCTGAGTGTAGATTTGGCTCGCAAAATCGTCCATATTTATACCTGTACTAGTGCCGAACTGAACAATAATCTGAGTCAATTAATGGGGGTCAGATAGATATTTAGTTTAGTATCACAAACATACCGACAGAGATTCATTTTACGCTTTACCTTTTGCGCTGTCGGATAACGCAAGGAGGTGCTGCTATGTTGTATGCCGCGTTACTTGTTGTGGTCAGTATTGTGTTGACCGTAGTGGGTGTCAGTGCTTTGGGGTATAGCCACGGAGAGCTTCCCGCACTGGCATTGGCTATCCCAGCCTTGTGGCTATTGCCGCAAGGAGGTGTCCGTGCCTGGCTGCTGTTGCTTGGCCTTGGCGCTTATGGTGTCGTATTGCCCGATCAGCCGCTGGCCCTGTCGATTAGCATCTTTATGATGTTACCTATTTTTGCTGTAAGTTTCTCTCCTAAAAGTGGCTGGCAGCTTGCTGCCTTACTTATTTCCGTTGTGCTGGCAATGGACGTTGGCCTGATGGCCCTGCAGGGTGAGGGCAAGCTTCCAGGCCATGCTTCGTCAACGGTAATTCAGGTGTTGGCTGTCAGCCTTCTCTGGTATGTTGCCCGAGGCTGGCGTCCGGTTCACGGAAATACCTGGTGGCCGCTATTTCTTGTCGTACCGCTTTGGGTCGGAGGGATGGAGCATGCTGCTCTTGTTGCTCTGTGTGTGACCGGCCTTATCGCATCAATACAGGAGATGATGAAGAGCAAGTTGCGTGACTGGGTGCCACGTCTTGCTTGGATCCTGCCTGCGGTCGGATTTGCAACCTTGGTGCTTGTGCCATACTTCGATGTTCCTAGTCCGGTGTTGGTTGCCTGGTTGCTGGTATTGGGCGGTGCACTGTTGGGGGAGTTTCTGTTGGAAGAAGCAGAAGAAGAGATCTAACTTCTTTTATTTCTGGTTGTTATGCCAATTTCACAGTATAAAACGGTGGCTTTGGATAATAAATCAGCAGTCAGTCAGCTGGGAGAGATTGAGACCTTGCAATGTCGCGAGCGTTAGCGGATAATCTCTCCCGTTCTCGAAATGAGACAAAGAATCTATGGAGGCCCCCATTGGTCCTCCCGCAACACTAACCTGTGAACTCGGCCAGGCCCGGAAGGGAGCAACCGCAGCAGGCGACGTGTGTGCCGGGATGTGGCTGGTGGGGGCTTCCACCCATCTGGCGTTTGTAGTTTGCACCATAATCCTGCATATCTTCTCTAATATCGTACATAACTGGCACAATAAGCGTGCATAAGCTATTTTTGTTGTAGTTTAACAACAAACGGGCTTGATCATCGTGTACCGCCGTCAGCTCAAACATTCTCGCGTTAAGAACCTTTTTAAGTTCGTCAGTGCCAAAATGAATCAGGTAATGACCGTTGAGTCATATCTGGAATTCGATACCTGTTTCCACCTTGAATACTCACCATCCATAACTTCTTTTATTGCCCAACCAGAAGGTTTTATTTATTGTTTTGATGATCGAGATTTTCCTTATACACCTGATTTTCAGATAGTTGAGAATGATGCTGTTAAGTGGATTGAAGTGAAGCCCTTCGTGAAAACCCGGTCCCAAGATTTTCTTAAACGTTTCAAAGTCAAACAGGAAAAAGCAATAGAGCTTGGTGTCCCACTGATATTGGTGACAGAGGAGCAAATCAGGGCTAATCCAGTACTAAATAACTTAAAAATATTGCATCGTTATTCCGGTTTTCAGTCGTTTACTACTCTTCATTTCCGGCTTTTGTCATTGGTTAAAAAGGTAGGAAAAATCAGTGTTAGTGATGCTGCGAAGCAGCTAGGTATAGAGCAGAGTCTGATGGTGAAATCTGCATTCAGTTTGGTGTCATCAGGTGTGATATCTGTAGATTTGGTAAATGACGAACTTGGTTTGCACTCAGTTATTTGGAGTGGTCAAGATGGCTAAAGGTGTCGGTGTTGGGGCGTTTCAGGATGAGATGCCACCATTTGCATCCAAGTGTGAGTTAACTGATGAAGAAGGAAACTCGTCGGTTGAGTTTTTTGAGCGTGATTTAGCATCTTACCCTGGTGACATTTAAGCAGAAGTCAGACGTAGGGTTGAATATATTTATTGGGTTGAAAAGCATCTTGGTGGTTGGACGCAAAATAATTTAGAGCCATTGCTGGTTGAGGCTGCCAAAGAGATAGAATATCCACCTCCCAAGTGGAGGACATTAGCGAAGTGGTGGAGTTCATACTCTTCATTACTTATAACTTATCCGAAACCATGCTTCCGACAATGAACAAATCCACTTACCGCTTAAACATGCCCTCGAAAAGTGGTCCAACAGAAAAGTAAATGGCCCTCTGTTAAGTTTTAATTCTATCAATGACACATCAACAGGCATAAAAGTGAAAATGATAGGTAAATAAGAGCACATAACTAGAGTGTAAATGCCTTGTTTTTAGTTACAATCTGAGCCTGTTTTCGTCTTCAGGTTCAATATTATGCCTCTCAATATTCCTAAACCCAGTAAAGTGGTTCAGGCGGGCTACAAACCCATCATTGAAGACAAGCCTATTACTACTTCTGCACCGCTGGTTTCGCCGCCCGTAGAAGAGAAGCCTGCGTTTGCTTATGGGGTCGAGTTTGCGTGTTCCAATTCACTATTTAAAAAGGCAGTGAAGCCTTTTATATCACGCTCTTTAGAGCAAACATCTCAGGAGCCGCAGGTTAGCCAGTGGCGCGATGTGACCGTTGGTCAGCATACTCAAAGCATCGCTTCGGTGAAAAAACAAGAAGATAAACGTTTATCGGTCGGTTGGTATGGTCAGACCTCGACTCAATTCGGCTTTGAAAGCGTCCCCTCCCAAGACAAAGATAACCTGACTATCCAAGATGCCTTTATTCCGGTTCGTCCGGCGATACAACTGGGTGAAGTGCTGGGGCTACCTACAGAAGGGTTCCTGTACCACTTTTTAGATGGGCAACTGCTGCATGAATATCGCTGCCAAGGGGGCAGTGCCTACCATTTCGAGTTAACGCAGAGCCGAGCGGGGGCGATGAATCCGATACCTGCTGGGGTAAGACCAACACCGTTGGATTTTATTTTAGCGCTATGGAAACGCGGCGGACAAACGGTGGCCGACCAATATTTGTTGTTCAGTCGAGAAGCGATGGATGACCAAACCATCAGTGCGGTCGATAATGCCTTTTTAACTGAACATGGGGTGAAACTCGATATGGCGGCATTGGTGCCGTTAACGCAAGAGCAAGGTCAGCGTAAATACCATGTGGTGGCTGAAGGGGAAACACTCGCAGACATCGCTCAGCAGCACGGCCTCTCTTTGGACAGACTGTTGGCATTTAACCCGTACAGGCAAGGAGAAACCACCTTACTTGATAGCGGTGTGCGCATTCATCTAGAGCCTGTCAGCCTCTACAATCATGGTATGGATGTAGGTTACCCATCGTCGAGTTTGATGTTAGGGGAAGGCCTGTTTTCAATTGGAGACGTATGCCGTGATGCGCCGTTTCCTGTAGTGAAAGTCGCAAGCTCCAGTTTGACTGCTTTCTCTGCTCTCGCGCCAGTGCGTTATGCCATTGATGAGCGAGACCCAATAACCCTTGAAGATGACGTGGTACAGGGACTGCATCCTATTGATGACATGGAGGTGTTCTCTGGGGGCGTGTTACGCTCGGACAAAACGCCTTACACGTTGCGTCAGTTACGTGATGGCTGGCTATACGCTTTATCACAAGACCCCGAGACACAAACATGGTCGGTGGAAGAGTATCAAGTGCTACAAAGCGAGTTGTTTCGATTTGTGGGGGACAGCGCCGAGGAAAGACGCGGTGCTGTTGCAGAGAAAGCCAAGTCTCATTTGCTCTACCAGACAGATCGCCCTTATTTCGTGGGATTCTCTAGCCAGCGCTGGACACAGCGGGTTCAAGACTTTTACCTCGATAACGAACAGGCAAGACAAGATTGGCTACGTGACGTAACCAGTACGCAGCACTGCAGTGACATAGCTCACATCGACGCCGTGGTAACCGATGTGGGAGAAGTGGACTTATCTGTTTTTGATTGGAGCTGTGCATCCAGCGCTATTACTGAACACGATGAGCATGGGTTAATGTCACCATTGGTGCGCAAGGTCATCGATGATTATCGATATCAGGTACCGAGTTGCTGTATGCATCAGTTTATCGCCTTGGATGATCCGTTAGGTGATTTAACCGATTTATATTTGCGCCTAGCGCAATCCGTCATTCCCACTCTACAAGATGATGAGACGCACCGTAAGACCGTGGTAGCTGAAACCATTCGTTCATTGGTGCGTATTTCTTTTCCGCCTGAGAGCTTAAAAGGCATTGGACCTACCGATTGGATTGCCGTGGAGCGTGACATCGATACCTGCCTGGAATACCACTATTACCAAGCTCGTCTCAAGCAAGCTGATTCTGCCAGCGGTGCAGCAAAAGCTGCCATTGCAGCAGAGGCCGACCTTGTGACGCTGGCTTACCCAAATGCCAAAGCGCGATTGGAGAGCAAAGGGATTGCGCCAACGCTGCTGGAGTCACGGTTGGCAGAATATGTTGAGCGACGTAAGGCGCACCGTCAGGTAAACTGGACAGGATTGGATAAGTTTTACCAAAGCTACATTGAGGCCTAAACACGTTGCACTACAGGCATTTTGCGCGATGCGCCGATATTGTTGGATGCATTGGCGACACTAGGCACCGAGCCTTTACGTTTTGGTATCGATACAGGTGAACATGCACAGCATTTAGCGCTGACTGAGCTAATGAATATCGTGTTAAATGACTTAGAGCTTGGCGCGAAAGAGAGTGCAGAGTTAAGTGCGCGTCTTGACACCTTAGTCAATGAGCCGGACAACTTAATCGCGTTATCCTCATACGGCTACTCTACTGAGGTATATGCTGAAGTGGAGAAGCTCCTTGCCAAAATGGATTTGTCTGAGTTTATTGGCAACACCCGCATTCCTTTTTCTGGCTTTTTATCGGCCTTTAACGATGTGGTTGGATTTAATGATCCAAACTCACCTTTGTTTGCGGTCACGAAGGGATTGCTGGTACCTCTGGAAACACAGATAAACAACGCAAAACAAGCGGTGACCGCGCAAGGCGACAAAGCTGTTCGTAGCATGTTGTCTTTGCGTTTTCGCTTGTTAAACCGATTAATGAAATTGCCAGGATTATCGGCACAACGCAGCGCTGCCATGTCGGTATGGGGACAAGCTCAGTTCAGTGACGGTAAGGTGGTGCTTAACCAAGACTTTAGTGCACAAGCAAAATCCATGAACGCCCGTTACCACCAATTACTTATGGAGGCGCAAAGCACCAATGCGGCGATGGCTGGTCTTGTTATTGGCTCACGAGAGCATACGAAACTCTCAAAAACGCTGCGAGGGCTGGATAAGCAAATCGCGCGTTATATCGAGTCTATGCCCGTATTATTTAGTGAGTATGAGAGCAAAGCCATTGGCAAGTATTCATTTGCCAATGCTGTAAACAAGATAGACAGCAAGTTCGACAGTATCGGTCGCATGGACTTTGTGGTGGCCGCATTAAACGCTATCAATGTGGTGTCACAAATGGTTGCCCTGCAAGAGGCCGTAGCCTCTGCACCTAACCCCGATACACGCCGTCAAGAGATGACGCTGGGCTACAGCACCGCGTGGATGATTAATGCGACTGGGGCGACTATTAAAGGAATCGCATTGAATGAAATAAAATCTCAATCGGCTAGATTTGCATTGATGGATAATACTATTCAGGTATTGAAATCTGGATGTGTGAAAAACATATCTACTGCGCAAATTTTAACTGTCGAGCGCTACCTTACCCATTCGTTAATCGCGGGTGTGGCAGGAGTCATGGCGGCTGGATTGGAAGGTTGGCAGACCATGGAAGACTTTATCGACTCAAAAAGTTCGTCTGAACGTTGGTTATTAGTTGCTAAGACTAGTGCTTTAGGGATGCAAGCGTTTAGTTGGGGAGGCTTGGCGTATCAAACTTTACGTGCACGTGTTGGAGGTTTGCTGATTGGTCAGGTGCTACAAGGTTGGATGTTATCTCTGAACTTCTGGGGCGCTGCCTTATACGCCGTGGTGACGATTGTACAGTTGGTCACTCAAAAAACGCCATTGGAGAAATGGCTCAATCACTCGATATGGGGGAAAGAACCAGATCCAGGGTTAAGTGCTGAAGACGAGTACCACGACCTAATTAAGTTGATTAATCAGCCTTCTATGCATACTCGGCCTATAAGGCGCGTGATGCCACAAGAACATTCAATGAATGCCATTACCGTTGGCTTTGAGCAATCTATTACCGTGGTGGTGCCGAACGCCTACCCCGGTGAGGTGGTAACCCTCGGCATTGGTGCGGGGTATGCGCTGAGCGATTATCGCAGTTTTACACCAGCAGAGTTGGCAAGCGGGCAATGGCTGCAAGATCCAAAAGAGCCGACCCTGTATCAATATCGCTTGCCGCTGCCACGACTGGTCAATGTCGTTGTCGCCCAAGGTCAAGGCATTATAAAACAAGAGCGAATTAATGTGTTTGTCGCGCGTCAGGACGATAACCCTTATAGCGACTCTGATAAACTGGCTAGCCTGTATCAAGCCCAAACCTTAGCAGGGGCGAGCGAACACAAAGAAATGGTCGAGAATGAAACCTTATCTCTGAGCCAAAATGACAAGGTGCAATTGGAGGTACCGCAATAATGTATACACCACTAGACGCGCTTCCCGAGCTGACCGAGGAATACAGGCAAGCAGAGCAACAGGCGGTATTGAATGCCAGCGTGTTGTACGAGTTTGAATTAGCCAAAGAGAGTCCGCACGATTATGGCAATATAATTATTTGGGTATTGGGTGCTATCTTTCAGTTGTGGCTTGGCTCTTTGTTGTCTTGGCCCGGAATTTTAGTGTCATTAGTACTTATTTCAGCTATAGGTAGCTATTTGTATTACGCAGGCAATCCAGACGTAAAACAGACCGTCACCTTAACGAAGAAAGGCCTGATTGTGACTGAACTGACGTTGGTGCCTGACGCTTGTTACACTGCGCTGCGTTATTCGGGGTATGCGGGAATCGCTATCTCTGTCGTGGGTGTTGCATTGGTAGGGCCGATGATGTTCGTGGGCGCGGGGGCGGGATTGCTGATGTCGTTTAAGATGGCTGGCATTGTGAATAAGCCAAGAGTAAATGTGTTCCCGTTTCATCATGCATTGAACTACGAGGTCAATAACGCGCTCGCGGTTAAATATAAACATGGCCTTATTCAGCGGCATATATCGCCGATGATAGAGATCGAGCATGATGGCAGTGTTCGAGAAAAACTTTTTATAGAGCAGCTCAACTTTTACTATATGTGTTATGCCGCCTCACCAGAACAACAAAGTGAACTGCTGACTCATTTGAAAAAAGTCATTACCATCTCCGAGTAACGACATCGCTTTGCAACACGAAAAGGCTTCTCGATTGGGAAGCCTTTTCATCGTAAGGTTGTTTTAGGGGCGGTCTGCTTGATGGTGATTTCCCTTAGCCAAACCTAATTCGATGTTTATGAAACCAAGCAAAAAACCAAGCAAGAGAGCTAACATGTTTCTGCCCCATTCTTTGTTAGAGCAATGGCTCATACACATCCTGTTCCTCTTGATTTACCTTACACAAGCTAATGCGCGGGCAAAAGGAAAGACCTGACCCCATCTTCTGCGCTCTGCACATTTGATGCGCTTAGCGGCGTGATATGTTTACGCAGCTGTTTCAATCTCCAAAACAATTGACCGTAAAGTGCCTGTCCTTTTTAACTTCTTCATTTTAGCTTCTAGTGGATAAGAAAAAAGATAATTACAATTCAATACATCCTGTTCTAGAATCAACCAATATTTTCTCTAAGTGGTTGGTGTGACATGTGTTTCCGTATTTCAGCTCCAGCCTTTCAATAAGCTGGAGGCTGGCTTAATGTCAAAAGTAATAAACTGGTACGGCATAGCTGAAAAATTGTTGTCTTCACAATCTGATAAAGGGTGTAAACCTTTCTTGGATGCCTATGACAAGCTCAAACTCGGTGATATTAGTGGTGCCGTATCGGCATTAGACGAATTAAATGAACTGCAATACTACTTGAGCACCATCATTCTTGAAATTCAGTTAGTGGAATTGGGCGGGGATGTTACGCAATTACCGTTATTTACACAGGGATTACGTGAAAATGTGCCTGTCGGCTCGGTGAACACTAGGGATATTTATCTGGATCTGACCAGAACTTGGGAAGAAAAAGTTGGTGTTTTATTACCTTATGATGAGGTCATTTATCGCAATCGATACTCCAATAGTGACATTACGTTGGATGGAGTGATACATGCGCTTTGTCAGCAAAGTCTACACGAAAAAGCAATACCTTTTGCTCAGGCATGTAATACCTATCATCGCGAGTATCTGGCTGAGGCATGGGCAAAAATTATCCCGGGCTTAGCCGACGGAGAACTGAAAGAGCGAGCAATTCGTAATCTGGCCGATCTTGGAACACTCAGACCCATGATTCAAGACGGGGGCGAAGAAGCGGCCGCATATGGTACAGCCATTGAAACATTTGCAGCTATCAACTTAGACAGCCACCATCCTGAAGTACAGCGTTGTTTTAAAGGATTAATGCGCCTTGCTCGTCATTATGCGCCTAAAGGTGTGCGTTCCGGCGGTACGTTCTGCGCAGCAGTGGCTGCGGCTAGACTGGCTGGAAAGCAAAATCACGAGGGTTGGTATGAAATGGCTGAAACTTTAACTAATAATGTCTGGAATGATGATCTAAATGACAGAGCCCGGGTTGCCCTAGGGCTGTCTTCCTACCAAATGGGAAAGCGTCTAATTGAAGATCTAAAGGGAAGTGTCGAATCGATTGGGTATGATTGGTCAGCGATTGATGATCCTGTTTTCATCCTCAATCAATATGTAGATGGCAATAGCCGACAGAAACAAGATGCTGATACTGAGCTGGCAAATGCCATCAAATCTGGCAAAGATGTTTCCGCGCTAGTCGAACAAAGAATGTCTGATGAAGACAGAAATAACCCATACTACACTAAAGAAGGCAATCGATTTGAACTAGGGTGCAAACTTTGCCTGCCTGATGATGAATTAGAAAAACTCTACTCAGCGATTCATCCATCCTGGCAAAAAGAATGTCTTATAAAAGGCGTAGCGCACGGGTTCAATGGGCAACCTGAGCGTGTCTTTCCTTATCTGGATAAGGGATATCCGGAAGGTGATCAATTTGGTATATACACAAAGGATCTTCTTCCTTACTTAACCAACGAGTTGTTGGATAAGGCGGAAAAATTCTATGTTGAGAATGAACAAAGCGAAGCTTTAACGTTACTTGCTGCTTATTGGTTTACACACGGAGATTTGCAAAAAGCGACAAGGATTATTGGCCAGCTTGGCGAGGCAACGTCAGTCGAAGAGTGGACGCCGTCTTATCGTAGAGGGTTCAGCTCCGATAAACCGTTCATCACTATTGCTGAAATCGAAAGTGGTAAGAATGAACTGCCTTATTCGGGAGATGTTGCAGATATTTCTTCGGTAATTAAAACATGTAAAACAGCAAGCGCCTTAGCAGAAGCTGTCAAGAATCACTGGCAGGATGAAGCGTTTGTTACTGCTGCGTTAAAAGCAGCTCAGTTGAAGAAATATCAAAAAAACTATGATGACCGCTGTGCTTTGATTCAACTGTTTGTTGTCGCAGGTGAAATTGATCAGGCTGTCGCACTGTTACCTTCCGTGAATAAAGGGAAAAGTAAGTCAGGCGATGGTGATTATGCGGTGGAACCACTAAAGACGATCCTCGGTTATCTGCATGACCACCCAGAGCACATTACTCCAGAATTGTTGGCTTCATTATTGAGTGAAGTGGCCAAGGTGTTCCCTCAGTATGTATGGCGGTTGTTTTTTCAGCTAAGTCGACTAAGTTGTCGGCTTCCGATGGCATCTCGTACCAAGCTATTGACTGAAATACTGGCAGTGAAACGGAGAGTCTATTCACGTCGCTTTGATCATATGCCTTTCTATCTGGGAGTACTAAAAGGCACGTTAGAAGTTGAAGGGTATAACGAAAATAATCAATCAGAAATCAAAGCCTGGTTAATGACCCTTAGTGATTTAGTTCAACAAGACTCAATCTATGTCAGCGCGCAATGGATCGTCAGTCAGTATGCTAACCTGAAACCTCATTTGCCTGAGGACATATGGCAACAATGGAGCGTAGACACATTGACTACTTTGTACCATCGAGCGCTCAAAGAATATAGCTGGCAACTCAGTGCATTAGAGTTATTTGAATGTGCGTACCGCCATTTATGGTCCGTGAATGATGACAGTGTTATGGCTATATTTCTTCAATCCGGGCAATTGCCTCAGCACCTTCACGCGGAGGTTTGTAGAAGTATCTGGAAAGACATCCATCTGGCACCGAATCCTTTTGCCGTGTTAACAATGACACAACCTGACCAAACATCGACCGATCTTATGAAGCGAGAATTCGTTGAAGCGTTATGTCGGGTTATCGCTCAGGAAAAGCATCCGGATGCGGATCGCCTTAAAGACTTAATTGCATAGTTCGAAGAAATCGCACAAGGGATAATAATCTTTGCGGTCTGACTTGGATTTGGAGCAAATCTGATAACGAGAGCGGCTGGTTTTGATAAATTTCAACTGAACCAGCCATTCTTAAATTTGGAGCTGCACTACATGAATGCCATGCGGATACCCTGTGATTAAAGCCGCCTATTTTGACTTGGACAACATACTTGTCGACCGCGCCACAAGTGTGAAAATGGAATCAGGTCTTGCGTTTTGACCCTTTTACATACATTTCCTAATCCAAATCAAACAAGCTAGTACATCAGCTCAAACTCATTTGTGTCCAAAAATGAGTTTAGACACATTAAGGGTCCAGTGGGTTACTGGTTGCATATCTGCGGCGATGTTCATGGAAGGGCGTAAGAAAGAATCTTACATATGACAGGAACGTAACTTCCATTGAGTGATGCTATGTCATCTTATGGTCTGGTTTCATGTCGCTTTATGGTGCAAAACAATCGCTAATAATTTGATATGTAGCTAGCTCTTATGTCACTTTATGTTGCAAGCAACAGCGTTTGTAGTTTGCACCATAAGCCGCCATATCGCTTCTTGTTACTCCCGCTCTATTCTTTATACCTTGCATTATTGATCTGTTGATCAACTGGTAGCATTACTTTCGTTATGTTCAGTAACTTTGTTGCTCAGAAAGCCGTTGATGGTTTTGTGACTGATACATTTTTCAATATTTTGAACTACGTCACCCTATTTGACTCAGACATTGATAAAGCGCATAGTCCTCTGGTAGTTAAATGCATAATGTCTTCGATGTTCCGTTTTATTTTAGTTAAAGGTTACAAATATGTCTGATGTGCCAACGTCTGTTGCAAACACCGCAACCGAAGTGATCCAACCGGTTGTTGAGTCTTCAGGTTCTATTTGGGGTTATGTAGCAGGTGGTGTTGTCTTACTGGTTCTTGCCGGTATCTTCGGTTATAAGAAAATCAACAAGCCCGCATTTATCATTAATCAGGTAAGAAAGAGAAACCAGAAAGAGATCAAGAAGCTAGGTGTAGAGAATTCTGAGTTTATTGTTGATCTTGATAAGTTACTTGATTCTGTTCTTGAGTATGCCAATGAGCACAAGAAAACTGGTGGCGATGTTGTTAAAATCATCAGCCCGCTGAACGACACGTCTCGTATCAAAACTGCCCGTGATATGTACCAGGCAATGATTTATATTGCTAACGCAATTAATGATGCGTCATTGGCTCGTGAATTTAAGAATAAGTCCAAGCAGGTGAAAGGAAGCTCTGCATTGATGACCGGCTTGCTGAAGCGTGCTGGTATTTAAGTTGATATAACTTGGCTTAAAAAGCCGGATAGAAAACGGTTTGGTGTTATTGGTTATGATTAACTAATAGTGACTGAACCGTTTTTTTTTGCTCGTTATTTATAAGCTAAAGGGGAACACAGCAATTATTTTAAAGGATATGCCGTTGGGTGATTTTTATGGCAGGTAATACAAGATGGTGATAATAACCTTTGTGCTATAAATAAAATGGATTATTAATTAACTAGAATTAGTTGTTTAAATAATATGGCAATGAGTACTCTAGCTATACCAATGCTTGTAAATATTCTTATTTGGTTTTATTTGTCTGTGGTTGTTTTTCTTATTATAAATGAAAAACATCATGCTTATGATGTGATGGCACTGACAGAATAGTAAATTACCGGCTTGTCTGACCAGTCTCTTTTGATCTAAATCATAACTTGTCGTAACAGCCAGGGATAGTATTCAGCATGATTATATTTCTCCTATTTTTTGTTTTATTAATTGAGGGCATGTATAGATTGAAGCTTCTTCTGGCTTAAAATGAATAATTAACAATTGCCAGTTGAATTATGGAGAACTAGTTATTATTTAGAGCGGATCTAACCTGTACAATGAAGTATAAAATTAATGGATTTCTTTTCTATAATGTTACTGATGCAACATTAAGTATTGATGATATAGCTACGGCTGACACACAACTTTCAATTACTGCAAATGCCTTGTTGTATTTTATTATTCAACATCCAGGAATATTGACCCGAGATGAAGTCATGCAGAAAGTTTGGGATGACAATGGCCTGACTTCTTCGAATGGAAATCTAAATCAGTATTTAAGTTTATTGAGAAAGTCTTTTCGTAACTATCAAATAGATAATGTCATCGTCACTATTCCCCGCGGGCGACTGGAAATTAATCCTGACTTGGCTATTGAGCTAATTGATGATAATCCACTACATCCTTTGCTGCAGAATCAAGAATCGGATGATGAGGCAGTAAGTGTACCGAAAACGCCTTTGTTTGGTGAAGATCTTCCACCTCAGACTGAAGAGCAAGAAAAGAACTGGATGATGGCGAGTGCGGTGCTGTTTACTGCCGCTCTGGTTTTGTTATGGACGGCGATTATCTCAGAGCGTTCGATCAATATTGTCCAATTAAATCAGGTTGAAAGCGGCATTTGTGAGCTTTTTTCTAATGAAAAAATGATTAATCTTGAAATGCGGGAGAGTTATAAGAAAAACTTTGCCGCAGTGCGGGATAGGTTAGGGTTAGATTGTAGCGAAACCCGGAGGTTTATCTTTTACTATGGGGATAAATTTCAAAATAAAGGACTAGGCCGCACATTTATGGCTCAATGTGCCAAAAACGAAAACAACCCGTATGCCTATTGTGAAAACTATTTTTATTATTCGTGGAAATAACAATGCACTCCAATAAAAGTGGTAAGATTTTTTTCTTTTATGCGTTGATATTATTTTTACTCTGTACGCTGCCTTTTCTGTCTAAGGTGATCCCTGAAAATAGTGGTGAACTTCAGTGTAGCGCTCGAGCGATAATGTATTTTGAAGATACTAAAACCGAATCAGTGAATGTGAATGTTCACTTTCGCTTTGCCAGAAATGGCCAAGGGTCGATGGTGGTAGAGGGGTATTCTGACTCAAAAGCTGGTTGGTTATACCTGCAGCGCTATATCCAATTTGATTATTATAGTCAGCGGGTATCCGATTTGGAGCGGGTTTATCAGGTTGGGAGTTGGTCTGCGAGTAAATCCTCCATTGATGAGTCGCCGGATGTAATATTTGATTACTTTATGCGTGAGATGTCTGATAGTCACGACGCCTTGCTGTTAAAAGTCCAACAGCTGAACCATGATACGGTGTTGTTTAGTTCTATTAATTCGCCGCTTTTTGTCTGCACTGTCGATAGCTAATGTTCTTTTAGTATATAACAGAGTGATGTCTCGCTTTACCTCCTGAACATAGCCTGGTCAGGAGGATTATTTATTTCTATTTCTTCTGGTTCTTCACTTGCCTCTGAGTTTTTACTTAGTTTGCCAAACTTTTTATATCCCGTTCCTAATACTATTTCACATCACGCTTTTATCTCATAGATCACGTCTTTACTGATCTTCCTTTTCGACAGGGTTAATGTTTAGTTTCTTCATGGCAATCATGTTTAGTTGATACCTAAGGGTATTTCAAACGCTATTCGTTGCCTAATTCTCTCTTTTAAAATTAAGAATAATTCTCTGTTTTGTTTGTTATAGCCATATATTCTCTGTGGTTTTTTGCTGACTTTTTCCATCGTATATCTTGCTGATTTTACTGTGATCTTGGTTGGTTTTTGCGGTTGTTTTAGCTCTGAGGTAAGTATCGTAAAAAGGTAAAAAGCAGGATGTTTCAATAAATCATGACATGAATTTGCGCTTAATTTAGAAGTTAATCCTAAGTTTTCCCTGTTGCTGGAATCAAATGCCATTTTGTTTTTTTGAGGAATATAGTCTTTTCGTGGCTGGATTGGACGTGGTCGCCGCAGGGGATTAGCCCTTAGGCAGGAGCATCCAGCCCAATTTCCAATAACGAATAAATGACAACCCTAAGCTACGGAGGAATGAGATATGGGCGATGCATTGGGTTTGATTGAAACCAAGGGGCTGGTGGCGTGTGTAGAAGCTGCTGATGCGATGTGTAAGGCGGCGAATGTTGAGCTGATTGGTTACGAGAACGTGGGTTCCGGTTTAGTTACTGCCATGGTGAAAGGCGATGTGGGTGCGGTAAAAGCAGCCGTAGATTCAGGTGTGGAATCAGCACAGCGCGTGGGTGAAGTGGTGACATCTCTGGTGATTGCACGTCCTCACAACGATATCGACAAGATTGTTATCAAGCACAAGGCCTGATGGCTGGTTAGGAGAGAACCATGAAAGATGCCTTAGGACTTATTGAGACAAAAGGGTTGGTGGCCTGTATCGAAGCAGCTGATGCGATGTGCAAGGCGGCCAATGTTGATCTGATCGGTTATGAAAACGTTGGGTCAGGTCTGGTAACAGCAATGGTACGTGGTGATGTAGGTGCGGTAAAGGCGGCAGTGGATTCCGGTGTTGAATCAGCCCAGCGTATCGGCGAAGTAGTGACATCACTGGTGATTGCTCGTCCACATACGGATATTGAGAAGATTGTCTCTCAGTACACCGTAACTGAATAAAAGGAAAATCCTATGAAAGACTCATTAGGTCTTATCGAAACAAAAGGGTTAGTTCCGAGTATTGAAGCTGCCGATGCAATGTGCAAAGCCGCCAATATTGAACTGATTGGCTATGAAAACGTGGGTTCAGGCCTGGTTACTGTCATGGTGAAAGGCGATGTTGGCGCTGTAAATGCCGCGGTGGAATCTGGCATTGAAGCAGCCAGAAAAGTGGGCACTGTAGTGTCTCACCGAGTGATTGCCCGTCCGCATAACGATATCGAGAAAATCGCGTCACAGCACAAAGCCTGAGGGCACTGCTGCCGCAATGTGGAGCCATGCTGCCTTGCCTTTTGGGGGCAAGGCAACCCACCCGAGCTACGGCAGCAAGATGAAGGATGATAGAAATCATGATGCTAGATAAAGATTTGCAATCAATTCAAGCAGCACGTGAACTGGTCAAGAAGGCCAAGCAGGCTCAAGCGCAGTTTGCTTTGTTCTCACAAGAACAGGTGGATCGAATTGTTGCCTATATTGCTGCCGAGGCTGCGAGTCATGCTGAAGAGCTGGCTAAGAAGGCCCACGAGGAAACCGGTTTTGGCCGTTGGCAGGACAAAGTTCTGAAGAATATTTTTGCCTCCACGAAAGTCCATGAGCACATTCGTTCGATCAAGACTGTTGGTGTTATCACCGATGACCAAGTCAATAAAGTGATGGATGTAGGCGTACCTCTTGGGGTGATCACCGCACTGGTACCTTCAACGAACCCGACATCAACCATTTTCTACAAGACGCTGATCGCCCTTAAGGCCGGTAATGCCATTATTTTCTCGCCGCACCCAAATGCTAAGTTGTGTAGCCAGAAAGCGATTGAAGTTGTTAAGCGTGCAGCCCTGGAAGCGGGCGCGCCGGAAGGTATTGTTGATGGTGTTTCTTTGCTCACTATGCAGGCAACCGAAACCCTGATGAAGAGCGAGGATGTATCACTGATCCTGGCTACAGGCGGTGAGGGGATGGTTCGTGCAGCCTATGCCTCGGGCACACCGACCATCAGTGGTGGCCCGGGTAACGGTCCGGCGTTTATTGAGCGCAGTGCCGATATTGCCCAGGCGGTAAAAGATATTATTACCAGTAAGACTTTCGACAACGGCGTAATTTGCGCGTCCGAACAGTCAATCATTGCCGAGCGTTGTATCTATGAGCAGGTTCACCAAGAGCTGACCAAGCAGGGTGCCTACTTCATGAACGAGCAGGAATCTGCCCAGCTGGCCGGTTGCTTGTTGCGGCCAAATGGCATGATCAACCCTGACTTTGTGGGTCAGAGTGCTCAGGCTGTCGCAGAAAAAGCGGGCTTCAGCGTACATGCCCACACCACGGTATTGATCTCGCCACAGACAACGGTCTCGCATAACAACCCGTATTCCCGCGAGAAGTTGTGCCCGGTACTTGGCCTTTATATTGAACAGGACTGGCATGCGGCCTGTGACCGTGTTGTTGAGTTGCTGACCAACGAAGGCATGGGGCATACCCTTGTTATCCATACCCAGAACCCTGAAATTGTTCGCCAGTTCGCATTGGAAAAACCTGTGTTCCGGATGCTGGTTAATACACCGGCTGCGCTGGGCGGTATCGGTGCGACAACCAATCTGACTCCAGCCCTGACTTTAGGTTGCGGTGCATTGGGTGGCGGTTCGAGCTCTGACAATGTCGGGCCAATGAACCTGCTTAATGTACGCAAGGTCGGCTACGGCGTGTGTGCGATTGAAGAGCTGCGCCAGCCGGTATCTATGTCTGCTCCCAAATCTATGCCTACTCCGGAATCTATCTCGGTTCCGGCTTATGCCGCTGCACAGGTAACGTCTCCTGTACAGCCTGCAACGTCCCCGGTTAGTAACCATCCGGCAAGCATCTTTGAAGATGTACGTTTTACCGGAGCCCAGACTTCAGAGCCTGCGCCTGTGGCAGCAGCTCCTGTAGCGGGTGCTTCTGTAACGGAAGCTTCTGCAACGGCAGCTGATGACCGTTTTGCGTGCGCGCCGACGCCGGCCAACGATGACATTAACGAGGCGAAGGTCGAGCAGATCATCAAGCAAGCGCTCGGACGCCTGTAATACAACAAACAGCAAGGTGGAAAAAATGATTCTTGCAACGGTAACAGGCCATGTGGTCGCCACCCAGAAAAGTGATGATCTGAGGGGCTCTAACCTTCTTCTTGTCACAGCGTTAGGCGATGACTTGGAACCAATCAAAGACAGAACCTATGTCGCTGTCGACAGTGTCGGTGCCGGGGTTGGTGATCAGGTTTTGGTTGAAGAGTATTTTGCGCTCCATAAGGAGCGATACAAGGCAATGTCGATTGTCGCCATCGTTGAGAAAATCCATCAGGGACGCTAGGAAGAGGCAAAGATAATGAATGCATTTCAAATCAAGCCCGCTATCCATTTCGGTGCCAGTGCGCTGGGTATGCTCAGTACCTTGAGCGGCCAGCGAGTCTTGATCATCACTGATCAGGCGATGGTGAAATTCGGACTGGTTGAGAAGGTACGCTCTCAGCTGCCGGTTGGATTGGAAAAGGTCAGTGTATTTGCCGATGTCACCCCTGATCCGGATATCGCGGTGATCACTGCGGGTATGGTGGCGATGAAGGAAGCAGTACCCGATCTGGTGATTGCAGTCGGCGGCGGTTCCGTCATCGATGCTGCTAAAGGGGTGATCTATACCCTGCACCAGGGTGGGCAATTAGCAGACAAACCTTGTTTTGTTGCAATTCCGACTACCAGCGGTACCGGCTCGGAAGTCACTGCCTTTTCGGTGATTAAATCCAATACCGAAAAGTGGGCATTGGTTGATGAATACATGCTGCCTGAACACGCCATCCTGGCTCCTGAACTAGTGGCATCGGTGCCTGCTGCTATCACCGCAGATACCGGGATGGATGTGTTGTGCCATGCCCTGGAAGCTTATGTGTCAAATAAGGCATCAGACTTCAGTGATGCACTGGCAGAAAAAGCCGTTCAGCTGGTTTTTGCTTACCTGCCAGATTGTTATCAGCAGGGGCAGGATCTCCATGCACGCGAAAAGATGCATAACGCATCGTGTATTGCCGGTATGGCTTTCACTAATGCGTCATTGGGGATCACCCATAGCCTGGCTCATGCCCTTGGCGGTCGTTTTGGTGTACCTCATGGCCGGGCCAATGCTCTGCTGATGAGCCAGGTAGTGGCATTCAATGCTGATTACCACGGCCAGTGCAACACCTTGGCGGCAGAAAAGTATGCCCGTCTGGCGAAAATGCTTGGTTTGCCGGCTTCCGATCAGCGTGAAGGGGTGATGAGCCTGCTGGTGGCGATTGATGTCCTGCGTGATCAACTGGGGCTGCCGACCGGTATTGAGGCCTGTCAGGTGAATTCAGCTGATTTTACCGCGGCATTGCCAGAGATGGTCAGCCAGGCACTACGGGATAACTGTACCCCAACCAGTCCGCGCTCAGCGAACGCTCAAGAACTGGAAACCCTGTACCGCCAGAGCTTTGTCTCTGCTGCCATACAATAAGGCTGCTCAGGCAGCCTATCCAAGATTATTCATGACTGGCAGTCGCCAGTCATCGTGAAACAAATTGTGAGGAGAGGCCCATGGCCCACTATACCCTAACGCCACGCGTAAAAATGCTGGCAGAACAACTGCTGGCTAAAAACAGCACCATTAGTGCAGAACGCGCTACTATTTTGGCTTCTATCGGTGATGATATTGCCGGCATGCCACTACTCGTCAAAAAAGCCCAGCACTTCAGCCAGGTGATGGCACAGCTACCGGTTTATATCGGTCAGGATGAGCTGATCATCGGTAGCCAGTCTTCAGCCCAGCGTGGTGCAATTTTCCATACCGAAGAAGAGCTTAATAGCGAATCTGTGTTTGGCTTCCTGAACAGTGATGCTACCCACACTCCTGACTACATGGCGGTGATCAGCACTGGCCTCCAGGTGCTTGTGCAGCATATGGAATCACGCCTGAAGACTTTGGGTAGCGCCATCAGCCGCAATGGTATGGACGAAGTCAACCAAGGCAAAGCGATGTTGTTGGCTTGCAAAGGTGCGATGGATTTTGCAGCTAAGCTGGCCGATACCTTGGCGACGAAAGCCTGTGTTGAGAGCCACCCATACCGTAAGGCCGAGCTGGAAGAAGCCGCAGCAATTCTTCGTCATGTTCCTGCGCAACCAGCCCGAACCTTTAAAGAAGCTTGTCAGGCTTTTTACCTGATTCAGCTTATGGCTCACCTGGATAACGGTAGCTATGCCGTTGGTAGCATGGGCTTTGATAAGGCGTTATACGGTTTCTACCAGCGTGACATTAATGCCGGTGTGATCACTGAGCAGCAAGCCTATGAGCTGGTGGAATGCCTGTGGCTGAAATTGGCAGAGCTGTCTGAAGTGCGTGCTGATCGCGAAGCTGACGGTTATCCAATGTTTGACTGGCTGGTACAGGGCGGACAGATGACTGACAGCCAGTTGGTTCAGAACGAACTGTCGACTATGCTGCTGGCAGCCCGTGACAACCTGGCGGCGCTAAATGGTGGCCTGAAAGTGCGTTTGTACCAGAGTGGTGCCTGCCAGACTGCTGATGTGACATTCTGCAACGGTACTGTAATGGCGGCAGATGAGAGCACGCCTGTGATGGAAGGCCTGACTTCACGTATGCAGCGCCTGCGCAACAACTACCTCAAGGCGCGTCCGAGCGTATCGATTTACCGTGCGATCACTTTTACCGAAGTGACGAAGCAAAACCCAGGTTTGCCGACAATTCTGCTTCGCGCCAAGGCATTCCGCAAAGCATGTGAAACAGCGCCGCTACTTATCCAGGATGATGAGTTGATTGTTGGCCACCCATGCGGCAAGCCACGAGCCGGTGCATTTTCTCCGGATATCGCATGGCGCTGGGTTCGCGATGAGCTCGATACCATGAGCACCCGTGCACAGGATCCGTTTGAGATCTCTGAAGAAGACAAGAAGGTGATCCGCGAGGAGATTGTTCCATTCTGGGAAGGTCGTTCACTGGATGAAATCTGTGAAGCTCAGTACCGTGAAGCCGGGTTGTGGGAGTTCAGTGGTGAAACCTATGTCAGTGATCTGTCTTACCACCAGATCAACGGTGGCGGTGATACCTGCCCAGGGTACGATATTCTGTTGTTCACCAAAGGTATGAACGGCATCAAGGCCGATGCCGAGGCCAAGCTGGCAGAGCTCAGCATGGAAAACCCGGATGATATCGACAAGATTTACTACTACAAAGCATCTATCGAAACCTGTGAAGGGGTAGTTGCCTACGCTCGCCGTCTGGCTGCTCATGCTCGTGAACTGGCTGCTAAAGAGATGGATCCTCAGCGTCGTGCCGAACTGCTGACCATTGCTGAAGTGAATGAAAACGTGCCGGCCAACCCACCGAAAACGCTGCAGGAAGCACTGCAAAGTGTGTGGACAGTGGAGTCTTTGTTTGAAGTTGAAGAGAACCAGACAGGTTTATCACTAGGTCGTCTTGATCAGTACTGTTACCCGATGTTCCGTGCCGATATTGATTCAGGCCGTCTGACAGAAGAGCAGGCGCTGGAGATGATGCAGGCCTTTATCATCAAGTGTGCTGAGCTGATGTGGATGTCGAGCGAGCTGGGTGCTAAGTACTTTGCCGGTTACCAGCCGTTTATCAATCTGACTGTCGGTGGTCAGAAGCGAAGCGGTGGTGATGCAACCAACGACCTGACCTTGCTAATCATGGATGCTGTGCGCTTTGTCAAAGTGTACCAGCCATCACTGGCTTGCCGTATTCATAACCAGTCGCCACAGCACTACATGGAAAAAATTGTCGATGTCGTGAAAGCGGGTATGGGGTTCCCTGCGTGTCACTTTGATGATTCTCATATCAAGATGATGCTGCGTAAAGGCTATGATTTTGAAGATGCCCGTGACTACTGTCTGATGGGGTGTGTGGAACCGCAGAAATCAGGTCGTATTTACCAGTGGACTTCGACGGGCTACACCCAATGGCCTATTGCGATTGAATTCGTACTGAACCGTGGCCGTATGGTGCTGTTTGATAGCCACCAGGGCCTTGATACCGGTGACCTGAACAATCTGACCAGCTTTGAAGCATTTGATGCAGCGGTAAAAGAGCAAATTGCCCATATCGTGAAACTGTCTGCTGTCGGTACTGTGATCAGCCAGCGAGTCCACCGTGACGTAGCCCCTAAACCATTGATGTCATTGTTGGTTGAAGGCTGTATGGAACAAGGTAAGGACGTTAGTGCTGGTGGCGCTGTAGTGAACTATGGGCCGGGCTTGATCTTCTCAGGTCTGGCAACGTATATCGATTCCATGGCAGCGATTCGCAAGCTGGTATTTGAAGAGAAGAAGTACACCCTAGAGCAGATGCGTGATGCGATGCTGGCAAACTTCGAAGGCTTTGAAGAGCTGCGCCGTGATTGTCTGAACGCACCTAAGTTTGGTAACGATGATAACTATGTTGATGAGTTTGCATTGGATATCACGGAGTGGACAGAGCGTGAGTGTGGCAAGTACCAGATGCTTTATTCACGTCTGAGCCACGGCACCCTGTCGATTTCCAACAACACCCCGATTGGTGAGCTGACCAATGCGACGCCGAATGGTCGTCTGGCCTGGATGCCGCTTTCTGATGGTATCAGCCCGACTCAGGGGGCTGATAAGAATGGCCCGACCGCCATTATCAAGTCAGTCAGCAAGATGAACGTTGAAACCATGAATATCGGTATGGTGCATAACTTCAAGTTCCTTAAAGGCTTGCTAGACACCCCTGAAGGTAAGAATGGTCTTATTACCTTGCTGCGAACCGCTTCTATTCTTGGCAACGGCCAGATGCAGTTCAGTTACGTGGATAACGAAGTGTTGAAGAAGGCACAGCAAGAGCCGGAGAAATACCGCGATTTGATCGTGCGTGTAGCGGGCTACAGCGCCTACTTCGTTGAGCTTTGTAAGGAAGTTCAAGATGAAATCATCAGCCGTACTGTTCTAGAAAAATTCTAACCCAGAGATAAGGGGTCGAGAGGCCCCTTATAAAAGCCACTTAGCATGAGCGAAGTGAGGAGAAAAAATGACTGGGATAGCAGAAGTGAGCAAAGCAACAGAACTAAAAGGGCGGATTTTTAATATCCAAAAATATTCCATCTACGACGGTGATGGGATCCGCACTTTGATTTTTTTCAAAGGGTGCAACCTTCGGTGTGATTGGTGCGCCAACCCTGAAGGGCTAAGCAGTCAGTTTCAGGTCATGTTCAGTCACGACAAATGTGTTGCGTGCGGTAAATGTGCCCAAGTGTGTCCTGCCGGTGTGCACCTGATGAGCACTGACGCTGATGGTAATGCCGTGCACAAGATCAATAGGGCTGTTGACTGTATTGGTTGTCGTAAATGCGAAGAAGTTTGCATGGGGAATGCACTGGATGTGATGGGGAAAGACGTCACGGTACCAGAGCTGATGGAAATCATCATGCAGGATTATGACTTCTACATGTCTTCCGGTGGTGGTGTGACCCTAGGCGGTGGCGAACTGAGTTTACAGGCAGATTTCGCAACAGCACTGCTGACCGAATGTAAAAAGCAGATGATTAATACTGCGATTGAAACCCAGGGAACAACCAGTATTGAAAGTTACGAAAAATTGGCGACGTGTACAGATCTTTTCTTATTTGATCTCAAACAGATAAATACCGATCAACACCGTCAGCTATTCGGTATTGGTAACGAAGGGGTAAAGCGTAATCTTGAACGCCTGGTGGAGCTTGGCGCCAATATTGTGATTCGAATGCCTTTGATTCGTGGCTACAACGATTCTTACGATTCGATCACAGGGGCTTTCAACTATGTTATGGAGCTCGCCAAGCGCGGCAATATCCAGCGTATAGACGTGTTGCCATATCACCAGTTTGGCAAAACTAAGTACGAAAAGCTGGACATGATTTATCCGATTACGCGGGACATCGGTTATAGCGAAGAGGAGCTGGATAAGCTCAGTACTTTCTTTACCCAGTTTGATTTCGATATCCGCCTGGTAAGGCATTAAGGAGGCGTCATGACAATCAGTCTTGGTGTGATTGAAACCATCGGCCTGACTTCCGCTATTCATGCTGCGGATGCGGCCTGTAAAGCGGCGGGTGTGCAGCTGACCAGCTACCGAAAGGTAGGTTCAGGTCTGGTTTCAATATACCTGCAAGGGGAAATCAGTGCAGTAAAAGCCGCAGTAGATAGCGGTCTTGAAGCCTTGGCCCAACAGGCGAGCCAAGCCACCTCTACCGTGATGGCGCGGCCGGACCCGAGTGTATTGGCGATGCTGGAAAATGGCGCGCTTGATAAGGGGAACCCAAATGATGGCGGGCAAGATCAGGGAAGTACAGGCCCGGGCGATGTGCCACCTGAACCATCGACTCCTGCTGCTGAGGTTTTACCGAAGAAAGAATCTGGTTCGCCGGAAGATGAGTCTTCAGCGCAAGCTGATTCCTCAATTTCGCCAGAATCGACTGTAGCACCAGAGCAGATGGTAGCGCCAGAGTCGACAGCAGATAATCAACGGTCAGCAGAACGCAAGGCAGTAACGGAAGATGCTTCGCCTGAAGGGGCAAAACCGGCTAAAACTGCGGCTCGTAGGCAGTCGGCTGCCCGGCGGGAAAAAAGCACTAACAGCACCAGTACGCGGGGAAGCAAGCAATGATCAATACCGCGTTAATGACCCAAATCCAGCAACGTTTGCCGGTATCACCAAAAGGGTTACAGGCTGTACCGAAGTTATCGGCAATAGGGATCCCAACCGGGGTTTCGAACCGCCATGTTCACCTTTCTCAGGCCGATATCGAAGCGCTGTTTGGCTTGGGATACCAGCTCAATCCGCTTAAGCCCCTGCGCCAGCCGGGTCAGTTTGCCGCCGAGGAGTGTGTCACTGTCGTGGGGCCCAAAGGCACTATCAGCAAGGTACGGGTGTTGGGACCGGCACGGGCAGAGACCCAACTGGAGGTCTCCAAGGCCGATTGCTATGCACTGGGGATTAAAGCGCCGGTTCGTGAATCGGGCGTTCTACACCAGTCTGCTGATGCGCTGTTGGTAGGGCCTGCGGGGCATGCCAATCTGCAATCAAAGGTGATTTGTGCCCAGCGCCATATTCATATGTCGCCACAGGATGCTGTGCAGTTAGGTGTCGAAAATGGCCAGAAGGTTCGGATCCGCGCCGGTCAGTTGTGTGGTCTGGTGTTTGAACAGGTTGTTGTGCGGGTTGATGATCGTTTTGCATTGGAGTTCCACATCGATACGGATGAAGCCAATGCGGCGGGGATCCGCTCCGGTGAAGATGTCTACCTGATAGGTTGAGGGGGCTCAAATGGACGAGCAAGCGATCCGAAAACTGGTTGAACGGGTGTTGCAGGAGCAGTCGGCACCAACCCTGATGGTGCTGACACCAGCCAGTGGTTACCACAAGGAAATTGCTGCGAGGCTTAGCCAATGGACTGGGATCCGCTGGGCCATTCTGGCTGACGAGGCGACCAAGCCAGAACTGGCTGCGATGGCCAGCCTTGGCCAGACGATTTGCTGGGACGGTAGCCAGCCTGCTGAGTGGCTGGGCAGTTTCGAACAAGTTGTTTTCCCGTTTCTTGATTTCGCCACATTGGCCGAAATCAGCCTCGGGCTTTATCAGAGCCGTGCCAGCCAGCTTTGTCAGTATGCCCTGATGAAAGGTATGCCGGTTTACGCACTGGATTATCAGTGCAACCCGGCCAGTGAATTGAACCAGCTTATGGGGCTGGACCGTAGCCAAGCCATGACGGTGCGAGCCCAGGCTCAACTTGCCCAATTGCAAGAGCTGGGAATTGCGGTTGGGTCAATCGAACAGGTCGAGGCGATGATGGCGGGCGGTAAATCAATCAGTACCACAGAGTCAATATCAGAAAAATCGAGTAGTTATGTCACTTTGAGTGATGTCAAAAGCAAAGGAGTGAATGCGTTTACGCTGCAAGATAATTTGACGGATCTTGCCGCTGAGTACCTGAAAGAACAACGACAGTAACTGTCTTTTTCAAATCCATACGTTAGGCAAATTTTTAATTTAAGCTAGGAGCGAAACATGTCTGTATCGATAAAAAAATGGCTTTGGATGGCGCTGGTGATAGCCTCTGAAACCTCTGCCACCTCAACCCTGAAAATGTTTGATACCAGTGAAGGCTTTACCAAAACGGCATTGCTAGCCGTTATCGTGCTGCTTTACGTCGTTTGTTATTACTCATTGTCACAAGCTGTGAAATACTTGCCGGTAGGTTTGGCTTATGCAACATGGTCCGGTACGGGCATTCTATTGGTATCGACACTGGGTATGCTGTTTTATGGCCAGCATCCAGATATGGCTGCAATGATAGGGATGACCATTATCGCCAGTGGCATCATCATTATGAATTTATTCTCAAAAATGGGCGAAGAAGAAACTGAAGAGCCTGAAACCGTAGCAGTAGCACAAGAAGGAGAAGCACAATGTTAAATGCAGGCGTACTATGGTTGGCTCTGTCGATTTGTTCAGAAATCACAGGCACTTCCTTTATCAAAAAAACCAATAACTTCCGTAAGCTAGGCCCGTCATTGCTGGTTATCAGTGCTTATAGTATCTGTTATTTCGCCCTGACCAAGGCGATGGGCTATATCCCTGTAGGTATTGCTTACTCGCTATGGTGTGGCTTCGGTATTATCGGGGTAACCATTTTCTCCATGGTGCTGTATAAGCAAAAACCTGACTTCCCGGCAATCTTGTCTATGGGGTTGATCATCACCGGTGCGGTGATCATGAATATGTTCTCGCAGATGTAATCCAGACAAAAAGCACGAGAATGAAGAGCCGTCAGAAATGTCGGCTCTTTTTTTGTTTTCAGTACTTGGGCTAAATGGGTTGAAAACAAATGGTGAGAGCGAAAAAGAAAACTCTTACCCGGTGAAAAGGCAGAACCTGGTAAGAGTTATAGTTGAAGGTAGTAGGTTGTCATTACTCAAGCCTTTCGAACATCGTAATTGTGATGATGTAACTGGCCTCATTGTTATTGTTGGCCATCAGAGCGGGCAGGTATCCTGCCTGTTGAGTAAGTTCTCATTATGAATGCTAACGTGATCCAAATATGTTGAAGATGCAGTTCGACATCACATAATTGGGATTCATTCTCTTGTTGTATGCGTCTTTATGCACTCGAAACCAGGGCGCTGAATCTCCAACCTGTTGTTTCCAGAGTTTTGCGTATGGTCCGTGTTTTTACTGTGGGCTATGAGATAACGCTTACCGAGTACAAGAGGCTGTACCCAGTAAGCGTTTTTTAAGCATCAGCGGTTTTTTAAACCTTCAGATCTGTCATCAGGCTTTCCAGAACATCGGCTTGTTGGTTGAGGTGCTGGATCTCGTTGTTGGATTGGGTCACCATGTCAGCCACTTTACGGGACTGCACTCGAACCTGCTCTACGTCTGAAGCAATATTATCGGCTACAGCCCCTTGCTCTTCTGCTGCAGCGGCAATCTCAATACTGCGACCGGCAATGTACTGGTTCTTCTCTGAAATTTTACCAATATCCTGACTGACTGAGTCCATCAATTGCTCGCTTTCTTCAGCATTGCTTACCGTCTGGCGCATGACTCTCATCAAGCCCTGGCTGTTGGTTTGCAGCGCTTCAATCATTTTCTGGATTTCGACGGTGGCGTTTTGAGTCCGGCCCGCCAGGGTACGAACTTCATCGGCCACGACAGCAAAACCGCGTCCCTGTTCGCCAGCCCGTGCCGCTTCGATTGCTGCGTTGAGAGCCAGTAGGTTGGTCTGTTCTGAGATGGCGTTGATGGTGGTTACTACATCATCAATTTGGGCAGCATTGCTATCGAGTTCCGAGACCGCTTCTGCGGCTGAATTAATTTCGCTACCCAGCTGGTTAATGGCAGAAAGGGTTTTTGTTACCTGAGCCAGGCCTTGTGTTGTTACCTGGGTTGCATCGTTTGTCTGGCTTGACGTGTCTTGAGCATGGCTGGCAACTTCACGTACGGAACTCGCCATTTGCTCTGTGGCGCTGGCCAGAGAATCAATACGTTCTTGTTGCTGAAGAGTGAGGTGTTCATTTTCATTACTGCGTTGGCGTAGCTCGGAGCTGATTTGCTGGATCAGTGCAATTGCTTCCTGGGTTGCTTTTACCAGTTTGTGTTCACGTTCGGAAACGCGATCGACGGTTCTGGCTATCAGGTTGAAGTCATTGCGGGCCGGTGCGTGGCTAATTCGGTAGGTCAGGTCGCCATCGGCAAGTCGGGTGACGGCATCATAGATGTTATATAGAGCGCCGCCCATAAAGGTCATGATGTAGTACAGGCTGAGAATAATTAAAATGCATGCGGCACCTACAAATGCCAGATGGCTGAACGTCAGTCCGGACAACAGGTGCGGTTGTTCTTTGGTTGTCAGGCTGTATCCGGCGTTGGCTACTTGTGCCGAGTGCTCGCCATGAGAGCCTATTTGGAGGCTGCTACCGGCAAGGATTTGTTGAATTTGATTCTGCTCGAGATCCGATTGCGAGATCAGGGCGGCAACGGTTTCTACTTCTTTTTGCAGTAACAGATCTTGTTGGGTTTGGGCAGCATCAATCAAGGTTGAGCTGACGATGATAATGGCAAGAAGGGGGGCAAAGAACAGAATTAAAAAGTTCTCTTTAAGTGTCACATTAATCAGATATCTGTCTATCCAACGGAATGCAATTTCTTTCATTATTATTTCCTACGGCTGGCAAGCTGTACAACTTGTTAAGTTGGTCGGTATTATGAATGAAAAAGAAGTTAAAAAACGTTGAAGATGTTGAGCTGTATCACAAATGGGAAGATTGTAATAAACCAGAGATAAGCAGAATAAAAATGAATAAAAGGTGCCAGCAGCGGATATTTATTCCAAGCTGCTGGTATTACTGATAATTTACTATTTAATCACTCGCCAACTTGTTGCTGCCAGAGTCTGGCATATAATCCGCCTTTCTCTAGCAGTTCGTCGTGGCTGCCGCTTTCGCTGACCTGACCGTTGTCGAGGACAAAAATCTTATCAGCATGACGAATCGTATTGAGACGGTGGGCAATGCTGATCACCGTGCGATCCCGGCAAATCTTATTCATATTGGCCATTATCGCCGCCTCCGAGCTGTAATCGAGTGCGGAGGTCGCTTCGTCTAGCAGCAATATTCTCGGGTTCACCAGTAAGGCCCGGGCGAAGGCGATGCGTTGGCGCTGACCGCCGGACAGGGCGGCTCCTTTTTCGCCGACCGGATGGTTAAAGCCGTGGGCTAGCTCTTCAATGAACTCAAGGGCTCCGGCCAGTTGTGCGGCATGGCGGATTTCGTCGTCGGTTGCTTCCGGTTTGCACAGGCGGATATTGTCCGCCACGCTACCGGAGAACAGGATACTTTCTTGCAGTACCACACTCATATTGCGCCGTAGTGAAACCGGATCAGCAATGGCGAGATCCATACCGTCCACCAGAACCTGACCGTGCTGCGGAACATAGAGGCGTTGCAGAAGGCGGGTCAGGGTACTTTTGCCGGAACCCGATGGCCCGGTAATACCGATGAACTGGCCGGGTTCTATGGATAGTGACAGGTTTGCCAGCACTTCCGGGGCATCTTCATGATAGCGGAAGCGGATATTATTAAATTCGATACCACCTTTGAGGTCCGGTACCGATGCCAGCCCTTGTTTACTGTTTTCTTTCGGCTCATCAAGAATATCGCCGACCCGGCGCAGGGCAATCAGCGTATGCTGGAAATCCTGCCAGATCTGAGCAAGACGCAGAACCGGCTGTGTGACATGCCCGGCCAGCATATTGAAGGCAACTAACTGGCCAGGTGACAGCTGGCCATTGAGCACTTCACTGACTCCCCACCAGAGCAACAGGGCAGCGGTTAGTTTTTGGATTAGAGCTATGCCCTGACCGGCGATCAGGCCGGATTTCTGTGCCTGAAAGCTCTTGCTTAGTTGCTGGCTCAGAATATGTTGCCATTGCTGGAGGAACCGGTGCTCTGTTGCGGTGGTCTTAATCGTTTCGATGCCGGTTACCGCTTCGGTGAGAAAGCTGGTGGCATTCGCATCGGTTTCGTATTCTGACTCGACCTTGCGGCGGATCACCGGCCCGGCAATCAACCAGAGGACAAAGTAGATCACCAGGGATCCCAGTACCAGCCAGGTCAGTGAACTGGCGTAATGGAACATCACGGCAATAAAAACAGTCACAAAGATCAGATCGAGCAGTAGCATCAGGGTTGAGCTGGTCAGGAACTGTCGGATCTGGGCCATTTCCCGTACCCGGGCGATGATCTGCCCGGTCTGGCGCTGTTTGAAATAGGTTAGTGGTAGCCCAACCAGATGACGGTATAAGCGGCCGGACAGCTCGGCGTTAATCTGGCTGGCAAGGTGACCGAATACGGTATTGCGCAGGTAACTGTAAAACGGTTCGGCAATTGCCAATGCCAGCATCGCCAGTGCGAGAACATGCAGGCTCGACAGGCTGCGGCCGACCAGTACTTTATCAATGACATTTTCAAACAACATCGGGCTGACCAGGGCAAACACCTGTAACGCAATCGCATAGAGGAAAACATCCCTAAGCTGGCTTTTCTGCCTCAGTATTGATGGCGTGAACCAGCCAAGGCCGAACTTTACATCTTTGGAGCTGAGCTGGTTGTCAGCCAGCAGTAGCACTCTGTAGTTGAGGTGCTTGTTGTTGGTCGCAAGGGGATGCTCGCGGCTCGACTGGCTGGCCGGATCATAAAGGGTCCAGCTGTCTTCATTGACTTCGGTGATTACTTTCCAGCTTTTGCCAGTTTCAACCAAGGCGGGGAGCGGTAGCGTGGCTATATCTCTGGCAGAGATAGAGGCTGACTGGCTTTTTAGCCCGATGAAATCGGCTGCTTCCCTGAGTTCCAACTCGCTCAGGCTCGGGTGGTTAACGCCCAGCGCATGTTTGAGCTGGGATACCGTACTCTTTTTGTGGAAGCGTTGTCCGGCATAGACAATTGCTTCAATAGCATGGTTGTCCGGCTTGGCGACGTGTTCTTCGGAGCCGCTCGGTAGAATCCTCTCCACGGTTACTTCTCCCTCAGCGCTTCAGACTGGTATTCGCGGATCGGGCTGAGCAGATAGTCGATAACCCGTCGTTTGTCGGTTTTGATTTCAGCCACAATAGACATGCCCGGGGAGAGTTCGACAGCTTGTCCGTCAATCAAAATGTTGTTGTCCCGAAGTTTCACTTGGGCCGGGAAGACCAGACCAAGGCGTTCATCCGTTGTTGAATCGCGCGAAACACTCAGCAGCTCGGCTTCAATGGTTCCGTATCGGGTGTAGGGGAAGGTATCGACTTTGACGGTGACGTGCTGGCCGGAGTGAACAAAGCCGATATCCTTGTTGAGGATTTTGACTTCGGCCTGCTGCACATCATCATCCGGGACGATGATCATCAGGTTCTGTGCTGGCTGGAGTACTGCGCCGAGGGTATAGACGCTGAGCTGCTGGACTGTACCGTTGACTGGCGATCGGATCACCTCAAGTTGTTCCCGTTCGCGTACTTTTGATAGTTCTTGGCCAAGGGCGGTGATTTGCAGACTGGCCTGTTTGCGTTTTTCCAGCCACTCCCGCTGTTTCTGGGCTTTGAAGCTGATTAGTCTTTCTTCGAGGCTGTGGTACTGGGATTTGAGTACATTCAGATCAGCCTGCTGTTGGGAAACCAGTCGCTGAGCTTCCAGTAGTTCTTTTTCCTGCTCCAGGTATTCCACCTTGCCGATCACTCTAACCTGACTGAGGGTTTTACGGGCCTCCAGTCGCAGGCTGATATTTTGGGTCAGGCTGACGAGGGCATTGATGTCCGTCTGGCGGGCTGCTTGCGAGGCAAGGTTGACACGCATTTCGGCTTCGATGCTGGCTATGGTGGCGTTGAATTCGAGCTTTTCACTGCGGTAGTTTTCGGTGACAAGTGTCTGTTGAGCCGTCGGTAATGCTGTGAACATAGTGTCATCAGGCAAAGGCTGGTCGCTTAACAGGGCACGGTAGCGGATTAATTCGTGGGTCTGGTATTCCGCCTGGGTGATCAGGCGCGAAATATCCTGGTTAACCCCCAGGGTATCAAGGGTGAGTAATGGCGTTTCTTTTTCAACGCGCTGGCCGTCCTTGATATGAATGCCGATAACCCGGCTCTGCTCGTAAGATTGGATAACCTGGGAGCGTCCGGAAACGACCAGTCGGCCAGTGGCGGTCGCCTGCACATCCAGTTTGCCCCAATAGGCCCAGATCAGAGCGGCAATGACCCCGATACTGAGTGACATCGCCGTATAGCGGGCAAAGGGCGATGGCGGCCGTTGTGACAACGCCAGGTGTGACGGCAGAAACTCATAATGAGGCTCTGCGGTTTTATTTTTTTTAAACTTGCCCAGAAGGCTTGCCATAACCTGATTCATGCTGTGGTCTCCTCCTGTTTCAGCTCTTGCTGAAGTTGCCATAACTGTTTGTATTGTTTGCCATGTTCAAGCAGCATCTGATGGTTGCCCTGTTCGATGATATTGCCCTGATGCAGCACGATGATCCGATCGCAATCCCTGACTGTCGAAAGTCGGTGGGCAATGGTGATCACGGTGCGTCCTCTGGCGATCTGGGCCATGTTGGCCTGGATCAAGGCCTGGGATTCATCATCAAGCGCACTGGTTGCCTCATCCAGGATCAGAATCCGCGGGTCGGAAAGCAGAGTACGGGCAATTGCCATACGCTGTCGTTGTCCGCCGGACAGGGACTGACCGCCTTCAGCCAGAACTGTGTCGTAGCCCATCGGAAGTTTGAGAATAAAATCGTGGGCACCGGATAGTTTAGCTGCCTCAATGATTTCTTCTAGGCAGGCTTCCGGGCGGGACTGGCCGATATTCTCGCTGACGGTTTTGTTGAATAGAAAGTTTTCTTGCAACACCACCCCGATTTGCTGCCTGAGCTGGTGGACACTGATTTGGTTTAGCGGGATACCATCGACGGTGATCTGTCCTTGCTCCGGGCTGTATAGTCGCAACAGTAAGCGTGCCAGGGTACTCTTACCTGAGCCGGATGTGCCGACGACGCCCAGTGTTTCACCAGCCCTGATATCCAGTGACAGGCCATTGATTGTCTGCGGTATATCTGGCTGATAGCGGAATACGATGTCTTTGAACGAAATCGCACCGTGCAGTGTGACGTTATTGTTGCCGGTATGCTGTTCTGCCGGTAAGTTAAGCATATCTCCCAGTTTATCAACGGCGATGCGGGTCTGGATAAACTGGCCCCAAAGTTCAACCAGTCGCGATAGAGGCTGGGCAATATGGTTCGCCATCATATTGAAGGCAATCAGCTGACCGATAGTCATGTGTAGTGACAGGACTTCGGTGGCGCCGAGCCATAATATGGCAACACTGGTGATTTTTTGAATCAGCTGAACGGTATGGTTGGAGCGATTGTTCAGTTGCTGGACGGCATATCCTGTGCTGACCATTTTTTCTGTTTGTTCGTCCCAGCGACGGACAAATCTCGGCTCGATGGCCAGGCTTTTGACTGTTTCGGAACCGGCCACGGTTTCGGTCAGAAATGAGGTGTTGGCGGCCGCATGGGTAAACTGTTTCTCGATGGATGCCTGCATTCTCGGGGTCAGCCACCAAGCCAGCAGGGCATATAGCGGGATAGTAGCGACAAATAGCCAGGTAAGCGTGCTTGAGAGAAGGCTCATCACGTAGATGAAGACGAACATAAACAGTAAGTCGACCGTGAGGGTAAACATGGAGCCGGTCAAAAATTCCCGAATGGTATCAAGTTCGCGGACACGGGTGACAATTGCCCCAACCTGGCGGGATTTGAAAAACAGCAGGGGCAGACCAAACAGGTGCTTGACGAGTTTCAGGCCTAGTTGGATATCAATCCGGTTGGCAGTGTGAGCATACTGATATTCTCGTAGTCCTCTGAGCAGCACTTCGACAATGCCGGTAACGACAAGCCCGAATACCAATACATCCAGGGTTGACCAAGCCTGATGCACCAGAACCTTATCCATGACAACCTGGAAAAAGAGCGGTGAAATTAGGGCCAGGATCTGTAAGACAAATGAAAATAAAAAGAGCTCGCCGAGTAACTTTTTGTGCTTGAGAAATTCAGGGAGGAACCAGCGAATATCAAACAGGGATTGAGATTGTTTTATTTCAAGCCATTTCCCACCCCAAGTGGTCAATAGTTCACCATACGTCCAGATTTCAGGTTTCTCTGTATTAGCTTTTTGTATTAAACATTTTTCTTTATTAGTGTTAGCTAAAATGAAAGGTGTACCCTGGTGATCAAAAAGGATTGAAGGCGTTTTTATTTTAGATGTGTTTTGTTTTGCTGAATGTTTTGTTAATACACGAATACCATTTTCTATTTCTAGATTTTTAATTTCGGATTTATAAGTATTAGTTTTTATTAAATCAGCAGTTTTATTAATGTTTTCTTTATTACCGCTAATTTTTAAATAAAGCTGAATACATGAAAGTGTCAGCCTTTCATTATGCGTCATAGTTAGTCTGATTAGGCGAGTAAATAGATTTTTTATATGTTATTGAGGGGGATGCTATCACCTGTACCAATAACTATCAACCTTATCTATTTTGTGGAAAAGCGTGATTATTACTAGCTTGATTCTAAATTATTGGCCGTTGGATTTTATTTGCGTCAATAATGACGCAAATGCACTGTTGGCATATTTATACAATACAAGCCGTTTTTAAGGTGCTTATGGGAATGGTCCCAAAAATAGAATGTTTGCTCTATTATTTTATGCTTGTTTTTATTGAACGTTATATTTTTACGTTGTAATATTTCTGTAATAATCAATTTGCGACGTGTTGAATAATTATATTTTTAAATAAAACTCCGTCCTATATATATCAGGCTGGAGACTCATTTGGTTTTTACTAAATGCCAGGTTATTGACATTAATTATAAAAAGTAAGGTGGTTTCCATGACAGAAAAGTTCGTTCAAACAGTCTCAAGCGTAAATTACAACAAAGGTCTATTTTCTCTTTATTTTGTCGGCCAGGATCAAAATAGTATGGCTAACGGTGTAATGGCCGAAAGTGATAATGATCTTGAACTGAAACAAGTTGTCCATATGCCAGCATCTGGCTTTATGTACATGGTTTCGATGATTAAAAACATGCTTGAAGACCCTCGTATGGAAGCTGAGTTTGAAAAGCTGGTTGCAGCCGGTTTCTTGCCTGCAGCACAAGCTGTTGAAAATGAAGCTGAAGAGGCTTTAGCAGAAGAATCAGTAAAAGCAGAAGAAAAAGCGGCACCGAAGAAACGCTCTACCCGCGCAAAAAAATAATTAAATTTGGTTGATAAGGCGTATGTCCATTAAGCATCAACCAGCAGAACTCACTTTAGCGCAAATACAACATATGATCGGTGGTGTAATGTTGCTTAGCCAACATTCACCACTTCATCGTAGGTATGTGCTGGCTGAATGGCAACAACGCATTATGCCTGCATTTGAGTTAAATCAGTTTTGCTACTACGAAGATGAACACGGACGCCCGATTGCCTTTTGTAATTGGGCGTTTTTGTCTGAGCAGAACCGAGATGAGCTGCTCTCAGGAGAAAGGGAAATATCACCATCCGACTGGCGTTCCGGCCAGCATATTTTCATTCCGGAGATGATTGCTCCTTTCGGGCATGGTCGCCAGGTCGTCAATGACTTGCGTCGCCGTGTATTCCTGCCGTGGAAAGGTCAGAAAGTCTGTACTGTCCGCGGCAAGGTGGATGCTCAAAACGATCGCTGTATCAGGCAAATACAGTGGTTTTCTATTTAACTTTTGAATAAGAGTTTGGCTTATGGGTAAACCATTTTGGAGAAGTGTTGAATACTTCTTCACGGGGAACTATTCCGCCGATGAGGGTAACAATGACATTGTTGCTATCGGGTTTGGCGGAAATATTCATGCCTACGGAGGCGATGACCACATTAAGTTGGGGTCTATCGGGGCGACAATTTATACCGGCGAAGGAAACGACACGGTTTCAGCCGGTGCTGGCTACCTCAGGGTAGATGATACTGGTGGCAACCTGACTGTGCGGGGCGCTGCCGGGTATGCAGATATCAATAAATCCGGTGATGGAAATATTTCCTTCGAAGGAGCCGCAGGTGGTGTCGATATCGAGCATACAGGTCGTCACGGTGCTGTAAATTATTCCGGTGCTGCCGCGTATAATCACCTGGTTCGCAAAGGTGAGTCTGGAGGCATGACCTTCAGTGGGGCAGGTGGTTATAACCGTCTCTGGCACGAAACCAATGATGGTGATTTGTCTTATAGCGGAGCAGGTGCTGCCAATAAAATTGATCGCACCTGGTTCGATAAATATCAGGGCTCTCACGGTAACATCTCGTTTTATGGCGCAGGGGCTGCTAACAGCATCAGCTCTCGTGTAGAAACCGGTAATATCTTCTTTGCTGGGGCAGGTGTTGATAACCACATTGTCCGACGCGGTAAAGCGGGTGATATCACCATGAGAGGTGCCGGAGCCTCAAACCGTATCGAGCGAACCCGCCATGCTGAAGATGTGTATACCGAAACCCGTGGTGACATTGATTTCGAAGGGGTAGGCGGATACAACAGTCTGTACTCTGATGTTGCTCACGGCAATATTCACTTTACCGGTGCCGGTGCTTATAACACCATTACCCGTAAGGGCGCAGGCAATGAATTTTCAAGTGAAGGTCTGGATACAGCCAAAGCGGAAAACATTGCACTTACCACGGCGACCATGAGTGGTAGCTGGATTGGCTATAACCAGTCGGTTACCGGCATTAAGTCGACAACAGAACCTAATACCTACCTGTTTGCGTTCACAGATAAACACTATACCAAAATTAACAAGGTTCAACTTTCTAACGATCCTCAGACAGGCAAGTTAAAGTACTATTCGACGGCCTGGTATAAAGAGGGGAATCATTTAGAAAATCTTGCCGATAAAGATATCTCTTCTAGCAATGGCTTTACTGCCATTAATCAAAATGGCGCGTATACGCTTTCTGATCTGACGTTTGAACATCAGCAGCCAGTGACGATCCATGCGGTAGAAAAAGACCTGATTGAAAACCAGTGGGTGAGCTACGGTGACGGCACGTTGATTGATGCGGCGGACGTGACGCTGGCTGATGCCAAAATGAGTGGTCACGCCATTTATGCCGATGGTACTGCTGTTGACGTGTCAGCAGTGAAATCTAACTGTAAAGCTAATACTTACGTGTATGCCAAGAAGCTTGGTGCCCATACCAAAATTGTTGTGGTTGAGCTGGCTAATGATGAGAAAACCGGTGAGCTGAAGTATCTGGCTAAGGCTTGGTACAAAACTGGCGACCATATGGCTGATCTGGCCAATGCTGATATTTCAACCGCTAACGGTTACCACGAGATGGGAACCGGTGGTTATTCATTGAGTGAGTTGCAATATAGCGTTAATGCGGTGCGCAGCACATCTGAACATGTTGAGCAGATGCAGGAATACAGTGAGCAGGCACTGGTTGAGTCAGCGAAGGTTGACGGCGAGAGCTCCGGTGATGTTCGCTTTGAAGGCGCTGGTGGCGGCAATGTCATTAATTCCAACGTCACTCGCGGTAACGTCTACTTCAGTGGCGGCGGTATTGCCAACGTTATTCAGCACAGCTCTAAGTTCGGTGACACCGAGTTTATTGGTGGCGGTGCAGCCAACGTTATCGTCAAGAGCGGTGAGCTGGGTGATTTGACCTTCCGTGGTGTCGGTCTGGCTAACGTGCTGGTTCACCAGAGTCAGCAAGGCAAGATGGATGTGACAGCCGGTGGTGCGGTTAACGTGCTTGTGCGCGTTGGTGACGGTCAATACCTGGCGCACCTGCTGGCTTACGGCAATATCTCGGTACACAAAGGCAACGGTGACAGCCAAGTGGCAATGCTGGGCGGTTACAACACCCATACTCAGGTGGGCAATGGTAACGCGACCTGGATGGCTGCCGGTGGTTTTAACGTTATGACCCAGATGGGTAATGGCGATATTGCCTCTGTGCTTGCCGGTGGCGCCAATGTGCTGTCGAAAATTGGTGGTGGTGATCTGATCGCCGGCATGCTTGGCGGTGCTAACGTCATCACTCATATCAGCGGTGATGACGAATCTTCCGATACGACAGCGGTAGCCCTTGGCGGCGCGAATATCCTGACCAAGAAAGGTAAGGGGGATGCGCTGGCTGTGATGGGTGGTGGTGCCAACGTACTGACGCATGTCGGTGACGGTGCGACTACTGGTGTGATGGTCGGTGGTGCTAATGTTTTGACCAAGGTCGGTAACGGTAACACGACCGGTGTGATGCTGGGTATCGGTAACGTGCTGACCCATGTCGGTGACGGCCAGACCCTCGGTGTGATGGGGGCGGCAGGCAATATCTTCACCAAAGTCGGTGACGGTACATCGATCGCTGCTATGGTTGGTGCCGGTAATATCTTTACCCATGTTGGTGAAGGTGACGCCTGGGCGCTGATGGGCGGTTTGGGCAACGTATTTACCAAGGTTGGCAACGGTAATGCACTGGCGCTGATGGTGGCAGAGGCCAATGTGTTTACCCATATCGGTGACGGTATGTCGGTAGCCTTAATGCTGGCTAAGGGCAATATTGCGACCAAGGTCGGTAACGGTATGACGTTGGCGGCGATGGTCGGTAATGCCAATATCTTTACCCATGTTGGTGATGGCTCAACCTTTGCTGCGATGATTGGTCAGGCCAACATCATGACCAAAGTCGGTGATGAACTGACGGCGGCGTTGATGGTCGGTAAAGCGAACATCATGACCCATGTCGGTAACGGCACCAGTATTGGTATGTTTGCCGGTGAAGCAAACATCATGACTAAGGTCGGTGATGGTACGACACTGGCTGCAATGTTCGGTAAAGCCAATATCATGACCCATGTTGGTGATGGTCTGACAGGGGTACTGGCGCTGGGCGAAGCGAATATCGTGACCAAGGTTGGCGACGACTTTATGGGCGTGGTAGCCGCGGCTAAAGCGAACGTAGTGACTCATGTCGGTGATGCGACCACAGCCGCGGTTCTGGCTGGTAAAGGCAATATCCTGACTAAGGTCGGCGAAGGTACAACGGTTGGCCTGCTGCTGTCTGAAGTCGGTAACGTGATGACCCACGTCGGTGACGGCGCGACGATCGGTTTTGCCAAAGGCAAGGCGAACATCATCACTAAAGTCGGTGACGGACTGGGCATCAATGCTGGCTGGGGTAATGCTAACGTGTTTACTCATGTCGGTGACGGTGACCGTTATAACTTCGCCAAGGGCGAAGCCAACGTGATCACTAAGGTCGGTGACGGCCAGGAAGTGTCCGTTGTTCAGGGCAAAGCCAACATCGTTACTCATGTCGGTAATGGTGATGACTATACCGGTGCCTGGGGGCAGGCGAATGTGATCACCAAAGTCGGTGACGGCCGTAATGTGGTGCTGGCGAAAGGTGATGCCAGCATCGTTACCCAGGTGGGTAATGGTGACAGCTTCAATGCGTTGTGGAGCAAGGGCAATATCGTGACCAAAGTGGGTGATGGTATGCAGGTGACCGCAGCGAAAGGCCAGGCGAATATCACTACCACGGTCGGTAACGGCCTGAGTGTGACGGCGGCATACGGCGACGCCAATATCAACACCAAAGTCGGTGACGGTATTTCGGTTAACGTGGCCTGGGGCAAGTTTAACGTCAATACCAAAGTCGGTGACGGCCTCAATGTTGCGGTGATGAAAGGTAAGGCAAACGCCAATATCCACGTCGGTGACGGCTTGGGCATCAATGCCTCTTATGCGCAGAACAACGTGGCTATCAAGATTGGTAACGGCGATTTCTATAGTCTTGCTGTGGCATCGAGCAACACCGATAGCAATAAGCTGTCCGCACTGTTCGACAACATCAAGCAGACCGTACTGGGTGTCGGCGGTAGTCAGGCAATCAATCACCTGGTTCAGGGTGATGACGCCACAGCTTCGGGTTCCCGCAAGGGTAAAGGCGCGATTGATCTGGCAGAAGTCTCTTCAATCGATGGCTTCAATATGGATGAAATCGATGAAGTCAGCACTGATCTTGGCGATAGCCTGAGCAGCAGTGTGACTGATGTTGAGACGCCGGAACTGGATCTGATGCGTAGTGACCTTAATGTCGAAGACGCGCCGGATACAGAGCAAAATCCAAACTTAATCACTAACGGTGGCTTTGAGCAAGGTCGACACGGCTGGCAGTCAACCCACGGTATTGAAGCGGATTACGCCGCGAACGTATATGGTGTTGATAGTACTGGTCATGGTTCTCGAGTTACTGAGCTGGCAACGCACACAAATACCACCATCTATCAAGATATTCAGAACCTGGCTGATGGCGAGGTCATTTCACTGAGCTTCGATTTTGCGAAGCGCGAAGGCATTTCAGCTGACAATGGCATAGAGGTTATCTGGAACGGTAATGTTGTATTCTCAACCTCTGGCGATGAGTCGGCTTGGCAGCAAAAAACATTGAAACTGACGGCACAGGCCGGCAGTAACCGAATTGAATTTAAAGGCACAGGCCATAATGATGGGCTGGGTTATATCTTGGATAACGTCGTTGCGAAATCTGAGATGCTACAACATGCCAATGCTGTCAGCGAACATGCCGAGCAGAATGAAGCCGCACAAAATGCGATGGGCGACAAAGAGCGCGCAGAAGCAGACCGTCAGCGCCTGGAGCAGGAAAAAGAAAAACAACTGGTTGCTCTGTCAGGTTCGCAATCTCAGCTTGAATCTACTGATCAGGATGCATTGGAAAATAACGGTCATGCACATCGCGATGCAGTGAAGGATGAAGCCAATGCGGTAACTGAAGAGCTGACCGCAATGGCTCAAGGCCTGGATGCGCTGAATAACCATGCTGATTATGAAGGCAAATCCGGTAACAGCTGGCGCGAGCACTTTGCCGGCGGCATCCTTGATGGTGTTCAAGGGCAACTGGATAACATGAAAGATGTTTCTGATGAATACCTTTCACAGGTTTTGACAGCGATTGCAGATAACCAGAAAAATGTAAAAGAGGCGGTAGCTAAATCAGAAGCCGGTGTTGCACAAGGTGAACAGAACCGCGCAGGAGCCGAGCAGGACATTGCCGATGCCAAAGCAGATGCAGAGGCTCGTAAAGCAGAGGCATTGTCTCAGCAAGAACGTGCCGAGCAGGCTGAGCGCGATGCCCACAGTGCATCTGATGATGCGCAGTCTCGTGGTGAGCGCGACAGTGCTGCTGCCGAGAGCAAAGCATCTCAGGCGCAGGCAGATGCAAAAGCTGCGAAGCAAAATGAAGGCGATCGCCCTGAGCGCGAAGGTGCCGTAGGTAGTGAGCTGGCTGGCAACGCCTACGATGTTCAGGGAGCAGGTGAAACGGCAAGCCATGTCGATGCTAAAGCTCAAGCTGAGGCTGATGGAAGATTCAACGAAGATCTGACAGAAGAAGGCCTGACAGAAGAAGAGCAGGAAGCTTTGGAAGCAGCGAAGGAAGCGGTTAACCAGCTGCAAATTAATGCTGGTACTCGCTCACGCGACGCAGGGGTAACTATTTCCTCTATGTTCACGCAGGCACAGACCAATAGCATTGTTGTACCTAACGCGAGCGGGGCTGATGCTCTGGGACGTAAGAGTCAGGAGATTTCAGGTGTGAACCTGGAAGCGCTGGGGGATGTGGCTGATGCGTCGGGGACAGTAATGAAAGCTGTCGACGGGTTCGGTTTCTTACTGTTGGATGCAGATGACACCAGCTTTATCGACTCGACTAAGCGTCACCTTGGCAAGCTTTCAACGGATCTGCCAAGTAAGGAGCTGAAAGCGGTTCGTCGTAACATTCAGTATGTTCAGCGTATGCCATCTGAAGATAACCTTGCCGCATTGGAGCAGGCGCTACAGAAGTGGCAGGAAAAAAATCCGAATGAGTTTGCCCAGCGCAGCGAGCTGGTTAAGCCACTGCAGTTTGAGATTGTGTCGCTGCAAAGCCATATTCAGGCAAGCCGTGCTAAGGACGCTGATGTCTTTGGTATTGCAATCGATCCGAAAGCTGCCGAAGCGTTTGAGTCCAAGGTGGTATTTGACGGTATTGGCCGTGTAGCTGGTTTGGTTGAACCGCTGGCAGAAGACGAGATCAGCCGCTTGCAATCGCTTGAAGTGGTTTCACCGACCCAGACGAATTCAACGTCGGAGCGTGAAGCGGCGAAAACCGAGAGCGAGAGCATTGTTGAGTTCGTTTATAAGCTAGGGCAGGTCAATGTTGCTGAAGCTGATGTCAGTGAAATCAGCCAGCTGGCGGAGCAAGCCAAGGCGCTATGGATGAACGGTAACGTAACTCAAGAGAGTGCTGTTGCGCTGTTTAGCGAGGCTCATGATAAGCTGGCGGCTCATCCAGAGCTGCAAACGCTGGCTGGTAAGTTGCTATCTGATGCACAGAAAGAAAAAACAACAGGTCAGTACCTCGATAACTTGTTTGGCCGTCGTTTCGATTCTGAAATTGCCCATGAGCTGGTGAAAACACCGACAGAGCAGGCTATCAATACCTCGGTTCAGATCGGTACCAGTCTGGTTAACGATTTCGATGAGTGGATGCATACCCTGCTACCGGATGCGGCAGATGACGCCCTGCGTGATGGGCGTATCCAGAAGAAAATGGAAGCGTTCGCCAAAGCGGTCAACAAGGACGCGCGTCCATGGTTCAGCCGTGTGCCGACCCTGACTCAATTTCTTGAAACGCCGAACTACGACAACTTCAAAACTATGATGATGCAAGTTGATGATGGTTTCGGGGTGATCAAAGTCCCTTTCCTTGCGGTGAAAATGGCGATTACTCCTGGTCTGGGTATGGAAATGGCACCATGGAAAGCTGAAGGCGATCGCTTCTATCAGAATGTGATCACTAAGGCTCGTTCAACCAGTGCTGTGATCTCAACAGGTGTTGATGGTGAAAACCAGGTTAACCTGATTGAGAAGAAAACCAGTGACTACGGTACAGCGCTTCACTACCAGCCGAAAGGTGATGCCTACGAGGACTTCCAGGAAGGCCGCAGTGTGGCCGATGGCCGAATTCTTACTCCGGGCAAAGAGACAACCTTTGAAAGCAATGCTCTGAACAATGGTTTGTCGGTAGTGACGGGCGCATCGGGTTCGACCAACATCATGATGCACCTGAATCAGCACCTTGCGAGCAAGAATCCAGGGTTCTCTGTTGATCAGGCGTACCTGAACACCCTGGCGTTCCTGGTCTTTGATGGCGGTCACTCGGTCAACGAGAGCCTGGCTGTGTATAAGGCGCTTCAGGAAACCGGCGATGATCGCAAAGCGGTACTGGAAAGCTATACCGCCAACTATCAGGATCTGGTAGAGCTGGTCGGTGCTGACTCCGAGGGTGCTGTGCGCACTGCGCTGGACAATGCCTTTGAGAAAACACTCGAGTTCTACAAAGAGCATGCTCATTCCGCATCAGAGGAGCTGGTAGCGCTTGGTGGTAAGCGTCAGCACCAGCGTGAGCTGATGAATGAATCGGTAGCGATTGATAATGATGGCACACCGGCTTGTGATAAATCCTCACTCAGTCCGCTGACCCGATTCTTAAATGATGAGCTGTATGGCAGCAAAGAAGATCGCCGGAATACCGGTGAGATCACCCAGGCGCTACTTGATCATGCTGTGACAAAAGGTGAATCGGATAAGGTGACGCTGAAAGGTGATTCTGGCCGATTGACGGGGTATTTCCATCACGGCAAAACAGCGCAAGCGGGTGAGCAGGATTCTGAAGCATCGCAGAAAGTCGTCTTGTTCCTGCATGGTTCTGGTTCTTCAGCTGAAGAGCAGGCAAGTGCCATCCGTAATCATTACCAGAAACAGGGCATGGATATGCTGGCTGTTAACATGCGTGGTTACGGTGAAAGTGATGGTGGTCCGAGCGAAAAAGGCCTCTATCAGGATGCCCGCACCATGTTCAGCTACCTGGTGAATGACAAAGGTATCGACCCTAGCAATATCATCATCCACGGTTACTCAATGGGTGGCCCGATCGCGGCAGATCTGGCGCGTTATGCGGCTCAGAATGGCAAAGCTGTTTCCGGCTTGTTGCTGGATCGTCCGATGCCGAGCATGACCAAGGCAATTACCGGTCATGAGGTTCCAAACCCGGCGGGTATTGTAGGAGCCTTGTCTAAGGTGGTTAATGGTCAGTTCTCGGTTGAGAAGAACCTGAAAGGCTTGCCGAAAGAGACGCCAATCATGCTGCTGACCGACAATGAAGGTCTGGGCACTGAAGGCGAGAAGATGCGCGCCAAGCTCACCGTTGCCGGCTATAACGTGACGGGTGAGCAGACGTTCTACGGCCATGAAGCAAGCAATCGTCTGATGAGCCAGTATGCAGGGCAGATTGTTTCTGGTCTGTTCGACGCTAAGTCACAGGATGGTGGTATCGAAGTTCTGAAAGGTATTAAGAGCGATCTTCAACGCTATGGCGAAGCGCTCAAACCTGATAACTCTAAACCAGGCAAAGCTAAAGATATCCGTGCCACAAAAGACTTCTTGGGTGGTTACAAGCAAGGTTATGCCGATCAGGTGGTTGATGGCTTCCGTTCGGATATGAGCATCAATCAGCTGGTCGACCTGTTGGTTAAAGGTAACTGGACGGCAGAGCAGAAAGGTGCCCTTGCATGGGAAATTGAAAGCCGTGCTCTGAAGGTCACTTTCCAGCCTAAGGTTGAGAAGTTTAACCGCCTGTTCCGTGATGTTGCCTCTGCCGGTATGGCTGATAGCAAGGCAAGTGAACAGCTGGCACCACAACTGTTACTGCTGAACCTGTCGAATGATGGTTTTGGTGGTCGTTGCGACCCGCTGTCCAAGTTGGTTCTGGTGGCGAAGCAGCTTGAAAATGATGGTCAGGCAGGGGTTGCCGGCAAGTTGCTGGAGAAGCTGTATTCCGCCGCGGCGGTACTGAGCAATCCCGATCTTTACTCTGAAACAGAACGAGCCAATGCTGGTAAGCTTCTGGGCAGCCTTGCCGCTCTTCATGCCAAGAATCCGATGAACGAAACCTCCATCAAAGTGTGGCAGGAAAAGCTCGAAGGTAAGCAGGCGCTGACGGTGAACGGAGTTGTTGACAAGATCACCGACAGTGCAGCCGACGGTCAGCCGGTATTGCTGGAGCTGGATGCGCCGGGACACGCAATGGCAGTATGGGCCAAAGGCAGTGGTGAAGACCGTGTTTACGGTTTCTACGATCCGAATGCCGGTGTTGTCGAGTTCTCATCAGCAGATAAGTTCGGCGCTTACCTGAACCGTTTCTTCGGTAAGTCAGATCTGAACATGGCTCAGAGCTATAGGCTGGCGAAGAATGAAGCGGGTGAAGTGGTCTTCAACCGTGTCGTTGTTATGGACGGCAGTGTGCTGGCGACCTATAAGCCGACACTGGGTGACAAAACAACAATGCAGGGCATTCTTGATCTGCCGGTGTTTGACAGTACTCCAATGAAGAAGCCTGTCGGTACTGACGTTGTCGAAGGTGCGAAAACACCTGGTCAGGAAGAGGCGCTGGCTGGTACTAGTAGTAAGGCTAACAACCAAGATGTTGAGTCTTGGGAACAGGTAGCTGTAACGCCGAAGGCTGACGGCGGTGAAACCCGCTTTGACGGCCAGGTGATTATCCAGACCGAAAATGATCCGGCAGCAGCGAAAGCGGCGGCGAATCTGGCTGGTAAGCACCCGGAAAGCAGTGTGGTGGTTCAGCTTGATGCTGATGGTAACTACCGTGTGGTTTACGGTGATCCATCTCAGTTGGCAGGCAAACTGCGCTGGCAGGTAGTGGGTCATGGTCGTGATGAGTCCGAGAACAACAACACGCACCTGAGTGGCTACAGTGCTGATGAACTGGCGGCTAAGCTGACCGAATTCAACAAGAAGTTTAATCAGGACTTCAGTCAGGCTGAAAATATCACCAGCAAGCCGGAGCATATCAGCATCGCCGGTTGTTCACTGGTCAGTGACGATAAGCAGGAAGGCTTTGCCCGCCGCTTTGTTACAGCGATGGATGAGCAGGGTATCCGCAGCGATGTGTCAGCCCGCAGCACTGAAGTGGCTGTTGACTCGACAGGCCGTAAGCATACCCGTGATGCCAACGACCAGTGGGCTCATAAGCTGACTGATAACAAGGTCGTGCTGAGCTGGAACGAGCAGGGTGAAGTCGTCGCTCGCAAAGAAGCGATCCGTAATGGAATCGCGGAAGGCGATATTGATCTTACCCGTGTTGGCCAGAGTGACAGCGATGCACCTGATCGTGGCGCAATTGCTGATAATGACGATGTCTTTACGGCACCGGAAAAACGCAAAAACGCGCAGGATACAGCATCAAGCGGTTCTGACAGCAAGCTTAGCTATTCTGGCAACATTCAGGTGAATGTCGGTAATGGTGAGTTCACTGCTGTGAACTGGGGAACCTCGAATCTGGGTATCAAGGTTGGTAACGGTGGCTTTAAGTCGCTGGCCTTTGGTGATAACAATGTGATGGTTCACGTTGGTAACGGCGACAGCAAGCACAGTTTTGACATGGCAGGCTACCAGGCGCTGGAAGGCGCTCAGATGTTCATCGGTAATCGTAATGTGAGCTTCAACATGGGCCGCAGTAATGATCTTATCGTGATGGCTGACAAGTCGATCCCGACACCACCAATGGTTAATCCGTTTGATGGTGCATCGCGTATTTCTGGTGTGTTGCAGGGCATTGCCCGCTCAGGTGAAGGTCAGGATTGGCTGGCTGCTCAGGAGCAGCAATGGACGCTGTCTGGCGCGGAGAAATTCGTTAACGATATGTCGGGCCTGGATCAGACCAGCAGCGTGGATTACACCACACTGGTTGAGCTGGACTCACAGAATGAACGCAGCAGCCGTGGCCTGAAGAGTGACACCGAAGCGGCGCTGAACAAGCAGTACAACCAGTGGTTGAGCGGTAATGGTGACACTGACACCAGCAAGATGAGCCGAGCGGACAAGTTCCGTCAGGCAAATGAGAAGCTGGCCTTCAACTTTGCGGTAGGCGGTCAGGGCGCCGATATTCAAGTGACGACAGGTAACTGGAACTTCATGTTCGGTGACAACATTCAGTCTATTCTGGATACTAACCTGGGTTCACTGTTCGGCCTGATGACCCAACAGTTCTCAGCAACGGGCCAGGCCAAGACGACGTTCACCTACAACCCGGAAGACTTGCCTCGTCAGTTGAAGAACAAGCTGCTGGGTAAACTGGCTGGTGTTGGTGCTGATACGACACTGGGCGACATCTTTGGCGTAGACTACAGCGCTGGTGGCCATATTGTGTCGCGCAATGGCGAAGCCGTGGATGGCGTGGCGATCCTGACAGAGATGCTGGAAGTGATTGGCGAGTTCAGTGGTGATCAGCTGCAGTCTTTTGTTGATCCAAGCAAACTGCTGGACAGCCTGGAATCGAGTATCGACATGGGTGCAGAAGGTATCCAGTCGTTTGCCGAGACCCACGGCCTGAAAGAAACAGCGCCGGAAGGGGAAGAAGAAAAGTCCTCTGTATCGGTTAATGGCGAAACTGTCGAAGCAGCTGTGCCGGAAAGGTCGGCTGCTGAGTCTGAGGCTGACAGTTCAGAGCAGGAGCGCGCATTTGGCTTTAATGCTCTTAACTTGCCGAACTTGTTTGCAACGATTTTCAGCCAGGATAAGCAGGACGAAATGGCGTCGCTGGTGACTAACCTGAAGGAGAACCTGACGGCTGATCTGCTGAATATGAAGGAGCAGACGTTTGACTTCCTTCGTAACAGCGGTCATCTCCAAGGTGATGGTGACATCAACGTTTCACTGGGTAACTACAACTTCAACTGGGGCGGCGACGGCAAGGATCTGGGTGCCTACCTTGGCGATAACAACAACTTCTGGGGCGGTCGCGGTGACGACGTGTATTACGCTACGGGTACATCCAACATCTTCACCGGCGGTGAAGGTAATGACATGGGTGTCCTGATGGGGCGTGAAAACATGATGTTTGGCGGTGACGGCAATGATACGGCGGTGGTTGCCGGACGTATCAACCATGTCTTTATGGGCGCGGGTAATGACAAGTCGTTTGTGTTTGGTGAAGGTGGCGAGATCAATACCGGAACCGGCCAGGACTATGTGGTGACATCCGGTAACTTCAACCGTGTCGATACCGGTGATGATCAGGATTACTCGGTAACTATCGGTAACAATAACCAGGTTGAGCTGGGCGGCGGTAACGACTTTGCCAATGTCTTCGGTAACAATAACCGGGTTAACGGCAGCGCAGGCAACGATGTTGTTAAGCTGATGGGCTACCATGCGGTGCTGAACGGCGGTGAAGGTGATGATCACCTGATCGCAGCCGCGATCTCCAAGTTCAGCCAGTTTGACGGCGGCGAAGGCCGTGATCTGATGGTGCTTGGCGGCTACCAGAACACCTTTAAGGGTGGCGAAGACGTTGACAGCTTTGTTGTGAGCGGCGATGTGATCGACAATCTGGTAGAAGATATCCGCAGTGAAGATAACATCGTCTTCAACGGTGTTAACTGGCAGAACCTATGGTTCGAACGCAGTGGTTATGATCTGAAACTGTCAGTTCTGCGTGATGATAGTACTGATACGGTTCAGGACCAGTTCGAAAGCGTAGGTGCTGTGACGTTTGCAGATTACTTCAATGGTAATCGTGCTGAACTGGTTATTGGCATGGGCGAGAAAGATGCAGCCGGTGAACGTGAATACACGGCACTGTCTGACAATGCCGTTGATGCGCTGGTTCAGGCCATGAGCTCTTTTTCACCGACTGCCGGTGACAATGGCTTTATCGACAACCTGGACAGCAAGTCTCGCGTTGCAGTGACAACAGCATGGGCTGATGTCACTAACGGCAAAGGCGCGATAGCTTAAGCTTTAATTAACATCAGGTTGAAAGACTGAAATAAAATCAAAGCCGTTTCCTTTCGGGGAGGCGGCTTTTTTTGTTTTTGCAGTTTTTTGTTCGTAGATGGTTGTTTTATATCGAACAACTCTACAGGCTGATGACTTCTTCCTGTTTGTGGTAGATGCCGATCAGATCATGCATGGTACCGATACGACCTACGGCTAGTTTGTCTTTGATACCGAAGAAATCCAGGCAGGTGCCGCAGACGATAATCTCAGTGCCTTTTTCTTCTAGCTTTTGTAGTGCGGCTAGTGCATCAGCCCCTTCCACACACAGTTTGGCGGCGGTGTTCATGAAGAAGATAGATGCCGGAACCTGCTCATAGTCGGAACTGACATTGAAGAAGGCATTCATCAATTTGTGACCTATCACATCATCGCCTTTGCCTAAAGTATCAGAGCCTACGACATAAGATTTTTGCTTCATGATTTGTTCGCCGGCAAAGGTGGCAATAATGGTTTGTCCTTCTTCTGCCTGAAGCACTTCACAGGTAGCGCCATGCTGAGTCAGGGCTTTGATGAGCGTTGTGGTGTTTTCTTGCTCTGAGCTGAGGATTTCCAGCGAAGCCAGTTCTTCTGCCTTTAATGCCTGCTCGAGAAGAGTAAGGGCTTGATCCTGGTTGATACCACGAACATCAATTTTGTTGTGCATAATGTTTTACTCCATCGATCAGTTGTCTTGTATAGATGTGGGTGAAGGCTACGGTCAGCTGTTTCAGCTTTGCGGCCAGATCCTGGCAGTCGCAGTTTTCCAGTACGAGGCAAAAGCCGCACTGTGAACTGATTGCTCGTGGTGCTGAAATCAGGCGGGGTGCCATCTCTGCCTTTTTCAGTGCACTTTCAGCTTTTAGCGCAAAGTGGCTGGAGGTGAAGGTGACGATGTAATCCATCGCCGTTACTGCTGACGCTGTCATAATGTTTCCTGTTACTGATTTTGCGATACGGTCTGCTGGCCAATAATCGCTGCGCCCAAAGCTCCGGTCAGTTGCGGGTTGCGGGGCGTTGTAATGGTTGGATCACCGACTTGGGTACGGATGGCTTCCAGTACGCCGGGATTTTGTGCCACCCCGCCGGTAAAGACAATCTGGCCATGGAATCCCACTTTACGCCCGAGTGAGACGACGCGTTTGGCAACCGAGCGGAATACGCCGCGTAGAATTACCTCGGCTGGAATGCCACGGTGCAACAGGCCGATGACTTCGGATTCGGCAAAGACGGCGCACATGGATGAGATCTCGCAGATCTCATCGCAGGACAATGCCGCCTGGCCGATTTCTTCGACAGGCATATTCAGGGTGTGAGCCACCATTTCGATAAACTTACCGGTTCCGGCGGCGCAGCGATCATTCATGACAAAGTCGGCCACTTTACCCTGTTCGGATACCTGTACGACTTTGGAGTCCTGCCCGCCGATATCAATAATTGTTCTGACGTTCGGACAAAGGAAGGCCACCCCGGCAGTATGACAGATGATTTCCGACGAGGCTTTATCGGCCAGCTCGAAATAGTTCCGCCCGTAACCGGTGGCAATCGTCATTGCGACGTCTGATCGGGTCATATGATTGGCGGCAAGCATTTCAAGGTACGTTCGCTCGGTATTTTCCTGCGGCGCGGAGCCACTTAAGGTAACGGCAGAATCAAGGATGTTCTTGCCATCAAAGAGAACGAGTTTGATGGTTCTTGAGCCGATATCGACGCCACATGTGATCATTGGGTTAGCTCCAACAGGGTTTGTACGCGGACCTTGAGCTGTTCACGGTCCGAGCTTGAATAATCGGTTTCAACTTTCATGTACGGCAGTCCCAGCTCATTGCGTACGAAATCATGGATCAGGACAGATTCAACGTTGTAGGTGTGGCAGGCCTGCCATACCAAGTCGATAACAGCATTGGCTTGATAATCTCGGGCTAGAGTGCGCAGCATCTCCTCTCGTTTTTGGTTCGGTGTCATGCAGGAGCAGGGGATATTGAAGTGCTTGCGAGCGATGGCTTCCAGTGGATCACCCTGTTCGGAGACTTCTTCATAGACGCCTTTGATACCGGAGCAGGCTTCCTGAACAACGACAACACCGCCGCACTCTTCGATAATCTCAATTAGCTTTTCTGTGCCATGTCCGGTAGGACAGCCGGTCAGCAGGATGCGAGGTGCGTGAACAGGGGCAGCTTGATAACCCTGATTGATTCGTTCTTGTGCCATGGTCAGGAAGTTTTTCATCTGCTCCTGATGCTGGTCGTATCCGGCAACACGATAACGTGTCTGGGCAACTTCATAACCGGAAACGATCGAAGGTTTGTGCTTACCCAGTTTCTGGATAGCCAGGATCAGGCGGCGTTCTTCGTTCATGGCTTTGATCGCATCACGTAATTTCTGTTCGGTGATTTTGATCTGGAAGGTTTGTTCCAGTTTTTCCTTCAGCTCTTCCACTTCAGCCAGCCAATGTTTGAAAGCACGCTCTTCGTTCGGCTTTTGGGTTAGCTCAAGCACATGCATGTTTTTGTCACGCGAAAGAACTTCATACATTTTCTTTTTGCCGTCGCAGGTGGTTTCCGCAACTAGCAGGTCGGAATCATTGAGCAGCGGGCAGCCGCCTGTCAGGGCATAGCCGAAAGACGATTTGATCATCGGACACAGGTTGGCAGGTAACAGAGTTTCGGCATGACTGATGGTATTCTGGCTGGTGCCGCACAGGCAGATAGGCACCGCATCGGCAGCGAGGATCAGATCGCGCGGAGTGAATTCACAATAGAAGCCGACAATGCCACGTCCTGCGGCCTTTTGCTCCGAAACATAGCGGATCTCATCGGAGATGGCGCTTTTGAAATAGTCGAGAGCTGAAGTGTCGGGGCTTTGAGGATGTGGTGGTTGTACCGCGGTATTGCTCATTGCCATCATTGCATTCCTTTGTTTCTTATATGAATTATGAAAGTTGGTGCCAGTCACCAAACTTTTAATGATTAATGTGAAGCGATTTGCTCGATCACAGTGATAACCTGACTAATGTCATCGGCTGTTGTAAATGCGCCGACACTCAGGCGGATTGTGCCGTCAGGGAAGGTACCCATGGTCTTGTGTGAAGCAGGTGAGCAGTGCAGTCCGGTGCGACAGTAAATTTCGTGGTCATAGGCCAGCATTTCATCGATTTCACCGTTGTCCTTGCCTTCGATAATCAGTGAAACCACACCGACACGCGGCATTTCAGCTGTCGGGCCGAATAGTTTTACGCCGGGGATGGTATTTAGCCCTTCAAGCAGCTGTTTTGTCAGTTGCTGCTCATGTTGACGGACAGATTCCACACCTTGTTCTTCCAGCCAGCTGATACCAGCATTTAAACCGGCAATGCCGGGCAGATTAGGAGTCCCGCTTTCAAGTGCGTCAGGCAGAAAGTCCGGTTGGATTTCCAATTCTGAATTACTGCCGGTGCCGCCGGTAATGAGCGGCGTCAGGCCAGCTTCTTGTGCTCGTGAATTTAAGAGCAGGCCACCGATCCCCATAGGGCCAAGCAGTCCTTTGTGGCCGGTGAAAGCAAGAAAGTCGATATTGGCAGCGTTCATATCTATTGGAATGGAACCGGCTGTCTGGGCGGTATCGACCAGAAACAGACGGTTTTGCTCCCGGCAAAACCTGCCGATATCTGCAATTGGCTGTAGGGTGCCAAACGTGTTGGAGCCATGGTTGATTGCTATCAGTTTTGTTGCCGGTGTTATGGCGGCAGCAATGTCTTTGACATCGATCAGCCCGGTTTCAGAGTCGCAGGGAATGCCCGTAACTGTGATGCCGTTTTGCTCCAGTTGGCGCAGCGGGCGCATCATGGCGTTGTGTTCCATGCTGCTGACGATCACTTCGTCTCCGGCTTTTAGTAACCCTTTGAGTGCTAGGTTCAGTGATTCTGTAATATTGCTGGTGAAAATAACTTGCGAAGAATCTTCTGCATGGAAAAAACTGAGCAGTCTTTCCCGTGTTTGAAAGATCAGTCGGGCACCGTCATTGGCCAACGGGTGGCTGGCCCGTCCGGGATTTGCGCAACCATGGCTGATGAAATGGGTCATTGCATCAACAACGGAGGCGGGCTTAGGGTTACTGGTGGCTGCGTGATCAAGGTAAATCATGGTTACAACATCTCTTATCCAATACCGAATACCTTTTCTGCAAGGCAGAAAAGCGCGGCCTGATTCAGGGCGCGCCGATTATAGTCTTGATTTAGAAAGTAAATGTCAGTGAGCCTAGTCGCATATCTTTGATTGTTCGTAGATAGCGATTACTGATTGTTGCTACATTTGTCGCAAATGTGTCGTAGTTGTTGCGCTTTGGTGGGTGCAGTAACAATATTGAGGAAGGAGTTTGTTTGTGCTGGCATTATTTTAATTGTTTAAAGAGTGAGCATGCATCATGAGTATATTGATATAATTATCAGAGCAAGATCAAGTTTTTGACAATTATTCTCATTTGGACGATCTGTGCAATGTATCGCCTCACTGTATCTCAAAGGGCTTTTGTTTTTTTGATTATCCCTTGCGGGTATGGTGAGTCCTGCCGTTATTTCTCTGGGTGTTTAGGGGGGTGTTTGTAGCTGTATTTTTCAGCTGTATTTATACTGGTCTGTCCTGTTCGTGCCTGTATTGATGCATTTTAATCAAGCTGTTAGGTTCTGGGACTGTTCCCATAGGACGGATGAATAATGAATAAAAAAATATTGATGCCTGTTATTTTGGGCTTTTCAGCAGCGACAGCGTCTGTTTCAGCCTCTGAGGTTGTTGAGAGCATTATTGTTGACGACGTTAGTTTGAACGGGTACGTAAAGAAGAGTTTTGAGGTTAAGTTCGAAAGCGAGCCTGAACTTTTCCCGTATGCTTTCCGTGGCAGCCGGGTGCAAATGAAATTGCTGGTTGAGCTGTTCCACAATTCAAACAACGGGAAAAAAGCTGCGCGTGTAGTGACCCTAGGTAGTGGTTATGTGCCAGGCAAACCAGGTGTCGAGCTGATCCATGATGCGCCATTGCTTGCCCGTTTTACGCAAAATTATCCAGTTGCGTTTGACTACAGCATCTACCAGGCCGGTGGTACACCAATTTTCGGTGATGACTACTCTCCGCAAAATGAAACTAATGATGTTTCTGTATCAACAACTACCGTTGCGCCATCAATTGGTTTGACTGCAACGGCTACACCGGGTGCGGCACCAAACTTTACCGGTACGCTGGGAAGTCAGTTGGGTGTGGCATATACCTCGCGCTATTCAAGCAAAGATTATGTTACGGCTGTAAAACCTTCGGTAGGCATGACACGCGGTACAGGTGTGAAGTGGACGACATCGTTAAATCAGTTATACACAAACGACTATCAGTACTATGGCAAATGGGCTGGTGTTTACCATTACACGGATTGTTATAACGAGAACTTGCTGCCGGAAGAAAACCTTCCGCGCTTGATTTACGGATTTAAGCCGAAGTTCCAGTATGTGTTTACACCTGAGATCGAACAGGGCACTGAGCCTAAAACGGAGATGATTGTCCGTGCTGGCATGAAGCAGGTTGAAGAAGGTTTTACTCGCGGTGCTTGTACGTGGTCTGACTATGGTACAGAGAGCCATTATACCGAGGCACAGGTTCGCTTCACAATTGATTGGGATAAGTTAGCTGTAAATCCGTACTAAGGGTTTATCGCTAATCTTTGTTCCGCTGGAAATTTGTTCTAGTTATTTATGCGGCCATGCTTCTGCTTAAGGCCGCATATTATTATCTGATCCCTTGCTTTACCTTCCATTAATTACCTTCTGATTTATCTCATTTTCCTGTTAACACGGGTTTTACTTATTAACAGTGATTCATAATGGCTGTGGCGTATTTGTGATCCCAGTCGATATTCCTTGAAATTATTGTTTTCTCTGTCACTAAAACCTCGGTCATGCATCACAATAATTACAAGGTTACTGTTAACATGCTGTTTTTAGGCTTTTTACATGGAAATAAGATGAGAGAAGTTGAGTTCAGGACAATCGATCGTCTGTTCGTCAAAATGTCTGTTAATGACAAATTCTGGCTATTGTTTTTAGCGATAACCGCTATTGTTGTTGGTGTATCCGGTAGCCACTATTATTCTGCACTGGAACGTGTTGAGGCCGCATCTATGATGCGGGCTGAAGCACAGGTAACGACTGCGGTAAATACCATTCAGGCGTCAGGGTTAAGTAATGATGCTCAAGCGCAGGTTTTAGCGCAGCAGAATATCCGTTTGGTCACGGATGTCGTAAGAGCGTCACGTCAGAATGATGTCTTGACCGTGGCGGTACCAATGTCAGGCCAAGGTTATGCCGTGCTGACTCAGTCTGTAGGCGAGGCGGAAGCCGAAGCTAAATCACAAGCCTTCTCTCACTTTATTTATTCCTTATTGCTTTTGGCTCCGATGGGCCTGCTTTGCTATTGGCTTGCGACTTTCTTAGGTGGTGCCTTATGGGTGATGCACCAGGCGACAAGCCGTATTGCTGAGGGTGATTTGACTTCCCGCCTTGGTTTCCATGTTGGCCGTGACGAGTTTGGAATGATTGGTTTCGAGCTGGATCGTACGATGGATACGATTAGTGAGCTGGTTGAAACGGTTAAGGGCAGCTCGGCGACGTTGCAGGGCACAGCATCGACATTTGGCCAGGAGGCACAAAATTCCGAACAGCAGATCAGCCAGCAGTATGTGTCTTTGGATTCTGTTGCAACAGCAATGGAAGAGATGACGGCATCGGCCAAAGATATTGCCGGTATTGCGGTACAAGCATCGGATCAGTCAGATCAGGATTCAGTCAAAATCCAGCAGAGCAACGAGAAAGTGCAGAATGCCATTGTGGTGATAACCAAGCTGTCAGAGCAGACGGATGCCGCGTCAGCAACGGTGAGCAGCCTGAATGAGAAAGCGACCGCGATCAATGAAGTGATCACGACGATTAATGCGATTTCTGAGCAGACTAACCTACTGGCATTGAATGCTGCAATTGAAGCGGCACGTGCCGGAGAGCAGGGACGAGGTTTTGCTGTGGTAGCTGATGAAGTTCGTACTTTGGCCGGACGTACCCAGCAGGCAACGGTAGAAATTCAGGCGATGATCGACAAGCTTCAGGCTGAAACTAACGGGATCTCGCAGATCACCGCAGAGACACTTGAGCAGGCTTACCAGAGCCGTGAGGTGATCACTGAAATTGGTAGTGATGTGAATTACATTGCCGAGTCGGCCAAGCAGGTGATGGATATGAGTACTCAGATTGCGACAGCAGCGGAGCAGCAAACAGCTGTAGCGAATGATATTGCTTCTGAGCTGCATGATATTCGTAATCAGTCTAGTGTACTCCGCTCTGCAACTGAGCAGTCAGTGGCGGGGGTGCAGGAACTCTCGGCTGCAGCTCAGTCTTTGGGGCATATCCTGGAAAAATACCGTACTGCCAGTTAAGTAAAGTTGTTATAACGAATATATTCTTTTTGGATCAGTATCTTGAGGTTATTCGGATAGAAAAAGAGAATGCCAGCCAATGAAAATGGCTGGCATTTTTGTATCTGGCGTTATGGTTTTTATTGGTTTTTGGAAGCCAGTGATATGCAAACTGAGCACATAAGTGTGATTTTTTATGCGTGGTTAGTATGAACTGAGTCACTGCACAATATCGGGTTGCTTGCTAGTCTCAATAGGTAACCTGTATTTTTCTTCTGGTTACAATGCGTTAATACATGATGTATTTACAGAGGGAACGGCTTATGAATACTCAGTTGACAATTACCATTGCGGGTCAGGATCACCCTCAATTAATTAACCAGCTTGCTGCGAAAACCCATCAATTAGGTGGTAAGTGGCTAATCAGTAAAATTAACCGTCTGGATAACCAGATTGTGGGTATTATCAAAGTTGATATACCCGTGGAAGCTGCGCAGCAGCTGAAGGATGAGTTTAATCGCTTTCCTGAGTTGAATGCGCGGATTATAGATGTACCCCAGCCTGTGCCGCTGGCTAAATTTGAACAGCTTAAGCTGAAAGTTGAGTCAAACGATCGTTCAGGGCTGGTTAATGACCTGACCAATGTCCTTGATGATATCGGTATTGATATTGTTAAAATCGAAAACCACAGGATTGGTGTCCCTGATCTTGGCAAGACGTTGTTTATCGCCGAGTTGTTAGTGGATGTGCCTGAGGAAGTTAATGTGGATCAGTTGCTGGATGCCATGCAGCAGGTGGAAGAAGATATGCGGGTTAGTGTGGTTGAATGAAGAAAGTATTTGCCCACCGGGGGATGTCTGCAATTGCACCGGAAAATACGCTGGCAGCGTTTTCGTTATGCCAGCAACACGGTATCAAGTGGATTGAGTGTGATGTGGACATCCTGGCTGATGGCACTGTAGTGGTATCCCATGACGATACACTGGATCGCTGTACTGATCTCAGTGGCAGTTTGTATCAAATTAATAAAGCAGACCTGGCCGGTATCGACGCGGGGAGCTGGTTTCATGATGATTTTATTGGTGAGCCGATCCCGACCTTTGACCAGTTGATTGAATTGGTTAATAAGCATCAGATGAATATCAATGTTGAAATAAAGTCATGTACCGCAGGCTGGGGGATGACCGATAAATTGCTGACAAACGTGATTGTCGGACTGGAGAAACTGGACTCGGGGCGGGAGCTGATTGTATCAAGCTTTAACCATTTAGCTTTGGCTGAGTTTAAGCACCGACGCCCGCAAACAAAGGTTGCCTGTTTGTTCGAAAGTGCGACCCTCGGAGAGGATTGGGAATCCGTGCTGCAAGCTTGTGAAGCGGAATATATCCATCCTGAAGATCATAATCTAACGCAGGAAATGGTCGAACGTTTTAAAGCGGCAGGTTACCAAATCAATGTGTATACAGTGAACGATCTGGCTCGTGCCAACCAGCTCTTTAATTGGGGAGTCGATGGAGTGTTTACGGATATTGCTCACCGCTTTCCTTCGAAATACAAGCAAAGCTGAATAACTTCAATCAATTAAAAAAACGCAGGTTTCAGCCTGCGTTTTTTGTTGGAAGAAAACGTGGTTAGAACTCATGGTTCATTTTCTGCAGGTAACTCAGCAGATTACGGCGCTCTGTGTCGTCAAGTTTAGCGGTAATATCATGAGTCAGGGCAAGGTGCAGGTTGTCGTGTTCCTGGTACATCTCATGCCCTTTGTCTGTTAGCTCTACCAGGATTGAGCGGCGGTCAGACTCATGTGGACGGCGCAGGATCAGGTCTGAGTTGACCATTTTATCGACCTGAACAGTTAAGGTTCCGGTTGTAACACCGATTTTGTCAGCCAGGTCTTTCATTCGCATGGCACCGTGCACACCGAGAATTTCAACGATGTGAACCTGAGGCAGGGTAAAGCCTTTGTCCCTGACGACAGACTGCTCCCAGGAAGAAAGTTTTTCGTAAAACTCAATGATCGTGTGGTTTAACTGTTCAATCTCTTTCATTAAAAATCCGTTGTCAGTGTGCGTCCTGACACCTGTTTACTTCAATGGTCAGGTGGTTGAGTTTATCGAATTTTACCAGTAATTGCTTGTAATCCTTTACGGGTTTCGGTTCATGGCTAACCAGTGAAATCATAGCGGCATAGTGGTTAGCACTGACCTTCCAAATATGGATATCACTGATTTTGTTATCTGTGCCGATTTCAAGTGCTTCGATGATTTGCTGCTGATAATCATCATCGATATTGCTGTCCAGCAAAATTGGGCTGGTTTGTTTCATTAGTCCCCAAGCCCAGCGAGTAATGATGACAGCACCTACAATCCCCATAACGGCATCGAGCCAGTTGAATCCGTAATATTTGCCGAAAAGAAGGGCTACTATAGCCAGCAGAGAAGTAAGGGCATCTGCGAGTACGTGGAAATAGGCGGCTTTCAGATTGTGGTCATGATGATGGTGGTGATCATGTCCGTGTCCGTGTCCGTGTCCGTGTCCGTGTCCATGATCGTGATGGTGCTCGTCTTTAAGCAGGAAAACACTGACTACGTTAACGATAAGGCCGATGACTGCAACCATGATGGCTTCATTGAAATGGATAGTCTCGGGGGAGAACAGCCGCTGGATGGATTCAACCATCATTATCAAGGCTACCAGTCCGAGGGCGATGGCACTGGTGAAGCCGCCCAGCACGCTGACCTTGCCGGTACCAAAGGAAAAGGCCTTGTTATTGGTGTGCTTGCGGGCATAGCGGTAGGCAAAAATGGTGATCAGAAACGCTGCTGCATGGGTGCCCATGTGCCAGCCATCAGCCAGTAAAGCCATTGAACCGAATAAGGTCCCGGCAGTAATTTCGGCGACCATAGTAATGACAGTCAGCCATAATACCCAGAACGTATGTTTTTCCCCGTTTGGGTTGATAGACACGAAATCATGGGAATGCTGCCATTGTTTCAATGATTGTGAATGCACCTTGCTGCTCCGTATTAAAGTAGTTTGAATTTATTATAGCTTGGCTTTCAAAGTATACTTTCATCATATAGTTTGAAGATCAAGGTAATTTCAACAAAGCGTTATCACCCTATGGTCGTTTTTTCCATTCTTTGAATAGCAGGCTGTTTCACCGAGAGATGGCTTGCCTTGTGGAATGCAATTATTTGCTGTTGCGGAGAAGGGGGAAGGCCCTATGCTTTCATTTGAAGTGAGTTATTTTTACTCATGAATGGCAATGTGTATTGGATTTCGTTTTAAGAATGAAACAGAAAAAAGCGCCTTCCCTATGAGAGGAAGGCGCTCAATTAAATAGTTAGGCTTTAAAGGTGTAATTAGCCTTGTACCGCAGGGGCTGTAGCGGCTTCTGTTGTTGCCTCTACTGGCTGTGCAATTGCAGCAGGCTGTTTAACCATTGTTGGCTGTTCAGCTACTGTTGGTTGTTCAGTTACTGCTGGCTGTTCAGCTACTGCTGGTTGTTCAACTGTCGCTGGTTGTTCAACTGTCGCTGGTTCAGGAGCGATTGTTGGAACAGTCGCCTGAGTCGCAACTGGCGCAGCAGCAACCGTTGCTGTTTTCACTGGAGCTGCAGGCTGTACTGGTAGTACGGCTGGCGCTTGTTGGGCTGTGTGAAGCTTGGCTGATAGTTCAGCTACTTTCTTTTCAAGCATAGCGGTACGTGCTTTTTCATCACCCAATTTGCTACGTAGCTTTTGTTGAGCAATAGCAGACTCTTGTTCACCTTGCTGATTGGTTTTGATGAAGTCGACAATGTGTTTGCCCTGCTGGCTGATTGGCTGGTCACGCACATCTTCTGAACCTAGTGCCAGAGAAACGTTAAGTAAAATTTTCTCGAAGCTCAGGACATGACGCTCATAGTCTTTTTCAGGCATAGCCTTCAGTTTTTTCACGACGTTAGCGACTTGTTGCGCATGATTTAGAGAGAACATCGCTTCGTCGGCTTTATCGATAATCTGAGCGGTTGCACGTGGTTCTGCTGCAATAAAGGCTTCTGCGGCTTTTACTGCTGCAGCACCTTGAGCCAGCGTTTCAGGTGCATGCATACTAATACGAGCTGTTTTCAGGCGATTAAGCTCCGTTTGCGCATCATACAGATAGATACGTGTAACTGTGCGGACTTCCAGGGCGCGCTGCTTACGTACCAGCTCTGGCTGGCCACTGATGGCTCTTTCTGCATTTTCATCAGCAACGTAGTCAACAAGAGTTTTAATTCGTTTCTCTAATTGCTTAGCGGTTGTTGGGTAATATTTAATAGCGTCAATTTTATTTAATTGGGCACGGTAGCTAAGTGCTTCTTCTAATACTGTTTTTACTTCAGAACGAATAGCTTCCGCTTTATTTAAATGAGAATTAAATAAAGCAATGCTTTCTTCTGTTGCTTCAATATTTGTTGTTGAACTGAAGAAACCGCTGCTGCTGTTAGCTTGGCTTGGGTCTTGTGCATATTCTGCATAATATTCTTTTGCTTCAGCCAGTGCATTTTTTGCATCACGGACTTGAAGTGTTGCATACCAATCAAGTTTACTTTGAGTGGTTTCTTCAAGTTTTTTTTCTGCTAAATCAATTGATTGCTTAACATTACCAATCTGATTGGCAACTTGTTCCTGAGCTTGGTTTGTTTCTAAAGGTTGAGCCGTTGTCGACGCAGAATCAGATGCACACCCTGACAGTGCAACAGCTGCAGCAAGTGCTGCTATTTTAAATTCCCTCTTCATGAGGACTCCTTGATTGTGGAATTAAACAATTAAAATTTGTTAAAGCAGTTAGCGCTCTAATAATAATATACGCCGGAAGTATTCTAGATATATTTCATCCGAAGTTAAATCGCACAAAACAATATTATGGTTAATTTTTTCAGCGAAAGAAAAATGGATATTTAATTGGCGCTTTATTGAGCGTAAAGACGTTTTTTTGACGGTTTTGGTTGTTGATGAATTTGTGATTATTGGGGCTTTTTATTAATGATAGAGTACAAGGAAATATGAAAAGAGTATTTATGAGTGAATAAGCACAAGGTACTGTGCAGCAGTTTGAGATAGATAAACTGCTGCAGGAAACCGTGAAGATAACTGTTTAATTAAGGCGGGGTTACTTGTCTTTATTCAGTTTGGCCTTGAAATCCTGAGTCACAATCTCTAGGGCTGATAATGCAACTTCTGGTGATATTTCGTTACTTTCAAGCAGGTAAATTAGATCTACGGCCAGTTTGATTTCTTCTGGAGCATCATCAAGAGGCGATTTTGTGTTTTGTGTTGTCATAATGATCTTGTTCACTGTAAGTCGGGCTGTTTTTTACGTAATAACGTAAGCGAGCTTAGCATATATTGCTTGCAGGCAGCGTCATAGCCTGAATGCACGATTGGGTTGATAAACCGCGATAGCAGCGTGGAGTAACTGGGCGTGTAATTCGACCAGTTGCTGGTGGTCTTGTCGATAACCGCCTCCAACAACTGCTGCTACGTGGATTTCATTTTGCTCGCAGAGGCTGAGAACCAGCTGATCCCGCTTGAAAATGCCATCGATGGAGACATCGAAATAGCCGAGCTCATCATCTTTATGTATATCAACACCGGCATCATAAATGATGAAGTCAGGCTGGTGCTGGGCCAGGGCAATATTCAGGATAGCTTTAAATGCTTCAAGGTACTCATCGGTTTGCGTTTCTTTTGCTAGTGCAAGATCGATATCGGATTCGGGCTTTCTAGCCGGAAAGTTCTTATCACAATGTACCGAGAAGGTGATGATATCTTTGTCTTGGGCAAGAAGCGTTGCGGTCCCGTCACCTTGGTGGACATCACAGTCGATGATCATGACTTTCTCTACCCCGTTGAGCGTTAGGGCGTGCCTGGCGGCAAAGGCCAGATCGTTGATCAGACAAAAGCCACTGCCGAAATCATGATGGGCATGGTGGTAGCCGCCACTTAAGTGGATACCGATTTTATGTTGGAAAGCAAGATCGACGGCCAGCCGGGTTCCGGCGGTGGAAATCAGAGTACGTTTGATGAGCTGCTGACTCCAGGGGAAACCAATCCGGCGCATTTTGGCAATGGGGAGAGTATTGCTAAACAGTGCATCAATATAGTCCGGATGGTGGAGTGTTTTGAGATCTCCTGCGTTGATCGGCTCTGGTTGGTGGACAGTGATATCTGCCCGATTCTCAATGTTCAGCTCGTCAATCAGATAGTGATATAGCCGGCGGTATTTGCTAATGGGGTAGCGGTGACCTGCCGGTAAATCCAGTTGAGAATAGATGGGATGATAAACCAGAGGTAGCATGAGTTATCCTTTTCGCTCTCTTTGGCTGATTTCTTTTTCAATCTTGCCAAGGGCGGTTCGGCAGCGATTCAGGCGTCCTTCGAGAGCCAGCACTTCTTTTTGCAGTTTTTGTTGCTCAGCCAATGTCGTACAGCGATTTAGCAGCATTTCTTTATCTCGCTGCATCGCTGCCAGTCTGCGTTCCCAGTCTTGATGTTGCGCCAGATCCTGATACATTTCATGGATAGGGCGACGCCAGCTTTGTTGGCGTCGAGGTTCATTACGCCGTATTTGCAGAGTGGCCAGTTCGCGCTGGATAGCCTGAATTTGGGCAATCACTTTTTCGCAGATATGCTGGGTACGAGATGCCTGTAATTTCCCGGCTTTGCGCTCGTTTCTTAGTGCTTTGATTTCATTTCGGACTTCGTCAACGCAAGGTGTTAATAACTTGCTTCGGCAAAAAAAGAGCTGTTCATCGAATAGCGGGCGCGAAGCTTCACCTCGTTTGCGATCGGTTTGAGCCGCTTGCTGTGCCAGTTGGTCGAGTATGTTTTCCAGGCGTTTTAGATCAGGCATTGCTCTCTCGCAGACATTGCTTTCTCGTAGATACAGCTTTTTCGTAGACATTGCTCTTTTGCAAACATAGCTTTTTCACAGACATAGCTTTCTCTCTCGCAAACATAGCTTTCTCTCGATTAGAACCAGGCTTGCCAGGCAAGCTTGACAGCCAGCACGATGACGGCGGTGACAAAGACCGGGCGAATAAACTTGGCACCGAAGCGAATGGCAGAATGTGCACCAATATAAGCACCCATCATTAAGCATATGCCCATCGTCAGCCCTAGGGCGAAATTAATATGCCCGAGGATGGCAAAGGTAATAAGGGAAGTCATGTTGCTGGTGAAGTTCATGGCTTTGGCTAATCCTGAGGCCATCAGGATATCAAGCCGATAAAGGGCCATATTGGAAACCGTCCAGAATGCGCCAGTCCCCGGACCTGCCAGGCCATCATAAAACCCGAGCGAGGTACCTTGCAGCCATTGCTTTTGTGTTAACTTGCGACAGCGTGACGGGAGCTTGTATGAATTTCCTTTAGGATGCGGGTGCCAGATTGTGTAAATCGCCACCGCTAATATAACCAGTGGCAGGGCTTTTTCCAGCCAGGCCGTACTGATGAGATCAACGACCAGGGTGCCACCGATAGCGCCGAAGAGTGTGGCTGCAAATGAGGCGCGCCAGAATGACGGTGAAAACAGCTGCTTTCTATAATACGTCCATGCAGCTGTTGAGGACGCGAATGTTGCGGCAAGTTTATTGGTACCCAGCGCGATATGCGGAGGCAAGCCAAGTGACAGCAGGGCCGGAACGGTGAGCATTCCCCCGCCGCCGGCAACGGCATCAATAAATCCAGCAGCGAAAGCAACAAGACCAAGTATGATCATCATACTTGGTTCAATCATTTCTATCATTAATCGTTATCTTGGTTGTCGGGTTTAAGGATATTCGATGACGCGTTTAAATGGTGGTAGCGAGTCAAGCAAAGACTTTCCGTATCGGCGGTTGATCACCCTGCGGTCAAGCAGCACGACTCTACCAGAATCTTGTTCTTTTCGCAGTAAACGTCCGGCGGATTGGATCAGTTTTTTACTGGCTTCCGGTACCGAAATTTGCAGAAATGGATTACCGCCCCGGCTCTCGATGTACTCGGCGTGTGCTTCTTCAACCGGCGAGGTCGGGACTGCAAACGGTATTTTGGTAATAATCAGGTTGGTGAGTAAATCTCCTGGCAGATCAAGACCTTCAGAAAAGCTACCTGTTCCGAATAAAATGCTGGTTTTACCTTTTTGACAGTTTTCTTTATGTTTTTTTAGGGTGGCGTTTCTGGATTCTTCACCCTGAACTAGCAGTTCCCACTTATTTTGCTTGGCTTGTGCCCGTAGCTCATCAGCCACTTTGTTCATCTGCCAGTAAGAAGAAAACAGAACCAGGCTGGATTTTTCGCCTTCAAGGTATTCAGGTAAGGTTTTGATCAGCAAATCCGTAAATTTGTCGGCCTGAGGCTCCAGTGGCATCGCCGGGATCACCAAGCGTGCATTGTTTTGATAGTCAAAAGGTGAGGCCAGAGCAAGAAAACGAGTGCTGTCCGTTTCGTAGATCCCTGCTTGTTTGCAGAAGTAATCAAATTTATTCAGTGCCCTGAGGGTGGCAGAAACCAATATCGAACCGGCCGCCCGGCTCCATAGTTGCTGGTCTAGCCGGTAACCGGCTTCAAGTGGTGAAACCTCAACAATATAGTCACCTTCACGATCAGGATTTTTTTCGATCCAGCGTGCCAGCGGGGCCCCTTTATCTTTGTTAGGCTGGGCCATCAATGACCAGACTTTTTCAAGGTTTTCCAATCGCTGTAAATAAAAGCCGGATTCAGCAAGAGCCGGTTCGCCCATACGCGGGACAATTTCATTGTCCTTAATTCGCTCAGAGATTAAGTCATGGATTTTCCCGAGTGACTGCAGTGCTTTTTTACTGGCTTCTTTACAGCTTTTGCTTTCTTCAATAAGCCATGCCGGTAGTTCTCCATGCTCAAAGCGGTAAATGCCGTCCCGACTGAATTGTGCCGGATCTATATTGGTGGCAATTTGTCGCAGTGACGGGATCAGGTGGGTAATACTTTCGCTTAGGTTCGTTTGAAAACGTCCCGATTTTTTATAGTCAGCGAGCTCTGCCAGTTTGGCGACAGACTGATTAAGTTTTTCAAGCCAGTTGGACGCACCGATAAGGCTGGCTGCGGCCGCTGAAAAATCACGGGCGACCTGAGGTAAATGGTGCGCCTCATCAATAATATAAATAGTTTGCTCTGGTTCAGGCAGAATAATGCCGCCGCCTAACTCAATATCTGCCATCAGGAGCGCATGGTTGGCGACGATGACGTCGGCCTTTTCCAAGTGCTCTCGTGCTTTGGCAAATGGACAACTGCGATGCTTGGGAAGCCCGGCATGGCAGCTATGCTTGTCTGCTACGATTTGTCGCCACACCCTGTCTGGAATTGATGTTGGCCAGCTGTCACGGTCCCCGTCCCATTTTTGAGTTTCACTGGCTTTAAGCATCCGTTTCAAAAGATCTAAATCAGACTTTTTAGGTTTTTCTTCCCAAAGAGCAACTTGTTGATCTGTGTCGCTATTGCAGCACGCTGCCAGTTTGTGGGTGCAGCAATAGCGTTGCCTTCCTTTTGCAAGGATAAAGCTAAACTCTTTAGGAAAAATTTGATTGAAAAGAGGTAAATCCTTGTGGATTAGCTGTTCTTGCAGCGCCACGGTTGCCGTCGAGATCAGGATTTTTTTGTTGTTGAATAAAGCAAACGGGATCCCGCCCAACAGATATGAAAGTGATTTGCCAATGCCTGTTCCAGCTTCTGCAACCAGCATCCGGTGCTTTGGATGGTATTCGCCCGCCAGGGTTTTGGCGATTTCAGCCACAAGATAGTTTTGCGCTCGTCTGGGAATGAAGTTGTCAAGCTGGTGACCCAGGTTCTCATAGCATTGTTTGATATCACGTTTTATATGGCTGTGTAGCATAACTGAAACATAGTAAGGACAGGGGCTGGCAGTATACCACGAACCGATAAATGTGAGCGTCAGCGTGTTCTGAATAATTTCATATATAAAATGAGATTTTGGTCACGAAATAAGATTGAACCTAACCGGGAGGTGGCGATGAGCTGTTTATAAACAAGGGATTAACTATATAAACCGTAACTCGGCAGGGTTTTATGCTGTAAGTTGGGACTATTTTTACATTTTTGGAGTTTTTTGTTTTGTTATTTACGTTTATTAAATAAGCGGTCAGTTGCTTCGTTTGCTATGAATGGTGTTCAATAAATGCTCTCTCTGCCTTATAAGTTATTGATAATTATTGTGTTTGAGGTTTTTTGATGTGCTTTTTAGGTTATTTGACATCAAGATGAAATTTCTGTCAGGATGAAGCCACAAGTTACTTACCTTTGATTTTTTATCTTTCTTTATGTTGAAAAAGGATAGAGAGCCGAAGGGATATAAAGAAAAGGAATTCTCGAAACAGGAATTCCAGTCTAAATAAGAAAAGGCAGTGGATATCATGAAAAAGACTCTTCTAGCACTAGCAGTTCTAGCAGCAGGTTCAGCACAAGCAGGTGTTAACCTATACGACCAAGACGGCGTTCTTGTTGACCTTTCAGCAGCAGCTGAAGTTCAGTATTACCAAGGCTACGCTGAAAACAGCGAAGCAAAAATCAAACTAGATGACGGTGACCTGGCTCTAAACACTACAGTTGCTGTAACTGAGCAGATGAACGTTTTAGCAGGCCTTGCATTTGAATTCGAAAAATCAGCTGTAACTAGCGATGAGCTATGGGTTGGTTTCGGCGGTGACTTCGGTACACTTACATTCGGTCGTCAGTACCTAATTTCTGATGATGCAGGTATCGGTAAAGATATCGAGCTAGGTGGTGACGGTCTTGACTTTGTTCAGGCTAACGGTGACCAGGCTGTTAAGTACGTATTCGACAACGGTCAGTTCTACGCGGGTGTTTCTGCTCTGCTTACAGAAGATGGTAAGAAAGGCACTGATGACACAACTATCGTTGACGGTCGTCTAGGTGCGCGTTTCGGTGAGTTCGATGCACGTGTATACCTGTACTCTGGCGATGATGTTGCTTCAGAGAAACTTAACTTCATTGCAGATGAAAAAATCAAAGAAGCTCTAGATATTGAAGGCTTCAACCTAGAAGCCGAATACAACATGGGTGCAATTTCTCTTGCGGCTTCTATCGGTCAGGTAGAATACACGTTAGCTTCAGATTCATCTAAGAGTGTAGATATGGATACTGCATCTCTTGCTGGTTCTTACACCATGGGCAAGACAACTTTTGCCGCTGGTTATACTTACCTAAGCCCAGAATCAGAAGATATCAACACTTTCTACGCTAACGTGACTCAGCAGCTGCACAGCAACGTGAAAGTTTACGGTGAAATCGGTACTACTGATGCTGATAACTCAGAGTTCGGTTACGTAGCTGGTATGGAAGTACTATTCTAAGGTTGATTTAACCTGAGAATATAAAAAGCCGCCTTTGGGCGGCTTTTTTGTTATTTTATGTTCAGGTTCAATACATAAATTAAGGATGAAAATGAAAAAGATTTTACTTGCCGGATTAATGGCTTTGCCATTGAGCCTGCAGGCAGCCACGCTGTCGATGGGAGATAATATTGAGCTAATGGCTGTGAACGGTAAGAAAGTTGAATCAACTTTCTGGTCGCCAAACAAGAGTGTCGAATTAGCATCGGGTAAGCATCAGGTCGTGGTTCGTTTTGACGGCGAGCTGAAGAACGGCTCTAAGACAAAAATGCATACCACACGCCCTTACTTGTTTGAGCTGGAAGTGCCAGAGCAAGAATCAACAATTGTATTGCCTCGGCTAAATAACTTGTCGCAGGCGAAAGCGCACTTTGATCGAGGCCCGCAGTGGCAGTTAGAGCTTGCAGATGGTACGACACGAACTCTGGATTACGTACCACTTCATGGCAAAGGCTTTGTCGCGCATAAAGACATCGAAGGTCTGGTAGCTGACTATAACCGCAAGCATGGCATTACTTTTGAGCTGGGCTATGCGGTTGATCTGAAAAAAGCAGCGGTAGAAGTCACTGAGCAAGGCGAAGTGAAGATCACCGGTGATGCGCTTGCACAATTGAAGCTTTGGTATAGCAAGGCGAATGCTAAAGAAAAAGCAGCATTTCAGCAGTGGGTAAAAGCACAAGACGCTCTATGATTGTTAATAGCCCTGAGCTGTTAATTCGGAGCGGGCGGGGCAACCGGCAATGATGGATTTGTCCCGCTAAATAATCATGTTAACCGTTATGATGGTAGCGGCTGTGAACTCGGCATGAACGGCAACGAGGCTGTGCCGGATCGGCTTGCAGCTCTTCAAAATCAATTTCCTCTTCACAGTCAACGCAAAGGCCATACATTCCGAGCTTTATCGAGCAGACAGCGGCATCGACTTTTTCCATTCGTACTGCCAAATCAAATAAATTTGGAATAAACGACGATTTTGCCATCGAGATGAGCTCGCTGAGGTCTGCGTTTTCGATAGCATTTGCTGAAGGCACCAGCGTATTGAGCTGCATCTCATACCTAAGTTCTTTTGCGAGGGTGTCGTGCTCCTGAGCCAGCAGGTCTTGTAAATGCGGGTAAGTTTTTTCTGACGTTGTCATATCTCTAATATTATCTTTATTTGGAATAAATTTAGTCTAAGACTGTTTGCGCGAATGATTGTGATTTGAATCAAACCTTTAGAGGGTAGTTAGTTGAATAACCCCAATTTTCATCGGTTTTTGTCGGTTTACTAATCCGATATAGTCATTCTGCTTAAGAACTGATTCCAATGAAGGGCCAGGCAAAGCCTAAGTCAGCAGTAATAACTCGATAAAGGAAGCGTACCATGGAACACGGATTTAAAGACCCGTATAATTTTAAATATTTTGTTGGTTTTCTGATTGCACTTGCGTTGCCAACGTTACCAGCAAGTTTGACCTGGCTAGGAGTGCTGGCGTCGTAGAACCAATAACGCTTATTCAGTTTGGTATTATTGGTATCTGCCCCGACCGGCAGGAGAGGGGATGTGAAAGACTTCGTAAAGCGAGCGCTACTGCTCAGTGTTGGTTGGCTATCCATTGTTTTGGGCATATTAGGTGTTTTTTTACCTTTGTTGCCGACCACCCCTTTCTTGTTATTGGCAAGTGCCTGCTTTATGCGTGGTTCTCCCCGCCTCAGTCACTGGCTGCACCATCACCCTCATTTTGGTCCGGTTTTACGGAATTGGCATGAGAACCGGGCCGTCTCCCAGGCAGTTAAACGTCGGGCAAATATCACGATAGTTGCCAGCTTCCTGCTGTCACTATTTTTAGTGCCTTTGCTATGGCATAAATTTATGTTGCTGGTTATCGGTTCACTATTGTTGATTTGGTTTAATCGCCTGCCAGTGGTTGAAAACCCAAGTAAACCATTACATCAGCAAGTTGTCAGTAAGTAGCCACAATTTACTTAAATGAACTTTTGATTCACGACAAAGTTGCGTGGTTATTAGTTGCTCCGTGTGCTGAAAATCAATAATATTTGCCTTTGGATTTTATTTGCCTGCTGCCAGTAGTTAACCGCAGCAGGCTTTTTAATTAGCTCTACAGCACTTGTCTGAAAGGTGCACGGAAAATGATTATGACTCAAGAAAACCTCGCTTTGATCAAGAGCAGCATCAAATCAATCCCAGATTATCCTAAGCCGGGCATTTTGTTCCGCGATGTGACAAGCCTGATGGAAAACCCAACAGCGTATAGCCTGACGATGAAAGTGCTGCTTGAACAGTTCCGGGACAAAGGCATCACCAAAGTGATCGGAACCGAAGCGCGTGGCTTTCTGTTTGGTGCTCCTTTGGCGCTGGAGCTGGGCGTTGGTTTCGTGCCTGTTCGTAAGCCGGGTAAACTACCTCGTGAAGTGATTGGCGAAAGCTATGAGCTTGAATATGGTCAGGACACGCTAGAAATTCATGTTGATGCGATCGAAGAAGGGGACAAGGTTCTGCTTGTTGATGATCTGTTGGCAACTGGCGGTACTATCGAAGCGACAACTAAACTGGTTCGCCGTCTTGGCGGTATCGTTGAAGATGCGGCATTCGTTATTAATCTGCCTGAACTGGGCGGAGCAGAGCGCCTGAAAGGCATCGGCCTGAATATCTTCAGCATTTGTGACTTCGAGGGTCACTAATCCTCCTGAGCCAGTTTCTTTCTGGTGAATCATTGGGCGCTCATCGCGGCGCCCTCTCGCTCAAATTTTCTCCCTGTGCTAGCATTGAGCTCTTGATTTTGTAAGGTTAGTTAACATGAGTTATCAGGTTCTGGCACGGAAGTGGCGACCACACCAATTTGAGGATGTGGTAGGACAGTCGCATGTCTTAACAGCGCTGTCTAATGCACTTGCCCACAACCGTCTTCATCACGCCTATCTGTTTAGTGGTACCCGAGGGGTGGGTAAAACCACTATCGCCCGTATTTTTGCTAAAGGGCTGAATTGTGAGCAGGGCATTACGGCAACCCCATGCGGCCAGTGTGAAACTTGCCGTGAAATAGATGAAGGGCGCTTTGTCGATCTGCTGGAGATTGATGCGGCATCACGGACAAAAGTTGAAGATACCCGTGAGCTGCTTGATAACGTTCAGTATAAGCCAGCCCGAGGTCGCTTTAAGGTATACCTGATTGACGAAGTGCACATGTTGTCTCGTCACAGTTTTAATGCCTTGCTGAAAACGCTTGAGGAGCCGCCGGAGTACGTTAAGTTCATTCTGGCAACGACGGATCCGCAAAAGCTACCTGTTACGATTTTATCGCGTTGCTTACAGTTGCACTTGAAGCACCTTGATAATACCCAAATCCAGTCCCAGCTGGAGAATGTCCTGACTCAGGAGCAGGTTGAATTCGAGCCCCGTGCATTGGGCATGCTGGCAAGGGCAGCCGAAGGCAGTATGCGTGATGCTCTTAGCCTGACCGATCAGGCGATTGCGTTGGGTAACGGCCAGGTTCATGCCGAGTCGGTGTCCGCAATGCTGGGAACATTGAATACTGACCAAGCGCTGTATTTGCTTGAAGTGATGGCGAAAGGTGAAGCAGAACCAGCGATGGCTTGCCTTGAAGAGCTCGCGGGTGTTGGTGTTGAGTGGGATAGCCTTTTAAGTGAGCTTGCCGCCCAACTGCACCGCGTTGCCATGTATCAGGCTCTACCTGCTTCGTTAGATGAGAGTTCGCCTGATGCTGAACGAGTAGTGGCGTTGAGCAAACAGCTTTCACCACAAGATGTGCAGCTTTGCTATCAGATAGCCTTGCAGGGAAGGCACGATTTGGCCTATGCGCCGGATGGCCGTATAGGACTTGAGATGGTCTTGCTAAGAATGCTGGCATTCCGTCCGGTTTCCGGTCAGGGGATTACGCCTCAAACGGTTGCGGTACCAGCTAGCCAGCCGGTTCAGCCTGCTCCTAATGTTGCTCCTCAGGGGCAGCAAGGAATGCAGCGTGTACAGGCGCTGAAAGCCCAGATGCATGGTGGCCAGCCTCAGTCTGGGCAAATGCCTCAGCAGCCAGCATCGATTCCTGAGCCAATTTCGCAACCTGCACCGGCAGTGCCGCCTGCTCAGCACCCTCAGGGTAATGTTCAGCAGCACGCATCCTCAATGCCGACGGCGCCACCGAGTATGCCTCAGCAGATGCCTTCAGGCCATGTGGCAGAATCGCAACCGCAGCAGCATTTGCTTTCGCAAAGTGCGCCTGCGTCCCAGCCTGCGGCTCCGGTTCAGCCAGCATCAGCGGCTTCCGGTTTGCTGGCTGCCAGAAATAAATTGCGTAGCCACAACAAGCGTGGCAGCGGGGAATCATCTCCTGCAAAAAAGACTGAATCGGCGCCAGCTAAAAAAGTCGCAACTAATGTGCTAGACCGGATTGCCAGCAAGCATCACGGTCAGCCTGCTCCGGTCGCCGGGGCTACAGCGATGCCAGCGCCGGAAACACCTGCCAGACAGGAAAGTAAACCGGTTGAAGAATATCAGTGGAAACCACAAACTCTCCCGGTTCCTGTCGAGGAGAAGCAGGAAGTGGCACCCGCTACGCTAAAGCGGGCGCTGGAGCATGAAAAAACGCCTGAGATGGCAAAACTGCTTGTCAAAGAAGCAGCAAATCAGGATAGTTGGTCCGATTTAGTGACTAAGCTAAACGTAGGGCGTATGGTTCAACAGCTGGCTTTAAATTCGGCATTTGAACAAAACGGCGGGCAAGTAACGTTATTTCTGCGTCATGCGCAGAAGCATCTCGATACGCCCAAGGCCCGCGAGCAGCTAGTCCCGGCTCTGTCCGAACTTTTTGGAAGTCCGGTTGAGCTGACAATTGAATTGAGTGATAAAGGCCAATCGCCCCTTGAATGGCGAGAAGCGATTTATCAACAGAAACTGGATCAGGCAAAACAGAGTTTATTGAGTGATCCGAACGTGAACTTTATCTGCCAGCGGTTTGCCGCGGTATTGGATGAAGAGAGCGTAAGACCCTTATAGATTAACCAGACCAATAGAGAGAGAAAGTATGTTTGGTAAAGGCGGTATGGCTAACATGATGAAGCAGGCGCAGCAGATGCAAGAGCGCATGCAGCAGATGCAAGAAGAGATCGCAAACATGGAAGTAACTGGCGAGTCTGGTGCTGGCCTAGTGAAAGTAACAATTACTGGTAGTCACAGTGTTCGTCGTGTTGAGCTGGATGACAGCCTGATGGAAGACGACAAAGACATGCTGGAAGATCTGATTGCTGCCGCATTCAACGATGCAGCACGACGCGTAGAAGAAGCTCAGAAAGAGAAAATGGCTGGTGTTACAGGTGGTATGAACCTACCTGCTGGCTTTAAGATGCCATTCTAATCAATGCGTACCAGTCTTTTACTGGAACAGTTGATGGAGGCCTTGCGTTGTTTGCCTGGGGTTGGCCCCAAGTCGGCGCAACGGATGGCCTTCAGTTTGTTGCAGCGTAATCGTCAGGGCGGTTTGCAGCTGGCAGAGGCTCTGAGTAAAGCAATGACGGATATCGGGCATTGCCAAAGCTGTCGTACTTTCACTGAAGAGGATGTTTGTGCTATCTGCGCTAATCCTCGTCGTCAGGAAAATGGCCAGATCTGTGTGGTCGAAACCCCGGCCGATATTGTTGCTGTTGAGTCAACAGGACAGTTTTCAGGTCGTTATTTCGTTTTGATGGGACACTTGTCTCCGCTAGACGGGATTGGACCTTCAGATATTGGACTGGATGTGCTTGAGTTCCGGATGCAGAACGAGCATATTTCGGAACTGATACTGGCGACAAATCCGACTGTGGAAGGTGAGGCGACAGCGCACTATATTGCCGAGCTATGTAGCGAGTACGACATTCCGGCAACCCGCATTGCCCATGGTGTGCCTGTTGGCGGTGAGCTAGAACTGGTCGATGGTACCACCCTGTCTCATTCCATTGCAGGACGCCATAAGCTCTATTAAAAATGGATTAATTGAAAGTAAATCCACTTCAATAAATGCCAACTGACAGAGTTATCTGGACGTTGGTATTTTTTTGCCTTTTTTTTGTTTTCTTTGGTATTACTTAAGTAGTTAATTATAGGGATGTTCATTGTCATTGGGGGGAAGTCAATGTTTCCCCCCCCCCTTTTTTTAGGCTTACCTAAGCTGCTTTTCTTACAACGAATACAGGATATTTGAGCCGTAGGTCAGACTGGTAAGTAGCAGCGACTTTTCGTTGATAACATCAATTCGGCGGCTTTGCTGGGCATCCATGCGGAAAACTTGTTTAACAACCGATAGGTGATGTTTCTTGAAGTCTTGATTTTGACCGGAGGTAATATCTTTGAACTCCATTGGCTCTGTCAGTAGGTAGCCTCCGCTGACATCCCAGTTGCCAGATTCAGAAATATGCAAAGTTAACGGCTGCTCGCTTTCGCTGAACAGCTTGAGCTGGGTGATACGTGAGTACGAGTGGTTGGGCAGGTAGACCACATGACTGTTTTGCTCAACCCTGCGCAGCATTCCAAGCTGATCAAGTTGCGTCGGTTGGATTCGGCTGACAGAGCTCGACAGCCATTCACGTGACATTAACAGTTGCTCTTGCTTGTAGTCGCTGGAGAAATATAACCAGGCACTGAATATTGCCGATAGGGCCAATATAATGAATGCCCAGTATCGTTTTACGAAGGATGGCATTAGATCTCGTTTATTAGTCACTGACATAGCTGAGTATTGTCCTCATGGCTCGTTAGCAAACGTAGCGTAACGTTTTCGGTTGGCTCAGATGTATTGTGGATGTAGTTGAGCCATAGTTGCTTGCTTTGCCCCCCTGTTGCGATTATTTCGACAGGGCGAATATCACCTTTATGATGCTGGAGGTAGTTTTCTACACAGCTGGTGATCATTGAGTTCCATTGAGAAATATCCGGATGGTTTTTCGGGGTTAATACTTTTATACCGTCAATTTCAAGCAGCGGCTTAAAAGCTGCTGATTTGGGCGGGAAGCTCATGTTGACCAGGATCGGCAGCAGGCAGGCGATGAGGATCGCGATACCACTGAGTAGGTTCAATGTCGACTTGGGCCGGCGAGCTCTTGGCTTACTATGGGCGCTGAATTCTCCAGCGATAGTTGCTGTGCTCTGGAGCGGCGGCATTGATGCCGGCTGTAAGTTGCCCGATTCCGGTTCGGCGGCATTTGACTGGTTTGCTTTATAGGCTGGTTCGGCAACATCGAGTTTAGCGCTAAATTCTTCAATCGGCGCAATCATCTGATAGCCACGCTTAGGCACTGTCTTGATGAATTCCGGTGATTTGGTTGAGTCTTTCAGTGCCTTTCGAAGCGTCGAAATGGCCTGAGTCAGGCTTGAGTCATCAACTTCAAAGCCTTGTTCGCGCCATACATAGTTATGTAAGCGGATACGAGTGATGATAGCCCCTGGCTCTTCGATAAGGAGGCTTAATGCACGGCTTTCATTGCTGCCAAGTCGGGTGAGTTCATCGTTCTCGAATTGGTCGATCAGGCTATTGTCATATGGGTCAAATATGAATCTATTCCCAATCAAAAACTTATTTGAAGCGTTATTCATTTTTAGCACCGATGGTACAGTTGAGCGGCTTGTATATCATGATTTGCCTGAATATGGTCTGAATATTAATCATCATAAGAACAGGCTGAAAAAATCTAAATTATATAAAAACCGTATTTTAGGTTGAAATTACCGTCGATGACCATATCTATATAATGAATTGTTATGAATTACGTAATACAGTTAATTACGGAGTTGAAATGAGCGAGCAAAATATCCATAAAAACAAGGAAACACGCGGTTTTCAGTCGGAAGTTAAACAGCTTTTGCATCTGATGATCCACTCACTGTATTCGAACAAAGAGATCTTTCTGCGTGAGCTGATTTCTAATGCGTCGGATGCTGCCGATAAGCTGCGTTTTCGTGCATTGTCACAGCCTGATTTATATGAGAATAATGCTGAGCTGGGCGTCAAGCTGTCATTCAACGAAGAGGCGGGTACGCTTACCATAAGTGATAACGGTATCGGTATGACTCGCGAAGATGTGATTGAGCATCTGGGTACCATCGCCAAATCTGGCACCAAGGATTTCTTTGCCCAACTGAGCGATGAACAGTCAAAAGACTCTCAGTTGATCGGTCAATTTGGTGTAGGCTTTTATTCTGCGTTTATTGTTGCAGATGCGGTTACAGTGAATACCCGTATGGCAGGTGTTGCAGCCGATCAGGCTGTTCGTTGGCATTCAACAGGCGAAGGAGATTACTCGGTTGAAGATATCGAGAAAGCTGAACGTGGTACTGAGATCATCTTGCACTTGCGTGCTGATGAGAAAGAATTTTTGAGTGAGTATCGCCTGCGCGACATTATCGGCAAGTACTCGGACCATATCGGTATTCCTGTTCAAATTCAGACCGTGGAATGTGATGAAGAAGGCAAGGAAACCGGTAAAAAGTGGGAACAGATTAACAAGGCTCAAGCCCTGTGGACCCGCAATAAGTCTGAGATCTCCGATGAAGAATATCAGGAATTCTACAAGCACGTTTCGCATGACTTTGCTGAGCCGCTATCATGGAGCCACAATCGCGTAGAAGGCACTCAGGATTACACCAGCCTGCTTTATATTCCATCTAAGGCGCCTTGGGATCTTAATAACCGTGAAAGCAAGCACGGGCTGAAGCTATACGTACAGCGCGTCTTTATCATGGATGATGCCCAGCAGTTTATGCCGTCTTACCTGCGTTTTATGCGTGGTCTGATTGACTCGAACGATTTGCCGCTGAATGTTTCTCGTGAAATTCTGCAAGACAACAAAGTAACCCAGGCATTGCGTAAGGCATGTACCAAGCGTGCATTGACTATGATGGATCGCCTGGCGAAGAACGATACAGAGAAGTATCAGACTCTGTGGAATGAATTTGGTCAGGTGCTGAAAGAAGGCCCGGCAGAAGATTTTGCTAACCGTGAGAAAGTTGCGAAACTACTACGTTTCAGTTCGACTCATACTGACAGCGTTGAGCAGACCGTTTCATTGGGCGACTATGTTGAGCGTATGAAAGAAGGTCAGGATAAGATTTACTTCCTGACTGCAGACAGCTTTACTGCTGCGAAGAACAGCCCGCACCTTGAGCAGTTCCGTGCTAAGGGGCTGGAAGTGCTGCTTATGCATGATCGTATCGATGAGTGGCTGATGGGACACCTGCCAGAATTTGATGGTAAGTCCTTCCAGGCAATCACAAAGGCGGATCTGGATCTATCTAAGTTTGAAAACGAAGAAGAGAAAGAGAAGCACAAAGAGACGGAAGAAGCATTTAAGTCTGTGATTGAGCGCACAAAATCTTACTTGGGTGAGCGCGTTCAGGATGTCCGTACGACATTTAAACTGCATGATACGCCGGCAGTTGTCGTGACTGGCGAAAATGAAATGGGTACTCAAATGGCTAAGCTGCTGGCTGCGGCGGGTCATGAAGCTCCGGAAGTGAAGTATATTCTTGAGCTGAACCCAGAGCATGCGCTGGTTATTAAGATGGCGGATGAGGCAGATGAAGAAGTGTTTGGCCGTTGGGTTGAAATGCTGCTTGGTCAGGCGATGCTGGCTGAACGCGGCTCGGTGGAAGATCCGTCTCAGTTCCTGGCTGCGGTAAATAAGCTGTTGTCATAATTGGGCTGTTATCCGTCGGTTTGACTAAGTTCTTATCGATTATCTTGTCAGCGTCAAATAGTATTCTGATAAAGCATGTAATCGAAGTCCGGCCATAGTGTCGGGCTTGCGACGATAAGCTAATCAGTGTATTTTTCATGTTTTTGCAATACTCCATTTTATTAAAGGGGATCAAGATGCGCATCATTCTTCTGGGCGCTCCAGGTGCAGGTAAAGGTACTCAGGCACAATTCATCATGGAGAAGTTTGGTATTCCACAAATTTCTACTGGTGACATGCTACGTGCAGCAATCAAGGCTGGTACAGAGCTGGGTAAGCAAGCGAAATCAGTTATCGATGCTGGTCAGTTGGTGTCTGACGATATCATCCTAGGCCTGGTTAAAGAGCGCATTGCTGAAGACGATTGTGCAAAAGGCTTCCTGCTAGACGGTTTCCCTCGCACTATCCCACAGGCTGATGGTCTGAAAGAAGTTGGCGTAAATGTAGACTACGTTATCGAGTTCGACGTTCCTGATGCAGTGATCGTTGAGCGTATGGCGGGCCGTCGTGCTCACCTTGCTTCTGGTCGTACATACCACGTTGTTTACAATCCGCCTAAAGTTGAAGGCAAAGATGACGTTACTGGTGAAGATCTTGTTGTTCGTGATGACGACAAAGAAGAAACAGTACGTGCTCGCCTTGGCGTATACCATGAGCAAACAGCACCTCTGATTGCTTACTATGGTAAAGAAGCTGAAGCTGGCAACACTAAGTACCTGAAATTTGACGGTACTCAGGCTGTTGAAGCTGTAAGCGCAGAGCTGGAAAAAGCACTGGCTTAATTGCATCCTGATGCGGTAAAGCGAACGTGACAGACGGGTTGGCCTTAGGGTTAGCCCGTTTTTTTATAGGTGTTCAGCTTGGAGTAAAGCTGGTAAAGTTTTGATATGTCAGCGCTTAAGATATTGCGAAGAATAGTATGAGCCAGAAAAGCGATAACAATAAATATGGGGTGTTGCTGGTCAACCTCGGTACCCCTGATGAAGCCTCGCCGGCGGCTGTAAAACGTTTTTTGTCTGAATTTTTGCATGATCAGCGAGTAGTCGATATGACGCGCTGGTTGTGGTGTCCGATCTTGCATGGCGTGATTCTGCCTATTCGTTCGCCGAAAGTGGCTAAATTGTACCAATCGGTCTGGATGGAAGAGGGGTCACCCTTGATGGTGTATTCCCGCCGCCAGCAGCAGCAGCTTAATCATAAGCTTGGAGTGCCAGTGGAACTGGGAATGACTTATGGAAATCCTTGCATTCTTTCTGGCCTGGATAGTTTGAAGCGGCAAGGCTGCGATAAGGTGTTGGTGTTGCCGTTATATCCGCAGTATTCGCGAACGACAACGGCAGCGGTATTCGATAAAGTTGCCAAGGTACTGAAGTCGCGTGCTGATATCCCCGAATTACGCTTTGTGAACCAGTATTTTGATCATCCGGACTATATTGCCGCATTGGCTGGCTCCGTTACGGATTTCTGGAAGCAGCATGGTAAACCAGACTATTTGTTGTGTTCATACCATGGTATCCCTAAACGTTACGCCGACAATGGCGATCCGTATCCGGAACATTGTAATGGAACCACAGCATTGCTTGCTGACGCTTTGGGCATGTCTCGGGAAAAAATGAGCATGAGTTACCAGTCAATCTTTGGTCGTGAAGAGTGGCTCAAACCATATACAGATCAAACTATTGCTGAACTGGCTAAAAAGGGCGTTAAACGGTTGGATGTAATGTGCCCGGCTTTTTCTGTCGATTGCCTGGAAACGTTGGAAGAAATTGCCGAGCAATGCAAAGAAACGTTTATAGAGGCGGGGGGCGAAGAATTTAACTTAATCCCATGTCTGAATGATCGTCCTGCCCATATTGATATGATGGCTCGGCTGGTGGAGCAGCATAGTCAGGGGTGGTAACAGTTTGTAAAGCCTGTACTCATATCTTTCCTTAAAAAAAGTTGAAGTTCTCAAAAAGTGTGAGAGCTTTTTCTTTTCTGTTCTATATTCTGTGATAGAATTCGCAAAATTTCCCAACATACAGCTCATTGACATGAAATTTCCAGGCCAACGAAAATCTAAGCATTATTTTCCGGTACATGCGCGTGATCCTCTTCTAAGTCAAACCAAACAAGAAAAACGTCTAACACGTACCCATGTGGTGGGTATTGACCAGACTTTGGTTGATATTGAAGCGTGTGTCGATGATGAATTCCTGGAACGTTATGAGCTAAGTAAAGGCCACTCGCTGGTAATTACTGACGAGAAAGCCGAAGCCCTGTATCAGGAGCTGAAAGAAAACGATCTGATCAGCCATGAATTTGCCGGTGGTACTATTGGTAATACCCTACACAACTACTCAGTATTGGCTGATGACCGTTCAGTTTTATTGGGCGTGATGAGTAAAGACATTGAGATCGGTAGCTACGCATACCGTTACCTTTGTAATACATCCAGCCGTATGGATATGAACCACCTTCAGCCGGTATGTGGCCCGATTGGTCGCTGTTTTGCTCTGATCTCCAAAGAAGGTGAGCGTACGTTCGCGATCAACGAAGGTCGCATGAACCAGCTGTCTCCTGACAGCATTCCTGAGTCAGTATTTGAGCGTGCTTCAGCGCTGGTTCTGACGGCTTACCTGGTTCGCTGTAAAGACGGTGACCCAATGCCTGAAGCAACAATGCGCGCTATCGAATATGCGAAAAAGCATGACGTACCTGTAGTTCTGACCCTGGGTACTAAGTTTGTGATCGAAGATGATCCCCAGTGGTGGCGTGACTTCCTGCGTGATCATGTAACAGTTGTTGCAATGAACGAAGACGAAGCTGAGGCACTGACGGGTGAACATGATCCACTTGTTGCTTCAGAGAAAACTCTGGAATGGGTTGATCTTGTGCTTTGCACTGCTGGTCCTGTAGGTTTGTACACAGCCGGTTATACGGAAAATGCAGCCAAGCGCGAGACTAGCTTGCCGTTGCTACCGGGTGAAATCCCAGAGTTTAACCGTTACGAGTTCAGCCGACCAATGCTGAAGACTGACTGTGATGAACCAATCAAAGTCTTCTCGCACATTGCACCATACATGGGTGGCCCAGAGCGAATTAAGAATACTAATGGTGCCGGTGACGGTGCACTGTCAGCACTGTTGCACGATATGTCTGCGAACCGCTACCACCGCGAAAATGTGCCTAAGTCGAGCAAGCATCAATATAGCTTCCTGACTTACTCATCGTTCTCGCAGGTTTGCCTGTACTCGAACCGTGTGAGTTACGAGGTTCTGGCACAGCACTCACCACGTCTTTCTCGCGGTCTGCCTGAGCGTGAAGATAGTTTGGAAGAAGCATACTGGGAACGTTAATCCCTGTTTTCTTTGCCTCTTTGCTCAATATCGGTATCGAAAGTGCCCACTTATGCTTATAAGCTCCGCACTTTCTTTTTGCTCTTGAACGAACTGGCTTTGAAAAAAGTGCTTAATTGCAATTCATAGAAAAGCCGCCGAAAGGCGGTTTTTTTATTGAAGACGTTTAATACCAAAGGACTGCTGAATCTTCTTTGTCTTATTCGGAAGCATAAAAAGCGGGAGCCAATGGCTCCCGCTTTGTCATTTTTATCGTGCAGTTGTCTTGCTTACTTGTCGTATGCTTCGTTGTGAACTGCTGCAACGGCACGGCCAGATGGGTCGGCACTGTTTTTGAAGCTCTCATCCCATTCAATTGCCTTGGCGCTTGAACATGCGATAGACGGGCCGCCAGGTACACACTTCGCAGCATCAGCAAGAGGGAATAGCTCTTCAAAGATTTCGCGGTACATGTAGCCTTCCTTCGTGGTTGGCGTGTTGTACGGGAAGCGGAACTTCGCAGTTTCAAGCTGTTGTTCAGTAATCTTGGCTTCAGCGACTTCTCTTAGGGAATCGATCCAGCTATAGCCCACACCATCCGAGAACTGCTCTTTCTGGCGCCATGCGACTGATTCTGGCAGGTAGTGGCCGAAACATTCACGAATGATATGTTTTTCCATCTTACCGTTGCCACACATTTTGTCTTCCGGGTTTACGCGCATTGCTACTTCCAGGAAGTCTTTGTCGAGGAACGGAACACGGGCTTCGATACCCCAGGCTGCCATCGACTTGTTCGCTCGTGCACAGTCGAACATGTTCAGAGCTAATAGCTTACGTACTGTTTCTTCATGGAATTCCTTGGCATTTGGTGCCTTGTGGAAGTATAGGTAGCCACCGAATACTTCATCGGCACCTTCACCGGATAGTACCATCTTGATCCCCATTGCACGGATTTTACGTGACATTAGGTACATCGGTGTTGAGGCACGGATAGTCGTTACATCATAGGTTTCAATGTGGTAAATCACATCGCGGATTGCATCCAGCCCTTCTTGTACGGTGTAGGTTAGTTCATGGTGAACGGTTCCAATATGGTCAGCCACTTTTTTTGCTGCTTTCAGATCCGGAGCACCTTCAAGACCGACTGCAAAAGAGTGAAGTGTTGGCCACCAGGCCTCGGATTGTTCGTCATCTTCGATTCGGCGCGCTGCGAATTTTTTTGTGATAGCTGAAATAACCGATGAATCCAGGCCGCCTGATAGTAATACACCGTATGGTACGTCAGTCATCAATTGGCGTTTTACTGCACCTTCCAGCGCTTCAGCCAACTCAACTTTATCTGTTTTCGCTTCAGCTACGCTGTCAAACTCCATCCAGTCACGTTTGTAGTAACGCACTGGCTCACCTTTTTTGCTCCATAGGAAATGGCCTGGAGGGAACTCGCTGATAGTTTTACAAACTGGAACTAGAGCTTTCATTTCAGATGCTACATAGTAGTTACCGTGCTCATCATGACCATGGTAAAGCGGGATAATACCGATATGGTCACGGCCGATCAGATAAGCATCTTCTTTCTCATCGTAAAGGATGAAGCCGAAAATACCGTTGAGGTAATCCAGCAGTTCCGGGCCTTTTTCTTTGTACAGAGCCAGAATGATTTCACAGTCAGACTCGGTTTGGAAAGGGTAGTCAGGCGCAAATTCTGCCTGTAGTTCTTTGTGGTTATAAATTTCGCCGTTGACAGCTAGTGCATGTGTTTTGTCCTCGTTATACAGAGGCTGTTCACCGCTATTCAGGTCAACGATAGCCAGGCGCTCGTGCACCAGAATAGCTTTCTCAGACGAATAGATACCTGACCAGTCAGGACCGCGGTGACGCATTTTTTTAGACATTTCTAGTGCAGTTTCACGTAATGCTGCCGCATCACTTTTAATGTCTAAGATACCGAATACTGAACACATACTTCCCACTCCAACTTTAAATCGCTTGTTGCTGTTCTGAATTTCTTGGCAGGGTCAGTTCCTTCATTTAAGGAACTTGCTACTAGGGTTTGGAGCCTTGCCCTGCCGTTCTTGATTTTTAAAATTGCGTATTCAGTAAATAAATGCAACCAAAAACCTCAAATCAATTAAAGGAAAGGCTTTGCGGTGAATTAAATTTAAAATAATTGGCTTTAACTGAATTATTTCTAATGTTGGGTGGTGTTTTGAACGGAAAAATGAACGGCAGCCGAAGCTGCCGTTGAACAAAAAGAACAGAATAAAGCTCTACAGTGGTTTAATTTGTGGTGATAAATGTTCACAAACATGGCGAGCAAAGCCACTACCGGCTTCGTTGTAGATATTGAAGGCGGCATCGACGCCAAGCTCGTTCAGTAGTGCTTCATCATCGTTGTATTTGGCGATAGCGGCAATTTTTCCTTGGTAGTCGCGTTCACGAATTTGCTCAAGAGCAAAGCTGTTAGCTTGGCTGTGTGGCATTGCTAGCAGGATAAGCTCCGTGTTGTGGCGTGATACGACTCGGGCCCAAAAATCAGGGTCAGTAGCATCGCCATGGATGACATTACGGCCTTCCTCTCTGTGTCCCTGAACTGAGTCTTCACGGGCTTCAATACCTATGACCTGCTCTCCATAGCGTTCGACCAGTTCATCATAGGCTCCGGTACCAATGCGGCCCATTCCCAGGATCATGATTTTCTTATCGCCAAGGTCGATAAGACGATCGCTGGTATTGAGTTTTTCCGGCTCGTACTCTTTCAGCCATTTCGATGCGTCTTTGTATAGGCGGTGACCAATACTATTAAGGGGAGCCGAGATAAGGAAAGAAATGGAGACCGCAATGGCGATGGCAACCAGGAAGCTACCAGGCAGCAGCCCCATGTTATAGGCAAGGCCGCCGACAATCAGGCCAAATTCGCTGTAGTTGAAGAGGGTCAGAGTACCAAGCAGCGAGGTACGAACCCGAAAACGGAAAAGGTTGAAGGTGACGTAATACAGGAGTCCTTTGATTGGCAGCAGCAAGATCAAAACAACAGCCATCAAGAAACCATTTATCGTGGGCTCTTCGGAAAGACCGATGTTGAGGAAGAAGCAGACCAGTAGTAGCTCCTTTAAGTTAAACAGCGATTTGGACATTTCCGAAGCTTTAGGATGTGCTGCAAGCATCATCCCCATGATCAGAGCGCCAAGATCCGCTTTCATGCCGACAGCCTCAAACAGACCGGCACCGGCGACCAAAGCGAGGAAAATTCCGTATAGAACCAGCATCTCCCCGTGCCCAGCTTTGTCGAGGATTTTGAACAGTGAAGGACGAAGTAGCGGAAGAGCAAATAGCGCCAAGGCTGTGATCTCGGGAATTTTTCCTGTTGAGACTGTTAGGAAGATAACCGCGAAGATATCCTGCATAACCAAGATACCGATGGCCAGTGTTCCGTAGGTAGCATTGAGTTCGCCTTTTTCCTGTAATGCCTTAATAGCAAATACGGTACTTGAGAAGGATAGGGCAAAGGCAAGTAAAGCAAGCTGCATAATATCAAGCTCGCCGAGCATACTCAGTCCCAGTTGTTTCAGTGCTAATAATGCCAGGGTAAATAGACCGGTTGAGAGGATGTTGTGCAAGGTTGCACCGCCCCAGATTTCTTTGGTCAGCAGTGTTTTTACATCCAGTTTGAGACCGATAGAAAATAGCAGCAAGGTAACCCCGAGCTCGGCAAGTGCTGTGAGTACATCGGTTGACTGGTAGCCTGCACTATTAAGGGCAAAACCTGCAATTAGAAAGCCCACAAGCGGAGGAAGCTTGCACCTCAGGGCGATAAAGCCAGCTAAGAAAGCGGCAATAATATATACGAGTTCCATGATGAGATTAGTGTTCCTGTGATTTCTTTTTTCTTCTGGAGGGGATCTGGTGGTTTTACGCAATATAACACAAGGGGCATGTACCTGTCCGATACATGCCCCTGTAAAATATTTTTGCTTAAATCGATACTCTTATACGTTGTTTTTTAGCTCTTTAGTCTTCTAACAAGCGTTGCAATAGCACGCCATTTAGCATCGCCCGCTTAATCATTGAAAAAGCTCCGATAGTCGGCTGGTTGTACAGCTGTGATTCGACAATCGGTAGATCCTTGTTAAAGGTCGACAGGGACTGGGTTTCGATGCAGCGGCGAATAGCCGGGAAGATAACTTCTTGAGCTTGGGTGATATCTCCTGCAACTACGATTTTTTGCGGGTTGAATAAATTGATAGTCATGGCCAGAGCCTTGCCTAACTGGTTGCCAACCCGGATAAGAGCCTGACTAGCAAGTTCATCACCTTTATTAGCGGCTTCGCAGATAGCAGGCATGGTGACACCTTCAAGTTCCTGCAGGCTGCTTGGGTAGCCTTGATCCAGTAGCTTTTGAACGTGTTTGATAATGGCCGGATTCGCTGCGACGGTTTCCAGGCAACCAAAGTTTCCACATTGGCACTTGTCGCCAAGCGGATCGATCTGAATATGACCAATCTCACCAACATTGCGGTTATAACCTAAAAATACCTGACCGTTAACGATGATGCCTGCGCCCGTACCATGGTGAACGCTGACTAAAATCGAGTCGACACAGTCCTGGCTGGCTCCGAAATAATGTTCAGCAAGTGCGAGCCCACGGATATCGTTGCCGACAAAGCAGGAAACGCCGAACTTCTCACGGATGATTTCTGATAGTGGGAAGCGATCAACTGTGATATGCGGCATGTATTCAATGATGCCTTTCTCGGGATCTATTAAGCCGGGAAGGGTTATGCCGAAAGCAACCAGCTCGCGCATGACATTTTGATTTTCTGCGATAAATTGGCGAATGTGGCTGAGAAGGCCATCAGTCAATTCTTGCTGGTTGGTATAGATAAATTTATGGGCTGCACCGGCAATATATTTGCCGCTCAGATCATAAAGAGTGAGCTCAATGTAGTCTCGTCCAAGACGGATTGCAATTGAGTGAAATGGTGCTGACTCTGTGGTCAGCGAAATGGCACGTCGACCACCGGTAGAAGCTTGTTGCGCGACCTCTTTGATCAGGCCGCGCTCAAGCAATTGGCGGGTGATTTTAGTAACACTTGCAGGAGCAAGCTGACTGACGTCAGCAACCTGGATACGTGATATAGGGCCTTGCAAGTCTATGAGTCTGTAAACAGCCGCGCTGTTCAGCTGCTTTACCAGATCTACATTACCAATTTGTCCGCCTGTCATAGTTAGTTCTGCTCGTATTCACCGTTAACAACAGTCGCCCGAACTTTGTAGTCACGATCAAAAATAGCAAGGTTAGCAACCATGCCTTTTTTGATGGCTCCCAGCTTGTTATCCACACCAATAGCTCTGGCAGGGTAAAGGGTAGCCATACGAATCGCTTCGTCGAGGGCGATACCTGCATGTTCGACGCTGTTTTGTACTGCTTCAATCATTGTTAGCGCCGAACCGCCAAGTGTGCCGTTTTCATCCACACACTTACCATCACGGTAATATACTTTCTTGCCGACAAAAATAAAGTGATCAATGTCAGCTCCTGCTGGTGCAGTTGCATCGGTGACCAAAATAAGTTTGTCTCCTTTCAGGCGCTGCGCAATGCGGATGTTGGCGTAATCGACATGGAATCCGTCGGCAATCACACCAGTATAGACATTAGGTGTGTCGTAAATTGCTCCAACCATGCCCGGCTCTCGACCCGCAATAGGGGTCATGGCATTGAACAGGTGGGTAGCGAAGGTGATACCGGAGGCAAAACCTTTGCGTGCTTCTACGTAGGTGGCGTTGGTGTGGCCGGCCGAGACAACAATACCTGCATCAACAAGCTGCTCAATATGTTCATGCGGGTTCTGTTCCGGGGCCAGCGTTACTTTTGCAACGACATCGGCATTGTCACAGATGGTTTTAACCATGGCGTCGTCGGAACGACGAATATGATCAACACTGTGAATACCTTTTTTCATGACGTTAAGGTAAGGCCCTTCCAGGTGCAGGCCAAGAGAGTGATTCTGGTATCTGCTTTGATATTCACGTTCGGCGGCGATGGCAGCTTTCATGTCTTCGTCGGACGAGGTGATGAGGGTCGGCAGGAAGCTAGTGCAGCCTGATTTCAGGTTTGCACGGTGCATGGTGTGGATGGTGTCTGCGTTAATTTGGTCATTAAGCATCACACCGCCACAGCCGTTAAGCTGTAGGTCAATGAAACCGGGCGTCAGGTTCGCCCCTTTCAGATCCTGAGTTTTGATGTCTTGTGGTAGCTCTGTGGCAGGGCAAACAGCGTGAATGTTCACGCCGTCAATAATAACGGCGTGGTTATTCAGCACATCGCTACCGGTAAAAATGCGGCAGTTGGTTAGCGCGTACATGAACAAGTCCTTTGTTAAAGGTGTTTAATATTTTCAGCTTCAAGCTCTTGGAAGTACTTAACAGTCTTCACTTTCAACTCTTGGGTTGATGGCTCGTCGCAGACAATTAATGACTTAGGGTGTAGCTGAAGGGCGGAAACCGTCCACAAGTGGTTTACGGAGCCTTCAACTGCAGCTTCAAGTGCGAGAGCTTTGTTGTGGCCGGTAACCAAGATCATGATCTCTTCAGCATCAAGCAGAGTACCGACACCAATGGTGAGTGAGTATTTAGGTACCTGGTTGATATCGTTATCGAAGAAGCGTGAATTGGCAATACGTGTGTCTTCGGTCAGTGTTTTTATACGGGTACGCGAAGCCAGCGAAGAGGCTGGTTCATTGAAAGCAATATGCCCATCATTGCCTACGCCGCCCATGAAGAGGTTGATTCTGCCGTAAGACTTAATTTTCTCTTCGTAGCGTTGACATTCTGCTTCGTGATCCAGGGTGTTGCCATGTAGCAAATTGATATTTTCTTCTTGAATATCAATGTGACTAAAGAAGTTGTTATACATGAAACTACGGTAGGATTCAGGGTGATCGGCTGGGATACCGATATATTCATCCATATTAAAAGTAACAACGTGCTCAAAACTTACTTCACCTGCCTCATAAAGCTCGATTAAGCGCTTGTATGTTGCTAGAGGAGTGCCACCAGTTGGTAAGCCTAATACAAAAGGACGCTCTGCTGTTGGCTGAAATTTATTAATACGATCAGCAATATAGCGAGCAGACCACAAACCTACATCTTTCGCTTTATTCAGTGGGATAAGTCTCACGGTTACACCTCGTTTCAAGTAGAAATCACAATAGAATCTTAGCGTGTTACGGCCTTTGTTTCGGATAATAAAATAAGTTTTATGATCGAGCTAGCAAAATCGCTGTATTGTCACTCAAGCAGGTGATAATGATCACAAAAGATGAGGTTTTAATTTGCGGGGCGAAATTAAACTCTTAAACTGCATATAACTTAATCGGGTAACTAAAATAAGTTATCTGTTTCGAATCTAAGAAAACCATAGGGGGAACTAAGGGTGAATATTCTTGGATATTTTCAAAAAGTAGGTAAAGCGTTGATGGTGCCTGTTGCCACGCTGCCTGCGGCTGCAATTTTAATGGGTATTGGTTACTGGATTGACCCGAATGGCTGGGGTGCAAATAGTGCATTGGCAGCTTTTCTGATCAAAGCTGGTTCCGCTATTATTGATAACATGTCGGTGCTGTTTGCCGTTGGTGTTGCGTATGGTATGTCAAAAGATAAAGATGGTGCTGCGGCATTGTCCGGTTTTGTTGGCTTCCTTGTGGTAACAACGCTGCTTGCCCCTGGTTCAGTTGCCAATATTCAGGGTATTGATGCCAGTGCTGTTCCAGCAGCGTTTGGTAAAATTAATAACCAGTTCGTTGGTATTTTGGTTGGTATTGTTGCGGCTGAAATTTATAACCGTTTTTCACATGTTGAGCTGCATAAAGCACTGGCATTCTTCTCCGGTAAGCGTTTGGTTCCTATCTTAATGTCTATTGCCGGCATTCTGATTGCTTTTGTACTGATGTATATCTGGCCTGCAGTATACGGCGGCCTGGTGTCTTTCGGTGAAGGTATCCAAGGTTTGGGTGAAGCGGGTGCTGGTATCTACGCATTCTTTAACCGTCTTCTAATTCCTGTTGGTTTGCACCATGCACTGAACTCCGTATTCTGGTTCGATGTTGCGGGTATTAATGACTTGCCAAACTTCCTTGGTGGTCAGGCATCTATTGATGCTGGTGTTGCAACTCCAGGTGTAACCGGTATCTACATGGGTGGTTTCTTCCCTATTATGATGTTCGGTCTGCCTGGTGCGGCACTGGCTATGTACCATACAGCTAAATCGAAGAATAAAGAAAAAGTAGCTTCTATCATGATTGCTGCTGGTTTCGCATCATTCTTCACCGGTGTTACTGAGCCACTAGAGTTCGCATTTATGTTCTTGGCACCTGGCCTGTATGTGCTTCACGCATTGCTAACTGGTATCTCTGTATACATCGCTGCGTCAATGCAGTGGATTTCAGGCTTTGGTTTCTCTGCAGGTTTTGTGGATATGATTCTGCAGACTCGTAACCCACTGGCAACCAATTGGTACATGCTGGTTGTACAGGGACTCGTATTCTTCGGTCTGTACTACGCAATCTTCCGTGCAGTTATTCTTAAGTTCAACCTGAAAACACCAGGTCGTGAAGACGATGATGCTGAAGAAGGTGCGGTTGCTGCTGGTTCAGCTGAAACTGGTGAGCTTGCTAAGCAGTACCTGAAAGCTTTAGGTGGTCACGGTAACCTTGAGAATATCGATGCATGTATTACTCGTTTACGCCTGACGCTGAAAGACAGCAGCCTTGCGGATGAGAAAACGTTGAAAGCATTGGGTGCAATGGGTGTGGTTAAGCTTGGTTCAAATAACTTGCAGGTTATCTTGGGTCCTCTAGCTGAAATAGTGGCTGGTGAGATGAAGAAAATCCCAGTCTCTGAAGATTTATCTTCAGTAAAACTACCTTAATTATTTAAAAGCCTTTTAAATAATTATCAGACTAAATTGCCGGCCTCTGTAATGAAGTCGGCAATTCCCTCAAATTAAACAATCATCACTAACAACAAGTAGAAACAATTTAGCTCGATGCTTTAAATCATTATTGGTATTTGCATAGTGTGTGTTTCTGCCGGCTTCTGAGTATGTTTTTACAAGCATAGTCAGAAGCTGCGTAGGTAGTTTCATTGTCAGGTTTTCTATGTTCAGTTGTGAAATCCTGAGTGGAATGTTGTCCTTAAGGCCTGCTATCAGGCCTATGCGTTAACTTTGCCCCGCATTAGCGGGGTTTTTTTATACATATCGGCAAACAATGCATACTATTTGTTGAGTCGTGACCCATATTTATGGATCATAGAGAGTTCTAAAATCCTGTCAGCACACGAGGTGTAATTGATGAGTGAATCTGAAGCTCGTCCAACTAACTTTATCCGCCAGATTATCGATGCGGATTTAGCAAGTGGCAAACATACAAGCGTACATACCCGATTCCCGCCGGAGCCAAATGGCTACCTGCATATCGGCCATGCGAAATCAATTTGTTTGAACTTCGGTATTGCTCAGGACTATCAGGGTCAATGTAACTTACGTTTTGATGATACAAACCCTGAGAAAGAAGACATCGAATACGTTGAGTCTATTAAGAACGATGTTAACTGGTTGGGCTTTGAGTGGAGTGGTGAGATTTGTTATTCATCAAACTACTTCGATAAGCTATACGGGTTTGCTATTGAATTAATTAATAAAGGCTTAGCGTATATTGATGAGCTAAGTCCAGAGCAAATGCGGACATACCGCGGTACGCTAACCGAGCCGGGTAAGCCAAGTCCATACCGTGATCGCAGCGTAGAAGAAAACCTTGAGCTGTTCGAAAAAATGAAGAACGGCGAAGTGGAAGAAGGCAAAATGTGTCTTCGTGCAAAAATCGATATGGCTTCACCGTTCATGGTTATGCGTGATCCCGTGATTTACCGTGTTCGTTTTGCCCACCACCACCAGACTGGCGATAAGTGGTGCATTTACCCAATGTACGACTTCACTCACTGTATCTCTGATGCTTTGGAAGGTATTACACACTCTATTTGTACGCTAGAGTTCATGGATAACCGCCGCCTGTACGACTGGGTTCTAGATAACATTACGATTGACTGTCAGCCTCGTCAGTACGAGTTTAGCCGTCTGAACCTAGAATATACAGTAATGTCCAAGCGTAAGCTGAACCAGCTAGTAACTGAAAATCTGGTCTCAGGTTGGGATGACCCACGTATGCCGACTGTTTCAGGTCTGCGTCGTCGTGGTTTTACGTCTGCATCTATCCGCGAGTTCTGTAAGCGTATCGGTGTAACTAAGCAAGATAATACGATTGAGATGGGTTCTCTGGAATCTTGTATTCGTGATGACTTGAATGAGAACGCACCACGTGCAATGGCCGTTTTGGATCCAATCAAAGTTGTGATCGAAAACTTTGATGGCGAAGCTGAAATGCTGAACGTGGCTAATCATCCGAACAAACCAGAAATGGGTAGCCGTCAGGTACCATTCACTCGCGAAGTGTACATCGAGCGTGAAGATTTCCGTGAGGAAGCCAACAAGAAGTACAAGCGTCTGGTATTAGGTAAAGAAGTACGTCTGCGTGGAGCGTACGTGATCAAGGCCGAGCGTATCGAGAAAGATGAAGATGGTAATATCACAACTATTTTCTGTACTTACGATAACGAGACATTGGGTAAAAACCCTGCTGATGGTCGTAAGGTTAAAGGCGTTATCCACTGGGTATCGGCTGACGCTGGTGTACCGGCTGAGTTCCGTCTGTACGATCGCCTGTTTACTGTTCCAAACCCTGGTGCAGCGGAAGATTTTGTTTCTGTGATCAACCCTGAGTCTCTTACTGTGATGAAGGGGTTTGTTGAGCCATCTTTGGTATCAGCGGAAGCTGAGAAGGCATTCCAGTTTGAACGTACGGGGTACTTCTGCGCAGATAGCAAAGATTCGTCGGCTGATAATCTGGTATTTAACCGTACTGTTGGCCTGCGTGATACTTGGGCGAAAATTGGCGATTAATTGTCGTATAGCAAAGCGATAAAAGTAAAAAACCAGCCGTTTGGCTGGTTTTTTTTACTTAGTGTTGAGCGTCTAAGTAATAATCAATATATGTGAAGGCCTAGAATAATTTGTTATTTTTTATCGTGTAGGCTTGGGTTTTCACTGCAATCGCCTTCCATGCAGTGACCATATAGGTACAGGCTATGGTTAGTCAGACGTACATTGAAGCTTGCAGCAATTTCTTTTTGGCGCTGCTCGATGATTTCGTCTGAAAATTCAATTACCTTTCCACAATCAAGGCAAACCAGATGGTCATGATGGTGTTGAGTTGCTAGCTCAAACACTGACTTACCACCCTCGAAGTGGTGACGGGTAACAATACCTGCATCATCAAATTGGTTAAGAACGCGGTAAACCGTGGCTAGGCCAATTTCTTCACCAATATCGATTAATTTCTTATACAAGTCTTCAGCACTAATGTGTTGGCAGTCAGGCTGTTGCAGAACTTCCAGAATTTTAAGGCGCGGAAGCGTAACCTTTAAGCCTGCTTGTTTCAGTGCGTGATTATTATCTGACATCCGAGTTTCCTATTGGCTAGCCGCAACAACATGATGCGGTAGTCTTCTCATATATATTTATTATAAGTGACCATAAGGTAACAATAAACCTTAAAAAACGATGAATCTAGCTGATCTGTAACTTTTCTTTATTTTAAAAAAATGTTACAGGAATGTGTGTTATGCATCCTGCGGTATATGGCGTGGCTATTGTGAATCGATTTTATCGGCCAAGTATGATTCGGTTTTCCTGAAAATATGTGGCCGCCTTTTTGGTGGCAAGCAACCGTTATGGGAGAAAAATATTTGCCGGAGTTTATCGTGAATGTGAACAATGAAAGAGGAGAAATTGTTTCCCAGGTCAGGCGGGTATTGTATGTTCGTAAAGGCCGCAGTTTCGTAATTAACAGGCCATAGATAAAAAGGGTTATCTCAAACTGTTCGAAATCAAAAAACGCGCCTTTCAGCGCGTTTTTAAAGAGAACTTAGTCTTCTAGTTCTGCTAGGCACATCTCTTCGTAGATCTGTTTGACCCACTGTTCGACACGCTGCTCTGTCAGTTCAGGCTGGCGGTCTTCATCAACGCACAGACCAACAAAGTGGTTGTCATCAACGAGTGCTTTTGATGCTTCGAATTCAAAGCCTTCTGTTGGGAAGTGACCGATGATTGTTGCACCGCGACCTTCAACGATTTCACGTAGGGTACCCATCGCGTCACAGAAGTACTCGGCGTAGTCTTCCTGATCACCACAACCGAAAATTGCTACCAATTTGGTAGAGAAGTCGATGTTTTCAAGTTCAGGGAAGAAGTCATCCCAGTCGCACTGTGGTTCACCGTAGTACCAGGTTGGGATGCCCAGTAGTAGTAGGTCAAAATTGTCGATATCTTCTTTGCTGCTTTTCGCGATATCTTTTACTTCAACTAGATTTTTACCTAGTTGCTTTTGGATCATTTTAGCGACTGCTTCTGTATTACCAGTGTCGCTACCAAAGAAGAGTCCTACACTCGCCATAGTAGAGATTACCTGTATTTAGTTGTTGACCGTAACCTTGGTGGTAACGATATACATAAATCTGTTCAGGGGATGCCCTGAGTTTCAATGACATTATTCCGATCTACGAGTTTAACCAAGCGAGAGATCGAAAACGCAGGATTGAGCTTTGTCTTTACAACATTTGCACAATTTGCGTATTGTTCAGGTATCGTTTTACTTCATACGGTTATCGCATAATGCTCAATGATAGCTTTCGCTAACACTGGATACCTGAAATGAAATTTTAGCCGATGCCGGCACCTTCCCAGCTGAGTTGGATCAGACCTTTGGTAATAAAGCCGGCACAGCCCAAAAAAAGGACCAGCCAGACGATTCTGCGACCGAAAGGTGGCACATTGCCTTGCTTTAAAACATCTTTAATGGCCATGCCAATAAAGAAAAAAATGGCGGCAAACAGCAAGTCTAGCCCAATCGATTCAAGCAAATCCATGTGCTCGTATAACATTTTCGTCTCCTTACAGCAGTCGAAGCCGAGCTAGTCGCGCACTATAACACAGAGAGTGGGCGACTGTTAACGGTCTAGGGGCTGTTGTAAGAAGTTAAGAATAATACGATTTACCGTCTCGGGCTTTTCTGCGTGTAGCCAATGTCCGGTGTTTGCAATCATATGGGCTTTAGCCGTCGGGAACTGGCGGGCGATAGATTCGCGGTGTTCCGGCTGGATGTATTCTGAATCCTGGCCTTTGATAAACAGGGTGCGACCGGAAAAGGCCGGAACTTCCTGCCAGCCCATAATGGTATCGTAGTTGGCTATCAGGCCATCGACATTGAACCGCCAGTCGTACCCGTTTTCGGTTTTAGCAAATGACTTGAGCAAGAACTGACGGACACCGGGTTCAACAATATGCTGTGCCAGGTAGGCCTCAGCATCTTTTCTGTTACAGGCATTATGTTTGGATACTTCTTGCAGGCCGGCAAAGACATTTTGGTGGCGGTGAACCTGATAGTGCACCGGTGCCATGTCCAGCACAATAAGATGATTGAATCGGGATGCTGCCAGCTCAGTCATTGCCATGGCGACTTTTCCGCCCATAGAATGACCAACGAGCGAAAAGCGTTCTATATCACATTGTTCGATAACCTTGAGGACATCGGCAGCCATTTCACGATAGGTGAAGCTATCTGAATGGGGGGATCGACCATGGTTTCGAAGATCAATGCTTACAACTTTGTATTTATCTTTCAAAGCTCTGGCGACAAGTCCTAGATTATCGGCGCTGCCAAAGAGGCCGTGGATCAAAATGATCGCTTCGCCTTGTCCGTCCACTTGATAATGAAGATTCACTGACTATTTTCTCTTGTTGATAACGCTTTACCGTAGAGTATAACCTCGGATCACGTTATAATCTCACGGTGATTTTTAAACGGAACGATAATGAACACTACGATGAAGAGTATTGAGGTAGACGAAGAGCTATACCGTTATATCGCCAGTCAAACACAGCATATTGGTGAAAGTGCATCTGATATTTTGCGCCGCCTGCTTATGATGCCAGATCAGACAGCACAGCCAGAAGCAGAAGTTGTTATGCCTGTTCGTCCAAAAGGTGTTGTGGTTAGTAAAGACGCGGGTAACGTGGTCAAGGTGGATCGTGTCAAGGAAATGCGATCTTTGCTGATTTCTGATGAATTTGCCGCTCAGGAAAAGGCTATCGGCCGATTTATGATGATCCTGTCCTCGCTTTATCGTATCGATCCGGAAGGCTTTACTGAAGCCGCGGCAATCAAAGGTCGTACACGTGTTTATTTTGCTGAAAGCGAAGAGACACTGCTGGCAAGTGGCAAAACGACCAAGCCGAAAGCCATTCCTCATACCCCTTTCTGGGTTATTACGAATACTAATACTGATCGTAAACGCCAGATGGTTGATCAACTGATGGCCAAGATGGGCTTCGGTGCCGATATCATCGATAAAGTTTGCGGTGAAATTTAACTGGCTTTACGCCTCATTTTTACAAGGATAAGTTAATGGCGATCCATCCTCGTGCTGGGCAACGTGCCCAGCAAGAAGATATGCATAACATTCCCGCACTAGTAGCTAACTATTTCCTGATTGAGCCGAGTGTTTCTGAACCACAGCAGCAAGTTGCCTTTGGTACTTCTGGTCACCGTGGTACGGCTGATAAGGGAACTTTCAACCAGCATCATATCTGGGCAATAACTCAGGCGGTTGCAGAAGTTCGTGCTGCTAATGGTGTTACAGGGCCATTGTTCCTGGGTAAAGATACCCACGCATTGTCTGAACCAGCGTTTACTTCAACTCTTGAAGTGCTGGTTGCCAATAATGTGAAAGTTGTGATTCAGCAGGGCCGAGGCTATACGCCAACCCCGGGTATTTCCCACGCGATTCTTTGCTACAACAATGCAAATGAAGACAAGGCAGATGGTATTGTTATCACGCCTTCTCACAACCCGCCTCAAGACGGTGGTATCAAGTACAACCCAGTACATGGTGGCCCGGCTGAGGGTGAGCTGACGTCCGCTATTGAAAAACGTGCCAACGAAATCATTGCTAACGGCATGGTGGATGTTAATCGTGTTTCTATCCAGGACGCTTTTGCCAGCGAACAGGTACAGGAGCTGGATTTGGTTGCGCCGTATGTCGATGATTTGGTGAATGTCATTGATATGGCTGCGATTCAGAAAGCGAACCTGAAAATTGGTGTCGATCCGCTGGGCGGTTCTGGTATCGAATACTGGCGCCAGATTGCTAACCATTACGGCTTGGATCTGACTTTGGTTGATGAATCCATTGATCCGTCTTTCCGTTTCATGTCGCTGGATAAAGATGGTGTGGTGCGTATGGACTGTTCGTCACCTTACGCGATGGCTGGTCTGCTGGCTCACAAAGATAAGTATGAACTGGCGTTTGGTAATGACCCAGATTACGACCGTCATGGTATTGTTACACCTGCAGGTCTGATGAACCCTAACCACTTCCTGGCAGTGTGTATCGATTATCTGTACCGCCACCGTCCGGATTGGAGCCAGGAAGTCGCTGTTGGTAAAACATTGGTTTCTAGCGCCCTTATCGACCGCGTTGTTGCTGATCTTGGTCGCGAGCTATGCGAAGTACCAGTTGGTTTCAAATGGTTCGTTGATGGCCTTTATTCAGGTAAGCTGGGTTTTGGTGGTGAAGAAAGTGCTGGTGCTTCATTCCTGCGTATGGATGGTACACCATGGTCGACTGACAAAGACGGCATCCTATTGTGCCTGTTAGCGGCTGAAATCACAGCCGTAACGGGTAAAAACCCGCAGCAGTACTATGAAGAGCTGGCTGCGAAGCACGGTGCATCTGAGTACAATCGTTTGCAGGCTGTTGCGAACGGTGAGCAGAAAGCTGTACTGAGTAAGTTGTCGCCTGAAATGGTGGCTGCTGAAATGCTGGCTGGTGATCCGATTACTGCGCGTTTGACTCATGCACCTGGTAACGGAGCGGCGATTGGTGGCCTGAAGGTTACCACTGAAAACGGTTGGTTTGCAGCTCGTCCGTCAGGCACTGAAGAGATTTATAAGATTTACTGTGAAAGCTTTAAGGGTAAGGAACATCTTGCCCTGATTGAAAAAGAAGCACAGGAAATCGTCAGTAAAGTTTTTGCTGACGCCGGTCTGTAAGGTTAGGTAATTTGTTTACTAAAGCGCCCCTTTTTAGGGGCGTTTTTTTATGCCTGCAGTTTAGCTGTGTCGTTGAGAGCGCTAGTTGTCATTGGATTTTATTTTGATTTGGCCAGTATTCTGGCATTACGAACCAGAGCCTGTTATTTGGATCAACGGCTTGGGCCGGTACGTTCACCTGCTTCGTTTCCAGTGATTTTGTCAGTTCATGATAGCCTGGCGGGCAAATCCAGTTTTCCTTGCCGATAATTCGCAGTGACAGCGTACTTGCTTCAGGGCTATAGCACCACAAACCGGTAAATGCGTTTGGGTTCAGTTCGATACCAGAGCCGAAAGCTTCTTCTTTAAATGGATAGAAGAGGCGTCCTTGCATGATCAGACGTTTGACGACAGGCTGGCCATATTTAACAGCCAGTTGTGATTTGTACGCAGGATGTTCACACAGCTTGAGCTGGTGGTCGGTCATACGATGTACTTTTTTGTCCAGGTTGTCTTGTGCATTGGGACCAAGCCAGCTCTGTTGATAGGCGAGGTAGAATTTGATTGAAACCTCCCAGTGTTCAAGTTGTTCGTTTCGCAGGTTCTTAACAAGAAAATCAATAGCTCCCAATGTCTGTTTATTCCATTGTAGCTGGATCTCTTCTGCAATTAGCTGATAGTCGGGATGTGCTTTGATTAGTTGTTTCCACAACCATTGGTAGTAAAAGCCTAGTCGACGACTACCCTGGTATTCTGATGGGCTAGGGATGATCGCTCTGCTGCGAAACTTTTGTAACCATTCACTATCTGCAGCATAGAGTGCATTGCTGATGAGTGGTGGGCAATTGAGTAACGAAATAAAATCAGTTGCATATTGTTGATGGTTTGTTTCTGCCATGTAAAAAAAAGGAATCCGAGAGAGTTATTTTAGCTGTCTAGTTCAAAGTTGGATAAAAAACAAGCTTGGCGGTGTAGAGGCATAGCATTTCATCAATTAGAGTGTTTACAGGTTAGACCAGTTTGAAGAGGGTCATATGTATACACCATTTTCAGCACCTCGCATTATCCTGCGCCGTAGCATTGCCATTCTTGCCGGCGTGATTACCTTTCCTGTCATGGTATTTTTGCCAATCTCAGCCCGCTCTCGATTTTATAGCTATTTACACCGGTTTTGGTTAAAAAACAGTGATAAGCCGGTTTGGTTACAGCAAGCAGAGCTTGGCGCGCACGAGTTATATTAATTCCAGTCCCTGCGATATTGTATTGTTGAGGAGGAGTGTATATAGGCTTTTTATCAAGGCAGTATCACTTTGATTGGTTATGATTATTTTCAGTTTGATTCTGTTTGTTGGTATAGAATAACGCTAACCGTAATACCCTGAATGGTATAAAAAGGAAGCGATAATGAATAACCTAAAACTAGAAGCAGTACTGAACGAGCGGCTGAGCCCTCATCTTATCAAAGATTATTGCCCGAATGGTTTGCAGGTTGAAGGTAAGACTGAAGTAAAGAAAATCATTACTGGTGTTACGGCATGCCAGGCATTGATCGATCGTGCTATTGAAGAGAAAGCGGATGCCCTTCTTGTCCATCATGGTTTCTTCTGGAAAGGTGAACCAGCTGAAATTCGTGGTATGAAGTTTCGTCGTATCAAGGCATTGATTGAAAACGGTATCAACCTTTATGCCTACCACTTGCCTTTAGATGTTCACCCGAGTCTTGGTAATAATGCCAAGCTGGCAGAGCTTCTTGAGATTGAGGTTCTGGGGGGACTGGAAGTTGGTAACCCTAATTCAGTATCTGTGTTTGGCCAGTTTGAACAACCACTAACAGGTGAAGATCTGGCCTCTCGCTTGGCAATCGCACTACACCGTGAGCCATTACATATTGGTGATAATGCTCCGAGTGAAATCAAGACTGTTGGCTGGTGCACTGGTGGCGGCCAGGACTTCATCGAGCTGGCGGCTCAGAAAGGACTGGATGCGTTCATTTCTGGCGAGGTTTCAGAGCGTACCGTCCATACTGCACGTGAGCTGGGAATCCATTATTTCAGTGCTGGTCATCATGCTACCGAGCGTTACGGTGTGAAGGCATTGGGTGAATGGCTTTCAGATGAACACGGTTTTGATGTTACTTTCGTTGATATCGATAACCCCGTGTAATAATCATTAAAAAAGGTTGAGCATTTCTGCTCAACCTTTTTCCTTTCTAAATCTTAGCTTTATTCACGTTCATGAATAGGGCTAAATTCACGCTGAGTGTAGCCGGTGTAAAGCTGGCGAGGACGACCGATACGGTTGGTTGGGTCGTTATGCATCTCATTCCAGTGGGCAATCCAGCCAATAGTACGTGAAATCGCGAAGATAACCGTAAACATGGATACTGGAATACCGATGGCTTTCAGGATAATGCCTGAATAGAAGTCGACATTAGGATAAAGTTTCTTTTCAATAAAGTACTTATCTGAGAGTGCTATACGTTCAAGTTCCATCGCCACATCCAGCAGTGGATCCTGAATATTCAACTCTTCCAGTACATCGTGGCAAGCTTCACGCATCACAGTTGCGCGAGGGTCGTAGTTCTTGTAGACGCGGTGACCAAAGCCCATCAGGCGGAAAGGATCGTCTTTGTCTTTCGCTCGTTCAATGAATTCAGGGATCTTATCTACGCTACCGATCTCTTCAAGCATCTTCAGACATGCTTCGTTAGCGCCACCATGCGCCGGTCCCCAAAGCGATGCAATACCTGCGGCAATACAGGCAAACGGGTTTGCACCAGATGAACCAGCAAGACGAACTGTTGATGTTGAAGCGTTTTGTTCATGGTCTGCGTGCAGGGTAAAGATCTTATCCATTGCATGAGCCACTACAGGGCTGACTTCATATTCTTCGCAGGGGGTTGCGAACATCATGTGGAGGAAGTTTTCCGCATAATCGAGGTCGTTGCGCGGGAAGATGAATGGTTGGCCAATTGAGTATTTATAACACATGGCTGCCAGTGTCGGCATTTTAGACAGCAGGCGGAACGCGGTGATTTCACGGTGGGTATCGTTACTGACATCCAGTGAATCGTGATAGAAAGCAGCCAGAGCACCGACAACTCCACACATAACTGCCATAGGGTGAGCATCACGGCGGAAGCCGTGGAAGAAGCTGGCAATTTGTTCATGAACCATCGTGTGGCGTGTAACTGTGGTACGGAATGTTTCGTACTGCTGACGAGTAGGGACTTCGCCGTACAGAAGTATATAACAGACTTCTAGATAATCAGCATTATTAGCTAGCTGGTCGATCGGATAGCCGCGGTGTAGCAGGATACCCTTATCGCCATCAATGTAAGTAATTTGAGATTCACATGATGCAGTAGCTAGAAATCCAGGGTCGAATGTGAAGTAACCGTTAGCGCCAAGCTTACGCACATCAATTACTTCAGGCCCTTTAGTGCCCCCGATGATCGGCAGTTCGACTGGTGCTTTCCCTTCAATATGAAGAGTAGCTTTCTTGTCTGCCATAACAATCTCCTTTGCTTTTTATAATCCTAATCCAAAGCGGATGTTTAAATGTTGTACCGTTTGGTGGTTCATTTGTCAATTTTCATGCCGTTTTGTGTGCGCTTGTTAATGGGATGGTTGAAAGTGTGCATTTTTCTCAAAGCGTGTTAGAGGTCATGTTACATGGTTTGTATTTGGTTGTTACGGGGCGTATACTCGCGGCAGGTCTCTGGTTCTGCGGTTGCCAGAATCTAACGTTCAAGTTGTTAACAATATTAGTCACTTAGCCGCGATAATGTTTCACGGCTCAAAAAAACATTATCGTAACGAAAGGTTAGGGAATTGTTGCGCTGAATGGCAGGCTTTCGTAATGAACCGGAGAGATCAATAAAAATAAAATGCTTCAATGGAGCTGAGTGGGCAAATACCGTGAAAGTAAATAAGCCAAGACCTGTCAACCTGGACCTACAGACGATTCGCTTCCCTCTGACAGCGATAGCGTCAATCCTTCATCGTGTATCGGGCGTTATTACGTTCGTTTCTGTTGCAATCTTACTTTGGTTATTAAGCCTTTCCCTGTCATCGCCGGAAGGTTTTGCAAGTGCTGCCAGCGTTGTTGACAGCTTCTTTGTGAAATTTGTGCTCTGGGGGGTACTAACTGCACTGTTCTATCACATTGTGGTGGGAGTGCGTCACTTGCTGATGGATATGGGATATTTCGAAGAAATGGAAACCGGTATTGCGAGTGCGAAAATCAGTTTCGTGATCGTGGCGGTTCTTTCTCTCTTTGCTGGAGGCCTAGTATGGTAAATAGCGTATCGACAGTCGGCCGTAATGGTGTGCATGATTTTATCCTTGTTCGCGCAACTGCAATTATCCTGATCATTTACACCATTTATATGATCGGGTTCTTCATCTTTGGGCCTGATCTAAGCTACGAAACTTGGACAGCTTTTTTCGGCAAGCTGAGTACCAAGGTGTTCACTATGTTGGCGCTGTTATCTGTCCTGATCCACGCCTGGATCGGTATGTGGCAGGTGCTGACCGACTACATTAAACCTGCTGCATTAAGAGCTGGGATTCAGTTTGCTGTAGTAGCGGTTCTTTTTGTTTACCTATTTTCTGGTTTCTTTATTGTGTGGGGTGCGTAAGTGAGCATTGCAGTTCGTGAGTTTGATGCCGTAGTAATCGGAGCTGGTGGTGCTGGAATGCGCGCCGCTCTACAAATTTCCGAGCAAGGCCTGAAGTGTGCCTTGCTGTCTAAAGTTTTCCCTACCCGTTCGCATACCGTTTCCGCTCAGGGGGGAATTACCGTTGCGCTGGGTAATTCGCACCCGGATAACTGGCAGTGGCATATGTACGATACGGTAAAAGGTTCTGATTATATCGGTGACCAAAACGCTATCGAATATATGTGTAAGAACGGCCCTAAATCAGTTATCGAACTGGAGAAAATGGGGTTGCCGTTCTCTCGTTTTAATAATGGAACAATTTACCAGCGTCCTTTCGGTGGCCAGTCGAAAGAGTTTGGTGGCGAGCAGGCAGCTCGTACAGCAGCCGCAGCCGACCGAACAGGTCATGCTTTGCTGCACACGCTTTATCAGCAAAATGTAAAGCATAAGACCACGATTTTTTCTGAGTGGTATGCATTGGATCTGGTGAAGAACCAGGATGGTGCCATTTTGGGTTGTACAGCCCTTTGTATGGAAACCGGAGAGATTTGTTACTTCAAATCTAAAGCCACAATTTTGGCTACTGGCGGTGCTGGCCGTATTTATGCGTCAACAACCAATGCGCATATCAATACCGGTGATGGTGTCGGTATGGCGTTGCGTGCTGGTGTACCAATGCAGGATATGGAAATGTGGCAGTTCCATCCGACAGGCATTGCCGGAGCCGGCGTTTTGGTGACTGAAGGCTGCCGTGGGGAAGGGGGGTACTTGCTTAATAAAGACGGTGAGCGCTTTATGGAGCGTTATGCTCCGAATGCTAAAGATCTGGCCGGTCGTGATGTTGTGGCCCGTTCGATGATGGTTGAAATCCGTGAAGGTCGCGGGTGTGATGGGCCCTGGGGGCCACATATCAAGCTGAAACTGGATCACCTGGGCAAAGATGTTTTGGAATCACGTCTGCCGGGGATCTGTGAGTTGTCTCGAACTTTTGCACATGTTGATCCGGTCAAAGAGCCAATCCCGGTTATTCCAACTTGCCACTACATGATGGGGGGGGTACCAACTCAGGTTTCAGGCCAGGCGATCAAGCAGACTGAAACCGGTAGTGATGTCGAAGTACAAGGTTTGTTTGCCTGTGGTGAAATTGCCTCGGTATCGGTACACGGTGCCAACCGCTTAGGCGGGAACTCATTGCTTGACCTGGTGGTCTTTGGCCGTGCGACAGGCCTTCACTTAGGTGAAACCCTGTTGGCTCAGGCTGAAGCTCGTCCGGCAACCGAATCTGATATTGAAGCTTCGCTGGCACGGGTCAACCGTTGGAATTCGACCCAGAAAGGTGAAGACCCAGTACAGATCCGCAAAGATTTGCAGACGTGTATGCAGAACAATTTCTCGGTATTCCGTGAAGGTGAAGCAATGGCTGCTGGCCTTGAAGATCTGAAGGTGATCCGTGAACGCTTGAAGGATGCGCGCCTGGACGATACATCGACCGAGTTTAATACCCAGCGTATTGAATGCCTTGAACTGGACAACCTGATGGAAACGGCTTACGCCACAGCCGTAGCGGCTAACTATCGTACTGAAAGTCGTGGTGCCCATGCCCGTTTCGACTTCCCGGACCGCGATGATGAAAAGTGGTTATGTCATTCGATTTACAACCCCGATACCGAACAGATGATGAAGCGGGATGTAAATATGACACCAATACATCGAGAGGCTTTCCCGCCGAAAGCGCGTACTTACTAAGGGGAGGAATGGACTATGAAGCTGAATTTTTCGATTTATCGTTATAACCCTGATGTAGATAACGCGCCGCATATGAAAGGCTATTCCCTTGATGTGCCGGAAGGTTCTGACATGATGGTGCTTGATGCTCTTATCCTGCTCAAAGAACAGGATCCGACCCTGGCATTTCGCCGTTCATGTCGTGAAGGCGTGTGTGGTTCTGATGGCATCAACATGAACGGCAAGAATGGCCTGGCTTGTATTACGCCGCTATCGGCGTTAACGGGTGAGAAGACCATTGTGATCCGTCCATTGCCTGGACTGCCTGTGATCCGTGACTTGATCATCGATATGGAACAGTTCTATACCAACTATGCCAAAGTGAAGCCGTTCCTTATTGATGAGGGGGCTCAGCCGCCTGCCCGCGAGAACTTGCAGTCGCCGGAAGAGCGAGCTCACTTAGATGGTTTGTACGAATGTATTATGTGTGCCTGTTGCTCGACGTCTTGTCCGTCATTCTGGTGGAATCCGGATAAATTTATTGGGCCTGCGGGCCTGCTGGCGGCTTATCGTTGGCTAATCGATAGTCGTGATAGTGCAACTGAGGAACGATTATCCGATCTCGACGACGCTTTTAGTGTTTTTCGTTGCCATGGCATCATGAACTGTGTAAATGTTTGTCCTAAGGGATTAAATCCAACAAAAGCGATTGGTCACATTAAGACAATGTTGCTAAAACGCGCAGTATAATTAAATCGAATTGTCGATATGCTGGCTTCTTGACTCGCTACCCTGAAGCCAGCTTCAAAGCCCGGCTAATTACCGGCGGAAGTGGCGATAACTAGTGGTTAAGGGAAAACAATGCAGAACGGCGTTATGAAGGCATGGCTTGAGTCTTCACACCTGGCTGGCGCCAATGCAACTTATGTAGAGGATCTCTACGAGTTGTATCTTAGCGACCCAGAATTAGTTAACGATGAATGGCGTCATGTATTTAGTGACTTGCCGGTTGTGAAGGAGACTGCCGTTGAGCAGCCGCATTCACGAGTTCGTGATTATTTCCGACGTCTGGCTAAAGAAACAACCTATCAAAGTGCTACCGTCAGCGATCCAGATGTTGATGCCAAGCAGGTTAAGGTATTGCAGCTTATCAACGCATACCGTTTCCGGGGTCATCAGCATGCAAACTTAGACCCGTTAGAGCTATGGCAGCAGGATAGAGTGTCTGATCTCGATCCTGAGTTCCATAATCTGACAGAAGAGGATTTCAACGAAAACTTCAATGTGGGTTCTTTTGCTCTTGGCAAAGAAACCATGAAGCTTTCCGAAATCTATGATGCACTGAAAAAGACCTATTGTGGTTCGATTGGTGCTGAATATATGCACATTACCGACACGGAAGAAAAACGCTGGATTCAGCAGCGTTTGGAATCGGTTGTTGGTGAAGGTGTATTTACCAAAGAAGAAAAGCTTACATTTCTTGATGAACTGACCGCGGCAGAAGGTCTTGAACGTTATCTTGGTGCAAAATTCCCTGGGGCCAAGCGTTTCTCTCTGGAAGGCGGCGACGCACTTATTCCTATGGTCAAAGAGCTGATCCGTCACGCAGGTAAAAACGGTGCACGGGAAGTTGTTGTCGGTATGGCTCACCGCGGTCGTTTGAATATGCTGGTGAATGTACTCGGTAAAAAACCGCAGGATTTGTTTGATGAATTTGCCGGCAAGCATGATGAGACATGGGGTACCGGTGATGTAAAATATCACCAGGGTTTCTCGGCAGATTTTGCTACACCGGGTGGTGATGTGCATTTGGCATTGGCATTTAACCCATCACACCTTGAAATTGTTAACCCTGTGGTTGTGGGCTCAGTACGAGCTCGCCAGGACCGACTAGGTGACAAAGACGGCTCTTTGGTATTGCCTATTACGGTTCATGGTGACTCGGCAGTGGCTGGTCAGGGGGTTGTTGCTGAAACGTTTAATATGTCTCAGTCGCGCGGTTACCGCGTCGGCGGTACGATTCGTATCGTTGTCAATAATCAGATTGGCTTTACGACGTCTAACCCTAATGATACCCGTTCAACTCAATATTGTACTGATATTGCGAAGATGGTTCAGGCGCCTATTTTCCACGTTAATGCAGATGATCCTGAAGCGGTGGCATTCGTAACCCGCATCGCACTGGATTTCCGTAATACATTCAAACGCGATGTGGTTATTGATTTAGTTTGCTACCGCCGTCACGGCCACAATGAAGCTGATGAGCCGAATGCAACTCAGCCGTTGATGTATCAGAAAATCAAGAAACATCCGACCCCGCGTAAGATTTATGCCGATGCATTGACTGACGAAGGTACGGTTGATTTGGAAACGGCGACGGGATTGAACAATGAATACCGTGATGCGCTGGATCGTGGTGACTGTGTAGTTAAAGAATGGCGTCCAATGAAGCTTCACTCCGTTGACTGGGCTCCATATCTTGGCCATGACTGGACGGTAGAGTGGCCTAATGCTATTGGCGAAACGCGTTTGGGCGAGCTGGCACAGCGTGTATGCCAGTATCCTGAAAGTCACAAACTGCAGAGTCGGGTTCAGAAACTTTACAATGACCGTCAGGCAATGATTGTTGGTGATCGGCCTGTTGATTGGGGTATGGCTGAAACTCTGGCTTACGCAACCTTGGTTGATGAAGGTAAGCGAGTTCGTATTACTGGTCAGGATTCAGGGCGTGGTACATTCTTCCATCGCCATGCTGTCCTGCATAACCAAAATGATGCTAGTACCTATGTTCCGCTGGCGAATATCCATGACAAGCAGGGCGCGTTCCAGGTCTTTGACTCGGTGCTGTCTGAAGAAGCGGTGCTTGCTTTTGAATATGGTTATGCGACTGCAGAGCCGGGCGGTCTGACCGTCTGGGAAGCACAGTTTGGTGATTTTGCCAATGGTGCCCAGGTGGTGGTAGATCAGTTTATTAGTTCTGGCGAGCAGAAATGGGGCCGTATGTGTGGTCTGACAATGTTGCTGCCGCACGGTTATGAAGGACAAGGGCCTGAGCACTCTTCGGCACGTCTTGAGCGTTACTTGCAGTTGTGTGCTGAGCAGAATATGCAAGTGGTTATTCCATCAACACCAGCTCAGGTATACCACATGCTACGTCGTCAGGTGGTGCGTCCGATGCGCCGTCCTCTGATTGTGATGTCGCCGAAGTCGTTGCTACGTCATCCGTTGTGTATTTCGAGTATGGATGAGCTGGCAAATGGCAACTTCCAGCCTGCTATTGCAGAAGTCGATGATCTGGATCCGAAGCAGATTAAGCGCGTAGTATTTTGCTCGGGTAAGGTTTATTACGATCTGCTGGAACAGCGTCGCAAAAGCGAACAAACTGATGTTGCGATTGTTCGTATTGAACAGTTATACCCATTCCCTAAAGAAGATGTTCAAGCCGCTCTGGCAAATTATCAGCATGTTACTGACTTTATTTGGTGTCAGGAAGAGCCGCAAAACCAAGGTGCCTGGTATTCAAGCCAGCACAATTTCCGCTCTGCTCTGCCACAAGGTGCTGAACTTAATTATGCGGGCCGTCCGGCATCTGCTTCACCGGCTGTAGGTTACATGTCGGTTCATTTGAAACAACAGAAAGCGCTAGTTGATGCTGCGCTGACAATAACTGAATAAGAACTGGAACAAAAAGGACAAAGCCGATATGACGATCGAAATTCTGGTTCCTGATTTACCTGAATCAGTTGCTGATGCGACAGTGGCTACTTGGCATAAACAGCCAGGTGATACCGTTACACGTGATGAAGTTCTGGTTGATATTGAAACAGACAAAGTGGTGTTGGAAGTGCCAGCGCCGGAAGATGGTGTTCTGGAAGCGATTCTGGAGGATGAAGGTACTACTGTTTTGACTAAGCAGTTGATTGGTAAAATTAAAGCGGGTGCAGTTGCCGGAGAGCCGACAACAGATGTACCGGCGGAAGCTGAGGCTTCGCCAACCAAGCGCACGACAGCGTCATTGAGTGATGAAACCAATGAGGCTTTGAGTCCGGCAGTTCGCCGCCTGCTGGGTGAGCACAGCATTAGCCCATCAGATGTTAAAGGTACTGGTGTTGGTGGCCGAATTACTCGTGAAGATGTTGAAGCGTTTGTAAAAGAAGCTAAGCCAAAAGCACCTGAAGCTCCTGCACCTGTTGTAGAGGCTAAGGTTGAAGCGCCATTGGCTCACCGTAGCGAGAAGCGCGTCCCAATGACTCGTTTACGCAAGCGTGTTGCTGAGCGTTTGCTTGAAGCGAAAAACAGCACAGCGATGCTGACTACGTTCAACGAAGTCAACATGAAGCCAATCATGGATCTTCGTAAGCAGTACAAAGACATTTTTGAAGAACGCCACGGTATCCGCCTGGGCTTCATGTCTTTCTACGTTAAGGCTGTGGTCGAAGCACTTAAGCGCTACCCAGAGGTTAATGCCTCTCTCGATGGCGATGATATTGTTTATCACAACTTCTTCGATGTGAGCATTGCGGTGTCTACGCCTCGTGGTTTGGTTACACCGGTGCTTCGTGATTGTGACAAGCTGAGCTTGGCTGAGATTGAAAAAGCTATCCGCGAGCTGGCTATCAAAGGCCGTGACGGAAAGCTAACGGTCGATGAGCTTATTGGTGGTAACTTTACCATTACTAATGGTGGTGTGTTTGGCTCGCTGATGTCAACGCCTATCATCAACCCGCCGCAGTCAGCTATTCTGGGTATGCATAAGATCCAGGACCGTCCGATGGCTGTTGACGGTAAGGTTGGGATCCTGCCGATGATGTACTTGGCGCTGTCTTACGATCACCGTCTGGTTGACGGTCGAGAGTCGGTTGGCTTCTTGGTCACCATCAAAGAGCTTCTTGAAGATCCAACACGTCTGCTTCTGGACGTTTAATGCATTAAGCCATGCCGGACTGGCTCTACGTCCGGCTTTTATTTGTTATTAGGTCTTATTGACGAAGAAATACCTCAGAGTATTTCAGATGGATATAACAAGTCCCCCCAAGGGATATGACAACGGATAGAACATCATGAATCTGCACGAATACCAGGCAAAACAGCTATTTGCTGAGTACGGTTTGCCAGTTCCAGAAGGCTATGCTTGTGATACACCACAAGAAGCGGCGGAAGCTGCTGGTAAAATCAGTGGTGACAAGTGGGTTGTCAAATGCCAGGTTCACGCCGGCGGCCGCGGTAAAGCGGGCGGGGTAGAATTGCATGACACCAAAGAAGGTATCAAAGAGTTTGCGCAGAAATGGCTAGGCAAGAACTTGGTAACTTATCAGACAGATGCCAATGGTCAGCCTGTTGCAAAGATTTTGGTTGAAGAAGCTTCGAACATTGCTAATGAACTCTATCTTGGCGCGGTGGTAGACCGTGCTTCTCGCCGTATCGTTTTCATGGCATCGACTGAAGGTGGTATGGAAATTGAGAAAGTGGCTGAAGAAACACCGGAATTGATCCACAAAGCGGCGATTGATCCGCTGGTCGGCCCTCAACCGTATCAAGGCCGTGAGCTGGCATTCAAGCTTGGCCTGAAAGGCGATCAGATCAAGCAGTTCACTAAAATATTCCTTGGTTTGGGCAACATGTTTGCCGATTATGACTTGGCTTTACTTGAAATTAATCCATTGGTCATTACTGGTGACGACAATCTGTTGTGTTTGGATGGCAAAATTAACATTGATTCCAATGCGCTGTATCGCCAGCCAAAGCTACGTGAAATGCATGATCCCTCGCAAGAAGACGAACGTGAAGCGCATGCTGCACAATGGGAGCTAAATTATGTAGCACTTGATGGCAGTATTGGCTGTATGGTCAATGGGGCCGGATTGGCGATGGGAACCATGGATATCGTTAATCTACATGGTGGTCAGCCAGCCAATTTCCTTGATGTTGGGGGCGGTGCAACCAAAGAGCGCGTGACTGAAGCATTCAAGATTATTTTGTCAGACAGTAACGTCAAAGCGGTATTAGTTAATATTTTCGGCGGTATTGTCCGTTGTGACTTAATTGCCGAAGGGATTATCGGTGCAGTTGAAGAAGTCGGTGTTGAAGTGCCGGTCGTAGTTCGCCTTGAAGGAAATAACGCGGTACTGGGGGCGGAAACACTGGCGAAAAGTGGTCTGAATATTATTGCTGCGACGTCCCTAACTGAAGCAGCTGAAAAAGTCGTTGCTGCGTCGGAGGGTAAATAATGTCTGTTCTAATTAATAAAGATACTAAAGTCATTTGCCAGGGATTTACCGGCGGTCAGGGGACATTCCATTCTGAACAGGCTATCGAATATGGTTCGCAGATGGTTGGTGGTGTATCGCCAGGTAAAGGTGGTTCTACTCACCTGGGATTGCCTGTGTTTAACACTGTACGTGAAGCGGTGGAAGACACAGGCGCAACAGCCACGGTCATTTATGTACCGGCCCCGTTTTGCAAAGACGCGATCCTTGAGGCCATTGATGCGGGTATCGAGCTAATTGTGACTATCACTGAAGGTATTCCGACTCTGGATATGCTGGAAGTGAAAATTCGTCTTGATGAGTCGGGTGTTCGCATGATCGGCCCAAACTGCCCTGGGGTGATCACGCCTGATGAATGTAAGATTGGTATTATGCCGGGTCATATCCACAAACCGGGTAAAGTGGGTATTGTATCTCGCTCGGGTACGTTGACTTATGAAGCTGTCAAGCAAACCACTGATGAAGGCTTTGGTCAGTCAACTTGTGTCGGTATCGGTGGTGATCCGATCCCAGGTTCGAACTTTACCGATATTCTTGAGATGTTTGAAAATGATCCAGCCACCGAGGCGATTGTGATGATCGGTGAGATTGGCGGTACCGCTGAAGAAGAAGCTGCTGCTTACATCAAAGAACATGTCACTAAGCCTGTTGTTTCTTATATCGCCGGTGTGACAGCACCTCCGGGTAAGCGTATGGGACATGCCGGTGCGATTATTTCTGGTGGTAAGGGAACCGCCGATGATAAATTCCAGGCTCTCGAATCTGCCGGTGTTAAGACTGTTAAGAGTTTGGCTGAAATCGGTAAGGCACTACGCGAAGTGACTGGTTGGTAAAACAGATTGATTTGATAATGAAAACCCGCCTTTGATGGCGGGTTTTTTGTTGTCTATAAGCCACGGCTTGTGGCGGTTGTGATATTAGCTTTCAGCTCTTTTTAGCTGGCTAAGCATAAATATGGCGGCTGCCGAAACAACGACAGAAGGGCCTGCCGGTGTATCATAATGCCATGACATTGCCAGTCCGAGAACAACTGCGACAGAGCCGATCACCGATGCTAGCCCAGCCATGAATTCAGGACTGTGGGAGAAGCGGCGTGCGGTTGCTGCTGGAATAATTAGCAGTGATGTAATGATTAGTGCACCAACGAACTTCATTGCAACGGCGATCACTAAGCCGACCATAAGCATCAGTATCAAGCGCATGAGATCAACATTCACGCCTTCAACCTGGGCCAGCTCCTCATTGACTGTCATTGATAGCAGCGGGCGCCATAAGGTAACCAGCAATGCCATGACAATCACGCCACCGCCATAAATCCACATCAGGTCATTTGTGGTAACAGCCAGCAGATCGCCAAACAAATATGCCATCAGGTCGATACGTACATGATCAAGGAAGCTGACGGCAACCAAGCCAAGGGAGAGGGCACTGTGCGATAGTATGCCAAGCAAAGTATCAGTGGCGACATACTTTTGTTTTTGCAAGCTCACTAAAATGACTGCAATTGACAGGCAGCAAATGATCAGTGCCAGGTTCAGGTTGATATTGAAAAGGAAGCCGAGGGCAATACCCAGCAGAGATGCATGGGAAAGGGTATCGCCAAAATAGGCCATTTTGCGCCAGACAATAAAAGAACCTAGAGGTCCTGCAAGGACGGCAATACCGATACCGGCAATGAGAGCTGGCAGAATAAATTCAAGCATGGTCTATCTCTTATTGTTTTTTTTGTTCTTGGTGGTGCTGGCAAGGGCCTATAGGGCTGCCGGCAAGATCATGTTCATGGTTATGTTGGTGGTGATAGAGTGCCAGTTGTTCACTCTGCTGTTGACCGAACAGAGCGACATAGGACGGATGGCTGGTAATAGCCTCCGGCTCACCTGAACAGCAAACATGGTGGTGCAGGCAGATCACATGATCAGTTTTGGCCATGACCAAGTGCAAATCATGTGAAACCATCAAGATGGCGCAATTAAGTTTATCGCGTAGTGACTGGATCAAGCTGTATAGCTCTAACTGGCCATTAACATCGACCCCTTGAACCGGTTCATCAAGTACCAGTATATCCGGATGTTGAAGCAGTGCCCGGGCCAACAGGACACGCTGCATTTCGCCCCCGGAGAGTGAATGCATGTTGCTGTGGTGAAGATGAACGCCACCAACCAGTTTCAGGGCTTCAATTTTTTCATTTTCTGAGTACCGACCAACCAGCCGCATGAAGCGATCAACCGTGAGTGGTAACGCAGAGTTTAATTGGAGTTTTTGCGGAACATAACCGACCCGGGCTCCTTTCTGGCGAATAACTTTCCCTGAAGTTGGTTTGCGAAGGCCGGTAATTACTTTTACCAGCGTTGATTTACCTGCGCCGTTTGGACCAATCAGGGTTGTGATTTGGCCTCGTTCAAGTTTTATCGACACTTGGTCGAGTACGTGACGCTCCCCGAAGGTAACGGTAACAGTTTGTAGTTCAACTAGGGTTGTCATAAAAAGTGCTTAAGGTATTTGCCAAACTGAGATGTTATAATATAACATTATCAACTCGGTTTTGTAATTAATTATTATTTCGGAAAACATCATGCGCCGATTGCTACTTTGTTGCAGCTCTTTAGCTTTACTTTTTTCCTTTTGTCTTTCCGCCAGCGAGTTAAATGTGGTTACAACAGTAAAACCGCTTAACTTAATTGTTCAGGAGCTGACTGACGGTGTTGCGCAGAGTGAATATTTGCTGCCACCGGGCACATCTCCGCATGATTATGCGCTTCGTCCGTCAGATGTCAAAAAACTACGTGATGCAGATCTGGTGATCTGGGGTGGTCCTGAGCTGGAAATGTTCCTGACTAAAATGTTGGAAAACAAGAAAAACAGCCTGGCCTTGACTCAGAAACATACCATTGATTTCCGCCATTATGAGCATGGTGCAGAGATCCATCATGGTGATCATTCCCATAGCCATGATGGGATTGATCCGCATTTTTGGCTAGGCCCGAAGCAGTCTGTCCAGGTTGCGCTGGTGATCACGGAAGCCTTGATTCAGCTGGATCCTTTGCATAAAAGTCGGTATAAAGATAACCTTTCACGGTTTGTTTCTGAAGTGGAAAAAGCCATTGAAGAACTCAATGCGGAACTCAAACCGCTGGCAGATCACGGCTATTATGTTTTTCACGATGCTTATGGCTATTTTGAAGAACAATTTGGATTAAATAACCTGGGGCATTTTACTGTCGATCCGGATCGCCGTCCGGGTGCAAAAACCTTGGTTACCATTCGACGGTCATTGCAGAACAAGCAGGCACAATGTGTATTCAGTGAGCCGCAGTTCTCTCCGTCCGTTATTAAAAGTGTAGTAAGTGGGACTCATGTCAATGTAGGAACCCTTGATCCGATGGCAACGGAGATTGCTGAGGAAAAAGGAGGATATATTCGATTCTTACATGAATTGGGACAAAGTTATATTAAGTGTCTTAAACAATAATGAAAATATTTAAGGTTGCGGTTTTATCTTTAAAACAACTGCCTCGCCAGCATCGGGTTGCTTTTGTCTCAACGTCATTAATTGTTGCGGCTGCAGTGATATGGCAGCCGTTATCCCCGTTTTATAAATCCTCTTCGTTTTCATCGGATGGGCGGGTTGAAGTTGACATTGCTATGGATGATTTGGATGTGCTCTCAGAACAGCACAGTGAACCAATGGGGGTGGTTCTCGACCCTCTGGATCCCGAATTCCTAGCGCCGAAAGATGAGCTTGAACAGCAGCTGGAAGGTGTGGTGGCTGTTGCTCATAATCATAAAGTTGCTTCCGGTGAGACGTTGGGAGAGATTTTCTCTCAATATGCACTACCGCTAGCCGACATGTATCGTTTGATCGATGTGAATAAATCGGTTCAGAATCTAGGTGTCGGTCAGATGCTGGAATGGTCTGTCAATGATGACGGCCGGATAGAAGCGTTGAGCATTAAGCGCAGCGCAAAAATTACAGATACGTATACGCTGACGGCGCAAGGTTATAAATTTAAGGAACTGGAAGAGAGTGGCGAGATTAAACCGGTGGTGTTGACCGGCCGGATCTCTGGCAGCTTTTATCAGTCAGCTCGATCTGCCGGGTTGTCACCAAGTCAGATCCAGACCTTAGTACAGGCTTTGCAATGGCGTTTCGATTTTGGCCGTGAGGTGCGCAAAGGTGATCGCTTTGCTGTTACGGTCAATCGTGAGTTTATTGATGGTAAGGCGGTTAACCGCGGTGACGTGAAGGCACTTTATTACCTCAGTGGTAGCCGTGAAGTGTTTGTTATGCGTCATGAAGACGGTCAATTTTATGATGGTGAAGGTAAAAGTCTGAACCGGGCTCTTCGCCGGATCCCCCTTGGTAAACGCTACCGGATCAGTTCATCATTTAATCCGACGCGTAAGCATCCGATCACCAGGCGTACATCGCCGCATAACGGTACTGATTTTGCGACACCAATTGGTACACCAGTACTAGCCGCTGGTGATGGTGTGGTTGTGAAGGCCAGAAAGCACCGGCTTGCTGGTAATTACGTGGTGATTAAACACGGTCGTGAATATATGACCCGATACCTTCATTTGCATCGTTTGCTGGTTAAGGTCGGGGACAAGGTGAAGATGGGGCAGCGTATTGCCCTGAGCGGTAATACTGGTCGTTCGACAGGGCCGCATCTTCATTATGAATTGATTAAGAAAAACCGTCCGGTGAATGCGATGAGAGTTCCTCTTCCACAAGCCGAACCGGTTACCTCTGGGCAGCGAGGCAAGTTTGTTAAGCTGGCAAGAGATGAAAGGCAGAAATTGCTAGCAGTAATGCCGGGTTAAAAAAAAGCGCACAGCAGTGCGCTTTTTTTATACCTGCTCCCACAATTTATAAAATCCAATCCATATTTGATAGCTCCCTATTGCATAATAATCGGCCGAAATTTATTTGATATCACTGCCTTGCGCTGAATCTAAGTCGTTCTAGCTGATTATGAATAATGTCTTTGCCTTCTTTTTTGCTTGCTTTTTTGTTCTTATGAACAGTTTTACGGCTGTTGCCGATCCTGGGAAAAATACGCTTTTTTATTCTTTGTCTCATCAGACTAGGGGAAGTGTAGCTATTGCTAATCAGATGCACAGTAACGCCAATGGGGGCCTTTGGTTCATTGATAAACAGGATAGGCTGGTTTTTTATGATGGCCAGCGTTTAAATAATGCAACAGACAGTAATGGTGATGTCATTAGCGGTGTAACGGATATGGTGATGGCCGGGCACCTGCTGTGGTTGGTAAAAGATGGCCTGGCTTTCAAATATTCACCAGGTACAGCCCGACTTTCTCCGGTAGCGCTTGGCTCGTCTGCGGTGCAGTTTGTGGAGAAAATAGGTCAAGACATTTGGTATGCCGGCGGAGATGGTTTATATGCGGTATCCGATAGTCAGCAACAATGGGTGTTTTATGCTTATCCGAAAGGACTGGATCTATCGGGGCTCTATGCTGCAGGAAACTCGTTGTTTGTAGCGGCTCCCTTAGGGGCATATGAGTTTCGAGATCGTTCGTTTCAGGATGAGCCACTTTTCACAGAACAAAAAATTACGGCGCTATTTGAAGACAACAGTAAAAAGCTTTGGGTTGGCACCAGAAAGGGATTGTTTTATTCCCGGGAAGGACTTCCCTTTGTTGCCTCGTATGGCGTATTTAGTCCTCCTGAGTTTGTTACTAGTATGACTGAAACTGGCCTTGGCTTGTGGGTTGGTACGGTTAATGGCTTGTTCTTGGTTGATTTACAGTCTCAGGAGCTGACTCATTACCGTGCTTATGCCCATGATATATTTGCCATTGACGGAAACTATGTGGCTGCGCTGTTGCGCGATGAGCAGGGCTCTCTTTGGGTATCCACCAATAAAGGGATTAATTATCTACCTAGGATTTCATCAAACTTTCGTCGTTTGCGTTTTGGACGGGATACTGATTTGCTACAGGCCAGTCAGATAAATGATGTTGTTCAGCTTGGTGATGGTCAGATCTGGCTGGCGACAGACAATGGCCTGACAGAGCTGTCAGAAACGCTTGAGGTTGTACGCACTTTGCCGTCATTCGGAAAGGTCAATGATATGGCTTATCGTGACGGGAAGTTATGGCTTGCCACTGAAACAGGCTTGAAAATCTATGTGCTGGCCACAGGTAAATGGGGAGGGAGACCGTTACCGGAGTGGTTTAAGGATGAGCATGTAATTAGTGTGACAGTGGATCATTATGGTTCGGTTTGGATCGGAATGGCTTCCCATCTATACCGCTTTTGGCCTGATTCGGAAGAGCTGATTTCTTTTGGTCGTCATTGGACACAGTCTCCTTCGGGAAGTGAGGTGGTCACATCTGTGTTTGAAGATAGTGAGCAGCAGATTTGGGTTGGGACGGATTATGCTCTTTATCACTTTGAAGCTGGCCGATTGAATCTGGTTGAAGAATCCATTGGCCAGGGGGGGGTACTTGATATTTATGAAGATAGGATTGCACAGCTATGGGTCGTTAATAACGATAGCTTGCAACAGGCACAGAATATAACCCAGTTTCATTTAAAAACCATTTCTATGATGGGAAGTAGAACCACGCCTTATTGTGCTGTTGCTGCTGAAGGTGGTATCTGGCTCGGATCCAGTAAAGGCCTATCCCATTATTCTTTTTCGGGACAGTTGAAGCAGCATTTTTCGCCGCCTTTTGGGGTTCTCGATAATGAATTTTATTCCCAGTCTTGCCTGTATTTGCAATCAGGAAAGCTCCTTTTTGCCAGCCGGGTAGGGCTGTTGGCAGTTAATCCTGATGTTTTACAGGCTTTAGAACATCCCTTATCGACAGCTAGGATCAGTAGTATTCAGGTTGACCAGAAGCAAAGGTTTTTTACAGATTTTAGAGAGCAGGAACTGGCGGTGCCGTTTGGTTCGGCAATAAACTTCCAGGTAGGGAGGTTGCCATTTTCGGGACTGGAATCATTGCAATATCGGTTAGCTGGTGGCCGTGACGAAAGCTGGAAGCGATTAGATGGTTCGATATTGGTATTTGACGCTCTGGATCCTGGCCTGTATCAGTTGGAGTTGCGATCTGGTTTTTTGCCTATGGAGCTCTCATCTCCTATTTCATATCCTTTTCAGGTTAAGCGGCCCTGGTATTTTTCTTATTGGTTGTTGTCAATTACTGCTGTTTTCCTATTAGTGTTGTTTTTATGTGCGATGCTGTGGCGCTCTCGGGGCTACCATAATCAGAACTTACAGCTTAAAGAAGCGGTCTTTCGGAAAACGGAAAAGATAGAGCTGCATAAGAAGCAGTTATATGCCAGTAACAAACAGTTGCAGCAGATACTACATATGCGTCAGCAGTTCATGGCTCAGCTATCCAATGAGATGCGGATTCCGCTAGTGCATACCCTTGAGCCGTTAAAAAGGATGTCTGCCTCGGGATCGAAGGAGTGGGGCGAGTCGCTAAATGTTGTTTCTCGAAATGTGGAGCGGGCTTTATACCTTACAGAGCAGTTGCTTAATCGTGATGCATTGGCTTTTGTGGAGCCAGAAAGAGCATGTGAGCAGTTGGTCTCTCCACTCATTCAGGCTTGCTGCATGAGCTGGCAAATGGAGGCTGAGCAGAAAGGGATTATCCTCTGTGTTGAGGACGAAACTGAGGGACTGAGTGTCAAGATGGCACCGTATCACCTTGAAATCGTGATTGGTAATTTGTTGTCCAACGCCCTGAAATATACGGAGAGCCAAGGCTGTATTTCTGTGATGGTCAAGCAAAAGCAATTAGATCTGGTTTTGTCTGTGAGTGATACTGGAAAGGGCATAGCGATGGATGCCAGAGCTAATATCTTTAACTGCTATTTTAAGGAAGACGGTGATTACAATCTGGAAAGCGGATTCGGTCTGGGCTTAAGCACTGTCAAGCAGTTGGTGGAATGTTATCGCGGAGAAATTTCGGTTATTAGTTATCAGGGGATTGGCAGTGAGTTCATTGTTACATTGCCGCTGTACCGGGAAAGTAATACCACTGTGGCTGTAAATTCTGGACAGACTGATAAACGGGATGAATTACCTTGTTTACTGGTGGCTTCGACGGATAAAGAGGTCATGACGTGTTTGTCGGCGTTGCTTAAGGGCTTCCATCTTATTATGGCTAGAGATGGTTATGAGGCGGTTATTTTAGCGCGAGAGAATCAACCGGATATGGTGTTGTGTGATTTGGCATTACCGGGGCTGGATGGGCTTGAGGTTTTTGAGCGACTTCAGCGAGAGCCGATAAATGGTTCTGCTATATTCGTGCTGTTTTTAGCTGAAGGTGAACATTATTGTGTATCAGATCATTCCCCGATCTTAGCTGCAACAATAGATAAGCCACTTGATGCTGATTCGGTACTTAATCAAATTATGCGTTTCCTTGGGAAGAATCGACCAGCTGAATTTGATGGTATACCTGAGCATAATATCGCGCCTGTACCAGAAACTGAGGTTGCGACGCCTTGGCGGGTGAATGTTATTTCGTTGGTAGAAAACCATTTCCATGACCCTGATTTTGGTACATCAATGGCGGCTAAGGCATTGTTCATGTCGGAGAGGAGCTTGCAACGCAAGTTCAAGCAAGAATTCGGGATGTCGCTGAAAGACTATATTATTAAGTTCCGTTTTCAGCAGGCGAAGCTGATGCTTAGGCAGGGAGACAGGATTTCAGATGTCGCTTTATCATGTGGCTTTAATGAACCGTCTTATTTCAGCGCCTGTTTTAAGAGGTGCTTTGGTATGACTCCATCCCAGTATGCTAGCAAATATCAGAAAATTAAGTGTCAGAAGGTTAAGGCGTATTAGCCTGAAATGCCTTAGGCGTGGATGTTTGAGAAAGAAAAAACGTGATATGGTCGAGTGACCATATCACGGGTGCCAATGACACCTTCGCTTGCTGCCAGGCGATATGCCAAACGCCATACCACCTTAGGAATAAATCTTTAAAATCATCGCTCTTCGTGCTCCCCAATATAGTGACTCCCTTACTTTCCCGTTATTAGATTTCCGCCAGTTGGCTATAGAAATACGCCAGTGTAATGATATGGCACAAATGACTTTGTTTTGTTGATGTTGTTTTAACGTTGTCAACACCGTCAAAATTATTAGCTTTCATCTTTTGAGTATTCAGATGGTTTTGAGAAGTATTCTTTTTCAATAAACTGACTATTTGATCATTAAACACGCTGATTTTTTGATTTAAAGCAATACACAATGTGTTTCAGTGTGTAATATTGCGACTGTGAATGCTAATTATTATTATTAAGGTATCAGTTTGAGATGAAAATGTCTGATTTGTCGTGCGGTGCAAACGGTATTGTAACCGGAATGTCTGCTCTTCCTTCTGCCACCAGGAAAAAATTAATGGTTATGGGCTTGTTGCCGAATACAGAGGTGACTGTGATTCGAGTGGCCCCTCTTGGTGACCCGCTTCAGGTACGTGTTCGCGGCGTTGATATCGCGTTGCGTAAGCAGATTGCTGCCAATATTGAAGTGGAGGCACGCTAATGGAATACAATATTCTTACTGTCGGTAACCCTAATAGCGGCAAAACTACATTATTCAATGGCCTGACTGGTGCAAAACAGCAAGTTGGTAACTGGGCCGGTGTAACGGTTGAGAAAAAAACGGGCCATTACCAGTGTGCCGGTGACAACTTTGCCTTGACTGATCTGCCCGGTATTTACAACTTAGATAGTGCAAACGATGCCAATAGCCTTGATGAGGCGATAGCCTCTCGTGCCATTCTTACTATGCCTGCAGATGTGATCATCAACGTTGTTGATGCAACCTGCCTGGAGCGCAGCCTGTATATGACTTTGCAGCTGCGTGAACTTGGTCGTCCGATGATTGTTGTACTTAACAAAATGGATGCTCTACAGCGTCAGCGTCAGGTGCTGGATGTAAAAGCCCTGGAAAAAGCGCTCGGCTGCCCGGTACTTTCTCTATCTGCTACGAATGTTAAGCAGGTACAGGAGTTTAAGGCTCAGCTTCACAAAATGCTTGCTCAAGGTATTGCTGTGAAAGAGATGGCTCTGAATTACGGCGATCAGTTTGAAGCGGCAATTAGTGAACTTCAGGCAATGTTTTGCAGCGAGACATTGAATGTGCGTGCACAGGCCATTCGTGTCTTGGAAAATGACACGCTTGTTATTAACAGCTTGGCTGAGAACGATAAGAACAAAGCGTGCAATATTCGCAATAAGCTAATGGTTGATGTGGATCCTGATGTTCAGGTGGCTGATGTTCGCTATACCTACCTTCATGAGCTATGTCAGAAGGTTCGTCGCCAAGAAGGTAAGTTGAGCCGTAGCCTGAGTGACAAAATTGACCGTGTACTGTTGCACCGTGCCTTTGGTATCCCGTTCTTTTTCATCGTGATGTACATGATGTTCATGTTCTCGATTAACATCGGTAGTGCCTTCATCGACTTTTTCGATATTAGTGCTGGCGCTCTGTTAGTGGACGGCGGTCATTACCTGTTGGATGATCATCTGCCTGTATGGTTGATTACTGTGATTGCTGATGGTATCGGCGGTGGTATCCAGACGGTTGCTACTTTCATCCCTGTTATCGCTTGTCTGTATCTGTTCCTGGCTGTATTGGAAAGCTCTGGCTACATGGCCCGTGCCGCTTTCGTACTGGACAAAGTGATGCAGAAAGTTGGCCTTCCTGGTAAGGCTTTTGTTCCTCTTGTTCTGGGCTTCGGCTGTAACGTGCCATCTATCATGGCAACCCGTACTCTTGAGCAAGAGCGTGAGCGTAAGCTGGCGGCTGCAATGGCACCGTTTATGTCATGTGGTGCTCGTCTTCCTGTATACGCACTGTTTGCTGCTGCGTTCTTCCCGGAGAGCGGCCAGAATGTTGTATTTGCCCTTTACCTGCTAGGCATTTTTGCGGCGGTAATGACAGGACTTATTCTGCGCAATACTTTGTATCCAGGCTCAAGCGACAGCTTCATTATGGAAATGCCAGACTATGAACTGCCGACAATGCGTAACGTTGGTATAAAGACTTGGCAGAAGCTGAAGAAATTTGTATTGGGTGCTGGTAAGACAATCGTTGTGGTTGTTGCTTGCTTAAGCTTCTTTAACTCGCTGGGTGCTGACGGTTCATTCGGTAACGAAGATACAGAAAACTCAGTACTGTCAAAAGCGGCGCAGCTTGTTACTCCGGTATTGGCTCCTATTGGTGTGAAAGAAGATAACTGGCCAGCCACCGTGGGTATTATCACGGGTATCTTTGCGAAAGAAGCTGTTGTAGGTACGCTAAACAGTCTGTATGCACCATCTGAAGGCGAAGAGGGCGGTGAATATGACCTTCTGGGAAGCCTGAAAGAAGCGATTGAGACTATTCCTGCGAACCTGGCAGATCTAAGCTATTCAGATCCGCTTGGTCTGGAAGTTGGTGAGCTGACTGACCTGGAAGCAGTAGCTGAAGATCAGGAAGTTGATTCATCAGTATTCAGCAATATCCAGGCACACTTTGTTAGTTCAGCAGCAGCAATGGCATATCTGGTATTTATTCTGTTGTATACACCTTGTGCTGCAGCAATGGGTGCATACGTACGTGAGTTCGGTCAGAAGTATTCTCTTTTCATTGCTGGTTGGACAATGTTGCTGGCCTATACTTTTGCAACTTTGATTTACCAGGTGGCTTTCTTTACTGTACATCCGGTAACCAGTACGCTGTGGATTGTTTTCTTCGCTCTGATTAATGCCGCTCTGTTTATTGCCTTCAAGCGCGAAGGTAAGAAACAAGTTCAAGAGGTGTTGGCACTATGATCCTTCAGCAGCTGAAGCAGTATATTGAGCTGCATGGCCGTTCAAGCCGAAAAAATCTGGCGCACCATTTTGGTACTAGTGAAGATGGCATTGATGCCATGTTGGATGTCTGGGTTCGAAAAGGCGTGTTAGGAAAAGAGCTTATTGGCTGTGACCGTGATTCTTGTTGCCAGAGCGCGGAAGAAGTCTGGTACCGTTGGCTCAAGACCGATGAGCTTTCAATAACTGTGTTACGCTGATGAAGCATTGAAAAGGCAGCCGGGTGGCTGCCTTTTTTTGGGGTATTGTTTGTTGCGATTTATTGCTAGGGGGATCAGCAAGGTTTAAAAACATCAATAGTGGCAAGCTCTGAGCGCAGTTCTTCTGCCAATGCTTCCTGTACGGTTTCTTTTCGTTGGATTCCGTTGGTATTGCCCCAGATAGGGCCTGGCCAGGCGATGTCGGTTTCGAATCGGGCAATATGATGGACATGAAGCTGGGGTACCAGGTTTCCGAGTGCGCCGATATTGATTTTATCGGCTTGGTAGTCCTTTTCCAGCAGGGTCGCAACCGCACTGGATTCGCGCATAAGCTGAAACTGCTCTTCTTCCGGCAGGAGATGAATTTCTGTCAGGTTTTCTTTTCGTGGAACTAAAATTAGCCACGGTCCCAGCGCTTCTTTTGAAAGTAGTACCCGGCATAGAGGGAAGTCTCCGAGTACTGTCGTATCTGCTGCCAATCTCGGATGGAGTGTAAAATGCATCGTTGTATTCCTTAAATGTATAGTGCGGCTCACAGGCTGGAATATTGACCGTCATGATCCGTGAGGGCTGCGTTATGCTGATCTTATCACTGTAGGATCTGCAACTGGATCTTGTCATGGTAATACCAATTACAATAAAGGCCAGCATAGATTACAGTAAGCAAGCTGATTTATTAGGCATTGTTCTGTGTGATGGTTGTCTTGGGCCAGCTGTAAGCATGTGAGGGAAAGCTATGGATACGGAATATCAGGAAGTATTGGACTTTTGGTTTGGTGAGCTGAACGAAGAAATGACAGTTACAGACCGAAATGCTTTGTGGTTTCAAGGCGGTGAGGCTACGGATAAACTGATAGCCGAGCGTTTTCAGATGTTGGTCAGTCGGGCTGGGCGAGGAGAGCTTAGCCATTGGACGAAAGAGGCGAAAGGCTCATTGGCGTTAATCATCTTGCTGGATCAGTTCACCCGTAATATTTACCGGGGGCTCAGTGCTGCATTTCGTTACGACTCACTGGCATTAGCCATTTGTAAACGCGGGTTGGCAAATAATCAGGATGAACAGCTGAGCCCAATTGAGCGTGTGTTCTTTTATTTGCCGCTGGAACATTCTGAAACGGTAGAGGATCAGGAAGAATGCGTATTTCGCTTTGATCGCTTGCGACAGGTAGTTTCACCTGCCCATGCAATTATTTTTGAGGGATTTTACCAGTACGCGGTCAGCCATCATGATGTGGTTAAACGTTTTGGTCGTTTTCCACATCGTAATGCGGTTAATGGCCGTTTATCAACCAAAGAAGAGCTGGAATGGCTGCAAGGCGGTGGCCAGCGTTTTGGCCAGTAGTCTTAGCTATTTTGGGGGAAGCCACCATGGGCATGATGGCTCATTTATCAGGGGGAGAGCGCGCTATTAGCTATTAATTGAGGGGAAGTACTCGGTTTCGCCCTAGTTGCTTGGCTTTATTCAGGTAACTATCGGCACGTTCGATCACTTGATCGTATGTTTCTTTTGCCTGGTGCTCTGCGATACCGAATGAGGCCGTAGCTGAATTGATTCTCTGGCCTGTTTTTTTATCGAGGACAGAAATCTTTTCAATGGTTCTGCGTAATGTCTCGGCCTGTTGTCGAGCGAAAGATAGCGACTTGTTAGGCTGGATGATAATAAATTCTTCCCCGCCGAAACGATACACCTGGGCATTTTCCTGACAGAAAGTACTAAGGCAGTTTGCGACGATTTTTAGTACCTGATCACCAAGCAGGTGGCCATAGTTATCATTGAATTCTTTAAATTTATCGATATCCAGAATGATTAGGCTATAAGGGATATTGTTTCGTTCGTAACCTTGAATATCGCGCTCAAAGGCCCGTCGGTTAAGTAGCTGGGTTACTGCATCTTCATTGGCTGCTTTCTGACTTTCGTTCAGAGCCTCTCTCAGCGCGGTTATTTCTTGTTGTGCATTGGTCAGCTGGTTTTTTAATGAACCAGTAGACAATCGGATTTGGCTTGATTCACGGATTAACTCGCGCACAAGAACCATTGTATCGGTAATCGAAAGGCCTTCTTTTTCTGCGCTTTCTAGTTTGGCAAAGGTCTTGTCCAGAGCTCCCTGAAATGTTTCTGTTTCGGAAAGCGTATCCGACATGGAGTGTGAAAGTTCCTGCATCATTGCTGTCAGGCTTTGTTTGAGTTGAGCCATGCCTTTGTCTGTTTGATTGGCCAGATGCTCTTGATACAGGTTATCGCACAGTGTCGGTGTGCAGTGACTCATGGACTCAATTTGCTGGTCGATAGCCAGATTGAGCTCCGGACACTGTTGGGTAGCGTAGGTATACCACAGTGCATAGTTAGTAGGGGTGGTCGGTACTTTGTGTTTGATCATCAAAGGAACGGTTTTTTTCAACGTTTCCGTTGATTCCACAAAGTTGTCTTTGCTCATAAGCTGAATTCCATTATTGTCACAAATACCTAAGTAATATCAGCCAAATAAACGTTTAATTGTTTTTAAATACTGAATATACCAATAGTCATACTGATGATTTTGCAATCAAAACTATTGCCAATGTACTTTTCTTGATGACTTTTTGTTGCTGAAACGGTGGGTATTTCATCACTTAGGTTGGTATAACTGTTTGTATTAAAGTGCTTTTTTTTTGTAACTCTTACACATCAATTGTTACGAGAAATAAAAAAGCCTTCTAAGGATACCTTAGAAGGCTTTAAATTATTAGCCTGTAATTAATCTATTTCGTAAATGAAACAGGATAAATTACATGCGCTCAAGTGTTTCGATACCGAGTAGATCCAAACCTTGCTTGATGGTTTTCGCTGTAAGAAGAGCAAGTTTTAGACGGCTCTGCTTCACTTCTTCTTCTGCATTCAGAATTGGGCAGGCTTCGTAGAAGCTAGAGAACTTACCTGCTAGCTCAAACAGGTAGCTACACATAACATGTGGGTGACCTTCTCGAGCAACAGTCTGTACTGCTTCTTCAAACTGAAGCAGGGTAGAAAGTAGTGCTTGCTCTTTCTCTTCATTGATTACTACTGGGTGAGTCAGATCAGCCTGTTCAACGCCTGCACGCTTGAAGATAGATGCTACACGAGTGTATGCATACTGCATGTATGGTGCAGTGTTACCTTCGAACGCCAGCATGTTATCCCAGTCGAAGATGTAGTCTGTGGTACGGTGCTTAGAAAGGTCAGCGTACTTAACCGCAGCCATTGCAACAGTACTTGCGATGTTTGCTTTTTCTTCAGCGTCTAGCTCTGGGTTCTTTTCTTCGATTAGCTTCGCTGCGCGCTCTTCGGCTTCATCAAGTAGATCTGCCAGACGAACGGTACCACCTGCACGGGTCTTGAATGGACGGCCGTCTTTACCAAGCATCATACCGAAAGCGTGGTGCTCAAGAGTAACGTCTTCTGGTACATAGCCAGCTTTACGAACGATAGTCCAAGCCTGCATCAGGTGTTGGTGTTGACGTGAGTCGATGAAGTAAAGAACACGGTCTGCGCCTAGTTCTTCGTAACGGTACTTAGCACAAGCGATGTCGGTAGTGGTGTATAGGAAACCGCCGTCACGCTTCTGGATGATAACACCCATAGGCTCGCCGTCTTTGTTCTTGTACTCGTCCAGGAATACAACCTGAGCGCCGTCATCTTCAACCGCCAGACCTTTTTCTTTCAGGTCTGCAACGATGCCTGGCAGCATGTCGTTGTACATTGACTCACCCATCACGTTGTCACGGCTTAGTGACACGTTCAGGCGATCATAGTTACGCTGGTTCTGAACCATAGTAACGTCAACCAGCTTCTTCCACATTTCAGCACAGTACTCATCACCGCCCTGAAGCTTAACAACGTAGTTACGTGCACGCGCTGCGAACTCGGCATCTTCGTCGTATAGTTTTTTGGATTCACGGTAGAACGCTTCAAGATCTGACAGTTCCATTGAAACTTCACCAGATTCCTTCTGAACACGCTCAAGGTTGGCAATCAGCATGCCGAACTGAGTACCCCAGTCACCGATGTGGTTGGCACGAACAACTTTGTGCCCTAGGTGCTCAAGGGTACGAACAACAGCATCACCGATAATGGTTGAACGTAGGTGACCTACGTGCATTTCTTTTGCAACGTTTGGAGCAGAGTAGTCAACAACAATGGTTTTCTGCTCTTCTTTTGTTACACCCAGACGCTCGTCAGAAAGAGCCGCTTCCGCACGCTCTGCCAGCCAAGTTTTGCTTAGGAAAATGTTGATGAAGCCAGGGCCTGCAATTTCAACTTTTTCAGCGATACCGTCTAGATCCAGAACGTCGATAACTTTTTGTGCGAACTCGCGAGGGTTAGTGCCCAGTTTCTTAGCAACGCCCATGACACCGTTCGCTTGGTAATCACCAAACTGTGCTTTCGCAGACTGTCGAACGGCTGCTGGGCTACCTGCTGGTGCGCCTGCGGCTTCTAACGCCTGAGATACTTTATCGTTAATTAGTGCTTGAATGTTCACACGCTTATCCTTCAAATCATTTGTTACGCTAATTGAGCTTGATGCACTAGCGAGGCAAAAACGTCACGGTATTCAACTGTTGCTGGGAGCAAAAACCGTCAAAAATAATCACGAACATTGACGGCATAAATTTAGGTAAATTTAATGCAGATTAGGATCTCGTGAGTATTTTTGACGGGGCATCCTCTTGGGAAAGAGGGAATATCTTGAATACGCGCATTGTATTGCCTTAATAATACCCACAAAATTAGGCCTTTTGGCAACCCGAAAACGTCATTGTTTGCGATTTTTTTTTCGTTCTGGATAGAACGTGAAAATTATGCACAAATCAAGGAGCAACAAGGCCTGTCGTTGCACTTGCCGGGGTTTCGGATAACCCGAAACTGTGGATAATTATGCGTTTGTTGCCCGATATAAAAATTACTGGAGAAAAAACATGCAGAAGCTGACTGATTCCGGTCTTCATCCCGAGCAAATGTTGGCAAGTTTACCTGCTTTTCTGACACGTATTGAGGTGCTGGCTGAAGAGATGAAATTGTCTCTGGCTGATTACCAGGCAGATCATATTGCCCTGCGGGTTAATGATTGGGAGGTGGCTGAAGCATTGCACCAGTCTTGGCTGGCATATGGTGATGAGTGGTCGAATAATGAAATTAACGGTCGTCCGATTATTGTGATCGGCTTTCACCAGCCACTACAGGTCGGTCGTTGGAGTATTGAAGCGCTGGAGCTGCCATATCCGGGAAGCAAGTCATATCCGCAGGAAGGCTGGGAGCATATTGAATTCGTTATCCCGGCCAAAGCAAAAAATACCGATGAGTTGAAGGATGTGCTGGATGCCGCTTTCCCGCAGTTAAATTGGGAAGAGCTGGCCGATAAAGGCATTAAGGTAAAAGCAAGTTCGCCTTCCGGGGAAAAAGAGCGCTTGCCGAATCCGACCTTTGCTTTTAAGAAAGGTGGCGTCTGTATCAAGCTGCACCCGTGCTCGTTGAAAGATGTGATTGAAAGCGAAGAAAAATGATGGTTGATACTGGGGCCTGGGCCCCAGTTCCCAACTATAAAATGACTGTTCTGTTCTCGTAAACAAAGACCCGGTCATCGAGTACCAGCCCCAAAGCTTTACTCAGGACGGACTTTTCGACGTCACGACCAGAGCGGGCCATGTCGGCAGCACTGAAGTTGTGGTCAACGTGGATTACGTTTTGGGTGATGATTGGCCCTTCATCCAAGTCGTTAGTTACAAAGTGAGCAGTGGCACCGATGATTTTAACGCCGCGCTCAAAGGCTTGTTGGTACGGTTTGGCCCCGATAAAAGCGGGCAGAAAACTGTGGTGGATGTTGATGATCTGATTAGGGAGCTGAGCAACAAAGTCTGGGGTTAGAATCCGCATGTATTTGGCCAGCACCACATAATCGGGATTGTATTGCTTAATTGCCGTAATCATCTTCTTTTCGTGTTCTTCTCTGCTCAGCCCTTCATGGCTGACATGATGGAATGGGATGCCAAACTTTTCGGTCAAATCAGCCAATAAGTCGTAATTTCCTACAACGGCTGCAATTTCAACATCCAAAGTGCCGTCAAATGCTTTTACCAGGATATCGCCAAGGCAATGGGCTTCCTTCGTTACCATAATGACAATGCGCTTGCGGGTGGAGCTGATCAGGCGGCGATGGCTGCCTGTTGGCAGGGCACGATCAAGATCGAACAGGAAAGTTTCGTCATTGAAGACCCCTTCGAGTTCGGTGCGCATAAAAAACTGATTATGGGCGTGATCAACAAACTCATTGTTATGAACAATATTGAGCTGGTGTTTGTAACAGATATTGGTGATTTTCGAGATTAAGCCCATCGCATCCGGGCAATCGGTCAGGAGGGTTTTGGTTTCCATATTCTTCCTTGAACTACACTATTAATTCCAGTCTCTTTTATTTACCTCGTATTTATTTCAGCGTCAAAACATAATTATTGAATATTCATTATGCTCTATGGCGATAAAATCAACTTATGCCATTAAAGATATTCATAATAGAGGAGAAAATGATGTTGTCCCGACAAGTGAACTTCTATTTTTTTAGCAGCAGCATTGTTGATGGTGTTATTGACCGGTATTAAAGTGGTTCATGCTGAAAGCCAGACAGAGGAACCAGAGTCACTTTATAACAGGCTTGGAGGGCTGGCACCTATCGCTGTTGTAGTGAATGATTTTATTGATGTGATGGTCGTCGATGAGCTGCTGAACGCGAATCCGGCGATTGATGCGGCAAGAAAAGCAGTTCCTGCTTCATATTTGAAATATCATGTCACTGCGATGGTATGTCAGGCAACAGGTGGGCCTTGCCAGTATCAGGGGCGAACGATGAAGGCATCACATGCGCATTTGAATATTTCTGAAAAAGAATGGGATCAGATGGCGGTACTCTTGAAAGGGGTCTTTGATAAATATGAAATCCCCGATAAAGAACAGCAAGAACTGATGGATATCGCTGGTTCAACTCAGTCTGATATTGTCAGCAAAAAATAAAACAAATGGTGTATACCAAACTACGATACACCTTCCTCCCTTTCATGTGGTGAATTAATCATGGTCGCCGCCAGGCAAACTTGGCATAATAGTCAGTCTTTTACTGTATAAATAACCAATAACCCCACGGAATGATTGCCAAGTTTTTTGCCTCCGGTGGCGCACTCGATAAAGCCATACCAGGATTCCAGGCCCGACAGCCACAAATTGATATGGCGCAAGCTGTTGCTGATGCTATTCATGAACAGACTCAGCTGGTGGTGGAAGCGGGTACTGGTACCGGCAAGACCTTTGCCTATCTGGTGCCAGCTTTAGTTAGTGGTAAGAAAACCATTATCAGTACCGGTTCGAAAAACTTGCAGGAACAGCTCTATCACCGTGACTTGCCATTAATGATGGATGCGCTGGGTTTCACCGGTCGCGTAGCCTTGTTGAAGGGTCGAGCTAACTATCTTTGCCTGGATCGCCTGAGCCGCCAAATCACCGAAAGCCATGGTACCCATGTTGATCCGACCATGTTGAGCCAGCTGGTTAAGATTCGTAGTTGGTCGTCATCGACGCACACAGGTGATCTCGGGGAGTGTGAAACGATCGCCGAAGACAGTCCGGTGATCCCGATGATCACATCGACCAACGATAACTGCATGGGTAAGGAATGCCCTTCTTACGAAGACTGCTTTGTGGTGAAAGCCCGTCGTAAGGCGATGGAAGCTGATATCGTCGTGGTGAACCACCATCTGTTTCTTGCCGATCTCGCTATTAAGGAAACCGGGTTTGGTGAGCTGATCCCTGAAGCTGAAGTATTTGTTTTCGATGAAGCCCACCAGTTGCCGGATATTGCCAGCCAGTACTTTGGCCAGAGCCTTACTAGCCGTCAGCTTCAGGAACTGGCAAAAGACATTGAGATTGGTTACCGCACTGAGGCTAAAGACATGCGTCAGCTGCAGAAAATGGCTGACAGGCTGGCACAGGCGGCGTCAGATCTTCGTATCGTCTTGGGCGAACCTGGCTTTCGCGGTAACTGGCGCGAAGCTGTTAAAAGCCCAGTTATCGAACGAGAACTGACCCGGCTTAACGATGCTCTCGAATTGGCTCATGAAGTCCTCAAGCTGGCTTTAGGGAGAAGCCAGTTGTTGGATGCCGCGTTCGAGCGAGCAACTTTGCTAAAGGCTCGGCTGGCGAGGTTGTGTGATACCTCTATTACCGGTTATTCCTATTGGTATGAGTGTACTCCCCGTCATTTTGGTTTACATATTACCCCTTTGTCGGTGGCCGAAAAATTCCGTGAGCAAATGCAAATTCAGCAAGGTGCCTGGATTTTTACCTCGGCTACGTTGGCGGTTGATGATGATTTCAGCCATTTCAGCAATCGCCTGGGGTTAGAGCCAAAACAGCAGTTTTCCTTAGAAAGCCCTTTTGATTATCAGCATCAGGCCTTACTTTGTGTTCCCCGTTTTTTGCCGGAGCCGAATAGTTTTGGTATTGCTGACAGGCTGGTGGAGATGCTGATGCCAGTCATTGAAGGAAACGATGGCCGCTGTTTTTTCCTATGTACCTCACACCAGATGGTACGTGACCTGGCTGAAGGTTTTCGGGCCAAGCTTGATTTACCGGTATTGGTTCAGGGCGAGACCACCAAGCAGAAGTTGTTGGCGGAATACCTTGAGCGTGGTAATGCGCTGCTGATAGCGACAGGTGCGTTCTGGGAAGGCGTAGATGTTAGAGGACAGGCACTGAGCTGTGTTATTATCGATAAATTACCCTTTACGGCACCGGATGATCCGTTGCTGAAAGCGCGAATTGAAGATTGCCGCCTACGGGGCGGTGATCCCTTTTCGCAAGTTCAGATACCCGATGCAGTGATCACCTTGAAACAAGGGGTAGGACGCCTGATCCGCGATAAGCAGGATAAAGGTGTTCTGGTTATTTGCGATAATCGTTTGGTAACGCGCCCTTATGGCGCTGTATTTTTAAGAAGCCTGCCACCGATCCCGCGGACACGGGATTTAATCGGGGTTGGGCAATTTTTGTCTGCGGTGAACGGTAAACAAACGCCTGTTCACAGTGATGACCAGCATTCAGAGGCTTGAATGAGCACCAAAATTCTTGCAGTTGATACTGCAACCGAAAACTGTTCTGTTGCCTTATTGGTAGGCGATGATGTTATTTCCCGTTGTGAGTACGCACCTCGTGAGCACACGACAAAGATTTTGCCGATGGTTGATACCGTTCTGGCTGAAGGCGGCCTGAAGTTGAATCAGCTGGACGCGCTGGCTTTCGGTCGAGGACCAGGTAGTTTTACCGGTGTCCGAATTGGTATCGGTATTGCTCAAGGCTTGGCTTTCGGCGCTGACTTACCAATGGTTGGTGTGTCGACGTTGGCGGCAATGGCACAGGGTACGTTCCGGGCACATCAAGCAGAGCAAGTTCTGACAGCAATTGATGCGCGCATGGGCGAAATTTACTGGGGACAGTATTTGCGCCAGGCTAATGGCGACTGGCTGGCCGTTGGTGGTGAGCAGGTTATTCAGCCGGAAGCTTTGATTAACCAATTTGATAGCGCAGATAATGACCTTTGGTTAACGGCTGGTACAGGATGGGAAAGTTATGCTGAACCTCTCGCACAGCTAAAGGTCAAAATGGAAAAAGGGACTGTTTTATATCCTGATTCACAGGATATGGTCCATCTGGCCAAGTTTGCTTTGGCGCGTGGTGAAGTCGTGGCTGCCGAACATGCCAGTCCGGTTTACCTGCGCGACACAGTAACCTGGAAGAAGCTGCCAGGCCGGGAGTGATCTTTAGGATTTAATGAGGTAGCGCTGATGCTTCTCTCCTGACAGGTATTTGATTATGGTTTTGATTCAACGTTTACCTTCATCGATACATTCAACGACCAAACCTCGGGTTAATAAACCTGAGGCGGCTCCTGTCACGCTGAAACCAACAGTTGTGGCGAAAGCGGTCGCGAGCTCTGTCCGTGATCCGGAAGTGATCAAAGACGCCCATGCCAGAATTCAGTATGACCAGCCTGACGGTAAAAACCGTGAGGCTTTGAATTCCTATATGGGGGTGATGCACCAGGCCCGTAAGGACGAGCTCTCTTCGCTTGTCGGGGTTGATGTCTACGTTTGATGGCCGAAAGATCATCGCTGTGGTATCGCATTGTGTGTATGTTGAGCAATTGTCTAGGAGTATCTGATGTTTAGGGCGCTATTTCTTGGGCTGGTTGCTGTCTTTGTGGTAGGCTGCGCCAGCGTGCCCGAAAGCTTGCAAACCCAGTCAGAGAATCCAATTACCGATTATCGGCAAGTTGTTGCTGAGCCGGCCCTGGCTCAGGGACTGGAAGTTCGAATGGGTGGCATCATTGCTGCCATCACTAACCAGCAACATCGTACCCGGATTGAGATTGTCAGTTTACCGTTGACGAAAGACGGCAGGCCTATGCTGGATAAAAAACCGCAAGGGCGTTTTGTCAGCTATGTCGATGGGTTTCTCGAGCCTTTGGAGTACCGCCCTGGTCGGCTACTGACCGTGGCGGGATGGGTAGATGGCAGTGAACACGGTACTGTCGGTGAGTTTAATTACACATTTCCTGTTATCAAAGTGTCTGGAAGTCAGCTTTGGCAGATCAAGCAGGAAATATTACTCGATGACTTTGAACGCAACTTTAACTGTATTGGGCTGCGTTGCCCGGTAACGGGGTATGGTTTTGGTTACACTCGAGGGGAAGTAACCCAGCGAGTAACCAAATAGATTGAGAGTTCTGTGTCGAGTGTAATGTACAACACCTTTTTTCAGTTAGCTGAAGTTAAGTTAGCTGGTCTGTGTTCATTTCAGCATCAAGGCGGGGTGGTTAAACCATCGGCGCCTTTGTCTTATTTGCAAGCGACTAAGCCGTTTTTGGTATTTCTGCATGGTTGGCAAGACAATGCAGCGAGCTTTGACGGATTATTTCCGGCATTGGCAGGGCACTATCACCTGATTGCGATTGACTGGCCCGGGCATGGTTATTCTGAACCGCGGGGCCAAGATAATTATTATTATTTTTTTGATTATATTGATGATCTCAATCAGCTGATAGCTGTGCTTCCGACAGACGAGGTGCTGTTGGTCGGTCATTCGCTGGGCGCGTTGGTGGCCGGGTGTTATGCCGCAGCATTTCCGGAGAAGGTGGGCGCACTGGTAATGATTGAAGGGTTATCGCCGCTTCATGAAGCGCCGGGTAAGGCTGCCAAACGGCTGCGTGATGGTATTGACAGTCGTCAGCGATATCGCCAACGGGCAAAGCAACGAGCGGCACGACGCATGCGGTCATTTAGCGAAGCGCTGGCGTTACGTTGCGCCGTCAATCGGTTATCTCCGGAGCAATTGCGACCGATGGTCGAAAGAGCTACATACCGTGAAGACCAGTACTGGTTTTGGCGTCATGATAATAGGTTGCGTTGCGATTCTCTGTATCGCATGGCAAAAGAACACGCTCAGGTATTGATGTCAGAAATTCAGTGCCCTGTGTTATCAATATTGGGAAACCGCGGATTCAAGGATCTCAAGCAACCAGAGGCCGGGCGTCTTTGGTTGCGGCACAGCACTCAGGTGGAGGTGGATGGTGGACATCATTGTCATATCGAAAGCCCGCGTGCTGTTTGTGAACACATACGGGTGTTCAGTTCAGAATTAAAATAACGGGTTCAACCAGTTATTGATTGTTTGTTAATTGTTCAGTTTGGTGTAACTAATTGTTTTTAAATCGCCAAATTGCTGGCCTATAGCCAGAAAAAGAAGGAGAGTGCAAAGTGGATAAGGTTTGGCTTAACCGCTATCCGGAAGATGTACCGGCAGAAATCAACCCGGATCAATATCCATCGTTGGTTGAAATGTTTGAGCAATCTGTACAGAAGTTTGCAGATCAAACAGCATTTATCAATATGGGGAAGGTCATGACCTTCCGTAAGCTGGAAGAGCGTAGCCGTGCTTTTGCTGCCTACCTGCAAAATGATCTCAAACTGAAAAAAGGTGATCGTGTTGCTGTCATGATGCCTAACTTGCTGCAATATCCGATTGCACTGTTTGGTATTCTTCGTGCCGGTTGTGTTGTGGTTAATGTGAACCCGCTTTACACCCCGCGCGAGCTGGAGCACCAGCTAAACGATTCAGGCGCAAAAGCGATTGTGATCGTTTCGAACTTTGCACACACCCTTGAATCGATTGTTAAGAATACTTGTGTTGAGCACGTTGTTCTGACTCGCCTTGGTGATCAGCTTTCTCGACCGAAAGGCACGCTGGTTAATTTTGTTGTGAAATATATCAAGAAGATGGTGCCTAAATACCACCTTCCTCATGCTACTTCTATGCGCTCAGCCCTTCGTAAAGGTCGACGCATGCAGTATGTCAAACCGTTTATGTCCGGTGATGATACGGCGTTTTTGCAATACACCGGGGGAACAACCGGCGTAGCCAAGGGGGCGGAACTGACGCACCGTAACATGCTGGCGAATGTTATGCAGGCCAAAGGTGCTTATGGTCCTGTTCTGACTGAAGGCCGCGAGCTGATTGTAACAGCGTTGCCGCTGTATCATGTGTTTGCACTGACGGTGAACTGTTTGTTGTTCATTGAAATGGGCGGTCGTAACCTGCTGATCACCAACCCGCGAGATATCCCGACGTTTGTTAAAGAGCTTCAGCGTTATCCGTTTACGGCGATTACTGGCGTAAATACCCTGTTTAATGCATTGGTAAACAATGAAGATTTCCACGAACTGGATTTCAGTAATCTGCGTTTGTCCGTTGGCGGTGGTATGGCTGTGCAGCGTGCAGTAGCGGAGAAGTGGAAGCAAATCACTAATAACTACTTGCTGGAAGGTTACGGCCTGACTGAGTGTTCGCCATTAGTTGCGGCTTATCCGTATGATTTGGTGGATTACAATGGCTCTATCGGCCTGCCTGTACCATCGACCGAAGTACGTATTGTTGATGAAGAAGGCAACGTGCTGGGTAATGATCAGACCGGTGAACTTCAGGTGCGTGGCCCTCAGGTGATGAAGGGCTACTGGCAGCGTCCGGAAGCGACTAAAGAAGTGTTGGACGATGATGGCTGGCTATCGACTGGTGATATCGTCTGCTTCGATGATGAAGGCTTCCTGCACATTGTTGACCGTAAAAAAGATATGATCCTTGTTTCAGGTTTCAATGTATATCCGAATGAAATTGAAGATGTCGTTGCGCTGAACAGCAAAGTGCTGGAAGTTGCTGCGATTGGTCTGCCTCACGAAATTTCTGGTGAGGTGGTGAAAGTGTGCGTGGTTAAACGCGATCCGAGTCTGACTCGTGAAGAGTTGATCATGCACTGCCGTGAGCACCTGACGGGTTATAAAGTTCCTAAGGTTGTTGAATTCCGCGACGAGCTGCCAAAAACTAACGTTGGTAAAATTTTGCGCCGTGTGCTGCGAGAAGAGTCTGATAAGCAGGCGCAACAAGCATAACCTGATAAATCAGGTTAGAATTGAATGAATAATGAGTGCCGGCTATTACGCCGGCACTTTCTTTCAGTTTGGTATAAGTCGTCTAAACAAAAGGTTTGCTGTGAATTTTGAAATCGTAACAACAACTGAGCGGCTGGAAGTCGTATGTGAGCATGCACGCACTCAGGCGACAGTGATGCTTGATACTGAGTTTGTCCGTACCCGGACGCTCTATCCTAAGTTGGGGTTGATCCAGTTGTTTGATGGTGATTGCCTCGCATTAATCGATCCGCTTGCTATCGATGATCTTGAGCCGTTGTGGGCGCTGTTGCGTGATCAGTCTGTTACTAAGGTACTTCATGCCTGCGGTGAAGATCTTGAGGTATTTCAGCACTACGCAGGTTGTTTGCCTGTGCCGATGCTTGATACTCAAGTCATGGCATCGTTCCTTGGTTACGGTGTATCTGCTGGTTTTGGCACTCTGGTTAACGACTTCCTGGGTATTGAGCTGGACAAAGGAGAAGCTCGCACCAATTGGCTGGCGCGTCCGCTGACAGCCAAGCAGCTTGATTATGCGGCCGCGGATGTGTTTTACCTGTTGCCGCTTTTTCAAAAGCTCTATGAGCAGGTTGAAGCCAAGGGCTGGTTGGAGGCTCTGGAGCAGGAATGTGCAACACTGATGCTAAAGCGCGTTAAACAGGCTGACCCGGATAAAGCTTACCTTGATATAAAAAATGCCTGGCAGCTTGATCCCAAACAGTTAGCCATTTTGCAAAAGGTTGCCAAGTGGCGAATGCTGGAGGCTCGTAAGCGCGATCTGGCGTTGAACTTCGTGGTAAAAGAGTTGAATTTGTGGAAGCTGGCTCGTTTTAACATTAAGTCTAAGGCGGTAATGGCAAAGGAAGGCTTCGACAATATGGAAATTCAGCGTCATGGAAGTCGCTTGCTGAAGATGGCGTATGATGTTGATGATATGTCGCCACAGCAGTATCCGGAGAAAATTGTCAGATTGGTCGACTTGGCCGGCTATAAGCAGTTAGTGAAGCGAATTAAAGACGAAGTAACAAAAGTTGAAGCTGAAACAGGCTTAGCTCCAGAGTTTTTGGCATCTAAAAAGCAGGTAAATCAACTGATTTCATGGGCATGGAAGAAGCAAAAGCCAGCTGATGATATGCCAGACATGCTAAAAACATGGCGAAAATCGCTGTTTGAAGAGCGGGTTACGTCATTATTGGACCGTTAACGTTTTTGCTTATAGATAATAAAGCCCCGGCAAGTGCGGGGCTTTATTATTTTTAACGTTCAGCTTCTTTTTCAGGCAGCGTTACGTTGAGTTCCAGGACAGAAAGGTCTTCTTCTTTCTGATCGAGATTCACGCTTACTTGATCCGGTGTGATTTCGACGTATTTACGGATCACTTCCAGGATATCCTGTTTGAGTTGTGGCAGGTAGCTTGGTTCGCCTTGGCCAGCGGAGCGTCTTTCCGCAACGATAATTTGAAGTCTTTCTTTAGCAAGACTTGCAGACGTTGGTTTTTTAGGGCGGAAGAATTCTAGCAAAGCCATAATTGAATTAGCCTCCAAATAGACGTTTCAGGAAGCCTTTTTTCTCTTCCTCTAAGAAACGGAACGGGCGTTCCTCGCTCAATAAACGACCTACAGTATCTTCATAGGCCATACCTGCATCAGATTCTTTGTCGAAAATAACCGGTTCACCTTTGTTCGATGCATTGAGCACAGCCTGACTTTCAGGGATTACACCTAGCAGTGGAATATGAAGAATTTCTTCCACATCGCCAACGCTGAGCATTTCGCCCAGAGTTACGCGTGCTGGGTTGTAACGCGTTAGCAACAGATGCGTTTTGACTGGCTCTTGAGAGTTTTCAGCTCGGCGTGACTTGGAATCCAGAATCCCAAGGATACGGTCTGAATCGCGAACAGAAGAGACTTCCGGGTTTGTTGTAACAATGGCTTCATCGGCAAAGTACAGTGCCATCAGGGCACCGGTTTCAATGCCGGCCGGAGAGTCACAAATAATGAACTCAAAGCCCATTTCATCCATATCTTTCAATACTTGCTCAACGCCATCACGGGTCAGTGCATCTTTGTCACGAGTCTGTGAAGCAGGAAGAACAAAAAGATTATCAACCCGCTTGTCTTTAATCAGGGCCTGATTAAGGTTTGCTTCACCGTTGATAACATTAACAAAATCATAAACGACACGGCGTTCACAACCCATAACAAGGTCAAGGTTACGTAGGCCGATATCAAAATCAATTACTGCTGTTTTTTTGCCGTTTAGTGCTAGGCCCGATGCGATAGCTGCACTGGAAGTTGTTTTACCAACGCCACCTTTGCCCGAGGTAACAACGATAATACGTGCCATCAATTAATTCCTTATCAAACTTTATAGAGCCAGATGCTCTATGTTTAAATTATTTTCAGCTAGTGAGATAACGACACCTTTACCCCAGAATTCGTCCTGAATTTTATCACTGAGCCAGTAGATACCTGCAATGGAAATTAGTTCAGATTGTAAGTTATGACAAAAAATTCTTGCTTCCTGTTGTCCGTTGGCACCGGCAATAGCTCGTCCACGCATGGTTCCATAGATATGGATACAACCATCAGCAATAACTTCTGCACCGGCACTGACGTGGTTCATAATAATCAAATCACTGTTTTTGGCGTAGATTTGCTGCCCGGAACGGACTGGGGTACGGATGATTTTAGTCGGAACCATCATTGGCTCAGCAGCTTTTGCCTGTCGAGCGGCATTCATGATAGCAAAGCCGGCCTCTTTAGCCTGGCTCTGGTACCGGGCATTCTTACAACCACTGATTCCCACAGGTATCATACCTGCTTTTTGCACCGCTGTTTTCAGCTGTGCGAAATCAATTTGGTCATCTGTCTGACTAATGTCGATAACAACGGGGGCAGAGGCAAAAAAATTCGGCGCCTGGTCAACTTTTTCTTTCAGAAAGTCGGCTGCCTTTTCAATATCCCCGTCTACGAGGTGCAGGGCTGAGAGCGTAAATGAGCCCCCTTTAAGTTCTGCTGTATTTGCCATATTCAACTCAATGATTGTCGCTAAATTAGCCGTTCAGGTACGTTATCACATAGGTACTTGCATGTTATAGTCCAAAGGTTATGACAGCAAGCTATCCTTGCTTTAGCGTTGGAAATTCAGACAAGCTTCTCATCTGCGCGGCCTTTTGATGGCGACCGGAGGGAATGATTTTGCATTATTGCGGTCTGAATTAGGTGAAAGATTAAACTGACAGGCTATTTTTGATGTTTTGTGCGATTTACAAAAGCCCTAAAAAAGAAAATACATATCTATATATCAACAACAAAGATGATTTTTCAGAAGTACCCGAAAGCCTGATGGCAACCTTTGGGACGCCGCAGTTTGTTATGGTGTTGAAACTAGATAATGGACGTAAATTAGCGCTGGCAGATGTGGAAAAGGTAAAAGAAGCATTGGCAACTGTTGGATATTACCTGCAGGTGCCACCGCCAGTGACGAATTTGCTTGATCAGTATAAGGCTGCAAAGGCCGAATAAAGTTCGTAAAGGGTAACTATGCATAAGCGATTGATATCGGCCCTGGTGGCCTTGGGATTAGGATTCTCGTCTGTGGTTATAGCTGCAGATAAAGGATTTGATGAATATGTACTCGGGCTGAAAGCGGAAGCCCGTGAAAAAGGAATTTCAGAGTCGATTATCAACTCTGCTTTTGAAGGTATTACATTTGTTGAACGTGCGGTTAAGGCTGACAAGAATCAACCGGAAAAGAAATTGACGCTGGATGAATATATTCCACGAGCAGTTCCTGATTGGAAAGTTGAACAAGCTAATCAACTTTACCGCAAACATAAAACGACATTGGATAAAATTGGTCGGCAATATGGAGTGCAGCCTAGGTTTATTGTTGCGCTGTGGGGGGTTGAAAGTAACTTTGGTCGCCTGATGGGAAATTATAATGTTGTTGAAGCGCTATCTACCTTGGCCTATGAAGGACGTCGGGAAGCTTTTTTCCGCAATCAGGTAATGGCAGCATTGGAAATTCTCAATGAAGGTCATATCGCACCTGAAGAGATGAAAGGCTCATGGGCTGGGGCGATGGGACAGCCGCAATTTATGCCTACTTCGTTTTTAACTTTTGCCGTTGACGGGAATAATGATGGTCGGATTGATATTTGGCAGACTGAAGCGGATGTATTCGCATCGGCTGCAAATTATCTCAAGAAATCAGGCTGGAATGACAAATATACTTGGGGGCGGCAGGTAAAATTACCTGAAGGTATAAATGATGCTTTATTTGGTGTCGATAAGGGTAAAGGTCGTTCATTAGATGAATGGCAGAAGTTAGGCGTTAGAAGATTGAATGGACGGGCTTTACCTAAAGTTGATATTCAAGGCTGGATTATTCAACCCGATGATAATCATGGCAGGGCGTATCTGATATATGGGAATTACCAAACTTTGCTGAAGTGGAACCGCTCCCATTATTTTGCCTTGGCGGTTAGCCATCTTGCCGATCAGATTCAATAAGTTTTAATGATAAAAAGCCAGACATTACAGTCTGGCTTTTTTATGCCTACACGATGGTATGTTTGTTCTATATTTGTTTTTTCTATAGGTTAAGGGAATTAATCAGTATTGATGTACGTTATACTTTGAAGAAGCATGGAGTAACTCAGTGCTTCATGTTTTAATTATTGCTTTATGATATTCATCAAGAGTAACAAGCTGTTACAGTTCGTCCTTTGTGGTGCTCTGCTGTTTTAACTGCGTTAAGTTACTTTGATACGGAAACGATTCTATCAATCGATTTTTTGATGTTTCTAAACAGTGGAGAAGCTCTGGTGAGCTCAGGTTATTGCTTGTGTTTGGAATTGGTTTTTGGGATTGGAAGGGGGTTATAAAAGGTATGGCTATCTGGTTTAGGTGGTGTCTATATCGAATTATAAAGTAATTATCCTGATTGTAGAGTATTAATTCTAATTATGTGTTTGGGAACAATCTTGCTGATATGCAAATTGGTTGTGCCATTGGGTAGGGGGAGCAATAATGTTAGGGAACGATGAAATAGCATCTTGTTCTTTTATCGATAGGTCTAAATATGAATATAAAAAAACCCGGAACAATCCGGGCTTTTTGTTCAGCTTATGTTCAGCAATTATTAGATTTCGAAATCTTCAAGAGATTTGCCTTCATCTAGAGCTTTCTTCAGCGCGCTTGGAGTACGGCCTTGACCAGTCCAAGTTTTCTCTTCGCCGTTCTCGTCAATGAACTTATATTTAGCAGGACGAGCAGCACGTTTTGCTTTAGGTGCTTTATTTAGGCTAGCTAGTAATTCTTCTGGGTCGATACCGTCAGCAAGAAGCATTTCACGGTATTGAGCTAGTTTTTCGTTACGCTCACTTTCTTTAGCGCGCTCTTCTGCTTCAGAGTCTTCACGCTCGCTAACAACAGTTTGTAGTTTCTCAAGAGCTTCCTGAAGTTGCTCTAGTGTATATTCACGAGAAAGTGCGCGAAGGCTACGAAGGTTTAACAGTGCTTTCATTGCATCAGACATTTTATATTTCCTGTTGGCCTTAAACTATTTTATTAAATAATAGCAGTCTCAAATCTATAATGGCAATAATAATACGTTTAATCCTACGATGCCAAATAAAATATCCAACATGGATTTATTTTTCTTTCAATTAAGCTGATTAAATCTCACTTTTTATATTTCTGAGCGATGTTGTTTGTGAAATTAATCGAAATCTTGATGTTATTAAGTGTCCGTAATTTCATATCGGTTTTGATTGCTCTTAAGCTTGTGTTGTTTGTTTTTTCATCATTAGGGAAAGATTATTCACTAATGCTGTTAAATTTTTCATCTGATGTTGTTGCAAATGGTTCGTGATTCCGTAAAATGAACTCTTCCTTGACTAAGGGTAGAGGCGCATTGTCTATAAGTAACTGGTTGTAGGGTGATTCCTATGACAGCCAGAGAAAGGAGCCAATGCCGAAGTGAGTAAGGCCTATCAATCCTGCTTGCTGGGGTTGTCACCGAATAGGGGCAACACTGCCATAGTATATAATTACATTAACTATGGAGCGCTACTGTGGGGTCGGAATAGGGGACTTGCTTTCCTTTATACTCTTCTCTTGACGACGAAATGTCGTGCTCAGCAGTAGATCTCCAACCTAGATTGGTTGTCGTAGAGATCATGAATATCGTAGATTTTTCCCATTCATCTATTTCATTATTACCGCCTTTAGTGGCACTCGGCCTTGCGATTCTTACTCGTCGCGTATTGGTTTCCCTCGGTGTTGGTGTCCTTCTTGGTTCCTTCCTGCTAACTGACTTTTCATTGGGCATGACCACTGAATATGTGGGTAATACAGTTAAAGGCCTGTTCATTGACGACGGCTCTATTAATAGTTGGAATATGAGTATTGTCGCTTTCCTAATCCTTTTGGGAATGACGACTGCACTATTAACCCTTTCTGGTGGTACACGTGCTTTTGCTGAGTGGGCACAAACCAAAATTAAATCGAAGCGTGGCGCAAAATTGCTAGCAGCGTTTCTTGGGGTATTTATTTTCGTTGATGACTATTTTAATAGCCTGGCGGTAGGTTCAATTTCTCGCCCTGTTACTGATCGTTTTTATGTTTCTCGTGCCAAACTAGCTTACATTCTGGATTCAACCGCGGCTCCAATGTGTGTATTGATGCCTGCATCAAGCTGGGGTGCTTATATTATTACGCTGATTGGTGGTATTTTGGTATCGCACGGTGTGACCGAATATTCTGCATTGAGCGCATTTCTTCAGCTTGCCCCAATGAACTTTTACGCGGTATTTGCTTTATTGATGGTATTTGTTGTGGCTTGGTTCCAGTTGGATATCGGCCCAATGAAAAAACACGAAATGCAGGCAAGTCATGGTCATGGTTTTGATGAAGGTGATGATGACAGCCAAGCAAAAGATTTAAATGATGAACTAGAAATTGAAGAAAGTGAAAATGGTCGTGTTGCTGATTTGGTAATGCCGATTGTTGCGCTGATTTTCTCAACTTTCTTCTTTATGGTGTTCACTGGTTACCAGGCTCTGGCTGCTAACGGTATTGCCTTTAATATTCTTGGTGCCTTCGAAAATACCAATGTGGGTATGTCTCTGGTCTACGGTGGAATGGTTGGCTTTGTGGCAGCAATGATCCCGGTTATTCGCCAGCGTCTTCCAATGTCTGATATTGCATCGACTCTGTGGACTGGTGCTAAATCAATGTTCGGCGCTATTCTTATTCTGCTATTTGCCTGGAGCATCGGTAGCGTGATCAGTGATATGGCTACTGGTAAATACCTATCGACTCTTGTTCAAGGTAATATCAGCCCTATGTTGCTACCGGCAATCCTGTTCCTGCTGGCGGGTCTGATGGCATTCTCGACAGGTACTTCTTGGGGTACTTTCGGCATTATGTTGCCAATCGCGGGTGATTTGGCTGCCGCTGCAGATATCACTTTAATGCTGCCAATGCTTGGTGCGGTTCTGGCGGGTTCTGTTTTCGGCGACCACTGTTCACCGATTTCAGATACAACGATCTTGTCTTCGACCGGTGCGCGTTGTCATCATATTGATCACGTAGCGACTCAGTTGCCGTATGCCTTGTCTGTAGCGCTGGTATCAACAGTTGGTTTCTTGGCGCTCGGCCTGACTAGTTCAATGGCTGTTGCATTCATGGCTGCATTGATTGCCTTTATCCTTGTCTGTTTGACACTGATGTGGTTATCTCGCCGTCCAACGGCAGTGGCTGCGAAAATGAAAAGCTAATACATAGTTTAGACTTCGCTAAAAGAGAAAGCCTGCAATTTGATTGCGGGCTTTTTTTTTTGCGTTTTTCGTGCAGTGGCACGCTTTCAATTCCCCCCTCTTTTCTGTAGCATTTGCGCAGTTTTTTGCGCTTTGACGGGGAGCCATATGGCCCAGATGTATTTCTATTACTCGGCAATGAATGCGGGTAAGTCGACGACCTTATTACAGTCATCTTTTAACTATCGAGAGCGTGGTATGACGCCGGTGATTTTTACTGCGGCGATTGATGATCGATATGGTAAAGGAAAGGTGAGTTCTCGTATTGGTCTACAAGAAGACGCTGAGCTATTTTGTGCTGGTGATGACCTTTATCGTAAACTTCAGGACCTGGCTGCGACCACGAAAATTGATTGTGTATTGATTGATGAATGCCAGTTTTTGACCAAAGAGCAGGTGTATCAACTGACAGAAGTTGTCGACAAAATGCATATTCCTGTTTTGTGTTACGGTTTGCGTAGTGATTTCCGTGGCGAGCTATTTGAAGGCAGTCGTTACTTATTATCGTGGGCAGATAAGCTGGTTGAATTGAAAACCATCTGCCATTGCGGTCGTAAAGCGAATATGGTGATCCGTCAAGACGAAACCGGACGAGCAATTGCTGATGGTGATCAGGTGGAAATTGGCGGTAATGATCGTTATGTTTCTGTTTGTCGCAAGCATTATAAAGAAGCGCTAGGCCGATAAGGAATTATATCAATCAGCATAAGTATTTGATCATTATTCCTTGTTCTAGATGATTTTTCTTGAGCAATTATCTGAATACTTACTTACCCCGGTTGATATTATCCTGACAGATATTTGTTGCTATATGGCAAAAAAAGAAGCCTGGGAAGTCCCCAGGTTTTTAACGTTATGGCCCCAGAAATAATTTATCTGTTGGTTACTTGAGGCTGTTATTTATGGCGCTCTTGTAATTTGGCGGTGATATCTGACAGTGAGAGTCCTTGATCCTGAAGCAATACGATCAGGTGGTAGATTAGATCGGCTGACTCACAAACTAGCTCCTCCTTGTCACCCGACGTTGCCGCAAGCGCGACTTCGACGCCTTCTTCACCCACCTTTTGCGAAATACGCTTGGTGCCTCGGGCGTAGAGGCTGGCTGTGTAGGAAGAGGCTGGATCGGCACCCTTACGAGCAGCCAAGACTTGTTCCAGTTGATGAAGGAACACCAGCGCAGGCTGTTCAACCTGTCCTTCTTCTGCCGTATTGCTGTCGAAACAAGTGGGTGTGTTGAGGTGACAGGTCGGGCCGACAGGGTCAACCTTGACCAGTAGCGTATCCTGATCACAATCCAGCTTAACGCTTTTTAGTTTGAGGACATTGCCTGACGTTTCACCTTTGGTCCAGAGCCGCTCTTTGCTGCGTGACCAGAAAGTGACTTGTCGGGTATCGAGTGTTTTATTCAACGCCTCTTCATTCATATAACCCAGCATCAAGACCTGTCCACTGGTGTTATCCTGGATGATTGCCGGAACCAGCCCGTCAACTTTTTCCCAATTGATACTTGTCGCCAGGCTCATAGTCGGATCTCCACATTTTGTTGTTTCAGGTACTGTTTTAACTTGCCGATATTAATGATCTGCTTATGAAAGACGGATGCCGCCAGGGCTCCATCAACATTGGCTTTATTAAAGGCGTTGGCGAAGTGAACCATTTCTCCTGCACCACCGGAAGCGATCAGGGGGACGTGACAAACTTCCCGTACCATATTGAGCTGTTTGAGGTCATAGCCTTGCCGGACACCGTCCTGGTTCATCATGTTCAGGACGATTTCACCGGCCCCGCGTTTTTGTACTTCCTCTACCCAGTCGCGGGTTTCCCATCGGGTGACTTGGGTGCGACTTTCATCTCCGGTAAATTGATATACTTGGTATTTGCCTGCTTTTGCATCAAAGTAGGAGTCGATACCGACCACAATACACTGTACCCCGAATTTATCAGCCAGCTCGGTGATCAGCGCTGGGTTGAGCAGAGCCGGGGAGTTGATTGACACTTTGTCTGCGCCAAATTGTAGGATACGGGCAGCATCTTCAGTCGACTTGATCCCGCCTGCGACACAAAACGGGATATCAATGACTTCGGCAACCCGTGCTACCCAGCTCTTGTCGACGACTCGACCATCACTGGAAGCGGTAATATCGTAGAATACCAGTTCATCAGCACCTTCATCTGCGTAGCGTTTGGCAAGCGGGACGATGTCGCCGATGATTTCATGGTTGCGGAACTGAACTCCCTTGACGACCTGTCCGTCACGGACATCAAGACAAGGGACGATTCGTCTTGCTAGCATAGTTTTCTCCTTGTCTTTTAGCTATTCCAACAGGCAAATGCCTGTTCTGCGGTGAACTTACCGTCGAGCAAGGCGCGCCCGACAATCACACCAGCGACTCCTGTGCCTTTCAGGGCGGCGATATCATCCAGCGAGCCAATACCGCCGGAGGACTGGAACTGGACTTGCGGATAGCGATTGCACAGGTCCTTATAGAGTTCGACATTGGATCCGGTCAGGGTGCCATCGCGGGAGATATCCGTGCACAGTACGTGGCGCAGGCCAACGGTCAGGTAGTCATCAAGCAGGGCCTCGATGGTGACACCGGAGTCTTCCTGCCAGCCTGAAATGGCGACTCTGCGGTTACCGTCAGTGTCAATATTGACATCAAGGGCGAGTACAATACTTTCCGGGCCGTATTTTTCCATCCAGCTTTTTACAAGTTGTGGTTGTTTAACGGCGGTAGAACCGACAACTACGCGTTGAGCTCCGGCTTTCTGTAGATCAATGACATCTTGCTCGTTGCGTACTCCGCCACCGATTTGAATATTGGCCGGCGTGCTGGCTAGCAGTTTGCTGATAAGATCCAGCTGGCGAGCGGTTGTGTCTTTGGCTCCTGTGAGGTCAACTAGATGTAACCAATTGGCACCAGCCTGGTGGTAAAGGGCGAACTGTTCGGCCGGATTAACTTTGTATTCAGTTACCTGGCCGTAGTCACCCTGAAAAAGGCGAACAACCTGACCGTCAATTAAATCAAGAGCGGGAATAATCATATCAAGTCCTTTGGTTGTTCCTACATTTCAAGGAAATTCTTAATTAGCTGTGCGCCAGCCTTGCTAGAGCGCTCGGGGTGGAATTGCACGCCATAGTAGTTGCCACTTTGTACGGCAGCGGTAAAGGCATTGCCATATTCACAACTGGCGATGGTGCGTCCTGCATCGTCTTTATTAAATATCGGCATGGCGTAGCTGTGAACAAAATAAAAGTAGCTGCCGTCCGGAATATCGTTAAAAAGCGGATGACCCGGCTCCGGGGTGACGGTATTCCAGCCCATGTGCGGTAGCGGGAAGTCGCCGGTTTCCATTTTCTTTACCGGGGCTGCGCACAGGCCCAGGCATGCAACTTGTTCGGTGCCACTCTGGCCGTGTTCTTCAGAGAGTTCACCGAGTAGCTGCATTCCGAGGCAGATCCCCAGCAGCGGTTTATCGACTTTTCTGACTAGCTCGATCAGGTTGCGTTCCTTCAGGTTTTTCATTGCCTCACTGGCAGTGCCGACACCAGGTAAAAATAGCTTGTCGGCGGCGAGTACAACGTCAGGCTCTTTACTGACAATAACCTTATAGCCTTCCCGTTCGATGGCAAAACGTACAGAGGAGACATTGGCGCAGCCTGTATCGATAATGACGATTTGCTGGTTTTCTTTTGCCATTACAGTACCCCTTTACTACTCGGTAGTTCGTTGCCTTCGACACGGATAGCTTGGCGTAAGGTACGGCCAAATGCCTTGAACAAGCTTTCGACAATGTGGTGGTTGTTATCACCGGTCGATGACAGGTGAAGTGTGCAGGCCAGGGTATCGGTCAGGGAACGGAAGAAGTGCGACACCATTTCTGTTGACAGGTCGCCGACTTGCTCGCGGTCAAATGCAGCATCAAATTTCAGGTACGGGCGACCGGAGAGATCCAGCGCGCACTGTGCCAGGCATTCATCCATCGGCAGACTAAAACCGAAGCGGCTGATCCCGCGTTTGTCACCGAGCGCCTTTTTCAGCGCTTCGCCGAGCGCCAGCGCGGTATCTTCTACACTGTGGTGATCATCAATGTGCAGGTCGCCGTCTACCGTCAGTTCCAGGTGGAATCCGCCGTGGGTGGCGATTTGATCTAACATGTGATCAAAGAAACCCAGTCCGGTTTCAATTACATTACCTCCGGACTCATCCAAGTTGACCTTGACGCGGATATTGGTTTCTTTGGTGGTACGAATAACTTCGGCGATCCGCGGTGAGGTTGTGAGATCTTTGACGATCTGTGGCCAGTTCATGGTTGTCTCATCAGCCGGAACCGGGGCGTAGCGAATACCACGGATTGCCATGTTTTCGGCTAGCTCAAGATCCGTAGGACGATCTCCGATAACGGCTGAGTGCTCGAAGTCGACCCGGCCTTCGCGGAGATATTCTTTAACCATTCCCAGTTTGGGTTTGCGGCAGGCACAGTTATCTTCTTCAAAATGCGGACAAACTAATGTATCGGCAAACCTGACCCCTTGTGATTCGAAAATTTCCATCATCATTTGGTGCGGGGCGTCGAAATCTTCCTGTGGGTAGCTGTCAGTGCCCAGGCCATCTTGATTTGTTACCATAACCAGCGTGTATCCGGCATCCTGTAACTGGAGCAGTGACGGGATTACTAAGGGCTCCAGTTTGAGTTTATCCAGGCGGTCGACTTGAAAATCAATGGGTGGCTCAACAATTAAAGTGCCGTCACGGTCAATAAATAGAATCTTTTCCTTGCTCACAATGATGTCCCTTTATGCTTGGTTCAGCTCAATTTGGTCACGGATGAAGGCTAGGGTTTTTTCGCACTCATCTCGGTTGCCGATACTGATGCGGATGCAATTCTTAATTGGAGAACGCCGCAGAATAATGCCGTGTTCCCATAAAGCATTAAACAAGGTGTCGGCATCGGGGAATTTCACCAATAGGTAGTTACCGTAGCCATCGAATACGGTTACGTTCGGTAGCATACTCAGACCTGCCTGAAGATAGGCGCGGTTGGCGCTGAGGTCGAGTACCTGGAATTTTGTTTTTGCCAGCCCTGCGGGTGATAGTGCCTGTACTGCAATGTCGGTGACAGGCACTGGTACCGGATAAGGAGCAATTACTTTTAGCAGTAAGCTGATAACGTCCGGGTTTGCCAGCGTAAATCCACAACGTAATCCGGCAAGAGCAAAAGCTTTGGATAAGGTACGAAGGATCACCAGATTCGGATAGTTATCAAGTAGGTCGGCTGTCGATGCTTCCAGGCAGAAATCAATATAAGCTTCATCGACGATGACTAGCGCCCGGTCAGTGGCCATATCAAGCAGGGATTCTATATCCTGGCGGTTGATCAGATTGCCGGTCGGATTGTTTGGGCTACAAACAAAAATCAGTTTGACGCTGTCGAGGTTGTCACAAATAGCGGGTAGATCCAGCTGCCATTGTTCGTTCAGTGGTACGGTCTTGGTGTTTACACCGAAGGTTTCGGCGCTGATTGAATACATGCCGTAAGTTGGCGGGCAGTAAAGTACGCTATCCAGGTTCGGTTCGCAGAAAGTGCGGATTAGCAGTTCAATTCCCTCGTCAGCACCGCGAGAGGTCAGAACTTGTTCTTTTCTGACTTTGGCATAGTCTGCATAGGCTTGGATCAATTCGTCGGGCTGGCAGGTGCTGTAGCGGTTCAGGCGATCACATTTGATATTGTATTCGTTGGCAAAAGGCGATTCATTGGCATTGAGCCAGATATCCCCGCGACCACCCAGGCGACGTGCTGACTGATATGGTGTCAGTTCGCGTACCGTTTTTCGGGCTAGTTTGGTGATTGTCATTATTGTGCCTCCTTAGCAGCCGGCGTTTGAGCGAGAAGTTTTTCCATCCTGATAGTAACGGCACGCTTGTGGGCATCTAGTCCTTCGGCTTCTGCCATAGTGACAACAGTCGGTGCCAGCTGTTGCAGACCGTCAGAACTTAGCTCCTGAACTGTCATACGTTTGGTAAAATCAGCCAGCCCAAGGCTGGAGTATGTACGGGTATAGCCGTAAGTCGGCAGCACGTGGTTGGTGCCTGAGGCATAGTCACCGACTGATTCTGGCGACCAGCTGCCAAGAAAAATGGAACCTGCGTTATCCAGTTGTGATACCAGGCTGCGTGGGTCGCGGGTCTGGACAATGAGATGCTCCGGTCCGTAGTGGTTAGAAATAGATACACACTGGGTCAGGGTGTCGGCCACGATAAGCAGACTTGAGCCCAATGCCTGGCGGGCGATTTCGGCTCGAGACAGCTCAGCAAGTTGTTTCTGGATCGCATCTGCTACCCGTTCGGCAAGGCTCGGTTCCGGAGTGACCAGTACTACCTGGGAGTCTGGGCCGTGTTCGGCCTGGCTGAGCAGGTCGGCGGCAATGAAATCTGGATCGGCTGTTGCGTCGGCAATCACCAGGACTTCTGATGGCCCTGCAGGCATATCGATGGCTGCACCGCGGAAGTCGTTGCTGACCTGACGTTTGGCTTCGGTGACAAAAGCATTGCCAGGGCCGAAAATTTTATCAACCTTAGCGACGGATTCAGTGCCGTAGGCCATGGCGGCAATGGCTTGCGCACCACCGACATTGTAAATTTTATCGATGCCGCATAGTTTGGCGACATAGAGGATTTCATCGGCAATCGGTGGTGGGGAGCACAGGACTACTTGCCTGCAGCCAGCGATTTGTGCGGGTACTCCGAGCATGAGAACGGTCGATGGCAGCGGGGCGCTGCCGCCGGGAATATACAGGCCGACAGAATTAATTGGCCGGGTAACCTGTTCGCAAACCACGCCTGGCTGGGTTTCCACCCGAAGAGGCTTTTGTTTTTGAGCTCGGTGGAAGGTGGCGATATTGTTATAGGCCTGCTGGAGTGCCAACTTCATTTGGTCGCTCAGGCGTTCAGCGGCGGCTTCGATTTCGTTTTGGCTGACTTTGATGCTATCTGGGCGCACCTTGTCGAATTTTTCGGTGAGCTCAATAAGGGCTGCGTCACCTTGCTGGCGGACATTGTCTATAACTGCGGAGACGATAGCCGTGATGTTTGCCCCTTCGGTGATCGCCGGACGTTGCAACAGGTATTCCTGCTGGCTTTCGCTTAAAGATTGCCATACAACAGTTTTCATCGTCTTATTCCATCATTTTTTCAATAGGTAGGACAAGGATCGAGCTGGCACCCAGCCCTTTGAGTTCTTCCATGGTTTCCCAGAAAAGGTTTTCAGTGCTGACAAGATGGACGGCAACGCGGCTTTTGTCGGCAGCTAATGGTAGTACTGTCGGATCTTCAGCTCCGGGTAACAAAGCTTTTACTTTATCTAAGCTCTCTGTTGGTGCGTGCAGCATGATGTATTTGGATTCTTTGGCTTGGATAACACCTTGCATCCGGGTAAGGAGGCGACCGATCAGCTCTTGCTTGTCAGTGCTGAACTCACCGATACGCTGAATAAGAACGGCTTTGGATCGCAGGATGACTTCCGCTTCTTTTAAGCCATTGGCTTCCAGGGTGGCGCCAGTTGAAACCAGATCACAGATAGCATCAGCCAGACCGGCACGGGGAGCAACTTCAACTGAGCCGTTTAGCATACAAGTAGTGAACTGGACGTCTTGTTCATCCATGTAACGTTTTACAAGCTGGGGGTAGGTGGTAGCGATGCGCTTACCTTGTAAATCTTGTGGGCCGTTGTATTTGGCGTCTTTATCGATGGCAATGGAAAGGCGGCAACCGCCGAAATCGAGGCGGCGTAGTTTCACATAGCCTGAAGCTTCACCACGTGCTGCGCGCTCTAGACCAACTTCTTCCAGTTCGTTTTCACCAATTACCCCTAAATCGACTACGCCATCCATGATCAGGCCTGGGATATCGTCGTCGCGAACCAGCAGCAGGTCGATAGGCATATTTTCAGAATGCACAACCAGGCGCTCGCCTACCATGTTGAATTTCACACCACAGCGTTTAAGCAGGTCCTGGCATTCTTTGCTTAGGCGTCCCTTTTTTTGGATGGCAATTCGTAGTCGTTGTGTCTGCATCGTTTTGTTCCCTGTATCCGATAAATCATTAAGCCTGAAAATGAAAAAACCCTCGGAAGATGGCTCTTCCGAGGGTCTGAGAACTGCTATTGCTACTGACCGCTGGAAGAGTGTTTCTGCGTCTTCCAGAGTGAGGCGTATCCTCCCGAAAGACTAGTCAGGATGATGATGGTGATGAAGGTTTACCAATAGGATACGCATAATTATTTACTCTGTATAAATCATTATTTACTCATTGCTTGTTATTCACACTAACTAAGCTGATATGATTTTGCAACAGGATTTTTAAAGAAAAATTAACTTAATAAAAAAGTAAGAATGCCGAATGATCAAAAGAGGAAGATAATGATTGAAGAATAAGCACTTAAAAGCGCTCGGCTTGAAAGTGCTATATGCAGCGTAATATTTATCTAACATTGGTTCTGTTTAAACATATACATCAAGAAGCCCTTTTCTAGGGCGTTTTTTTAGGGCGCTCCTGGGGAGGATCTTTTTTCTTCTCGCTGTTTGCTTCCACTTTTTGTTTTCGTTCGTTGATCAGTGATGCCTGAGTGACTTTTTTCAGCTGTTTTTGAGCAGTCAACGGCAGATTGTTATTTGGATTGATCATGTCATTGTCTCGTTACACAGTTGAGTTCTGATTGCTTTATCGACAATTAAGATTATGGGGTGAGTGTTTTTTGCACGCTGTTTTGTGTTTTAGTGCTGGGATGAGATGTTGATTAGAAAAATGGATGATACGGATATAATGAATGAGAAAACAAGGACTTGTCAGAACAAGTCCCTGTTTTTAGTTGTGAGGATTGTAATTCAAAACTAGCTGCAGCATTTTTTGAATTTTTTTCCGCTGCCGCATGGGCACGGATCGTTTCGGCCAACTTTATCACTGATAACCTGCGGTTGTTGAGTTGGTTCAGTTTCTGGCTCCGGGTATTCGCCATCAATGTAGAACCATTGAGATGTATCACCACATGGTTCGCGCAGGAAGCGTGATTTCTCTTGGAGGCAGAATTCCTCCTTGCCTTCTTGGTAATATGCCTTGAATTCGACGAAGCCTTCTCCGTTTGCTGCTATTTCACTACTTACGACTTCCAGCCCCAGCCAGTTAGAATGCACTGATTCAGCAATGGCTTCACGGTGTTGTTCTGCTTCACAACTTGGGTGATAGGTTGCCACGACAAAGTCAACCAGCCCCAACACATGGGCACTGTATCTAGCCCGCATCAGTTGCTCTGGGTGCTCAGCACGAGATGGTATTTGATGGATCGGCTGACAGCAGGTTGTCAGTATTTTCTTACTGCCGCACGGGCATAATTGAGCTGGAGTTGACATTAGTTACTCTGTTGCTGTTGTTCAAAAAGAGTGGTCCATTTTACTGACTCCAGATAAAGGTCTGCAACGCTAGTTTCATTGATTGCTAGCTCCTTGCTGAAGCGACTGACGTTTTCCCAGTTGGCAGTATCATAGGCTTCCATAAGTAGGAGGATGAGGCCGAGTTGACCGGTTTGGTTGACCAGAGCCTGCTTGATCTCCTCACTAAGCGGGAGAAGGTTGATCAGTTCTTCGATTGGCTGATCCAGGATTGAATCCAATAGTGAGAACAATCCGGTTAGGAAGGCCTGGTTACCGGCGATTGCGGGTGTTACTTGTTTACCTAGTCGCTCACAGAGATGGGCTCTTTGCAGTGACAGGCTATACAATGAAGCCGGCTTTTTCTCCATCGCGTGTGCTGTGGCCACGAAGGTGATAAAGCGCCGTAAACGCTCTTCTCCCAGATAGACCAATGCCTGTTTGAATGAGGTAACAGGCTTGGCTTGGGTTGATTTCATGTTGTTGACATGGCGGAGCATCTTGTAGGACAGCGAAACATCGGTCGCAATGATGCTTTCCACTTTATCAAAGTTGACATCTGTCTGGCTGATTTCCTGAAACAGGCGTAGCGTCGTCAGAGCTGAAGGCGTTAGCGCTTTGCGCTGGATCATTTCCGGACGGCTAAAGAAGTAACCCTGGAACAAGTCGAATCCTGCATCTCGTGCGTCTATAAATTCTTCATGGGTCTCGACTTTTTCAGCCAAGAAAAGGAGTTTATTGCTCTTATCCTTGTGGTGGCGGATAAAAAAACTGGCCTTAGCGATTGGAGTTACGCGAATATCGAACTTGATGATATGGATATATGGCAGGAATCGGTTCCACACTGCATGAGGAACAAAGTCATCCAGGGCCAGGGTATAGCCTTTCTGATGCAGCTCAATTACCGCTTCCAGCAGTTCATCATTCGGCTCGCAGCTTTCCAATACTTCAATCACGAAACTCTGCTTTGAGAACATCAGAGGAATGCGCTGAATCAGGCTGCTATGAGGAAAATTGACAAAGGCTTTTTTCCCGGCAGTCACCTGGGCCGCATTATATGTGAAGAAATTATCGGCTAGCAGACGGTTAGTTGCTTGTTCATCTTCTACGTTGGGAAAGCAATTATTGGGGCCATCGCGAAACAGCAATTCGTATCCAACGGTTGCCTTGTCTCGGTTTAATACGGGCTGTCGAGCAAGATATGACTGCATGGGCTATAACGTAACTTACTAATATTATTGTTAAAATATGACGAGTTGCGGAAGTGGGTAACAGAATACTTAATGATTATCTTATCAATGGCGTGCTGTACGCCGAGTATTACAGGGAAATATGGTTTCACAACGTGATGTTAATAGCAAATTAAGACAATTGCCAAAAAGATAGAATCATTCTCTAAGTTCATGGACAATAGCCTCCTTTTCATGAAATTTTTGTGTAATAAATGACGGTCTTTACAGTCATACAAGCTGGATTGCTTGTAGGTGGAGGCGTTTTTATGGTCATGCTTTTTAATGCATGGCGTAAGAACCGTACGCAGGAAGCGCAAACAAAAATCTTACCAATTGGTCTTATTGGTGGCTTTGCCAATTTCTGCGATACCCTCGGGGTTGGCAGTTTTGCCATTAAGACGGCTGGCTACAAGCAAATGAAGCTGATTGATGATCAGCTGTTACCCGGTACGCTGAACTGCCAGGCGGTAATGTCTACGTCGGTACAGTCTCTGATCTTTTTGACTGCGGTGGATGTTGATCCGCTGACTCTGGTTAGTATGGTACTGGCTGCTTGCTTTGGCGCTACCGTTGGTGCAAGGCTGGTTTCGGGCTGGGATCGCCAGTTGATCCGTCTGGTTATGAGTGGAGCTCTGTTGGTTGTTGCTAGTTTGATGCTGGCAGGGCAGTTGGAATTATTCCCGCTCGGCGGTGAAGCGTTGGGATTAAGCGGCTGGAAACTGGCTGTTGGTATTGCCGGTAATTTCTTGTTTGGTGCCTTGATGACCATCGGTATTGGCCTTTATGCGCCATGCATGACAATGGTTTACCTGCTGGGTATGCATCCGTTAGCGGCCTTCCCGATTATGATGTGCTCATGTGCGTTTCTTAGTTTCTTTTCGGCGGGTAGTTTTATACGTAAGAACCGTATTAATAGCCGTGCGGCATTGGTTGTGGCTATTACCGGTCCGATTGGCGTTGTGATTGCAGCCTATCTGGTCAAATCTCTTGATTTGCAATTGCTGGCCTGGCTGGTGATTGGTGTGGTGCTGTACACATCAGTGACTATGTACCGTTCTTGGGTAGGTGAACGTGCTGAACCGGAGTTGGCTCAGGCGTCGTCCTGATATCCTGTTTATTTGAAAATGAAAAAGGTATGCCTCGGCATACCTTTTTTATTGGAGACTTTGTTATTTAACAACGGCTGCTGGTGGATGCAAAGTCCCTTGTTTCTAGCTGACAGCCCTCGGGAGTGCAGACTAGAACTGAGCCATGATCATACCAGTCTCCCAGCACTGTTCGAACTGCGGGGTGATTGTCGATAGTCAGGTCATGGATAGCCGGGCGGTGGGTATGGCCGTGTATCATCGCGTTGACACGACATTGTGCCATGATTTTAACCACTTCATCCGGGGTAACATCCATGACGTCCTCTCGCTTGGCCTGATTAGCCATACCACTGTTATTGCGAAGCTTAGCTCCGATTGTCTGGCGGTATGACAGTGGCAGGCGGAAGAACAGCCACTGGATTAAACGGTTATGTACTTTTTTCCGGTAGCGCTGATAGGCCTCATCCAAGGTACAGAGAGTATCACCATGCAGGATCAGGGTTGGTTTGCCGTACAAATCGATCACCGTGTGTTCCGGTAACAACTGGACGCCGGTTTCGTCACTGAAGCGTTTGCCGACCAAAAAGTCGCGATTGCCGTGAATGAAGTAGCAGGGGATTCCGGAGTCAGTGAGCTGCCTGAAGGCTGTTTTGATTTGCTGGTGGAAAGGTGAATTGTCGTCATCGCCAATCCACATTTCAAATAAGTCACCCAGCACATACAGGGCATCGATCCCCTTGGTGTCTTCTTTAATGAAAGTCAGAAAACAATCGGTGATATCAGGGCGGTCGGCGCTCAGGTGCAGGTCAGCAATAAAAAGTGTTGTCATAAATAAAAGAAAGGGTGGCTTGTTGACCACCCTTAAGAGTAGTGATTACTCTTCGATAGTTACGTCGTTGATCACAACTTCTTCAACTGGAACGTCCTGGTGAACATAACCCCAGTTACCAGTAGAAACCGCTTTGATCTTGTTAACTACGTCCATGCCTTCAACAACTTCGGCAAATACACAGTAACCCCAGCCATCAGGTGTTTCTGATTTGAAGTCCAGGAATTTGTTGTCGTTAACGTTGATGAAGAACTGAGAACTTGCAGAGTGCGGTTCCATAGTACGAGCCATTGCAAGTGTACCCACTTTGTTGCTTAGGCCGTTGTTCGCTTCATTTTTGATTGGCGCGCGAGTTTCTTTCTCTTCCATACCAGAAGCCATGCCGCCGCCCTGGATCATGAAACCGTCGATAACACGGTGGAAAAGTGTACCTTTGTAGAAACCGTCACGGCAGTATTGCAGGAAGTTTGCACACGTTTCAGGCGCTTTTTCTGTGTTTAGCTGAATTTTGATGTCACCAAAAGTAGTGTGAAGCGTTACCATGAGCTTGTCCTTTAATGGATGTATATTGCTTTAAACGTTGAATTTTATCTTACTAAAGCAAGGCGTCAACATGATCTCCAATCATTATCGGCCGAAGATGGAATAAGAGTGTTATTTAGCCGATTTTGATACTAAATTACTCTGGTTCCGTTAGGTATAACTATAGGTGAATAGAGGGAGATGCGGGAATAGTATGCTTACCTGGCTTACTGTTTTGCCATGTCGCAGGAAATTCTTCCCTGAACCCGTATGAAACCAGCCAATTGATGCATTTTTCCTTGCCTTCAAAGGTTATAAGAGGTGTAATTACTCTCTTAAAGTAACCCCATAAAATGAGTAATTACGAGACATGTTAAAGATCTATAACTCACTCACAAGACAGAAAGAGGAATTCAAACCCATCCAGCCTGGTAAAGTAGGCATGTACGTCTGTGGGGTTACCATTTACGATTTATGTCACATTGGTCATGGCCGTACATTTGTGTCGTTCGATGTGGTTTCTCGTTACCTGCGTTATTCCGGTTATGATCTGACATTTGTTCGCAATATCACTGACATTGATGACAAGATTATCAAGCGTGCAGCAGATAATGGCGAAAGCTGTGATTCACTGACAGAGCGCCTGATTGGTGAGATGCATGCTGACTTTGATGCGTTAGGCATGAAGCGTCCGGACATTGAACCTCGCGCGACTGCTTTTATCGCCGAAATTATCGCGATGTGTGAGCGCCTGATTGAGCGAGGCTTTGCGTATGTTGCTGACAACGGCGATGTAATGTTTGAAGTTAGCAAGTTCGATGAATACGGTAAACTGTCGAAGCAGGATTTGGATCAGCTACAGGCTGGTGCCCGTGTTGATATCGAAACGGCGAAGCGTAGCCCGCTGGATTTCGTATTGTGGAAAATGTCTAAGCCTGGTGAGCCAACATGGGAATCTCCATGGGGCCCAGGCCGTCCAGGCTGGCACATCGAGTGTTCTGCAATGAACTCGGCAATCCTTGGTGATCATTTTGATATCCACGGTGGTGGTTCGGATCTTCAGTTCCCTCACCATGAAAACGAAATCGCTCAGTCTTGCTGTGCAACTGGCTCCCAGTACGTAAATACCTGGATGCACAGCGGTATGGTGATGGTTGATCGTGAGAAGATGTCTAAGTCTCTGGGTAACTTCTTCACTATTCGTGACGTATTAGGTTACTACGATGCTGAAACTGTTCGTTACTTCCTGATGTCTGGTCATTATCGTAGCCAGCTTAACTACAGCGAAGATAACCTGAAGCAAGCGCGATCTGCACTTGAGCGTCTGTATACATCATTGCGTGGTCTGGATACAGAAGCGAAAGCTGAGGGTGGCGAAGAGTTTGTTACTCGCTTTAAAGATTCGATGGACGATGACTTCAATACACCGGAAGCCTACTCTGTGCTGTTTGACATGGCACGCGAAATCAACCGTCTGAAGACTGATGATTTGGCGGCAGCGTCTGCACTGGGTGCGCGCATGCGTGAGCTTGCTGACATCCTTGGCCTGCTGTCCCAAGAGCCAGAAGCATTCCTACAGGGTGGTGCTGGTGAGAGCGATGATGTGGCTGAAATTGAAGCTCTGATTCAGCAGCGTTTGGATGCGCGTGCAGCTAAAGACTGGGCAGCAGCAGATGCGGCTCGTGACAAGCTGCTGTCGATGGACATTATTCTGGAAGATGGCCCGCAAGGTACAACCTGGCGTCGAAAATAAGACTTTCCAGTATTACCAAAAAACCGGAGCAAATGCTCCGGTTTTTTTATGCCTGCTAGTCGTGTGATGACGCTATTTTGCGTTGTGTTTTGGGTTGACGTTGAAAATGGATCGGTTGTCACTATTCGAAATAAAAATGTTCTATATCGAATGTGAACGATCACATTTAGAGTAATTAGTCGAAAACGATTGCTCGATAGTGATTATTATGCTTTTTGATGTATAACCAACGATGCCTTGCTCCCCAAACAGAAAGCATCGAATGTTAAGGATGATAATAATGAAAAAATTATGGCTTGCCGCTGCTATTGGCAGCACATTGCTAGCTTCTTCTGCATTTGCGCAATCAGCTCCCGATAACAGTAAAATTGTCGTTGCACACCGTGGTGCTTCTGCTTACCTGCCAGAACATACCCTACCTGCTAAGGCGATGGCTTACGCCATGAGACCTGACTTTATCGAGCAGGATGTGGTGATGACCAAAGACGATAAGTTGGTAGTTCTACATGATCATTATTTAGATCGTGTCACCAATGTGGCAGAGGTTTTCCCTGATCGTGCACGTAGCGATGGCCGCTATTATGCGATTGACTTTACGCTGGTCGAGATTAAGCAGCTAAGTGTAACTGAAGGATTCAACATCAAAGACGGCAAACAAGTTCAGGGATTCCCTGAGCGTTACCCTATGTGGAAATCTGATTTCAAAGTGCCGACTTTTGAAGAAGAAATTGAGATGATCCAAGGGCTGAATAAGTCACTGGGTTATGATATTGGTATCTACCCTGAAATCAAAGCGCCGTGGTTCCACCGGCATGAAGGAAAAGATATTAGTAAAGCAGTGCTTAAAGTTCTGAAAGATTACGGTTATACCGACAAGGCCAGTAATGTTTACTTGCAGACTTTTGACTTCAATGAACTAAAACGTATCCATGATCAACTGATGCCAGCAATGAAGATGGATGTGAAGCTGGTTCAGTTGATGGCTTACACCGACTGGAACGAAACCATGATCTACGACGGTAAAGGCCAGGCAAAACCTTATAGTTATGACTGGATGTTTGCCAAAGGTGGTATGGTTGAAGTGGCCAAGTATGCCGATGGTATTGGTCCTTGGAAACCAATGGTTGTTTCGGATAAATCGACTAAAGGCAATATTAAGCTGACTGGTTTGGTGAAAGCGGCTCACGAGCAAGGTATGCAGGTACACCCTTACACATTCCGTGCTGATACAGGTCGAATACCTGCTTATGCTAATGACTTTAATGACATGCTAGATATTTTCTATAACACTGCAGATGTCGATGGTGTCTTTACGGACTACCCGGATCGCGCGGTTAATTTCCTTCACAATAAGAAATAATTAGAACTTATTTGCTAAGAAAACGGCACCTTATTAGGTGCCGTTTTTGTTTGTCTCTAGCTTATAAATAATCAGGTTTATAACGAATCTGTTTTATAGAGAATGCAGGGAGATATAAAGCAGAAAGCTTGGTTTACAGATTTTCCGGTAACGCGGCCCCACATTTTCTGCAGTAACTGGCATCGGTTTCGTGACCGCTGGAAGAGCAGTTCGGGCAGCGGACCAGGTCTCGTTGTGTCTTCATTTCACGGCTTAGCTCTGCGGTAATAATGCCTGTGGGTACTGCCAGAATTGAATAGCCCAGCAACATGGTAAAGGCTGCCAGCGCTTTGCCGAGATCGGTTTGTGGAACGATATCGCCATAACCCACCGTCGTGATAGTGACGATTGCCCAGTAGATGCTGGCCGGGATACTGGTAAAGCCATTGTTCGGTCCTTCAATAACAAATAGCAGGGAGCCCAGAACTGTGACCAGAATGGCTACCGTGCTGAAAAATACCAGGATCTTGCCCTGAGCCATCAGCAGTGATCGTAACAGGATGTTGGAGTCTTTAAGAAACCTTGCCAGTTTCAAGATCCGGAAGATACGCATAACCCGTAGCAGTCGTACTATAAGTAGGTATTGGGTTCCCGGAAACAAGAAAGAGATATAGCTGGGCAAAACAGCAATAAGGTCGACTATCCCATAGAAGCTACGTGCATATGCCATGGGGCGGGGGGAGCAGTAAAGCCTGACAATGTATTCGACTGTGAAGAGCAGGGTAAACCCCCATTCCAGCATGAAGAACATACGGGAGTATTGAAGTTCGTAGCTCTTGATTGAAGAAATAATAAGGACCAGTTCGGAGCAAAGAATGGTGATGATCAGGGCGATATCAAAATACTGCCCGGCTTTGGTATCCGTTCCGAATATAACCTGATATAGCCGTTGTCGTGTTGATAGTGTGGCCATAACGTCCTGAATTAAATAATAGATAATTGGCGGATAGGATAATGGAGTAATTATAGTGATGCCAGTTGACGGATAACAAGCGTGTTATCCGTCAAAAATATGTGATGATGGGGTGAATCAGGCAAGGCCCGGGAACAGAACCCGTAGCCCGTTGGCAATAAATTCGATACCCAGAGCCCCTAGGATCAGGCCCATGATACGGGTGATAACGTTGATACCCGTTTGACCAAGAAAGCGCACAATGATTGGAGCTACTCTAAACAGCGTCCAACAGAATAGGGCAAAGGCAGCGATGGTCGCTGCAATTCCCAGAGTGCTATGCATGCCGGGATAGCGCGAGCCATAAACAATCGTTGAGCTGATTGCACCAGGACCTGCCATTAACGGCATTGCCAGAGGAACGACTCCAATTTGTTCTCGACTGATAGATTCAGACTTTTCTTGCTTGTTCTGTTTATCTTCACCCAGCTTACCGCTCATCATCGAAAAGGCGATGGTAAGAAGCAGTAAACCACCTGCGACACGGAAAGAATCCAGCGAAATACTGAACATATCCAGTAGGAACTGGCCAGCCAGTAGTGAGACCGTCAAAATGACCGCGACTGCAATCGCTGCGGTATAGGCGGTTTTGTTTCTTTCCTCTATCGGCATATGTCCGGTAAGGGAGACAAAGATTGGCATGATGCCGACAGGGTTGACAGCAGCTATTAAGCCGACAAAAAACTGTAAGAAAATGGCGAATTCAATTGGTTGCATTTCAGGATCATCTAAAAATGTGAACAACTAGAAGCAGGCTTCCTCCATGTATAACAAATAGTCGGGATAGTTCTGCTGGTGGGGTTCCTGCGCATCAATAGCAAAGACGCATGAGGGGAATACGGTTAGGGTAACTCCGGCAGATTTATATAACTACTTGTTAATCGCCGTTACTTTAAGCGAAACAAGATGAATGCACCAATTAAAAAATATTATCTCTGCTGATATTTCTAGTTATCCATTAAACATTTGTTATAGCCCTGTAAAGCTGAAGGGTTTTGAATTACGCTTTAGGAGAAAATACTGTGCTTCACAATATGCAACAAAACTGATTATGGTTGAAATTTTTTTCGTGATATCTATCACATTTGATGCTTAATGTGATCAAATGTGTAGGTTTATTACGTAAGATTTGTGGCGTTGGTTATACGGGAAATGGCTGTGCTGGGTTATTTTCAATCGGCCTGGTCACAGATTGTCCGTGCAATTTACTGTTTTTACATGTTTGAGATCTAAACTTGACAAAAATTACCTCTGAAGTGGTACAAGTGATCTAAATCAATTTTTTTCAGGCTGTGAAACAATATAATCAGTTTTGAAAGCAATTTACTAAGTGTGTGTGTTACTGGATTGTAAGAGTTGGACTGCTCAGTACCAGTAACCAGAAGGATTTAAGACGTATCCTTACTAAAAAGTTTTCAATATTAAGTTAGGAGTTAACTATGCCTGTAACAAATATGGCTGAACTAGATGCAATGATTGCTCGCGTTAAAGCGGCGCAGAAAGAATTTGCATCTTTCTCTCAGGAGCAAGTTGATAAAATCTTCCGTGCTGCATCACTAGCTGCGAACAATGCACGTATTCCTCTAGCTCAACAGGCTGTTGCTGAATCTGGTATGGGTATTGTTGAAGATAAGGTTATCAAAAACCACTTCGCTTCAGAATTTATCTACAACAAGTACAAAGACGAGCAAACTTGCGGCATCCTAGATGAGGATGACAACCTTGGTACTATGACTATCGCTGAGCCGGTAGGTATCATTTGCGGCATCGTTCCAACAACTAACCCAACATCTACAGCGATCTTCAAATCTCTTATCTCTCTAAAAACACGTAACGCGATTATCTTCTCGCCACACCCACGTGCTAAAAATTCAACGAATGATGCGGCTAAGTTAGTACTTGATGCGGCAATTGCTGCTGGTGCGCCTAAAGACATCATCGGTTGGATTGATCAGCCATCAGTTGAACTCTCTAACGCACTGATGAAGCATGATGACATCAACCTTATCCTTGCGACTGGTGGTCCAGGTATGGTTAAAGCGGCTTACTCTTCAGGTAAACCAGCTATCGGTGTTGGTGCAGGTAACGTTCCTGTTGTTATCGATGAAACTGCAGACGTTAAACGTGCAGTTGCGTCTGTTCTTATGTCTAAAACGTTCGATAACGGTGTAGTTTGTGCTTCTGAGCAGGCTGTAATCGTGATGGATGAAGTTTATGACGAAGTGAAAGAGCGTTTTGCTTCTCACAACGGTTATGTACTGACTAAATCAGAAGCTGAAAAAGTACGTAAAGTACTGCTTATCAACGGTGCACTAAACGCAGATATCGTTGGTCAGCCGGCAACTAAAATTGCTGAAATGGCAGGCGTTAAAGTACCTGCTGCTACTAAGATCCTTATTGGTGAAGGTGTTGAAGTTTGTGCTGAAGATGAATTCGCACATGAAAAACTATCTCCAACACTAGGTATGTTCCGTGCGTCTTCTTTCGAAAATGCGGTAGAACAAGCAGTTAAAATGGTTGAACTTGGTGGTATTGGTCACACTTCTGGTCTATACACAAATCAGGACGTTAACCAAGACCGTATCAAGTACTTCGGTGACAAACTGAAAACTGCACGTATTCTTGTAAACATCCCGACAACTCACGGTGGTATCGGTGACCTTTACAATTTTAACGTAGCGCCTTCTCTGACTCTTGGTTGTGGTTCATGGGGTGGTAATTCTATCTCTGAGAACGTTGGTCCTAAACACCTGATCAACAAGAAGACTGTAGCGAAGCGAGCTGAGAATATGTTGTGGCATAAACTACCTAAATCAATCTACTTCCGTCGTGGTAGCCTTCCAATCGCTCTTGGTGATCTAGAAGGTAAGAAACGTGCATTCCTAGTAACTGACCGTTTCCTATTCAACAACGGTTATGCTGATGATGTTGTTTCACTTCTGAAAGCACAAGGTATTGAAGTTCAAACATTCTTTGATGTTGAAGCTGACCCAACTCTATCTGTTGTAGAGAAAGGTGCTGAAGCAATGAAGAGCTTCCAGCCTGACGTAATCCTAGCTCTTGGTGGTGGTTCACCTATGGATGCAGCGAAGATTATGTGGGTTATGTATGAGCACCCAGAGACAGCATTCGAAGAACTAGCAATGCGCTTTATGGATATTCGTAAGCGTATCTACAAGTTCCCTAAGATGGGTCAGAAAGCTGAGCTGGTATGTATCACAACGACTTCTGGTACTGGTTCTGAAGTTACTCCATTCGCCGTTGTTACAGACGACACGACTGGTGCTAAATACCCACTTGCTGACTACGAGCTAACGCCACACATGGCCATTGTTGATGCGAACTTGGTTATGAATATGCCTAAGTCGCTGACAGCATTCGGTGGTTACGATGCAGTAACTCACGCACTGGAAGCTTACGTATCTGTTCTTGCGAATGAATACTCTGACGGTCAGGCACTTCAGGCTCTTAAGATGCTTAAAGAGTACCTACCATCAAGCTACGCGAATGGTGCTAATGACCCAATTGCTCGTGAGAAAGTACACAACGCAGCAACTATCGCCGGTGTAGCATTTGCTAACGCCTTCCTAGGTGTTTGTCACTCAATGGCTCACAAAATCGGTGCTGAGTTCCACCTACCACACGGTCTGGCGAACGCACTACTGATTTCTAACGTGGTACGTTACAACGCTAACGACAACCCAACTAAGCAGACTGCGTTCTCTCAGTACGACCGTCCGCAAGCACGTCGTCGTTACGCTGAAGTTGCTGACCACCTAGGTCTGTCACACGAAGGTGACCGCACAGCTCAGAAGATCGAGCGCCTACTTGCATGGCTTGACGAACTGAAAGTTGCCCTAGACATCCCAATGTCTATTCAGGCTGCAGGTGTTCTTGAAGCTGACTTCCTGGCGAAACTTGACGAGCTTTCTGTAGAAGCGTTCGATGACCAGTGTACTGGTGCGAACCCTCGCTACCCACTAATCAGCGAGCTGAAAGACGTATTGACTGCTGCTTACTACGGTAATGCATACGTTGAAGGTGAGACTTTCGAAGGCACTACCGTTATCAAGAAGAAAGCTGACCGGAAACCTGTAGAAAAGTCAGCTGAAGAAGCACCAAAAGCGAAAAAAGAAACAGCTAAAGCATAATCATTGTTATAGCTAGCGCGTACTTCTTTTGAAGTAAATTATTAAGCCCGCCATTTTGGCGGGCTTTTGTTTTTCTTGAGTTGATAACCTGAATTCGTTTCTTATTTTTCCCTGTTTTTATTCCACTTCCGCTTCAATCATCCTTCCATTAAAGGTGTCATTGGTAATAATGTATTCGGCACTTCGGACGATTTCGTAAAGAAGGGTCTGGCTAAAAACTGCGTGCGGTTCCTGAGTATCTTCATAATCAATAGCTAGTGGGACAACACCTCCAACCCGGATATTAAACTCTGCCAGCTCCTTGGCCCAGCTCTTGGTCAGGCCGGCTATCATGGCCTTTGCCCCGTTATTAATATATTGGTGGGGATTGGTTTGGTTCGCTGCAAGGTTAATGATCACACCTGGACGATTCTGTTCCCGCATATAGTTGGCGGCTTGCTTGCCAAAGATAAAAAAAGGCGTAGCCCCCTCTGCCATTGAACGGTAGAACTTATCGACAGATGCAGGGCTTAACAGTTTGGGGAGGTCGGAGCCAAGCCAGTAGTTGACCAGGACATCGATGTCGTTGTAGTGGCTGTGGATGTCTTGAATAATGGTAGATATGGTTGCTTCGTTTTGGCTCTCCAATAAAAAAGGATGAGTGATGCCGCCCGCTTTTTTGCAGGCTTGATGCGTATCTTGCAAGCGCTCCTTTTCGATATCGACCAAGGCCAGCTTTGCGCCCAGTGATGCGAAATGGAGTGAAATCGCTTTGCCTATAGGGCTGCCAGCGGCAGTGATAACTATGACAGAGTGGGCGATTTTCATGGCTATTTACATCTCCATCGTTGTACCGGAATGTGCATTGCACTATTAGTTGTTTCTGGGTATTTTCAAGAGTTACCGCTTAGCATATTAACTATAGTTTTAAGCCCTCAAGATGCTCACTTGGCTGAAAGCCGACTGACTTTACCATGACGAAGACCATTTAATACTGAGCCTAACGATTTGGATTAACTGTGAAAAAAAAGCCCAAATTATTTTAGGTGGCCATTAAATGTTAGTGAATTGTGAGCAGCATGCGGGCGGAGGATAGTAAAGCTATGATGGTGGTCACGAAATAACACAACAGTGTGATCAGCCAGCGATTTTAGGCTGTTTGGTACATTTCTGAAAAGCGCTTGGCCTGGATAAGTGATAGGTACAGGTTTTGAGGTGAGGCTTGAATTGGCGCATTTTTATCGGGCGGTAGCATACGGCGCTCGTGACCAGACAAGTTATGGTATAAATCTTCAGGCATGCCTTTTGTACCTTGCGGCGGAAAGGTCAGGGCTGTTGGTTGTAGCCCCTGGAGAAGGCGAGCGTCGGCAAGTCCACTGCTGTGAAAGGCGGCGGCCTGAGCTGCACCATTATCGTAGCAATGTTCTGTGGTTGTCAGCGGCTGGGGCTCGCTGAGTTCGAAATAGGCACGAAGCTCTGCTTCTGTCTTTCCCTGTTTTGGGGGAGCGTCGACGGGTGTGGTTTCCAGATGATCCGGAGACAGCATCGCAAGCATTAATGCAAAGTCAGCACGGCGACCACCTTCAACCGCATGGTTGAGGTTGTTACCTAGCTGCACTTCATTAATGAGTTGCGCTTTGTCTAAAGTATGGATTTGCATCTGGTAAAGGGATTTTGCTAATGATTTCCTTTTTATCGGTTTTATTTGTCAGAACTTTAGTAAATTTTTACCGTTTGGCAGTGAGTTGCTTGATTGCTGAGCACATTCTTCTTAATGCTTCGTTGAGAGTCTCACTGTTGCAGGCAAAATTTAACCGGACAAAATTGCTGTTGCCAAAATCGGCTCCGGGTGAAAGTCCGACGCCAGCTTGCTCAAAAAATTTGAACGGACTGGCAACAGGTAGTGCGGAGGCATCAATCCAGGCCCGGTAAGTAGACAATCCAGTCAGGCTTTATATCCCAGTTGTAACGAAGTTTCATTCGCTCAACCAGTAGTTCGGTTAATCGCGGTGGTGGTGAACCATATCCGAAAATACCGTGGTCGATGTGCTTGTGTAGTGCCTTGGTAATGGCATCCGGCACCCTGAAATCACTGTCTTCAACCCACATGGGAAGGATATCCTTGTCTTTGTATTTATCCCATTTGATGCTGTTGCTACGATCTATGTTTTGTTCAAATAGAGAATCGTTTTTTGGGAAAAGCATACTGGTTCCGTCCAGATTATTGTTCAGTTTGGTATAACAAAGTTTTGTGAGTGTGTATTAGCTTAGTGATAAGCGATTGAAATGTAAAAAGCCCTGATAGCAATATCAGGGCTTGATGGAGGGATGCAATTAGAAGCGAGATTTTGCGCCAAATTGATTAGCTGCGTAGGCGACCCTTTCAGCTGGCGTCGGGTGTTCGACGGAACTGCCGAGGTTTTCGATATGCCGCAATCGGGGAAGCAGGCCACTGCCGTTAGCGGTTTGGATCGCCAGGCCCGGTCGAGCATTGAGCTCAAGAACCATCGGCCCTTTATATTTGTCCAACACCATGTCGGTGCCCATATAGCCAAGGCCGGTCATTTCCCAGGCGCTGGATGCCAGGGTTAGCAGACGCTCCCAGTTTGGAACTGCTAGCTCTTTTAGTAATCGTCCGGTATCTGGATGGCGTTCAACGGGCTTGTCAAACTGAACGGCTCGGATCGCCTTTCCTGTGGCAATATCGATGCCGACACCGACGGCTCCCTGGTGGAGGTTGGCTTTACCGTCAGAAGCCGCAGTTGAGCATCGCATCATCGCCATAACAGGATAACCTCTGAATACGATAACCCTGACATCGGGCACCCCTTCATAGCTGAAACCGTCGAAGACATCATCAAACTGGATCAGGTCTTCTACCATGGCAACATCATTCTTACCGCCTAGTGAGAACAGTCCCGCCAGGGTATTGGTGATGTGGCGCTCGACATCCTGCTTGTTGATTTCTGCACCAGACGGCTTAGTGTAAACACCGTCCTTGTGCTTGGTGACGACTAGGATCCCTTTACCACCAGAGCCCTGGGCCGGTTTAATCACAAACGCTGGCCAGTCTTTAACCATATCATGGATGCGTCTGACGTAGACTTGGCTATCAATTACGCCTATCAGCTCCGGTACGGTTGCCCCTGCGCGCTGGGCAATTATCTTGGTTTTCAGTTTGTCGTCAACCAGTGGGTACAGGCTGCGGTCATTATAACGGCCGATGTAGCTGTGGTTACGCTGGTTCATTCCCATGATCCCGCGCTCGCGCAGCTTGAAGGGAGAAGTAAACTGCGAAAACAGTGACATTGTTTAGTCCTCCGCAAGCGGCTTGAAGCGACGAAGTTCACTCAAGCGGTAGCCGGTGTAGTTGCCTAGCATCAGGATCAGCGCCAGTACAATCAGCTGCATTCCAATGAAGTTAAAGGTCAGGTGGCGAACTAAATCGTTGGTCATTCCTAGGTAGACCAGTACCGCCGTCAGGAGTGATCCCCCGCCTTGGATAAGCACTTCTTTTGCGCCTTCTTCTTCCCAGAGGATTGACATACGTTCGATAGTCCATGACAGGATGATCATCGGGAAGAAGGTAATTGAAAGCCCTTCGACCAGTCCGATCTTAAAGGCAACGACAGTAAATACCGAAATGATCATGATAACGGTGATGATTACTGCGGAGATCCTGGCAACGAGTAGTAAGTTTAGCTTCGACAGGTAACCTCGTATTATCAGGCCAGTGCCCACGATCAGCAAGAAGCCCAGGATACCGGTTAGCAATTGGGTCTGGACGAAGGCGACGGCGATTAGTACCGGCATGAAAGTACCGGAAGTCTTAAGGCCGATAATGATCCTGAGGAAGACCACGATAAGTGCTCCGATCGGAACTAGCATGATGGTCTTAAACATTGCCTGCTCTTCGATTGGCAGGCTGTGGATTGAGAAGTTCAGCAGATCTTCTGCCTGGACTTTTTCTCGTGTGGCCTGCTGGGGGGTAATGTCCTGCGCAATGATTGAGAAGCTGATATTGGAATTACGACCGCCAATGACATCCAGTAGTGAGTGGCCCTGTTGGTTCCACAGTAGGATGTTATCGGGTTTGCCTTCTAGACCGGAATGAAGATCAAATAATTGCCATAGTTCGCCGTCCCAGACTTCGACCATTGGGTTGATACTCTGGCGACGTCGGCCATCTTCAAGCTGAAGGCCGCCGACGATACGTGCATGAATACCTTCCAGAGACAGCAGGTTGCTAATGGCTTTCTCGCGGCTCAAACTGTTGAGCAATAGCGAAGCATTCTGGTTATTTTTGTCGTTGAACTGCTTGATGAGCTCACGGGCCAGAGTGAGGTTATCAGAAGACAGGTTGCGCGCTTGGCTCAACAAAGCAGTGGCTGCGGTTTGCTGCGGGTTGTCCAGGCTGACTGACGGGGTGTCGCCTTTGGGCGGCGCCATGGTGTAGCTTGCCTGGTCGTCGACCAGCATTTGGGTTTTGTAGTAGAGGATCTGTTTGCCGGCTGCTTCTCGGATCGACCACTCGGCACGGCGGCCCTTATCGGTATCAATCAGCGCGACGCCGTAACCAGGCGAAGATGTGCTTTCGTTGATAAGGGTGAAACCTTGCTGGGTTTCCGGAGCGGCCATCGAAACTTTGACCGGATCGCCGATAGCATTAAATTCGATACGGGCTTCTAGTTCCCATAGCGCACGTTGTTCACCCGGCGTCCATGGCACACCGTAGACGTCATGACGGTACATGCTCAATGCAGCACCGGCAATAACGAGCAAGGTGATTAAAAAGTAAAATGGGATTCTTGACGTCATGGCATCCTCATAAATTAAATATTAGTTTTTGTATTTTTTGCTCATTCATTCCCTGAACGTATTTTTTGCCTACATCTACTAGTGCAATATCTTTAAAGAAATCACGACCTAACAATACTGGGTAGGTCATATGAGAGCGATCTGCAAGAGTAAATTGGGTTTTTTCGTGAAGTTGCCCGAGGTTAACCCATGCCTCGATGACCGGACGGCGTTCTGCCTGCTCGGTTGTTGATTGACGAATTTTCACCCAGCGAACTACAGGGGCTTCGACAATTTCAGTATCTTGGTCATTTTCGTCAGAAGCGTGGTCGAGGTTGAAGCGAACCCACTCCTTGCCGTCACGCTCGAAAACCTGGATATCAACGGCATTCAGGGAAGACGTTGTTGCCCCTGTATCGATTCTGGCTTTGTAAAACGACTGTATTGAGTCTAGCCAAATCCATTCTTCTTCTCCCAAAATCACTTTGCCGTGAGCAATTTTTGTGTCAATAACAGGTTCGATAATAGGAGCCGGAGCGGCTTTATCTTCAGGTTGCGGCTCAGGTGTTACGTTTTGTTGCTCCGCTTGCAGTGCCAGCTCTTTGGAAATGGTTGATAATTCTTTTTCCAGATTAGCAATATATGCATTTTGCTGATCAATTTGTTGAATCACTGTCGCAAGCTGAAAATTGACTCGTTCTTCCATCGTGTTGATGGCGTTCATTGTTTGTTGGTGGTTAGCAGACTGTGTGATGGTACAGCCGGAAAGCATAGCAAAAGCGAAAAATGGCACACTGCGGCGAAGCATTATGTCTCCTGGGAGTATTTCTTATTTTTTCTATATAGGGCGATAGTTTAGCGTACAAAAAGGGATGCGAATAGCATCCCTTGTCAAGACTTAGTCAGGATTTGTGGCCACCAGTATGGCTCTTTTCGGAGCCGGATAACCTTCAATTGTTCGGGTTGGGTCTTCCGGGTCCAAATATTCAGGCAGTGAATTGTTGGTCATCCAGTCGGTAGAGCGTTGCTCATCCGTTGTTGTGATACATTCATCAACAATGCGGACATCGACAAAACCACATTTTTCCATCCAGACTTTCAGTGCCTTGGCAGACGGGAAGAAATACACGTTGTGCATCTGTGCATAGCGGTGGGTTGGTACTAGTACATCGTTCTCGTCACCGTCGATCACCAAGGTTTCGAGGATCACTTCACCACCTTTGCGCAGCTGGTTTTTCAGCTGGATGATGTGATCCAGCGGCGAGCGGCGGTGGTAAAGTACACCCATGCTGAATACGGTGTCGAATGCCTTTAGCTCAGGTAGCTGCTCGATTCCCAGCGGTAGCAGGAAAGCACGATTGTCTTGCCCCATCAGGCGTTTAATGGCTTCAAACTGGATAAGGAACAGGTTAGACGGGTCGATACCCACGGTCAGTTCAGCGCCTTCCCCCAGCATACGCCACATGTGATAGCCGTTGCCGCAACCAACATCAAGTACCGAGCGGTCCTTTAGTGGAGAAATATGCGGTAGGACGCGATCCCATTTCCAGTCCGAGCGCCATTCTGTATCGATGTGGATATCATGGATGTTGTAAGGGCCTTTACGCCAAGGATGTAGCAAGCGCAGCAGGCTTTCCAGGCGTTTTTGTTCGCCGTTGGCAATACCGTCTTCGTAGCGGACGCTGACTTCGTTCTTGATATCGATAATATCAGGCTTGTCTGTTGGGAACTTCTGTAGCGCGCGGATCCAGCGGCCCATGTCGCCATGCTCGGCTGTTTCCCAGTCGCTTAGCTGCTTTGGCAGTGTATTAAGCCACGGGCGCAGGGTTTCGTGTTGGGCTATAAGCTGATAGAACTCAGAAAAACTAAACATAGTGGAGCGGTATACCTTATTTAATCGCGAACATTGAGCCGAAGTTGAAGCACTGGAACCAGACTTCGGAACTGCTAAAGCCGATATTGGCAAAGCGTTGCTTATGGGTGTCGATGCTGTCCGGACGCATGACGTTTTCGATCGCGCTGCGCTTCTGGCTGATTTCCAGCTCGCTGTAGCCATTAGCACGTTTGAAATCATGGTGAAGATCGATGAGCAGCTCATGGGAGCACTCATCATCAAAAATGTATTTTTCAGACAGGATCAGGATGCCGCCTGGGCGCAGGCCTGCGTGGATCTTTTCCAGCAGGATCTGGCGATCTTCCGGGGCCAGAAATTGCAGGGTGAAGTTCAATACCACGACCGATGCGTCCTGGATTTCAATATTTCGGATATCAGCTTCGATAACCTGTACCGGGGTGTCCGAACGGTAAGCATCAATATGTAGACGGCAGCGCTCAACCATAGCTGCTGAATTGTCAACGGCAATGATTTCACAGCCTTCCTGTCGGATATGGCGGCGCATTGATAAGGTTGCGGCACCTAGTGAGCAGCCAAGGTCGTAGATTTTTGAGTGTGGTTTGGCAAAGCGCTCAGCCAGCATACCAATGGCAGATATGATGTTGCTGTAGCCCGGTACTGAGCGTTGGATCATATCCGGAAAAACTTCAGCTACACGTTCATCAAAAGTGAAATCACCGAGTTTTTCGATTGGCGCAGCAAAAATATTGTCGTGGCCTGCCATTCTCACGAACCTCTTAAAAACGTTAAAGAACCAGATCCTTTCTAAGATACAAAGTGTGTTCCATCACCCTTTGAAAGGTCGCGTATTGTAGAGAAAATGCGGCCGCTTGTCTTTAGTGATTTATGAATAGTTAAATTGTTACAGGCTACGATAAGCCTGTTTGTTTGCTGGAAGGTAATTGATGGGACATTAACCCAATTGCTTGTGATTTCTCTCTTGTGTTGAGTTTGTTTGGGATTAGTCAAAAGAATCGGGGATTTTTGCTTGATTTCGGGATGTGACTTTTCCTACATTAACGTTTTTGTTTTATAATACCTCGTTATTTTTGCCTCTCGGCCAGTGCCACCCCTTTATATCGGATAAAGATTGAGCAATTCCGGCCGGGGTTGATTAAGCCTGTGCATGATAAGGGATTAGCAAGCCTAATTCGCTCACAGGAAAGTAAGTAAACAGATCGGGAATTTCATATGCGCACCCAATATTGTGGTCACCTGAACAAGTCCCTAGCAGGACAAACAGTAGAGTTATGCGGCTGGGTTAATCGTCGCCGTGATTTAGGCGGTCTTATCTTCATCGATATGCGAGATCGTGAAGGTATTGTTCAGGTAGTTGTCGACCCGGATATGAAAGACGTATTCGAAGTGGCTAACCAACTGCGCAACGAGTTCTGCATTCGCTTGACCGGTGAAGTACGCGTACGTCCGGAAAGCCAGGTAAACAAAGATATGGCAACTGGTGAAGTTGAGATTTTGGCAACAGGCCTTGAAATCATCAACCGCTCAGATGTACTGCCACTAGACTTCAACCAGAAGAACACTGAAGAGCAGCGTCTAAAGTACCGTTACCTAGACCTGCGTCGTCCTGAAATGAGCGACCGTATCAAGCTGCGCGCAAAAGCATCTAGTTTTGTTCGTCGTTTCCTTGACGATAACGCATTCCTGGATATTGAAACACCGGTACTGACTAAAGCGACACCTGAAGGTGCACGTGACTACTTGGTACCAAGCCGTGTTCATAAAGGCAGCTTCTATGCTCTGCCTCAGTCACCGCAGCTATTTAAGCAGCTGCTGATGATGTCTGGTTTTGACCGTTACTACCAGATCGTTAAGTGTTTCCGTGATGAAGACCTTCGTGCTGACCGTCAGCCAGAATTCACCCAGATCGATATCGAAACATCATTCATGAGCGCAGAGCAAGTGCGTGACGTGACTGAGCGTATGATCACCGAAATGTGGAAAGAGCTGCTAAACGTTGATCTTGGTACCTTCCCAATTATGCCGTTCGAAGAAGCAATGCGTCGCTTCGGTTCTGATAAGCCAGATCTGCGTAACCCGCTTGAGTTGGTTGATGTAGCGGACCTTGTTAAAGATGTTGATTTCAAAGTGTTCTCTGGCCCGGCTAACGATGATAAAGGCCGCGTTGCAGTGATCCGTGTACCGGGTGGTGCGACACTATCTCGTAAGCAAATTGACGAGTACGGCAAGTTTGTTGGTATCTACGGTGCGAAAGGCCTGGCATGGATGAAAGTGAACGATCGCGAAGCGGGCTTCGAGGGCGTTCAGTCTCCAGTCGCTAAGTTCCTGAATGAGGAAGTCGTTGCCGGTATCCTAGATCGTACACAGGCTGAAACGGGTGATATCATTCTGTTCGGTGCAGACAAGAAGCGTATTGTTGAAGAAGCAATGGGCGCGCTACGTCTGAAGATTGGTACTGATCTTGAGCTGACAGACAAAAAAGCATGGGCACCACTATGGGTTGTTGACTTCCCAATGTTCGAAGAAGACGACGAAGGTAACCTGCATGCAATGCACCACCCATTCACGTCACCGCTAGGTGTAACGCCTGAAGAGCTAGCTGCAAACCCTGCGGCTGCAAATTCGAATGCGTACGATATGGTAATTAACGGCTACGAAGTGGGCGGTGGTTCTGTACGTATCCACAACGCAGACATGCAGGCGACAGTATTTGATATTCTGGGTATCAATGCAGATGAGCAAAAACTGAAGTTTGGTTTCCTATTGAATGCACTGAAGTTCGGTACGCCACCTCATGCGGGTCTGGCATTTGGTCTTGATCGTTTGGTAATGCTGCTTTGTGGTACGGAAAACATCCGTGATGTAATCGCATTCCCTAAAACAACAGCGGCGGCATGTCTATTGACTGATGCACCGAGTGTGGCAAACCCTGCGGCGCTTGATGAATTGGCAATTGCTGTGAAGCTAGCTAAAAAAGATACAGCAGACCAAGAATAATCAGACGGGTCTGTAATTGGCCGACCCTTGCGTAATGTAAGAGGTCGGCTTGTTTTTATTATTTTGTAGAACTCATAGCCCTTTGGGCTAATACCAAGCGTCATAGTCATTTATCTGAAAAGTGCTCAGAGCGGGTGGTTATGCTACTTGGTATCCAATAATTGGAGCATGTAATGGCTGGTCACAGTAAATTTGCCAACATCAAACACCGTAAAGCCGCGCAGGACGCAAAGCGCGGTAAGATTTTTACTAAGCTAATTCGTGAGATCGTTGTCGCTGCTAAAGAGGGCGGCGCAGAACCTGAAAACAACCCACGTCTTCGTGCTGCGGTTGATAAGGCGCTGTCTAACAACATGACACGCGACACCATTAACCGTGCTGTTAAGCGTGGTGCTGGTGGTGAAGGTGACGAAGGCCTGGAAACCGTTATTTATGAAGGTTACGGTCCTGCGGGTACAGCTGTTATGGTTGAATGCATGACTGATAACCGTAACCGTACTGTTTCAGGTGTACGTCACGCTTTCTCTAAAGCGGGTGGCAACCTGGGTACTGACGGGAGCGTTAACTACTTGTTCGACAAGAAGGGTGTGATTTCATACGCAGCTGGTTTGGACGAAGATGCTGTGATGGAAGCGGCGCTGGAAGGCGGTGCTGATGACGTTGAAACTAATGATGACGGTTCTATTGACGTTTACACTACACCTGCAGAATTTGGTGCAGTAAAAGATGCGATGGATGCGGCTGGTTTTGAAGCGGCTAATGCCGAAGTGACTTTGGTTCCTTCAACCAAAGCGGATCTGGATGAAACAACAGCACCGAAACTAATGCGTCTGATTGATGCACTTGAAGATCTTGATGATGTTCAGGAAGTTTACCATAACGGTGACATGTCAGACGAAGTTGCTGCAACGCTTGAATAAGCCTGCGTAGTTGTAGTTTTCGATGTCAATTATCTTAGGGATCGACCCAGGTTCACGGATTACCGGATATGGTGTAATTCGGCAAGTGGGTCGAAACCTTGAATACCTCGGCAGCGGGTGCATTCGTACCTCTGTCGAGGATATCCCCGGCCGGCTGAAGCAAATTTATGCCGGTGTCTCAGAAGTTATCACTCAGTTCCAACCTGATTTTTTTGCTATCGAAGAAGTATTCATGGGCAAGAACGCAAGCTCAGCCCTGAAACTGGGTCAGGCTCGTGGCAGCGCCATTGTTGCGGCGGTGAATGCCGGATTGCCGGTTAGTGAATACGCAGCCCGTTTGATAAAGCAAGCTGTTGTCGGAACCGGTGGTGCAGATAAAGCTCAGGTGCAGCATATGGTCTGTTCAGTATTGAAATTGCCAGGAAAACCCCAGGCGGATGCTGCTGATGCTTTGGCTGTAGCAATTTGTCATGCCCACACACATAAGACTCTGATTGCTATGGCTGGTCAGGCCAGAGGAGCAAGGCGTGGGCGCTATCGCTAGTTCCGATGTGTATTATTATGCGTTATATCAATAGCTTTTGGTTGTTGTGCTAACTTGATCAAAAAAGCAGCCATTGGCTGCTTTTTCTTTTTTATCAAGTTGTTATGTGACTTATGTTAATCGATGGTCATATTAATAATAAGGAACGTAAGCAATGACCCCATTGGCGATTTGGCGAACTTTGTTCATGTCACCTTCGCATAGCTGGCAAGGTGAACAGTCTCGCTATGTCGAAACCCTTCTTTTCTTTATTCTGTTATCTTTTTTTGTTGGCTGCTATAGCTTAATCAAATGGCTTAACCATGATCACTCACTGCTGGTGAAGACATCACTGCTGTTGATCGGGTGCGAAATCATTGCCGGAGTTGTTTTACGTGTGCTTCGCTCACCTGATTTGGCATTGAATATCGGCTTTTTCGGTATGGTGGTTCATGCCATTGATATTGTTTACCAGAGTGGCGGTATCGTGCTTTCAACTCAGGCATTCTGGATCCCATTGTTGATTATCGCTTTCTTCTTGGCGGCTAAGCCATTGATGGCGTCCATCTGGAGTATGCTGGTGGTGATGGTATCGGCGTGGATGGTCAGTAGGCACTTATCAGGCCAAGAGTTCCCGCATCTTGAATTAACAGACTCGACTGCCGCTGTTGATATTTGGTCGGGGATGATTTTACCTTTGGTCGTTATTGGTATTGCCCAGGCTTATACCGTGAAGCAGCACTACGCTGCGATTCAGGCTTCAGAGCAGGCTCTGCAATCGGGTCAGCAAATTGCTGATCAAGCCCTGCAGGGGAAGCAGCAGTTATCTGTTGTGTTGGAGCAGGCGAGTGATAATGCTAACCAGTTAGGGCAGGTTGCTGCGCAGTTGGAACAACAATCGACGAGTTTGCACCAGCAGGTGAATGACCTGAATTTAAACTGTGAATCACAAGCCAGCGCGGCAGAAGAAATGAGTCAGCAGTTGGTTCCGATGACCGAAGGAATAGATGAATCAGACCGCTTTGTTACCGAGCTGAAAGTACGAAGCGAGACGATTCGTAGTCAAGCAGAAAAAAGTTCGGATTCATTAAATGCGTCAATTGAAGCTATAGCTCAAATCCTTAGTAGTAATGCTGAAATTATGTCGGTTGCGGATCTGATCACTTGAGTAGTAGAGCAAACTAACCTTCTGGCGCTCAATGCTGCGATTGAAGCTGCACGAGCTGGTGATCAAGGGCGCGGTTTTGCTGTTGTGGCTGATCAGGTACGTGAGTTGTCAGCAAAAAGTAATGACTCGGCAGTGGAAATTCGTGCGTTGCTAGAGAAAACTCGTCAGGAAGTTCAGTATGACCAGGCTGTTATTGAGACGACAGCAACGGAGTTGAGCGGCATTATTGAGCAAGTTGGTAGCATATCCGGTGATGTGAATAGGCTCGCTGGCATTATGGGGCATCAGGTTCATGCGCTTAAAGAGCTTAATTCCGCCAGTAGCGAAGTGGCGAACAACCAATCAAGTTTCGGATTCAGTTGCGACTCAAGGGGCGCAGTTGGCAGAGCAGGTTGAAACCTTCAAAGGGCTGGCTGACAGCCTTAATGCCGTTGTTTTCTCCAGAGGCTAACGCCCTTATCCCCGTCGATATTTAATAAAAAAGAGCTGGATATATATCCAGCTCTTTACTATCCTAAAGCCCATTTTGTGAATCAATGAAGAGATGTTGCTGTGATTGGCCGACTACGTGGAACCATTTTGGAAAAACAACCGCCTGAAGTATTGATTGAGGCAGGTGGCATTGGCTATGAAGTTCAAATGCCGATGAGTTGTTTTTATGAACTGCCGGAAGTCGGACAGGAAGCGATTATCTCTACGCATTTTATTGTTCGTGAAGACGCTCAGTTGCTGTACGGATTCAACAAAAAAAGTGAACGAGAACTGTTTCGTGAAGTAATAAAAGCCAATGGTGTTGGTCCTAAACTTGGACTGGCGATTTTGTCTGCGATGACGGCAAGTCAGTTTGTCCTGAGTGTCGAAAATGAAGATATCACTACCTTGGTGAAGATCCCGGGTGTGGGTAAGAAAACGGCAGAGCGATTAGTTGTTGAAATGAAAGATCGCCTGAAAGGCTGGGGTGAAGGAGATCTGTTTACTCCGGCTCAGGATTCGGCTGCTTCCAATGCTCTTGTTGAAGAACAAAGCGCAGCCCGAGCAGAAGATGAAGCTGTCAGTGCCTTGATTGCGCTTGGCTATAAACCGCAGCAGGCTTCAAAAGTCGTTTCTCAGGTTGCTCAGCCGGAAATGACCAGTGAAGCGATTATTCGTGATGCCCTCCGTTCCATGGTTTAAGGTGTAGAGACCCATGATTGAAGCCGATCGACTGGTAGCCAGTGATTTTCCGACAAGCCGCGAAGAGGACATCATTGATCGCGCGATCCGTCCTAAGTTGCTGGAAGATTACCAAGGTCAGGATCACGTCCGTGACCAGATGGAAATCTTTATCAAGGCAGCTAAGCTTCGAGATGAGGCCTTGGATCACTTGCTGATTTTCGGCCCTCCAGGCTTGGGTAAAACAACCTTAGCTAATATTGTTGCCAATGAAATGGGGGTAAGTATTCGTACCACCTCTGGCCCCGTACTGGAAAAGGCGGGAGATTTGGCAGCATTGCTGACTAATTTGGAAGAGAACGACGTTCTGTTCATTGATGAAATCCACCGTCTAAGTCCGCAGGTGGAAGAAGTCCTGTATCCGGCAATGGAAGACTATCAGCTGGATATTATGATCGGTGAAGGGCCTGCAGCTCGCTCAATTAAGATTGATTTGCCACCGTTTACTCTGATCGGTGCAACCACTCGAGCCGGTTCCCTGACTTCACCATTGCGTGACCGTTTTGGTATTACCCAGCGTCTGGAGTATTACAAAGTTGATGATCTGAAGGATATCGTTAGGCGCAGTTCTAACTGTCTGGGATTGTCGATGGAAGAGGCGGGGGCAATGGAAGTAGCTATGCGTGCTCGTGGTACACCGCGAATTGCTAACCGACTGCTTCGTCGAGTTCGGGATTATGCGGAAGTTAAAGGTAATGGCCATATCTGCCCGGATGTTGCTGCTAAAGCTTTGGATATGCTGGATGTAGATAGTAGCGGCTTTGATTATATGGACCGTAAGCTGCTGATGGCGATTATCGAGAAGTTTATGGGCGGGCCGGTCGGGTTGGATAACCTTGCCGCGGCAATTGGTGAAGAGAAAGATACTATTGAAGATGTGCTTGAGCCTTACTTGATTCAGCAGGGTTTTTTGCAACGCACACCGAGAGGCCGAATTGCGACTCATCGCGCATATTTGCATTTTGGCTTGGATTTACCAGAATCGTAATACAAAAAGAAAGTAACAAAAAACGAGGCAATGAGCCTCGTTTTTTTGTTTTTGCTATTCCCAGAGCACACTAATCAGTTTAACTCTTCCTGTTCCGTTCACATAACATTGACATTGGCATAGTTGATTAAGACTTGAACCAAGCTCAAATCATTATATCCCGGCGATTAGTGGGGCATTTTTGACCATTGTTTAAAGATTGTTCTTGTACAACTCAGTGAAGCTTGGTTGATAAAGAGCAATAATTTTTTCAATAAAACGAGCCATAACTACTTCCTCAATCATAATACGTGGTGTTGGGGAAACAGCATATAACCCGCCAAAAAGACGACTTTTACTGTCTGGGCGGCTTTATCTGTTTCTGAGGCTGATTATAGGCATTTTACTGGTTTGAAAAAGCGATATAAATTTCAATTTAAGATTAGTTTACCTAATGTGAATGGGTGGTAGTTGAACAGTTCAAAGAAGTGTTAGTCATGGAATTGATAGCATTATTCGTAGAGTTAATGCGCAATAATTCCTTTTTAAGGCCTGTTTTTTCTAACTAAGACAACTATAGATTGTGGTGTTTTAAAAACAGGATGTGAATAAGTGTTAATTACTTTGCTTCGTCATTAAAGGTGCTGTTTTTTTCTTTTCAAAGTTGAAATTTAATGAGCTGGAAAAAGCTTGATCTGAATCAAGTAAGGCTGTGGTGTGTAATTTTTGAGCGATCTTTTTTGATATTTATCAAAGCAAATTGTGCGATAAACCCATTGAGCAGCGAGAAGAATGTCAGTAATATTAGCAATGACTTTATTAGCTGTAGCTTAACAATGAATTAACCAATCTATACATGATTGCAACATTCAGAGGAAGCCATTAATTATAAAAAAATGGCAACCAGGAAGGTGACCTAAATTGCAGTTATGAAGTTACATTTTGCTAAGCCCAACCATCGGTACACTGTGTCGTACTGTCGTCAGTCAGCCTGACGAAAAAAGGAGTTCTCAATGTTCACTGATATCGTCGAACTATCGCGGTTACAGTTCGCATTAACTGCGATGTATCACTTTTTGTTCGTCCCACTGACTCTGGGGATGGCGTTCTTGCTAGCCATCATGGAGTCTGTTTATGTAATGACTGGAAAGCAAATCTATAAGGACATGACCAAGTTCTGGGGTAAGCTTTTCGCTATTAACTTTGCTCTTGGTGTGGCGACAGGCCTAACCATGGAGTTCCAGTTTGGTACAAACTGGGCGTACTACTCTCACTACGTTGGCGACATCTTCGGTGCCCCTCTGGCTATCGAGGCCCTGATTGCTTTCTTCCTTGAATCTACGCTTGTCGGCCTTTTCTTCTTTGGCTGGGATCGCTTATCCAAGCGTCAGCACTTAGCTGTGACTTGGCTGGTTGCTCTTGGTTCCAACTTCTCGGCACTGTGGATTCTGATTGCCAACGGCTGGATGCAGAACCCTGTAGGTGCAGAGTTCAACTTCGAAACCATGCGTATGGAAATGGTTAGTTTTGCCGAAGTTGTCCTTAATCCGGTTGCTCAGGTGAAATTTGTCCATACAGTGGCTTCTGGTTACGTTTGTGGTGCGATGTTCATCATGGGTATCAGTGCTTACTACATGCTGAAGGGGCGTGATATTCCGTTTGCTCGTCGCTCGTTCGCGATTGCAGCATCATTTGGTATGGCTTCAATCCTTTCAGTTATCGTTTTGGGTGACGAATCTGGCTATGAGCTGGGTGATGTGCAGAAAACCAAGCTGGCAGCAATTGAAGCTGAGTGGCATACCGAAGAAGCGCCTGCTGCGTTTACGGTATTTGGTTTGCCAAACCAGGAAACCATGGAAACGGACTATGCGATTAAGATCCCTTATGTCATGGGTATTATCGCAACGCGTTCTTTCGATACTGAAGTAACGGGTCTGCGTGACCTGAAAGCTGAGCATGAAGTTCGAATTCGTAACGGTATGGTTGCATACGGGCTACTCGAGAAACTTCGTGCCGGTGAGAAAACACCTGAAAACATTGCTGCTTTTGACAAGGTGAAGCATGACCTGGGTTACGGGCTGCTGGTCAAGCCTTATGCAGATAACGTTGTTGATGCAACTGAAGCTCACATTGCTCAGGCTGCTGATGATTCAATCCCTACCGTTTGGCCGTTATTCTGGAGCTTCCGTATCATGGTGGCTTGTGGATTCCTGATGCTGGGTATTATCGGTGCGGCATTCATCCAGACCTGCCGTCATAAGATCACAGATAACCAGTGGATTCTGAAAGCAGCGCTATTGGGTATTCCTCTGCCTTGGATTGCTATCGAAGCGGGTTGGTTCGTTGCTGAGTATGGTCGTCAGCCATGGGCTGTGGGTGAAATCCTACCTGTATCAATGGCGGCGTCTAACCTTGCTGCATCGGACATCATCACGTCAATGCTGGCTATTCTGGCACTGTACACTGTGTTCCTGATTGCCGAAATGTACCTGATGATCAAGTTTGCTCGTCTAGGTCCTAGCAGCCTGAAAACAGGCCGCTACCACTTTGAAACTACCGATGCACCACAAAATGTGGTTTCGCGTCAGGTTGAAGCGTAATCAGGGAGAATAAGCAATGTTTGAATATGAAGTATTGCGATTTATCTGGTGGCTGCTGATCGGTGTGCTTTGCATCGGCTTCGCAATCACAGATGGTTTTGATATGGGTGTCGGTGTGCTGTCTAACATCATCGGTAAGACAGACACTGAGCGCCGTATAATGATTAACTCAATTGCCCCGCACTGGGACGGAAACCAGGTGTGGTTAATCACTGCCGGTGGCGCACTGTTTGCTGCATGGCCGCTGGTTTATGCAACTGCATTTTCTGGTTTTTACCTGGCGATGATTGTGACTCTGGCTGCGCTTTGGCTACGCCCTCTTGGTTTCGATTACCGTTCAAAACTTGAGAACACACAGTGGCGTAATGCATGGGACAAGGCGATCTTTATCGGTAGCTTTGTACCACCAGTGATTTTTGGTGTGGCATTTGGCAATTTGCTACAGGGTGTTCCGTTTGAGTTAAGCGAACTGCTGATCCCGACTTATAAAGGCTCATTCTTCGGTCTGCTTAATCCATTTGCGCTACTGTGCGGTATCGTCAGCCTTCTGATGATCACGACTCAGGGTGCAGCTTACCTGCAGATGAAAACAACAGATGCGATTCGTGAGCGTGCACGTAATGTTGCCGTCATTACGTCAATCGGTACAGCGGTTTGTTTTGCCATTGCCGGTTTCTGGGCTCAGAGCATTGAAGGTTATGTGATTACTTCTGAAATCATAACCAATGCACCATCTAACCCGTTGACGAAAGAAGTTATGCGTCAGTCTGGTGCGCTATTTGCGAATTTTGATGCTTATCCAATGCTGTGGACGGCTCCAATCCTGGCTGTAGTAATGCCGCTACTGACCGTGGCTGCTTCTCGCGCTAACCGCGGTGCGCTGGCGTTTATTACATCAAGCCTGACTATGGCTGGTGTGATTCTGACAGCAGGCTTTGCTCTGTTCCCGTTCGTAATGCCTTCAAGCCTGGAGCCAAGCCACAGCTTGACGATGTGGGATGCGACCTCTTCTGAGTTGACGCTGAACATTATGACTGGTGTGGCGTTTGTGATGGTTCCAATCATCCTGACCTACACCTCTTGGTGTTACTACAAAATGTTTGGTCGTCTTGATAGCAAGTTTATCGAAGACAACAAGAATTCACTGTACTAAGGAGACAGACTATGTGGTATTTCGCTTGGATCCTAGGTGTTCTGCTAGCCTGCTCATTCGGTATTATCAACGCTTTGTGGCTTGAGACGACTGAAAACATGGATGAGAACGGTGAGTAATCTTGATCTCTGGGTAAAGCGCATTCACCAGTTGTTGGATAGCGGGCTAGTGCGCCTGTTGTCCATGATTATGGCACTCTGCGCGGGCGGACTGGTGATTTGGGAACCTATGCTCTTTGCCCAGGCGATTGGTGGATTCGGACCGATAATCTCGCCAGCCCTGATATGGGCAACCTGTACAGCAATGATTTACGGTGTGGGTTTCGTGCCCCACCGTTGGTACTGGCAAGTCTTTTTTACGCCGTATTGTGCATTGCCGATACTGACCTATATCTTATGGTTACGTTTGCTTTCCTAACGGGGGGCTGTTAGTTAAGTAAAGATAAAAAACAGCCCAGTGTATTTACATTGGGCTGTTTGCTATCCGCTGAGAAGCGGTGAATACATTTGCAGCAATTACGCGTATTCAATCGGGTCTGAAATTAAAATGGATCAAAAAATTAGAGGATTTGTGAGCCTTGGTAAATGTGGCGTTTCATTCTGTGAATCAAGTTAGGTATAGTAAGCGGTCAATAGCAAGTGTATCGGCAGAACTGCCGGATGATGTGATGGCATAGGAAACTGATGACCGAAGAAAATGCCTTTGAATGGCCAATCACGATATATTACGAAGATACAGATCTGGGCGGTATTGTTTATCACGCCAATTATTTGAAATTTTTTGAACGGGCAAGGACGGAACTCTTCCGTAGTCACGGTGTCAGTTTACAAGCATTTTTTGCTTTGAATGTTAGCTTTGTTGTTCGCCATATTGAGATCGATTTCTTGAAGGGAGCAAAGCTTGACGATCAACTTATTGTCCGGACATGGCCGATGAATATCCGCCGTGCCTCTATCGAATTTTGTCAGGTTTTAGTTAACAATGCCGGCCAAACCTTGTGTAAAGCGATGGTTCAGGTAGCCTGTGTTCACCCTGAATCCATGAAGCCTATTCAGATACCAGAAATTATTAAGTCGGAGATATCTAAGTGACTGCTGAACTATCAATTTTAGATCTTTTTTTACAGGCAAGTCTGCTTGTTAAGACGGTGATGCTAATTCTACTGGGTATGTCTGTCATCTCCTGGACGATGATTATCAAGCGCTCTCAGGTGCTTTCCAACGCAGCGTCCAAGGCTGAACGTTTTGAAGACCGCTTTTGGTCTGGTATTGATTTATCACAGCTTTTCCAGGAAGTTCAGGCGCGTAAAGACAGCCTGACAGGTTCAGAGCAGATTTTCCACGCGGGCTTTAAAGAGTTTGCGCGTTTACACCGTAGCAACGGTAAGGTACCAGAAGCGGTAATGGAAGGGACAGGACGAGCAATGCGTGTTGCTTTGTCTCGTGAAGTAGATGAGCTGGAAACGAATTTGCCTTTCCTGGCGACTGTCGGCTCAATCAGCCCGTACATCGGTCTGTTCGGAACAGTATGGGGTATCATGCATGCCTTTATCGCGCTGGGTGCTGTAAAGCAGGCAACGCTGGCAATGGTAGCGCCGGGTATTGCAGAAGCTCTGGTTGCGACAGCGATGGGGCTGTTTGCGGCGATTCCTGCGGTTATGTTCTATAACAAACTGACGAATCAGGTATCGAAGCTGGAGCACACCTACGCAACCTTTATGGAAGAGTTCTCAAGCATTCTTCACCGCCAGGCTTTTGCCGCTTCGCAGGAGCAGTAAGCCATGGCTTATCAACCGAAAAAGCGAAAAATGACGGCGGAAATAAACGTCGTCCCTTATATTGATGTCATGTTGGTGCTGTTGATCATCTTTATGGTAACGGCACCTTTTGTTACCCAAGGGGTGGATGTCGAGCTACCGTCGACGCAAACCGCCAAGCCCGCAGCGGAGCTGGTGGGTGAGGATAACAGCAGCGCGCCAATCATTGTTGAAGTGGATCAGGACGGAAACCTGGGGCTGAGTGTTGATAACGGCGATATGATCCGCGGGTTGCGCATGAATGACTTGCTGACGCGTGTCAGGGCTGAGCTTCAAATTAACCCGAAGTCAGCCGTGCTGGTCGGTGGCGATAGTCGTGCGCCGTATGCTTACATTATTGAAACGTTGGATGCCTTGAATCAGGCCGGCGTCGGCTCTGTCGGACTGATGACAGAACCATTGGAGAAGTAGGCAGGCGAGCAGGATGAATAAAAACAACTATAGTGCTGCCGTCATCGTATCGTTGATTTTGCATGGTTTATTGATAGCAGCGTTGTTGTGGGGAACGGATTTTTCCATGAATAAGCCCCAGTCTCAGGGCGGTACTATTAAGGCTGTGGTAGTTGACCCGGCGTTAGTAAATCAGCAGGCAAAACGGATTCGACAGCAAAGAGATGCTGCTAGGCAAGCAGAGCTTGATCGTTTGAAGCGTCTTGAGCGGCAAGCCGAAGCTCTGGAACAACAGCGTCAGGCTGAAGAGAGAAGGCTGCGCCAGCTGAAGGCTGATAAGCTTAAAGCTGAAAAGGAAGCCCGTGCGGCAGAACAGGAGCGTAAGCGTGTGGCGGCTGAGCGTGAGAAAGCGGCGGTGGCTAAACGCAAAGCGGTAGAAGAGAAACGCCGAGCAGATGAAGCTGCGCGTGTGGCCCGTGAAAAGGCGGCGAAGGCCGAAGCTGATCGTAAAGCTAAGCAAGAAGCTGCTCGTAAAGCTGAGCAGGAGCGTCAGAGACAGCTGGCTAAGCAGCGCGAAGCTGAGGAAGCAAAACGTAAAGCCGAAGCTGCTAAGCGTAAAGCGGAAGAAGAAGCCCGCAAAGCTGAAGAGAAGCGCAAGGCAGAACTGGCAGCAAAGAAAAAAGCAGAGGAAGAAAGACGCAAAGCAGAAGCTGCGCGTAAAGAAGCAGAGCGAAAAGCTGCTGAGGCGCGTGAGCAACAACGTCAGCAGGAAGCTGCTTTGAATGATATGTTTGCCGGCCTTGAGGCAGAAACAGAGCAACGCGGTGGTGCCCGGGGGCAGTTTATTGCAAGTGAAAAACAGCGCTACGGTGCCATCTATACTCAGATGATCCAACAGAACCTGTTAAAAAATGAAAATTTTATTGGTAAAGAATGCAATTTGAGTATGCGTCTTTCTTCCAATGGGTTGGTGTTAGATGTATCTAGTGCAGGTGGAGACCAGAACGTATGCCGTGCTGCTAAAGCTGCAGTAGTAAAAATTAGTCAGTTCCCGATGCCGGAAGACCCGGCTGTTATTGAAGAAGTTCGCAGTATTTCTATGCTTGTAAAATTGTAAGCCCACAATGATGAAGGAGTTGTTATGAAACGTTGGCTAATGGGCTTGTGTCTTGCTCTTTTGAGTTTCAGCCAGGTTGCGCAAGCTGAGTTGGAACTAGTGATCACCGAAGGGATCGATTCAGCGCGTCCGATAGGTGTGGTGCCCTTCCAGTGGGACGGTGAGGGGCGAATGCCGACTGATTTAGCGGCCGTTATTGCTTCTGACTTGCGTCGAAGCGGTAAATTCAGCCCGGTAGCGACAAGTAAGATGCCACAAACCCCATACAGTGAAGAGCAGGTTGACTATAACGCCTGGACATCGTTAGGGGTAGACGCCCTAGTGACCGGCAAGGTTAGCCTGAATGCCGATGGTAACTACGTAATTAATTATCAGTTGGTGGATGTCGTACGTGGCCAGCTGACCAGCGGTGAAAGCCGCGGGCTGGAAGGCGGTAAGTTGGTACTGACTAAAGACCATTTGCTGGTTAATAACCGTGCGACGGTAAAACAGAGTCGCTTGCGTCAGTATGCACACCGTATTTCCGATGTTGTGTATGAGAAACTGACCGGTGAGAAAGGCGCTTTCCTGACCCGTATTGCCTATGTGGTTATTGATGATAAATCCCGCTACCCTTACCAGTTACGCGTAGCTGACTATGATGGTTACAACGAGCGCCTGGTACTGAAGTCACAACAGCCGCTGATGTCACCTTCTTGGTCGCCAGATGGTAGTAAGCTTGCCTATGTGAGTTTCGAGAACAAACAAGCGCAGATATTCATTATGGATATCTACAAAGGTACTCGAGACATGGTGGCTTCGTTCCCGCGTCATAACGGTTCGCCACGCTTTTCTCCGGACGGAAAAAAACTTGCTATGGTGCTGTCGAAAAGTGGCAGCTTGCAGATCTATGTACTGGATCTGGAAACCAAAAAAATGAAGCAGATCACCCGGGGTAGAGCTAACAATACCGAGGCATTTTGGGATCCTAACGGTCAGTCTATGATCTTTACCTCAGACAGAGGTGGTAAACCCCAGATATATCGAGTAAATTTAGCAGACGGATCGTCGGAGCGCCTGACGTGGCAAGGGAGTCAGAACTTGGGTGGTCAATTGACGCCGGACGGGCGGTTCTTAGTGATGGTACACCGTTCAGAATCTGGGTATAACATCGCTAAGCAAGATCTGAAAACTGGAGCGCTTCAAATTTTAACGAAGACATTTTTGGATGAGTCACCGAGTATTGCCCCGAACGGTGGTATGGTGATTTATAGCTCAGTGAATAATAAGTTTAATGAGCTATCGTTAGTGTCGATTGACGGGCGCTTTAAAGCTCGATTACCTGCGACGAACGGGCGAGTGCGAGCTCCGTCATGGGGACCGTTCTTATAACGTTCACCGTAATTAGCAAAATAAGGAAAAAATAATGCAACTGAACAAAGTTTTAAAGGGGCTGGCAATTGCGCTGCCAATGATCACTCTTGCGGCATGTAGCTCAAGCGAAAGCACTGACAGCTCAGCGGCATCTGCATCTGAAACGAATACTGGTACAGTTACTGGTACAGTAGCTACCGCTACCGAGCAAACTCAAACTACAGTTGCAACACCAGTTGAGTCAGGTTCTGCTTCACTTTCGGAGCAGGAGCTGCGTAGCCAGGAGCTTCGCCAGGAGCAAACTGTATACTTCAAGTTTGACAATGCTGAAATCCAGCCTGATTATCAGGAAATGCTGACTGCACACGCCGATTACCTACGTGACAACTCGGTAGTTAATGTAATTGTTGAAGGTCATGCAGACGAGCGTGGTACTCCAGAATACAACATCGCTCTGGGTGAGCGCCGTGCAAATGCGGTTGCAAAATACCTACAGGCACTGGGTGTATCTGCAAGTCAGATTTCTATCGTAAGCTACGGTGAGGAAAAACCACTGGTTCTAGGCCACTCCGCAGCAGATTACGCGAAGAACCGTCGTTCGGTTCTAGTTTACTAATTTATAGGTAAACACTATGAGCAGTAACAAGATGCGAAACCTCGCATTTACGTTGCTGGTTGGTGCGGCGACCCAGGTGGTCGCCGCACCTGCTCCTGTTACTGAGCTAAACGGTAGCAGCGCGAAAGGTGATAACCTTGAACGTTTGGAGCGTATGATTGAGGCGCGAAATCAAGTTCAGATTGATATGCAGCGTCAACTTGACCAGCTTGCATCTGAAATGGATGAGCTTCGTGGTATTGTCGAGCGAAATAGCTATGACTTAAGCCAGATGCTGGAGCGTCAGCGTGAGCTCTACCGTGAAGTTGATGCACTAAGCCGCCAGCCTCAAAAAGAAGTCAAAGAAACGCCGAAAACCGAGGCAACCACTTCTGAGACTTACACCAGCAACGTAAGTGAAAACGAAACGTACGAAAAAGCCGTTAACTTGATCCTGAAAGAAAAGGATTACAGTGGCGCGGTTGAAGCATTTAAGGGATTCTTAGCAACTTATCCTGAATCGGTTTATAAACCGAATGCTCATTACTGGCTTGGTCAGCTGTATTTTACGCAAAACCAGCTAGCTGAAGCTTCTGAGCAGTTTAAAGCTGTTGCAAGTTTTGCCGATTCTAACAAGCGTGCTGATGCCATGCTAAAGTTAGGCGTGATTGCAGAACGAAGCAAAAAGCCAGAAGAAGCCAAGAAGTATTATCAGGAGGTTATAACTGCCTATCCTGATTCGACCAGCTCTCGTCAGGCTGAGCGAAACCTTAAGCAGCTCGGTAAGTAATCTCTGTATAATCCGATTTTCAGGGTTAATATAAAGGCCAGTATTCACTGGCCTTTTTTGAACGGCGCGGTTTAGGCAGGAGCCGGAATAGCCAGGAAGGTGATTATTTCATCGTTTGCGGTATAATACGCGGATAACAAAGGACTAGCTGATAGAGCAAGTGAGTGATGAGCCTAACATTTGATCCCTCTGAAATGGTTTATCCATTTCCACCTAAGCCTGAGCCGCTGACTGCTGAACAGCAGCAAGCTTACAAGGCGAGCATCAAAGCCCTGTTAAAGGAAAGAGACGCGGTTTTGGTTGCCCACTATTATACCGATCCTGAAATTCAGGCCTTGGCAGAAGAGACTGGCGGTTTCGTTGGGGACTCTCTGGAAATGGCCCGCTTTGGTAACCAGCACCCGGCTAAGACACTTATTGTTTGTGGTGTCCGCTTTATGGGAGAGTCGGCTAAGATCCTAACACCGGAAAAGCATGTACTCATGCCAACACTGGAGGCTGAGTGTTCACTTGATTTAGGTTGCCCGGCCGATAAATTTACCGAGTTTTGCGATGCCCACCCAGATCACACCGTGGTTGTTTACGCCAATACGTCGGCGGCAGTTAAAGCGCGTGCGGATTGGGTGGTGACTTCCAGTATCGCACTTGAGATTATTGAGCACCTTGATAGTGAAGGTAAGAAAATTATCTGGGGGCCTGACCGCCACCTTGGCTCTTACATCCAGAAACAAACCGGCGCTGAAATGTTGCTGTGGCAGGGGGAGTGTGTTGTTCATGATGAGTTTTCAGCTAAAGCTCTGCGTGATATGAAGCACTTATATCCAGAGGCTGCGATCTTGGTTCATCCTGAATCACCGGCTAGTGTTGTTGCTCTGGCGGATGCTGTTGGTTCTACCAGTCAGCTGATCAAAGCGGCTAAAACGTTGCCGAACAAGCAGCTGATTGTTGCAACCGATAAGGGCATCTTCTTTAAGATGCAGCAGATGGTTCCGGATAAAGAATTGTTTGAAGCTCCAACTGCCGGTGCTGGCGCAACATGTCGTAGCTGTGCACACTGTCCGTGGATGGCAATGAATGGCCTGAGAGCGATTGAGCTTGCCCTGCTTGAAGGCGGTGAAAAGCACGAAATTTTTGTTGATGAATCCCTGCGTAAAAAATCACTGGTTCCGTTGAACCGTATGCTGGATTTTGCCGCGCAATTACAGCTGAAGGTAAAAGGTAACGCGTAACCTGTCAGTTTGATGAAGGATTAAATGGCGACCAGCTTGGTCGCCATTTTTGGTATAAGGAATAAGAAAAATGGCTCAGACGATGCTGACGGTGGCTTTGCCACTGGCATTGGCGTGGATGATGTTTTGCGTAGGTTTGACGTTGTCTATCGCTGATTTTAGGCGGGTTGCATTGTTTCCTGGGCGGGTATTGTTAGGTTTGAGCGCCCAGCTATTGGGGTTGCCGTTATTGGCATTTGCCATTATATATTTTTTTTCTTTGCCGGAGCCGGTCGCTATTGGGTTGTGGTTGCTGGCATTGGCTCCTGGTGGGGCATCATCCAACGCCATTACTCACATGAGCGGTGGTGATTCTGCATTATCGATTTCGATGACCGCGATTAGCAGCCTGGTTATCCCTGTGAGCCTGCCATTGATACTGACGTTGGTCGTGCCAGATGCGCAGCTGGTTTTCTCGCTTAAAACGGCAATTTTGCAGCTGGCAGCTGTCACGCTTGTGCCGGTATTACTGGGCATGGCGATAAAACATTGGGCGAGAGGCCCGTGGTTGGATAGTTTTTCTCGCTTTGCAGGACGATCTTCGTTGGTAGCACTGTTTTCGACGGTGGTAGTGACAGTTGCGGCTAATACTGCGGTTTTTCATCAGTTGTTTACAGTCGCGTCGGTGGCGGCTATCAGCTTGTGTCTGGCTGGGATGTTGCTGGGAGTTGGGATAGCAAAATTGCTTCACGGTGATAAGACGGTAGTGAAGACATTGGCTATCGAAGTTGGGATACAGAATGCAGGTACTGCGATTTTTGTTGCAGTGGTACAGTTGCAACGCCCTGAGTTGGCTCTGACGCCATTACTATACGGTGTGCTAATGAATTTACCGGCTTTTGCGATTATTTACTTCTATCAGCGCCGGAGTCTGATCAGTGTATAGGTAAGGCGGCGGATAAGAGAATGGTTGCGAAGTGCATGTAGTATCACTTCGCAATCATGTGGCTGTTACTGTTCTGCAACCAGTGCGTTTGCACGCAGGGTCAGGCCGCAAATCATTGTTGGTACAGAATTAAAGATTTCTTCAAACTGCGCTAAGCCATCGGCACCTTCCTGTGCAAGTGCTTCCATTGCGTTCTCCGGATCATAAAGCAGGCTAAAGCAAAGTAGCACGCCGCCTAGCAGCGCATTGTCTTCGCTATTTTCTGGCATGATGGTTTCCCAATCGTCACGGGCTAGCTGCCAGCCTTGCAGAACGCCTTCGGCAAGCTCGCGTGTAGCTTCCGTTACCAGTTCTTTGTCGTCCAACTGGCATTCTTCAGGCCATTGCCATGTTCCGGTAAGTAAGGCTTCGCGTGTATCATTCCACAGGTTGACGATGGCATTAGCATAAGCTTCTAGCTCTTCGTTGCTGGCAAAAGGTGAGGTTTCTTCGCCACCCCATAGGAAGGCCAGCCATTCTGCTGGATCAATCAGGTGAGGTGCCGCAGCCATTGCGGTAACAAAACCACGGGTTTGCGCCTCGGATAGTAGCTGCTCAGCTAGTTCTGGATTTTGCAGTAACTCACTCAGTTGTGAAGACATAGTACAATCTCAGTTTATTAATTTGTTTTCATTTCCGGTGAACGCGGTACGGGAAAGAAAGCGCCAACAGAAATTGATAAAGTAGTTGCTGTGTGTGTATTGTATCAGTCTGGCTCGAACTGCACAGCTTCCCCCTAAGTTTTATCGAGCTGGAATGGTATGCTGCTGTAATATTGAACATTTGGGTGTCTGTTTTCTGATTTTTATTGACCCAGGGCTTGGAGCGCACTATAGTAACGCCTCGTTGAGACGATAGCTCTCAACAACAAATTGTGGTGAGGTGTCCGAGTGGCTGAAGGAGCACGCCTGGAAAGTGTGTATACGGCAACGTATCGAGGGTTCGAATCCCTCCCTCACCGCCATATTTAGAAAAACCGCCTTATTGGCGGTTTTTTGCTATCTAGGCATAGCATTTTCATTTCTTACCATTTCTCTCTTCACTCCCTTCTTACATTATTAGATTTTACTCTTTTTCTGTGGCTATTTGGTATTCGTGATATTTGTGTCAATCGTGAGTGCAATCAGACGCCATTCCGGAAAAATCACCTCGTTGGTTCGCATCGTGTGGTTTCTTCAGATTTGGCAGTAATAGGAAGGTAAGTTGAGTAGCTATGCAAGCCCCAGTCATTTGGCCGGGGCTTTTTTTTGACTGTTAGTTGTTACTCCTTTTCGCGGTAAAGACACGATTTTTCGTTCAGAAAGACTGTGTATGGCAAAAAGCGGCGGCAATCGCTAGGAAAACAACAGTCATGTAATTTACTTTCAATTTTGTTGGTTGTTGATGGGTGGAAAATGCTTCTATTACAAAAAATAGCAGGATATTGGTCGGATAATTAATCAGTATTAAGACGGTTTATTTAAATAATGAAAAGCAAAAATGAGATTTTCTAAGGTTTGAGGTTAGATTTACTTATGACTGTGAAAGCTGTTACTTTAGATGGAATAAAAGGTGCCTAATCATCCATGATGGTTCTGTTTGTGAAATGTTGAAATTCATCTTTTATATTTATTTTTTGTATTTTTAATGGCTATATATCAATAGTTTATGTTTGAATTTTGTTTTTGATGATTTTATTTTTAAAGTCATTGTTTTGAATGAAAGTGGAGTGTAACCTAAAGTTGTGATTATCCGCTCTACTTTTCATTATTAACTTTGGATAAATGGCTCATTATCACGGAATTAGTTTGTTTTTATTGGTTAGATGTAGCTCTTTTTGATATTGTGGCACGTCTGTGCTGCCTGAGTAGTTGAATCTGCCACTAATTGGCGGAAAAGTAGTCGTAAATTAACCAATAAATATCAACTTTGGTGGGTTATTTTGCTAAAAACCTGTTCTAATACGCAAATCAACTGGCTAGTTGGTGTTTATCTAGTGTAAGCGACTTTATATATGGTTTTTTTTGGCCTTATTTTCTAAATGTGGAGGTTTGCGGTATGTCTGTTAAAGGTCAATTTAATGTTCGAAATGCGGCTGCGGATACTTTTGCCATGGTGATTTTTAGCTTTGTCACTGGCATGTTGATTGAGGTGTTTGTGTCGGGGATGAGCTTTGAACAATCTTTAGCTTCGCGAACCTTGTCGATACCAGTCAATATTGCGATTGCCTGGCCATATGGTGTCTTTCGTGACTTTTTTGTTCGTAATGGCAATCGCCTTTCACCTACTAGCTGGATGAAGTGGTTATCAGACATGGTGGCATTTGTGCTGTTCCAGTCACCGGTTTACGCCGGTATTTTGTGGGTAGTCGGTGCTGATGTTGATCAGATCATTACTGCTGTAACCAGTAACGCTGTGGTTTCAGGTATGCTGGGTGTGGTTTACGGTCAATTCCTAGACCTGTGCCGCCGTATGTTCCGGGTTCCTGGTTACTCTCACCAGCAGGTATAGCTTTAAAATTTAGATGGTTGGAAATAAATTTATTAACCATCATAAATAGTTAATGCGCGAGATTTAGCAAAAGCTACTCGCGCATTTTTGTATCTGTTATTAATGAAATAGCGGGTGAGTTTGCTGATTTTTTATGGTCACTTCCAGCTGCGGATGGGCAATATCAATATGGTGCCGGATGAATTTGTTCTTGATCCGATTATGGAGGTCGTGGGTCAGGGTTAATCGGTGTGCGGTTTCTGCTGCGTAAGCCCGAACTTCAAAGTTCTGGCTGTCGGCTGTCAGGGTAAGGAAAAAGACCTCTGGCGCGGGATTATCGAGAACCAATTCGCATTCTTCCGCAGCCTCAAATAAAAGCTGGGTTACTAGATCGCTGTTTGCGAGGTATTTTACGCTGATGGATATGGTGACGCGGGTGATAGGGTCTGATAGCGACCAGTTGACAAATTGCTCGGTGACAAAGGCTTTGTTGGGAACAATGACTTCTTTGCGGTCCCAGTCAACAATGGTTGTTGCTCTGGTCTGGATCTTGGCAACCACACCGGTTAGTTGGCGAATAGTGACCGTATCACCTATGCGGATTGGTTTTTCGAACAAGATGATCAGACCCGAGATAAAATTGGCAAAGATCTCCTGTAGCCCGAAACCGAGGCCAACACCTAAAGCCGCGATTAACCACTGCATTTTTGACCAGTCGAAACCAACCAGTCCTGAGCCAATCAAAATCCCCATAAAAATAACCAGATAGCGAGTTAGCGAGGTGATGGCATAACCGGTTCCAGGAGACAGGTCCAAGTGCTGCAATATAAGCAGTTCCATGGCGCCGGGCATATCTCTTGCCAGAATTGCAGTAAGCCAGAAGGCTAACATAGCTAGTAATACACTCTTTAGTGAGATGGCACTGAGTTCATCAATGCCATTGATGGTATTGCTGACGTCCCATAAGGTGACATCTTCAAGAAAGGTAATTGCCTGATAAAAATCAGACCAAACCAGCGCGACCAGAGAGAGGTAAATTAATAGCAAAACCGAGCGCAATAGACGTAATGACTGGGCACTGATTTTGTCTAGGTTCACTTCGGGTTCTTCAACTTCGATTTGCATCTCGCTGCTGCTGAAACTTTCCTCTTTGTCTTCTTCTAGCTCTGCAAGTCGCTGGGCGAGGATCTCCAATCTTTTTGCTTTGGCACGGTCGAAGGCTAGGCGTCTTTTCTGGAGTAGCATCAGGCGTTTGATTAGGTAATAGACCAATAGGGTGATGATCCCTACGACCGCAGATATCTCAAGTTTGTTCATGATGGCTTGCGAAGAGGTCAGGTAGCCACTTAAAGCGGTATAGTTGAGAAGTTGTGGTGTGATGATCAGTGCAGACCAGAATAGGTGATGGCCGATACGGGCTTTATCTTCTGGAAGATCACCGTAGGTCATAGGTAATTTCATTCTATATAGCTGCCAGAGAAAAATACTGACAGCCAGATTGCTGATAATAAAAGCGAGCCGCCCAAGCGTAGCATTGACGTCAATGTCACTGTATAAGTGGGCAAAATCCTGTACGACCATCATCGGGACGTAGATCCAAAGTAATCGTCGGTAGTGGGAAAATGCGCCATGAACAAAGTGGGGCTCCCAGCCGAAATGCCTGATAAGTAATCCATCATCACGGACAAGTTCACGCATGAAGAAAAAAATGGTCAATGTGAGCGGGATGCTGAGGGCTTGCCCTAAGTGGTGGATAAATGGAAATTGCCAGGCCGCACTGAGCAGAAATCCAATTAGCGCAATGATGATGGGAATGGGCCAGGCTAGTGCAAAAGAAGCCAATATATTGAGATAACTGTAGCGGAATTTATCCAGGGTGACTTTGCCTATCATTTGACTGGTAGCTGCCAGGTAATTTATCCAATGCTTTTTTACCCAGCGATGGCTAAGAATGATAAAAACGATAAAGCCTGAAGTAGACAAGAGCTTGGTGGTATCAATGGTGGTTGGGACTTTACCCAGATTGAGCCATTGTAAGGGAGAGAAAAACCATTTTAATTTTTCCCAGGTGTTGCTGATCAGGGCCAGGTTGAGTGTATTGGTATCAGGCGCCCAAAACAGGCGTTTGGCTGCCAGATTATTGAGTTCCGAGAGGTTGCTGTTGAGCTTTTCGTAAGCGACTTTTAAGGTTGCCTGTTGGTAGATCAGGATATCGGAATGGTCGATTAGTCGGTCAAGTAAGATCAGGTTGATTTCAACTAGTTTTTTTTCTTTTTGTTGTTGCTCAGGCGTCAATGATTGGCTGACAGGGCGCAGGGATTGTTCCCGTAGCGCATCATATTGCTGCTGATATTCATATTTCTTGATTTGGCTTTGGGCGATATCCCGGTCGAGGGATTCAATCGGCGGCTGGCTGGGGAGCCGTTTCATCCGTGTACGAAGGTTCTCGCTGAAGGCCGGGCTGAGTTTGAGCCATTCGGTCATGGTTTCAAGATCATCGGCAGTTTTATTAACTACTTCATTTTGTTCTGAAGCTGTTTGCTGTTGTTGCTGTATTTGTTCAGTTTTGTTAGCGAGGGTACTCAAGTCTGAGGTATAGCGTTGATTCGCTTGCATCAGCTGTTTCAATGAGGGTGGTTGATTGGTCAGGTCTTGCTGGATATCTTCATTATCTACGGCTGATTTTCTGGCTTCGGTGCGCATGATGCGGCTGAGTCGCCGTTGGAGGTTGTTGCGATAGGCCTGACGGGCTTCAATTTCCAGGTTAATAAGCCGAATTTTCTGTTTGGCCAGAGTACGCCGATTTCCGGCACTGAGTTGTTTTGCTTCAAGAGCGTATAATTGGCTAACGTAAAACTGATGGGCAATTTCCAGCGTGAGTAGGGTCGTTTTATTGTCGTTTTGTTGCTGCTCATGCTGTAACAGGTTTTCTGTTTGCTTAATTTGTTGATGAAGTTGCTTAGATAGATAGGAAAAGTCATCAATCCCTTGCTCTATTGCCTGAAGTTCATTTTTATAATTGCTGCGACTTAATTCTGATTGGTTGAGGCGATTATCTTGTTCGGCGATTTCTAAGGTTAGCTGATCTTGTTCCCAGTTACTAAAATCGGGAAACTTTGTCATTGAAAAATCACTGATTTTTGTTTTTAGTGCCTGGGTTAGTTCATCAAAGTTTGTCACCAAGTCCCGGTATTTCTGTGTTTCGCTATTGAAATCCGCGGTTTTTTCCAATTGGCTTTTTGCTTGTGAGAGGGTATCTAGCGCTTTTACTACTTCAGGTGTTTTGTCTTGTTTCTGTATACGGACAATTTGTTCTTCAAGCAGGGCTAGGCGGGGATCGATGTATTCGGTTGCTGTTACAAGCCCTGCGGGGGCTGTCCATAATATTAGTAACAGTAGTATCCTCTTTATGCCCATAGAGACTTCCTTTGTAACCGGGTGATTCCCATTTGGTGCATGATTCAGCAAACTGTTAGAAGTGTAGCATTGAATAAAACTTACTGATTGGATTAAGAATAAGGCGAATTGAACTATTCATCAGCAGTCGAAAGGTATTTATAGAAAAGCGCTTGACCCTAATAGCCTCAACTATTAAATTAGCCACCGTTGAGACGCACAGCGTCAAACAACAATGTGGTGAGGTGTCCGAGTGGCTGAAGGAGCACGCCTGGAAAGTGTGTATACGGCAACGTATCGAGGGTTCGAATCCCTCCCTCACCGCCATCATCTTTTAAGGTGAAAAAATTTGGAGAGATGGCTGAGTGGTTGAAAGCACCGGTCTTGAAAACCGGCATACGTTTGTAGCGTATCTAGGGTTCAAATCCCTATCTCTCCGCCACATTTAAGAAAGCCGCTGAATCATCAGCGGCTTTTTTGCGTTTAGAGCGAGTGTTATTCGGGATTTGATAATCCCCTATGCCCAATGTGCTCCGATACATAAGAAAGCCCTGGCAGAAATGTCGGGGCTTTTTTGTTTCTATATATTTATCAGTTTTTTGTTTGGAATAGTCACTGTATTTTCTGTTGTTAACTCATATTTGCCTGCCAGACAGAATTTTTAATAAGCAATACTAGGTTAACAGTCAGTCTTGAGTTTATAGGTTGTAGTGAGGTTTAAATTCGTCACAGACAGAAATACAGTTTTTATTATTTATTGTTTAAGGAAATTTAAGGACGTGTCGCTTGGTATTATCTATGCGGTAGATTTCAATCAGGAAGTGAGCTGTTTCAGCTGCTAACTGGCGTTTCGGTTTAGGATGCTGAACGTATAAAAATTCAATTTATTCAATACTTAAAGGGTGCTTGGTATAAATGCCATGCAGCCTTTTTGTCGTTGATTTTTTCTAATGAAACTAATAGTGGTAAATAAAACGCTTCTTTTTGAGGTGAATTTCTGCTTTTGGCTTCATTGATATAATTATTTGAATTCCAGCTGCGGGTCAATGTTGACTCGATATTTGGTTGTGATTTATACAGCTTGTTAATAATAAATTGGAATTGTAATTTAAATAACTTTTGTAAGTTATTTACATACATTTCGAGATGAAAAATAGCCAGAGGTTATTTTAATTTAATTGTAACTGTTGGGTTTATGCCAGTGTGAGCTGCAACCAGAAAGGAGATGGTTAATCCAACGTGTAGTTGAGCCATGAAATTCTGCCCAAAGGGCAACAGGTTGTTAAATAATGACGTATAAAAATTTATCGATAGGCAAAAAAATAGCGGTTGTATTTGCGGCTATAGCTGCGGTATTTATCGCATTCGGCGTATTTTTGATAAGCGAACTGAGTTTGGTTCGCACGGGGACAATTAATTTTACCGACTCAACCATTCCGAGCGTTCTGTCGGTTGAAGAACTGAAATATGAAGTGTCAAGTGTACGCACAACTCAGTTTTTTACCCTGACTCATCAAGATGATAAAGCTCAAATGCGCCATAACTTAGAACGGACGCAGCAGAGTAACCGTCAGATTGAAAAAATGCTGGCAGACTATGAAGCTACTGTCGCTTCTGACAATGAGCAGAGAGTCTTTGATGCGGTAAGCTATGCTTGGGATACGTATCTGCGTGGTATTCGCGGTTTTGAGGCCGCCTCTGAAGCCGGTGATGCCGAAACGGCGGAAGATAGATTAGTTAATACTTATGATCAGTTTAACCAATTGATGATTGCGCTTGATGATCTACGCGAGCTTAACCTGGAGTTTGTGGCGACTAACCGTACCAATATGCTGGGTAGTATTAGCCGGGTTAGTATGTTTACGCTTTCTTGTATTCTTGGTGTGCTAGCGTTCATGGCGTTAATGAATGTGTTCCTGACACGTCAGATTTGTTTGCCGCTTAATTTGGTAATGGCTTTGTCGACAGAAATTGCCTCTGGCAATTTAACGCATGTTCTGAAGCGTGAGGAAATCGGCAACGACGAGTTAGGTCAGCTGGCGGACTCTTCAGTGAAAATGCAGGATAATCTGCGGGTGCTGGTGGAAGAGATTGTTGCTTCCGTTACCCAGCTAAGTGCGGCAGTGGAAGAGGTGAGTGCGGTGTCGGAGCAATCATCTCAGGGAATGCAGCAACAGCAAAATGAAATCACCATGGTGGCAACAGCCATGGAGCAGATGAAAGCGACCGTGGCCGATGTTGCCAGCAATACAGAAGTTGCCTCTGTCTCTGCAACATCGGCGAATGATGAAGCCAAGTTAGGCTGCAAGGATGTACAGGAAAATATTGAATCGATTTTGCGGGTCTCTCAGGAGATTGAAAATGCAGGCGTACTGGTCGAGCAACTGGAGAAAGAGTCAGCCAATATCAGCATGGTTGTTGATGTTATTCGTGATATTGCTGAGCAAACCAACCTGCTGGCACTCAATGCAGCAATTGAGGCTGCGCGAGCTGGTGAGCAGGGGCGTGGTTTTGCCGTAGTTGCTGACGAGGTTCGTACCCTTGCTGGTCGAACCCAAGATTCAACCGGTGAAATCGTCACCATTATTGAAAAGCTGCAGAAGAGTGCTAATGAGACTAAAGAAGCCACGAGTGGTAGCTGCAGTATGATCCAGGAATGTGTTACTCAGAGCCAGAGTACCGGCGATACGATTCAGAAAATTGAGCAGACGGTTGCTCAAATTGCTGATATGAGTCAGCAAATTGCCAGTGCGTGCAGCGAGCAGGATTCAGTGACGGAAGAACTGGGTCGTAATATTGAAAGTATTCACCAGTCATCGACAGAAGTGGCGGTGGGAGCTGAGCAAACGGCCAAGGCAAGTGTCGAGCTGAGCCAACTTGCTGCGAATTTGCAGTCAATGATGAGCCGTTTTCGTATTTCTTGATGGAATGACGTGCTGATACTAATCTACGTAGGTATTTGATCATTTTGGCTTGTTAAAATGATCTGAACTCTTACCAATCCCGATTGGTATAACTTAGTGAGGACTGTGGCATTTCGCTGGGTTATTGATCATCGCGCAATATATAAAGAGTCTGAATGCAATGAGCATATTCAGGCTCTTTATTATTATTTTACTTTTGGCTGCCTTTGGGTTGGTAATTTCCTTGATTAAGACGTTAAAACTTTCTCACCATTAACCTGGAAGTATATTTTATTATTTTCTAAAGTGACTTCGACAGCACATTGGTTTTTTCCTCCCTGATTTATCAGATATGAAGCCAGCGGGTTTTCCAGCTGCTTTTCTATCTCCCTGCGTAGTGGTCTGGCTCCAAAATTGATATCGAAACCGTCAGTTGCCAATTTTTCTATGACTGCTTCATCCACATTAAGGATGATTTCTTTTTCTTCCAGCCGTTTTTTTAGCTCGGCAATCATCATATGGGCAATCAGTAAGACATGGTTACGCTCCAGAAAATGAAATACGATGATGTCATCGAGGCGATTTAAAAATTCCGGTTTGAAGAAGCGCTTTACCTCTTGAAGGACGTTGCGTTTAGCTTCTTCATAGCTTGGGGTCACGGAATACATGAAGCCGATTTGTTTGCGTTCCGGGCCGAGTGTTTCGACTCCCAGATTTGAGGTACCGATGATTACGGTATTGCGGAATGAGACTTGTCGTCCCTGGGCATCGGTCAGGTGGCCGTCTTCGAGGATCTGCAATAACATGTTGAAGACATCCGGGTGGGCTTTTTCGATTTCATCCAGCAGGACAACCGAGTAAGGATTGCGCCGTACCTTTTCAGTCAGCTGGCCGCCTTCGCCGTAACCTATATACCCTGGTGGTGCACCGATCATTTTTGAAACTTCATGCCGCTCCATATATTCGGACATGTCGAGCTGGATAATGCGTGATTCGTCATCAAGAAGAAATTCAGTCAGGGCTTTGGCAAGGGCTGTTTTACCGGAGCCGGTCGGGCCGAGAAACAGAAATGAGCCGATGGGACGTTTGGATTCCGAAATACCGGCGCGGTTGCGGCGGATGGCATCGGATATTGCATTGATGGCATCATCCTGACCGGCAATACGTTTATGGAGGTTTTCTTCCATGTTGGCCAGCTTATCGGCTTCGGATTCAACCATTCTGGCAATGGGTATCCCGGTCCATTTTGCGACTACTTCAGCGATGTCCTCGGCAAAGACGACTTTTGCTGTATTGGCGGTGGCTTTTTGCCAATCTTGCCGTTCGCTCTCGAGATCTTCGAGTAATTTGCTGAGCTCCATTTGGTGCGCGGCAGCGGTTTCATAATCCTGCTGATCAAAGGCGGCCTGCTTTCTGCTGAGCAGTTGTTGGCGCTTGCGTTCCAGTTTGCGTAATTTGGTTGGCATTGCGATAAATTGCAGGCGCTTTCTGGCGCCGGCTTCATCCAGTAAGTCAACGGCTTTGTCTGGCAGGAAGCGATCGGCAATATAGCGCTCAGATAATCGGGCGGCCGCTTGCAGGGCTTCGCTGTCATAGCTGATTTGGTGGTGCTTTTCGTAGCGGGGGGACAGGCCTTCCAGGATCTGTACGGTTTCTTCCAGGGTCGGCTCCTGAACCAGTATAGGCTGGAAGCGGCGCTCCAGGGCTTTGTCTGATTCGACATACTTGCGGTATTCGTCGGTGGTGTCAGCTCCAATCACTTGCAGGCTGCCTTTGGCAAGTGCGGTTTTTAGCAGGGAGGGGGCATCCATTCCGCCGGGTGAGGAGCCGCTTCCTACCACGGTATGCAGTTCATCGATAAAAAGGATAATGCGCCCTTCTGCCTCGATTACCGCGTCTCGTACACTGACCAGTCGTTGCTCAAATTCGCCCCGCATATTTGAGCCGGCAACGATCTGGGCCATATCGAGGGAGAGGATACGCTTGTTGATCAGAGTTTCGGGAACATCTGCCTCCGCTATGCGTTGTGCTATGCCTTCAACGATGACTGTTTTGCCTACACCGGCTTCGCCGATGAGAGCCGGGTTATTTTTCTTGCGCCGTGAGAGGGTCTGGATCACCCGGCGCATTTCTTCTTCTCGCCCAATCACCGGGTCCAGTTCTCCCCTTAGTGCCAGTTCGGTCAGGTCTATCGTGTACTCTTTGAGAACGTTTACTTTACTTTCAGCATCTGCTGTTGTCAGGATATTACCTTCACGTTTTTTTAGTAATTCAGCCCGTATTTTTTCCGGGGTTAAACCTGTCATGGTCAGGATGCTGGTGGCCGGGCCTGATTGCTCACTACAGAGTGCTGTCAGCAGGATCCCGGTACCGATATAGGTGTCGCCGATACGGTTGGCTTCCTGGCTGGCAATTTCCAGCACCTTGTCGGCGTCGGGAGAGGTGGTGACCTTCTCAACATTCACGGTAGGTTGCGGGGGGTGACGCTGGTAGATTTGATCCATCATGGCTTTGCGTTTGGCGGCATGGTCGGGCAATAAGGCGGTCAGGACCTCCAGTGCCTCGGATTTATCCTGTAGCAGCAGCCCGAGAAGGATAAAGTCTGAGGTTAGGGTATTTAAGTGTAAGCTGAGCAGTTCATTGACTGCCAGTTGCAGTATTTCATGGACTTTTTGTGTGCTTTGGTGAATATACTGCTGAAACATAGTTAGACCTTTGTTCTGAAGAAAGTAGCCTCAAGCTCACTATTTTCTTCGACGAAATGTTTTAAAAATATAGACCAACAACCCAAATACCTTCTTTATGAAAAAGTGCTACGCCCTTGCGGTATAGCAAGGGCGTAGCATTTTATTGCTCGTTTTTAATGTTGACTAATGAGAGTCCGCCACAACGCCTGTTTGCGGCATATCGGTTAGGCCGACGTCTTTGGCATGTTGTTCAAAACCTTTGTTCTTCCAGAAAAACGCCCCTGGCATTGTGGTGGGGATCACCAGAATGTAGAACAGGGCGCGGCTAACTAGTGCTGTGGCGATAATAGACACTATCGGCATTAACCAAAATAGGGCTTTATAGCCTGACGGTGCCCATGCATTTAGTAGCATCAAGCCGAGGATGTTGGCTATTAGTAAGCTATTGCGCGCCAGATAGGTTTTACCAAACGTCGTACATTGCACATAATGTGAAGCTGCTCCTTCGCCTTGTTCCTTGTTCATATGACGAGCGTGGAACCATAAACCGATACCTTCAACCAGCAATCCAAGGATTACAATTGGCGTAAGCTGGTTAAGAAGCGGATATAAGCTGTTGTCGCCAAGTATGCTCACTAGCGCCAATACCATTGGGCCAATAGTTAATACTGAGCCGGCAAAAGAGCAGGCTGTCTGCCAGTGATCCCAGAAAGGGCGGGCCTTGATTCGATAGCTGCAATACATAAAGTACAGGCCGAAGGCCGCACTGATCACGGCCAGAGAGCCGAAGGCTTGGGCAAACCAGTCTATGACGTTAATATCGACTAATAAGCTTAATGCTGTACAGACGCTGTAGGTGCCCATAAATGTAAAGAACAGGGCAACACCAAAGGCTTCGCGGCTGACGGGTGAATAGCGCAAGTTATTAAAGCCGCGATAGAAACGCCATGGTTTCCCTAAATGCATGGTTGAAAGTAAGAGTCCGCCAGCCTGCATGACGAGGAGCAGTGCCAACAGTGCCAGTTCTACGCCTGAATTGAATAGATCAGCCAGGCTGGATATGGCAAATATTTTGGCAAAAAAGAGCAGGGTAAAGGCGCCTATCGCGCTTTGGGTTAACAAGGTAAACAGAACCAGAGGGTTTTCGCGAGAGCTTAAACGCTTGAGATTCCATGCTGTTTCTTTTCCTGCTTTTTCATCAACCACGGAGCGGAATGTACCGTCTTCCTGCTTGTGATATTTGAGCGGCATGAAATCGGTTCGAGTCATCTCAATCTGAATGCTGTTGGTTTGCTGAAAGCGGATATTAGGATGAGTGATCTCCGGTGATGGAAAGCCAGGGATCTCCGTTTTACACTGCTCGCGGTTTTCCGGGGTATTCTCGATCACCCCAAAATTAAGGGCATTGCCTAAACAAGCGGAGACGCATGCCGGTTTCAGGCCTTCTTCGAGGCGATCGACACACATATTACATTTGGATACCCGCCCCTGAATGGGATCTAGCTGCGGCGCATTATAGGGGCAAACCCAGGTACAATAGCCGCAACCAAAACAGGTTTCCGGATCCTGCAGAACAGCACCATATTCCGCATGCTTGGTGTAGGCACGGGTCGGGCAGCCTTTAAGGCAAACAGGATCGTCACAGTGGTTGCAGGCCATAGAGATATTAATCCGGCGATAGTCGGGGTAGCTACCGCTTTCTACATAGCCGACATTCCTAAAGCTGATATGGGCCGGGTTGTCATTTTTTTCGCTGCAGGCAGCTTCACAGGCATGGCAGCCGATACAGTTATCGGCGGTAAAGTGAAACCCGTGTTGCTTGTTCCGGTTCGGATTTGTCCCTACTTTGGGGTTTTCATTGATCATCATGGGGCGATACTTGGGTAAGGTATCGTCACTCAGTTCGATTAAGTCGATTCGCTGGCCATAGCGGTTGGTCTCTTTTACTTCTTTATCTTGCAGGCGCGCGTAATCCTGCTCTTTGTCACGCACATCAAAGATAGCGACACCGGGGGTGACTTCTGGCTTTTCTGGTGCCCCTATTTTGTCTAATTTGTCTCTGAATTTTTTTACGACTTTTAACATGACTGTCTCACTCCAAAGTTAAAACTGGATGCCACCGGCTGTCTACCGTGACTAGAAATCACGGCGTTCTTTATTGAGCTTGGCTGCAAGCGTCTGATCGATGGGCACAATACGAACGGCACTTTGCTTAAACGCGGGTTGACGTGAATGCGGATCCAGCAAGCCTAGTGACAGGCGGTTAACACAGTCATGAAAGTGAAAGGGGATAAATACCGCGTTAGGAGCCACTCGCTGGGTGAGTTGTACCATCACGACGGCATCGCCACGGCGGGAGATCAGCCTGACATAGCTTTGGTGTTGGATACCGAGCTTGATTGCCGCATCCGGGTTCATTTCCATGTACGGTGTCGGGCTATATTTGTTTAGATTACCTAACTTGCCGGTACGGGTGCGGGTATGAAAATGCTCAACTACCCGACCACTGTTGAGCCAGAATGGGTACTCGTTGCAAGGCCGCTCATTGTTATCGACAAAGGGCAGGGGGATCAGGTTGGCTTTGCCGTTCGGGGTTTGAAATATACCGTCGGTGTAAAGCCGGGCATCACCCTGCTGGCTTTCATCACCCTCGCGATATGGCCACTGAATGCCTTTGGCCTGCTCGATTTTGGCATAGCTCATACCAGAAATATCCAGCGTGCGTCCCTTGCCTTTAGACAGCAGCTTCATCTCTTCGAATACACCTTCGGTGTGTTCCGGAAAATGGATTTTCTCGCCGTTGGAAAAGCGTTTGGCCAGCTGGTTAAAGATCCAGAAATCCGGTTTGCTGCTCCCTTTTGGCGGCAGCACATTGGTCACTCTATTTACCCGGCGCTCGGTATTGGTAAAGCAGCCCTCTTTTTCTGCCCAGACGGCGGCTGGTAGGTAAAGGTGGGCATACTGGGTAGTTTCAACATCTTGGTAGGCATCCTGTACCACTAAGAAATCCAGTTTTTCCAGAGTCTTGCGAATGCGAGAGGTATTCGGCATCGAAGTCATCGGGTTGGTTGCAACCAGCCATAATCCCTTGATTTGACCGTTCTCAATGGCCGGAAAGATGTCGGTTTCAGTCAAGCCTCTTTTTGTCGGGAAAAAGGAAGGTTCAATACCCCAGAAGTCTGCAATTTCCTGTTTGTCCTGTTCTTTTTCCAGATAACGGTAGCCGGGGAGTCCCGAGCAGGATGACCACTCACGGGTACCCATGGCATTGCACTGGCCGGTAATAGACAGACTGGTGCCACCGGGCTTGCCGATGTTTCCGGTCAGTAGTGCCAGGCTGTTGCAACCTGTGACGCCATCGCTGCCGTGGGTGCTCTGATTTATCCCCATAGTCCAGATACTCATGGCGGAGTCGGCTTTGGCAAAAATACGGGCAACCTGACGGATCGTATCTTCGTTAATACCACAGATCTTGGCTGCTGTGGTTGGGTCATAATCTTTGACACAAGCTGCCAGCTGATCGAAGTCGTTGGTATGTTTTTCGATATAGGTGCGATCTTCTAAGCCTTCTTCAAGGATCACGTGCATCAGGGCATTTTGTAGGACCACATCTGTGCCGGGCGTAATCGGTAGATGGATGTCGGCAAATTGCGCCAGCATAGTAACCCGGGGATCTACCACAATCAGCGGGAAGTGACGTTTCTCTCGTGCTTCTTTTAGGCGCCAGTAAATCACCGGGTGTTGTTCAGGTAGATTAGAACCCCAGGCGATAAGGCAGCCTGTATGGGAGAAATCGTCATAACAGCCGGGTGGCCCGTCAGAACCAAACGAGCGTTTATAGCCGGAAACTGCGGAGGCCATGCAGAGCGTGGTATTACCGTCATAATTATTGGTGCCGATGCAGCCCCGGACTAATTTACCTAAGGTATAGAATTCTTCTGTTAATAGCTGGCCTGTCGATACCACTGCAAATGCATCGCGGCCATGCTGATCCTGAATGGCTTTAATTTTATCGGCCATGGTATCGAGCGCATGATCCCAGGCGGTTTCCTTAAAATCATGATGGAATCGGTCGCGGAGTAAAGGCTTATCACCTCGGCCTGCTGCTTCGAAAAGCTCATGTTCAAAAATGCCTTTAATGCACAGTTTGCCCCGATTGACATCTGCGCTTGCGACTCCGCGACTGGCGACGGCTTTCCCTTCTTCATTGATTCCTACTTCAATGGAGCACCCTGTTGAGCAATAACCACAAGTGGTGTACTTCCATTCCACGACTTTTTTATCCGCGATGCGAATGGGCTTTTGATCTTCTCGTCCAAACAGCATGTTTGCTCCCTTCCAATATCACCAGTAGCCAATGAAGGCCTGTTTCAACTTTTCAGTAATCCTATGCATAAACGCCAAGCACAAACTGCGCCAAGCTTATTTTGAAGTTTAATATCAATCTGTTACGTGTATTTGGTGCATGTTTGGTGAGTCTTTATCTGTTATCAGGGCAGCTTTCGCACTTCAACTGTGCGTTTTGTTAACAAACTGCACAAGCGCAGAGCAAACGAGGGTGATTTGTATCGATAATTCTCCTGTTTTTATGTTTAAGTTCGGCATTTACAGTCAGGAAGTACCACTTTATTGGTAGATTTTGATGCTTTATGGCGTATGACGATGGATTGGCACCATCTTCGCTTTAGTAGATGAAAAGGAAGTGAATGGAGTGGTTGCTATGACTATTGAGCGGATTACTCAAGTAGACAAAAAAAAGATAACGGGGATGGGGTTTGTATCTTTGGTTGGGGCTGGGCCGGGTGATCCTGAACTGCTGACATTGAAGGCGCTGAAGTGTATTGAAAATGCTGATTTGATCTTATTTGATCGTTTGGTGAGCGATGAAATCAAGGCGCTGTTTCCTTCCGCAACCAAGAAAATTTATGTGGGAAAAGCCCGTCATAACCACTGTGTGCCACAGGATCAACTTAACCAATATATGGTTAATAAGGCCCGACAGGGGGTAAACATCTGTCGTATTAAAGGCGGAGATCCCTTTGTATTTGGTCGCGGCAGTGAAGAGCTACTGGTCTTGCGCCAGAATGGTGTTGACGCTGAAGTTATTCCTGGGATCACAGCGGCTTCTGGTTGTACGACTTCTGCCTGTATTCCTTTAACTCACCGTGGGCTATCAACTGGCTGTACTTTTGTTACCGGTCATCTGCAACACGGTCAGCTTGATTTGAACTGGACACAGTTAGCCAAACTGGATCACACCTTGGTGTTTTATATGGGGCTGAGCAATTTAAGTGAAATCTCCCGCCAGCTTACCGCACATGGCTTGGCTCCCCACACACCCGCGGCACTGATTGAAAACGGCTGCCAACCCCAGCAAAGGGAATTCACTGCGACATTAGCCACTTTGCCCAATGTAGCTGCGCAAGAAAAACTACAAAGTCCGACGTTGGTTGTGGTTGGTGAGGTTGTCGCTCTGGCGGCCAGTCTTCAGCCTCAAGATTATTTGTCTCAAGAGCATCTGTATCAAAAGCATCACTCTCAAAAACAGCAGTCCCCAAAAAACTGCGAAGAAATTCCAAGGATGGCACAAGAATTACGAGCTTAATGGAGAAAGTTATGAAAAGAGTCATTGTGGTTGGTAACGGAATGGTCGGACACCACTTTATTGATCAGTTGATAGAACAAGAGAAGCTAGCCGATGTCCAGGTTACCACTTTTAGTGAAGAGTCACGTTTGGCGTATGACCGCGTACAACTAAGCAGCTATTTTAGCGGAAAAACAGCCGATGAGTTAATGCTGACTTCGAGAGAATATTATGATCAGCACGGGGTGCAGCATTTTACCAACGATAGAGTTATTGCTATTGACCGACAGGCTAAAACAGTAATCAGCCAACAGGGCCGAATTGAATCTTATGACATGTTAGTTATGGCAACTGGCTCATATTCTTTTGTGCCCCCTATCCCGGGGAATAGTCTTCCTCATTGTTTGGTTTACCGCACCATTGAAGATTTGGAAGCGATCACTGCCTCGGCTAAACAAAGTGAAATCGGGGTAGTTGTTGGTGGTGGTTTGTTGGGGCTGGAGGCGGCAAATGCATTAAAACAGCTGGGCTTGGAGACGCATGTCGTTGAGTTTTCACCGCGTTTAATGGCAGTACAGGTTGATAATGGCGGTGGAGTCGTGCTGCAGGAAAAGATCGAAGCGCTTGGGGTGAAGGTACATACCGGGAAGAACACGCTTGAAATCGTCAATGGTGAGACTTGCCGCTATCGGATGAATTTTGCGGATGAGAGCTTTTTGGAAACAGACATGATTCTGTTTTCTGCTGGGATTCGCCCTCAGGATGAACTGGCTCGTAACAGTGATCTGGCACTAGGTGAAAGAGGCGGGATCATGATTAATGATCACTGCCAGACATCTGATCCGGATATTTATGCCATCGGTGAGTGCGCCCTGTGGAGCGGGCAGGTTTTCGGCTTGGTGGCTCCCGGCTATCAGATGGCAAAAGCGGCGGTCGGTCATCTTCTTGGTGACGGAAAAGCAGTTTTCACCGGCGCCGATATGAGTACCAAGCTTAAGCTGCTCGGTGTGGATGTCGCCAGTATTGGCGATGCGCATGGTAAGACGGCGGGTGCCAAAAGCTATTGTTTCACTAACGAGGCAGAGCAAGTTTACAAAAAGCTGGTGGTGAGCGAGTGTGGCAAAAAATTGTTGGGTGCTGTGATGGTCGGTGATGCGGCTGATTATGACAACTGGCTGCAGCTCTACCTTAATGGTATTGAGTTACCCGGTGCGGTTGAACATATGCTGGTGCCGCCAGCAGAGGGTGGAACGTTTTCTCTTGGTGTCGATGCACTGCTGGAAACTGCGGTGATTTGCTCGTGTTTGGATGTTACTAAAGGGCAGATATGCCGAGCCGTTCAGAGTGGTGCGAAGAGCCTTGGTGATATTAAAACGATCACTAAAGCGGCGACGGGCTGCGGTGGTTGTGCGGCTCTGGCTACTCAAGTGATCAATGCTGAGCTTGAAAACATGGGCGTTGAAGTGTGTCACGAGCTTTGTGAGCACTTCGCATATTCCCGTCAAGAGTTGGCAGATATCGTGCGGGTTAAAAAGCTCAAGACTTTTGATCAGTTGTTGGAGCATTACGGTCAGGGGCTGGGGTGCGATGTTTGCAAGCCTGCAGTGGGGTCGATACTGGCGTCTTTCTGGAATGATTACGTACTTGATGATCAACATATTGGCTTGCAAGACACTAATGATATTTTCCTCGGCAATATGCAAAAAGACGGTACTTACTCCGTTGTCCCCCGGATCCCAGGTGGGGAAATCACCCCGGATAAACTGATTGTACTGGGTAAAGTGGCCAAGGAATTTAATTTATATACCAAGATCACAGGTGGTCAGCGAGTGGATCTTTTTGGTGCTCAGCTACATGAGTTGCCATTGATTTGGAAAATGCTGGTTGAGGCGGGATTCGAAACAGGCCACGCCTACGGTAAGGCGGTGAGGACCGTGAAATCCTGTGTCGGAAGTACCTGGTGTCGCTATGGGGTAAAAGACAGTGTTGGATTCGCGGTTAATTTGGAAAATCGCTATAAGGGATTGCGGGCTCCACATAAGCTGAAATTTGCAGTGTCGGGGTGTACCCGGGAGTGTGCCGAAGCCCAGTCAAAAGATATCGGGGTGATTGCGACTGAAAATGGTTGGAATCTTTATGTTTGTGGTAATGGTGGAATGCGCCCGCGGCACGCGGATTTGTTTGACTCTGACCTTGATGACAAGACCCTGATTAGTTATATCGATCGCATTTTGATGTTTTACATTCGTACTGCTGATCGTCTGCAGCGGACATCTGTCTGGCTTGAGAACTTAGATGGAGGGCTGGATTACCTTAAAAAAGTTGTTATTGAAGACAAGCTGGGTATTGCCAGTGAGTTGGAAGCTGAAATGGATCACAACTTGAGCCTGTACCAGTGTGAATGGAAAACGACGCTGTCATCACCAGAGAAACTTAAGCGCTTCAAACACTTTGTGAACAGTCCTGAATCTGATAGCCAGCTTCGTTATGTAACCGAGAGGGGACAGCGTAGGCCAATATCCGGGAATGAGGGAATTGATGTTGTTCAGGTAACTGAATAGGAGCAGATGATGGAACAGTGGCAAACAATTTGTGAGCAGAGTGATTTGATTGGTAATACCGGTGTGTGTGCTTTAGTCGGGAAAGAGCAGGTGGCTGTATTCTATTGTGGTCAAACCCAGTCACTATATGCGATGTCCAACTATGATCCTATTGGCAAAGCGAATGTAATCTCAAGAGGGATCATGGGCTCGGTTGAAGGAGTGGCTGTTGTGGCATCACCACTTTTTAAACAGCATTTTAATCTGACGACGGGGCAGTGTCTGGAGCAGCCAGAATATCAGCTTAAAACCTACGCAGTGAGGTTGGATAAAGCAAAGGTTCAGCTTAGATTGGAATGATTTGATTAAATCGAACAAATAAAGAATGGAGCAATAAGCTCCATTTTTTATGGTTTCACCCTCTGCTCCTTTGTTTAAAGGCATCGGTTGCATAGAAAAACACAGTAAATGTGCAATATGTTGAGTTCAATGTGTGTTTTTGGTGCGTCTTTGCACTGCTTTAATCTGCTGTTTTGATAAAAATCGTTTTTTCTTTTTTTGCTAGTGTTTAAGTGGTTGTTTTTACGAGAATCTATCATTTGGCATGCTAACTGCAGTGAGCTTATCAGTCAGTTGGTAAAGGAAAGGTAAAATGACTGCTACAGGTAAGTTCAACATACTCTCTATGACCGGTAAGATGAAGATCCTTCATTTCAGCTGGTTTGCTTTTTTTATCACATTTGTCGTGTGGTTTAATTTTGCTCCTTTGTTGCAGTCGGTGAAGGAATCCCTTGGCCTGACAACCGAAGAGATAAAAACCCTGTTGATCCTTAACGTTGCGTTTACCATACCTGCACGCGTTATCATTGGTATGCTGACGGATAAATATGGCCCCCGCACAGTTTATTCAGCCTTGCTGGCAGTTTGCTCCATTCCTTGTTTTGTTTTTGCATTTGCCGATAACTTCGTTCAAGCCGCGATAGCGCGTTTTGCTCTGGGTTTTATCGGGGCGGGTTTTGTTATCGGGATCCGGTTGGTTTCAGAATGGTTTCCTCATCATGAGCTTGGTACGGCGGAAGGGATATATGGTGGCTGGGGGAACTTTGGCTCAGCCGCTGTGGCTTTTACCCTACCAACGATCGCGGTCATGTTTGGTGGGGAAGATGGCTGGCGGTATGCGATGGCGATAACCGGTGGAATGAGCCTGAGCTTTTCTTACATTTTCTACATGAATGTGACGGACACACCAAAGGGAGCGACATACTTTAAGCCAAAGAACTTAGGCGCGATGGAGGTGACTTCAAAAGGGGATTTTTATTTATTGCTGTTGATGAAGATCCCGATGTACGGTGCGCTGGCGTTACTGGCCTGGAAGCTTTCTCCGGCAGGGGTATCTTTGCTTAGTGAGTCGATGGCTACAGGGATCTACCTGATACTGGTGGCGATATACCTGTACGAAGTGGCTCAGGTATGGAAAGTGAACAAGCATATTTTCAAAGAGCCTGTACCAGAGTTGCACCAATATAAATTCAAGCAAGTTGCTATTTTGAATGTACTTTATTTTGCGACATTTGGTTCTGAGCTTGCTGTTATTTCTATGCTACCGTTGTTCTTTTCTGACACTTTTGAGCTGACTCCGGTTGTTGCGGGTATGGTGGCATCAGCCTATGCGTTTATGAACCTGATGTCCCGCCCAGGTGGCGGGTGGTTGTCTGATAAGTTTGGTCGGAAGTTTACCCTGTTGATCCTGACTGCGGGATTGGCGGCGGGCTATTTCCTTATGGGGATGGTAGATAGCAGCTGGCCGGTATGGCTGGCCGTTATGGCGGCGATGGCTTGTTCTTTCTTTGTTCAGTCTGGTGAAGGGGCTGTATTTGCCACCGTTCCTTTAATTAAGCGCCGAATGACAGGCCAGATTGCTGGAATGACCGGGGCTTATGGCAATGTTGGAGCTGTGGTTTATCTCACCATTTTATCGGTAGTCGATTACAGTACGTTTTTCTATGTGATAGCGGTGACGGCTTTGATTGGTTTTGTCACACTCTTAATGATGGAAGAACCATCAGGTCAGATTGCCGAAGTAAATGAAGACGGTAGCGTAACTATGATAGATGTTGCCAATTAGGCTTTGATGAGGCTGTCTCTAGTTGGTGGCAGCCCTTCCAGGAGATGAATGATGGCGATAGCAATGGAAATATCAGAGTTGCCTGCCGATGAGCTTCAGGTATCGCTGGGAGGGTATTCCAGTGCCGGCTGCCGGAAAGCTAATCAGGATGCATTTGCTGTAAAGAATCCTAAGCGTCAAAGCGTAATGAAATATAAAGGTGTGGTGGCGTGTATTGCTGACGGCGTTAGTTGTAGCGAAAACGGGCAGCAGGCTAGCCACACCAGCGTAACTCAGTTTATTGAAGAATATTACAGTACTCCGAACAGCTGGGGAGTCAGGCATGCTGCTGCCAAGGTGCTCCGGGCTCTAAATAATTGGTTGTATTTTCACGGCATCCAGAGTGATTTGCGCCATAACGGGCTGGTAACGACTTTCAGTAGTGTGATTGTGAAATCTAACACGGCTCATTTGCTCCATATCGGCGATAGTCGGATTTATTGCTATCGTCGCAACAGGCTGATCCAGTTGACGCAGGATCATTGTCGGAAACAGGGTAAACAGAGTCATTTTCTGACCCGGGCTTTGGGGATGGATAGTCGCTTGGAAGTGGATTACCGGCAAGAGGCTGTAGAAGTCGGTGATATCTTTGTGATGTCAACCGATGGCCTCCATGACTGGCTTACCGAGGATGAACTGACAGAATTGCTGGTGCTTGATGAGCTAACGCTGGAAGCTCGTGCGACGACAATTGTTGAGCGGGCAAAGGAAAATGGCAGTACAGATAACCTGACCTGCCTGTTAGTAAGGATAGATGCAGTTCCAGAAGAAGATATGCAGGAAGTGGAAAGAAAGCTGACCCAGAGGTTGATACCTCCGGTAATGCGCGAAGGAAACCGGATCGATCAATATGAAATAACCCGCACTCTCCACTGCGGGCCTCGCAGCCACGTTTACCTTGCCAAGAGTCAATTTGATGGCAGAGAGTATGTATTAAAAGCGCCATCACAAAACTTTTCTGATGATTTACTGTATTTACAGGGCTTTGTTCGCGAAGGGTGGGTGGGTAACCAAATCGATCATCCATCGGTGATGCGTATACACAGGTATTCTGAGGTATCGCCATTTATGTATCATGTCTGTGATTTTGTGAAAGGAAAGAATCTCAGACAATGGATGTTTGATAATCCGGAGCCAACGCTGGATGAGGTCCGTGTTATTGCTGTTGAATTAATAAAATCGTTACGGTACTTGCAGCGGATGGGCATTGTTCATCGCGACCTGAAGCCTGAAAATATTATTTTGACGGATACCGGAGCAGCCGTAATTATCGATTTTGGAACTGTTCAGGTTGAAGGGTTTGAAGATATCGCAGGTGCGATCAAAGAGGTCGTGCCCATGGGAGATGCCGATTATATCGCGCCGGAATATTTAGCCGGGGAAAAAGCAACGTCTTACTCGGATCTGTATTCAATCGGTATTATCGTTTATGAAATGCTGACGGGCAGTAAGCCATATAAGCGGAATCACTCGCTTGTTTTTGACAGACAATCGCAGCATCAAGATTATCGTTATATGTCTGCAAGGGTTTTCCGCAATGATATACCGGCGTGGATGGATCTGGTTTTGAAAAAAGTGTGCCATCCTTCGCCACAGCTTCGTTACCAGGTGATGTCTGAATTTATTCAGGACTTATTAACGCCTAACCCAACGATCTTGAAAGAACTAAAAGTTTCCCCTCTGATCGAACGAAACCCATTGCTTGCTTGGAAAGCAATGGTGGCTATGTTAGGTATCATCGTGCTCGTAGAGACGTATTATCTGATTATCAATTAGCAACTGTATTTCAATTACGTTTGCCTAGACATGGGCTTCGTTTGGTCCGAGACGGCAATTAAACATTTCTTTTTATTCCACCCAATAAAGTGCCAGAAAGATAGCTGACATGGTTTGGCATTTTTTAATGTGCGCATACTCTCATTTACCCGCTGAGATAGATGACTAAGCGAAACCAACTGTTTACTGCAATAAACAATAAACTCAGTAAATGTATCGAAAAAGTGATCAATTTCAAAAAAATTAACCTGATTAAACATCTGCGTTTCATAATTTGTTTGAGATCAAATTGTTGCACATTTCGACGGTGTTAGATATGTACACCTAGCCCGAACGGGGTATCCAAGATACTCATTACAGGTAGTTGCTGAAGCATGAATGAAGTTAAAGATTCATCAGCTAAAGTAATTAGTATTTGATAATTATGGAGAATCAATATGAGTAGTGCATTTTTTATCCCAACTGTTAACCTGATGGGTGCTGGTTGTCTGACTGATGCAGCGAATGCAGTAAAAGAACAAGGCTTCAAAAAAGCACTGATCGTATCGGATAAAGTGCTGTCTCAAATCGGCATGATTAAGCAGGTTGCAGATCTTCTTGCTGAGCGTGGCGTAGAATCTGTTGTTTTTGACGGTACACAACCAAACCCTACAATTGGTAACGTTGAAGCAGGTCTAGCACTACTGAAAGAAAACGATTGTGATTTCGTTATCTCTCTTGGTGGTGGTTCTCCACACGATTGTGCAAAAGGTATTGCACTTGTTGCTTCTAACGGCGGTAAGATTGGTGACTACGAAGGTGTTGACCAGTCAGCTAAGCCTCAGCTACCACTAATCGCAATTAACACAACAGCGGGTACTGCATCTGAAATGACTCGTTTTTGCATCATTACTGATGAAGAGCGTCACATTAAGATGGCTATCGTAGATAAGAACACAACTCCGCTAATGTCTGTGAATGATCCTGAGCTAATGCTTGCTAAGCCAGCATCTCTGACAGCTGCAACAGGTATGGATGCACTGACTCACGCAATCGAAGCTTATGTTTCTACTGCGGCTACACCTATTACTGATGCAGTTGCAATTAAGGCGATTGAACTAATTCAAGGTCACCTGCGCACAGCTGTAAACGATGGTAAGAATCTGGAAGCACGTGAGCAAATGGCATACGCACAGTTCATGGCGGGTATGGCATTCAACAACGCTTCTTTGGGTTATGTTCACGCAATGGCGCACCAGTTAGGTGGCTTCTACGATCTGCCACACGGTGTATGTAATGCAGTACTTCTACCACACGTTCAGCGCTACAATGCACAGGTTTGTCCTGAGCGTCTGCTTGATGTTGCTAAGGCAATGGGCGTAAGCGTTGAAGGTATGACTGCTGAGCAAGGTGCGGAAGCAGCACTAGAAGCTATCCAGGCACTGTCTAAAGATGTAGGTATTCCAGCTGGCCTTACACAGCTGGGTGCGAAGGCGGAAGACATCGCTGTATTGGCAGACAACGCACTGAAAGATGCGTGTGGTTTTACCAACCCTAAGCAAGCGACTCACGAAGAGATTTCTGAAATCTATACTGCGGCAATGTAATTTAGCCCGGTTAGTGAGCAAACAAATAAAGCGGTCGTATGACCGCTTTTTTTATGTTTGGAGAATTAGCATGATTAGCAAACAACACGCTCAAGCCTTGAGTCGATAGATTTATCGTAATGGTTTAAGCCGTCTTTTCCTTTTTGCTTCACTTCATACATTGCGAAATCAGCCTGTTTAAGTACCTCTGATACAGACTTGGCGCTGCTGGGAAAGTGGCTGACACCAATACTGGCCGAAATGGAATGGAACTGGCCGCCAAATCTGACTGGTTGGCGTAGTGTTTCAACCAGTTGCTCACAAAGGTTGCAGCCTGGCAGCGGTGCGCCTGACGGGGTGCAAAGCTCGATAATGGCAAACTCGTCTCCCCCCATTCGGGCTGCATAGTAGCTATTGCAGGTTAAGTGCGATAGACGTCGCCCGACTTCAATTAGTAATTCATCGCCGGCATGGTGCCCTAAGGTATCATTAATACTTTTGAAGCCATCAAGATCGATCAGATAGAAGGTAAAGGGGTAATTTAGGTGCTCAAGATCCTTTAGTTTCTGGTTGAGCCATAAGCGGTTGTGAATGCCGGTCAGGGAATCATTTATTGCCAGCTTATGATGGGTTTGAGATTCGCGCAGTAGGAGATACGCTGTGAGGCATCCCATGAGCAGCATGGCAAGTAATAAGCAGTAAATGATTGTTTCGACCTCTGAGATTGCATGGATCCGATCACCAAGGTCTCCACTCGAGAGCCGAAACTTATAGTTTAGAAAAATAATCAGATTTTCATAATCTTCCCGAAAGATCTCGAGTAATGGCTGTACATTATGGTTGTCGGGCAGATCGAGTAAAGCGGGTTCAAGCTGCTTTATGAGCTGAAAATGTGTATAGACTTCATTGTAAGCCCCCTTGAACTGATCAAAATGTATAACCTGGCCGTTATTAATGATGGTATTGAAGCGGCTCCATAATATTTCATATTGAATCATCATGTCGTTATGGTCGCTTTGACCAAACTGGTAGCTTTGAAGCTGATAAACGAATTCTGAATATTCTTTTGTTAGTTGCAGAACGAACCAGATGGCCTCGTTCTGGCTTTTTGAAACGATTTCAGAGTTATCTTTCAGGTGAGTGACTGCTATGAGAGTGCTGCACATCAACAGCGATGTGATGATATAAAGCCCTCTTTTTATCCACTTTTGTTGTGTGGTCAATAACTTACTTCTGGCCATACATTAGTTCGCTATGATGTGTTCTAATTGCCAAACCATTTTGGCAAGGTTTTGGCTTTGGCCCAACTCAGGATATTGGTCAATGGAAAAGACCAACCAATAAGGGCCGTAATCCCGGATTCGTAGGTACTCGCCATCTTTCGCTATTGCAATGATAGGTTGATATTTTTCAATATGTTGCTTGCTGACTTCTGCAGAATAATCATTAAGTGCACTCATTTTGATAAGTGCAGGTTCAAGTTGGTAGGCGCTGAGTAATGTGGTTAGTTTTACCCCTTTGAATTTTGCCTGTCCTTTAAACCATGGAAGATGGGTAGTCAGTGTACTTTGCGGGAGTTGTTCGATTTGTTTTCGGGTAAGGGTGATAGTGACATACTCACCTGAGGTGTTGCGACCTTCTAAGCTCAGGGTAGTTTCATAAGCTTGAGTTGGTGGTGAAAACGCGATTACCAACGTGAAGGCAAGTAACTGGGCAGTAAAAAATGACAACCTGATGGACATCCTGACACCTCATTATGGTTATCGTTAAAGCGGTATTGCTCCATCACTTATATGTTCATTGTTGCATTTAAATTAAAGCAAAAGTTGAACTTTTAGTACATGTTTTTTGTATCTTCTAGCCGGAGAATAATAAACACACTCAATGTTAGAGTGTGATCGAGCTCGACGGTTTTTTGACATTTTAGCCAAAAAGCCGTAGATGAAATCCTTTTTCTATGCTCTTTTGCCGGTTTTTTGACCGTTCTTGATGAGAAAGATCAAAATAAAAGGGGAATAACTTGAGCTCGTACCGCCAACTCAATAGAATCAGCCCTCATTTTGTCATTCGCCAGTAAGCGTTTTGGTTGAATGACGCTAATGGCTATATGCCATGCCTGTCAGGGCTTGCCCCTGCCTATATAACCCCTTGGTTGTATCTAAGCGCTTGGATGCGCATTCTGAAAACAATCTGTGTTTAACCTTTTTATCCAGAGGTGCAAATTGGAAATTTTCAATTTCATTCTGGACAACTGGGAAATCATAGCGTCTCGTACTGTTGAACACCTGTCACTGGTTAGCCTTGCGGTTGGCCTGGCGATTTTGACTGGTGTACCGGTAGGGGTAGCTATTACCCAGAATCAGCGTGCAGCTAATATCGTGCTGTATGTTGCGTCCATCATTATTACGATTCCGTCCATTGCTTTGTTCGGGATTATGATCCCTGTATTGTCGATGATCGGCCAGGGTATCGGCTATTTACCGGCGGTAATAGCGGTATTGCTGTACTCTCAGTTGCCTATCATCCGAAACACTTATACCGCCATTAATAACGTAGATCCGGCATTGAGAGAAGCCGCCCGCGGTATAGGCCTGACCAATATGCAGCGATTGCGTATGGTTGAAATCCCATTGGCGATTCCGGTGATCATGGCCGGTGTTCGAACCGCTGTTGTGATGAACATCGGTGTAATGGCGATTGCTACTTATATCGGTGCAGGTGGTCTGGGGACATTTATTTCCCGCGGAATTAGCCAGTCTGATCCGCGTCAGCTGATCGTTGGTGCTCTGGCTGTGAGTTTGCTGGCCATTTTTGCTGACACCATGTTGGCAATGGTGCAGAAGAAGTTTACGCCGAAAGGTGTCGTCGTCCACGGCTAAAGATTTACGAATTAAGAGGGTGTTTTCATGATCAAACTTGAGAACCTGACAAAAATTTTCGAGACACCACAGGGCGTGGTGACGGCTGCCGACCATATCAACATGGAAGTACCAACTGGCGAGATTTGTGTTCTGCTGGGTCCATCAGGTTGCGGTAAAACAACAACGCTGAAAATGATTAACCGTCTGGTTACGCCGACTTCAGGCAAAGTCTTCATCAATGGTGAAGATACGACGGGTATTGATACTGTAACGCTGCGCCGTAACATTGGCTATGTTATCCAGCAGATTGGTCTGTTCCCTAATATGACTATCGAAGAGAACATTGCCCTGATCCCTAAGCTGATGGGCTGGGATCCAAAACGCTGTACTAATCGTGCGAAAGATCTGCTGGATATGGTGGCATTGGATCCAAATGCGTTCATGAAGCGTTATCCGAACGAGTTATCGGGCGGCCAGCAACAACGTGTTGGTGTGGTTCGAGCTTTGGCGGCAGATGCGCCGGTTCTGTTAATGGATGAACCGTTCGGTGCGATCGATCCGATCAACCGTGAAGTGATTCAGGAAGAGTTCCTGAAAATGAACAAAGAGCTGCAAAAGACCATCATGTTTGTTTCTCACGATATTGATGAAGCGGTGAAAATGGCAAACAAGGTGGCGATTTTCCGTGACGGCCAGCTAGAGCAATATGCTAGCCCGGATCAGCTGCTGGCACATCCTGCAACGGATTTTGTGGCTGACTTTGTTGGTACTGACCGTACTTTGAAGCGCTTGCAGCTTTCTACTGCGGGTGAAGTGATGGAGCGTCAGGTTCCGACTGTTACACCTGAGGATAACCTGGACCTGGCGAAGCAGCGCATGGATGAGTATGGCCATGGCATGATCGTAATGGTTAACAAGCAGCATCAGCCTGTGGGTGTGATTAACAAGAGTGTTGCGTCAAGCCAGCGCGGCTTGTGTGGCGAGCACTTTGATGGTCTGCCAATCCTGATGAAGCAGGAGCAGGATCTGCGAGCGGTAGTTTCTAAGATGTTTGCCCATGATATCAGCTGGCTGGCTGTGGTTGATGAACAGGGCCGCCTGAGTGGTGAAATTTCACAGCGTGGTATTACTCACCACCTGGGAGCCAGTTTCCGTACCAAGGGGTAAGCGATGAAGTCGATTAATCTGAGTCCTTACTTCAATGCATTGATGTTCTTCGTCGTCTTTATCATGGGGATCTGGGCGCAGTCATCAGGTTTTGTTGACCAGTTTGTTTTTTACTGGGATGAGATCCTGTACTTGTCGGGTCACCACATGAAGCTGACCCTGATTTCCGGCTCAATTGCCGTGATGATTGGTGTGCCGCTAGGTGTGTTACTGAGTCGTCCGTACTGTCGTCGTTATGCTGATTTCTTTATGCAAATCTTTAATATCGGCACAACGGTACCGACGCTAGCGGTACTGGCACTGGCAATGAGCTTCCTTGGTATCGGTGACTCGCCAGCGATTTTTGCTTTGGCTATCGCTTCGGTTCTACCGATTTTGCGTAATACCTACACTGGTTTGATTTCGGTGCCTGTACACCTGAAAGAAGCGGCAACGGGTATTGGCCTGACGCCATGGCAGCAGCTGATCAAAGTTGAACTGCCTAATGCACTTTACGTGATTATGGCTGGTATCCGTACTGCGATTGCCATCAATATCGGTACTGTTCCGCTGGCATTCCAGATTGGTGGCACAGGCTTAGGCGAATTGATTTTCGCAGGTATCGATTTGTACGATACACCGATGATGCTGGCCGGTGCGATTCCGACGGCTGTACTGGCTCTGATCGCCGATATCTTGCTGGGTATGCTGACATTCGTGATTGTCAGCAAGGGCGTTAACCCTAACCGTAACTAAGGAGTCTGAAATATGACGTTTATTTCTCGTATTATGGCTGCGGTAGTGGTTTTGACTTTGTCCCAGACAGCAATGGCTGCCACATTGGTTGTTGGCGGTAAGGGGTTTACTGAGCAGCTGATCATGTCGTCAATGACAGCACAGTACTTACAAGGTCTGGGTTACGAAGTTGATCAGCGAGACGGTATGGGTTCGACTGTACTGCGTACTGCTCAGGAAAATGGTCAGATTGACCTGTACTGGGAATATACCGGTACCGGTCTTATCACTTACAACAAAGTGACTGATAAGCTGAGTCCTGAAGAAACCTATAATCGTGTTAAGTCACTTGATGCTAAAAAAGGCCTGATCTGGCTTAATCCGTCCAAGGCGAATAATACTTATGCGCTGGCGATGCGCAAAGACTTTGCTGAAGAAAAGGGACTGAAAACCATCAGCGATATGATGGCCTGGCTTCAGAGTGAAGATGGCGAAAATGCCTTGCTGGCGAGTAATATTGAATTTTCGGCTCGTGCGGATGGACTGAAATCGTTGCTTACTGCCTACCAGTTTGAGATGCCTCGCCGTAACCTGAAGAAAATGAACTCGGGACTGGTGTATCAAGCATTGGCTCAGGAAGTAGTTGATATATCAATGGTATTTGCAACTGATGGCCGGGTGAAGGCATTCAACTTCTATGTCCTGCAAGATGACCGCCAACACTTCCCGAACTATGCGCTAACACCTGTAGTTCGTCAGGACACGCTTGCTGCCAACCCGCAACTAGCTGATCAGCTTAATGCGTTGGGCAAGTTGATGAATGATGATGTTATGGCTGGCTTGAATGCGCAGGTTGATGTCGACGGTCTGTCGATTGAGCGTGTTGCCCAAGATTTTCTGAAACAGAATAGCTTGTTGTAATAATAAATTGGCAAGGAAAGGCCGGCTCCCTGAGTGTAGACCCAGAGTGCTGGCCTTTTTATTATGCCTAACACTTGATGAAGCATGATGATGAAAAATGAATTAAAAGTCGGTGTTGCCCAGATTGCACCGGTATTGGGTGATGTTGCGACCAACCTTGAAAAGCACCTTAGTTATATAGAAGCGGCAAGGGAAGAGGGAATTGAACTGTTACTTTTCCCTGAATTGTCGCTAACCGGTTATAGCCTTCAGGAAAAAACACTGGATATAGCGATGAATGTTTCGTCTGGTGTTTTGGATGAACTGGCGGCAGCCGCTGGTGAGATGGCTGTGTGCTTTGGCTTTGTTGAAGAATCCGCTCCGGGGGAGTTTTACAATGCGCAGGGTATGGTAAAAAATGGCCAACTGATCCACTTGCACCGTAAACTGAACCTGCCGAACTATGGTGGTCTGGAAGAAGCGAAGTGGTACAGCAAGGGACAGGATCTTGAGCCGTGTGAACCATTTTCTGGCTGGCTGACTCACACTCTGATCTGTGCTGATCTCTGGAATCCGGCTCTACCGCATTTGGCTATGCTCGACAAGCCCGCTTTGATGTTGGCTCCGGTTAATTCGGCCGCTGATATTGTATCGGATGAGTTTTCTAATCCGCAGGGATGGAAAACCAACACTGATTTCATTTCCATGACCTATGGTGTTCCTTTGCTGATGGCGAATAGTTGTGCCCGCGAAGGCAATAGCCAGTTCTGGGGCGGCTCGCGTATTATGGATGCTTTTGGTAACTGTATTGCCGAGGCTGGCATGGAAGAAACGTTGATTTCTGGTGTGGTGAAACTGTCTGATACCCGTTCAGCTCGTTTCCAGCTGCCGACTATCCGAGATGCTGATAACAGACTCGTAATGGATCTGTTGAAAAAACGAATTTAATGCTAATTGATATAACTATCTGATTTGCATGTTCAGGTGGTATAGCATTTAAGTGAAATGACAGGCAGGCAATTTTATTGCCAGCCTGTTTTTTTTATGGAGATGAAAGTCGTTTTACAGTTCTGATACCAAACTGAATAATATCAACCGGAATAAGCAAGAGTTCATATTATTGCGCAGGAAGCTAAAGCAGCGGGCTGAACATATAGAAAAATTGCTCGCTGAGTTTTTTGACTACCGGGCGCTTTTCCCATTCTTCAAGCTGGATATGGGTTGAATTGCGGATATATTCCTGCTGTAGCCAGCTGAGTTGACGGGTAAATTCTGGATTATCAACCGCGAGGGTAACTTCGAAGTTGAGCCATAAGCTGCGCATATCAAGATTTACCGTACCAATCAGGCAGTGGGTATTATCAATAATGACCGACTTGGTATGTAACAGGCCGCCATGAAAGCGGTGGATTTTCACTCCTGCCGTTAGTAGCTCGGTAAAGAAAGAGCGGCTGGCCCATTCCACCATCACGGAATCATTTTTATCCGGTATGACGATGTGCACACTGATGCCTCGTTCTGCTGCACTTTCAAGGGCATGGAGCAGGTTTTCACTCGGGACAAAATAAGGTGTGGTGATCACGATACTTTCTTTGGCCTGGTAAATACTGAGCAACAGTACCTGATGGATGATTTCATCGGGCATACCGGGACCGGATGGGATCACCTGAATGATTTCATGCTTTTCTGTCGCTGTGCTGACTTCTTCTGTAGGCAGTTCCGGCAGGAAGCGTTTACCGGTTTCCACTTCCCAGTCCCAGGCCTGAATACAGTTAAGCACCGGAACACAAGGGCCGGTCAGTCTGACCATCACATCAATCCACTGGCCGACACCGGCATCTGTTTTAAAGTGTTCAGGATCAACCAGATTCATCGAGCCTGTATAGGCTATCTTATTATCAATTACCACAATTTTGCGGTGCTGGCGCAGATCTAGCCGGCGCAGGAACATCCTCAATGGTGATACCGCAAGTGCTTCTGTTATTTCAATTCCCGCCTGACGCATTAAGCTCGGCCAATAGGAGCGGAAAAAGCGGATGCTGCCTGCGGCATCAAGTAACAGTTTGACGGAAACACCGCGTTTGGCTGCAATGATTAGAGAAGAGGCTACCTCGTCGGCTAGTCCGCCCGGATGCCAGATATAAAATTCCAGATGGATGCTTTTTTGAGCGTGGTGAATATCTTTAATGATAGAACGCAGGATTTGATGCGGGGAATCCTGAAGGGACATGCTGTTGCCACAAAGTGCCGGAAGGCCAAGTCTGTTTTCGCATAAATCACTGATAGGGCGGGCCTGGTGGCTCATTTGTTGTGGCTGGTGACCGGGGCAGTCATTGAGGCGTTGAAACCAGTCGGCAAATGGCTGGAACATATCTTTTGCCCGTTCGGCACGTTTTCTTCCCAGATTAAGTTCTCCTACCAATAAATAGGCAAAAACACCGCCAATTGGAATGATGTAGATGATCATCAGCCAGGCAAGGGAGACACCGACAACACGGCGTTTGAATACGACACGCATCGTAACACCAGCAATTACTAGCCAGTAAAAAAAGACTCCGGCCCAAACGAGCACTTGATAAAACTGTTCCATGTGAGTGGGTTATCTAATTTAACAGAGTTGTATTCCTACTATTCTGCATTGAAATTCCAGGAATACCAACGTTATCTTGCCGAAGAGTTACTTTTCACCAGTTCACTTAACAAAAGTAAAACAATGAAATTGAAATTGATTAAATTGCAAACGGTTTTTTTGGTTTTAAGGTAAAATAGTGGTGGTTAATCAAAAATTATAATTGCGGGCTTCACATTATATTCCCAAACTGTTTTACTTGCCAATGAAGAGGGTGTGATTGATACTTTTAAGGTTGTATATAATAGTTTACACCAAGGTGGGCGCAGCATGAAAACAGCAACACCTAATGATTAATTAATTAGAGATTCTAGTATGGCAAGTGGATCAAGAGCGCAATTCAGCTCACGGATAGGTTTTATTTTGGCTGCGGCAGGTTCTGCCGTTGGCCTCGGGAACATTTGGGGATTTCCGACTCAGGCGGCAAGTAACGGTGGTGCTGTCTTTCTTCTCGTATACTTGTTGATGGTATTTGCATTGGCATACCCTTTGTTGGTTGCCGAACTGACCATCGGTCGTTATGGCAGTGCCAACCCTATTAAGTCATTGAGGGCGGTGTGGCCACAGCAGCGTGGTATTGCGGCAATTCTTGGCATTGCCGGGATGATTGCGGTATCTATGATCCTGAGTTTCTATGCGATTGTTGCTGGCTGGTTGTTTGGTTTTCTTGTTGGGCCGGTGCTTGAAGCCATCGGGATGGTTTCAGCGGCGAACTGGCTTGAGTCATTCAGTGCCAGCCGCAATCTTGTTCTGATGATTGCGTTTATGGTGCTGACCATTCTTGTTGTACGTAATGGGGTTGCGGATGGTATTGAACGTTGGTCTACCCGTTTGATGCCGGTGCTGCTGGGGTTGTTTGTCGTCATGGTGGCTTATATCCTGACACAGGATGGTGCTATTAAAGGCTTGAAGATGTACCTGGTTCCAGATTTTTCACAAGTGAGTCCTGGGCTGGTGGTGAGTGCAATGGGGCAGGCATTCTTCTCGTTGTCACTGGGGGTCTGTTCGATGATGGTTTATGGTTCTTACATCAAAAAAGATGTCAACTTGCCGAAAACTGCGGCGCAAGTGGCTATGCTAGATACCTCTGTTGCCTTTATTGCCGGCCTGCTTATCTTGCCGGCGATGTTTGTGGCTCAGCATAATGGTGTGCAGATTTATAGTGAAACGGGCGCATTGTTGTCATCGGATACGCTGGTATTTAGCGTATTGCCAGCCATGTTCGATACCATGGGGGCAGGTGGTTTGTTCATTGGTGTACTGTTCTTCGTTCTGATGGTGATTGCAGCATTGACTTCATCTATTTCGATGCTGGAAGTACCGGTTGCCTGCGCAACGGAAGAGCTACAACAGGATCGAAAAGTGGCGGTATGGTGGATTGGCGGTTTGATCACCCTGTTCTCAGCCATCATCGTTTTCAATTTCGGGGATATGTTTGGCTTGGTGATCTCCTTGACCACTGAGTTTGCCCAGCCAATTCTTGGAATGCTGTTTGCTTTGCTCGTTGGTTGGGTATGGAAGCGCGATAAAGTCCTACAGGAAATTAAGGAAGGTTATCCGGAACTTGAGCAAAGCTTGTTTTGGAAGATCTGGCCTTGGTACGTACGAGTGGTTTGTCCTTTATTGATGTTGTTTGTATTTTTTGCCTAAGGCAAATACGACATTACCCGTATCGAAAGCCGCTCTGTTGAGCGGCTTTTTTGTGTTAAGGGGGGGACGAGTGACTGGTATCTCAGTGCTAAGGGTATATACTTCGCATTTCGTTTTTTCTTCAGCTCAATGGTGTCAGTCTATGTTCTCTCTGGTTTATCAACATCCTGATTTTTTGGTTATTAATAAACATCCGGGAGTGAGTGTTCACAAAGACGATAACGATCAGCCTTTACTGGCTGAAGTGGCCAGGCAGACTGGTGATGAGAAGCTCTATCTGATCCACCGTCTCGATAAGATGACATCGGGTTTGTTGTTGTTGGGACGTAATCGTGATGCAGCTTCAGCACTTTCGACTAATTTTGCCCAACGAGAGGTGGAAAAATATTATTTGGCTATTGGGACGAAGAAGCCAAAGAAAAAGCAGGGAGCGGTGATTGGTGATATGACTCGCTCGCGCCGAAGCAGCTGGAAGTTGGAAAGCAGTAAAGACAACCCGGCCGTAACTCAATTTTTCTCTGCTGCAGCAGGTAATGGGCGTCGCCTGTTTTTATGTAAGCCTCATACGGGAAAAACCCATCAAATTCGCGTAGCACTGCGCAGTGTTGGCTCAGGTATTACCGGTGATGAGATTTACGGTTGTGAGAATGCAGACCGCGGCTATTTACACGCGTTTGCATTGCGTTTTCCTTACAAAGGGGAATTGCAGCAGTTTGTCTCTATTCCTGAACAAGGTGAATTATGGCATGTCGCAGAGGTTCAAGATGCTTTGCAAGAATGGCAAAGCCCATGGAGTCTCACTTGGCCGAAGTTGTTACTAAAAAGTAAGTCCTAAGTGCACACTCTTGTATCAAAAAATCGCAAAAAAGGCATTAGCGGTCACTATTGATACAAATGCGCTGAAATTACCAAATAAATTATGCTAAGTGACGGTTAATTGAGCAAGTGGCATTATATTGTTGATAAAGATCACATATAATGCCTGTCTAGGATTTACCTAGACAGAGGGTTACAATGCGCCGCCTTACACGTTCCATGTCGCTTCAAATGCGACTGAAGAAGAAAAAGAATAAATCGCGTTTTTGGAGCCTGGCGTCATTACGTCGAAATCGTCAAAAAATAAAATCCCACCTCAAACGTCAACGACAAGTTCGTATCACCGCTGAATATGTCGTCCTTGCAAGTCATCGCCTCCCTGATGAAACCTCTAAATTAGTCGCCTGAACACTATTTACTATTCAGTTTAGTATTACTTCTCAGCCGGAATAATTGTGTGGCATGGTGTAAGAGATTGGTATTAAAATAGCGCCTTTATTTCATTAAACGCTGTAGATTTATGGAAACGAGTGCGCTACCTACTTTAGAACAACACCTGTTAAACGAATTGACGTCGCCACCGACAGAAGTTCGTCGACTATTTCATGGCCGAGGCCGCTGTTGGCAGGGGTTGGAGCAGCTTACTGTCGACTGGTTAGGCGGGCAGGTACTGGTTTCTCTGTTTAAAGAGCCTTCAGAGTCCTTTCTGACGGCGTTACAGCAAATGCTAACGGCGTTGGCAGAAACTCAAACCTGGCAGCAAAGCGGGGCTTCATCATTGCTGCTTCAGCATCGGGACCGACAGGGATCGCCGGTGGATGTGCTGTGGGGTGAGGAGCGTGAATATCAGGATGTGGTGGAAAACGGTCTGACTTTCAAGTTGGATTTGGGGCGCAAGCAGAATAACGGCTTGTTCCTTGATATGCGCTATGGTCGTGATTGGGTGATGCGTCATGCTGATGGTAAGCGAGTTCTTAACTTATTTGCCTATACCTGTGGTTTCTCTGTCGCTGCGATTGAAGGTGGAGCAGAGCATGTCGTGAATTTAGATATGGCAAAGGCCGCTCTGAGTCGTGGTCGCGACAACCATCACCTGAACAAGCATGATTTGAAGAAAGTGAGCTTTTTGGGCCACGAACTGTTTAAGTCTTGGGGCAAGGTGAGAAAACTGGGGCCTTACGATTTAATCATTATTGATCCGCCATCTTTCCAGAAAGGCAGCTTTGCCTTGACTAAAGATTACCAGAAGATCCTGCGCCGTTTGCCGGAGTTATTGATGGAAAATGGTCAGGTTGTGGCCTGTGTTAATGACCCTGCAGTTTCTGCCCAGTTCTTGATTGATGGTATGGCAGCGGAAGCGCCAGAGCTAACGTTTACTGAGCGTTTGGATAATCCACCGGAGTTTAAAGATATCGATCCAGAAGGTGGGTTGAAAGTGCTGGTGTTTAATCGAGAAAAATCAGCATAAAACGCGATCGATGGATACCGCCTGGCCAGCAGGCGGTATGAGTATTATTGTTCAGCTACCGGATTAAGTGCTTTACAGTAATCGGTATAAACAGACTGTTCAGCCATTTTCCGGCCTCGCATATCCATTACTACGATATTGTAGCTAACGCCTTCATCAAACAGCGGGGTGAGCTCATTGTTCTTGCAATAGTTTACGGCTGCATTTTTAACGGCAATCGAAGGGGCTACTTTTCCGCCGCCGCCATACAAGATGGTAATTTCGACGGTTTTTTCTCGCGCCTGCGCCTTCATAATGCGGTATTCGCCGATTTTGTCATAGGGTGCTTTGTTATTAATGGCTGATGCCCGGCTTTTGGCCAGGGCAATGGCGGCATCGTCTTGGTTTGATGCACAACCGGCCAGAACAAGCAATGCGATGCATGCACATGTTTTTTTAAGCATTGGACTTATTGTTCTCGTTTTGTCGCTGATATCTAATATAGGCCTGTTAAGGCAGGACTTTTTTGAAAGGTTTTACAATAACCTTTTCATAGACACCAGCTTCAATATAAGGGTCGGTATCGGCCCAAGCTTGGGCATCTGAAAGAGAATTGAATTCGGCGATAACGGTTGAACCGGTGAAACCCGCTTCACCAGGGTTTTCGCTGTCAATAGCCGGCATAGGGCCCGCGACAAGCAGACGACCTTGATCTTGCAGGTCATTCAGGCGAGCCAGGTGTTTATCGCGAACACTCATGCGGCGCTCTAAGCTATTTTCAACGTCTTGAGAAAAAATCACATACCACATTCGCAGTTATCTCCCTTATAGAAGCGATTGAGTTTTCGTATCTTAACCAATAAAAAAAGCCCTAACCAGAGGTTAGGGCTTTTTTGACCGTGTCGCTTAAGATTTTTTGATTGGTCGTGGACGACCCTCACTATTGATAGCGACATAGTTGAAGGTTGCTTCGCAAACGCGGTAGCGATCACCGACTTCTTCATGGGAAACCGGTTTTACCCAGACTTCCAGAGCAATGCTCATTGAAGTGTTGCCAATTCGGCTACATTCACCATAACAGCAAACGACATCGCCAACGCTGACAGGGGCTTTGAAAGCAATACTGTCAACGGAGACGGTAACTACTCGTCCACCAGAAATTTCTTTTGCCAAAATGGCACCGGCTAAATCCAGCTGGGACATAATCCAGCCACCGAAGATGTCGCCGTTGGCGTTGGTATCTGCTGGCATTGCTAATGTGCGGAGCAACAGCTGTCCGCGAGGGATATTATTCTCTTTGGTCATGCTTCGACTCTTCTACTACTCTGAATCGGTTTCTTTGGGCGTATGGTGGTAAATATATCCGCCGGTGGCAAGGGTAAAGATTAAAGTTAAGGCTAATAGGCCGAAGACTTTAAAGTTGACCCAGACATCCAGAGGCAGACGAAAGGCAATATAAATATTGGCCAAGGCACAAATAACGAAAAACAGAATCCAGGCAAAATTGATTCGTTTCCAAATCAGTTCCGGTAGTTGAATTTCGTTACTGAGCATTCCTTTGATTAGTGGTTTGCCAAGGTACTGGCTGATCGCCAGGCCACCGGCAAACACGGTGTAAATAATGGTGACTTTCCATTTTATGAAGTTGTCATCATGGAGCACGAGGGTTAGTCCACCGAAGACAGCAACCATAACAAAAGTGACCAGCTGCATTTTTTCTACTTTCTTGTACAGGAACCAGGTCAGTACTAGCTGTATTGCCGTTGCTACGATTAAGGCGCCGGTTGCAGCATAAATGTCCTGGAGCTTGTATAGCGTAAAAAAGATGATCAGAGGAATAAAATCGATCAATTGTTTCATTAAGTTACGGCCTTATTATCGCATGGCTCTGCAGAACTACGCGGAATGAAAGTTTTCTAAGCCGCTAGTATACCCAAACTGTTCCGATATGCAGAGTCTACCAGTGCTGTTGTGCGGGGCGATGAATTTTTATACCTTAGCAATACCAAAGCTTTTGGTATAAAAATTTGGTATAAAAAAGCTGTCGGCAAAATACCGACAGCCTGCATTGTGTTTGGTTCTATAAGCTGAGTTAAGCGCTTTGAGGCTTTTTTTCTGTTGTTTGGGTTGGTTCTTCGCTCACCATATCATTGATGATAACGGCACAGGCGGCATCACCGGTAATGTTCAGGGCGGTACGGATCATATCGAAGATTCGGTCAAGGGCGAACAGTAGCGGGAGGCCTTCAATCGGGATACCGGCAGAAAGTAACACGGCAACAACCAGGAATGATGGACCAGGAACACCTGCCTGGCCAACAGCACCAAGGGTCGACGTTATGATAATCGCAACGTAGGCACCCATGCCAAGGTCAATATTGAACATTTGTGCGAAGAAGATGGCTACCAGACCGTAGTAGATGGCGTTACCACTCATGTTGATGGTTGCACCGAGCGGTAAGACAAACGATGCAGTTGAGTTCTTCACGCCTAGCTCTTCTTCACAGGCTTCCATGGTAACTGGCAGGGTGGCCATAGATGACGCTGTTGAAAGGGCTACAGCCTGCGGTTTTTTCATTACCGACAAGAACTTCATTGGCGAAGTTTTGCTTAGTAGCTTGATAAGCAGCGGGTAGAAAACAAAACCGTAAATCAGGATGGCTGCAACATAAACGACAAATAGTTTGAATACCACCATCAGGGCACTGAAACCAAAAGTACCTACCGCATCAGACATCAGGCCGAAAACACCAAGCGGGGCAACTTTCATTACCACGTTGATCATCCAGACCATAGCATCAACGATGGCATTAACACCGTTGATCAGAGGATCACGTCGCTCTTTTTCCAGTTTTGACACAGCAATACCAAAGAAAAGGCAAAACACTAGAATTTGTAGAATATTTGCTTCATTCAGTGACTGGAATACGTTGGTTGGGATCATACCCAGAACAGTTGCCCAGAAGGTAGGAAGATCACCTTTGTCGGCATAGACGTTGGAGAACATCCCTTCGACACCAGTAAGATCAACACCGATTCCCGGTTCAAACACTTCCCCCATAAAGAGTGCAAGTCCTACGGCTACGGCTGAAGTCATGGCAAAGAAGCCTAGAGTAGCAAAACCAACTTTACCAGCCGAGTGGCTGCTACCCAGACCAGCAGCACCCGAAATGATGGCAACTGCAACCAACGGGATGACGAGCATTTTGATCAAGTGGATGAAAATACTACCTAGCGGCGCAAACATGCTGGCAGAGTGCCCCATCATTGCCCCGGCGAGTGTACCTATACACATTGCAATGACGACCTGAACGCCGATATTGTTCAATAATCCTTTCTGTTTTAACACCTTAGATACCTCTGTTGTGTTTGTTAGTCCTGTCTGGAGTTAAGTGTTGTTATTGTTGTAAATATTGGTGTGATATTTCATAGGTGTGTTTTTATGCGCAATTGCGAGTGATCGTAGTTACTATTTTAACATTTGGTGTTAACAGCTTCGCTACTTTATGACGGGTTTTTGAGGGGTTCTTTGATCTAACACGGGTTTGGTACTGAAAGTTTGAGCTGTTTGTTTGGTTCTGTTGCAAAAAGCCGCACAGGGTGCGGCTTGGTTTATGTAGAACTTCTATTAATGAGTCATTCTTAAGGTGACTGTTTCAGTCGGTTGCTTAAGCACATAGCCTCGTCTTTAACCTTGTTTTGTTGCTGCTTTCATTGAACTGATAAATTGATGCATTTCGCTGATCATGGCCTGTTCGTTCCCCAGGTTTTTCTCGATAACTTTTACCACCGCTGAACCAGAGATCGCTCCTGCGGCTCCTGCGTTCAGTGCATCTTTGACTTGCTTAGGTTCAGAGATCCCGAAGCCAAGCAGTGCTGGTGGTGCATTATGCGCTTTAAGGCTTTCCAGAAGGTGGTTAACCGGCATGCCTGCTTTGGTTTCGGCTCCGGTTACTCCGGCGCGTGATAGCAGATAGGTATAGCCGCCGCTGTATTCAGAGACCGCTTTCAGTGTGGTTTCATCGGCATTTGGTGGGGCGATGAAAATCGGGTGGATACCGTATTTTTTAGCCGCAGCCCGGAATTCTGCCGATTCTTTTATTGGCACATCGGCGACCAGTACGGAGTCTACGCCGGCGGAGGCACATTTCTGATAAAAGCTCTCGATCCCGGAAGAAAAAACCAGGTTGGCGTACATGAGCAAGCCAATTGGGATGTCTGGGTACTTTGCTCTAATAGTGGCGAGGAGATTGAAGCAGACACCTGGGGTTGTACCTGATTCGAGGGCACGGATCGTTGCCCCTTGAATGGTCGGGCCATCAGCCAGTGGATCGGAGAAAGGGATCCCAAGCTCCAGGGCATCGGCTCCAGATTCAACTAAAGTCTCGATAATCTTCAGTGACAGCTCCGGATTTGGATCTCCTATAGTGACGAAAGGGACAAATGCGCCTTCATTTTTTCTTGCCAACCGGTCAAATTGTGCTTGATAACGATCCATTACAGCGCTCCCTTTGCATCTAAAATATCGTGTACGGTAAAAATATCTTTGTCGCCGCGGCCGGAGAGGTTAACGACCAGTAATTGTTCTTTTTCTGGTTTGGCTTTGATCATTTTCAGGGCATAGGCCAGGGCATGGGCTGACTCAAGGGCCGGGATAATACCTTCGCTCCGGGCCAGTTCCTGGAATGCATCGAGAGCCTCATCATCGGTTACGGATTCGTAAACAGCCCGGCCGGTTGCGTTGAGGTGGGCATGCTGTGGGCCGACTGAAGGGAAATCCAAGCCAGCCGAAACTGAGTATGATTCTTCGACTTGGCCATGTTCGTCCTGCATCAGCGGTGCTTTCATACCGAAGAAAATCCCTAGTTTGCCGTGCTTGAGTGGTGCGCCGTGCATATTGGTATCCAGACCTTTGCCCGCGGGCTCAACGCCGATCAGGCCCACTTCCGGATTTTCGATAAAGTCAGCAAAGATACCGATAGCATTAGAGCCACCGCCTACGCAGGCAATAACGGCATCTGGCAAACGGCCTTCTTTTTCCAGAATTTGTGCCTTGGTTTCTTCCCCGATGATATGCTGGAATTCGCGTACTATGGTTGGGAACGGGTGTGGACCGGCGGCCGTACCAAGCAGGTAATGGGCAGTGTCATAGCTTGCAGACCAGTCACGCATTGCTTCGTTGCATGCATCTTTCAGGGTGGCTGAGCCGGAGTGGACGGGGATTACTTCAGCGCCCATCAGTTTCATTCGGAATACGTTCGGGCTCTGACGTTCGACATCTTTGGCCCCCATGTAAACTCGGCATTTCAGTCCCAGTAGGGCACAGGCGAGGGCGGTTGCAACACCGTGCTGGCCCGCACCGGTTTCGGCAATGATTTCTGTTTTGCCCATACGCTTTGCCAGCAGTGCCTGACCCAGCACCTGGTTGGTTTTGTGCGCACCGCCATGCAGTAGATCTTCACGCTTGAGGTACAGTTTGGCCTTGGTGCCTTTAGTCAGGTTTTGGCATAGGGTTAGCGCTGTCGGGCGACCTGCATATTCTTTTAGCAGGGTGATAAACTCTTGCTGAAAGCTTGGGTCTTGCTGCGCTTCGATGAAGGCTGCCTCTAATTGGTCGAGGGCCGGAACCAGAATTTGTGGTACGTACTGGCCACCAAATTCTCCGAAATAGGCTTCTAGTTTGCTCATAATTATATTCTTCCTTAATACTTTCGGATTGCAGCAAATGCCGCATTCAATTTCTTCTTATCTTTTTTGCCCGGTTTGCTTTCTACACCTGAATTCAAATCCAGCCCTTTACAGCCGATTTTGGCTGCTTCGCTGACGTTTTCTGGTGTCAGGCCACCGGCCAGCAGCAGTTTTTCTTTGTCGGTATCGCTGAGTAGACTCCAGTCAAATGCTTTGCCTGTTCCGCCGAATTGCTGTCCGTTTTTGCTGTCGAGCAGGTGTTTGTCGGCAGGCCAGTGCGAAAAATCCGGAACATTGTCTTTGATACCATGTGCTTTCCAGATTTCGCAGTCTGCCGGAAGCTGGGTTTTCAGGCCTTGGATATATTCCGGTGTTTCGTCACCGTGCAGTTGCACTGCCGAGAGTGATAGGTTTTTCGCAGCCTTGGTCACTGCATCCGGATCGGCGTTGCGGAAAACACCGACGTATTTGAGTGGTGCGCCGCTCATCACCATGCGGGCTTGTTCGATGTCAACGTGGCGTGGTGAGGATGAAACAAAAATCAGGCCGCCGTATACCGCACCGCTTTGATAGGCGGCGCTGGCGTCATCGGCATGGGTCAGGCCGCAGACTTTGTTTTCTCCCAGTAACACCCGGCGTACTGCTAGTTCAAGGTTGTCTTCTGCCATCAGTGAGCTGCCAATCAGGAAGCCGTTGGCATAAGCAGAAAGTTCGCGAACCTGTTGGTTGTTGTAGATACCAGACTCTGAAATTACGATGGTATCTTCCGGTAGGCGGGGAGCCAGCTCTTTGGTCCGGTTGAGGTCGATGCTCAAATCTCGCAGGTTGCGGTTATTGATACCGACAACTTTGGCTTTTAGTGCAATAGCGCGTTCCAGTTCCTGTTCGTTGCTGACTTCGGTCAAAATTCCCAACTTCAGCTGCTTTGCAACAGCGGCCAATTCCCGGTATTCCTCATCGCTAAGCACAGAGAGCATCAGCAAGATGGCATCGGCACCGTAGTGGCGGGCCAGAAACACCTGGTAGGTATCAATCATGAAATCTTTGCACAAAACTGGCTGAGTTACCTGATTGCGTACCACGGGGATAAAATCAAAACTGCCCTGGAAGTATTTCTCATCTGTCAGGACCGAGATGGCATTGGCATGGCCATTGTAGACCTTGGCTATCTGCTTAAGATCGAAGTCATGGCGGATCAGCCCCTTCGATGGTGAGGCTTTTTTGCACTCAAGAATGAAAGCGGCCTGTTCACCGGAAAGGGCATCATAAAAGTTACGGTCGCTAGGAATGAGGCCGCCTTTGAATTCATCCAATGGTTGTCGCTGTTTTCGCTCAGCAACCCAGATCCGTTTATCGGCAACGATTTTTGCTAGTACTGTTTCCATGGTTAACCTCGTGCTGCCAGTTTTTCAACCAGTTCATATGCCTTGCCAGACTGCATGACTTCAATGGCTTTTTGCGTGTTGGCTTTTAGATCTTCGTTGCCGAACAAGCGTAGGAGAAGGGCCACATTGGCTGCGATGGCTGCTTGTTGGGCGTCGGTTCCTTTGCCGAGCAGGATATTGGTAATAATGGCTTTATTTTCTTCCGGCTCACCACCCTTGATAGCCTCAAGTGGATAGGTTTTCAGTCCGAAGTCTGCTGGTGTCAGAGTGTATTCCTTAATTTGACCATCAATGATTTCAGCAACGGCGGTTTCGCCGTGAATAGCGACTTCGTCAAGACCGCTACCGTGGACAACGGCTGCGCGCTTCATACCCATTTGGGCTATCGTCTCGGCAATTGGACGCACCAGGGCCAGGTCATAGACACCCATCAGCTCGATATTAGGTCGGGCTGGATTAATTAACGGACCGAGGACATTGAAGATGGTGCGGGTTTTTAGCGTCTGGCGAACAGGCATTGCGTGGCGAACGCCACCGTGGTATTCCGGGGCGAATAAGAAACAGACACCCAGCTCGTCGAGCGCCCCTTGGGCATTTTCCGGTGTCATGGCTAGATTGATGCCGAATTTGTCGAGCAGGTCAGAAGAGCCTGATTTACTCGACACGCCGCGATTGCCGTGCTTGGCGACTTTGATGCCACAGGCCGCTGCGACAAAGGCGGCGGTGGTTGAAATATTGATGGTATTGGCACCGTCTCCGCCGGTACCGACGATGTCGGCAAAGTCATAGTCCGGGCTCGGGAACGGATTAGCGTTGGCCAGAAGGGCACTGGCAGCTCCGGCGATTTCTGCCGGGGTTTCTCCTTTGATTTTCAGTGCAGTCAGGACGGCTGATAGCAGGATGGGATCAACGTCGCCTTTGATGATGGCATCGAACAGTGTCTGACTTTCTTCCTGGGTCAGTGATTGCTGGTCGTATAGTTTGTTTGCAATGGTATAAATTACAGCATCCATAATTTTTTTCTCCCTAAATTTGTTACACGTTGCGTCCTGGTTTGCTCGTTACCCAGTTCAGTGTATTAGTCAGTAGTTGTGCTCCTTGCGTGGTCAGGATTGACTCGGGGTGGAATTGGAAACCGCAGACGCGATCCTCGTCGTTGACTACGGCCATCACTAGGCCGTTAACATTGGCAACGATGCTAAGTTCATCTGGTACTTCAGTTGCTACCAGTGAGTGATAACGGGCGATGGATAAGGGGCTGGGAAGTGTTCCAAATACAGTATGGTCGTTATGGCTCATCATGGCGGATTTGCCATGGACAATATCTCCGGCTCCTTCGACTTTCCCGCCGTAAGCCTCGACAATTGCTTGGTGACCGAGACAGATACCGATCATAGGTATCTTGCCGCGAACTCGTTTGATCAGTTCGGGCATACAGCCGGCATCGGCTGGAGCGCCCGGGCCAGGAGAAAGCACCAGTACCGGGTTGCTTTTCTCTGCCAGCGCCTGCTCCATTTGTTCCGCGGTCAGGCTGTTGCGGTAGATAGTGACCGGATAGCCCAGCGAGCGAAACTGATCCACCAGGTTGTAGGTAAAGGAGTCAAAGTTATCCAGCAAAACGATGTGTGCTTTTGTCATGCTCTTGGTTGTGCTTTGGGTCATTGTTCGCTCCTTATACCGCCTGGCCTGGGGCACTGTGTACATGGCGGATTGCGTTGATCACAGCTTGTGCCTTGCCGCGGGTTTCGTCGGCTTCGGCCTGAGGTACAGAGTCATAAACAACGCCGGCGCCAGCCTGAACACTGGCGATACCGTCTTCAACATAGGCTGAGCGGATCACGATGCAGGTATCCATATCTCCATGGCCTGTCAGGTAACCGACAGCACCTCCATAGCTACCGCGGCGGCGCTGTTCGACTTCACGGATCAGCTGCATGGCGCGGATCTTCGGTGCTCCGGTCAGGGTGCCCATGTTCATACAAGCCTGATAGGCATGGAGGGCATCGAGATCGCCGCGGAGCTGGCCGACGACACGGGATACGAGATGCATCACATGGCTGTATCGATCGACTTTCAACAGGTCGGCGACAAAGCGGCTGCCAGGTTCGCTGATCCGGGCGACGTCATTTCGAGCGAGATCAACCAACATCATGTGCTCGGCGTTTTCTTTCATGTCGCTACGTAGCTCAAGCTCGATTCGGCCATCAAGGTCGAGGTTGATAGAGCCATTAGGGTTCTTGCCGCGCGGGCGGGTGCCAGCTATCGGATATATCTCAACCTGATTGCTTTCGGTGCAGTATTTCAGCGCACTTTCCGGCGAGGCGCCGAACAGGGTGAAATCGGTATCGTGCAGATAGAACATGTACGGACTTGGGTTGCCGACTTTTAGCTCCTTGTAGGCAACCAGTGGTGACGGACACGGCAGGGTGAACTGACGAGACGGTACCACCTGGAAAACATCCCCGTTGATGACATGCTGCTTCAGGTCGACAACTGTCTGGCAGAAGACTTCATCGCTGACGCTAGTGGCTGGTTCACATTGGTCAAGGTATTCGGCTGTCGGCAGCGGTTTGGGCTCAAGGCACGCTTCTTTGATGTGTTGCAGGCGTCGGCTGAGCTCGAAATAGCTAGTTGTGTATTCATCCCCGCCAAACAGTGTCGCCTGTAGCTTGCCCCGACGTTGCTGATGGTCGATTACCAGCAATGTTTCGGCAATATAAAAGAGATAATCGGGACAGCGGTTGTCCTGCTCGACTTCCGGAAGCGGTTCAAAGTCGGCTACGACATCGTAAGCGAATAATCCACCGAGGAAGAGGGCCTCGCGAGGGTGTCCACTGGTGTCGAAGGCATGCTGGATCATCCGCAGAGCATCGAAAGATGATAGCTGCCTTAAGCGGCTGTCTTCATCAAGAGCTCGTTCGGCGCTCGGGAAGTTCAGGATCAGGCAATGGCTTTCTCGCTGGGGCCGGATTTTGCTAGGTATGGCCTGTTCGATTGTTTGCAGGACATTCAGGCCGTTGTCTGTTAACGCTTCAAGCCGGACTTGTTTGCCACGGCAGACAATACGTACTGCAGCATCAATCAGCATCAGGCTTTTAAGATCTTGCTTGGAGTCGATTTCTGCCGACTCCAGCAATAAGCTATGGGGGCGGTCGTCGCAGACGGTATAATACAGCTCCGTCGGATCCGCTACATAAGGTACGTCCAGGCTGAGTAATTCCAGCTCACCTATACCTAAAGAGGTCGTATTCACAGCGTTCTCCCTGCCGCTTCTACAAACGGTTTTAGTTCTTGCATCAACTGTTCAAACATTGGACCTGTCAGTGCCTGATGACCATCAGATAGTGCTTCACACGGGTTGAGGTGTGATTCAACGATAATGCCGTCGGCACCGACTGCTGCTGCGGCCCGTGATAGCGGGATCACCAGTTCGCGGACACCGGTACCGTGGCTCGGGTCAACAACCACCGGTAGGTGGGTTCGCTGTTTCAGGAAGGCGACTGCATTGAGGTCCAATGTATTCCTTGTCGCTGTTTCATAAGTGCGGATACCGCGTTCACACAGGATAATGTTAGGATTTCCAGCGTCATAGATGTATTCCGCGGCCAGCAACAGCTCTTCGATAGTGGCGGAAAGTCCGCGTTTGAGCAAGACTGGTTTTTTGCTTTCGCCCACAGCTTTTAACAAAGCGTAGTTCTGCATATTGCGAGCGCCAATTTGCAGGCAGTCAATATATTCACACATTGAATCAATCTGGCTGACTTCCATGACTTCCGAAACCGTTGGAAGTCCCAGTTGTTGGTTCGCTTTGTGTAGTAGTTTCAAGCCTTCAGTGCCCATGCCCTGAAAATCATAGGGGCTGGTACGTGGTTTGTAGGCTCCGCCTCGTAATGCGACTGCGCCGTGTTTTTTTACAACTTCTGCCACAGCCAGTAATTGTTCTTCGGATTCGACTGAACAGGGGCCGGCGATTACGGCAAACTTATCACCGCCGACAGTGGCATTACCGAAGCGAACGACAGTGTCGTGCGCCTGTACTTCGCGGCTAACCATTTTGTATTTGGTCAGGATGGGTTTGACAGTTTCAACGTATGGGAAGGCGTCAAGATGAAGCTGTTGCAGTATGCGTTCATCACCTAACGCTCCCAGCACGATGCGTTCTACACCCGGCATATATAACGGCTTAAGGCCTGCTTGTTCTATTCGGCTTAGGATTTCTTTTGCCTGTTTTTCTGTTGCATTGGGCTTAAGTACGATAATCATTTGTTATTCCTTATTTTCAATGCGTTATCATGTTTTGGCGCTTAACGCATCAGGCTTAATTTGGTTTGTTGTCAGGGTATTTACGAATTTCGGGTATAAAAAAGCCCGCACTGGGCGGGCTTGCGTTTGTTCTGGCCTGTCAGGCACAGCAAATCACACCACCCGCAGAGGGAAGTGACACCACCAAGAAAAGAAAGCGCAGAGTTGATGATGAATTTGCTGTAACATGTAAATATCCTGTAATTAAAGTGATTACTGGGTAGCTACGTACTAGTAAACTAGTTCATAAAAACAAAGTCAAGAAAATAAATGTATGTTGTTTGATTTACATAGCCACACCACAGCCTCGGATGGCCGTTTGGCGCCGGAGGCGCTGGTAAAGAGAGCGGTTGACCGACGCGTTGATGTGCTTGCGATCACAGATCATGATACCGTGGCTGGGCTAGTTCCGGCGCAGCGGGCAATCGATGAAGAAAATCTGCCTTTAACTCTCATCAAGGGTATTGAAATATCGACACTTTGGCGAAATTTTGATATTCACGTTGTCGGTTTGAATATTGACCCTGAACACCCTGTGATCACTACCCTGGTTGCTGAGCAGGTTGCCCGCCGTGAAGCTCGGGCTGAGTTGATTGCTGAGCGACTGGAAAAGAACCGGATGCCGGGGGCGCTGGAAGGTGCGAAGGCGTTGGCTAACGGCGCGACGCTGACCCGGGCTCATTTTGCCCAATGGCTGGTTGAGCAGGGTTATGCCAAGAATATGCAGGCGGTATTCAAGAAATTCCTGACCCGAAATAACCCAGGTTATGTGCCGCCGAACTGGTGTTCGATTGCCGAGGCGGTTGAGGCCATTCATACTGCTGGCGGTCAGGCCGTGCTTGCCCATCCTGGTCGATACAATATGACGGCAAAATGGATTAAGCGCCTGTTGACTGCATTTGTCGAGGCGCAGGGCGATGCAATGGAAGTTTCTCAGCCGCAGCAAGCTCCGCAGGAGCGTAGGACGCTTGGTGACTACTCAATAGAATACAAATTGCTTGCTTCCCAAGGTTCCGATTTTCACTATGCCTCTCCGTGGACCGAGCTCGGACGTAACCTGTGGTTGCCAAAGGGAGTGACTGAGGTCTGGCAAGACTGGGACGTTGAAAAGAAGCGAGTTGACGAGGAGGTTCCGCTGAATTCGGAATCATTATAGGAGGAAGAATGAGCCAGTTTTTTTATGTTCACCCGGAAACACCACAGACACGCCTGATTAACCAGGCTGTAGCGATTATTCGTAATGGTGGGGTGATCGTGTATCCGACTGATTCCGGTTATGCACTGGGGTGTCAGTTGGAGAACAAGCAGGCGCTGGAGCGTATCTGCCAGATCCGCCGCCTGAATGATAAGCATAATTTTACCTTGCTGTGCCGTGATCTGTCTGAGTTGTCGCTGTATGCCCGTGTCGACAATACGGCATTTCGTTTGTTGCGTAATAATACTCCGGGTGCTTATACCTTTATCTTCAAAGGAACGAAAGAAGTCCCACGCCGCCTGATGAACCCGAAGAGAAAAACCATTGGTATCCGAGTGCCGGATAACGCTATTGCCCTGGCTTTGCTGGAAGCGTTGGGTGAGCCAATGATGTCGACATCGCTCATTTTGCCTAACAATGATGTCGCTGAATCGGATCCGGATGATATCCGTGACAAGCTGGAGCATGCTGTTGACCTTATTATTAATGGTGGTTATTTAGGTGAGCAGCCAACGACAGTGATTGATTTCAGTAATGATGAAATTGAGATTGTGCGCCTGGGGGGAGGAGACCCTGACCCCTTTAAGTGATGAGTAAGGGATTGCTTATCGTTATGACTGTCAGCTTGTAAAGTTACGACGGTTTATCATCTATTCTGTCATTTATGTGGTATCTGTGACGGGATTTTGGCATAATTCGCGGTCGCTTTAAGAGGGCTTAAAGCGTTATTGATGATATTTCGACGCCTGTGAAGGCGACAAAGGTTTGTCTGATGAGTGAAAAATTACAGAAGGTGCTGGCTCGATCTGGCCAGGGTTCGCGTCGTGAGATCGAATTAATGATCCAACATGGGCGTGTAAGTATCGACGGCAACGTTGCCAAATTAGGCGATCGTCTTGAAGATCTTAACGTTCTTGTTCGTATTGATGGTCACAAGGTCGAATTGGTTGCACCTTCTGATGAAGTGTGTCGTGTTCTGGCTTATAACAAGCCAGAAGGTGAGTTGTGTACTCGTCATGATCCTGAAGGGCGTCGTACGGTGTTTGATCGCCTTCCGCGCCTGAATGAAGGTCGCTGGGTTTCTGTTGGTCGTCTTGATGCCAATACCTCCGGTCTGTTGCTGTTTACTACTGATGGTGAACTGGCAAACCGTTTGATGCACCCAAGTCGTCGCGTTGAGCGTGAGTACATGGTACGTGTGTTCGGCGAAGTGACTGAAGATATGGTGCGTAACCTAGTTCGCGGTGTTGAGCTTGAAGATGGTATGGCCCGTTTTGAAGACGTGGTTTACGCAGGCGGTGAAGGTATGAACCACACTTTCTACGTGATGATTACCGAAGGCCGTAACCGTGAAGTTCGTCGTTTATGGGATTCTCAGGGCGTAACGGTAAGCCGACTGAAGCGTGTTCGCTACGGTGATATATTCCTGACCAAAGAGCTACCGCGTGGCGGCTGGATGGAGCTGGAACTTAAGGAAGTGAACTACCTGCGTGAAATGGTTGAACTTGAACATGAAAGCAAGACAATGCTGACAGTTGAAGGCCAGAAACGTAAGCGTGGTGTTCGCCAGATCCGTCGTGCAGTTCGTCGTCATGAAGAACGAGTGAATGAGGAATCATCACGTGGTCGCCGTGGCCGCCAGGATAACCGTCGTTCTTCTTCGCGCAGCAAGAACACAGAAGGTGCGTCACAAGGTCGCCGTAAACCTTCAGGTAATGCGGCTAATCGTCGTAACCCACTGAAAAATAAACCTGCTAAGCCTCGCACTCGTAAGTAAGGATACAGGTTTAATGATGAAAAAAAGCAGCCATTGGCTGCTTTTTTTGTATCTTGGGGGTGAACCGTTACTTAACTTGCTGCACCCGGTTTTCGTTTGGGCTGTGCATCAATGCATTGACCATGAATACCTTTACCTTCAGGTGCCATCAGATACAGGTATAGCGGCATGATATCTGCCGGTGTTTTCAGCAACGATGAATCTTCCGCAGGGAAGGCCTTGGCACGCATAGCCGTGCGGGTACCACCCGGATTGATAGCATTGACGCGAACATTACTGTTACTTAGCTCATCAGCCAGTACCTGCATCATGCCTTCGGTGGCAAATTTCGAGATAGAGTACGCACCCCAGAAAGCACGTCCTTCGTGGCCGACCGTTGATGAGGTAAAGATGATACGGCCATCTTCTGATTTTTTGACCAGCGGTAAAATAGCCTGGGTCATCAGGAACTGTGCTTTGACGTTCACCTGCATGACATCATCAAAAGTATCTTCACTAAGTTGATCTAAAGGACTCAAGACGCCCAGCAGCCCCGCGTTGTGTAGCACGCCGTCAAGGCGGCTAAATTGGCTTTCGATGGTTTCGACCATATCCTGATAGTTTTGTTTAGTGGCACCGCTAAGATCCAGAGGAATAATCGCAGGCTGGGGATAACCTAGCGTTTCAATCTCGTCGTATACGGTTTCAAGCTTAGCCACAGTTCGGCCCAGCAAAATAACAGTGGCACCGTGAGCTGCATAGCTGATGGCAGCCTGGCGGCCAATGCCATCACCGGCTCCTGTCACCAGAATAACTCGATTTTTGAGTGAATCTGCAGCGATTTGATATTCCACGAGTAACTTCCTTATTGGTTTTTTTAGTCTTCCTATTGTATTGCCATAGCAGTATAAGTGACAACTTGGTTACAATGGGGTAATTGCCAAAAGTGAGGACTCAACATTGGATTTTTTGTTTGATTACGGGCTGTTCTTGGCCAAAATCGCGACAGTAGTGATTGCGATTATCAGCATTCTTGTTTTAGCGAAAGGGTTGAGCGGTCGTCATGGTTCACAAAAAGGTGAACTGGAAGTGACGGATTTGACTGAGCAGTACAAAGAGACGGTACACCAGTTAGAGTCGCATTTGTTTGACAAGCCTTTGCTAAAAGCACGTGCCAAGGCGGAGAAAAAAGCCGATAAAGAAAAGGACAAAGCACGTCAGAATGAGGTGAAAAAGGCGGCGAAGGAAGGGGATCTTGCCCATACCCGCGAACCTCGGTTGTTTGTACTGGATTTCCACGGCAGTATCGATGCCCGCGAGGTATCGGCTCTGCGTGAAGAGATCAGCGCGATTCTGGCTGTGGCTATTGAAGGGGATGAAGTGTTGCTGCGTCTTGAGACCGGTGGCGGTATGGTTCATGGCTATGGGCTGGCATCTTCGCAACTGGATCGTCTGAAAGCGGCAGGTATCAAGCTGACCATTTCTGTGGATAAGGTAGCAGCTAGCGGTGGCTACATGATGGCCTGCGTGGCTGATAAAATCATCTCTGCACCATTTGCTGTAGTCGGCTCTATCGGCGTGATTGCCCAGCTGCCGAACTTCAATAAGCTGCTGAAGAAAAACGATATTGATTTTGAGCAGATCACCGCTGGCGAGTTTAAGCGTACGCTGACGATGTTCGGTGAAAATACCGATAAGGCGCGTGAAAAGTTCCAGACAGAGATAGAGGAAACTCATGAACTGTTCAAGCAGTTTATCGAGGTACATCGTCCGTCGCTAGAGTTGGACAAAGTCGCAACCGGTGAGCACTGGTTCGGAAAGCAAGCGCTTGAACTGGGTTTGGTTGATGATATCGGAACCAGCGATGATTATATCACTACGGCGTGTAAGGACCGTGAGGTGCTGAATATCCGTTATGTTCAGCGTAAGAAGCTGGCGGAAAAATTGGCCGGTGCTACTGGTGAAGCGGCAGATAGTTTGTTGCTTAAGTGGATTAGCCGCGGCCAGCGCCCAATCGTATAGGTTTTACAATGAATCAGAAGTGGGCACTGTTTTCTCTTCAAGGCCGGATGCGTCGCCGGGATTACTGGCTTTACAGTATACCTGTGTTGCTGGTTTCCCTTCCGGTATTTCTGTATTCCACGCCGGAAGCGACGGCTGCGAATCCGTTGCTGAATATTCTGTCGTTAGTGATTTTGGGCTTTGTGTTCTGGGCTTCACTAGCACTGAACATTAAACGTCTTCACGACAGGAATAAGAGCGGTTGGTGGGTGATCGTTACGTTTTTGCCGCTGATCGGGCCGGTATTTGTAATTATCGAGCTTGGTATTTTGGATGGTACCAAGGGGGCAAATCAGTTTGGTCAAGATCCTAAGGGACGGGGAATGCCGCCTTCAGATCAAAGTGACAATAACGATACGATGACGATTGATATCTAACAGTGCCGATTGGCCTATACGGATAGCTAGCTAACAGCCCTGCATGTGCAGGGCTGTTTTGCTTTCGATCAAGCCGAGAATTCGCTCTGTACGGTGAATTCCGGTGACAGTTTGTGTGCCAAGAATTTGAATATGTTGAAAACAGCAGTGGTCTTTTCGGTCGGCAGACCTTTCTCATCCAGGAAGTATTCGCCTTTGAACACCAGTACACCGTCTTTTTCTTCAACGGATGTGGCACGCATTCCTTCAATATAGGCGTCATGGTCTTGAATTAGTTGGTTAGCGATCATCAGTAATTCGCTTGCAGAAATTGGTTTTTTGTCGCTCATGCTGTTATCTCTTGAACTTAAAAACGATTAATTCATGGCTGGCGGTTGAAATCCGGAAGCGATGAAGGCAGTCAGTTTATTGAAGTTGGTACGATAAAACAAATCCTTGTTCGGGCTAAGGGCTTGACGGCCAAATTGATTAAAGAACGTGTGCTTTTGCTGCTAATGTGACCAAATTATGTGAGCGACGGCAAAAAATGATGGGTTTTAATAGTCAAAATGGGAAGGAGGTGGTAATGATTAGCGCCCTCAGCCACTTTACGACGATTAACAAGGTAAAGGCTGATGAGCTACAGTCGATAAGAGATGTTTTGTCTTAACCTACAATTAGCTTGTTATTAATTAGTTGTTAACAGGTGGGGAAGGGACGAGCAAACAGTTTGCTTTCGTTAAAAAGCAGTTGACCTTCTTGGATAGTAGCCCAATATGTAAATACCAATTAGATTAAGTAACTGCTTAACTTGCATTTGACCCGGTTTCGTCGGGAAATGCCTGCTGATTAGTTACTTAATCAGATTGGTATATTAGCTAGCGTTGCCGTGCCATTTTATGTTTTTAGCGAGCAACTATCTGTTTTTATTTTAAAGTTTTACGAGCACGAGGACGTAATAGAGTCATTATGGGTAAATCTCTCGTTATTGTGGAGTCCCCAGCCAAGGCGAAAACCATTAATAAGTACTTGGGTAAGGACTTCATCGTAAAGTCAAGCGTGGGTCACGTACGTGATTTGCCTACGGGTGCGCGTAGTACGGGTAAGAAGGCTGCGGCAACCTCGACGAAAGGGTTGAGTGCGGAAGAGAAAGCCCGTATTAAAAAAGAGAAAGAGCGTAAGGCGCTGATCGGAAAGATGGGTGTTAACCCGTATAACGATTGGGAAGCGCATTATGAGGTGCTTCCGGGCAAGGAAAAAGTAGTTAACGAACTACAGAAACTTGCGGCAGACGCAGACTTTGTTTATCTCGCAACTGATTTGGACCGCGAAGGAGAAGCTATTGCGTGGCACCTTCGTGAGATCATCGGCGGCGATGATGAACGTTACAAGCGAGTGGTTTTTAACGAGATCACCAAAAATGCAATTCAGCAGGCATTTGAGATGCCGGGTGAGTTGAATATCAATGGGGTCAACGCCCAGCAGGCTCGACGTTTCCTTGACCGTGTGGTTGGTTTCATGGTGTCGCCGCTTCTTTGGAAGAAGGTAGCCCGAGGCCTGTCAGCCGGTCGTGTTCAGTCCGTTGCCGTAAAACTTATCGTTGAGCGTGAGCGTGAGATCAAGGCATTTACCCCGGAAGAGTTCTGGGATATCCATGCTGATACGCAGACAGTGGGTAAAGATGCCCTGCGTCTGATGGTTGCTCAGCAGGCTGGTAAGGCATTCCGTCCGGTTAATGAAACCGAGACTATGGCAGCGAAAGCGCTGCTGGAGAAAGCTGCATACAAGGTTATTGATCGGGAAGACCGTCCGACCAGCAGTAAGCCGTCAGCACCTTATATCACCTCGACATTGCAGCAGGCGGCGAGTACACGCCTAGGCTATGGTGTTAAGCGTACCATGGGGCTGGCTCAGCGCCTGTATGAAGCTGGTTATATTACTTATATGCGTACCGACTCGACAAACCTGTCGAAAGAAGCGGTTGAGTCTGCGCGTGAATTTATTGGTAGTGAATACGGCGAGAACTATTTGCCGGCCAAGCCGAATGTCTATGGCAGTAAGGGCAATGCTCAGGAAGCGCACGAAGCGATCCGTCCATCCAGTGTTGAAGTGAAAGCTGAAAACCTTGAAGGAATGGATCAGGATGCGGTTAAGCTGTACGACTTGATCTGGCGCCAGTTTGTGGCTTGTCAGATGGTTCCGGCTAAATACGATTCAAGCACCATTACGGTTCAGGCTGGTGATTTTACGCTGAAAGCCAAAGGACGTACGATGCGCTTTGCTGGTTGGACTCATGTACAGCGTCCATCCGGTAAGAATGAAGATACGACGCTGCCTATGGTTCACGTTGGCGATAGCTTAACGCTAGAAGCACTTGAGCCTAAGCAGCACTTCACCAAGCCTCCAGCACGCTTTACAGAAGCTGCATTGGTTAAAGAGCTGGAGAAGAAGGGAATTGGCCGTCCGTCAACATATGCGTCAATCATCTCGACGATTCAGGATCGTGGTTATGTGCGTGTTGATCAACGTCGATTCTATGCTGAGAAAATGGGTGAAATCGTATCAGACCGTCTGGATGAGAGTTTCTCGGATCTGATGGACTACGACTTTACTGCTCGCATGGAAGGTAATCTGGATAAGATCGCCGACGGTGAAGTGAATTGGAAAAATGTTCTCGATCAGTTTTTCAATGATTTTACCGGTGAGCTTGAAAAAGCCGAGCTGGATGAAAATGAAGGCGGCATGAAGCCAAACAATATCGTGCTGACTGATATTGAGTGTCCGACTTGTAGTCGCCCTATGGGTATTCGTACTGCTTCGACCGGCGTGTTCCTGGGCTGTTCAGGTTATGCACTGTCACCGAAAGAGCGTTGTAAGACGACAATCAACCTTGGCGACGAGGAAGGTATTGTTAACGTTCTGGAAGAAGATGTTGAAACAGCTGCATTGCGTGCCAAGAAGCGTTGTCCGAAGTGTGATACGGCGATGGATGCTTACCTGATTGATCAGGAGCGCAAACTGCACGTTTGTGGTAATAACCCAAGCTGTGACGGTTACATCGTTGAAAAAGGTGAGTTCAAACTGAAAGGCTATGACGGCCCAGTTATCGAATGTGATAAATGTGGTTCGGACATGGAGCTGAAGAACGGCCGTTTCGGTAAGTATATGGGTTGTACTAACGATGAATGTAAGAACACCCGTAAGATCCTGAAGAATGGTGAAATTGCACCACCGAAAGAAGATCCGGTACATCTGCCTGAGCTGCCTTGTTCTCAGGATCCGGATGCTTACTTTGTTCTTCGTGATGGTGCATCAGGCCTGTTTATGGCAGCGAGCACGTTCCCTAAATCGCGTGAAACTCGTGCGCCATTGGTTGAAGAGCTGGTACGTTTTAAAGAGCGCCTGTCTCCGAAGTTCAAATATTTGGCAGAGGCACCAACAGAAGATCCGGATGGTCGCCCTACAGTAGTTCGTTTTAGTCGTAAGACTAAAGAAAACTACATCCGCTCAGAAATTGAAGGCAAGCCATCGGGTTGGACTGGGCTCTTCATTGACGGTAAGTGGGAAATTACTGACAAGCGTAAGAAGCCTAAGAAAGAGAAAGCTGAGAAATAATAAAAAACCGCCGAAAGGCGGTTTTTTTATGTGAGTCTATTAGGCTTTGGCCGGAACGCCGCAGTGGAAACGGAAGTTATCGTCTGAGCTGGTGATAAGTTCAGCTTCTCTGGCCCCAATGGCTTCAATCCTTTCTGCTATGTCTTTACCGGCAATTTGTTCGGCCAGGGTCAGGTAATCTTGATAGTGGCGTGCTTCTGAACGTAATAATGATATATAGAACTTCTTCAGTTCGTTATCAAGATAGGGAGCCAGTTTAGCAAACCGTTCACAGGAGCGGGCTTCGATATAGGCACCGATGATAAGCTTGTCGACCAGCGCTCCCGGCTCATGGGTGCGTACAATTTTCATTAATTCCCTGGCATAGCGACCCGCTTTCAGGTTGCTGTACGGGATAGCCCGTGATTCCATGATTTCCAGTACTTGTTCAAAGTGGTGGAATTCTTCTTTGATCAGGCGAACCATCTTGTTGATAAGCTCTTTGCCGAAAGGGAAATCATCACGTGGTGTCAGCTCTGCTGACAGTCCGTTTTTCTTATCGTGGAATAGAGTCGTATCTCGCACCTTGCCATAGACAAAATCTTCATAAGGCTTTGCCCACTCAAGCAATGTTTTGCCGCTATTGGCATCGACTGCGTATTTGCGGATCAGGTACATGGCTGTTTGGCTGGCTTTAAGTTCGCAGTTACAGTGATCGACAAGTAGTGCCGGCAGTTTTTCAGGCTTGCGTGCTTCTGCTATCCAGGAATCAGGAGTGTCGCATTGGAGGAACTGTTTGATTGGCGCTAACAACTCGTCAATCAGGTATTGATTGTCGTTCATGGGCTGAGTTCTGTTGAGTCTTGAATTTATTGTTGTTGGCTGGAAATGTAGCCTTGTGTAGTTTCTGAGTATAACAAACTGAGTTAATTGCGTTGCGGTGTAGGTTGCAGAGTGAATTTGAGCGCAGAAATAAAAAAAGCCGCATGAGCGGCCTTTTTGAATATTCGACTAAATAGAGGTTACCATTTACGTTTTGGCTGGAATAGAACATCCAGTTCATCTTGTTCTTTTTCGATAATTTGCTGGCGTTCTTGCTCCTGATTACGGCTCTGGCTGTTGTCAATTTCACTGAGCATTGCCTGTAGCTTATCTCGGGCTTGATTAGCGTAGTTATCGTTTTTACTCGCCAGTACGTCGATACCTTTTTTCAGCAACTGTTTTGCTGTACCCAGCTGTCGCTTGATACGGGCATCATTGGCACGTTTGATAACGTTTTCGATGTTGATGCGTAGCTGAATGCCTTCCAGGCGGGCATTTTCGGTTACGAAAGCCTGAGTTGGCATCCGTCCCTTGCTGTGTTCGTTTTTAATGACAGTTTTCAGCCGTTTGACCAGTTGTAGCATACCAATAGCTTGTTTATCGGTACTTGGTACTTTAAATGGGCTGACATCGGCGTCAGAATACGTTTCTTTAAGCTGGCGCATCTGTTCTGAAACATTTTTAATCCTGACCGGAAATGATTTATCCGATGGATCGGTATCTCTCATGCCTTCCAGAGCATGCAGTACACGTTGGTTCAGGCACACCAAAAGGTCCTTGCTGTAAGGTAGGTGATGGGCGTTACCGATCAGCTCCTCAGTTGCATCAATGATGGCAATGTATTTGGTTAGTTCTTGGTGCTTAGTGTTTTCGATACGCTGGCGGTACTGAATAATGATGTTGTAGCCAACGATCAGAATTAGCAGCAATGCAATGAGACCAATGATTAAAGGTATACTCATAAGATGCGTCTGTCTTCCGTCTTCCGTGGGTTTAGTCGAGCCATATAAGATACACTATCTGGTTAATGGGGTATAGCGGGAGTATTAATTTTGATATCTCTATCGATAAAAAGAATAAAGGGTATCGTGTTTTGTTGAACATCTGAAACATCTAGAAACATGGTTGTCCGCATCTTCTCCTCAGCTCACGCTTTCAAAATAAAAAAGCGTTAACGACTAGTAAATTAACAAAGAAATGCTATGAAAATAACAGGTTTCGATATATAACATGATGAAATACATGGTTGCACTGATATGATGTAACGGACTATAAGTTGGGCGGTACCATGAAATTACAACAGTTAAGGTATATTGTTGAGGTTGTGAATCATAACCTTAATGTTTCTTCTACAGCAGAGAGCTTATACACATCTCAACCCGGCATCAGCAAACAGGTACGTTTACTGGAAGATGAGCTGGGTATTCAGATTTTCGAGCGTAGCGGTAAGCACCTGACGAAAGTGACTCCGGCCGGGCAGGATATTGTGCGGATTTCCCGCGACATTTTGTCACGCGTCGAGAGTATTAAATCCGTCGCGGGTGAACATACCCATCCGGAGATGGGCACGCTGAACATTGCGACAACCCATACTCAAGCCCGTTATGCACTTCCACCTGTTATTCAGGGCTTTACTGCTCGTTATCCTAAAGTTTCGTTGCATATGCACCAGGGAACACCATCCCAGATAGCCGACGCAGTCGCTAAGGGAACGACGGACTTTGCCATTGCGACCGAGGCATTGCACTTGTATCAGGATATGATCATGCTGCCATGTTACCACTGGAACCGTTCTATTGTGGTTAAGGCTGATCACCCGCTTGCGAAGAAAGCAGAGATTACTATTCATGACTTGGCGGCGTATTCTCTGGTGACTTATGTCTTTGGTTTTACTGGTCGTTCTGAGCTGGATAGTGCCTTTAACCGTTCGGGCCTGACGCCGCGAATTGTCTTTACTGCTACTGATGCTGATGTGATTAAGACTTATGTGCGTTTGGGCATCGGAGTCGGCGTTATTGCAAGTATGGCAATGGATCCGGCTACTGACAGTGATTTGGTTGCCATTGATGCGAGCCATATTTTTGATGCCAGTACGACTAAGATCGGCTTTAAGAAAGGGACTTTTCTACGCTCTTACATGTATGACTTTATGGAGCGCTTTGCGCCACACCTGACGCGGAATGTGGTTGATCAGGCGGTTGCCCTGAAAAGCAATACAGAAATCGAGACGATGTTTGCCACCATGGATTTGCCGGTCAGATAATCGATTACATATCTTCACGAAAGGGCTGCTAATTGCAGCCCTTTCTGTTTGCTCTACATCTTACCTATCAGCATAAGCATTTGATCGTTTTTCCTGTGCAGCCATATTCACTTCATGGCTGAATACTTTCTTATCCTGGTTGATATATCTGTTGCCGGAGGGATAGGAATACTGGCAGCCCCTAGTATAAAATAGCCGGCTGTTTGTTGTAGTTACCTAACAATTTTAAGAGTAATGCCATGCCTGGGAATTTCCCGCAGTTTTATCGCCTTGATGAGTTATTGATAAAAAATATCGAGTTCTGGCAGTTCATGCCCTTTGCATCAGACCAGTTGGTCTGGGCGCAGAATAAGGCTGGGCTTTGTCAGTGGCTGTTGTCATTAAGTGATGAAGCCGTTGCGAACTATATCGAGGATGGTAAAGCTCTTGCGGATGCGCTTGCTGAGTGGATTCCTGATGCGCCAGAGCTTTATCAACTGTCTTTGGTTGAGGCTTATCCAATAGAAGACAAACCGTTACCTAAAGGTCTGGATGTTGGAATCCCTGGCCGTAAGTGGCAGCAAATTACAGCATTTAATGGTGCGATTCCGGTTCTACAGTTGCCTTGGTTAGAGTGGTGTGCGGGAAAAGGGCACCTCGGGCGGGTGTTGGCTGCGAGTCACAGGAAGCCGGTAACTAGCCTGGAGTGGCAAAAAACGTTGTGTGAAGAGGGGGAGTCTGCTGCTCGTCAGCTTCAGTTACCTATTCGTTTTGTCCATGGCGATGCTTTTGCTCCTGAAAGTGAACATCACATTTGTTCAGAGCAGCATGCGGTGGCCCTTCATGCTTGCGGCGATCTGCATGTATCTTTGCTGCAGCGTGTAGCGGCAAAGCAAGGTAAGGCGGTGACAATATCTCCATGTTGTTACCATTTGATACGCGATAAACACTATCAGCCGCTATCCCGCATTGGAAAGCAAAGTGATTTGGTGCTGAGTAAGCATGACCTTCGTTTGCCGTTGCAGGAAACCGTGACAGCCGGTGAGCGGGTGCGTCGTCAGCGCTTTGTCGAAGTGAGTTTCCGGCTTGGTTTTGACAGCCTGCAACGATATCTTCGTGGCTGTGATGAGTATATGCCCGTACCTAATGTCCAGAAAGTGTTATTAAATGAGGGTTTTGCTGTATTTTGCAAGTGGGCTGCAGAGAAAAAGGGGCTTACGTTGCCCGATGGTGTTGATTATGACAATTGGCAACGGCAGGGTGAGCAGCGTTTTCGCTTTGTTGAACGAATGGAGCTTGTGCGTCAGCTGTTCAGGCGGCCTTTGGAGATGTGGCTGGTTTATGATCGGGCATGTTACATGGAAGAGTTTGGTTATCAGGTTTCTGTCGGTACATTCTGTGCTAAGCCGATGACGCCGAGAAACATTTTGATCCATGCTCAGCGTAAGGAGCTGGACTGATTCACCGGATAACATGATTGTCTTGTTGATATAGTCGAGGGATTGATGGATATGGAGGCGCTAGTGTTTTGCAGCTTGGCATTAGCTGCCGGGTGCTTTGTGCAAAGTACGGTCGGTTTTGGGATGGCGATTGTTGCCGCTCCCATTGTCTACTTTTTTGAGCCTCGATTTGTGCCTGGTATGATTACCTTGGTTGGCTTGGTATTGTCTCTCATCAATATGTGGCAATACCGTAGGATGCTGTCAGTGAAAGGGCTGACAGCGGCGTTTATCGGGCGGGTGCCGGGTACGATCGCGGCGGGAATGTTGTTGCTCTATATTACAGCTGACTCACTTGCATTAGTGTTGGGCGCAGGTGTGCTGCTGGCGGTGGTCATTAGTCTAATGAAGGTCAGGATCCGGCCTACACCAAAAGCGTTATTCTGGGCTGGGTTTGTATCCGGATTGATGGGAACCAGCACCAGCATCGGTGGCCCGCCGATGGCGTTGGTGTTGCAACATGCCGAAGCTGGTAAGCTGCGTGCTAACCTTGCAGGGTATTTTGCTTTTAGTTGCGTGTTATCACTGATGGCATTGACAGCAACAGGGCATTTTAGTTGGTGGCATTTTAAATACGGTGTGATGATCCTGCCTGCACCAATTTTGGCGACTTGGTTGGCTTACCGGATCCAAGACAAGATCAAGGCGGAGTGGTTACGCTACGCATTGTTGGTGCTTTGTTCCGTTTCCGGTGTGATTGCTATTTTGCGGGGGGTTAGCAACCACTCTGCCTAAATTTCTCTGAAAGCCTGAGTTATTCTGAAAGAAAAGTGGCCTCTGCTGAGGCCATTTTTCATGATCATGCCGGGTTGTCCGGGATATCGTTAAGTAAGCTGAAGTTTCTTTCTTCAAGTTCATAACTGGGTAGCGGCCTGCCGAGGTAGAAGCCCTGGCAGAAATCGAAATTGCATGCCTGGAGGTATTTCAACTGGCTGAGGGTTTCCACCCCTTCAGCAACAACTTTTAAGTCCAGCTTTTCACAAATAGCCTGAGTAGCTTCGATAATCGCCTGGCTGCCTTTATGTTCCCCCTGAACAAAACTTCTATCCAGTTTCACTGTACTGATCGGGAGATCCTGTAACTGAGAAAGCGAGGAGTAACCTGTGCCGAAATCATCTAGGTAGAGCTCAATACCCAGGGCGTCGAGATCTTTTAGGCATTGCTTGGCCTCGTCGTACTCTTGCAACATAGTCGACTCGGTTAACTCAAGTGCCAGTTGCTTAGGGTCAATATCAAATATCTGAATCACCTGTTCAATGCTGTTGGCTAGACTCGATTGTAATTGCGCCCGCGACAGGTTAATACTCATGACAAAGTTCTGGTCATATTTTTTCTGCCAGGAGGCCAATTGCTGACAGGCAGTCTTGATGATCCAGTGTCCTAACGGGACAATTTGTCCTGTTTCCTCAGCTAACGGAATAAATTCAGCAGGAGAAACATGACCGAGTTCTTCATTGTGCCAGCGAATTAGTGCTTCAAAGCCCTTCAGTTTACGGTTTTTCAGATCGACAATTGGCTGGTAGTAGAGTTCAAAAGCATCTTCCTCCAGTGCCATCGTCATATGGTGGCGCAGGATCATTTTACGATAGAGTGCATCGGCCATATCTGGTGAAAAACGGTGGCTGCGGTTACGGCCGCGTAGTTTTGCGCGGTGCATTGCCATGTCAGCCTGGGTGATCAAGGTTTCAATGTCCTTGGCATCATCCGGAAAACTGGCAATACCGATACTGCAGCCGATCGACAGTTCACCAACTTCTTTAAGGTGAAATGGCTTGTTGAGCGCAGCAATGATGTCCTTGGCAAAATGGGCCGGATTCGTCATGTTGCGCTGCTCAATTTGAATGATGAACTCGTCACCACCAAATCGTGCCAGTAATCCTTTGAATTTCACGCACTCTTGCAAGCGGATAGCAATCGCCCGCAGCAGCTTGTCACCAATGGCGTGGCCATAGGTATCATTGACCAGCTTGAAGCCATCAACATCAAGGAAGAACAGGTTGTAGTGTTGCTGGTTGTGCTGATTTTCTGTGATGGCATTGCTAATGCCACGTCGGTTAAGCAGCCCGGTCAGAAAGTCATGTTCAGCATTATATTTGGCGGTATGGAGCTGTTCTTTCTCCTGACTGATATTGACCAGATTCAGTAAAAGTTGCTGTTTGTCATATAGCCACTTGCCATCAATATCGAACCAATAATGACTTTTTCCTGTCCAGCACAGCTTTTTCTGATGGAGTGTGCCGTAGCGCCTGGCTTCATTAATCCAGTTTTGTGCTTGCGTGATGTCACCGAGAAAATTCGCAAGATCGTTTAAGTGTGAGCCGAATGAATGGCTGAATGCTTTATTGGCGCTGATCAAGTCACCTTCAGCAGAGAACAGCAATGCAAGGTTGGAACAACCGGAAAAGGCCAGATCGCGGCGTAAGCTCGATTCTTCAGAGACGACTTCGACGAGCATGGCTGTACTACCGTCAGGAAGTGGGATACCGGAAAAATGGCAAAGCGCTTTTTTCAGCGTGTTATTAGGCGAGAAGTACCACCAGGTTTTGATGGCATTCCCGCTTTGAAATCGCTTCTGGTAATCATCGAGCATGGCACTAACTGCTTCTGACATGTCTGCGCCGAGATCTCGTGAGGTAAGTTCTTCAATTGTCGAGGCTTCCCAGAGAGGTAATGAGGCAGAGTTGGCCCAAATGATTTTTTTACGATGGATATCGTAAACCCAGACAGGCGACTGAAGGCGGTTAAAAAGTGAGAAGGTATGGTCCATTGCCGATGTGTGCAATTTTATTTTGAGAATTATGATTAGCAGGCTAGCTTAAAAAGCAATATATAAATATGAGCCAAGTGGGAATTCGTGAGGCTGGTTCACTAATTAAGGGAATGGTCATACAAACGGAAAGGTGTTAACTATCTAGAATGATTGGGATTTGTTCATTAGCATAATACTAAGCTGAATAATTTCTAGATGTTTGAGAGGGTTTTAGGAGTATTTAGCTTGATGATGTTGTAATTGGTTAGTTAAGTTTCAATTGGACTTGTAAGCCAACAAACAGGTGATCATAGTTGGCACCGGCATTCAATGCAAAGCTGGCAGCATCGGTATTGCCGAACCACGGGGTGTAGGTCAGGCTGACATCAGTATCACCTTCCCACCAGTTCGTCATCCAGTAATGGATGTGGCCAACGGGGTTGAGGAAGAACAGGCTGACATCGCCAAGGGTTTTTGAACCCATGACTTTACCACCGTTTGAAGTGATATCGGCTTCGGCCAGAAACATCCATTCACCCACCGCGGCACCAAATAACGGGGTGACGATAACATCCTGAATGGAAGGAACTTCGGCAAATGCTTCGACTCCGTATTCCCAGAAAAATGTCGACATCGTTGCTGAGTATAAAAATGAATCCCACTCATTAAAACCGGCATGGCGTGCCGCTGTATAGTAAACTCCGCCAAAATAAGGGTGCATTATATAGTTCAGGTAATGCGCATCTTGATCCCATACAGGTCCTTCAGTGATATTATCCCACCAATTTTGACCAAGGTTACTTAAGTTACGATCTTCTTCATCCCAGTTAGTGACGCTTTCAGGTAATAAAGTCATCATGCCGATAGTGGCCAGGCTGAGACCAAAAATGGTGTAGGACTGTCCGATAAGGTAATCCCAGTCTTTCTCCTGTGCAACAGAAAGGTGCATTGGGAGAGTATTAATTGACTGTGTTTTGTTTGGTTCAGGTGTCGATATGCTTGTTGAGTTGGGATGATGTACCTGGCTGGCATGGTTGTTTAGGAATGTGGTTTGGCTATAGGTATTGTTGGTGGTTATAACATCATTCCAGGCAATAGCCGGGGGGCTGAGCGAGCAGCCAAGGACAATGGATGATAAAACAGTAGTGCGCAAGTTACGCTCCGAAATATAACAATAACAGAACAGGATACGGAATACTGGGAGTATCTCTGAAATAAACATGAATTCCTAGCCTGAAATTGAAAAGTTCATGTTAAAACTTGTATTTTAGTGGTGGATTGACGAATTTTCGTTTCTGTTTTGAGTTTTTTAGCTCAACATAGAATAAAGGCTTGCATATGCAAGCCTTTTTGTAATTTAGATGAGAGGTATGTGTTAGCCGACGGCAGGAATAATCCCGGCCATTTGCAGGAACTGGGCGGTAATAATCATGATACCTAAGGCACCAGCTGTAACCAGTGCCGGTGTTCCGCCACTGACTTTGTAGCCATTACAGTCTGCCGGACGTTGGCGACGTTGAGCCTTAACCATTGCGACTGGTAGGAAAATAGCAAGGATAACCAGTGCGATTGCTGCGAAGCCAAGAGCCATAATGAAGCCTTGAGGGTAAAACAGAGCAAAACAAAGTGGTGGAACAAAAGTCACCAAAGCAGTTTGGACACGGCCTTTGGCCTGGTTGTCACGTTTCAGGGTATCAGACAGGAAGTCAAACAGGCCCAGACTTACCCCGAGGAACGAGGTTGCCAACGCCAAATCAGCAAAGATAGAAACAGACTGACTGACCATTGGATTGTGTAGCATATTGCTCAGTGTTGCAATGAAAGCGCCTAGGGTAGTACTAGCCATAAGATCTGGTTGGCTAAGCACCCCTTGGCTGGCAATCTGCCAAACGACATAGATCATCAGAGGTGTGGCAGAGCCGATGAGTATAATTTTGCGTAGTGCTTTCATGTCCAGCCCGACGTAGCGAACAATAGATGGAATGCTGCCGTGGAAACCGAATGAGGTAAAGATTACCGGCAAAGCAGAAAGAAGCAGTCCTTTTTCTACTGGCATTTCAATAAGGTGAGCTCCTTGTACATGCGGAGCCAGCAGGCACAGCATGACAGTCAGCGCAATAATCTTCAGGCCAAAGAGAACGCGGTTAACCATATCAACAGAGTGGGTGCCGACAGAAACCACCGATGCAATCATCAGGGTAAAGAAAATGGTGCCGGTTTGCGGGCCGACGTTAAGCCCCATCCAGTTATTCAGTTTGTCGTTAAGTTGCGAGCCACCACCGGCAATGTATGCGGCACATAACGAGTAGAAAAGGAACATCATGGCGAAGCTGGCAATCAGTTGTCCTTTTTTACCTAATAGCTGGTGGGCAAGGGTATGTAAGGTTGCATCTTTGTCAGCGTGCTGGTGGATTTCCAGCATTAGCAGCGCGGTGTAGTTCATCAGCGCCCAGATCCCGAACATAGTCAGTGTTGCTGTGGCAAAGCCTAAACCGGCAGAAGCCAGTGGAAGTGCCAACATACCGGCACCAATGGTTGTTCCGGCAATGATCAGTGTGCTGCCGAAAGTTTTGTTCATACTCATTCTATTTGTTGCTCCCAAATATTTGTGTTTGCTGTCGTTATGCGTTGTGGGAGAGGTTGGCAATATGAAAGGACGCCGACCTGTGGTCTATCTCCCTGAGAAGGAAATGGCCACAATGGCGAAATCGAGATGAATACTTGTTACTGAGTGGTAACTTATCTTTACACCTGATCGAGCCATTGTGGCTATCGATAGCAGGTGTAGCTGAAGTGAGTTTTCACGTGAGTTTACCTTTTCTTTAGTTCTAGTGCCTACGAATACATCATTCAGTGATGATTGCGACTGTCAGCTACCTTAAAGGTAGTTTTCTTGACTGTCAACTATTGCGTTTTGGTGTAAACCTGGGTTTACATCTTACTGGTATGGATGGATTGGGTTTGTTTGAACGCTAAGCTTTTGTAGGCATAGCCGCGGCGGTATTAATCTGTTACTGCTGCAAGAAATTGGTATAAGGTGTATAGAAAGCAATTAATTATGTCAATGAAAGGGGAAGCAAGTTGCAAGTAGCAATGATCAGTACCGGGGAAGAAGTATTGCATGGCGAAATTTGCGTTTCCTCAACAAGACCTTTTTATCAATTTTCTTAGATGTCCCGCCCTGCCTGTGCTTTAAGTAAAAAAAGCCTCTCAAAACGCATTTAAAAAATTGACAATTATCAGATAGCCACCAATACTGCGTGCATATTCAATGTGTGCGTTGTTGCATGGGAGGCGGAGTGATTCATCTAAAGTATTTAAACAATTATCCCTTAACGTTTTTGGAGCCAGCGATAGATGAGTTGTTACGCTCAATAAATCCTCCTTCCCAACAAGGCAGAGCCTCATTACTTGCTACTCCGTTAAATGCTTTTCTTCATATAACTTCCACGAAATTTAAGTTTATCAGTACCAATGACGCAAAATTTACTGAACATGTTCTGAAGGGGTTTGTTGGCTTTATCTATACGGAACTTAGCTCTTCGGTAAATCATAAATATGCCTTAGCAAGGTTTGCTATGCGGATTCCTTTTGTAAACCTGCCGTTTAAATTCTCAAAAGTTGGTGTATCGGTTGATGCGCAGCTTGCGGTTGATTACTACAAGAAAAACTTCAATGTTGACGAACAAGTGCGACTTTTTTATCAAGGTTGGTTTGTAGAAGCCAAAGATGGCAAAACGGCTTTCCTTGACTTGTCATCGATATATTTTAGTTATGACGAAATGCTCACAACGCAAATCTATGAGGCAGTAAAACGGTATGCTATAAAAGAAGCTCATGCGACCCTTGGAACTAATATAAAATCTCTTGTCTACATCATTAACAAGCTTCCTATTGTTGCCAGTGATAGTCACACTTTTCATGATGTAATGTCATCCAAAAATATCAATAAGACCATAAGTTGTATTTATTCACTATGCTTAAATGATGCTGTGCAGTCTGAAAATTGCCTGAAAACATTTCATACGCTGTGGAGAACAGCGCTTACTGGATTCACTGAGATATTTGTTAAGAGTGGGCTTGTCGGAAAGCCCCGCTATGAACTGTTTGCGCCAGAATTCAAGACCTCTGGGCAACAGGTAACATCAAAAACAAAAAATCAGAAAGATAAGAATGGTAATGCATTCAATAAAAAACTGATTACCCCCATCCCTCTGTCTTATAGTGATTCAGCAGCAAAAGAACTTATTTTTGAGTCAATAAAGGATGATATCAAACACGTCACATTTCATTGTCGCACGATTTGGAATGAGACGATGAAAAACTTCGATAATTTCAAGACACTTGCAGAAAGAGGACAGGTGAGGCCAGTATTAGTGGGCTGTGGGGATAGAAATCCTGTTGATATGACCCAAATGGAAAATGTTTGCGCCAGTTTTAAACACTACGGCTTCAGACGCAGAGAACAAGGTGTAGGTGATTATGCTAAATGGCTAACAGGTAATAAAGCGGCTAGATCCAGCGATTTCACACAGTTATTTGCGCTTCCAACAGTCACCATCATGCAGGTGTTTTGTTTCTTACTTATCGAGATGCATCCATGCATCACTCCGTCTTGGCTTGAAAGTTGGGACTTGTACGATGACAAAGGCAACCTCTGTGGCTACAGGGAAGTAAATGGTGTGTGGATTGCACTTAGTAAAAAGGAGCGTAAAGGAAAAAAACTGGCGCAGCAGCAAGTGGAACTTAATGTTGAGTCAAAGAAGCTGATAGATGAATACCTTGAGCTGACACAACAGCTTAGAACTCAGCTTAAACAAGAATCTAATGACAGCTTTAGAAAAATGCTGATCTCGGCTGAGACTATTTCCAGTGGAGCGCAAACCTACAGCGCAAATAATAAAAAAACTAAAGAGCTAATTAAGAAGTTGTCTGAAGCTTCAGAGCATAAAACAGAAACGCTTGCGATCAGTATATCTAAAAACCTAACTCACGCCAGAATGCGCTCAGCGGTGGGTGTCCGTGTTTATTTTGAAACTCAGAGTGTCCATGCAATGGCAGATGCATTGGGGCATGAAAAGTATCGTGCTGACCAGATTAGTAGGTATTTACCAAAAACGCTGTGGGATTACTTTACCAACCGTTGGATTCGTCAGTTCCAAAACGCGATTGTGTATGAAGCCATGAAGGACTCCCCCTACCTGTTTGATGCAATAGATCTTCAACCAGACGAGTTGGAACACTTTTTGGGTAACCATGGTCTTGGAGAACTACCTCATCATATTTGGACTGGTAAAAAGAAAGCGGAGGACATTGCAAACGACGAGGTGTGTGATTTTGATGACGGTATTTTCCTAATATCCACTTCCCTATTGCAGCTTTTCATGGCACTGGTCGCAACCGTGGATACTATATCGGACGAAACGAAGCTGACTAAGTTTGCTAAAGATTGGTACGAGGCCGCTAAGTTTGTATTGTCACACATTTCTTTAGCGCTTGAAAACCGCAAAGGTAACAGTTTTGGCAATGCTGAGTTAATCAGTGATGAGATCAGGGATATGTACCATACTGCAACAAATAACCCACTGAATTCTGAGCTTATCGAGGGAGTCATCCTATGTCAGTCAGCTTAATTGTTGATAACACGAAACTGAAAGCACAGATCCTTTCGGGTGAAAAGCACATGGCTAATTTCACGAAAGAAGAGTCTGCGGCTTTTGTGCAGATTGTTGCTAACATGCCCATACATGAGCAACTGGCTGTGACATCCAAGGCTGCCACCCCAATTCAGTCCGTGTTCGGCTATGATGAGTATCCCCCCGATTGGTTTGCCGATGGTACTGAATTTGAACATGATATTTGGAAAATTAAAGTGGGTGGAAAGTCACTCACTATTGATTTTAATGTCCCACTTAATGATGGCAGAACACTGATATCAGTCAAGCAAAGACCATTACTCAATACATTTAAGTGTTGGCTTATACAGGCGGGGAACCCGTTATTAAATGGTGGTAAATTGTTAAAACCTAATACCACCTATAGACAGATTAGAGAACGATTATGGCTAATTGATGCGATATTGCTCCGCGCTGCGGATATCAATCTTGCAGAGCGGCATATGCTTGCAGTCAATAGCGATTTTGTTCAAGACCTGCTCGTACAGTATGTGGAAGGAGGGGTGTCTCAACTCTACCGTTATAAAAAAAAGACTCGTGATTATCTCTTGGAAAAAATCGAAACGGTGTCTGATGCGGCTGCTACAATATTTGCCGAGCAGTTCCCATACGTCACGCGGATTATTCATGAATATGAAAATGAACTCTTTCTGACAGAAGCTCAAATCGTCAAGGCGTGTTGTTTTTTGCATAGTGAGGGGGCTTATGTAAAAGGCAAAAGTCGATTCCCGACACCTAACGCTAAATACTTCATAAATATTTTTTACAAACAGCAAACCCTCTATGGAGAATCAACAAAGCCACCGCAGATTAATTCCTTAGCGATATTTCCAGAAGAAAGCTCGACGGAATACTGTCCTGTCCCTGTGTCCGATAATGAAACTAGTGGGGTAGGAGAAAAAGGTTTAGGTTTTGTTCTTACAGCATTTAAAGGATTAGGGCATATCGGCGTTGATAATGTGAGCCTTTGTTCTGATAAGACTTTCGATGACATCAACGTAAAAACTATTAGTGAACTGGTTATTGTGCGCAACTCTGGGCGTTTTACTACGCTACCTGCAGATATTGTGTTTTCAGCTATGGCCGAAGCTTTCGATTTCTGTTTTAAGTACGCTGATGCCTTACTCGCTTCCATGCATCAAGTCTTGAAGCATCTACCGAAGGAAAAGCAAAAAAGAGCATCAAGGACAGAACAAAGAGTTGTTGCGCACTACAAGGACAAGGGGTTCTTAGAGCATGTCTCACCTCAATTGATTGAATTAGGCGTTTGCCAATGGGCAGTAGGCGGAAAAGCCCCTGACCGATTTGAATTGCGCAGACAGAACCATGGCTTTGTGGATTTGTACTATGTGCTTATGGGAAGTATTCAGTTAATTACTGGTGCAACCATGGCGAGACGGATTGGAGAGTTGATGGATTTACATCCTACCAATTGTCTTTTGCCGTCTGATGTAGACCCGAATTTAAAATCCTCTAAAAAGGTGGAATTTGACCTGATTTTTGACAATAGAAAATCAGGGGTTGGTGGTGACGAAGCCCTGCGTGAAACCCTTTCAAGGCCAATCCTTCGTAGTGTGGCGGGTCTGCTATACAAGCTTGAAAAATTTAACGAAAAATTGATTAAAGATAAGCAAGTCAGCAAGAAAGAAGCAACATTGTTTTCTTTTGTTGATCAACAGGTAGTAACGCTTATAGGCATTAAAGTGTCGAGTTATAACACCTGCCTTGATGCTTTTTGTGATTACTTTGAATTGCCTACGATGCAGTATGCTGAAGGAGATGTGCGTCGCTACTATATTCGACAACATCAGCTGAGACGCTTTTTTGCGATGGTCTTCTTCTGGAAACTCGGCTCTTCTAGCCTGGAAATCCTTCGTCACTTTCTCGGCCATACAGACACAGAACACCTATATCACTACGTGACCGAAGGCCTAAAGGGAGAAGTGTTGGCTGGTGTGAAAGCTCGATGTATCCGTGAGGGGTTAACGAATAACGATATCGAAAACATCGATAAGTTAACGCCCATATTGAAAGAACGCTATGGTGTGGATTACCTGAAGCTTAGGGGCTACCGTGAAGTTTTGTCTGACTATGAGCACTATGACGAAGATGAAGCTCAGTTTTCGCCCCCACTAGAGCAGATTCAGGAACAGTTTGAACAAGATAAGATTGATTTTGAAAAAGACATTACTCAGTTGCTGTTAGATGGAATTATCGAACTGGAACCCGAATTCTTTACTGTCAAAGACGAAAACGGCACTGTCATTACAGACTACAAGTTGATCTTGCGCGTTACGGAAGAATTCTGATGACCGAAATGAAAAAAAAAGAACAAAATCAGCAGTCTGTACTGAATGTGATGTCATTTCTAAATGACATCATTCAAGCACCTGCCGACTTTACTACAGATGAAACGCTGCGGAGTGTCTTAAAGAGCCAAGGTGCTCTTGCTAAGTATGACAATGCAAAATATGGAATAACACCTTGCTCAAAAAACACACAAGAATCAAATGCTGATGAGGTGTTGGAAGGTGGCTACGATGCTCTCAATGCGAGAAGGAAACTTGCATTAGAGGCATTAAAAGATGAGAGTGGCAAAGGAGAAAAGCCTAATAGAACAACAAAAAAGGGCTTAGAACTGACTGTGAAAGAATTAGATCGAAAGATTGAAATTCTAGAAAAGCACAACCTCATGCTGACAGCTCTGTTATCTAGTATCAAAGACACCGCAAGTAACTATGCCATAAGGTCTGGAAATAGCCAATTACAGGCGGACTGGGTTGAACAACGTAAAAAAATCAGCGCGATAGTCAGCTTTATCAACAATAAGGCACTATTAAAGGAGTTGTCGGATGGCTAATAAGGGACAGCTCTATAATATTATCGATTCTGAGTTTGAATTGTGGTCTGCATACTCAACAGAACGGAAAAATAACCTCATCACAAAAGATGCGTCAGGTATCCCTTTTATTCGATACCCAGATGGCATTCCTTGCACAGAAGCCAATATTTATATGTTGGGGTGTTATAATCGCTCATTATCGCGAAAGGTTGACGGGGGGACGCTGAAAACCTATGCCTCAAACATATCTCACTTGATCCGTTTCTGTTACAAAAATGACTGGGCGTTTACTGCATTAAGTGATGATCGATTCGAACTCTTTATCCGTGGTTTGCAAGCGGAAATAGACAAGTTTGGCAATAGGGTGAGAGGAGTTAATCAGGTTATCAAGATTGGCCGAGCCTGTATTGAATTTATAACGACTGTCGCTGATTTTCATGCCCACGAAACCTTGGTTGGTGAAGAGGACTTTAATGCTATTAAAATTGAAAAAAAGGAAGTCAAAAGATTTGTCGAAGGGATGAAAAAGCCTAAGATAGAGTTTTATTATCACCACAGTTCATTTCCAAAGCCTGACTCTGAAAATAAACGACTCCCTATTTCTCACACCGCTGCTGTCGCCATCAAGGCGCAAATCAACAAACACAATAACCCTGATATTAAACAACGTGACACTATGATCTACCAGACGTTAGAGCAGACTGGTGCAAGACGTACCGAGGTCATGCTTTTACACGTTGATGATGTCAAGGCTGCGCTACAAGAGGCCAAGGAAAGTAAGAGTGACACTGTTAGTTTGCAGTTTACTACGCTTAAACGGAAGACTGATCACACACGCAAAGTTCCCGTTTCAGTGACGTACCTGCATAACCTGAGAGACTATATAACTAAAGTTCGGCGTAAGGTCATTAAGCGGTCAATTGGTGTGCAAAACGATCATGGGTTTGTGTTTATTAGTGTTGGAGAGAAACATGTTCAAGAGGGGAACCCCCTAGGCTCAAATACCCTTAGTACCTACTTTAATAGGTATAAACATGCAGCCGGCATCAAAGAAGGTGCCTTTGCACACCTTATCCGCCATGCTTATCTTACCGAGCGAATGAAACAGGTCATCCTAGAGCACAAGTTTAACAATAAGGATGAATTTAAAAGGGCCTTGCTCAACACCGAGCAATTTAAAATGAAGCTACAACAGTGGTCTGGTCATACCCAGTTAGCCTCTCTTGATACATACATAAACCTTGCATTCGCAGATTTGGCTGGGGTTAGGAAGACATACAATGCAATATCTTTAAAATCAGCAGTCGATGTAGTTAAAAATGAGATTAATGTCATGAAGGCTGATCTGAAGGACTCTAGGATGACAGCAACCGAAACCCTTGAAAAGATGAGTTCACTCTTAAACGCATTTGAAATGGATATTGACCGCGCCATCAAGGTAGACCAAGAAAATGAGAAGGAACAAGCAGCCCATGCTTAGATTTTCTGCGATGACACTAGATAGATACTCGACTCAACGAAAAGACAGTTCTTGGGTTAAAGGTCAAATGCTGAATGCTGGTTTTCTCATCCTCTGTGAGGATAAAAACCTTGTATGCCGAGACTCATACCAGCCGATCTTCTTTAGCTATGAACAAATCCTTTCGTTTTCTCTGGCAGGTTCAGAAATGGTCTTTTTGGGGGGGCAGTCCGGTCAATCTGTGTTCGCAGTTGATATCAGTGGTGCTGGTATGGTCGATGCCAGACAATTTTCAGATTCAGGACAATGGAGTGAGTTACGGCAAATAGCCCCACAGTTAGATAACGGTACAGCTTCCGTTTTGATGTTGAGCCGAGGGTTATGTCATTGGCATAGAAATAATCGCTTTTGTGGCCGCTGTGGACACCCTACACGGCCCATTGAGGCCGGACACTCCATTATTTGTTCTAACGCTGTCTGTGGCTACCAGACTTTCCCTAGAACCGATTCTGCGGTCATCATGATCGTGACGAAGCAGTTTGACGATGGTGTCGAAAGGATTTTGTTGGGTAGGCAGCGAAGCTGGGTTAAAGGTGTTTATTCTTGTCTCGCCGGGTACGTTGACCAAGGTGAAACGCTTGAGCAGGCAGTTAGGCGTGAAGTGTTTGAAGAGTCAGGAATTATTGTTGGTGATGTTAAGTATATAGCTTCACAGCCTTGGTTATTCCCATCCAGCTTGATGCTTGGTTTTACGGCCATTGCTGAGACTGACCAAATTAATGTTGATAAAGATGAAATAGAGTCAGCGGAGTGGTTCTCTCGTGATGAACTAGTGCGATTTGCTGAATATGGTGATGACGTTGATGGCTTCAAATTGCCTCGTCAGGATTCGATTTCCAGTTTTTTGATGGCGCAATGGTTAAATAAAAATTAAATATAATGATGGCATATTTGAGTTAATTCCATTCACTATGAATCTTGAGTGGGCTTTTTCTGTGCTGTTAATTTTTCAATAAGCTCAACGCGTTCTTTTTCAGTTAACTGGCTAATCAAGCACGCCAGCTCAGCACTTACTTCATCTTCACAAAAAAAGTAATTCAAAGGTACGCCAAGCTCATCAGCCATTCTCTGAAGTGTGCTGATGTCTGGTGTATGTCTTCCCTTCTCATAGTGGTTCATACGACCACTTGCTGAGCTTGGCTCCATGCCGATGCGAACACCCAGATCCTTTTGAGTGATACCAGCTTTTTTGCGCGCTTCTTTGAGGCGCGTTGGGATTGGGTTTTCTCTTGCCACTGAGTTTTCATTTGGTAGGACCTGAATATCTTAGATTGTCTAAGTTTTACTGATTTCTGTATACTTAGCAATCCTAAGTTTTATGATGTCAGGTGTCTAAAGTGTCTAAAGTGTCTAAAATTGTGGCGTTGAATGAACATATCTACAACCTGTTGATCGAAAAGGATTTGGATCATTTTACCGTTACTGAGCTCAGGGTGCGTATTTCGGCTGACGTGACCACTGATTTCGTTTTTATTCGACCACCTTTTTCAGCTCCTCTTTTCTCTTCCTA
>NZ_CANMZV010000002.1 GCF_947502415.1 uncultured Photobacterium sp. | reverse complement strand
AATTGTTGATCTGCGATCATCTCGGTTGTAGGAGCCACGAAGAGTCTTACCATCGATCGCAATAACTTCACCATCAAAGGTCTTGGAAACAGAACGCATCCAGCTGACAAAGCAACGCTGTAACTGACATGGCTCGATGCATGACACAATACGAGCGATAGTGTCATGAACAGGCAAGCCGTCGTTAAATAAGCCTTTTTCTTTCAACCAATCAGAGCGACTAACACCAAAATCTTCAATTTCTTCCCAGCCCTCGCAACCCGCAATAACAGCACAAATGGTGAGGAACAATACATCAAATAATGGATAGCTAATCTTGGCTGATTGACGAGGGTCTTCGATGGTAGAAAAATGCTGGGTGAAAACGTCGATGCTCACTGTATGACTCCGCAAAAGGGAGTATAAGATCATAAACAGATTTACGGGTCAAATCGGTTTGAATTGCTCAATAAACGTTCGCGATCTCACCCTGACCGCAACACAGTATTTCACCCCATAAATTTGTCTTTTTTATGATGATTCTTCCTTGAGTAATTTAACTTCCAAGGTCTAAGATTTAATCAATATAACAGCCTTGAAGGCTCGCAATTTTTATGTGAACCGCTGCCTATAATTGAATTGTCGGGGCACATCGGAACATCAAAAAGCTGGTATTGGGTCATGAGAAATACAAAAAAGATAAATAAAATCCGCTACGGACAGAAAACGGGAGCCATTACGGCCTTCATTACCGAAGAAAACATCTCTGAACTTGACCCGTTTGTACTTTGGGATCACTTTAAAGCCAAAGAAGTATTACTCTCTGCTGGCTTGGACTATCACGGTCATTCTGGCATCGACGCAATAAGTTACCCTGTCGCAGGGCGACTCAGACATCTAGATTCAGCAGGCAGCCATGTCACTCTGGCAAGCGGTGATATCCATGTTATGACCTCAGGCAACGGGGTCATTCACAAAGATACAATGCGACCTAATAACGGATTAGTTGAATCATTCAGTTTGTGGACAGCACTACCTGCTGGTGATCCGGAAATGGCCAATGCATCCAGTATCAATATTGCCGCAGCTAACATTCCGCTGGTCGAAGAAGCCGATACAACTACCAAAATACTTATCGGTAGTTACAACAATGTGACCAGCCCAGTTAATTACAGTATTCCAATTACGTACTTAGATATTATGATTGCCCCATATGGTGCTTGGTTCTTTGAACCCGACAAAAGACAAACATCTGGATTTGTCTATATTCGTTCAGGCAATGTGTATGTTAACGGAAATCAGCTACACTCCCGCCAAATGGGCATATTACAACCCTCCCCCTTACCACTGGAGATCAAGACAGGCAACCTTGGAGCCCGCATCTTCGTCACCTTAGGCGAACCACTTCACCAACCTTTCATTTCATCAGGGAGCTCTGTCCACTCATCCAGTCATAATATGGAGATGGGAACAAAAAAAATAATGCAACTCATGGCATCACTACGAAATTAGTGTGAAAAAATGAGGGAAAAACACTTCAAAACAAAATAACATTATTCCTAAATGATATTTAATAAAATTAAAGGCAATTTTAACCAAGTTATTTTTGACTCTTATCCCCATCATTCATTCACAAAAGAACGGCACACATCTCGCATTGTATATCTACTATCAATAATATGAAAAACATTTAAAACAAGGTATTCCAAAACAACAATAAACAAATATATTCATCCCACTGAAAAATAAACACACAAAACCAATCACGCGGTACAAACCAATGAAATTATTCACTTTTTTGAGATTGGTGCTACTATTGGCGTATAGTTGAACTAATTTTAGCCCACCTTTTTGAACGTTTTGAATAGCCAAATAAATATTAAGTCTTTCTTGCATCATTACTGCAAAATATATTTCGTTTCTGTTGTAACACTATTCTCATTATCAGTAACAGCAGACGAACTGGATACTTTGCTGGCAATGAGCATTGAAGATCTCTCAGTCACGAATATGACAGTGACATCTGCTGCCAGAAAAGAACAGGCACTTTCTACCGTTCCCGGCGCTGTCTATGTTATCTCCAACAAACAAATCCGGCGTAGCGGAGCACGCTCTGTTGCCGAAGCACTTGCACTTGCTCCGGGAATACAAGTAACCAAAATTAGCGAATATAACTGGCAAGTATCATTACGTGGACTCAACGAAATATTATTTAATAAACTGCTTGTCATGGTTGATGGCAGAACCGTTTTTAGTCCATTAATGTCAGGAACATTCTGGGATACGGTCGATACGCTAATGGCAGACATAGAGCGTATCGAAATCATCCGCGGGACAGCAGGAACAATGTGGGGTGGCAATGCCGCAAACGGCGTAGTAAACATAATCACTAAACATAGCCGGGACACTCAGGGAAGCTACCTGGAAGTAAGTGCTGGTGAGCACGAATACCGCGAATTCAACTACCGCTACGGTCTGACACTATCTGAAACCACCACAGCAAGAATCTATGCCAAAGGGGTTAAATCAAACTACTACACATTTAATGATGACAAATGGAAAAGCTATAATGCCGGTTTAAGGGCTGATTACCTAAACTCCAATACGCAAATGACCTTCGAGGCCGGAGGCTATCATAACAAATCAGAACATAACTGGTTGGTGATTAGCTATAACAAAACTCTTGATTCATTTCATCTATCACCATATGAATTGGATGACTATTCCCGTGGCGGCTATATCAGCCTTGACTGGGCAAAGCAGCTAAGTCAGACAGAATATGAAATCAGCCTGTGGGGGGATGCCAATTCGAGTGTAGAACCCTCATCCGCTAGCGAATTTTACACCCTTGATATTGAAAGCCTTGTGCGAACAGAGTTAAATTCGGCCCACGAGTTAACTGCTGGCGGAGGGGTCCGTATGATCCACCGCCATACAGCCTCTTACCCAAACTCAAGTCATACACAGCTTCCTCTGTGGGGACGCATAAGCTGGGATACTAATAACAGCGATTACATTTACAACCATTACTTACAGCTTGAATCTAGAATATCTGACAGCATCACCACCACACTGGGTACCAAGGTAGAGCACTTTACCCTAAACAACAGCACTGAGCTTCAGCCGCAGGCCCGTATCGTTTATGCACACTCGAAACGACATAAATTCTGGGCTGGTATCGGTCGAGCCGTAGTGACACCATCCATTGTTGATTCAACAACAGACCACTATTTATTCAAGCCCACACTGCAACCTGTAAATGAGGATACTTTAGGTTATTACCCATTGTTAAAGTTTACTTTTGGTGATGAAAACTTAAAAAATGAATCTGTCGTCACGCTGGATATGGGTCATCGCTATTCACCTGCAGCTTCACTATATATCGGCAGCACAGTGTTCTACAGCCGTTATAAACATTTGCGAATGATGACAGACTCTTTTTTCTACTGCAGATATGGTCAATGTCTAGATGATAGCCAAGTACCTGGTTCATTATTTATCCAATCATCTCATTACACTGACCAACTCAATGCTGATAGCTATGGATTAGAACTAGCTGTCGACTGGAGCCCATGGAAAAACCTTCGATTAAATACAAGCTACAGCTTTATCAATACCGAAACCAAATGCCAGGGATCCGCAACCTGTGAAACGGATATCTTTGGCGGCTATCCAGCCAAGTATAAGCATCAACCCAACCATTTAGTATCCATTCATTCCCAATGGGATATTTCGCCGGCCTGGCAACTGGATCTTTGGTTCAAATACAAAAGTGCTGTGAATTCAGGCGTCACATTTTCAGACGGTAACCAACCATTCGATGCCCCGTCAGTCAGTACATTAGATATGCGGCTTGCCTGGCATGAAAAACCAAACTGGCCAAAAATTGAATTAGTGATAGATGCAATCGGTGAAGACAGTTATGAAGATCAACCGGGGAAAGCCAAAATAGAAGAAACGGCCTACTTACGTGCATCCTGGGACTTCCTATGAAAGCGATGTTTCAGTTCCCGACAGTTTTCAGCCACCAAGATCCCAGAGCAGAAAACTTTTGGGCTCTGCTAAGGAAGCTTTGCTATAGCCAGTTACCTGAAATTGGCTGCTTGGCTATTGCCTGCTGTCTGAGCTTAATAACATTGCCAAAAGCAGTAGCGGCCCAACCAAACCTCGCTAACTATGCAGACTACAAAATCAGAGCCGTTTACGTCCATCACTTTGCTAACTTTGTCCATTGGCCTGAAAAGCTTTCAAAAATCCAATTTTGTAGCTTGGGAAGAGACAACGTCAGCATCACACTGTCACACCTCATAAAAGAAAAGCAACTACCCGGTTATCAGGCCAGCTTTACATCTCTAAATAATTTGAGCGAAGCAAGCAGCCAATGCGAAATCCTCTACCTAACGGAACGTAAAATGCGAAAACTGCAGCGAATCCCCCAATACGCAAAAGTATTGACTGTCAGCAGTAGCGCAAACTTTCTCGACCAAGGTGGCATGATTGAGCTTCGCTCTATAAACAATCAAGTAAAACCAGCCATCGAAATAAACAACGTAGAAAGAGGGCAGCTGACAGTTAGCTCACAATTACTAAGAATAGCCCTACGCCATACCGTTCATACAGGAGACAACAATGATTAGATGGCTAAACCGCCTAACACTGAACCAACGGCTGACTATTTCAGTAATGAGCTTCATCATGATTGCGTTTATCACAATTAAGCTCATTACCCACCAAGTCTATCTGAGCATTGAGCAAGAACACCTACTGACCCGAACACAAGTACTTGCCAACGGCGTTAGTCGGAATCTGGACGCAGCAATGCTTTTTGATGATAGTATTTTAGCCAAAGAAATTTTATCCGCGTTCAAAGCAGATCCCCTTATTGCGCGGGTAAAACTTGAATTCACCGATCACCAAGTTTTCAGCCAATATATAAACAAGGAAATTGCGTTTATTCCACCTGAACTAAAAGATACTGAACAACTTGCGCAACAAGGCTACGCCTTTGGTGCGGAGATGCTCTATATGAAAGTACCGGTTGAACTGAAAGAGCAAACAATCGGTTATATGTACATCGCAGTTTCTTTAACAGCATTGAAGCAGATGCAGCACAATCACTTCAAACTCAGCCTGCTTCTGATGCTTGGCCTGTTTATTCTCAGTACCCTTTTCATCCATCAATTACTTTCCTGGCTGATTAAACCGCTCTCTCAGTACAAGGAAAAACAGCAAAAAGCAGCCGATAACATTTTTGACTACAGTCAAGATGCCATTCTGGTGATGGATGATTCTGGTGTCATAACTATGGTCAACCCTGCCTTCAGCCAAATCACCGGTTACTCAAAAGAAGAAATTATCGGCCAGCATTTCCATAAACTGGCTGATACCGATGAATACAGTCAGCTTGAAGAATCGATTCAACAAACCCTGAAAAAAAATAACCACTGGCAGGGAGAAATGCAGCAAAAGCACAAAGACGGCTCAAGTATTCCAATGCTTATCAGAATTAACACAATTCAGGACAACAGCAACAAGAAAGTCCAAACCGTTATCGTGGCCTCTGATCTACGTTCAATCAAAAAAATGCAGCAACTTGAACACCTTGCAACACACGATACACTGACCAACTTACCTAATAGAAGCAAGCTACATATAGAACTCAAACATCATCTAGCCGAGCAGAAGAATAATCCCAACACTTTTGCCGTACTCTTTGTAGATCTTGATGACTTTAAATCCATCAATGACAAGTACGGGCATGAAACCGGAGACAAAGCCCTACAAATTACTGCTGAACGACTTAAACGCACCATAAGGGAAAACGATCTAATTGCCCGGCTTGCTGGCGATGAATTCATTGCCATTATCAATCCGGTCAAGAGCCAGGCAGACACAGAACATACTTGTCAAAGGATTTTGTCGCGGATAATGGATCCCATCAATCTGGGAAAAGAAAAAATCCATCTTAACGCTAGTATTGGCTGCTATTACGCTATGGCGGGAGACAGTCAAAATGCAGATGAGGTTCTGCAGCGGGCAGATGAAGCAATGTACGAAGCAAAGCTGTCAGGAAAAGGGCAAATGCGGGAATTTAATCAATTCAGATAATAGTCATACCAAATGGGTAACGTCATTCCACAGTGGAAGCCGTTACCCCATTATCAGCAAGGAGCTTAGCTACGGTTTGCGTACTTATATGTACCATTTGAATTAAACCACAGCACCTGTTTCTTCTTGCGGCCAATTAGCATAGGTCCATCATCAAAAAACAGAAAGTTCTTCCAGTTTCGCTTAAATACGCCCCACTTGGTCTCGATGACATTGTATTTCTCGTAACAGAAGAAAATCGTCGTGTTGTCTTCCCAGTCAATGAGTTCGAGAATTTCTGAAGGTAAATTCTCATCATCATCGCTATCCCAGGCCTGCTGCCAATCAATCGACTCCGACCAGATATTCTTGTCGAATGCCCAATCACCCTTTTCAAAATGATCTGCATCCGGGCTCTGACTACTGATATGCTCTCGCCAAATCTGAGCAGAACGAGCTTGGGTAAATGGTTTGATTTGCGCTAAATCGTCTGCCTCGACAGGCATAGATGCATGAGTGAAAATCCACTTGCGGGAATAACTATCCAACTCTACGTAGTTCATTCGTCGACCTAATATTACATTGACGGGGCAATGTACCTTAGTCGATCACTTTGTTCCAGTATTCACGCCCTATTGAAAACAAATAATCATAAGTCACATTATATTTCCGACACTTAGATTATTCCCTACGCATTAAAATTGTCAGGAGCCAACTTAGCTCAGCACTCTCGACCAAGGTCAGCTCCCTCTTTAAAGACTCATTCTAAGAATGGCCTGATTTAAAAACCGTAATTGGTTTTCATTTACTTAGTGTCCCAGAAATTACTCACCCATCCACCAACATTCTCATCATAGTGACAGCCATTAAATTGTTTATCTGGGATCGGTAACTTATGGTTTTGTTCATCGAGTAACTGAGATATATGACACGCCATCGGATCTCCGCGTTCCGCCAAACGCCGTCTAGTCGCTACTTCTTTAATGATCTGCAGACGATATGCCGAATTCATTTTTTTCATCACACCTAACCTCTCTCAGTTAACCCAGTAACAAAAAATAGGAGTGAGTAAGCAAATCGTCAAATTTCCGCCATCAAACAGTCACAATTACAATTATCTGAGCTTTGGCAAAATAACCTTAAAATCAGTGCGTTAATTTTTGACAATTTTATTACCTTTAAACGGATACATGACCAGATACAAATATCCTTTAAAAAATAATTATTTATATTGAAAAAAAACTTTAATATTTTTATCTTCATTACCACACTTAAAAGCCAGAGCCTTCTGCAATTCAACCAGCCATTGCAGCACAAATATAAGAACAAATTACTATGTATAACCTTGCTACAAACCTAGAGCGCAATGCCACTTTCCGTCGCAATGACACTGCCATCATTTTTCACGATCAGACCATCAGTTATCGAGAGCTCAATGAGATGGTCAACCGAGTTGCAAATCAACTGGTAAAACTAGGCATCAAACCTGACGAGAAAGTAGCAATTTCCTGCCCCAATACTCCTGCCTTTGTCATTGGCTACTACGCGATTCAAAAAATCGGAGCCGTAACTGTTCCCTTAAATGTTATGCTGAAAGGCCCTGAGGTTGCCTACCACCTTGATGACTCCGATGCCGTTGCTCTCATTTGCTTCCAGGGCAACAGCGCATTGCCTTCTGGTCAATACGGCTACCAAGGCTTCTGCGAAACTGAAAGCTGTCAGCATTTCATCTTAATAGAGTCAGAAGGGAACGACAGTCCTGCTCCGGAGGATGCCCACAATTTTAACCAATGGCTGGAATCTTCTGATAACCATTTCGATGCAGTTTACCGCAAAGCCGAAGATACCTGCGTCATCCTGTATACTTCAGGAACAACCGGCCGGGCAAAAGGTGCCGAACTCAGCCAGAGTAACATGCTATGTAACGCACAGGCTTGTCAGGCTCTGACTAACCAAAAAGGCACTGACGTCAGTATTGCCATTCTACCTCTCTTCCATACTTTTGGTCAGTCACTGATCATGAATACCTCTATTCTTGCCGGAAGTGCATTGGTTTTGATCCCGCGTTTTGTACCTAAAACAGTGTTACAACAAATGCACCAACATAAAGTGACTCATCTTGCAGGCGTGCCGACCATGTTTATCGGCCTGCTTGCGTTTGCCGAAAAACACGGTGGCGAGTTTATCAAAGATATTGCTGCTAACTTGAAGGTCGCAATTTCAGGCGGTGCTTCAATGCCGGTAGAAATCCTGAAGCAATTTGAAGCCAAACTTAACGTGCCGGTTATCGAAGGCTATGGTCTGTCTGAATCATCTCCGGTTGCCGCATTTAACCACCTTGAATATGAACGTAAGCCTGGCAGTATTGGCCAGCCTCTGCCCGGCGTTACCATGAAGGTTGTTGACGACAAAGGTAACACCCTCCCTCAAGGTAAAGAAGGCGAACTACTAATCCGCGGCCATAACGTTATGAAGGGCTACTACAAAAAAACGGAAGAAACAGCCAAAACGGTTGTCGACGGTTGGCTTCATACCGGTGATATCGTGCGTATGGATGAAGATGGTTATGTTTACGTAGTCGACCGACTAAAAGAAGTCATTATCCGAGGAGGCTACAACATCTACCCTCGCGATATCGAGGAAACCTTCATGACCCACCCAGATGTACACATGGTGGCGGTGGTTGGAGTACCGCATAAAACCTATGGAGAAGAAGTCAAAGCCTTCATCATAACCAAAGATGGGGTAAACACAGCAAGCAAAGCGTTTGTTGCATGGGGACGTGAGCGACTGGCTGACTATAAATACCCGCGCCAGGTCGAAATTGTCGATACCCTGCCAATGACCGCAACGGGTAAAATATTAAAACGCTTACTGAAATAATCTCATCAGCAGGCTGCATTAAACAGCCTGCAAACTTCCTCAACCCTAGACCCACTCCGAACAACAATCCCTATTAAGGACATTTTTGCGTGATCCCGTACACACTGCTAACGTATTAGTGTGAGCTAAGATTTTTTTGCGGAGGCTCGGTGAAAAAACTCTCCACAGTTATAATTTTGTCTATCGGTGCCTTATCGTATTCAACCGTTCTTTTGGCCACGTCATCACCGGCCTTTCATCAATGTACGAAGGCATTCACATATGATATCTATCTCAGCCAGCATAAAATTGGCCATTTAACACGTACGTTAAAATGGCAAGACAATAATCTGGAAGTTTACTCATACAGTAAAATCAAAATGCTGGTCGCTAAAAGCAAGCTCAGACAGCAGAGTCGAGTCTACTGGTCTGAACAACAAAACTCTTTTTTAACCCAGTCTTTTAGTCGAAAAATTACCGGCTTGATGGCTGGTACAATCTCGGCAACATTCAGTTCGGATGGCCGCCGCTCATCAATAAATAACAACGGTTCAACCGCCACCTTCAGTAGTCATGATCTGCCGATCATGGATGGAGACGCTGTTGGCAGCCAAATCAGGCATAACCTCATTGAAGGGAAAACAGCATTCAATTTTAAACTGCAAGATAGCAATGATGTAGACCATTACTATTTTGAAGTGAAAAGGAAAGAAAAAATTAACACCCGATTTGGTAAACTTCAGACTTTCAGAGTCGAACAAGTAAGAAAAAATGATCGAAAATTGGTAATGTGGTTTGCTCCTGAGATCGACTACCAACTGGTAAAAGCGACATATAAACGCAAGATCCTCGATCTAAAAGCAGTATTGAAAAACAGCGATATCCAATGCCCTACGCAATTCGCCCAGCTCAATTGACGCTTTTTCCCTGCGTCCTGAGGTTAGCTAAGTATACAGCACTACTTCATGATGGCCTTACCGCCAATAATCTTATAAGCAGGCGTACCACGAACCAAAGTGTCGCGGGCAAACACAGCATTGCATCCAGGGCAAACACATGATTCCTGCGTATAATCCCGGCTGATCCTTTCCTTAAAACACTTAACCAGCGCCCCCTTGCCTCCTTTACGATATTTAAACAATTGGGTTTTACAGCCACTACAAAAGATATCAACCGTTTTAGTCGGTCCTTTTTTATTGGGTTTTGCCATTATCTCTTAAATCACTCTGAACTACGGGTCTTCGTAATCAACCTATCGATCAGCTCCAAATGAGCCTGCGAAATTCCCGCCCTATTCCCGTACTTTGGCTGATGACGATCATTTTCCAGTGGATGATGCCAGCCCTTGGTGGTTTCAACAAATGTTTCGGCAAATTGCTCCGAAATCGACAAGCAACCAGCTAAAACAGTATCAACATAAGTCTGCATTATCGGTTTTTCGTTACAGGGAGGTGCAGGATTCGTTCTGACATAAGCCCAGATAGGTTCAGTCCTTGATACCTCAACATATGCAACAAGATTATCAGGATCCAGCTCTATTCTCCGATAGCCCTTTTCACGACAATCAAACCGAGACAGTACATCTTCGTGAATATTGACAAGTACACCATTACAACATCCTTCACCCTCTACTGCGACAAGGGGAGAAATTCTGTAGCGACCATCAACTTTCCCCCAATGGCGCTGCAGGCCATTTACAATCACAGGTAAGGCCTTTCCCGTTTGTCCGGTTAACTGTCGTGAATGGCTATTAATCAAACTTCCGTAGCCAAAGATATACATCATCTACCCCCCAGCTAAAACGGCAATGCAAAAAAACGTGAAAAAATAAGCCATTGCTGAAGCAAGTCATCCATATTTCCTTTAATAAACTGAACTTCCTGTCCAGGCCGAGCCTGTGCAAGCCTCGACATATCAATTCGGGCGATACAGCCAAGCTTAGGGTAGCCTCCCAGTGTCTGGCGGTCATTGAGCAACACAATAGGCTGGCCATTAGGCGGGATCTGAATCGCTCCATAAGCAATCCCCTCAGAGATAATACCATTACTACCACCTAGAACCTTTGGCCCTTCAAACCTGCAACCCATCCGATCGGTTTGCTGCGTGACTTTATAAACACCTTGGTAGAAATGCTGTTTCGACGCCTTCAAAAAATGATCACATTGGTAAGATTCAATCACCCTAAGTTGAAGCTGCTGGCGGTAATCAGGGATGAATCGAGCCGGTGTAATTAATGATTTAAAACATTTCTCCGGCAACAAATCCACACCGTTCCTCACTACTAAACAGTCTCCTTTTTGCAATGGCATACCCGGCTTGACGCCCCCAACACCATTTCGAACCACCGTTGAGGAGCTACCCAACACCTTAGGCACATTAAAACCGCCTTTTACTGCTAAATAAGCACGCAACCCTTCACGAGAGTGATGAAACTTAATCACTTGACCATCTTTGACTAAAAAGCTTTGCCACGGTGCTATCGGCATACCATCCAGAGTAGCAGCCATATCGGCGCCAGCTATAGCACAAACCATATCGCCATGCGCTTCAAACTGGGCCTGACCTAAGGTAATTTCAAGCTGCGGGCAATCCATTTCATTGCCAACAAGATAATTTGACCAGCAGTAGGCATGCAGATCCATAGCTCCACCTTGACTCAGCCCCTGCCCGCCAACACCTAATCGGCCAACATCCTGAATCAAAGTCAGCATTCCCGGCTGAATTACTTCCAATGTGGCCAAATACTTCCTCCCAACTGTTCAAACTGCTCCTTATCGATCGGCTGAAACTTAACTTTATCTCCGACTTGAAATGGGCTCATTAGGGTGTCATCAGGAGAAAACAGCGACATCGGGCAGTTTCCGATTATCTGCCACCCTCCTGGAGAGTCTGCGGGATAAACAGCAGTTTGCTCATTGGCAATTCCAACACTTCCTGCCGGGAGCCTAACTCGAGGCTCAACATGACGCGGAGTTGCGATTAAAGGGTCAACAGAAGCAAGGAATGCAAAGCCCGGCGCAAAACCAATCGCACAAACCGTATAAGTAGTCTGACTATGATTTGCGATAACCTGCTCAGGGGTTAATTGATGCAGCTGGGCAACCGCTGACAAATCTGGGCCAACCTCATGATGATAATAAACAGGCAAAACAATCAACTGACGGTTATTAGAAGGCATACTGTGGTTTTGCCTTTCACTCAGGCTATCCGCAAACTGTAAAATAGCACTCTTGAGCGTTTGATAATTGATTTTACAAGGATGATACTGCAAAAAAACCGAGGTATACGACGGAATCACCTCAACCAAAAATGGGGAAAAATACGCTTTTAAATACTGGGCCAGCAAGCTTATCTGTGGGGTCAGCCGAATATCGATATGCTCCCCTAGATAAACAATCAAACTGGTCTCCGAAACCGGTTCGACACGAATCATGGATTAAGCACCTTATGAAGGGCTTCAATCGTGGCAATCGACGCCTTGTTATCGCCATGGACACAAACAGTATCAGCAGCCAGATAGAGTTTGTTGCCAGAAATTGTTGTCACCTGACCTCGTACTAACTCGGTAACCTGTTGCTTGATCCTTTCAAATTCCTGATAGACAGCTCCTGGCTGGCTACGCGGCACAAGTAAACCTGCATCGTCATAAGCTCGATCGGCAAACGCTTCATACAAAAGCTCTACCTTATAATGCTCAGCAATCTGTTGATAACCGTTGTTATCCGATTTTGCCAATATCATCAACTTCAGGGCTAAATGGCGATTTCTGTTTAACCCGGAAACAGCTTCAACTGTAGCTTCAAAAACTGACTCACTGGCCATCATATCGTTATAAAGCGCGCCATGAGGCTTGATATAACTAATCTGTCCCCCCTGAAGCTGACAAATTGCATCCAAAGCCCCGGCCTGATAAGCCACCAGCTGGGTAATAGCCGCCATTGAATGAGGAATACTCCGACGCCCGAACCCCGCTTTATCGTCATAACCAGGGTGAGCGCCAATTTCAACCTGATGAGACAGCGCCCAGGCAACGGTTTGTGCCATTACATCAGGATCCGACGCATGAAATCCACAGGCTATATTCGCCATATCAATCCATGGCATTACAACCTGATCGTGCCCCATTTGCCAGGCACCAAAGCTCTCACCCATATCACAGTTCAATTTCATTGCCAATCCTTGCCATGAAACAGCCACATTAATTTAACATTACACACAAATGAAATACTTATCAATTTGGCAGGAAAGCAGCTTTCTGGCTTCATGTTGGCACTTGATTAACTGAAAAACTTCCACTCATAAACAAGCTTGAAAATCATTACAAAACAGATATGGATAAAAAACAATCAGGCAAATCATTCACACCACATATACAATGACTTTCATCAACTCTGCAAATATAATGAACAGCGCTTTTTTACTTTTAAAGCAGCAGTTTATATCCAAGGATAAGAAAAAATGAAAAAAGTTATTTGTTTAATTCCATTTCTACTGGCGTCGGCTAGCTCAGTTGCAGCAACTCAGGATGTTCGCGGTTTTTATCTAGGTGCTGGTGCTGGTAGCACCACATTTGAAGATGACGGATGGGGCGCTAGCCACCTCACCTCTTTCGAAGAAAAAGATAATAGCTTCAAGTTCTACACCGGTTACCAGTTCAACAAAGTTATTGGTATCGAAGCGGCTTATACCTCTTATGGTAAAATCGAAGCTAAAAAAACAAACTACACAATTGATCCTACATCAATTTCTGTATCAGCCAATGTCGGTTACACCTTCAACAGCGGCCTGCGTCCATTTGGCATTGTCGGCCTATCAGCTATTGACCTAAACCAGTCTTACGAAGCTCTTGACGGTGATGATGGAACAGCGATCCATTACGGACTAGGTCTTGAATACTCACCGAACTTCGCACCGGGACTAAACGTTCGAGTTGCCTACGAAGGTGATTTGTTTGGCATTGAAGAACAAAGATTATTTTCAAATAATCGCACCTACGACGTAACGGTAGGCTCCTTCTACCTTGGCGCATCATATAAGTTCTAATCATATTTTGTGGTTAAGGCATTGAAGGCTATCACTTGATAGCCTTTTTTATTTGTCGGCACTAATACCAAACTTAGTAATTTTAATTGCCCAAAACAAAAAAAGGCTTACCTTTCGGTAAGCCTTTTAAATGAGATGGTGCCCCGGGCCGGACTTGAACCGGCACAACGCGAACGTCGAGGGATTTTAAATCCCTTGTGTCTACCAATTCCACCACCAGGGCACGCAATTCTGGATTGCGATGCTGTTAACTGAAAAGTCAGACACCATCTTCGATACCGCTAAAAAGCCATATCTTAATATCTTATGGAGGCGCGTCCCGGAGTCGAACCGAGGTCCACGGATTTGCAATCCGCTGCATAGCCACTCTGCCAACGCGCCTCTGAAAATCACAACCGAAACGGTATTATCCGCTGCGGTATGGTGTGCATTCTACGGATTGACGTCGGTGAGTCAACTGTAAAATACAACAATTACCGTCATTTGCTTAAATAACAAACAGCAAGGCTATTTTTAGGAACTTCATGTACTATTCTCATCCAATATACATCACTAAATTTGCTTTATTAGAAATGATAACTATCCAGTGTAGCTCGAAAATCCCATCAATATTGCTGAGCAATCATGTGAAATTCGCAAAATCTCTTTATTCTCAATTATGAGCGAAGTTCTTTTTCTTACCAAGATGATAAAAAAGCCACTAAGTAAATACAAAGTAGCCTTGTCAACCAGCATCAATCATAAGGGGTGTGTTCCTAAACTTACTGATTCACCAACTCTACAGCCTCGTGTACCAAACGGCCTATTCCATCCCAGTCAGCAGATTCGATCAAAGCCGGAGAAACCATCCACGTTCCGCCACAACAGACCACTCTGTCTATCGCCAGGTAATCGCGCACATTCGCCTTACCAATGCCGCCGGTGGGCATCATAGAAACATCCACATAGGGGGCAAGCAACGCCTTTATCATGTTAATCCCACCAGATGCTTCAGCAGGAAAAAACTTTAAAAAGGTCAGCCCCAGCTCCAATGCCTGCTCAATCTGGCTGGGATTATTGACTCCTGGCACCATGGGAATATTTTGCTGCTGGCAGTACCTGACCGTATTAGGGTTAAGGCCGGGAGCAACAATAAATTCCGCACCAGCAGCTTTGGCCCTGTCAACCTGCTCTGCATTCAGTACAGTTCCCGCACCGATACACATCTCAGGATAAGCTTCTCGCATCCGACGAATAGCTTCCGCTGCCCCCTCCGTTCTGAAAGTCACTTCGGCCACCGGCAATCCATTTTCCACTAAGGTTTTCGCCAACGGCACCGCTCGCTCAACATTATTTATTTGTATAACAGGAATAACTTTGAATGCTTTCAATTTGTCTAATAACGGTTGAGACATTGACTTTAGTTCCTTTAATTACATTAATTCTTTCATTGCACCGGACGGAATAATCGCCCCCGGATGCTGAATAACGATCGAGGCCAATTGATGACCCAACTCCGCAGCAGCACTCCCAGTACCACCGTCCAACCTTGAGGCCAGATACCCCGCGGCAAACGCATCACCTATGGCACACGGATCAACAACCCGTTCAGGTTGATTAGCCACAACATAGAAGTAATCAGGTTGCAGAGTTTGAAGCCTGGTAGCCACCTTACAAGATTCCCGCCCTTGCCTGACAACAACTTCATGACACCCTAATTGACGGTAATGTTCGACAACATCAATATCACCCCAGACTAAACGATCATCTTCTTCGCTACTGAGAGCAATATCGGCAAAAGGCAACACTTGGGAATACCAGTATTGCGCTTGCTTTGACGTCCAAAGCTGAGACCGAAAGTTATTATAAAAAAAAAGTTTACCGCCGTTTTTTTTATGTTTCTCGAGCAAAGTGATCAAAATAGCCTTAGACTCTTCAGCCAAAATAGCAAGACTGATCCCGCTGATATATAAGCCATCAATCCTGTTTTCATCGATAGCCTGCTCTAGTGGAGAATAGTCAGCCGAAAAATAGAATTTCGCTGCGCTATCATTACGCCAATAATGGATATGCCGCTCACCATTTGGCTCAGTTTCCACCAGATATAACCCCGGCAACTTGTTCTCCAACTTGCGCACCATTTGAGTATCAATCTGTTCTGCTTGCCACGACTCCATCATGTCATGGCTGATCTTGTCGATACCCAGTGCTGTCGCGTAACTGACAACTAGCTCACGAGAACCCCCTAAACGAGACAAATACAATGCGGTATTCAAGGTATCGCCTCCAAAGGTACGCTGCAAAGGCTGACCGCTAAGTTCGATCATGCACTCACCAAAAAAAGCAATTTTCACGCTGTCACCCTGAACTATTACGTTTTATATAAAGCGTAATGGATGATGGCAGCCTTACAGCACAACAAAGGTCTACATTTTAGCGACATTTAGAGAATTATTTCGATTGTAAATAATCAGCACAAGTATTGCGGCCTGATCGATGTCTTTAACGTATGAAATTCCCGTCTCTATTGTAAGATTCGGGATGGAAGTTCAGCAGGAAGCTGCCGCATAAAGTTCCTAACCAAATAGATAAACCATCAATTTATCATAACGTTAGCCACATAAATCAAAAAAGGAGCCAACTTAGGCTCTCTTTTTAATCAACGTCACATTATCAGCTTTAGCCACCGTCAGTTTTTCCAAGTTCAGGTTGGGCAAAGGTATTCATATCTGACTTACCGGACGCTCCTTTTTTCGTTCCCGGCATGAGTTCAAAATCTGGCGTAAACGTCGCCAGCATCGACTTTAACTGGTCAAGCGGCTTCTTATCCCCATCCAGTTTTGCTTTCCCTTTCTCTATCTGTTCATCTAAGGAATTAGCCCCCATCATCACAGCTTCAAGATCTGAGCGATTTATCGTAATCGTCAGATCAGGGTTTTCAGCCTCAAAGCCTTCAATATTCGTCAGAGTTGCATTGCTCAATTCAACAACATATTTCTCATCATTGTCCGGAGTAACCAGATTAATGACAAACTGTATGCCATCAGCCTGTTCACTCTCCAAACGAATCGCCAGAAAATCCAACCACAAGCTGGTCGACATCGCCTTGATCATATCCGGCCCAGATGTTTTCGGTATCGCCCCCGATGGAATTCCCTGTCGCAACTCATAAGCAGCAGCCAGAAAACTATTACGAACACTCGGACTTTCCTGCTGATAGCCAATTTGCTCAAACACATCAGCCAGCAAATCCTTCGCTTTTTGGTTTCCCGGCTCCCCATAAACCAGCTTATTAAGAATTTCAGAAGCCATCAGGTAGTCACCTTTGTTATACAGCTCCTGTCCCTTCTGAATGATCTTGTTAGCGCCCCCCATCATATCAACAAACAGAGGTGCCGAATCTCGTGGTGATGCCGGGATCAAGGTGGCCGGATTGCCATCCCAATAGCCAAGGTAACGATTGATTACAGCCCGACTATTATGCTGCTCTGAACCATGGTAACTATGTGCCGACCACTGCTGCTGCAAACTTTTTGGTGGCTTGTACTGGTTATGAATTTCATTAATCGTCACCCCCTGATTAGCCAGGTGGAGTACTTCGTTGTTGAGGTTGGCATAAATATCTCGCTGAGAACGCATCACTTCCTGGATACGCTCGTTACCCCAACGTGGCCAGCTATGGGAAGCAAACATGACCTCAGCCTCCTGACCGAACATATAAAGTGCTTTATTAATTTGCTTCGACCATTCCAGCGCATCACGCACCAGCGCTCCTCGAAGGGTATAAATATTATGGACCGTACCGGTAATATTCTCGGCGGCCCAGAACGTCTTCCATTCAGGGAAATACGTATTCATCTCGGCCGGTGCCTCAGTACCCGGCGTATTCTGGAATACCATTTTCACCCCATCGACTGTCATCTCTTCGATATCATCTTTGATATAAACAGTCGGAGGAATAAGGCCTGTTGTACCGGCTGCGGTATTCTTACCAATTGACTGATCAACATGGCCGAAAGGACTTCGCGGAAGCAACACACCATATTGGAAAAACAAGCGTCGGTTCATGGCATTACCCGCATAGACATTTTCAGACACGGCATGTTCCATAAAACCGACAGGAGCAATGATCTTCACCTTGCCATCTTTCACGTCGTCTTCATTCACCACACCGCGAACGCCGCCGAAATGGTCAGCATGAGAATGAGAATAAATAACCGCTACCACCGGGCGCTCACCCAGCTTTTCATTAACAAATTTCAATGCTGCGGCAGCAGTCTCTTTCGCCGTCAACGGGTCAATAATTATCCAGCCCGTTTTTCCTTTGATAAAACTAATATTGGCTAAATCAAAACCACGCACCTGATAAACCTTGTCAGGTAAAACCTCATAAAGGCCATAAGCCATATTTAAAACTGCTTGCCGTTGCAGTGAGGGATGAATACTGTCGAAATTCTTATCCTGCAACAGCCATTCATAACTGGCCATATCCCAGGCCACATTCCCGGCTTCAGATTTAATTTGTTTAAAATCTGGCGCAGCAATAAATCCTTTTTGGGCTTCATCGAAGTCACGCTTATCCGAAAATGGTAACGATTTCCGCCATGCCTGTTGTATTTTGACCGTATACTCTGACGGCAGCTTGCCTTTCGAATCGAAATGTTTTCCTTCTGCAGCCCCGGGATCACTCAGAACACCACCACCACCCGCGGCATTAACTGCGCCATTGATACCGAATAACGAAATACCTACAACATAGGGAAGCAATCTTTTTTTATTCATCTATCCCACCTTGAATATGAGTCTGTAATGCCACTACTCACCAGCAATAACCAGTTTTAACAGTGTAGAATCAAATCAAAATACGAAGTGACAAAAACCCGAATAAGACAAAAAAGTACCGTGAAAATTATATCGACAGCATTCAGACCGCGCAGGATTAAAATGTGTCGGAAACAATAATATTGAAATTTATTGCCAAAAAACTATTTACAAGTAATTGAATTACTTATATGTTGACTGAGTTGCCATTACAAACGACTAGATTATTACTATGCAAACTCATACAGCCAGACAATTTGTTACTTTCCCGAAAGTACTTAAAAGTGCTGTATCACGCGCAACAAACATTATTATCGCCATTATTCTAGTGATTATTAACTAGGCTGGCGGTTACTTCCGTCAGCCAGGCTGACGGAGGATACGCTTTCCCTTCTTCTCTTTTCTCTCCAGCCTTACTGACGGTCCCAATAAATTAAAGACAGGACATGTGCAGTGAAAACACAAGACTTATTTGCCACAGGCTTAATGACATTCGCGCTCTTTCTCGGTGCCGGCAATTTGATCTTTCCGCCGTCTCTAGGTTTAGAAGCAGGAACACACTTATTTCAGGCAATGGCTGGTTTCCTAATCACAGCCGTCGGGCTACCAGCATTTACATTGATCGTTCTTGGACGAATCAGCAGTAGCCAGAATTTGACTCGCCCGCTTCCTAACTGGCTTGGAAAAACTTTTTGGGTACTGCTATTCACCGCCATCGGCCCAGCATTCGGGATGCCTCGAGCGGTAACTGTTGCGTATGAAATGGGCATAAAGCCTTTTGTCACCAGTGATCACCTGATGCTGTTCTCAGTAGCATTCTCCGCAACCACCCTATTGCTGGCGTTTAAACCAGGTCGACTGGTTGATTACATTGGTAAAGTTATGACACCAATGCTGATCCTGATGCTATTGGCTCTGGCTTTTGCGGCAATATTCTTTCCCCTTGGCTTGCCACAAGCACCTACCGCGGACTACCAACAAAATGCTGTAACTCAGGGTTTAATCCAGGGCTACATGACCATGGATGCAATCGCGGCAGTTGGTTTCGGCTGGGTGATCATCCAGACAATCAACAGCAAAGGCGTAACTGAGCCAAAAGATGTTGCAAAAACATCGTTAAAAGTTGCCTTAATCTATGCAGTGCTTATGTCCGGCTGTTACATTGCTATTGGCTATGTTGGTGCTACTTCTACCCCGGTTGCCGCCAATGCCGCTAACGGAGGCGAAATCCTGACACGTTATGTTGCGGGTGAATTCGGTGCCTACGGTCAGTGGTTACTTGCAGCCATCATTGTAATGGCATGCCTGACGACAACTGTCGGACTAACTAACGCCAGTGCTGAATACTACAAACAAAGTTTCAACGCACCGTTTTCAATGACAGCGGCAATTGTCGTCGTACTAACCGGTTTTATCGCAAACTTTGGCCTTGAACAAATCCTGACCGTCAGCCTACCTGCTATCTTGGTTCTCTGCCCGGTCGCTATCGCCCTGGTTCTGGCTTCTTTTGTTTTCCCAGGTAAGAAGTCCGTTTCTTCCACCTACATAGGTATGTTAACGACAGCTTTTGTTTTTGGCGGAATTGATGCATTAAGTATCTTAGGTCAGATGCCGGAAAGTCTACATGCTGCTTTGGAGCACTCACTTCCTCTGTATACAGCCCATGCAAGTTGGTTCCTTCCTTGCATGATTGTCTTGGCGCTAAGCCGCTTACAAAATGTAAAAGCGACGTTCTCTGCCAAGATGGCTAATTAATCACAGCAAAAGCCTTCTATAGATCAGACAAAAGTCGCCGCTATCTCTGTTGATGCAAAGATAACGGCGATTTTCTTTTCATAACAGCAAGATCCCCAGGAACATCAAAATATCTTTAATTATCAGAAAATTATGTAACACAAAGATGCTGAGACATATCAAGTCGCCATCGCTTTCGGCATCTTCTCAACTCGGGATATTGCCATACGATAAAGCTCCTTTGCCCTTTCAATCTCATTACCATTTGGCCGGGTATCGTTTTGAAAAACCCAATTACAAGACGTGATGATCTCTTTAATTTCTTTAGGACTCATAAAAGAAGGCGTCGCCAATGCTGTTAACTCAAGGATCAAAAAGCACAGCTTGTAATGGTAAGGCACCATATGAAAAGCACGATATGCATACTCAATCGCGTCAATCGCTCTATTATCGCTACGCATCTCAAACGCCTTTTCGACCAGGCTACCTCCCTCTTTTAACCTATGATTTATCTCTGCATGGCAGGCTTCCATCAGCTTGACCTGAGTCTGGATCAAAACAGCATCATCAGCTACACCACATAACTTTCGAGCTATCTGCATGGTCTGTTCATATTTATCCGGCATGCCGCAAAACCCATACAAACGGGCAATATTCAGTACCGTGTAATAATCATCAATAGGCTTAGCTTGCAAATTAATTCGGCCTACAATGCTAAAACAATCTCTGATTTCTCCATGCAAGCAAGCCAAAATTGCCACACTTGTCAGCGAGCTAATTTCACTTTCATAGCGTTCTTTTTCTGTTTCAATATGTGCACTTCGCTCATAAATATTATGCCTTGCCTCTTTCAACAATTCGGCATGCTCATCGTTATCATTGGTATAAAGGCTGGCAAGCATCAAAGAAACGGAAACATTACCTGAAACACCAAAACTATGACGATTAGTTCCAGTAACCTTCGTTATAAAACGTTGATAGCCAATCGCCGCTTTTTCGTGTTGCTGCAAGGCTGCATAAAGATTAGCAATAATCAGTTCGCGCATAGGATTTGCTGAGTTCACCTTATGAAGCAAATGGAAATGTTCAAGGGCCTCTGGAATTCTATCCCCCTCGAGCAAACAGCCCGCCAAGTGCTTTCGTGCTAATGGTTGCTTGGGATGTTTTGCCAGTATTTCTTCAAATACAGCCTCAGCTTGTTTCAACTCCCCCAGCCCCTTCAAAGCTTGACCAAAGCCAATTCTTGGCCAGACATGCTCATTGCTCTTACAAGCTTGCTCATAAAATTGCTTTGCTTCCAAATGCTGTTCAGAACGCAGCAAGCAGTCACCGTAAATTCTGTCTATATAGCCCTTATATTGCGGAGTCTCAGCTCTATACCGTTCACACAAACCAATCGCTGTTTGATAGTCTTTATTATCAATCGCCAACAACAACGGATACAGAGCAGATTTTCTTTGTGTCACCTTCTCAATGCGCCCTATAAATATCGCCGCACTAAAAGGCTTAATAAGGTAATCATCTGGTTCCAGCTCAATAAAATGGGAAACTACCTGCTGGGTATTATCTCCAGTAACACAAATAAACACCCCATCACTGGAAAGAAGCTTACGCTGTATTACTTCATCAAAAATTAGACCTCCATCAATATGGTGCCGCATGTTGTAGTCACAAATCACGATGTCATAGCTATGACTTGCCAGTAGACGAAGGGCTTTGAGGCTGTCCGTGGTACTCTCAATATTGTCATTCGAAATACCTGACATATTGAGCATTGAGCGCATTAAAGAAATAGCGGTGTTGCAATCGTCAATCAGCAAAAACTTCTTTCCTGCTAACATTTTGCCTCCTCCATGGCTAATCAATAAAAATTACGTCCCTCATTTTTCGATTTTATTCTTATCTTTATATTGTTTAATGGTAGTAAAAAGTAGCTATTTTACAATGAGATGTGTTAAAGCAAGGAACAAAAGCCAACTCAAGACTATAAAAACATTGATGCTTTATTCAATAAAAATAACACACTGACATACACAATTATGCTCATAATGAATTTAACTTTTATAAAACAAAAAAAGATGAGCCTTAGCTCATCTTTTGAATCTTTACACTTCGTGATATGTCACATTTTTAGCAGAAATGCGTTTCTTTAAGATAATCGTTTATAGCTCAAAGTCACTGAACTCTTCATCGTCTACCTGACGCTCAAGAAACGCAACCAAATCATCATGGCCACCGATATACTGGCTATCAAGAATAATTTGCGGCACGGTCCGAACAGTTTGACCTGTAACCTGCTCTATAAACTCAACCATTGTTGTTTTCTCAAGATCAGTACCCAGTACCAAAGTGCTGTACTCTGTACCACGGTCATCCAAAAGCTGCTTAGCTTTAACACAGTATGGGCAGCGAGGCTGGGTGATCACTAGGTTCTTGTAGCCCACAAGCTGTTCAATGGTCATGTCAGACATAAACTTCCATTAAGTTAATCAGGTTCAATTGCCCGCTAAGATAATAGAAAGCTGCCCCGCATTACAAGCCCTATAAGGGATGACAAGCAACTTGTGATGAATTAAGCAATTTTGACCGGGATCCGCCGACGACCAAAACTGGTTTTATGTGCATTAAATCGCCCGGCAATCTGATACCCACAATACTCACAGACACCGCCTTCACTCAGTGCCCGTTCACCTAGTTTATACCAATCTCTCACCAGCACTTTTTTCTTACAGCCTGGGCAATAGGTGCTGTCTCCAGCCTCATCAAAAATATTACCGACATAGGCATAGTTCAACCCATTCTTAAGCGCAATTTCCCTTGCCCGCTTAACGGTTTCAGGTGGCGTATGCGGTTTGTCGAGCATTTTAAAATCCGGGTGGAAAGCACTAAAGTGGATGGGTACATCAGGGCCTAAATTGTCGTAAACCCAGCGAGTAAGCTCATCCAATTCTGCATTACTGTCATTTTCATCAGGAATCAATAAGGTAGTGATTTCAAACCAGACATCGGTTTCATGGTACAAATACAACAATGTATCGAGTACTGGAGCCAGATGGCCACTGCAAATTTTATGATAGAAACGTTCTGTAAACGCCTTCAGGTCAACATTTGCTGCATCCATATAACGGAAGAATTCCACTCTTGGCTTATCACATATATATCCGGCAGTAACAGCCACACTAAAGATCCCGAGCTCATGACACGCTTGAGCTGTATCAACAGCATACTCCATGAAAATCACCGGATCATTATAGGTGAAAGCTATACTTTCGCAGCCGTAACGCTGTGCCGCCCGAGCAATTTGCTCCGGCATTGCCATTTCTCCCAGAGTATCAATCTCACGGGACTTACTAATACTCCAGTTCTGACAAAATTTACAACTAAGGTTACATCCTGCTGTACCAAACGAAAGCACTGAACTGCCAGGGTAAAAATGATTAAGTGGCTTTTTCTCTATCGGATCAATACAGAAGCCACTGGAGCGCCCATAGCTTGTCAGCACAATCTCACCGTCGAGTGCCTGACGAACAAAACAAGCTCCGCGTTTACCTTCTCGCAATCGGCAATGGCGAGGGCAGAGATCGCAAATAACCCTCCCGTCCTCAAGTCGATGCCAATATTCTGTTTTAAACACACTTGGAGGCTGCTGCATAAAACCTCTCACCAATTTTATTAGTACCTATACTAAATATAGTATTGTTAGAAATAACCGTGTGATTTCTATGAACATTCGTCCACCAGCTGTTGCGGGGAGCTTCTATGATAAGTCCCCAGAATCCTTGCAATCTCAACTTGATAACTGGCTGAACCCAGTGACGGATACCTCGGGGCAAATCCGCGCTTTAATCGTTCCCCATGCAGGTTATATCTATTCAGGTGAAATCGCTGCCGAAGCTTATCGGCACTTGAAGTTGCAAGCTGATCGTATTAATAAAGTGATCCTTATTGGGCCTAGTCACCGCTTTTTTTTCCAAGGCTGTGCCCTACCAGCAGTCAACTATTTTTCTACTCCGTTAGGAAATGTCCCTATCGACACACAAAGTGTTGAAATATTAAGCAAAATAGATGATATTGAAATCTCAGATCAGGTACACGCCTTTGAGCACTGCCTTGAAGTTCAGCTACCTTTTCTGCAACGCTGTTTAAACAGTTTCACCTTGTTACCAATTCTGACAAGTGAAGTTTCACCTGTTACTGTAGCGAAAATCATTGACTCTTTATGGCAGGATGAAAACACACTACTCGTGATAAGCAGCGATCTCAGCCACTATCACCCATACACCGAAGCGCAAGCTTTAGATAAAAAAACCTGCTCTTTAATCGAACACTTTGAGCCCACTCTACAACCCGAGCAAGCATGTGGCTCAACAGGCATCAATACATTGCTATTACTCGCAAAAAAACGGGATTATCAGTTAAAACGTGTAGAACTAAAAAATTCCGGCGATACCGCCGGCGACAAGGAGAGAGTTGTTGGATATGTCAGTTACCTCGTCTCAGAACCTGAATAAAGGGGAGCTTACCCAGCTACTGGACATTGCCAGGGAAGCTATACGCGGCCATTTTTCAGATGAATTATCACACCCACCCCAGCTCGATCTCTATGGTAAAAAACTAATCCGGCCTGGAGCCTGTTTCGTTACCCTTACCGTAGATGGTCAACTGCAGGGTTGCTTAGGGTCAACCACCGCACATTCACCACTAGTACTAGATGTTCACAACAAAGCACGGGCCAGTGCCTATCAGGACCGGCGCTTTATGCCATTAACAGAAGAGCAACTTGACCACCTTATGATTGAGGTGTCTGTCTTATCAGAACCTGAAACCCTCGAAATCAGATCAGAACAAGATCTTTTGAATTACTTAGAAAGTAACAAAGTTGGCGTTATCCTTTCGGACAATTACAGTCAGGCACTTTTTTTACCACAGGTTTGGGAACAACTTCCTAAGCCAAAAGACTTTATCCGACATCTGAAAATCAAGGCTGGATGGAATGCCGTTTACTGGTCTCCTAGCATGGAAGTCCAAACATTCACCGTCACCAGCATCAACGGTAAATATTTTCAATCTCTTTAATTGAAGTTATAGAAACAACATCCGTAAGGCCCTTCAAGAAAGGGCTTTCTTTGTAAGATATTACTAATTGCCCTTAATATTAACTTTTCATGCGGCTAAGCTTAGGCTAAGCTTAACTGCCTTATGCTGATTGGTATTACTTAGCAATTAAGCCATAGGGTACAGCATCAAAAATATGCGGCTGGTTGGACACTGTCGGTACCGCTTTAGCTCCTCGCCAATCCAGCAACATAATCGACAACACATTACGATGCTCACCACCAATTAACTCAGTTTCACCATGAACAGAGGGCACCATACCTGCTTTACGATCGATTGCCTGCTGGATTACTTTTCGGGTATTTTCCACTACAGGATCCGTATCCAGCCCAGCCAGTAAGAAGTTAATCCCCACTTCCGCAATCACATCTTCTTTTGCACGCGACAGAATCGTATCAATATTGTCGCGGTAGTAGTCATAAATCCATTTAAAGTCCTGTTCTTTAAGCGGGTGCTGATAATATTCAGAAGCCGCAAATATGATATGTGTCAGACCATAAATTTTATTCATAAATTGCTGGTCACTCAGCGACTTATCCAGCTTGTCCGGATAAGTCGCACGAAAAGCCTCAATAAATTCATCGACAACGTCCTGCTCACCTAACTGACGTAACCAATATACCTGATTGGCAACTTGCGCAGCCCACGCCCTGATCATATCAGGATCTGTTGCATAATCAGTAAAATCATAACGACGGATCACCTGACGCAACCTGACATCTTCACGGTGCTTGAGGCCATATTCATTCGCACGTGCCATGGAGCCAAGTAAATCTACCCCAAGATACAAATACTCAGGCTTCGATTTGGTCACCGCATATCTCAACTTACTTCGCTCGTCAGTTTTCTTGCTGTAATTTTGAATACGTATGTTTGAATAAGCCTTAATTTGCTCCGGCGTATAAACTTCCGTGGCGAACTTATTCAACCTGCTCGCCACGCGAGCCATATCAGCCCATATCGCCGATTCATATTTGGCATCCTGAGTTTGGCGATACATCCGAAGTCCATAATGGCCCACCTTGAAAGCCGGCAAAGTAAAAAGCTGGCTTTCATAGGTCTGACGAATCAATTCCGCATCCTGCTGATAAGAAGATAACTCGCTAGCCTGGTTGGCGCTGACTGAAGCCGTCTCAGCAAATACCGGACTTACCAACAAAGAAACAATTAACGGAAAACCTATTTGTAATGACTTCATTTAAAACTCCCTCTCAAGCTGGCGCAAATCAACGTTTAAACACATAATAAAATCCTTACACACAGAACCGCTACCAGCCTCTATCACATCGACAGTCAGGGTTTTGGTCAATTTTAGCCTGCATTATAAAAAGATAGGTCTTTAACTAATATGGCGGAAAGTAAGGTTAATTCTCGCAGCCTTAGGGCAACGTGTTTTCGGCACTGAATGCAGCCAGTATTGCTGAGTCACTCCAGCCATAACCAATAATGAACCAGAAGAAAGATTAAACTCCAGCTTCTGCTTACTCTTAATGTGTTTAAGAACAAAACGCCGCGCTTCCCCCAAACTGACAGATGCAATGACAGGTTGCTCACCCAGCTCTGGTTCATTATCCCGGTGCCACCCCATATAATCCTGTCCGTCTCGATAAAGGTTCACCAACACTGAATTAAACCGAGTGCTGCTAATGTCTTCACAAGCTGCTTTGATAGCTAACAAAGCGGGAGTCCAAGGGGCTGGCGTCATAGTCAGCCCCGAGTATGTATATACTGCCTCTCCACACCAGGTCTGTAATCGAGGCTGAAGAACATCGCGGCCAAACATACGGATCGTTTCCTGCCGCCAATTAAGTTCGGACAACAACTGCTGAAAATATAATTCAGCCTGTGACGGCAATAAAAAATCGGGCTGCCAGAATAACTTGCCATCAGGAATCTCACACCAGCCTGGAGAAATCTTCACAGCTGATTTATTCACCCTGTCTAAATTCATCTAGTGACGCTGCTCTATCGGCACCCACTCCTGGTGTTCCGGCCCTATATAATCGGCACTCGGCCTGATAATCCGATTATGAGCCCGCTGCTCAAACACGTGTGCAGCCCAACCGGTCACCCGGCTCATCACAAATATCGGCGTAAATAACTTGGTAGGAATTTTCATAAAGTGATATGCCGATGCATGGAAAAAATCGGCATTACAAAACAAATTCTTCTCGCGCTTCATAACCTGTTCGACCCGAACAGAAATATCATAAAGCACCCCATCATCAGCTTCTTCCGCCAGTTTTTCCGACCATTGTTTGATCAGCGCATTTCGCGGATCCGATTCACGGTAAATAGCATGACCAAACCCCATGATCTTCTCTTTATTTGCCAACATCGCCATGATCCCGACTTCAGCTTCATCCGGTGTCTGCCACTTTTCGATCATCTCCATCGCCGCTTCATTAGCCCCGCCATGCAGTGGTCCACGCAATGTTCCAATAGCCGCTGTGATGCAGGAATAAAGATCTGTCAGGGTCGAGGCACAAACCCTGGCTGCAAAGGTCGAAGCATTGAACTCATGCTCCGCGTAAAGGATAAGGGAGCAATGCATCACCTGCTTGTGTAATTCAGATGGCGCTTCACCCGTCAGCATTTTAAGGAAATAACCACCGATACTGTCCTGTTCGCAATAGGTTTCAATGCGCACCCCATGGTGACTATATCGGTACCAATAACAAATAATGGCAGGCAGAAGCGCCAGCAAGCGGTCGGCTTTATCATACTCCTCAACAAAGTCGTGCTCCTGTTCCAGGTTGCCCAGCATTGAGCAAGCCGTTCGCATTACATCCATCGGATGGGCATCAGCGGGGATCTGCTCAAGAACAACCTTTAGCGCCATTGGCAAGCCACGATAAGATATCAACTTCTCCTTATACGCTGCCAGCTCTGCACGAGTTGGCAGCTTTCCCTTTAGCAGCAGGTGAGCCACTTCCTCAAACTCGGCGTGCTTAGCCAGATCAGAAATGTCAAAACCACGGTAGGTCAGCCCGGTACCGGTTTTACCAACTGTACACAAGGCTGTCGATCCAGCCGTCTGACCACGTAAACCTTCTCCGCTCGATTCTTTCTGTTTATCTGGCATCACTGACTCCCAACTCTTTTAAATATCCTTTTGGATAAAGATAGGCCAGAATATCCAACAGAACCAATTGATTAAGTTATCAGAATTATCGACACCGCAGTCACACAAGCCTACAAGGTAATATCAACCCATACCAAACGATGGTCAGATCCTGCCTGCGGGCGCGAACGGCCTTTATCATCAGTGATCAAATATCGCAACGGATCCTTTTTATCGGGCCAAAATACGCCGGATTGTTTAACATTCAGATTCACCGACGGCAAAACATAATCCAGTCTTAAACCGGAGATATGAGTCCACTCCGTCGCCCGGCCCTGACGTTTCTGCCATGGAATGTGAAATCGCCCTCCAAGGCTTTTAGGTGCCATTGGCCCGGCACTTACTCTTCGATTTATTTTCGGGTGCAATAAAAGCTTACGAATTGCCGGCTTCATGCCGTCTCCATCAGACATATCCGCATTAAGATCGCCCAGTACGATAAATCGAGCGTCATTCTCCAGACCACCCGTTCCCCCCTGGTCATCAATCAGATATAACTCGTTATCTAAGATCGCGGTTACCAAACTCAGTTCATCATGATTGCGTCTGGCATTGCGTTTCTCATCACCATCAAAAACCGGTGGCGTCGGATGACAACACAGCAAATGAACAACCTTCTCCCCCACAGTAACAGGCACTACAACATGATTTTTCGATGAGAGACGAAGCACCGATTTCGCGTGTTCACTGTAGTAATCTTCAGGTATTTGATGGTCAGGAAAATCTCGCCATAACAAATTCTGCCAACTTCTAATTTGTCCATTGTTAATTGGATAGCGAGACAAGATGACAAACCCAAAATGCCCATGATGTTCACCAAAGCCCAGGCCATCACCCGGTAAGGTCAACACATCATCACCATCTAGATCAAAAGGACTAATTAAACCGGTATTGGTTGGCGGACAGTAACGGTACGGGTAGGAAATCGCATCGTGCTGATGTTGGGGCTTCTCCAGATAATTACGGCAGAAGTTAGCCACACTGCCGTCATCTCCGCCATCACCACGATGGTCAAACTCACAAAGCATCAGCACATCAGGTCGAACGTGCTGAATAATTGCCGCTAAACGCGCCAATCGAACATTATCCGGCGTCGATGTTTGTGCAAGGATTTCTCCCGAAACAGACGCCGACATAGAAATGTTAAATACAGCAACCCGAATAGTACGAGACAATGATCTTTTCGGAGGGATAGTCGAAGGTTGAGATAGCAAGAGAACCGCCTGATATAAATAGTTTAAGCAGGAAGTCTAATCACAATCGCATGAATTAACTATTAAATTTCCTGCTTTCACTCTCTGGTATTACCTCCAACCTACATTAAAACGTTAATTTCAATACAATATCGTCAGCATCTAAAAAAGATCTAACCAACAAGCTGGGTAATTGCCAATCGAATCTGTTGTGCATCATGCATTGCCCGATGTTTCACAGGCCCAAGTTCTTCAAGTACCAACTGAAACCGCGCTCGCTCAATCCCATTTTCCTGCATCAGCCAATGGCCAATTTCCGTGAGCATAAACGAGGGTCTCATCCGCGCGGCGTGATACAAGCGCCCTAACCAGAATAAATCCCACTGGCTGTCACAGAAGACATATTCAAACTGACCAAGAACTGTATTAAGATGCCGACAAACATCAACAACTTGTTGTCCTTTATGGTGTAACTCCTGACGGGAAATTTGATGTATTTCTTGTTCGGCATAATCATCCCAGTATTGCCAAACATCACTTGCTGTTTGAGGATTAATCAACAAGCTATTGCCACTACCATCCGGTAAAGAGTATCCCACTTCAATCGGGTATGACTGATCGGATAACCCGGATGCTTCAAAATCCAATGTCGCCCACATTGCACTCTCCCTGATGCTCATTATTAATGTTCTCCGAAATCAAAAACTACGACTTCCTGTCAATATCTCTTGCCTCGAAGTAGCGATTAATTATTACAATGTCATACATACCTAAGATGGTGATAACAGATACCAACGAACTACACAATAAATGTAGACGTGATCCGCTTATTAATAATAAAAAACGGGCACGAGCTCACTATTGATACTTCATTACCAACTCTGACTATTCGAGCAAACGCTGGTATGTTTCCTTATCACTTTTACTGAAGCAAACGAAATCTACTTGCTCGATTTGTTTATCGTCGGCCAAAACTTCCTGTACCGTTGTAACAGCAATCTCAGCTGCCCGCTGTTTTGGGAAATGATAAACACCGGTGCTGATACACGGAAATGCGATAGTTTTAACACCGGCCTGTCGTGCCACCCTCAAAGCATTCCGGTAACAATCTGCCAAACGTGACTCTTCATGCTGATTACCGCCATGCCATACCGGACCAACCGTATGAATCACATATTTCGCAGGTAGCAGGTAACCTTTAGTCAACTTCGCCTCTCCTGTTAGACATCCCCCCAACGTTCTGCACTCATTCAAAAGATCAGGGCCTGCCGCCCGGTGAATTGCCCCGTCAACCCCACCACCTCCAAGCAGAGACACATTCGCCGCGTTAACGATAGCATCGACCTCTAGTGTGGTGATGTCTGCTTGTATTGCTGATAACTGAACCATCCTCGTTCTCCTTAACCGATAAGCTGCTTAAATTATACTCATACAAGTTAATATCCGCTTTAGCCAGCAGACAAAAAATACATATAAACAAAAACATCACTAAGCACTGCGATTACTATCCCTTGAACATAACAAACTTTTATATCCAAATTAATTTTTAATTCTACAAAAAACTTAAATAACGATATAGAGTAATTAAACTGCCTTTATCAGCATGCTTAATACAGAGTAAAAACACGAAATTACACATGAAACATTTGAATATAAAGGTAAGATAGTCTTTAAACTCAGTTAACAGTAGTTATGTAAAAGCTAAGATCGTCCGACACTCAGTAAAAGTTATTTTTAGGAACAAAAATGATATTCGCTCTAATATCCTTACTATTCATAGTAAGCGTACAGATCTGTTATAAGGACATTACTCATAGAACGATCAGCAACAAAGCTGTAGGGTTAGTGCTCATTCTTTGCCTTTTGATCTCATTAAAAGTATCTCTATTGGGTGACAGTATTGGATATGCCACGTTGATTGTTGTCATTGGGTTTGTTGTTTCAATTTGTGGTGTTATTGGTGGTGGGGATATAAAACTACTTACAGCTTATAGCCTTGCTATTAACCCAAATTATTTGAGTCTCGTTTTCATATCGATTGGATTTATTGGAGGTTTACAAGCAATCTATACAATTGGCATTTCGACAATCATCAGGAAACAATCGGTAAAACACCAAGAAGGCCTTCCTTACGGAGTCCCCATAAGTATCTCCTGCATTTTAGGGATCATTTTAACAGTGCTGACATCAAACATTTGAATTGGATAATTAATTAGTCAGTATTTTGCAACTTACCGTGTCATTTAAAAGCATCACTCAACAAGCACAATAACAGTCACTGCACGTATAGTATTGTTTTGTCAGATTTTTATAACGAGCAATACACAGCTCAAACATTAAAAACACAAAATATCGTATGACAAATTTATCGTATTCTAAAATAAGGGGTGGCATTAACATAATTCAACGCTATACTCTTCAACCCATGGATAAATACCCTTTAATGGTGAATGTTCATTCATCGCGTATAATGGAACTAATTCATGGAGACGATAACATGCCACAACCAGCAAAACGCAATTCAACTTCAAATCATGAATATACAGTTGTTCTCGTTCATTCACCTTTAACGTTTACAAACAATTAGTTTGTAGCACGTGCGCTATTTTAGCTATAGAACAACTCCATCACCTCTAACTTACCATTTGTTTCAGCGTAAAATTAGGATCTGTTTATAATTATCGATTCTAATTAAACCATCAGCGCAAAGGAGCCCCTCGTTACACACTGAAAATAAAATCAAATTTTAATATAAGAAAACCTTATACACGGATAATAACAAACGTTTGCGCATAACAAAGCATTTTGATACTTTGAATATTAATAATAAAAACATTTGAACACTTATCGTTCAGAGGATGATAACATTGATAAATAGAAAACAATTAATTGAAATAAAGCATCTTAGAACATTTTATCATGTGTCAAAATATAAAAGTTTTACTATGGCAGCCGAAGCCTTATACATGACTCAGCCTGCAGTATCTCAACATATGAAAAAAATCGAGACTCAAATTGGCACTAGCCTTTTTGAGCGTAGTGGCGGCTTCGAGCTCACAAAAGAAGGTGAGATCCTACTGAAATATGCTAAACAAAGTTTTAGTGTATTTGATGAACTTTTTGATGAACTGGAAAGGAGTAAAAATCGCGATTCCTATAAAATCGCAATATCATATTCATTCTGTGCGCTTCTCAGAGAGAATTTATTCAAAGAGTTGAACAAAATGAGCAACTTGAATTTCACTGTTGTCCATTATCATTCGACCAGAGAGTTAAACTGTTTAGACTTTGATCTTATTTTTGGTGTTGACAATATACCTGAACACCTTGGGCACAAGGTTCACATACAAAGCCGTAATTACAAAATAGTAAGTAAGTCAAAAAATTTAATCTATGACGATTCAATACCAAAGCGTATAATTTATTGTAGTAATCTTGCACACAACAATGTCATAGACATAATAAAAGCTCATGGTGGCAATACGGAAAAAATAAAAGGCTGGCTATCAACCAGTTCAACTGAAGTGATAAAAAATGAACTAGCGAAAGATGATACTATAATAATAAGTTCAAAAAAACTCTTTGAAAAAAGCAAATATCATATTAAAACTACCGACGTAAATATTAATATGTATGCTTGGTGCAACAACCGCTCAAGAGTCGAGGTTAGAAAGATTGGTTTGTTTGATATTATTAATAAGTTAATCGATTACACCAATTGCGTGCAGGCGATAAAAACACCAGATATTATTAACAATAACCTTGACAAGAGCACTACACTACAACTTCATGCAAACCTTGAAAAAATCATATTCACAACTTTTGATGGATACGCTTGATTTGCTATAACAGACCATTTAACTTATCATTTTCGTTATCAGCAATTGACAGACTGAAGACAACAGTTCTTCAGTCTCTTTACGAACAAAACACCCATCAATATATGTAAATAGTTTATTTATAGTTATATCTCACAAACAAAATAATTGTTTCACAGAAAATAGACAAGCACATTTTTCTCAATTAATTATATAACGACGTATTGACTTACTTAATCATGGAGATATTTTGCTCTATATTCAGATGCCTTTGCAAAAATAAACAATAGTGAGAACTAAATAATTAAACCAAGTGTAAAAATCAATACCTCCTCAACTAGGAGCTGATATATACTAATGATAAAAACCAAGAAAGACAAAAGAACAATACATCTATGAACTAAACAATTATTATTTTAAAATATGGCATACATTCGAACCTTCAATATTACCTCTTACACTGAAACTTAATTTTCTCAATAAACTTCAAACTCCTCAATAATAAAAGGATTATATTGGGATTATCAATATTTATGATTATGCTTATCACTTAGGCAAGTATTCGCTAGAGTCACTTTTTATAATTTGATGAAAAACCGCTAGTCTGTTATACCGCTGGGTTGAATTTGAATGTTTTTACCACACCAAGCAAACTCTATCACTGCGTTGTAAGGATCGTATTGATATCGCTTAGTGTTACCATACTCATCAACTTCTGAAATAATTCTTCCTAAAGAGTCGTAAGTATACTGTACCAGTGTGTTGTTATCTGTAACTAGCTTATTCAAACGCCCATCTCTGTCATAATCAAATGTAAGTACACTCTGATCATGGTTAAGAATAGTCTTAAGTTGACCTCTAGCATTGTAATTATATCGCGTTGTATAACCATCGCTGTCAGTTTCTGATATCAACCTATTATTGATATCATAATTAAATGTTTCTGTTCCAATATCAGATGAACTAACAATAATATTTTGATTGCTGTCATAAATATAATCTGCATTATTCCCTAACAAATCAGAAGAATGTATTACATTACCAATAGCATTGTTTTTATATTTGTACACATCGCCATTTGAGTAAGCAATCTCAGCCAAATTACGATTATCATCATAACGATAAGACTCCCAGAAATTATCAGGATAAATAATCTTTCTAAGACGTGAGTAACCCTTAGCATATCGCTTGTATTGATAAATTGTTTTAGCCACATCGTTTTGAGAATTATTAATACTTGAATCTCTATAATCTACATAATTTTCAGGATCAACATACCATGCCAGGCCAGACTCGGCATTATAAAAATACTCTGCTTTTCCACCCAAAGAACCTGTAATAGTAAGCCTACTGCTCATCCCCATAGGTTCACCAAAAGCTGGGTAAGTATCATATCTAGTAGTATATTCATCACTAGGTTCGAACATAAATTGCGTTTCGTCCTTTGCGTTTTTTAAAGATCTAATATGACCATCATCATTGTAACCAAGCTCAGTCAGATTACCCTGAATATCATTAATTGTGACTAGATTATTTTGAGCATCGTATTCAAATGATACTCTATATCCAGTTAATCCAGAAATCTGAATCAACCTATCTTGATTGTTATAAATAAGCGATATAAACCGCCCTTCTGCATTTTCGATTTTTACTAAAAGAGATTCTTTATAGTACAAATCTAGAGAGTTTCCAGTTCGGTCAACAGAGTGAATTAATCGATAGCTGTTATCATTTATCAATCTAAACTCTTTGTATGCACCACCAACATAAATCGCTTTTATCACATCTTCTGTAACGACCAACTTCGGCATTAATGCCGCATCACCAGATCCTAAGTGTTCTGTTTCAGCTATAAACTCTCGACCCGATAACACATACTCATCAATACGACCAAAAGAGCTATGATAAGTAAATCCATCGTTATTTTTGTTTTTAGTGATGAATTCACCGTAACTATGAACCCATCGGTTACCAAGATTGCTCTTTTCACTGAGCTCGCCCAACATATTGTAAGTGAGCGTAAAGTCAATATCAGGACCATATGCAGATTCATACCATATAGGAGTCTGCTGAATTACTAAATTCAAATTATTGACGTCTACAAACCATGTCGCGGAGCCATGTTCACAACAATCACTGCCAGTGTTACCTTCTGGATGATGAATATATCCAAAACCAAGAGGAGATGACGGTGGAGAAAAATCAGAGTCAGACGAGTTAACTATTATAAATAAAGCAATGCTGATTAATAACAAAACAAACAAGGATATTTTATTATAAAAAAACTTAAATTCTTTTTTCATCAGCTTGATATCTTTAATGGATGATTATTATTAGAAGTATTATTTAATTCATGATAAGCTTGTTGAATATTACGCTTCCAGGCCAAATATGCATATGCTCGCAATCTGGTATTGTAGGTGAATGCAATCAATAGTCTTATAGTATCGACCTCATCATCACTATTTATCCCTAGGAACTCCATCGAAGCTCTTGAGCTTAGTTGTGCTTTACCAATATCAATTGCATAAGAAAGTGATTCTGTTGTTTTCTTTGAAAAGTCATATGAGAGTATTCGTTGAAACTGTTTTGCTTCCTGTCTAATTGCTTTTTTAGCTGGTTCTGAGACCACAAGTACATCAATAAACACCTCAATATCATCACGTATTCCATTATTATTATGATCCGGACCAAGTAGTGAATCCGATCGTTCAAGCACAGGTTCAAATTTCCCGTATAAAACGGTTAACTGTTTACCTATAGGTTTTCCCTCAAGTTCTTTGAGTAACTCAGGAGTTTGCGCAATAATAAAATCACTATTGGTATCTACAGAATATAATGACGTGTTAGTTTTGGAAAATGCATTGAATACACTAAATAAAAAAATAATAGCAATTATTGGAATGGCCAAACGAAACATGAAATCCTCTTTTCAATACGGTGTTGAAATACAACACCTTTTAAGATTACTTCTACAAGTGTACCTAAGTGTGCATAAAACATAATTAATTGTTTTTATAAGATGATTTGAGATATTTATAGTTTAATCTATTAAGAGCCACACCCTAGGCCCAATAGAAAGGCCTCCTGAACAATTGTTCTAAAGGAGGCCTTTTAACTACATTAGGTAAGTGCTTTTAATCTACTAAAGTTAGCTAAACTAGTGCTAGTTTGTATGTTAAAACTGGTTCGGAGATAGCGTCAGAACGACCCTTCTGTTACAGCCATCTGCCCTGTTCTCTCTAACAGAACAAACAGGCTTTGACTCACCAAATCCTTTTGTAACAATTCGAGTTCCCTGAGCTAAAGTGTCCCGAAGATAACTAGCAACATTGTCAGCCCGGCGGTTAGAGAGTTTTAAGTTATATTTCTTAGCCCCAGTTGCATCAGCATGCCCTTCAATAACAATCGAAGTATCGTCATCTATCACGGTCAAATATTGCTTCAATATTTCTTTATGACTTTCAGTTAATTTTTGCTTATTGAAATCATATATTAAAACCAACGATTTTGTTTGGTTATCAAACAAACAAGATTCGCTGTCTGTTTTCTCCGAGGCTATCACCTCTGTCCTCACCGGATCCTTTGATTGTTGCTGCTGTACAATATTGAGTAACTCACCCTTTTTCTGCGTTGTCACATGAGTCGTTGAAGTCACTTCAACACTACGAACGTAAGTATTAGCAATATCTATACATGTGGCAGAAACAGCTCCCGGCACAACAGATAATAAAGCTAAAACAAGAATATTACGATTTATCATGACTTTAATCTTCCAGTTTCTTCATTTAATAGATTAAGAATATATTTATATACATCAGCGCCATCTTTAGCATGGAAAATCATATTTTCACCAACACAGTCATAGAAACCGTTTTCAGACTTATCGAGCAATAAATCAATACCAATCACACCAAAGGTAACTTTGACTTTTTCACCATAACGATTTTTTTTACGTTCTAGGTTTCTAACAATTTTTCTGCATAACCCCTTTTTAACTAACGTCTTAAGGTAATTCTTTTTTCTGAACGTTTGATAACTTCCTGGTACAAATCCAAATCTTTCAGTATCTTCACCATCTGATAACACAATAATCGCTTGTTCTGGGTTATACTCCCTCTGCTCATCAGTTACCTGTGCTGCACGAATCACACCTTGCCAAGATTGAGTCATAGCAGGATCTGATATTCTGAAGCTATTCAGTTCTTTCTGAAAACTATCATAATCTTCGGTCAATGGAATATCTTGAAAACCTTGGGACACTATGTTCTGACCTAGTCGTATAATTGGTTTATTTGGATTAAACATATCGGCAATCGTATCATCTTCACTTTCATTTACTATTTGGTCAATTATCACTCTTTCGCCGTTTATTTCCTGAAGGTTATAATGATGATAACCAATAAAAGCGACTCGACTTTTAACTCTATTATATTGATTAAAAACTTCTAACTCAGCTAACACCCGACTAATCGTTGCTTTAACGACATCAAACTTTCTCAAACTATAATCTGATCTGAATGGATCACCCATCGACTGACTCATATCAACCACAAAATAAATATCAACGGGTCGAGGTAAATATTTTCTTGTCGATGAAGTACTGGCCACCTTAAATGTTGGCCTTAAGTTAATCATTTTATAAGGCATCCATGAACGATGATTAGTCGTCGCACTGACTATGAAATCTGAAAATGGTGATTGCTCACCACTTTTTTGCACACAGCCATCATCATAATCACAAAGCTCTGAACCTACATGGATTTTTGTACCATTTAAATTAAATGGCATATATTCATCAACAATTTCCTGCGCCAGTTTCTTATTTGGTTTGTTCTTCCCGGTTGAAGTTGAAATCAAAGCCAAACTAGCAACTTCCGTCGCTTCAGTTAATTTTGCATGAGCCTGTAACTGCTGAGTTATCTGTATTGAAAATGCGAGAGTAGCCAAAGCTATCGGTAAAATCATAAAGAAAATAACTCCAGCCGCCCCTCTTTGCTTACGATACATATTATATCCTCGCATAAGTAAATGAAGATGAAACGACCCGCATCAAATTACCATCAGCTATCCCTGTTACATTAAATGGTGTTTCATAACAGAGTGTTACCTGATACATCGGTAAGTGACGATTTCTTGATGTTTTAGGTAACAAGCTTGTATTATTTTGAATGGAAGGCAAGTTACAGCCATCTAAACTTCCTGCCGTACGAACAGTATAAAACTTATTCGATTTTTCCTTCCGAAGCTCTTCAATTCTAATTCCAAGTTTATCAGGATTAAATTCACCAGACGTTCGTCCTAGAGATGCTTTAGCAATATCAAGCATATCATCAAGTACAGCTGAACATTTTCTTCTGTCAGAACACATATCACCTTCATCATTAAATAACTGTCTACGTTCAGACAAAATATTAACTAATGAATAAGAAAGACGATCTAATTTACCTTTCGTTGAAATGGCTATTGAATTGTTTATTTGAAAGTGAAATGCCATTGAAACAAACACTAATATGATTGCCAACTCAACAGTAAACGATCCATTTTGCTTACGACGCACAACTTGCTCCCGGACCAATTTTAAACTTACATCGCTCATATTCCTGTATAGCAATAAATTCTCTGCTAACTGCCACAGGCGGAATATATATATTAAACATCGGTTTAAAATTGTATGAAAGCTGATAAATAGCAATCGGCATATTCTTCGGTCTCTTAGATGCAAAGCGACATTCATCCAATGAGCGGTTATCTGCACTACAGCTTTTTAACGATTCATAATCACGAAAATAATAGATATTGCCTTTGACACTTTCTTTTTGAATAACTGTCGGCCATAAAACACCACCACCATCTTCTAATGCTTGTACTAATTTTTTAACATAATTTGCACTAACTGTACCGTCCGCCTTTCCTGCTTTTTTTGTTTCACTTACAGCCATTGTGATTGCGTGATCAGCAACTCCCATCGCATAGTTCATCAGGCACAAATCAAACCAAGAAAAAATCACCAAAATCAAAACAGGCAATCCTAAAGCAGCCTCAACGGCAACCGAGCCTTGTTGTTTTTTCATAACTTGATGTACCTTTTATTCGTATGCTCAACAACAAATACACCCTTGATATTCATATCAGCCATATATGCTTTAGCTCTTTCAAGATTATTGAACTCTCCAACACAGTAACGGTTCCATAAATCAGTGGTATAAGAATAAACTGCCCCATAATTCGATTTCAGGTAGTTAAGGTGTTCTGGTGTAATCACGTTATAAGTAGCTAAGACTTGAATACGATAAATATGCTCCACAGTAGTGTTCTTTTTATGTGGATTAAGTACTATTTTTTTTGTTTTTTGTTGTGAACTCTTTCTTGATTTTGGTTTGTCAGTAGATTGTGTGACTTTAGTTAGTGCCTTCGTTTTTTCCTGTTTTTGTACTTCTGACGACTTCAAATCTACATTTTGTTTACTAGCTTTTTGGCCAACACTTTGACTATCATCAGGTTTATTTTCTACAACATTACTTGATTCAGTTTGCTGCTCTTGAACAATTAAGCTACCTCGTAACTTCTCTAACTGTTCTCTTGCTTGCTCATCATTGTATATATCTTTTAATGCATCTAGTGCAATATCGTTTCTGCCAGCCTTTACCGAGGCAAGAATCAAATTAGAACGAAGCTTTGAATCATTCGGTGTCTGTAGATATAAATCATAAAGAATTTTCACAGCACTGCTAAAGTCATGCCGCATAATCTTTACAACCGCAATATTGTTTTTTATATTGTTGTCAGGCATACCGAGCTGTCGGCTTCTCTCAAATGCTGAAATTGATTTTTCATATAGTCCTTGTTCAGCGAATACCTTCCCGCTCAAGAAGAAATATCGACGTTCATCGCCAGATGCATCTCGAAATTGTTCTAGTAATTCTGTCGTTTTACTATATTCATGCTTCAAATAATTCATTTTAGCCATGGTATAAAGATATTCAGGCTTTTCGTAATCATCTTCATCGAAGGTACTTGAATATAGTTCAGCAGATTTTACATCCTTCAAGTCAAGATAAACCTGAACCAACTTTAATTTATAGCTAGCATTTTCTTTCAAGTTATCTTTATAAAACTGCACCAATTGAGCTGTTTCATTAGAACTAATCAACAAGCTCTCTTTACTTTCGAGCTCACTATTTGCTCCCCCTGTTGATACACAACCTGATAAAGCAAAAACAATTGGAATGACAACTTTTAAATTATTATGCATTGAACATCCTTACAATCCCTGGTGCAGCAATAAGAACAACGATTGGAACCATAATAAAAACAATAAGCGGAATTGACATTTGAGCGCCCAACTTCCCTATTTTTTCTTCCAATTCCATGATGTTAATTTCTCGAATATCGCTAGCCAAAGAGGAAAGAACAGGGCCTACTGATGAGCCATACTGTAAGCTTTGAGTCAAGGTCATCGCAAAGCTCTGTGCTTCACTCGTAGGAACTAACTCTACAAACTCATTTATTGCCTTTTCAATCCCAACTAAACGCGAACGTTCCACTGTCATTTTTACAGCGTAAGCTAAATTCTGATCAACAGTACTGATTTCTTTCGCTAAGTAATCAAGGCTAGATTCAATCGTCATACCGGTATGTACACAGACATTCATCAGATCGAGTAAAAAAGGTAATCGGCCACTAACCCGCTTAGTGATCTTTTTGGCTCTAGCTCCAACAAACATATCCAGTGCAAGCAAAAAGAACATCGTAGCCAAAGAAAGATAAAGGACGTATTTATCCAGTTCGAATTTGCCGGCAATAAATAGCCAAGTAATCACAATGAAAGCAATAGAAAAAGGGATAATTTTAAACAAATAGTAACTTTTGGCTATAAATTCACTATAGATACCCGCAGAAATTAGTTTTTTTCGATTCTCTTCATGATTAAAGCTGAAAGTATCAACGATTCTCATCAATACTTTCATTCGCTTTTTATCTTCTTCTGGCGTACCGACTATTTTATTAATGTTCATTCTGGCCTTAAGACCATCTGATAACATCATAATTAGTGCAGCAATTCCTAATGAACAAGCAAAACTAATAATCAGGAACAGTATACTAACGTCATTTAACATTATTACCCTACTCCACGTAATATCATAGATATACAAAAGAATCCAAACAGCTCACTAAATAGCACGTAGTAAAATATCCCTTTACCACCTTCTTCGAACATAACAAAGTTATAATTTTCAGGGCTCGTAAATCGAAGTATTAACAAAAAAATAACAGGTAGAAATGCAATGATTTTAGCTGATCCACGCGCTTCAGATGTCAATGCAAACTTCTTTTTATCCAAGGCTCGAGATTCGAACATAATACGGTTAATACGGGCAATAATGTCCTTTAACTGTCCACCTCGACTGAGATTTAGTCGTATTGTAGAAGCAAAAAAGAAGTACTCTATATATGGAAACGTTGAACTACTTCGAGCTAAAACCTCATCAGGATCTTCACCTATTAATAAACGCTCTGACATGTATCTAAATTCAGCACCTACTTCATTGTCTAGTTGTGTTCCAACATATTCGAACGCATGAACAATACTTTGTCCAGCTGAAAGCGCCCCAGATAAGATATTAAGTGCATCAGGGAAGTTATTTTGAAAACGTGCTTTACGCATTTGTCTCAACTTAACCATAAATGCAATCAACAATACTGGCTGACCGATTGCCAAACAATGCAAAATGTTTTGCCTAAACAAAAAGTAGTTCACACCATAAATAAATACAGCACTTCCCACAAAAAACAATATTAACTTAGTCGCAATATTTGGAGACAAGTCCGCCTTCAGCGAGTTAACAAACTCTTTTATCTTATATTTAAAAGAGATATCAAACTTTTCGGCGTCGATAACTGACTTAACGCCCTTTACACCTTCAAACTCACCTTCAAACTCGATAAAAGTATCGATTGTCTTTTTTGTTTTTCTCTCGGAGAAAAAAAATAACACTAGAAGAATAGATATAACGACTACCATAAATAGCATCATGTAAATATCTCCCGTACTGTGCCTTCAAGGCCAAAGAATTTTGCTCGTTCATAAATGATCGAACGAGATGACAAGCCTGGAGTTTTAAATACTCCTTTTACTTTTCCATCTTCAGTATTACCTTGATTATCAAAACGGAAAATATCTTCAAGCACCACGTTGTCGCCTTCAAGGCCGACGACTTCCGAGATAAACATCACCTTACGGCTTCCATCATGCAAACGCCTAACCTGAACAATTAAATCAACAGCGCTAACAATTGTCCGGCGTATAGCCTCAAGCGGCAGGCTACTGGTCGCCATCATCACCATGCTTTCAACACGAGCAACTGCATCACGAGGTGTGTTAGCGTGAAGTGTCGACATTGAACCATCATGTCCGGTATTCATTGCCTGAAGCATCTCGAACGCTTCAGCGCCACGACATTCCCCGACAATAATACGATCTGGTCGCATACGAAGGGCATTGATCACTAACTCTCGAGCTGATATTGCGCCAGTACCTTCAATACTGGCCTCACGGGTTTCCAAACGAACAATATGGGGCTGCTGGAGTTGCAATTCGGCAGCATCTTCAATCGTAACAATACGCTCACCATGACCAACAAAACCAGACATAGCATTAAGTAACGTTGTTTTCCCTGAGCCAGTACCACCTGAAATAAGAATATTGCACTTACAATGACTCGCAATAGAGATGACTTTCGCCATATCAACTGACATCGCACCAAATTCAACCAGGTTTTCCAACTTGATCTTATGTTCTTTAAATTTACGTATCGAGATTGACGTACCATCAATTGCTAACGGCGGAATGACAATATTAACTCGGCTACCATCTTCAAGGCGGGCATCACACAATGGTTTAGACTCATCAATCCGTCGACCTACATTAGAAGCAATCCGCTTTGCGATAGTATTCAACTGCTTTTCATTAACGAACTGTATTGGTGATTTTTCGACTTTACCGCCAATCTCAACAAAAATATCCGACGGCCCGTTAATCATGATATCGGATATATCATCATTATCGACAAGAGCCTGAAGTGGACCTAACCCTTTCAATTCAGCCAACAGAGCCTTAACCAATTCCAACCTCTGCACATTGGAGACCTGTAATTGCTTTCGATCAATAAGCAAATTTACAGAATCTTTTAATTGGGCTTCAAGGTCGCTATTGTTGATCTCTACTAGGCTGGAAGCATCAAGAGCGTCGAAAATCTCGTCGCGAATTTCAATATAAATGCGTTTGAATTGGTTCATTTGCTAAACAGTTTAAAACGTTTTTTACGAACAATGGTTTTACCGGTAAGGCTGGCAACAATAGTACGAATAGGATCGGAAAACTTGGTGTTCATAACACCAACAGGCCCTTCATGAACAAAGATTTTTTCTAATCCCGGCTCATACCCAATATCTATTGTATCCTTCTGCTTAATTCTTACTTTTGCGTTATCAAGCGGGATCACATAATCCTTTGCCGGACGCGTTTGGCTAAAAACTAATTGATGAGGTGTTTTACCCAATTTTCGCTTCAATGCGTTATATGCACGAAGTGACGACACTGACTGTTCACAGACAACAAAAATCCGGTGATACTTTTCCTGCATCTCTGAACCGTTAAGTTGATCGAAACTACTCAGTGGCATTGCATCAATAATAAAGTTGTATTCATCGACTAACTGTTGCGACAAGTTATACAGCGTTTGACTGTGCAGGCTAAAACCTTCACCGTGTTTTTCCAACATCAAATAATCAAGCTTTTCTCGTGCTTTATTGGTATATGTTCGGGCAATAGCACTATCAATGTCTCGCTCGGTAATATCCGAGCTTGTTTGCCTTACTTTTAACCCTTTTATGGCCAGAAACATGTCAGAATTAAGAGCGCCTGAATCATGATCTACCAGCAGCGTTTTCAAATTAGCACCTTCAGATAATGTATGTGCCAATAATGAGGTTATCGCTGAAAGACCTATTCCTCCCTTAGATCCCAAAAACAAAACCCGTTTAGCTATCCGAGTTTTCTTATGTGCCGTCTGTTCCTTACTGCCATTTAATGAAAGAATTGCGGCGAGCAGTTCATTCAGCTCTTCATCCAACAGTACATAATTAGCACCAAGAGCCAATACCTGATTTTTCACCTTAATCGAGTCAAGGTTACTCACGGTAATAATATTAATATCAACATCTAGCTGGGTAGCGATATCATTAACATCGGCAACGATGTCATTAACTGAGCGAAAATCTAATATCACATTACGGATTTTCTGTTTTATCTCATTCAACTCATCTTCATTATGAATATTCTTCATATGAATAGGTTCATGGAAACCTTCAATTGCATAAAGCTCTTTTACTGAATCAACAAAAGCTTTGTCCTCAGAGACAATCAGATCAACAATTTCAGCCTTACTACTTTCTCTATTTGTCGATGACTTAAATAAATTATCTAAATCCATATTATTACTCAACAGATGCTAAAGGGTTAACAAAACTAAGGTTACGGTTGTATTCCAGAGAACACCCAACGTTATACTCATCCTTATTGAATATATTTATTGCACCGCAGTCCTTTTCTCTGATCACTGTGTACTTAGCAATAACAACGATATCTTTTTCATTATCACCTTCGATCGCAATAGGAGTTATACTCTTTTTATTAACACCTAATTTATTCATTGCTAAAGTTATCTGCTCTAAAAACGAACCTAAAACAGGTTTATAGTAAATATCAAACTCAACCGATTCATTAGATTTGATAACATCACTGATAAAATTTTTCGTTTTTATCAAGGCTGTGGACTCATCAACAATATTAAATTCAAACGTCTCTTGAACTGAATCCATTGTTATCGTGTTATGAGCACTTTGTGATGTACAGCCACTGATAATAAGAGCGAACAAAACATAACAAATTAATCGTCGCATTAATTAAACCCTCCAGCCTGAATAGTTTGCTCAAGTTCTGAATCACGAATTCCTGAGAGATCAATATTGAATAGTCGTTCTAAATCACTTGTAGCATGGTAACTTGGTAATTTTATTTTTTTGCTTTTCACTGGATTTACCAAATTTACTGTAGCGACGATAACCAATTCAGTCTTGATTTTATTTGATTCGGTATATCGAAACATAGAGCCCAGAAGTGGAAGATCCCCAAAGAAAGGTACTTTGCTCAGAGATTCCATCTCTTCTGTTGTCAATAATCCAGCCAATACAAAACTTTGCCCGTCTTTCAACTGAACGGTAGTTTGTGCCTTGCGAGTTTTCAGTGTAGGTAAGTCTGAATAAATCCTGGTTTGGTCAATTGAACTCACTTCTGGAAGCATAGTTAAACGTATATTTTCGCTGTCCGTTACTTTGGCAACCATAGAGAGCTTAATACCGTACTCTTTATATATAATCGTTGTACCATCACGAGTTTGTACCGAAAGTGGTATTTCACCACCAACAAGAAAGCTGGCCGTTTCACCTGAAATGACTGAAAGATTTGGCTCTGCAAGCACCTGACCGATTTTATCGTCATTTTTTGCCGAAATAATTGCGACTATATCTTTGGCTGAAAAATCCAGTACATTCTGAACAATGCTACCTCCATCAGGGAACGAAAACATATCACTGTATTTCACACCCAACTTAGAAAGGAACGAGCTAGATACTTCGGCAACTGTTAACTTTACATTAATCTGTTCTGTAGCTAATACCTTCAAATTATTGATGATACCGTCATAATCATAATTCACAGTATAATTAAGGCCTTGAACCAGTTTTGACTTGTTTACCGTTTTACCTTTTTTTAACATTTCGCCGACTGTACGGTAGATTTGAGTCTTAATCTCCTCGCTGCTCACGATACCGTCCAATACAATCTGATCTCCAAGGTTATGTATAGTCACCTTTTCTTCTGGATATCTAGCAATCAGCATCTGCTTTACTGCTCGCAGGCTTTTGTTAATAACCAGTTCAGCATTATAAATTTCATTTCCGCCGCGATCATAAATAATGATTGATGCATCACCGGTACTTATCCCATATACCACGACCTTGGTATCATCAATCACTTTATAATCAGCCACCATCGGATCAGATACAAATACGGTATCAATTTTCCGACTCACCTTTATTGTTTTAGCCGCACCTTTATCAATACTGAATAGTTCACTAGCATAAGCATTATTTAATGTAACTAGCATAGCAGCAAGGACAGCTATTTTTTTCAATCCATTTTTAATCATTACGTTTACCTACCTGCACGTAACTCTCTGACACCATGAAGGCCATCAACAATGTCACTACTTTTTATTGAAATAAAGTGCTGTGAAAGATTCGACGGAACTAGGCTGACTTCTGAAATTTTTTGTGCCATTTCCAGTTTCAAAACTTCATTTACCTTAAGAGCAACAATAAGATTGAACCCTGAATTAACGTCACCATCTTCACTCGTTTCAAAATCATTAACTTTAACGACTTTTGCACCGCTAATGATAATTCGGCTTACAATGCTATCCAGTTCACTGTATCCTTGCTCTTTAATGTTTTCCTCTGATGATGTTGTAACAACAAAGCTTACTTCATCACCAGCATTAATTGGTACAGCACCAATAATGCCCGGGTTAGATACCTCATAATAATATGGAACTTCATCATCACGAAGCGATAGAAAAATATAGTCTTCATCACCAGAGTTTGCGACATCACTATTTTTCAGAAATGTCCCGGCCTCCAGGTTATGGCGATATAAACTACCTGGTTGAATTGCTGACTCAAGGTTTGTTTGAACACCATTTTCAATGGCTTCATTTTCATCCATGGTCACCACAATATAATCGCTAGATTTGATTTGTGATGATTTCGCCACTTTTTTGACTAACTGGATGGTATTAACCTTCTGTACAATCACTTCAGCTGTTTGCTGGGGCTCTGACACAAAGGTACTTTGTATATAAAGTATCCCCATCATCAGGATTGCAGCGATTGCAATAAACAATACTTTTCTATTCATTAGCGAACATTTATTTCAGGATGGGCTACGAACAAGGCCATACAGAACTATGCTCTATACGGCCTTACTGAGCTAACTCTATTCTTTATAAAATAGGAATTTTAAAACTTAGTCAGGTTAGCTACTATTAATCATTACCAATTGATTAATTGGTTTTTTTACCAGTTGTTTTACCAGTTGTTTTAGTGTCAGATGCAGCGCCAAGGTTAGATTCAATTGATGCCGCAGCTTTAGTCAGTGAATTTTTAATAACACCGTTATTAAAAATTGTTAGCAAAATACCAGACATAGCTACAGCAATAACCGCGTACTCGACAGCTGTTACACCGCGCTCATCTTTACCAAACTGACGAATTGATTTTTTTAATTTATCAAACATTCTTCCGTTTCCTTATTAGTGCTGGTTAATTTCGAGCACAAATTACGCACTTTCCCATAAAAGCTCCAAGTAAATATATTTATACGATTATAAGAATGCTTTATGCGCACTAAAAAGAAGGTTTAAAACAATGGATTAGGTATGGTTTAAGATGGGAATTAAATTTAAACGTTGTAATGCTTACATTTAACCAAGTTTCATTCAATCAGATTTTGGTAGATATCTGAGAGGCACAAGTTTATTGACGATAAACTCAACCGCAGTTTTATATTTTATTTGATAGAACCGTCAATAGAATACCGATTAACACTCTTTTTTTTGGGCTTAAACTCTCAAAAATAGCGCTATCCATAAGCAAACGCGGCGTAATAACTTTCAACGACACCTTCCCAATAGATGCCTAATCAATCTTCGTATTTTCTTTGATAAAGACTTAGCGACTCAATGACGACGAGGCCAATTTCCATTAGGATCTAGGCAAACAGAATGACTCAGATAAAACCATGACACCAATTATAGGTTTTGCCGGTTACAGCGGCTCAGGTAAAACAACCCTGCTTGAGCAGGCTATTCCTCTACTCAAGCAACGAGGATTGCGAATTGCCTTACTCAAACACAGCCACCACAGTATTGATCCGGACACACCGGGAAAGGACAGCTACAGGTTACGCCATGCAGGTTGTGCACAAACACTGATGGCGACTAAAGAAAGACACATGCTGTATTTCGAATATCCGGAACCGGATCGGGAAGAGCCAGAACTGCTAGCCTGCCTCAAGCAGTTCGATCATAGCCAACTGGATTTAGTTTTGGTTGAAGGTTTTCGGGATCAGCCGTTTGCAAAAATCGAAATTCATCGCCCTAGCTATGGCAAACCTTTACTGTTCCCGCAGGATCCACACATCATCGCTTTTGCTACCGATGGAGAGTGCCCGAATGGCTGTCAGCTTCCTCAGCTTGATCTAAACCAACCTGTAGATATAGCAACATTTATTGCTGATTGGTTAACAAAGCAATAGCTAATAATAAAAACGGAAAAGCGGGAGTCAGTGGCTCTCGCTTTTCCGTTTTTAGACGTATGGCTTAAACGCGCTTCTTCGTCATCAAAGAAACAGCCTTCGACTTAAATCGCCCAACCACCGGCGTAGAAGGCAACCAACACAACTGCAATGATCACAGTGCCGATGTTCAAGCGCTTCCATTCACCGGAAATTACCCGGCCGATCACCAGTGAACTAAAGCCAAGCATGATACCGGTAACGATATTACCAGTCAGTACGATAAATACCGCACACACCAGGCCGGAAAGTGCATCAACCGAATCAGCCATATCCAGTTTGCTGACATTACTCAGCATCAGCAAACCAACGTACATCAATGCAGGCGCGGTCGCGTAAGCAGGAACCAGATAACTAACCGGTGACAAAAACAGCATAAGCAGGAACAAACCACCTACGACAGTGGCGGTAAGACCGGTTTTACCCCCGGCAGCCGTACCAGCAGCTGATTCAATATAAACCGCAGCAGGTGCACCACCGACAAAACCAGAGAAAATACTGCTGACTGAGTCAGCGGTCAGGGCTTTACCACCGTTGATGATCTGGCCATCTTTATCCAACAGATTCGCCTGTCCGGCAACGGCACGAATAGTCCCGGTCGCATCAAAAATTGCCGTCATTACCAGCGCAAGTACACTCGGGATAATAATCGGATTCAACGCCCCCATAATATCCATTGTGCCAAGCAGTGATTCGCCTTCTGCGCCGAATGAAGGCATGGCAAACAGCCCTTGATATTTCACATTAGGGTCAAAAATCAGGCCGAAAGTAGATATGGCGACAATCACAAGCAAGATACCGCCTGGTACACGACGTTTCTCCAGACCAAAAATTGCAGCCAAACCAATTAATGACATCAAAACAGGTAGCGAGGTGAATTCACCCAGAGTTACAGGAAGCCCTTGATACGGGTTTTTCACCACCAGGCCAACACCGTTCGCAGCAATTAGCAACAAGAAAAGTCCGATACCAATGCCGGTACCATGAGCGATACCAAATGGCAGATTAGTAAGTATCCACTGACGAACGCCTGTCACTGTAATCGCGGTAAAGAGAATACCCATCAAGAACACCGCCCCCAGCGCAACAGGAATACTGATCCCCTGCCCTAGTACTAAACTAAATGCGGTAAATGCCGTAAGAGAGATGGCACAGCCGATAGCCATCGGTAACTTCGCCCAAAGTCCCATCAGCAATGAACCAAAAGCCGCTACCAGACAGGTCGCTATAAATACCGCCCCCTGATTAAAACCAGCAGCACCTAACATACTCGGTACTACAATTACCGAATACACCATCGCAAGGAAAGTTGTTAAACCTGCAACCATCTCCTGCTTAACGGTACTGCCGCGTGCTGAAATATGAAAATACCCGTCTAATCCGCCTTTAGGTTGTGCTTCTGTTGTTATCACGGCGGTGTCGCTTTGAATTGTACTATTTTCAGACATGATTATTGTTCCTTGTTTGTCATGAGCCAGGAGAGCGCGATGACCTGCGGTCGACAAGACGCCCTCTCCACGGCTCTGTAAGGTTGTTGAGCTTCCTCTCAACGTAAATTTCAATTACCCCTAACACTTCTTCACTTATTTCTGTTACTGCGATTTCTACGGTTACAAATTTTAAATTGCGCCTCAGCCACGCTCGTATACCAGACGACCATCAACATAAGTCCGGTAAATACTGCGGTCATCTCCCAGCGTCATCAGCATGAACAGCTTCTCAGCAAGATCTTTCGAACTATCAAAGCGCAATTGCTGCAATGGTGTAGCGCAAGGATCAATCACCACGAAATCCGCCTCTTTCCCGACTTCGAAGTTACCAATCAGGTGATCCAGCGATAGCGACTTAGCGGCTCCTAACGTCGCCAGATAGAAGGCCTCAAATGCTGAGAGTCGATGCTGCTGTAACTGCATCACTTTGTAGGCTTCGTTGAGTGTTTGCAGCATATTAAATGTCGTGCCGGCACCGATATCCGTCCCCATACCGACTTTTACATTACGCTGCCACGCTTCCTGCAACTTGAACAAGCCGCTACCAAGATAGAGGTTGGAAGTCGGACAAAATGCGATTGCGGAATCCGTATCCTGCAGGCAATCCCACTCTTTGTCTTCGAGATGAATGCAATGCGCAAACACACTCTTAGACCCCGTCAGGCCATGATGATGATAAACATCAAGGTAACCATCCTGCTCCGGATATAGCTCCTTCACCCACTCAATTTCATTCTTGTTCTCACACAAGTGAGTATGAATGTAGGTATCCGGATACTCTTCTTTCAGCTTTCCGGCCATCGCCAGTTGTTCTGGAGTAGAAGTTGGCGCAAAACGTGGGGTGATCGCATACAGCAAACGACCACGTTTGTGCCATTTTTCAATCAATTCTTTGGTCTGGTTATAGCCGATTTCAGGCGTATCCAGCAGGTAATCCGGCGCGTTACGATCCATCATCACCTTACCGGCAATCATCCGCATGTTAATTTTTTCGGCTTCTTCAAATAGCGCATCGACTGATTCAGGGTGAACCGTACCGAATACCAGTGCCGTTGTTGTACCATTACGCAGCAATTGCTTAATGAAAAAGGTCGACATTTCGCGGGAGTAATCTTTGTCTTTGTAACGTGCTTCTGTTGGGAAAGTGTAATTATTCAGCCATTCAAGCAACTGCTCACCGTAGGCTCCGACCATCTCAGCCTGCGGGTAGTGGATGTGCGTATCAATAAAGCCCGGCATTACCATCTTGCCCGGATAGCTGCGTACCCGAACAGATGACGGTACTCTATCTTTGCCTTCGCTCCAGGGGCCGACCCACTCAATACGACCATTTTCTATCAACAGCAAGCCATCTTCGATAAAGCGAATATTTTTCTCGATCTCTTCCGGCTTATCGACCACATGAGCAATATCCATAATTGACGCGCGGATCGCTTTAATTGATTGGGAATATTCCATAATTACCTCTGTTTAATGTCTTTGTACGCCAACCTGCTTTTCTGCATGAAGCTTGTAGGGTGACTTCATGCACAGGCCTCGTACTGACCTTTTTATAAATCCGTTGTGTGAAGTTTCTCTGATTTAAGCTTAATTGGCTTTCCCGTTAACTTCGCTCAAGCTCCGTCTGTTGACGGGCGAGCTTTTCCTCCTCTTCAAGAGCGCGATTACACGCTTCACACTCTTTGATTTGTTCTTCCAATGCTTCGCGTTTTTCCTGAGCACTTTCCGCTTCATCGGCGCGGTTAATACCAAGCCCAATATTCAGGAAAAGTGCAACCAGTGAACCGGTTGTGATCCCCGAGCCCAAAATAACCTGCATAGAATCAGGTAAGTAAGCGAGAATTTCAGGGCGAACAGTCACCGCCATGCCTGAAGCAACACCAACAGCGATGATCAGCATGTTACGTTTAGTGAAATTAATACGTGAGAGAATGCCGATACCGGCCGAAATGATCATGGCGAACATCACCAAGCCTGCACCGCCCAAAACAGGTGAAGGAATGGTGACAACAACACCGCCCAGTTTAGGGAACATGCCAGCCAGCAGCATAATCACACCCGTAACGGCTACGACGTGACGACTGGCCACACCAGTAATAGAAACAATGCCCACATTCTGACTAAATGACGAGAAAGGTGTCGCACCGAAGATAGAGGCAAGCGCGCTACCTATACCATCGCACAGAATCCCTTTCGACAGTTTCTTTCCTGTCAACTTGGTATGGGTCGCATCACTGAGGGCGAGAAAGTCGCCGGTCGATTCCATGATTGTTACCAGATAGGCAATTGACATCCCGATAATCCCGCTGACAGTAAAGCTCAGGCCAAACGGTACAATTTGCGGCAAGGCAAAAAAAGCGGCGTCATGAACCGGGCTAAAATCGACAATCCCCATGAATATCGCCACGATATAACCCACAATCATGCCTATCACAATGGCGGCGGCGGAGATAATCCCTTTGCCGACCTGTGACAGCACAATGACCACCACCAGCACCAAACTACCCAGCATCAGGTTACTGAGTTCACCATAGCCATCCTGACCGACAAAACCACCGGCAAACCAGTCGACAGAAACCGGCAGGATAGTCAGGCCAATTAGCACCACGACGGTACCGGAGACGACAGGCGGAAACAGCTTGCGAATTTGCGGCATGAAGCGGCTACCGATGATCATCACCAGCGACCCAACCAGCGAGGCGCCAAAAATACCGGACACCCCGGCATCAAGGCCGATGGAAATGGAAATAGCCACAAAGGTGAAACTGGTACCCATCACCACAGGCAAACGGATACCCACCGGGCCAACCCCTTTGCACTGAATAATAGTCACGACACCGGACACCATCAGTGCAGCATTGACCAAGGTGACCATCTGCTCAGTTGGCAAACCAATAGCACTACCGACCACAAGCGGTACGGCAATAATAGCTCCCATGGCGGCAAGCATGTGTTGTAAGGCAAGTAAAATGGAAGCCCCGACAGGTGGCTTGTCTTCGACGTTATAAAATAGTTTCATTTCAATACCATCCGTTTCTTTGCACTTCCCTGGATCCGCTTCTGTCTGCAATGCAGCGTTGCATACACAGATATGCAGCATCCCCGTGGAAAGATGGGACGAGTATAGAATCGATAACCTAGCCAAAATCCCCAAGGGTCTCTCACCTGACGAAACGCCAGATGTTGCCTTACCCCAACACACTATGACTGAAACGAACTTCAGTCCAAACAGGCCAAGCTATGACAGCTCACTCGTTATACCAACCGGGATAAGTAAAAGTTCAGATAATTGCGCAGGAAAAATGATCAAATACTTATGCTGATTGGTATTCATTTAAGAAAACGGCCATCTCCCATCCCCTGAAAATGACCGCTTCTCACATTACTTAGAGCTTATTAAGGCCACGAAGTACTTTTTCTGGCGTGAAGTGCCAATCACGTAACCAGACTCCGCAAGCATCATGGATTGCCGAGGCAATCGCAGGTGCAGCACCATTAACACCGATTTCGGAAATCGACTTGGCCCCATATGGACCGACCGGATCATCACTTGGCACCAGCACCGCGCGGAAGTCGCGAGGAATATCACCAATCTTCGGTGCGCCGTAGCTCTTCAGATCACGAGTGACCGGAATACCGTTCTCATCGTAAATCAGCTCTTCGGTCATACTGTGGCCGATAGCGCGCATGCTGGCACCATAAATCTGGCCTAATGCCAAATCCGGATTAACCGGCGTTCCGCAATCCAGCAAGGCGTGGAATTTGTCCAGCCTGATTTCACCGGTGCGGGTGTTTACAGCCACTTCAGCGAAATTTGCGCCATACGGGAAGGCAAACTCAGGCGTAGTAAAGCAACCCGTTGCCAGTAGCTGTCCCCAGCCCGTTCCGCTTTCGGCTTTATGGGCAATGTCGAAATAGCTGACTTCACCAGATTTACCCTTGACCAGTCCCGGCGCGACAATTTCAACATCCTCAGCCGGTTCACCGAGCATCTCAGCACCACACTTAAGGATTTTATCTCGCATCACTTCGGCAGCACGCTTAGCCGCATTACCGGAGAAACAAGTACCTGATGATGCATACGCCCCTTTATCAAACGGCGCATGATCAGTATCACCGGAATGGATAGTGATCTCATCCATCGGACAACACAGCACTTCCGCCGTCAGCTTACTGATCACCGTATCCAGACCTGTCCCGATATCAGCACCACCAGAGTGAACAATAAATGTACCGTCCGATGCCATCTTGATACTACAGTTGGCCTGGTCAATATCTGGAATGCCTGATTTTTGCTGAATGATCGCGACACCACGGCCTACTTTCCAGTCTCCTTCGGCGTCTTTCGGTGAATCCCACTCAATCAGCTGACGGCCTTCGCGCAGAATCGCTTCCAGAGCACAGCTATGAACTTTCGGCGCGCTAGTCGGCATCTTACCTTCACCGATTGCAGCCAAAATTTTCAGTTCCTGTCCTTCAACAACACGGTTTTTCTCAACCATATCAAGATGGTCGATTCCCAGCTCATCAGCCATTTCTGACATCGCCATAGTCAAAGCAAAGTTACCTTTCGGTGCTCCGTAGCCTTGATATGCACCGGTCGGACAGATGTTTGAATAATAGGTCGTGACACGGAAATCAACGTTGTCACAAGGGTATAGCGGTAGCGACAATGCCGGACCATTACTTGGTACTGTCAGTGCGTGGTTACCGTAAGGGCCGGTATTAGCGCGGAATTCCATATCAATCGCAGTCAGGGTACCGTCTTTCTTCGCACCCAGCTTCACCGTCACCTTGGCAACGTGACGGGTAGAGTTACAGATAAACTCTTCTTCACGGGTGTGGTGGAAATAAACCGGGCGGCCGGTTGTCCAGGTTGCCCAGGCACAAACATCTTCCAACAAGATGTCCTGCTTAGAACCGTAACCACCACCAACGCGTTCTTTAACGATATGAACTTTGTTCTGCTTCACACCCAGAATTTTCGCTACCTGACGGCGAACGTGCCATGGCACCTGAGTTGAGTCATGCATTATCAGACGTTCACCATCCATATAGCTGTAGCAGATATGAGTTTCAACTGGCAATTGCTGTACCTGCTTGGATTCATAGGTACGCTCAAGAATGACATCGGCTTCATCAAAGCCTTTTGCCAAATCACCGATATGACCACGAACACTGGCTGCAATGTTCTTGCGTGGGAAACACCCGATTGGGAAGTTAACCACCAGCTTGCCTTCACGCGGATCAGCATTGCAGTTCTGCTCTTCCAGATCATCCGGCGCACCAACACCATACTCGATTGGCTCGTTGTGAATAATCGGTGCATCTGCGGCCATTGCTTCGTCAATGGTCATAACAGGCTTAAGCACGTCGTACTCAACTTCAATCAACGCCAGGGCCTGCTCAGCTATTTCAGGACTTTCAGCAACAACTGCGGCTACTCGGTCACCCACGTGGCGCAACTTCTGGCCGAACATACGGCGATCTAGCGGAGATGGCTCTGGCGCACTTTGTCCACCAGGCGTATAAGGCACATCCGGACAGTTCTTATGAGTAATAACCGATACCACACCAGTCAATGCTTCAGCCCTGCTGACATCCAGATGCTTGATCCAGGCATGTGGATGTGGGCTGCGCAGCATTTTTATTACACAGGCATTGACAGGAATACGATCCTCTACATAACAAGGCTTAGCCTGAACCATTACCGCTGAATCAATCTTCGGACAATTTTTACCAACGATGGTCAGATCATCACGAAATTCCGGTGCAAACTGCTGATGGTATTTCGGATCAGCAAGACGCTTAACAGCCAACTCAACCACTTCGTAAAACTGCTGATAACCGGCATCTCGGCTGAATAGGCCAGACAGTGCATCATCAACCTCTTCACGAGTTGGTTGAGGGTTGCTTTCCAGCAGCTGAGTCAGAATCAATGCCAAAGCCGGATCATTATAACCAGACTGCACGACACCAACATCAATCATGGCTTGCTGAACCAGACTAAGCTGATTCCACGCACCCAGCGACTCAGCCGTCTGCACTTCCGCACCTTCAAGCTGTGCTGCGATCAAAAGAGAGGCGTTAACCAAATCACCATTTAGCAAAATGACATCTGACCCGGCAAAGCCGTAACCATCATCACTGTTACGCACAGAGTGCAAACCCATACCGTGCAGTAATTTCTGAACATTTTCGCCAAGAGCGCATTCTAAAACCTGAGGACGGCCATTAAGGTTAAAGTGAATAGTCATGGTTATGCCTCCTCTGCCATGTGCTGGCACTCAGCCAATAGATCTGTCACAACAACACCGGCAATATAGCGTTTGTATTCAACACTGCCGCGAATATCGGCTTCGGGATGAATTGCATCCGCAACGGCCTGCTCCAGTAATTCACCTTTCAAATCCTGGCACTCGACATCGCGCAGACGAACGGGACAGGCGATGCCGCCTTGCAGTGGCGAAACACCATCAAGAGCAATCACCTTGCTTCCGTCTTTATCAATAGATACAGCAGCGGTGACAATCGCTAATCCAGCGGCTGAGCGGGCAATGTTATAGCCAATACAAGCAATGTTTACGTCAGGAATAATTACCTTGGCAATCAAATCACGCTGCTCTGCGGCAATGTATTCTTCCACTTCGCATTCTTGGCCACCCGCCAGTACAACCTTGGCTTTCAGCGCCATCAAGCTTGGTATCAATAATGCCTCTTCCTGACGAGCGGCAATCTCCCCACCAATAGTGGCCTGATTACGGACATGACGGGAATAGATAAACGCAGAAGACTGTTTTAGCGCAACAGGCACCAACTCGCTGTCTATCAATGTTTGAATACGGCACATCGCGCCAATATGAAGTGCTTGGCCATGCTGTTCGATTTTGTCGAAAGCCAACTTATCGAGAGAGATGGCAACCGTTTTGTCGGTTTTAGTCGGGGCAGCGTTAAGCTTGGATCCACCAGCGAACCAGGTCGCGGTGCCTGTATGCTGCCGCATTAAGTCGAGAGCTTCGGCAGTAGAGTCCGGTTTGAAGTAGTGTTCAATCATTTTTATTACCTTTTTAGAATTCTACTTATTCTGAAATTCATGCATCTCTTTAAGAAAACAGAGGTAATGAAGAAGTTTTTAAAAAATTCTTAAAAAGTAAAAAGGCAACTATTAAGCCAAACTTGTCAGCCAGTTGAATAAGAAACTAGATTCGTGAGCGCGGTCAGAAATCGACACCGAAATGAGATCTGAATCATTAATGTTTTTCTGAATCATCAAAGGAGTAAACACAATCACTCGACGCCAAATAGAATTGCTTCTCAGTCAATCTGATTTATCTATCAAAATAATATTTTGGCTATCAAATTGATAACTATCAGCGGTGAAGAGATAGGGGCTGCAAAGATAGGTGCAGAGTTACAAATATTGCCCAACTGCTAAAATCCTAAAAGCACCGTGACAATGATGGACATATCAGAATGGCTACACTGACCGGGCAATTTCAGCAACAACTTATTGCTTCGGGAATACCCGCTGATTTCTCAGTCGTTAATAAGCACCAGAGTATTCCTAGTGAAATCTTGAGTGAAATAGACAGATTCATCGCAATATTCGAACAAGTTACTGCCCGCCCGGAATGGGTGGAGTACGCCTTTGAAGGTGTGTCCAATATTGCAAAAATCCCCCACAAGGAAACCTGCTTTTTCAGCGCATGGGATATACATATACCGCCTGTTCATCCTGACAATTGGCAGTTAATTGAATTTAACGACAACGGTTCAGGTTTCCTGTTCGCAGGCCTGCTTAACCATCTTTATTATGAGCTTTTTTTATCCGAGCAACATTTTATATCTGAGCAAAGCTTTGTATCTAAGCATAGCTTTTTACCCATGCATAACTACGGTACTACTATCACACCTCCCCCATCATATGCAGAACTATGCAACCAGATAAAAGCCATGATCACCGCTGAAGCTAATGCTTTTTTCGGCCAGCAAACCAATCTCAATCGCAACGGAATATTGTTGATCCTGGACGATGCCGATTCCCTGCATTCAGGAAAGTTCCGTAATGAACACCTACTGATGACAACGCTCGCTCAAGATCTCGGATGGAAAGCTGCAATCGATTCACCAGAATCTCTAGTCTGGAATGGTAAGCAACTACAAATTAACAACGGCTCTGTAGCCTTTATTATTAACCGCTCAACCGACTTTCTATGGCAAAGTGAAACCCTTAAGCCATTAATTGAAGCCTACCGCGCCGGATGTGTTTACGTTGCACCTAACCCATACAGCTACACCACCCGAAGCGATAAACGATTGTTAGAATTTCTGTCACGACCGGATTGGGATAACAAACTCGGGATCAAAGACTATGAGCGGGCAATATTAAGCAGGCATATTCCAGCAACTTACCAGCTTACAGATGAAAGCATCTGCCAACTTGCTCAGCATAAGGACGAGTTCATTTTTAAACCCACGCATGGTCATGCCAGCCTTGGTGTGCTCGACAGCCATGAAGTCGGAAGGCATCGCCTGCACAGGCTGCTTAATAAAGGCCACCTCTATATTGCTCAACGCATTGCCGAAAAATCTAAACTAACAATTGAAGATAACCAGTCACTCTGGACTGATTTACGAGTGTGGGCCTATAAAGGAAAACGCTATCAAATCTCCGGCCGGGCTTCTGTCACTAAAGAGCGGCTCAACCTTCATTCTCCTGGCGGCTGGGTGCCGACATTTGAAGCAAAGAAAAGTCAGCAAAAAACTTGAATATATCCACTCAAGTGCAATTCAAGCCTAACTCTTATTTGAACCTATACTTTCCCACCTTTTTCGCAAAAAATACAAAAATATCAGTAATATCAATATCCCAACCAGCAATTGCCAATATTTCATACCATTATTGTTATAATTAACACTTTCCCGCAGGCTACTATTGTCACTACTTTTTTTCATTACATGATTGGAGCTAAGAGCCACCTCTTTATTTTGAGCATTTTTAATCCCATCAATCCTAGCAAATGCTAACGGTTCTCCCCCCCTATTAAATCATTACGTGATGCTACGAATAGATCTGAGCCATCAGAAGAACCTGAGTCCACAGAAGAACCTGAACCACCAGAAGACGCTGAACCTCCGGAAGAACCTGAGCCACCGGAAGAACCTGAACCACCGGAAGAACCTGAACCACCGGAAGAACCTGAACCACCTGAAAAAGCTGGGCCACCTGAAGAACCTGAACCACCGGAAGAACCTGAACCACCGGAAGAACCTGAACCACCGGAAGAACCTGAGCCACCGGAAGAACCTGAACCACCGGAAGAACCTGAGCCACCGGAAGAACCTGAGCCACCGGAAAAAGCTGGACCACCTGAAGAACCTGAACCACCAGAAGAAGCTGATCCACCGGAATAAGCTGGGCCACCAGTGGAAACTTCTGTTATAAAAATCCCTCTAATTGAGCTACTTACAGCACTACCTAAGGACATAAATGAGCTAACTATTGCTAGTGATAACAGCGATGCTAAAAGCGCATACTCCACAACGGCTAATCCATGCTGATACCGTCTAACTTTGAACATCATTAATAATCAACCCATAAAGCGATAAATAAAATTTTCATATGAAAAATTTTAGATAAAAAAATTAAACTTATAATCTCAGTAATGAGAAACAGGCAAGTTATAAGACAACATCAAAAAATCACCATAACCAGGAAATAAATTCATTTTAAAACCACCTCAACTAATGCTTTTAATAATAAGCAAATATTATGCTCAAATAACATTATTTGATTTCATAAGTTGACTTTGAATTGCTAGATTAAATTGCACAATTAGCACACTGTGCTTTCAGCGTATTCATGATGCTATTTATGTGTTTTTCTTCAAAAAGCTTAAATAAAAGACCAGTTCAACCAAGGTTTATAATGAAAAAATCGGCAGTCTTAGCCTTTTTCGGCTTATCAATTGTGTCATTACCTATCAAAGCATCAGAGCATGTTGACAACACGCTTTTTGAACGAAATGTTGTTATGTTTAGTGATAATTCATCTGCCGACACAGAAAATGAATATCCTACCAACATATCACTAGTAAAACAGGAAAAGCATAAAGTAACTCTTGATGCGAATCTACATTCATTAACATTTGCTAAGACAACGTTAGCTGATGGCATTACTTATGACCGTATTCTTCTTCCTGGTGGAGCTGGCAAAAGAACACCAGGAAACCCTAATATTGAAAGCTATTCAAAAATGCTTCCGTTCCCGGGCGGTGCTGAGATTCAATTAGTAATTGATGATATTACATGGTCAAAACCATACAACGATATCACGATTGATCCAGCTCAATTACCATTCCCTGATGTTGCACTTAGAAATGGCGAACGACCTGATGAAAACATGCCATTTGTAAAAAATGCAAATGCATATAACAGCTTGTCAGAAACAAAACATAACGCTGTTGAAATTAGTAACACGCTTAGAGTTCGGGGGAAAAACTATGCTGTTATTAAATACCAACCTATCGACTTTAATCCCATAAATCGCAGCGTACGATTTGCTACTCATGTCCGCTTCCATATTAACTATAACAATGAAACATCAAATTCAGCCGCTCAACAAAAATCAGCGCCTAAAAACGAATCTTTTACCGCAGCTCAGCTGGCTGATTATCTAATAATTACACCATCTGATTTTACCGATGCGATAACCCCCCTTGCCGATTGGAAGCGAGAAATGGGCTATAACGTTTATGTAGCCAAGACAACTGAAACGGGAAGCTCCCAGGAAGAAATTAAAGCATATATAAAGAATGCCTATCTGAAAGGCACAATGACAAGCTATGCCTTACTGGTTGGCGATAATGAAAATTTGCCTGGGTGGGAAATCGTTGGCCATCCTTATCACGGCCAAAACCATAAGTGGCGTACTGATTTTATATATAGCCTTGTTGATGGTGATGATGATTATGCCGATCTGGCGATAGGTCGTCTGCCAGGGGATACCAAGGAAGAGATTTCCCTTATGGTAAACCGGACGTTGAAGTATCAAAAAGCTCCCGAATCAAATGATCGTTACAATCACGTATTACTTGCTGGTCAGTTCCAGGATGCTGACAATGATCTAGAAGCAGATCGAATGTTCATGGAAGATTTACACCGCGTTGCTGATTTTCTTGGGGCTGATTACGACTTCTTCAGTCAACCTGGAGATTTATTCAATAAAGGATTCCAAGTTCATACCGCTTTACAATGGGATAGCGCTACAGCAGAAGAATTAAAATACAGTGGTTGGAATTATGGCCGTGAACGTATAACACCTCCTGAACTTGTTCCTCCTGCGTGGAAAAATCAAGGCGAAGGAAATCATACCGACATTACTCGGATCATTAATGAAGGAGTGGGTTTTGTTATGCACCGCGACCATGGTTATGGCGGCGGTTCTGGTTGGGTAGATCCCCATTTTACTGACACTGAGGTTGATAATTTAACGAACAATACTATAACGCCTGTTGTTTTTAGTTTGAATTGCGCCACTGGTTGGTTCGACGGTATAGATTCGTTTGCTGAATCTTGGATGCTCAATCCTATTGGAGGTGCTGTCGGGTTTACAGGCGCAGCACGAGTAAGCTACTCCGGCTATAACGATTTGTTTCATGTAGGGATAATGGATACCTTCTGGGAAGACTATACGTCAAATTGGACATCCGATATTTATCCAACATCCTGGAAACCAGCCGTAGCTCTAAACAGAGCAAAACAAATGTTATTTGATGAATATTCAGCTCAAGATGAGACTGCGAAATTAACAGCCCGACTGTTTAATTGGTTTGGAGATCCTGATTTAGAATTAAGAACATCCACACCTGAACAATTATATGCATTTCATCCGGCATCATTGAAAGCTGGCACCTCAGAACCTTTTGAGGTAGCTGTTCGAACACGACCTTCCGCAACGGAAGGAGCTCGAGTTGCTTTACTGTTTAAGGATGGAAGCTCACTAGTCGGTGAAACCGATAATTCAGGACGTGTAACATTCAACTTTGAAGCTAAAGAGTCATTTAAAATTACCATTACTGAACATAATGGTATTCCATATCAAGCTGACGTTGATGTTATAGCAAAACCGACGAAACCCGTTATTCCAACAACCCCAGTTATAGCAGCGAATCAAGCTAAACCGACTTCAACATTAATTACTGACGATGAAAAAAGTGCCGGAGCGTTTAGCTGGGTATTTTTGATGTTCACTTTTTCTATTGGTACATGGCGTTTTTATGAAGATAAAAAATAATAGAATCATGCTCGTTAAGACTAAAAATTAAAATCATTATATAGCAACAATCATGAGTAAACCTTACAAAATATTATTTAGTAAGGTTTGCTCGCTTTATATAAGAGTTGTTTGTTTTTATACAAAGACCACCCGTAATTATTTTCAATATAAATTGCGGTTATTATCACACTAGGAAATTCCAATGCATCTCAAACGAAATCTGATATTAAGCCTAACAATATCAGCAGCTCTTGTTGGCTGTGATTCTGAAAGTAATGTTTCAGATAACGGCTCAGCAATTAGCTCAAACAATGCGACAAACCAGTCAGCAGTGAACATCAAAATCCCAGAGAAAATTCAGGCTCCTATATCTATCTCGGCTCCGACGAATAAGCAACAAATTCAGGCAACTGGAGCCCTAATGGAGCTGGATAACTGCCGCCATTATAACCAGTTTTCAGAGCTTACCGGAGATGCATTATTTAACTTTGTCAAAGGGGTATCATCTCGGTGTATTAACGAGCTATCCCACCGTAATGATCAAATAGCTGCGACTGCATTCGAGGCAGAAAACATGGTCGATATCGCCACGCGAGCTAGAGATATCGCGGCCAGCTATGACTCGGCTTCCGGCGATGATCTCTATAACTTGTTTGCCTTTCTTCGAGGAGGTTTTTATGTTGAACACACTAACGAGCAGTTAACATACCAGGATAAACAGCCGCACAACGCCGTGTTGGCCTTATTAGAAACATACAATCATAACCCTCATGTTTCGGAAATCACCCCGATGCAGGGTAATACGATGACAGAATACTTTACTTTATGGGACAGCAGTGAAAATTATACCCAGAGCATCGCGAGCATTACCCGTTACCTGAATGAATTCAGCCCTGATCATCTCGCTGAATGGTCACACCGAAGAGCACTCACCAGTGCATTTACTACACTTTATCGCAGCAGCTGGGATGCAGGCTACACGAAAGCGGCCGAGCAACATTCAGCACTGCGGGATGCCCTACTGAAAATTGCAAATTCTGAATATATCTACAATTCGGAATACAGCTATCAGGCAACAGACGCCCTTAAAGAGTATTCACGTTTCCTCGAATATCAGCAATACTGGAAGCTCTCAGAAACATTAAAAAACGAAATCAATAACGGCATCGTCAATTTCATGTCTCGTTTTGAACGTTACTCACAGCCCTGGCTTAAAGCCGCCGGTACGCTGGATTATTACTACCCTGGGCAATGTACACAATTCAATATCTGTGGCTGGAAAGATAAGCTAAATGAAGAGGTACTATCAATTGATCACTATTGCAGTGATACAATCAAAATCCGTGCACAAGACATGACACAACCAGAGCTTCAGCAAGCTTGTAATCTGCTTTCAGACGAAGAATCGTTGTTTCACAAGGTGCTCAATACAGGAAATCAACCGGTAGACGATGACCTGAATACTAATCTTGAAGTCAATATTTTTGACTCCACCAATGATTATAAAAACTACGCCGGTACCATCTTTGGCATAAGTACCAACAATGGCGGCATGTACCTGGAAGGTAATCCATCAAAAGAAGGTAACCAAGCGCGCTTTATTGCCCATGAAGCGACCTGGCGTGATGATATCCTCGTCTGGAACCTGCGCCACGAATACATTCACTATCTCGACGGTCGTTTCAATATGTATGGTGGATTTGGCCATTTCAAGACCGATGGTGACAAATCAGTCTGGTGGTCCGAAGGGGTGGCCGAATATATCTCACACCAGAACCGCTATGACGAAGCAATCAAAATTGGCCGTCAACGCAGATACGCCCTGAGCGAAATATTCAACAATAACTACAGTAGTGGTGACGAACGTGTGTATCGTTGGGGATACCTTGCCGTACGTTTCCTATTCGAAAATTCACCTGAATCAGTCAACCAACTAATGCAGTTTGCCCGTAAAGGGGATGTTAAAGCCTGGGTTAACTATATAGATAGCTCAATTGGTACCTCTCTGGATAACAAATGGTTTGAATGGCTTGAAACTGTACCAAGTAACGACTCTTCTCTAGGTTCTGTAATCAATAATGGCTCTAACTCAACGCCTGTTACTAAACAGACAGTTGAAAATAGCTGTCAGACTCAAGACCCACATAGTCATGGTCAAATTCAAAAGGATGAAAGCATTTGTATCAGCGATGGGACATCCTACTATTTCTTTCGTGTTGAGGATGGCGTGACTCGCATAGACATTAATAGCGATCATGGTGAAGGCAATATTGACTTGTTCTACAATTCACGCTATTGGGCTCAGAACAACAATTATCAGCAAAAATCGACTGAGGCAGGTAATACTGAATCAATGACCATTTATAATCCTACACCAGGTTGGCACTATTTAACTTCAATTAGTGAACCAACAAGTAAGGGATCTAGCTTAAAAATCAAACTAAGTAAGTAATTACGTCTAACAAATAAATCTCACCCAGATAATCATGGGTGAGATTTATCATCGCCAATATCTCACTTCAAATTATTCATATCATTAAGCAATGATTAAGCAATAAAGTTTGCAAAAAAACCGGATTAAAACAAGGGGTAATTTACATACATAATTATGATGGATTTCATTATTGGGGTGGCCCATTAAGTGAGTAATTTTCACCTAAGTGCATCTACTATTGCACATGCGAATGCGATACTGAGTGTTATATATCTGATTTAAGACAAAAGCTATCTAAAATAAATATAACAGTTAATGAAGTGATAAAAATAACAAACACAAAAATAGCCACTGTAACTAGCCAATGATACTGAAACCCCATAAAATAACTAAACAAGGTTTACATTAAAAATATAAGCGAGAGCCACCTATTGTTAACCTCTCGCTTTAACATAAATCTAATTTCAGACGGTTTTACTTTTTCTCTTTCCATGCTTCATGATCTATATCTAGATCTGAAAACTCACTTGGATTAAATACCGGATGCTCCGCACCTTCACTCAGTTTCTTCTTATAATCCTTCAGGAGACGAATAAGTGTCGGGAACAACATAAGCAGTGCTAACAGGTTAACGATAGCAAGGATCCCCATCATCGGATCTGAGAAGAAAAACACAGATGTCGCACCAGGTGCCACCGCCCCTAAAAACACAATGGCTATAACGATAATACGAAGTACATGGACTGATATTTTGTTGGGCGTCATAAATGTCAGGGCATTTTCACCCAAGTAGTAGTTATAAATGATGGAACTGATAGAAAAGAGCAATATTGCTATCGTGAGAAAATACTGAGCCCAATTTCCCATATGTGATACCAGTGATTGCTGTGTCAGAACGACACCATCAATACCTTCTGCGCCGGGTACATACACATCGCCGAGCAAAATAATGAAAGCAGTACAGCTACAAATCAGGATAGTATCAATAAATACCGACAAAGACTGAGTTATCCCCTGACTGATTGGGTGAGTAACGTCTGCCGTCGCCGCAACATTCGGTGCTGACCCCAAACCTGCTTCGTTTGAGAACAAACCACGGCGCAAACCTTGAGCCATAGCAGCACCCATACCGCCCCCCACAGCTTCTTCCCAGCCAAAGGCATTAGCTATGATTGTTCCAATCACTGCAGGGATTGAGGTAATGTTCATCAAGATGATAATAAGCGCCATCGCGACATACCCAATAGCCATAATAGGTACGATAACATCCGCCACTTTCGCTATCCGCCGAATACCACCGTATATGATCAAACCTGTGCCGGCAGCCAGCGCAACACCTGTCCACATACGATCTATGCCCATGCTATCTTGAGCTGCCCCAGCCACCGTATTCCCCTGGAAGGCATTAAAGCCGATAGCAAACGAGGCAATCAAACACACGGTATACAGATAGGCAAGCCACTTAAAATCATCTCCCAGACCATGAATAATGGTACGGGCTGGCCCCCCGCGAAAATCTTCACCTTCCTTCCGTTTATATAGCTGGGCAAGTGAGCATTCCACCAGACTGGTTGCCATACCCACCAATGCAATAGCCCACATCCAGAATACAGCCCCTGGGCCACCAAGCGTTATAGCAACCGCCACACCGGCAATATTACCGCCGCCAACACGACCACCAACAGATAATAAAAGCGCTTCTCGACCAGAGATCGCATCTTCAGCTGCGGTTTGGTTTTTGTTTAACAGAACGCGGAACATTCGCCCGAAGAAAGTAAATTGAACAAATCCGGTAACGAGAGTGAAAAAAAGGCCGAGTACGACAAGGAACGGTATCAGTGACCACCCCCAGGTAAGATCACCAATTAATCCAAAAAAGCTCTCTAGCAATTCCATTTCTACTCCTAATCAGTTTATTTTGTAAACCATAGAGTAAATAAAGGCTCTACTCTGCTCGTTAGCGCTCCATCGTCCCAGGCTGCATACCAAACAAACCTGTAAAGCTAACTCCGTACTGTTATTGCCCCAAAATTGAGCTAATACTGACAGCTAGTTAGCAAGTCCTGAATAGATAATTGTGTGAAGTATAGACACTCTGAAAATCCAGAGCCGTCATTTTATGAGACGTCGAATCGTTTCCATGCTGATATTCTCAACACACAAGTTACGCAGCTTTCCTGTTTTGAAGCCTCTGACAGCCGTACATAAAACAGACAATAATAAGCACGCCCTTCAAACCGAAGCATACCCATATAAAAAAGCCACCGCACTAATGACTATAAAAACGTAGAAAAGCTCTTTTTTTCTACAACAACAGAGCCTTACAATCCAACCGCTACTCCGCTGATTACTGTTCAATAAGCAATCTAACCATAGATTTTATTCAGAAAAATGCATTTTAAATTAGAAAATATTCATCGGGCACTGTTGGATTGTATGATGTTGGAGTTTTTGGTTGCATTAATTTGATAAATGCATGATTTTGCAATTCTTAGACAGGGTAATCAGCATAAATCGCTAGATCTATCTTTATAATGCCAAATATTTAGCTATTCGTTAGCAAGGCTTGTGCTCATCATATCGATAAGCCACCACATTGAAACAGGTTTGATATACAAACCATAATATTAAGAGTAATACGATTACCTAGATTTAATTTTTATCTTCGATTATTAAGCACAACACAGCGTATTTTGTAACGATTAAGTGAAGTGACACTCTTGCCAACATATTAAATGCCTACCTAGTGCATCATCGGTGGGGCAAGGTGACTATTAAATTTATTTATACATCGTCACTTCACCGTTACCTATAAAACAAAAAAGTTAGAGGGAATATAATGAACTTAATTTTAAAATTAGTATGCGGGATAGTTTTTGGCATACTGATGGGAATGTTTGCACCAGATGTGGTCACTCAATTCTTAATTACAATAAAATTACTAATTAGCCAGTTAATTAAGTTTACAATTCCTTTGCTGATTCTATTTTATGTGACCAGTGGAATCGCCAACCTTCCTAAAAATTCAGGCAAATTACTTAGTAAAACGGTTGGACTGTCATATTTATCGACATTAGGTGCAGGAGTTCTTGCATTTAGCGTTGCTGAAAACCTATATCCATCTTTGTTAAGTGGAGCTGGGACTTTGCCTGAAGCTAAAACGGTTCTGGCTCCTTTCCTTGAGTTAAAAATTCCACCACTGATGAGCATCATGACGGCGCTAACCATTGCCTTCGTGTTTGGTCTGGGTATTTCAAGCACAGGCTCAGAAGATCTAAGACGATTCAGCAATCAGGGCTGCGACATCATCGAACTGTTCCTGAATAAAGTGATCATTCCGTCTCTGCCTTTCTACATTGCAGGTGTATTTGCCGACATGACAGTAAAAGGCACAGTATTCGCGACGCTACAAACATTTAGTCTGGTTCTGCTGGCAGTTATCGCTATGCACTGGGTATGGCTGACGTTCCAGTTCGTTACCGCCGGTATCGTTCAGCAACAGTCTCCGCTGAAAATCCTGCGTACCATGATGCCGGCTTACCTGACAGCTGTTGGTACAATGTCTTCTGCGGCAACTATCCCGGTAACACTGCAACAAACCAAACGCAACGGCGTTTCAAACACGATTGCTAATTTTGTTGTGCCACTATGTGCCAACATCCACATGTCAGGCTCAGTGATCAGTATCACCAGCGTAGCTGTAGCTGTCATTCTCATGACAGGCGCCGGCCCTGTACCAAGCCTGCTAGAAGCTCTACCATTTATCGCCATGCTAGGTGTGACCATGGTAGCGGCCCCTGGTGCGCCGGGCGGCGCAGTAATGGCTTCCGTTGGTCTGCTAGGCTCTATGCTTGGCTTCACCGAAGAAATGATCGCGCTACAGATCGTCCTCCACCTGGCTCAGGACAGTTTCGGCACTGCCTGTAACGTAACTGGTGACGGTGTTATCGCTTTGATGATTGATAAGTTCTCCACTGATTCAGAAGAATCAAGCGAAGCTCTCGTACTTGCAGAAGAATCAGCCTAAACGATTCTGACTTTTAGCAAACATGCTACTCTTTTCGAGTAGCATGTTTAATTTAAGCTCAGGCAAACCTTAGTTCGCAGATAAATCAATCTAACATGAATAAAATCAAAACAAACATTAGTGCAAAATCGTGTAATCACTGTTCGCAAATTCAACCCTTTTTATTTTGTTTAATGTTTAGATGACGATAATGTCCAATGGCCACGCTGTACAATAATCAAACAAAACCTTTGAGTTCTAATCATTTTTATCAATTATAAATCAACTCGTTTTTGCCATATGTTCATGTTTTGAACGCGACAAAAAGAACTTTATGTTAGATCAATCCAAAAAAAGCCACACCAATATAAAGAAACAACACTGATACTACACAGAAAAGCATACCTACCAGCGGATATTTGCTTCGACATCAAAGCTTATTAGGCATAACGCAGCTGCAAGCTACAATCCCAGGAGCATACCCATAAGAACTCAAGAACAGTTAAATATCATTTGCCTGGATTATATAAACAGTGTTTAATCTTCTTGTTAATCAATAACAGTATTGCTTACTCACCTCTGAGCCAATAGGTACTTACTCTACACAGTAATTGCTACACCAAAATTACAGTAGATAAATTTATCCAAACTTACTTACAAGCTGTGCTCAAAGAAACACGGTAAATAAGCTGATCGTTCAATATCACTATGGTTTTTGTTAAACCATATCATTGGAAAAACCATAATGAATGGGAGAGTTTTCGTGCGTAAAATTATCGTTTTATGCTCATTATTTATATTTGGCTGTAATGGCGGTTCATCATCTGACTCACCGACACCTAATGAAGGTACTCAGCAGCAAACAACTACAACGAATTCAACAGAAAAACCTGTTAGTTCAGGTGAGACAACTCAGACAGTCAATCCAGCATCAAAGCCACCAACACAGACGCTGACAGCCAATCCAGCATCAAAGCCAACAATACAGACGCTGACAGCCAATCCAGCATCAAAGCCACCAACACAGACGCTGACAGCCAATCCAGCATCAAAGCCAACAATACAGACGCTGACAGCCAATCCAGCATCAAAGCCAACAATACAGACGCTGACAACCAATCCAGCATCAAAGCCACCAATACAGACGCTGACAGCCAATGCAATAACTATTAGAGTAAAATCACCAGACAAGCACCAATCTAAGGTGCCGTTTGCTGGTCAGACTCTGATCACTGAAATCGTAACAGATCATCCATTTACTGGTTCAGGTTATTGGGATATCGACAATAAGCAGACAGCCTGCCCTATTGTTGATTCTTCTGTATGTGAATATACAATCCGTCCTGAAGATGAAGGGAAAAAGATCACGTTCTGTATTGAGGAAGGCACATTAACCATTTGTGCAGCGCAATCTTTTGCTCTACCAAAAATTAGTTTTTCTGGAAAGCTGGATTATCGTAGTACCGTAGAGGCTACGGTAGAAAATTTCTCTGAACAAGCCACCTATTTTTGGGAAATCTCCGACTATCGATCACAAGAAAAGTTAGCAATGGATAATTTGGGCTACACTCCGCTTTCTGAAAATACTTCTTATTTTACATTCACAGCGGAGCATATTGACAAATTCATATACTTCTGTATAGAAGATCATAAGAACGACTGGGATATGACATGTATTAACCTAGGTAATGACAGTAATATCGAGAATGGATTATTGCTGTACACTGGTGAACCTCGGCGTGTTGGACCCGTTTATTCGGTTGATGTGAATGATTTCAGAAATCACTACAGACGCATATACCGTCCAATGACTCTTGCTGAAATAGCTCAGAAAAATATCACAATTAATAAAAAAGTAGATATATATAACGACCGTGAGTATTATCGTCTGACATACCTGTCTAGAACTCCAACGATACATAACAGGGATGGCAGTACCATAATTTCAAGTGGTGATGAGCTTTGCACTGCGATTGGGAAATACGTAACCACTTTCAATGCCTTAAGCAAAGTAGACTTTAAAGACCTGCAATGGCCAGATTATTGGAATTATTGGACCAGTTCGAAAAGCGATGTCATCGGCTCTTCACTGTATTTGCAGCTAGTTCCAGGAGAAAACACGCATAGTGCATATTCACCATACTATGCGCCTGAACTTATCACCTGTATGGATCCTGACTAAGTTAGCCACCATATCATTAACACTCGATTAACAAGTTCACATATTGGATATCGAATGCAGGGGGGAGTATCCCCCTGCATGACACCCCGAACGCACTACTTTATATTTTGCAATACTAACCATAATCATCAGGAAGTGTCTTTTGCGTATAATTCTAATTTTATGCTCATTATTTATATTCGGCTGTAATGGCGGTTCATCATCTGAGGCGCCGCATGCAACTGAAATAAATGCAAGCACACAACAAACGACCGTAACAGAAAAAGAGATTTCATCAATACACATCACCTATTCTCTAATCAACGGTACTTCTGAACCAAAAATATCAGTCCAATCAACTTTACAATTTACTGCTACTGCCTATTTCGAAGATCACTCAAAACGTGATATTTCAGAACAAGTTCAGTGGATCAGCTCTGATCAAAGAACAGGAACAGTAACCAATGCTGGCCAGTTCAAAGGGATTAACGCAGGCACGGCGACCATCGTAGCCCAGCTTAATGGCATTGAAAGTAACGCCGTCAATGTGACAGTTACTGAAGCTAAAATTGAACACCTACAAATCGCACCTAAGTCAGGTAATGCGAATAACCTTCCTGAAGGTGTTACCCTAGAAATGGTAGTAACCGGTATATTCAGTGATAATACGCATCAAGAATTACAAAGAGATGCTCTACAGTGGTCGAGTAGTGACGGGGCTGTTGTAAGAAGAATCCAACCAGGTATTGTAAAAGCAATTAACAAAGGTAGTGCAAAAATCACAGCTCAGTTTAACGGTATTACCAGTAATACTGTCGAAGTGACTGTAACTGATGCTGTCGTTAATGAAATTCAAATCACTTCTAAATCAGGCGATTTGAATATTCCTGCTGGCTTTACACAACCAATAACAGTATCCGGACTCTTCAGCGACAACATAAAGCGTGAACTATCAGCAAGTGATGTGACCTGGTCGACTGCAAATCCATCAGTGGCTACAGTTGATAGCAAGGGTATTGTTAAGGGTATTAGTGAAGGAAGTACAACAATCTCTGCCCAATACAATGGCATTGAAGATAACCCAATTGAAAGTGAGCCATTAACTGTCACAATTACTGACGCAACCTTAGCGGAAATTACCATCACTTCATCGGTTGGTGACGTTCATAATGTAGTTAAAGGCAATAATTTACAACTGATTGCAACCGGTGTTTTTAGTGACAGCTCTGAGAGAAGTATCTCTGCTGATGTGTCCTGGTTAAGTGATGATGAAAACGTCGCTATAGTTAATAACAGTGGTTCCATTCATGCTGTTGAAGTTGGCCGCGCCGTCATTTCTGTTGAAATCAATAATATTAAAACCGAGTTCACTGTAGATATTGAGGATGAGCCTGTTAGCTTCCACGTCGCTAAGCTTTCTCCTCAATACTCTCTGATTGATGGATATAGTAAGACGATACCCAGCCACAACAATCAAATTATCGCTAAACATCAGGATGTTAAGCTGATATATAAAGGAGATGATCTTGATATCTCCGTTACAAATAATCAAAAATACGTCCAAACAGAATATGGTGGTCATAGATTTTTATTACAACAGGACTCAAAGAATAACGTCATTGGTTTTGCCGGATACGCCAATGTTGCCCAAACCAGCACGTACTACAACGTCAGCCGTTATACAACATTTTTTGTCGGATATTCGATTCATAATGCGCCTGCAAGTAATGGTACATATGAAGGTAATATTTTATATACACGCGTACCGGAAGATAATAATCCTAAAATAGGTAACATGAGTATCCATTTAGATGAAAAAGGTCCATCATGCCTAATTAATATGGGTTCAGTCGAGCTTAAATGCGAATATGATATTACTTCTGGCGTTAATTTTGATAACGGTCAATTTATGTCTAGAATCGTGTATAGCAAAGATAATTCATACTATGGTGTCCTAGAAGCAAGTTTTTATGGTGAATCTGGAGAGTTTGCTACAGGGTATATCTATAATGAGTCACCATTAAAAGTTGATGTCTTTTTATTAAGTCGTAAATAATCATCATCGAAATAAAAACCCATCTCTGGATGGGTTTTTATTCCTAGAATCAAACAAGGCAACAATTCATCAATATAATAAAGCTACATTTAATACACTTTGATAAATCATGAAAACTCTGTGATTTTTTGCATTTTATCTTTCATCACACCATCAATACTACAATTATAACCTTCAACTAATTAACCATTTAAGGAGTTTTGCTTGCGTAAAATTATCGTTTTATGCTCATTATTTATATTCGGCTGTAATGGCGGTTCATCATCTGAGGCGCCGCATGCACCTGCATTAAATGAAAATACACAACAACAGACAACCACAACAGAGAAAGAGATTTCATCAATACACATCACCTATTCTCTAATCAACGGTACTTCTGAACCAAAAATATCAGTCCAATCAACTTTACAATTTACTGCTACTGCCTATTTCGAAGATCACTCAAAACGTGATATTTCAGAACAAGTTCAGTGGATCAGCTCTGATCAAAGAACAGGAACAGTAACCAATGCTGGCCAGTTCAAAGGGATTAACGCAGGGACTACGGCTATCATGGCGCAGTTTAATGGCATTGAAAGTAACGCCATTGATGTGACTGTGACTGACGCTGAAATTAGACACGTACAAATCGCACCTAAGTCAGGTAATGCGAATAACCTTCCTGAAGGTGTTACCCTGGAAATGGTTGTAACCGGTATATTCAGTGACAATACGCATCAGGAATTACAGAGAGACGCTTTACAGTGGTCAAGCAGCAACGGCGCTGTTGCAAGAAGAATCCAACCAGGTATTGTAAAAGGAATTAACAAAGGTAGTGCAAAAATCACAGCTCAGTTTAACGGTATTACCAGTAATACTGTCGAAGTGACAGTAACTGATGCTGTCGTAAATGAAATTCAAATCACTTCTAAATCAGGCGATTTGAATATTCCTGCTGGCTTTACACAACCAATAACAGTATCCGGACTCTTCAGCGACAACATAAAGCGTAAACTATCAGCAAGTGATGTGACCTGGTCAACTGCAAATCCCTCAGTGGCTACAGTTGATAGCGACGGTATTGTTAAGGGTATTAGTGAAGGAAGCACAACAATCTCTGCCCAATACAACGGTTTTGAAGGTAACCCAATTGAAAGTGATCCATTAACTGTCACAATTACTGACGCAACCTTAGCGGAAATTACCATCACTTCATCGGTTGGTGACGTTCATAATGTAGTTAAGGGCTATAACTTACAACTTGTGGCAACCGGCATCTTCAGCGATGGCTCAAGAAGAAACATATCGGATGATGTATCCTGGTCAAGTGATGATGACAGCTTCGCTATGGTTGATGATAGCCACAGTGGTTTAGTTCACGGTGTGGAAATTGGCCATGCCGTCATTTCTGCCGAATTCGATGATAAGAAAACTGATTTTAACCTAGACATCGATGATGTGCCTCCTAGCTTCTACGTAGCTATGAGTAAATCTTATTTACCTAGTTATGAGCACGAATTCATTAAAAATAGCGGGGAGATAACGTACGATGGTTATGTTCATCTAAGTTTAAGTGGCAGCGGTAATGACATTATTTCATCAGTTGAAAACGATGATCCAGTCAGAAAACAAGTAGATAAGAAAAGTGAAGACATTCTGGTCACGAGAGATGACAAAAACAATGTCATCGGTTTTGCCGGATACGTCAATGTCCTTGTAACCAGTAAACTTCGACACTTTGATGACAAAGCCTATACGACATTTATCTCAGGTTATAACACGCTTCATGACCGACAACTAAATAAAACATATCATGGCGATATCTTTTATATTCCAGCGGTAAAAACAGGTGATGATCAGCCTAGAGCTGAGAAAAGTAATATCAGTATCCAATTTGATGCGCCAAGTTCTGTTTGCCTGATAACTGGATATAAAGAACTAACTTGTGACAACCTTGTTACTGACGAAAACGGTGTCTTTTCATATATTTTAACTGACATAGATGGTCTTAGATATGGCGACCTGAAAATTCACTTTTTTGGTGAAAACGGTGAGTTTGCTACAGGATATATCTTTAATGATGTTCCAGGTAAACTGGAAATCCTTTCGTTAAGCAGTAAATAATTACCCTTACAATAAAAACCCATCTCTGGATGGGTTTTATTGCTGCAATTAACCAAAGAAAATTATTACCTAAACCTAAAATTAGAGATTTACCATAATGAATTGTGTTTTGAAAGGAGCCAAATGGCTGCTTTTTTTTGTCTTTGTGGCAGTAGTAGCCGGATGTAATTCCGGTGGTTCACCTGAAAAAAATGATATAAAACTCGTCAGTATACAAATAACCCCCACAATAATCACAACAAAAGGGGCTAGTTCCTTAACGCTGGCTAAAGGTAATCGTCAGAAGCTAACTGCAATCGGTCACTTCAGTGATGGTTCACATAAAAACATTAGTGAAAACGTAATTTGGTTTTCCAGTAACCAGCCAGTTATTAGTTTGCTCAGCAATACGGTTGTCGGAACCTGCACTGGAATGACGACGGTTACTGCCCGACAGGGGGATATTGTAAGTAATAATTTGGATGTGGAAGTGACCGATGCTGTTATGACCCGTCTTCACGTTACTCCAGCGGTAACAACCATTAATGTCGGTAACGGGCAACAGCTTACGGCTACTGCTACCTACAGTGATGCTACAACCGCTGATATCAGCGACCAAGTTTCTTGGGTTTCGGCAGACAGTTCCGTTGTAACTATTTCATCATCTGGATTTTTATCAAGCCAGTCTACTGGCACAACAGAGGTACATGCCAATATCAACGGGATGATCAGCAATCAGGTACTCGTCGAGGTGGATGATGCAGCGATTGTCAATATACAGATAACACCCTTAACGTTATCTTTGGCAAAAAACAATACAACCCAGCTTAACGCTCTGGCAACGTACAGTGACTCTAGAACCGCTAATGTAAGTAGTATGGTGTCGTGGTCTATAGAAGACTCAGCAATTACATCTGTTTCAGATGCAGGGCTTGTAACCGGATTAAAGCCGGGAAATACTAAAATCAGTGCAAGCCTGTCAGACATAACAAGTAATGCTGTAGATATCAGAGTAACAGATGCGACAATCACAGCGATTCATATTAGACCGGAGGCGTTGTCAGTTGCTAAAGGCAACACTATACAGCTTTCCGCATTTGCTACGTACAGCGATGACAGTATAGTTGATATCAGTCATTTAATTAACTGGTCATCAATGGATACCGGTATGGCGACCATTTCAACTACTGGATTATTGACAGGGATGGGTATTGGCAATACCGAAGTAACTGCGAGCCGAGATGCGGTTTACAGCAATGCCACAGCGGTAGAAGTAACCAATGCGGAAGTTATCAGTATTGAAGTTACGCCTGAAGCGCCAAACCTCGTAAAAGATACAGCGCTTCAGCTTAATGCGATGGCTACTTACAGCGATGAAACTACTGCCGATGTCACATCTAAAGTATCATGGTCTTCAGATGATGCTTCCTTCGCGACAGTTACCTCGAATGGTATTGTAACTGGACTGGATGCGGGAGCCACCATCATTACCGCCCAACTTGATAAAATTTATAGTAATAGCGTTGACATCACCGTTACGGAACCACCCGTTACTGTCGCTGTTTGTGGGAATATTAGCGGTAAGCCTTTTGATAGTTCTCCTGGCGGCGGTATCAATGACAGCGATAAAACCAATGCAACAGGCAACTGTTTGAAGATACGGGAAATCAACGACACCAATGACGGCAAGGTAAAATGGTTTACCAGCAGCCCTTCTTTAGCTGTGGTGAACGAGCTTGGCTATACGGAAAGCGATGATAAATACAACAGTGGTGATACTTTTGCCAGAGCCTGGATTGAAACAAGAGCGAAGTACGGGCCAGCAGGTACTTTCGCCCTATTCCGACAAGATGGTGAAATGGCAGTTTCGTCCAGATGGCAAACCAATGAAGAGCCAGGCACTAATGGTCAGTTTGATCGCTGGTGTCAGAAGCTTTCAACAATAACGTTCGCGAACCGTTCTAATTGGAGACGGCCAACCCGAGAAGAACTTTCAGCTTTGTTTGAATATAATAACGAGCACAATCTAAGTATGTATGAACGTTTTGGCTGGCCGGTTGGTTCATACTGGTCTGCCACAGCGGGTAGCTTTGGGTACTTATATGTCAATCTTCTCACTGGTTTCCACAGAGTCGGAAACTTTATCGGAGATATAAGCCCAGACTTTTCTATATCTGTCTCTTGTGTCTCTGTTTCCAATTAGTGTTCGCTGTGTAGATAGCGCCTAAAGATATTATAACCGCCTACTCAGGTGGGTGGTTATTGCTAAATATCCCGCACCACAGCCCCTGCCCCTCTCGCTCCCATCATGATAGAATCCACCACCTTACTTCTGTTATCGCCACCGGCTATAGCAATTTTGTATCATTACCAACCTGAGACTCTACATGCCGTTCTCCAAACTTGGATTAAGCGCTCCAATCGTAAAAGCTATAAATGAACTTGGCTATAAAGCCCCGACTCCAATTCAAGAGAAGGCAATTCCTGTCGTATTAACGGGCAAGAACCTTATTGCAGCGGCACAAACTGGTACAGGTAAAACCGCCAGCTTTGTATTGCCAATATTAGAAATGCTTAGTGAAGGCCAGACCCAGCGCAAAAAACGTATTCGCGCCCTTATCCTTACGCCTACCCGCGAACTGGCAGTTCAGGTTGAAGACAATATTGCGAAATACAGCAAACACCTAAACCTGACTTCTCTGGCAATGTATGGCGGTGTTGACTCGAAGCAGCAAAAACAAAAGCTGATAGAAGGTGTTGATATTCTGGTTGCCACACCGGGACGCCTGCTCGATATGTACAGCCAGCGCTCGGTGCATTTTGAGGAAATAGAAGTTCTTGTTCTGGATGAAGCCGACCGAATGCTTGATATGGGCTTTATCGAGGACATCAACAAAATCATTGAGCGCTTGCCGGAAGACCGTCAGAACCTACTGTTCTCTGCGACGCTATCAAAGAAAGTTCGAGTTCTGGCAAAAACAGCCATCGATAACCCGGTTGAAATATCAGTTTCTCCTGACAACGCAACCACGCCTAAAATTGATCAATGGCTGATCACCGTCGATAAAGACAAAAAATCGGCATTGCTAAGCCATTTGATTAAAGAGAACCAGTGGGAGCAGGCGCTGATCTTTATTGAAACCAAGCATGGTGCAGCGAAACTAGTTAGCCAACTTGAAAAACGTGGAATTAAGGCTGAATCCTTCCACAGCGGCAGAAGTCAGGACGTTCGCGCACAACTTCTGGCAGACTTTAAATCAGGTAATCTCAACTTTTTAGTCGCCACTGGCGTTGCTGCCCGTGGTATTGATATTGAGGAGCTGACTCGTGTGGTCAACTATGACTTACCTTTCCCGGCAGAGGACTATGTTCACCGTATTGGCCGTACCGGCCGTGCCGGTGCTTCCGGCGAAGCTATCTCGTTTGTTTCAAAGGATAATTTTAAAAACCTGTGTATGATCGAGAGTCGTCTGGGACATCTGATTACGCGTAAAGAAATTGACGGTTTTGCCCCGAGAAAAGAAGTACCGATTTCTATTTTGAATTACGTTCCAAAGAACAAACGCAAATAAGCTCCTACTGATTATTCTTCCCAGTAGTATAAAAAAGGGGGCTCAGCCCCCTAAAAAGGCACATAAACAAGAGAGTACGATAAAATCATTGCGAGCTGAGCTGGCTTAACCAGCGCCTCAGCAGATTAATTGATGCCTGATGGCGGTATGCTGCCGTTGAACGCTGATCATCAATCGGACGGATGATTTCGCTGTACATCCCGACCACTTCGTTGATAAACCTCGGCTTTGTTAGCTTTTCGGTTGGCTGGCCAACTATCAGTGACTCCAGCTCACGGCTGCGTACCACCGTCGGCCCGACGGCGCCGAAAGCTACACGCCAGTCCACCAGCTTACCTTTACCAGTGCGACCTTTTACCACTTTCGCCAGACCGGCCACAGACACTTTGGTCAGCGCGTTAGCAGCGCGGGTACCGACTTTATGGTAGAAACTCTCGGGTAAATCCTGCTTCGGAATCACCACGTGGGTAAGCATTTCATCGGCACGCAACTGAGTCAGCCCCGGTGCCAGAATAAAATCTTCTAACGCCATTTCCCGCTGCCCTTTTAGCGACGAAAGCACAACACGAGCATCCAGCAAGTACAAGGCTGGCAACGAATCAGCCGCCGGCGAAGCATTACAGATATTTCCGGCCATGGTCGCCCGGTTACGCAGAGCCGGGGCCGCTATTTTTGCCACGCTTTGGCGCAATACATCCGGAACCAGGGAGTGATGCTCGATTTTACTTAAAGTCACACCAGCGCCGATAAATAACGCCGAGTCAGGTGAACCTTCACTCTCCGCTTCAACAGTAGCTTCGGTAATATGCTTGAGCTCCTCGATAGCATCAACGAACACCACATCTTGGGTAAAAGTCGGTGACATACCAGGCCTGACACTGTGCCTGACCATCAGGTCGGTTCCGCCGGAGAACAGGGTATGTTCTCCGACAGCCAGCTTATCCAGAGCCTGCTCCAAAGTATCGGGGCGATAAACCTCTACCATAATCCCTCTCCTTTTTGCGCAGCGATCCGGGCAGCATCGATAATCATGCCATAGCCGGTACAACGACAGAGATTACCAGAAATCGCGGTACGAATTTCCTCCTCTGTCGGCTTGGCATTGGTTTCCAGCAAGGCATAAAGCGCAAGCACCATACCTGGCGTACAGAAACCGCACTGCACGCCTTTCGCTTCCAATAACGCATCAACGACGCACTGACCTTTCTCGGTCTGACGTAACCCTTCAAGGGTCATGACCTGCGCCCCTTCAGCCTGCGCTATCGGCATCATGCAGGCGTTAACCAGCTTGCCGTTAAACAAAATCGAGCATGCGCCACATTCACCTTCTCCACATCCTTCTTTGGTAGCTGTTTTTTTAAGATCACCACGTAATGTGTTCAAAAGTGACTGCATTGGGTCGGCATCTACCTCGACCAGCTCATTATTTAGAAAGAACTCGATCTTCATTTGGCATTACCTCCACTTGGCGCTTCCACTATTCTTACTGTCTGTTCCGGCTCTTCACCGTATAGCTTCTGGCAGATACGTTCCGGTGTTACCGGAATGGATGACATTGTTTTACCAATCGCCGCTTCAACAGCGGCAGCAAACGCAGCGGCACCACCGTTATGAGTCAGCTCACCGCCCCCTTTTGCACCATTCGGCCCAAATGGGTACGGGTTATCGATATAATCACTGTCAATTGACGGTACATCCAGTGCTGTCGGTATCACGTAATCAGCCATGGTTTTCTGGGCAAAGACACCATCACTGTTCAGCTCCATTTTTTCGCAGCTGCCATAACCAAGCGCCTGCACCATACCGCCATCGATCTGGCCTTTAAACACCACAGGATCAATCGCACGGCCGATGTCATATACGCCCCAGGCGCCGATAATGTCTGTCTCACCGGTTGCCATATCCACTTCAACTTCAACCACGTTCATGCCATAGCTGGTCGCCTGATAGGCATTGCCCTGATAGGTCGCCTGATCCCAGACATGATAATCCGGCTTGCGGTAGATCTCTTCGATCTCCTGCGGTTCACCTTCCTGCCAGTTAAGCTGTAGCTTCTGGGCCGCTTTTTCAAGCAAGTAACCAACGATCAAAATAGATCGTGAGGCCACTGTCGGGCCTGAATCCGGTACTATCCCCGTATCAGGCACAGCAAGCTGAATAGTCTCTAGCGGCTTATTCAATGTATCTGCCACGATCTTGCGGAAAGTCAGGGTTATTCCCTGGCCAATATCGGTATTAGACGCCAGAATCCTTACTGTTCCATCTGCCAGCTTGTCCAGGCGAACCTTCGACCGCACTAAGGTATCTTCCAGATCTCCGGCAAAGCCACAGCCGTGCTGGAAAGCGGAAAAACCAATCCCTTTACGCTTACCACTGCCAAGACACTGTTCATCTTGATCCGGCAGGAAGGCATAAAGCGCAGTCTTGGTGCTGTAACCGGACATCGCCAGGATTTTTTCCAGCATTTGCTCCAGCACTAAATCGCCGAAGATCTCAGCGCCAGTCAGAGACTTCGAATTCGATGTCTGAAAATGACGCTGCTTAAAGGCCGCAGGTTCTTCGCCAAGCTGCTTGGCAACGTGGGTCATGTGCGTTTCCATGCAGAAACAGTTTTGCGGAGAGCCAAAACCTCGAAATGCCCCGGTAGGAACCGTATTGGTCGTCCAGGCATGGCCTTCAACACGGACATTCGGAATATCGTAGACATTGGTTGCGGTGGTAATCGAGCGTTGCAGTACAATACCGGACAAGCTGAGGTAAGCGCCGGAATTAACATCGAACTTCACGTCCATGGCTACGATGTTGCCGTCAGCATCAATACCGGTTTTATAATGGAACTCAACCGGGTGGCGCTTTGAGGTGAACTGAATGTCTTCGCTTCGCTCCAGCACGATACGAATCGGTTGCTGAAGTTTGTTTACTGCAACAGCTAACGGCCCTGCCAGCACATCCGGGTAGTCTTCCTTACCGCCAAAGCCACCGCCTGTCGGACATTGTATAGCGCGGACATGATCATGACCAAGTACGACAGCCATACAGTGATGGACATAAAAGGGACACTGCATAGAGCCTTCAATCACGACTTTGCCATCGTTGGGATAGCCCACACATCCTTGCGTTTCAAGATAGATATGCTCCTGATAACCCGTAGAGCAAGTATCTTCAATGATGGTCACGGCTTTCGCAAAACCAGCTTCGATATCGCCTTTTTCCAGTGAGTGGTGATCGAGAATATTGTCATCAGCATGAATGGCACCATCAACCAAGGCTTTTGACTCGGCAATGGTGTAAGCGGGAGTGAGTGGCTCATAGTCAACATGAATCTGACCGAGCAGTTGTTCCAGAACATCAGGATCAGGACCTACCACAAGGAAGATCACCTGACCGACAAAACGCACCTCATTATCTGCAAAAGCAGGCCAGTCGATTTCGACGATAGGCAGTACATTTTGCCCCGGAACATCATCAGCACCAAACAGATGGTAGCCTTCAGGCAGTTCCGGGATTTCTACCGATTTAATTACGCCTCTGGGGCAAGAAGAGCGGTAGAACCGCCCTTCTAACAGTCCCTCGTAATGGCGGTCGGCAATATACTTAGCTTCACCAGTGGCTTCTGCCCACTTGAATCGAGTATTAACCGTATCCATAACGGGATCTCACATTTTAGTCTAATTGATCCATGGTCTTCCAAAGACGCTGGGCGACCTTGCTAGCTTCTGCATAGATAGGTGCAACATCAAATGGGAACGCACGATCCTCGTACACAAAACGTCCTTCAATGATGACGCTGTTGACGTTACCCGCGTTAATACCAAACGCAATGTGTCCCGGCAGGTTGTCTGCCACTAACGGTGTCGGGCTGATGTAATCAAGAATCGTCAGATCTGCCTTATTACCGGCATCGAGGCGACCGAACTTGGCACCAAAGTTACGGGCCAGGATTTCATTACCGTTCCACAAGTGGCGGAGGAAGCTATCAGGCCATAGCGGACCACCGACATCACGATGTTTAAAGAAGGCAAACTTAAGCTCTTCGAACATATCAGCACCGATGCCATCGGTTCCCATAGCCACATTCTTGAAACGGGTCAGCTTAGTGTTGTAACCCACGTTATTGTTCATATTTGAACGGGCATTGTGAACCAGGAAGCCATCTTTGGCGTTCAGGATGTCGATATCCCGATCAGACAGGTACAAACCATGAGCCAGCAACGTCTTCTCATTAATCAGGCCAAAGCTGTCAAGCCGCTCGACAATGTCCTGACCATAGTGATGATGGCTATGCGTTACATCGTAACGGTCCTCAGCCACGTGGATATGAATACCGCGTCCCGTCGACTGCACGGCTTCGGCCATCATCGCCAAACCTTCGTCAGTAACGGTAAACGGCGCATGGGCACCAATGTGCGCTTCAACCAAATACGGTTCGATACCCTCTTCCTTGGCACGGTCGATCTGCCGGGCAAAGGCGATGTTTTCCTCAACGCCAGCCATCATCTCCTTCATACCGTCATTACGGTCGGTGGTTTCAAAGCAGGTCATACCGCGCAGGCCGGCTTTCATAAAGCCTTTGCGAAGTGTATTAAGCGATCCGGCAATATAGTTAGGTGAAGCATGGTGGTCAATCACCGCTGAGCAACCGTTCTTGATCGCCTCCAGCGAGCAGATCAAACCGCTGTAATAAAGCGCCTCTTCATCCAGGGCACGGTCCATCCGCCACCACAGGTTCTTCAGGATCGAGATAAAGTCAGGACTTGGCTTGATATCCGCCATGATGCCGCGGGCCAAACCTGAATAGAAGTGGTTATGGGAGCAGACAATGCCCGGCATTACCAACTTGCCTTTCATCTCCTTGACGGTAGCGTCAGGATATTTCGCCACCAAATCAGTCCCTACTTCTTTGATTTCGCCACCATCAATAACGATGTCAACGCCTTCTTTGATCAGTGCAGGTTCAAACTGCACTGCCGTTGCATTTCTCAGTAATAACATTCCTGACTCCTCACCTAGACATCTACTTTGCCAAGAAGATAACGATGATTTGCATGAACATAGCTGATGATAGTTGCTTCATCTGCCATCGATTCAGGCATATCCAGTTCACTCTGTTCATTAATGCTGAAGGTATAAGTTTCACCCTGGGTACGTACCAGCACTTCTTCGCCTTCAATGTAGAAACCGGCATTGGTACTGTTAGCGAAATCATCGCGTAGGTTAAACAGAGTGAACTTGTCTTTATAAGGCTTGCTGTCCCATGGGCAGAACTGCGCACAGTTACCACATTCGTTACAGTAAGCATCAATATGCAACGTCTGGTACTGATCTTTGAAGCCAGGGATCGGCAATGAAATATTGGCGCGGTTCGGACATACATCCACACACTTGCTACAGATGTATGAACATTCCAGACAACGTTTAGCTTCTTGTTCAATAAATCCATCACGATCTGCTTCTTCAAGCTTGTTCGCGGTAATCATCTTGACCTGAATATCACCCTTACGGGCATAAACAGCTTCAGCCTGAACATCTGAAACCACTTCCTGAGGCTGATCCTGCTGTGCCTCGCGGGCCAGAATCGTTGTTGCAACCTTACGACCACCAGAGATAGCCGATACAATCGAAGACGGACCGGTCTGCGCATCCCCCATCAGGAACACATTCTCAACAGCAGTCTCACATGTCTTCGCATCAACTGCAGGCCAGCCATCTTCACCCATTGGTACACCAATGCGAGTCAGAACATCGCGGTTAGATTGCTCACCCACAGCGGTGATTAGGGCATCAACCTGAAGCTCAATCGTCTTATCGGTTGCTACCGGACGGCGACGGCCTTTCTCATCAGGCTCGCCCAGTTCCATCACTCGTGCAGTCAGCTTGCCATCAGCATCGAACTGCTCAGGATTAGTCAGGAACATGAACTGAACACCATCTTCCACGGCTTCGTCATACTCTTCTTTATACGCAGGCATTTCAGCAATGGTACGGCGGTAAAGGATGGTCACCTTCTCAACACCGTCTACTTTCAGAGCGGCACGGGCGCTATCCATTGCCGTGTTACCGGCACCAATGACGGCAACATGCTTGCCTAACTCCAGGGTTGAGTCGCCTTGAGAGAATTCACCATCATTAAAGCTGCGAAGGAATTCCAGTGACTTAAATACATGGGTATTGTCACCAGACAATGAGATTGGGTTGCCTTTGTCAGCACCGATACCCAGACAGATATACTTGAAACCGCTTTCTTTCAGAGCATCAACAGTCAGGTTCGGATTGCAGCCGTATTCAATATGAACACCGTGATCTGTGACGAAATCAATATCATGCTGGATAACTTCAGCAGGAATACGGAACTGAGGAATGATGTTCTTAACCACACCACCCGCATTCTTCTCTTTTTCGAAAATTGTCACCGGATGACCGGCGCGAGCCATGAAGTAAGCCGCAGACAAACCAGCAGGACCGGCACCAATTACCGCAACTGGCTGCTTCGCCTTGTCCATATCTGGCTGATGCCACTTAGCCTTGTAACCTTCCCAACCTTTCGCCAAAGCGATTTTCTTCATTTCACGAATGTTCAGCGCACCCTCGTAGTCACGACGGGTACAATTGTACTGACATTGGTGATCACAGATGTGGCCCGTAATAGCAGGCAGCGCGTTACGTGAATAAATCACTTCCAGCGCTTCTGTATATTGATGTTCGCCCATCAGGCGGATATATTCAGGAATATCCTGGCTGATAGGACAAGCTGTCACACAAGGTGCTACATAACAATCTGTTAGCGGAACCGCTTTCTTGACAGTGATTTCTTCCGGACCACGCCACTCTTTCTGGGTGTAATCAGCCACCAGGGATTTCGCAGCCAGCACTTCCAGCTTAACCAGATCAATCTTCTGCATGCCCCACTCGGTGCTGGTTTCCAGCTCCTTGGCACAGTCGGCCAAACGCAGGTAGCCACCCGGCTTGAGCAAATCTGTCGCCATCGTGATCGGGCAAATACCGGTTTCGAAAATTTCCTTGATGTTGAACTTACTGGCACCACCGGAGTAGGAAATAGGCAACGTACCATCGAATTCACGGGATAATTCCAGCGCCACGTTGATAGACAGCGGGAACAAGGCACGACCAGACATGTACATTTCTTTGTCTGGCAGACGGCCTTTACGGTTCAGAGTACCCAGGGTGTTGGTCAGCTTAACGCCAAAGCCGATACCTTTCTCTTTACCCAGATCAACCAAACGGTGAAGCATAGCTTTAGCATCTTCAATCTGAAGGTCATGACTAAATGACTCTTCGCTCAATGCAACATAATCAAAGCCAGCATTATCCAAAATGCCACGTACACGTTCGAATCCAAGCAGGGTCGGATTCAGTTTAACGAAGGTGTTGATACCCTTCTCTTCAATCATATAACGGCAGATTGCTTCAATTTCATGAGGAGGACAACCGTGCATAGTTGAAAGCGTTACGCCGCGGGTAAGCTGGGTAGAAATGGTTTCTGGCAGCGCATTCAGGCGATCGATGCGATCTTCCAGACCATACGCTTTAATAAATTCAGGATCGGTGATAAAAGCTTTAAGCTCTTTAATATAAGCATGGAAACTTTCGTGCTGACTGGAATCAACCATGTCATCGATATACTTCTGCATCGGCGCAGTCTGAATACCGGACAGATCATAACCAACACTCATGTTAAAGATGAATGACTTAGGCTCACCTTCACCGCGAGGTGCAAACACTTCTTCCAATAGATGCAGAGCAATCCACGCCTTCAGGTATTCATCATAGGCTTTTAGCAGGGTGAATTCGGTTGACCATTCGGTGTTGAAACATTCATCTTCTGCGTCGATACATGGTTTGGCAAGTTCAAGCTGATCCAGTTTCTGGACTGTTTTCAGCTCCATGAAGCGACCACCGGTCAGCCAGGATGTGATGATGTTCTGAGCCAACTGAGTGTGCGGACCGGCAGCAGGGCCAACCGGTGTTTCACAATATTCTCCCCATACAGACAGGTCTTCGGTCTTTGCAGCTTTGCGATAGAACTGCTTCGCCGGAATCCCAAAAATCGACTGGCTCTCCTTATATTCGCTGAAAACGCGATTCAGAAGCTCGCCAAACGGAACGGGACGCATAATGTCTCCCATGATAAATCTCCTTGATGCTGTTTTTTTCTTCTTCTGTCACAGCCAGCACATTCGTTGTGCAATGCGTAGGGCTAAGTGTCATAGGCCAAAATAGTTCAGCCAGATATAAACCCCATTGAGCAACTACTGCGCCAAACTTTAAAAACAGGTTAAATAACAAGAGATTTCATGATTAATTTCGTGACCGATGTCGAAACTAGACTTAATTATGTGAACACAAACAAGACTTGCTAATTAATCAAATCAAAGTAATAATAATTTTCAAATGAGTATGATTATTAATTATGATGTATTTTCTATCAATTTAATAAATTGCTATCACTTTGATACAAGAAAATATGATAGTGAGAAAAAATAACAAAAAGACAAAATGGTTTAAAATATTCTCAAATAAGCGTCAGCAAAAAATCACTTCCATTTTTCGAATAATTATTTTTCCCCTCAATACCACAAAAGCAATTTATCGCCCTCATCAAATATCAAATTGATAAATAAATAACTATCAACTCTCAATTTGATAGATTCAATGTGAGCCACAACACAATTTCTTATAAGCTTCAGGCGTATCGACATCAAGGTGGATTTCAGATATTTCTAAACCAAGGTGGACCACATTATGGCGATAAATTAAACGTTTCATCTTTTCTTCTATATTCGCCTGACGTATATCCTCCTTTATAAAAGCAGGTAGTAAAACTGGATGACCCGGTTTATCTTTCATGCCGGGAAACACGGTAAACAAGCCTCTTTCCTGCCAAACCTTCTGATAGATTTCCGAATAAACGCAGGGCATATCGCCATGGCAAATAAAAAAATGCTCGCTTTCAACATGCCTTACACCCTGCTGAATAGAACTGAACATCCCTTGCTTGTAGTCAGTATTCACCACTACTTTAACACTCTGTTTTGCTTGGTATCTTTCAAGTAACTCTTCACCTCGAAAACCGACAACCAGAATCACCCGGCTACAAAACTGAAGCGCGTTTTCGATACTTTCATCAAGGATCGTATGTTGTTGATAAGGTAACATCATCTTCCAGTTTCCCATACGAGATGACAAACCGGCTGCGGGGATAACGCAATCTAATTGTGTTGGTCTTTCCATAGCAATTTTCTCTTATTGCCGATCAGTCTTCAGGGAAGATTTACTCTTCCTTTCTTATAAATACTCTTGTCATAACCAGTTTATGAGGCCTGACATGAATTCTCGCCAATTATATTCAGACATATTTGAATGTTCACATAATTCACCATTGGTTATATCTCTGGTTGGTGGCGGAGGTAAAACATCAACAGCATTCTGGCTGGCTAAAGAATTCAAGAAAAGAGGTCATCGTGTATGTGTTACCACCACGACAAAAATGTATTTACCGAAGAAAGTCCAGGCTGACAATTTCATTAAGATCGATAATTTAAACCTAGAAAGCATATCACAACTGATAAAGGACTTACCGGATCAAAGCGTCACTTTTTGTTATCAACGCCTAATCAAGCGCAACAACAACAGTGAAGAAAATAAAGTGTCCGGCATCACATGTGACGACATTGAACAATTAAAAAATGATTCATATTTCACAGTTTTTATTATTGAAGCCGATGGAGCAAAATGCTTGCCAATAAAAGCTCCTGACAGGCATGAGCCTTGCATTCCTATTTCTTCGGATATGGTTATCGGTGTCACCGGAGCAGAAATCATTAATACCCGGGCTATTCCCGAAAAAATACACCGCTGGCATTTATTTTCTGCCCTGACCCTGTGTTCCGCCGGTGAACTAATTGACCGGCGAATATTAGGAAATTTGATTATTCACCCTCAGGGGCTGTTTAAAAACGCGCCTGATAAAGCCCGAAAAATATGGCTAATAAACAAAATAGACCTGACTCATGACTACACCTCGCTGATAAAACTGGCACAACAAGTTCTTGAGCAGGCCAATAATCTTGATGCCATCTGGCTAACGACGATGAACAGTCACGCACCGATTAAAGAAAGACTGGTAAAGCCTGACTTGCCGACTGGCGCTTAGCTTTATCTAGAAACATTGAGGTTACGATTCATGAATATTTTTGCTAAGGCAGCACAACTAGAAGAAGAAAATACCCCATTCGCACTGGCGAACATTATAGAAACCCGTGGTTCGGCACCACGCCACTCCGGCCAGATGATCGTCAAGGATGACGGCGCTATTATCGGGACCGTCGGCGGCGGCATGATCGAACGCTACGTCATCGAACAATCACTTGAAGCCCTGCGGGAACGTAAACCACGCGTAGTTAAGGGTCGCATGACCCGCACTGGCCCCGAAGCCATGGGCATGGATTGTGGTGGCGCAATGAGCGTATTCATTGATGTCTATGGCCTACGCCCGAACTTAATCCTGATCGGTGCCGGCCACGTTAACCGTGCGGTTGCCCATGCCGCCCATGTACTGGGATTTGATATCACAGTCGCGGATGCCTACGCCGACAGCCTGGCTGAAGAAAACTTCCCGGTCGGAAGTAAACGCGTACTCGGTCAGACCATGGAAGATGCTATCGACAAGCTGGATATCAACAAAGAGAGTTACGTGGTTATCGCCACCAATCACCAGGATCAAGATGCGATCAGCAAAGTCGTTGACTGCGACACTAAGTATATCGGCTTGATGGCCAGTCGCCGCAAAGTACAGACCCTGTTCAACCACCTGCGAAACTGCAATGTCAGCGAAGCCCATATTCAGGCCATCCACTCCCCTGTCGGCTTCAATATCGGGGCAGAAACACCGGAAGAGATTGCCATAAGCATCATGGCTGAAGTACTCAAAGTGAAAAACCAATCCGCAGGTGGACAAATGAAAGACGATACTCGCCTTAACCGCAACAAACTGGTGATGATCCGCGGTGCCGGTGATATCGCTACCGGTGTTGCGATCCGACTGCATAATGCCGGTTTCAAAGTGGTAATGACCGATATCGCCCAACCTACCGTTATCCGCTGTACTGTTGCTTTCGCCCAATGTCTGTATGGTGAACCGATCGAAGTTGAGGGTATTAAGGCGCAGAAGGCCATCACCACAGAAGATGTATTCCGTATTCTGGATAACAAACAAATTCCAGTTCTGGTTGACGAAGAGTGTGCCTCAATCGACAAACTCAAACCAACCTTCCTGGTTGATGCGATCCTTGCCAAGCGTAACCTAGGCACCAAACGAGGTATGGCTCCCATCACTATCGCACTTGGCCCCGGATTTATAGCAGGTGAAGACTGCGATGCAGTTATCGAAACAAACCGCGGTCATCAATTGGGTCGGGTCATTTATAACGGTGCAACTCAGCCAAACACCGGTATCCCGGGTAATATTGCAGGTTATTCCCACCAGCGCGTACTTCGCGCACCTTGTGCCGGTGTGATGCATAACCACGTTCAACTTGGCGATATCATTGAAGAAGGTGATGCCATCGCCCATGTAGGTGACACTCCGGTTATCGCCCCGTTAAGCGGTATGGTACGCGGCCTGCTTAATGATGGTCTGACCGTCACAGAAGGATTCAAGATTGGTGATATCGACCCTCGTGGTATTGAAGCCGATTTTACCACCGTATCTGACAAAGCCCGCGCAATAGGTGGCAGCATACTCGAAGCCATGCTGCACTTGGAACAAACATCCATTAATTAGCATTTAAATCAATAAATTAGAAAGTTTGCAGTGATAGCATCACGGGCAGAATAGGACATCAAAATCATGGCTGTTGAACAACACTAAATAGGGAACAGCCATCAACAAAGTGAGTATCGTTATGAAAACACATGGATATTTTCATCGTTTCGTTACCAGCTTGGTATTAATGTCAGCAGCCGCCATTGCTCTTAAAGGCTTTTTCATGCCTGAGCAAACAGCACTATTGCTCAAAGACACGGGACTGGCACCGTCTATCTACAGCAGCGTTATAGCCTTTGCCCTTCCTCTTGCCCTGACGGTCTGCGGTTTGCTTGCTGTCAGCTCACTAACGACTGTCGCTCCAGTCGTCTGTTGCCTCGGTATTTATATGGCGTTGTCAGGTCTTGCATTATACCAGGGGTTGCACTTCGACTGTGGCTGTTACCTGCCGGGTTCAGTCCAATCTCAAGTCTACAGCCAACTGGAACCACAATTTCTGATCCAGGCTCTGATCACAGCAGTTGCTGGGGGCCTGTACGTATTCAATCTACGTTTTATGAGATGCACCACAATGCATACAGCATGATTTTGCTAGTATAGCGGCTTATTTTTTGCCGCCATTTGCGGAAAATCTTCACATATTAGGAGTAATCCACTTTGATTAGTAAACTTCGTTCTCACCGTCCGCGTCGTAGCTTTCTGCTTAATGCCTTCATTTTGACTGCTGGCCTGGTGATTTTACCCCTAACAGCTAATGCCGGTCTTTTCGATGGCAAATTCAAAACAGAAGTTCAGACGGAACAGGTTGCGATTAAACTGCATACTGATACGCTGGCGGGCGGCTACCAACTAATCGATACAAATAACGTCAAAAGCCTGCTGGACAGCGGTAAAGATGTGTTGATTGTTGATGCTATGCCTTACAAGGACAGCTATAAAAAGGAACACATTCCTTCAGCCCTTCAGTTCGAATTCCCGATTGCCGACATGCCTGAATGGAACACAACTGTAACCGATGGCAAATCGCAAGAAGCTTTCACTAAGCTACTTGGTGCCAATAAAGACAAAACGCTGGTCTTTTACTGTGGATTTGTTAAGTGCGGTCGCAGCCACAATGCCGCAGCATGGGCCATCAAACTGGGTTATAACAACGTTTACCGCTACCCTGGCGGTATCTATGCGTGGAAAGGTGCTGGTTTCGAAACCGCAAATAAATAAGTTCGCATACCTAACTACTGATCACTACAAGATCAGTTGATAATAAATATAAAAAAGGTGAGACTCGTTCTCACCTTTTTATTGATACTCCAATTGCATAAACACTTCCTTTTAGTCTTGGATATAACCTCAATTCTCATACCCTAAAACGAAATTTGTGAGTCTAGTGTCACCACTACGTTATAGTGCTTGGTATCAACCAGTCCTACAGGAACCATTCCCAGGTTAAAGCTCCAAAAATCAAAAGGTAAAAAACGAAGGTAAGGCTGAGCTAGTGGAACGACTTCCATTCCAGCCTCTTCCTTATAACCCGTGGTGCCGCCAACACGAATACCAAATCCCAGATATGAAGTGGCGTCATATTCAAAGGCCTTATAAACGGCAACACTCTGACGACTATAACTGTTTTCAAAGGTAATAATGCCGTACCCGTTATATTCAGCTCCTATACCAAGATTTACTTCATTCAGATCTATGCACTTATTACTGGGACAAAAATAATGTTGACTAGCAAGTGGTACTGTCATACGCATATCACTGGCGGCAGCTATGGACGAAGCAAAGGCGAATAGAGTCGCTAATGCTCTTTTCATTTTTATTTCCTGTTATTCGGTAAAACGTGATATTCATTGCGTACCAAGACACTCCAGAGGAAACCTCCCCTAGCTTATTGTTATTTGGTACCTTTTTTATTTCAGCGAGTTAACTGAGATAACAATAGTGATATAAATTATTCACTGTCACAGATATCTACCAAGTTATCTAAATCTTTAATTCTTTTTCAATATAAAGTGATACGTTCCCTTAGTTCTTTATTATTCACGACATTTCAATTCATACAATGCCTGAAAATACATACATCACAACAAACAACATCCCATCTGGAATGGCTTCATTTGGCACCGGTTAACCAACAAGAATCATATAATATGTTTATTACTTTTTATTTTAAAGATAAGCTGAACTTTTCTCTCCCTCTCAAATCAGCTATAAACGACATAGTAATTAGATATCAGGAAGACCACATAATGACCAATTTTCATTTATAGTCAAATGTGAAGTTCAAAAATTGCGTAGCAAAAAGTCTTTAATATGAGAAAAACAGTGGTTAATTAATATAACTATATGAGTATCATAAAAAATGTTTTTTAACAATTTCTAGGTGATAGGTTGTATTTATTTGAGGTTATGATGACAAATAAATTACATTTCAACTTTTTCACAAAAATCAAATGAAACTAATCTAACATCATGCTTCTGCAACTCGTTATACATGTAACTTACTCTCCAGAACTTACACCAACTGACAAGATTGCTAGCGGGAGCCCCTTAACGTCGAAAGCTCCCTTGATGTTCTTGCAAAATCCTTTCAGACTCTGTGCGAGGAGCAATCCGCTTGCTATAGCAGAAGCAAACCCGCTATATCACAAACAAGCCTGCTAACCAATCATACAGCTGTCGTGTCAAGCAGACCTTCTACTTCAAGCAAGTGAGTTAGACGAACAACCATTTGATCAATGGTATCGAGAATACGAACATCGCTTTCCCCACTCAAAGACAGTAAATCTATAATATCTTCTTCAAATGACTCCGGTATTTTAGAGCATTTCTGCAATACATATTTAACTAACTTTTTCTCACCAGGGTGAGGCATTTCATTTATGGCAAAAAGAACATCAAAATAACTTGAGATAAATTCAGCAATACGATGATTAATACTAATGATATCTTGCCTTTCCAAAGCCTTCTTAATTTGACTTTGAAAAGCCGGCATTGCTTTATTTAATAATGGGAGGTTTTTATCAATAATATTTAACCTTAATTCAACTGGAAATTCGACCGAATGTTTTTCAATGAGTTTTTTAGCTCTGTTGTTTCTATCATAAATAACTTTTGAGTTAATTAAGTTATACCAAAAACATGTACTATAACCTGTACTTGCCTGAAAGGCATTCACGACCCTATCAACTTCATTATCCAACCAATCAAGGCTTCGATAAATCAATTCAATTTCGGTTCCATCCTTCAGCACACCGTCATCTTCTGTTTCCCAAAATTGATTGTTTAGCTCAATATACGAACAATATCTTTCTGTGATCTCTTTTCTTACCTCCAACGGGATTTCATCATTTGTATAAATGTAAACATCATAATCAGATAATGCATCATCTGAGTTCGCAACTTTAGAGCCTGCCAATAAAATTGCATCTACCTGTTCGAGCTGGGCAAAGCAACTCATCATTTCAACAAAATAACAATTTTCCATCCAAATTTTCTCTGTAACGTTTTATGACGCTTTCGGCTCGAGCCAGCAATAACACTGGTTCAACCAAGTATCATCATTGATTAAATTTCAGAGACTATCGCTATTAGCTTGCACAATATGTGCGCAAACTACCTACTATCAATATTTAACTGATTAATATCATTTTGATACTTATCAGCTAAGCGGTGATTTCATTACAGAAAACCAATTTCTTTCGAATGAGATCTTCATATGGTCATGCTTTATGCGTTTTCAGGCAGATCGTATTTCATGCTACCGATTATGTTGATTCAACACTCGATATCTCACCAAGATCACGTTTAACAATATAAATATCTTATTTGACATCAATATGGTCTGAATCATGCCTATTGCTCTCTGTCGAAGTTGCCACTGGTCCAGATACAGGCTTTTACTCAATGTGGTAATGACCCTTTTGGGTAACGGCCAGAGAGGCAAGTGTTTAATCATCCTCGATGCAGCAATTCAAAACATTAAGTTGTTTGTCATTGGCGAAATCATCCAGCCAATGTAAGAGGGAGCAATACATGACGCGTTACAATCAAGTAGGTAAAGGCCTGCCACGCACAGACGGCTTGGCCAAGGTTACAGGTCAGGCAATATATGGAGATGACATTAAACTGCCCGGCATGCTGTATGGTGTGTGTCGTTATACAGACGTTCCAGCCGGCAAAATATTAAGCATTGACACATCTGATGCTAACGCCATAGAGGGCGTAGTACGGATTGCTACTTTTGATGATATTCCCGGTGACCCTACCGCCGGTGTTATCATTCGCGACTACCATCCTATCTGCCGCGATTTTGTCCGCTATAGCGGTGATGTCGTCGCAGTCGTCGCTGCAGAAACCTATGAGGCAGCCTGCCTTGCTGCCGACAAAATCAAGGTCGAATATGAGCCCTTTGCACCAATCAATACTGTTCATGAGGCACTGGAGCCCGATGCCCGGCTAATCCACCCGGAATCCGGTTCCAATATTGTCGCTGAGCACCGTACCCATAAAGGGGATGCGGTGAAGGCCATCAAACAGGCTGAAATGGTGCTGGAACGAACTTATCAGGTTGGCTTCCAGGAGCACGGTTATATCGAACCAGAATCGATTACCGCCTACATTGCTCCGACTTCCCGTGATCTTATTATCACAGGCTCGATCCAGAACCCGCACCGGGTTCGGGGATTTGTAGCCGGATTCATGGGGCTAAACCAGTCACAGGTTGATGTTCACCGCGCCGTTATGGGCGGTTCATTCGGCGGTAAAGATGACGGTATCGACCACCTAGCCTGTCGAACCGCACTGATGGCATCGCTGACCGGACGCCCGGTCAAAATCACCTACACTCGCGAGCAATCCATTATCGAAAGCACCAAGCGACACCCCTACCACATGAACTACAAGGTAGGTTTCAGCCGGGACGGCCGCATTCAGGGTATCAAGATTGACATTCTTGCCGATGCCGGCGGCTACGCTGCTTGTACACCTTTCGTTACCTGGCGATCCGTCGTTCAGGCTGCCGGCCCTTACGATATTGAACATGTTCGGGTCGATATTAAAGGCGTCTATACCAACAACAGCATGTCCGGGGCAATGCGGGGATTCGGTTCCCCTCAGATCATTTTTGCCAATGAATCCCTGATGGATGAAATAGCCGAAGCCTGCAACCTGGATCCGGTTAAGATCAGGGAAATCAATGCCCTTAAGCAAGGCGGTAAAAGTATTACCGGCCAGTGCTTTGACAACCATACGGTTTCCGCCATTGAAGTGTTGGATAAAGCAGCGCTGCAGTCAGAGTTCCTTGCAAAACAGGAGCATTACCGTCGCCTTAATGCCAGCAGAGATCCGGTGAAATACGGTATCGGCCTGGCGCTGAGCTACCGGGGCTGTTCAATGGGTGCAGAAGGTGTTGATACTTCCAGCGCACTGGTGACAGTGAATGCGGACGGCAGTGTCAATGTCTCCACCGGGGTATGCGAAAACGGACAGGGTCTGCAAACGACCATGTCGACCATTGCCGCCGAAGTACTCGGACTAAAACTTGCTGATATCAACTTTGTTGAACCACCGACGTCCTTAATTGCGGATGGTGGCCCGACTGTTGCGTCACGCGCGACCATCACCGGCGGTAATGCTGTGAAAGACGGCGCTGAGAAGATCAAAGCCCGGATTTTCGATGTGATCAAAGCCGATCTCGGCGTCAGTCAGATCGACGAAACCCACTGGGCTGACAGTTATATCCAAAGCAAACACGATTCAGAAAACAAGATCAGTTTTGCTGACGCTGCCAATAAAACCAAATGGGCCGGTGTTAACCTCGCCGCGTATGGCTGGTTCGATCAGCCCGCCATTCACTGGGATGAAGAAAAAGGCACAGGCTCGCCTTATTTCACTTGGGTATACGGCTGTCAGATCGTTGACCTGAAAGTAGATACCAGCACAGGTAAGGTCGAGCTGCTTGATGTCACTGCTGTGCATGATGTCGGTCAGGTCATTAACCGGGTCGGTTTTGAAGGCCAGGTCGCGGGCGGTATCGCTCAGGGATTCGGCCTCGGGGTGCTTGAAGACTTCAATATTGAACACGGTAACGTGAAGTCCGAAAACCTCGACAGCTACCTGCTGCCAACCATTAAGGACATTCCGTCTCTTAATATTGAGGCTGTAGAAAACCATGACGCCGGAGGCCCGTTCGGTGCCAAGAGTATCGGTGAACCCGCTGCTGAACTGGCTGCCGCCGCAATCACCAATGCAGTTGCTTTTGCAACAGGTTCCCGTCACCGCCAGTTGCCGCTGACCCTTGAGCAAATTTTCCTTGGCTACAACCTGAAAAAACCTGCTCGTCAGAGTGAGCTGGTTCATGCCTCGGAAGAGAAAAAGCAGACTCATCGCATCAACGGCTTCAGTGTTATTAATCCGTCATCACTGGATGAAGCACTGACACAACTGGCTGACGGTAAAGCAACCGCCATCGCCGGCGGTACCGATGTGCTGGTACAGGGACGTTTGCAAAACTCTCCCCGTACACTCATCAACATCGCCGGATTGGCTGAATTGTGCGGCATAGAAGAAACAGGCTCTCACGTGATTGTCGGTAGCGGTGTCAACTTCAACCGTCTGGCAGAACACCCTGCAGTTCAGGACGCTTTCCCGCTGCTTGCTACCGCCTGCCACACTATCGGCTCAAACCAGATCCGTAACCGGGCCACTATCGGCGGTAACATCGTCAATGCTGCTCCGTGTGCCGACTCAGTTCCACCTTTGGTTGCTTATGGCGCCGATGTTGAACTTCGCTCGGTGAACACAAAACGGCGCATGCCGCTGTCAGAGTTCATTACCGGCGGTTACCGCACTGAACTGCAGCAGGGTGAATTACTCACCCGAGTCTTCATTCCAAAATTACCCCATCAACATTTCATCCAGAAATACAGCCAGCTCGGACGGCGTAATGCCCTCAACATTACCCGCCTCAGCCTTACCTGCCTGATGGATTTCAATGCCGACGGTTCGGTTCGAGAATGTCGACTGGTTGACGGTGCACTGTTCAGTAAGCCGCAACGGTTAACCCCTGCCGAAGAAGTACTTGTTAATCAAACGCTGACGGTTGAATCCATTAACCAAGCCAGCGAGGTTCTGAAAGAGATGATAGACAGTGCGATCGGCGGTCGCTGGTCTGCTGCTTATAAACAGCCGGTTTATCTGAACATGTTCAGAGATCTGATGAACGAGATCCAAAAGCAACTGCAAGGAGAAGCATTATGAGTCGATTGGAAACAAATCTGTCGCCAGTGGCATTAACCGTTAACGATAGGGCTTACCAACTTCAGGTTGACGGCAACACCCGACTTCTCGACTTGCTACGCAACGATCTCGGCCTGGCAGGAACCAAAGAAGGCTGCGCAGTCGGCGAATGCGGTGCCTGTACTGTCGTCATGGACGGTGCCGCGGTCTGTTCCTGCATGATACTGGCAGCACAATGTCAGCTGGCAGAGATTGTCACTATCGAAGGTCTGAAAGACGATCCGCTTGCTCAGAAGTTACAGCAATCTTTCATTAAAAGAGGCGGCGTACAGTGTGGATTCTGCACGCCGGGTGTGATGATGAGCACCTGGGCTCTGATGAAGAAGCAGCCAAACCCGAATTCAGAGCAAATCATGGATGCGTTGGAAGGAAACCTTTGCCGCTGTACCGGTTATCAGCCGATCCTTAATGCGATCAATGCCGTTATCGACGACATCGCAGCAGATATAGCCAGTTAAATCAACCGGCTATATATCAGTTGCAAACAAATAAAAACGTGAGCAAATGTCCGTTCCCCTGTTCAGCAGGGGAACAACCAGAATTCTAAAAAAATGCGCATGAGCGTAAGGACACAACTATGCAATTACTCTATACCCTCAATGAAAAGCCCCCCCAGGGGGTGACATTTTTCCTCGCCCTACAACACATGCTCGCCTCTATCGGCGGTATCGTCGCCGTTCCGCTGATCGTTGGTGGAGCTATCGGTCTGCCTGAAGGTGAGGTTGTTACCTTGATCAGTGCATCCCTGTTTATTTCCGGTATCGCCACTATTGTCCAGTGTATTGGAGCCGGCCCAGTCGGCATTCGTCTACCGGTTGTCATGGGTTCCAGCTTTGCTTTCCTGGGCACACTAATCACAATCGGAAAGACATCCGGGATGTCTACAATTCTCGGTGCCACCTTTGTCGGATCCTTTATGGTGATCATTGCCAGCTTTTATATGGAACAGATCCGCAAGCTGTTCCCTAATCTTGTAAGCGGTGTAGTGGTAACCCTCATCGGTCTGACAATCCTGCCTGTGGCAATGAACTGGATTGGTGATGCCCCTGCTGGCGATCCTTCATTCGCTTCCTTGCCGAAGATATTCCTTGCTGCGGCTTCTCTGGCGGTAGTGATCGGAGTATCGGTCTTTTGTAAAGGTGCTATCGCTGCCTCTGCAATCGTGATCGGTCTGGCAGCTGGCTATATTCTGGCGATTCCGCTTGGTATGGTCGACCTCACTCAGCTTTACGAAGCTCAGTGGGTCGCAAGCCCGGAACCCTTCAAGTATGGAATGACTTTCTCGATGCCAGCCATCATCAGTATGACGCTGGTCTATCTGGTTGTTGTTGCCGAAGCCACCGGTGATTTCATGGCGTTGGGCAATAACTGTCATGTTGAAGTCTCAGGCAAAGATCTGAAACGCGGCCTGCTGGGTGACGGCCTTGGCAGCACCTTTGGTTCCATATTGTCGGCCATGCCGGTTGCCAGCTTCAGCCAGAATGTTGGTATTGTCGGGATCAGTGGCGTAGCCAGCCGTTTCGTAGTTGCTGTCACTGGCGGCTTATTAGTCTTAGGGGGACTCTTCCCGAAACTGGCGGCTTTAGCTGTCACAGTACCTAAACCGGTACTGGGCGGGGTCGGCTTTGTTATGTTTGGTATGATTGCTTACGCCGGTATCCGAATGCTGCTCAATGCTGCCGATTCACGCCGTAATGCGCTGGTGGTCTGTGTCGGTCTGGCATCCGGTCTGGCTGTGACACTGGAACCTCGCCTACTACAACACTTCCCAGAGGATCTACAAATGGTGTTCCATTCGGGTATCACCACAGGCACTCTCGCCACTGTAGTTCTGAACCAATTGCTGCCAAAGTCGAAGAAAAAAGCGACTTCGGACGAAAGCATGACGGCAAAAGGGATTCTGATTAAGCCGGACAAACGAGCATCTCGTTTATTGGCAGCTAAAGCCCGCCGCGCTCAGCAACTGGCAGCTGAGAAATAACTAAGTTCCGCTTTGTCCCTGTTACATCTATAAATACAAAACCGGGCCCAAAGCCCGGTTTTATTATTTACTAATAGCAGCTAACCGCTCAATTAAAAACGGTAACCTAGACCCAGAGAAAATGTACCGGCATCGTTATCACCGCTAAACGGTACATACTCGTAGCTAGCATCAAGTACTAGGTGAGTAGTAATGTTAGCCTGCATACCCAGGCTAGCTGAAAACATTTCTTCGTCGCGCGTTTTATATTTAGTGTTTTTCGCTTTGTCATTAACTTCAACAAAGTAATCAGCATAACCAACAGTACTGTAAGCACTTAAAACGGAGTTTAGACGATACACAGGACCAAGAGAAAAGGAACCATAACCGTAAGTGGTTTCCTTTTTCGTTGTAAGTTTACCATTCTGAGCAACCAGCTCATCAGTACTATTCGCATTAATTGTACCCGTAGCAATCAAACCCAGACGAGAACCGCCTTCATAGCGGTATTTAACGTTAACGCCGTACAGATCCTTCGGTGCTGAGTCGATACTTGTCTTAGACAGTCCACCGACAATTGTATGTTCACCCGCCATAGCTGATGTTGAAACAGAAACTGCCGCAATAGCAGCAAGGATGATGTGTTGTACTTTTTTCATTGTTATAGACCAATATGGTTAAATCAAAATGAACATCGTTCAATAACGAAACATGAAAACTACTGCTCAGCATTCTCACTGTCAATATCAAAACAAAACTGAAAATTAGTTAGTTCATGATTCAACCAAAACAAAAGAAACCACATGCATAAATGCCTGAGTTAATGAGTCAGATAAAACTCAAAATGTAAAGTGATACTGAATCGTTGGTACCATCAATGAGCGCCTCTCCGATCGCAACATTGACTCTCGGCTTCGAAGGCGTTTACCTTCATCACTGTTGTATTTCGCATTCTTTTCAAGCTGCCTTAATTGATTGGCTATCGAGGCCAGCTCCCTGTCTATCTCACGAATACGCTGCTCAACCTGGTACTCTTTCCTGCCAAGGTTATATTGCTCAAGGAACAAAGGACTATCACACACACCATAATATCCCCCACCGGAACGACCAATACGATATCCGTTATCAGGCATACAATAATAAGTCAGGCCTAAATCATAACCGTTAAACCAGACAGCCTGATCAACGGTAACATTAGCTTCCAGGCAGTCTTCCGCATAATCGCTCACCCGTGATGACGGAGCGCCATTTTGCCCGTCCTGAAGACCAACTGAATACCAATCTGCCACTTTGCATTCTTCAACAGACATACTTGAACAACCAACCAGTTGAACCAGAACAACCATACACAGGGGGCGCTTATACATAAAACCTCATTACTACAAATTAATAACTTATCGAAAAACGATAAATTATTATTGCCAAGCACAATTATGCATGTCAATCTATTACCCATAAATTATTCGGAGAATTATTCATGCACCACCAACAAGCCATTGAGAAACTCAGTAAACGACTACTGATTTTGCTCTGGACCATTTTTATCACCACACCTGTTTTCATTTCCTTCCTTTGGTTTTATGGCACATTAGTTGAGTCCAGCAGTTTGGTAAATCTAGAATTCAGCTATCCTGTTGATCTACCGTTTTCACCAAGCAAAGCATTCATGGGATATCCTTTTGCGCTGGCACCCTCTTTGGTTTACATGGCAATTATCTGGCAACTAATTCGTCTGTTCCGTTTGTATCGGGACGGTCAGGTTTTTACTCCTAACAACGTTTCCTGCCTGAAAAAAATGGCTAATCTGATGATTGCTTCACCTTTTATCAGTGCATTTTCCGACCTATCACTTGGCACAGTTTTGTCCATCGGAGAGGAAGAATTGAACACTGGCCTCTATTTTTCAGACACTGAGTTGACAATTTTTGTCATTGGACTCATGGTGCGTGCCATCTCACATGTCATGGCGCTTGCTAAAGACATGAAAGAAGAGCATGAATTAACAATCTAAGGTGATTTTGTGCCAATTATCATTAACTTGGATGTGATGCTGGCAAAGCGGAAAATGCGCTCAAATGAACTTGCTGCAAAGATAGGCATCACGGAACAAAACCTGTCTGTTCTTAAGAATGGCAGGGCTAAAGCGCTTCGCCTGACAACACTGGATGCCATATGTAAGCACCTTCAATGCCAGCCAGGGGACATTCTCGAATACATAGACGAAGAAGATGTGTAATAAACGCTCGTCATTGACAAGGAAGTCATGGTTGTTCGCCTTACCCCAATAGAAATTTGCCAGCTACAATAAAAACAGCTGGCATCTTTCTGTCTAACTTCCTACCCGAGCCAGGTTTTATGTATATACATTAAAAATCCGCTTCGGGATCGCTTAAACCATGGCAACAAACAACGGAAGAAGGGTAAAAGAAGCAGCCCAAAGTAACGCAAACTAAAAATGCATCCGCTTTGGAGAACGATAGCTCAGAGGAAGCTTCTGTAGTTTAGAACTTCGTAGTCTCAGGGTTTCGGTCGCCAATATGGCAACCACACCTATTGAATAGGACATCAGGAGATAAACAATGGCAAACGTTTCAAAAAAAGTGAAATCACTAAAAACTGAAATCAAAACCCGCAAAGCCAAAGTTGCCAAGCAGCAAGGTAAGTTGAAGAAGCTAAAGAAAGCACTAAAAAAAGTATCCTAATCTAAGGCTTAAACAGCTTTAGTTAGCATTTAGTCACACCGCTTCATCACTATCAACGGTAATGAAGCGGTGGGGACAAAAAAATAAATCTACTCCCTTTCCTCTTACTACCAATGCTCAACCTCAACGATTTCCGCCTCAATGTAGTAACTATCAGCTTCTGGTAACGATATTTTCAGAGGCTTACCTTCCTGCTGTGTCTTAGGACGAAAATAGGTTTCCGGCATTCGCTTCACTGATGTCCAGATTTTCTCTTGCTGGCTTGCAAGCTCCTGACCTTTATCATCGTGAATCCTTACCTGCAGCTCGACAAGAATTACCGACTCCGAACTTTGGTTAGTCAGAGATGTAGGGATCATCAATTCGCCATCTCTGTATGTCGCAGGGCGCAATAACACATCGACTCCGGAACGGCTTAGTTGCTGAATGTTCTTATTCGCCCCAGGAACAAATTTGATACCCTGAACAGAAGTCACTACCGGTATGGCTGTTACAACAACAGGTGCAGCTGTTACCGTAGGGCTGGAAAGAGAGGCAGGTGTCGTCTCTGCGTCGATGGATGAAGGCTCAGAAACCGGATGCTGTCTTTGTTCAACAGGAACCACATACTGCCAGGAAAAATCATCATGCAAGATGACCTGACGGCCGTCTTCAAGCGTTGCAACTTTAGGTACCGCCAGTGCGCTGCTTGTCATTGCAGTCATAGTAAAGCCAATCAATAACTTTGGCAGTGCCGAACAAATCCGGTTTAGTTTTCTCATTATTTTGTCCTTATACCAAACAGAACAATAATCTGATCCAACCAGAGTACTCTCAGCAGTTTGAGAACAACCCAAATTAATCAAGATATAGTGGCCTCTACATCAAAACAATTTGAAGCTGTTATCGGGCAGCTGAAGCGCTCCCGAAGGGAGAGTTAATTGTTCAGTTTGGTATTATTAACCTATCAAAAACTTAGCTGATAAATCATAAAATTATCAGTTTGGAAAGCCTATCATGAAAAAAGGGCCTGACGGCCCTGAGACACGTGACAAATTTCACAGTTCGACCTAACTGGGTGCTACTCAATATCACATTAGTCCCCAAAGGAGCTTTTTTGTCTCTGACCGTTAAACGATCCCCCCCGTTTCTGACTAATTTGACATAACAACTAGTTAACACATCGTTTTTTCAGATTCAGATGTTGATGAAATCCACAATAATCCGGCTCCTTTTACTAACTGAGGGATCTGCAGAGAGGAAAATGACGGCTGTAGCCTAGCTCGGAGATGGCAGGAAAGCCTTTACACACAGCCAAGGGCAGCCTGCAGGCTATTCACCCCGCCTTTACTAAGCAAAAAAAGGAAGATTTGAATTATTTTGACTGAGGCCTAAAAAACGTGAATAATACATCGTTTTTTTGCACGCAAATCACAAAACCATTATAAAATGAAATTGATAACATATCCCCCTTTAGCGTTGTTGTTAGCTGGCCTGCTGGCAGGCTGTAGTGATGACAATAATGTCGATGCCACCAATAACAACACTTCTCTCTCCTCTTTTAATCTCGCTGACATCAGTGCAGGTACTACCGACGTAAAACAGATGACCCTAACCTGGACACCTGCGTCGAATAACAGCGGAGTGACCTACACTGTATGTGAAAAAGATACGACACAAACCAATAACTGTAAGGTGTTAACCTCGGTCATCGATGCGCTGACCGCGACCATTACTGTTGACAGCCTGGTTAAGGCGCTGTCTACCGATTACTTTATTCTGGCCACCTCAGGTAATGCCACCAAAGCCTCAAATGAAAAGACACTGACCGCTGATACCGTTACTCGGATGATTGGTTACTTTAAGGCCTCAAATGCCGGAGCCGATGATAAATTTGGTGATAGTCTGGCATTAAGCGCTGACGGCAGCATCCTGGCAATAGGGGCTTCAGGTGAAGATAACGGGGCAAAAGGAGTCATCACCGATGGCTCAGAAACTACGGATACCGGTTCGGAATATGCTTCTGGCGCGGTTTATCTGTTTAACAACAACTCCGGCAGCTGGGCGCAGAGCGCCTACGTCAAGGCCTCGAATACCGAAGAATTTGACAACTTTGGCTATCGCATTGCGTTAAGCGCAGATGGCACCAATATGGCGGTGTCTGCTCCATATGAAGATAACGGGGCGACAGGAGTCATCACCAATGGATCAGAAGCCACAGATTCTGATACAAAAAGAGACCCCGGCGCGGTGTATCTATTCAGCAAGGCCTCCGGCAGCTGGGCGCAGAGCGCCTATGTCAAGGCCTCGAATGCCGGAGCCAATGATAATTTTGGTAATAGTCTGGCATTAACCGCAGATGGCAGCACCCTAGCGGTGGGGGCTAAATATGAAGATAACGGGACGAAAGGAGTCATCACTGATGGCTCAGAAACCACCGATTCTGGTACAAAAGCTGACTCCGGATCTGTATATCTGTTCAGCAACGCCTCTGGCAACTGGGCGCAGAGTGCCTACATCAAAGCCTCGAATACCGAAAGAGGTGGTATATTTGGTTATGATGTGGCATTAAGCGCTGATGGCAGCACCCTAACTGTGGCGGCTGCAAATGAAAGTAACGGGGCGAAAGGAGTCTTCACCGATGGCTCGGAAACCATAGGTTCCAGTACGGAAAGTATTTCCGGAGCGGTGTATCTGTTCAGCAATACTTCAGGTAGCTGGATACAAAACGCCTATGTCAAGGCCTCGAATACCGGAGCCAGTGATTGCTTTGGCTGGAGGGTGGCATTAAGTGCAGATGGCAGCACCCTGGCTACGTCGGCTATAAGTGAAGATAATGGGGCGAAAGGGATCATCTCCGATGGCTCGGAAACCACCAGCGATACCGGTTCGGCAGATAGATCTGGCGCAGTGTACATCTATTAATCATCCATCTTTGCTATCCCCCTATTTACTCAAAGGCCTGACAAAATTGTCAGGCCTTGGTCAGTAATCAAAGGGCTTTATATCCCTTTCACATTAAGCAGTTAGTCACTTAATGGCTATCAAGCTCAACATGAGGGGCAACAGAACCCTGCCTACGGGTTGCCAGCTCCTCATAAAGCTCCCACTTACGCTTAGCAACCTGCTGAGCATGCCCGGTAATTTCTGCCGCGGCCTCAGGGTTACTGCGACGCAGGATCTGATAACGAGCTTCGTTATAGCGGTATTCCTCCAGCGGGATCGTCGGACGCAAGGTATCTAGCGAGAACGGATTCTCACCGACATCACGCAAAGCCGGGTTATAACGGAATAACGGCCAGTGACCAGACTTAACCGCCAACTGCTGTTGACGCAAGCCATCTTCCATATTAATACCGTGGGCAATACAGTGGCTGTAAGCAATGATAATAGACGGACCACGATAAGCCTCCGCCTCACGCATTGCCAGCAAGACCTGCTGCGGATCTGCACCCAAGGCGACTCTGGCAACATAGACGTTATTATAGGAAATTGCCTGCATTGCTACGTCTTTCTTGGTTGCCTGCTTACCAGCAGCTGCAAACTTAGCAACAGCCCCCAATGGCGTCGATTTCGACATCTGCCCACCGGTGTTAGAGTACACTTCGGTATCCATTACCAGTACGTTGATATCAGCCCCACTTGCCAACACATGATCCAAGCCACTTGAGCCGATATCATAGGCCCAACCATCACCACCAACAATCCAGATTGAACGGCGGATCAGCTGATCGGCAACCGATATCAGGTTAAGTGCCGATTCAGTATCAACGCCTTTAAGCTGGGCTTTCAAGGTATCTACCCGCTTAATCTGAGCCTGAATATCACTCTCCGTCATCTGTTCAGCATGAAGCAACTGGTCTACAAGTAGCGGTTCCAAATGCTCGCGGTTTTCCACCACCAACTGCTCGGCCATCTCATGCTGTTTCACAGCAGCAAGACGGAAACCAAAACCGAATTCGGCATTATCTTCAAACAAAGAGTTCGCCCAGGCAGGTCCACGTCCTTCGGCATTCTTCGCCCATGGCGTTGTTGGTAAGTTACCACCGTAGATTGACGAACAGCCCGTTGCGTTCGCAATCATCAAGCGATCACCGAATAGCTGCGACACCAGTTTGAGATAAGGTGTTTCACCACATCCGGAACATGCGCCAGAGAATTCAAACAATGGTTGAAGGAACTGAGCCCCACGCACATTGGAGAAATCTACCCGTGCCCGATCGTTATATGGAATCGTTTCGAAGAACTTGAGATTTTCCTTCTCCTGCTCCAAATAAGGAGCTTTCAATTCCATGTTAATTGCTTTGCGCTCTGGCTCGGTTTCTGTCGCTTCCTGAGCAACCATTGGACAAGCATCAACACACAAGCCACAACCGGTGCAATCTTCAGCGTAAACCTGCAACGTATAGCGAGTATCCGGGAAGCCTCTCGCAGTAATACCCGCAGACTTAAAGCCTTCCGGCGCCTCTTCCAGCATGGACTTGTCATAGAACTTGGCACGAATCGCCGCATGGGGACAAACGATACTGCAGTTACCACACTGGATACAGTCCTGCTGCTCCCAAACAGGGATCTTCTGAGCTATATTCCGTTTTTCCCACTGGGTCGTTGCAGACGGATAAGTACCATCAACAGGCAACATGGAAACCGGGATTAAATCCCCTTTGCCTGCCATCATCTCAGCTGTGACCTTCTGGACAAATTCTGGCGCTTTGTCCGACACTATAGGTTTGTTTTGCTCGCTGGCTGTAACTTCAGCCGGTACTTCAACCTCATATAAATGCGCCAGAGTATGATCAACCGCAGCAAAGTTTTTCTTCACGATCTCAGGCCCTTTACGAGAATACGTTTTCTCGATTGCCTTTTTAATCTTGGCGATGGCGAGATCTTTTTCCAGCACGCCCGATAAGGCGAAGAAGCAGGTCTGCATAATCGTATTAATGCGATTACCCATCCCTGTCTCACGGGCCACCTTATACGCATCAATAATATAAAGCTTCATCTTGCGCTCAATCAACTGATGCTGCATACGGGCAGGCAAGGTATCCCACACTGTATCAACAGAAGCCGTAGTATTGAGCAGGAAGGTGGCATTCTCTGTCGCCTTCGCCAGCATGTCGGTGCTGTCGACAAACGTTGACTGGTGACAGGCTACAAAATTCGCAGACTGGATCAGGTATGGACTATTAACCGGATGATGGCCAAAACGCAGGTGTGACTCGGTTTGCGAACCGGATTTCTTCGAGTCATAGACAAAATAGCCCTGCGCGTAATAATCCGGATCCTCACCAATAATCTTTATGGTGTTCTTGTTGGCCCCGACCGTACCATCGGCTCCCAGACCATAGAACATCGCACGTACGACATCAGTCGATTCAATATCAAAGCTTGGATCCACTTCCAGGTGGGAGTGGCTGACATCATCAATAATACCGACAGTGAAGTGATGTTTCGGAGAATCCAACTCAAGATTATCAAATATCGCCTTGACCATTGCAGGCGTAAATTCTTTGCTCGATAAGCCATAACGGCCGGCAATCAGGCGCGGCATCTGAGCAAAGTGCTCCTGCCCGTCGTTATTAAAAGAATCCACCAGCGACGTCAGCACATCCTGATACAGTGGGTCAGCATTGGCGCCCGGCTCCTTGGTTCTGTCCAGCACAGCGATTTTCTTCACTGTCTGCGGCAACTCATTAAGCAGATGATCCGCAGAAAGCGGACGATAAAGGCGAACCTGTAGCACACCGACTTTCTTGCCTTGAGTGACCAGATATTCAACCGTTTCTTTGATCGTCTCAACGCCAGAGCCCATGGCAATCACTACATACTCAGCATCCGCCGCACCGAAGTAGTCCATCAGCTTATAATGTCGGCCAGTCAGTTCAGCCAGTTTATCCATGTAGCCCTGCACAATTTCAGGGGTTTTCGCATAGAACGGATTAACTGTTTCGCGGCCCTGGAAGTAAACATCCGGGTTCTGTGCTGTACCACGAATAAACGGTGTATCAGGGCTCAGCCCACGATCACGGTGCGCACGAACCAGCTCATCAGAGATCATCGCGCGAATATCCACTTCTGGGATCAGGCTAATCTTATTCACTTCATGGGAAGTTCTGAAACCATCAAAGAAGTGAATAAACGGGATACGAGCATCCAGTGTCGAGGCATGGGCGACCAACGCCATATCATGCGCTTCCTGCACCGAGGATGAAGCCAATAAAGCAAAACCGGTACCACGAGCCGCCATAATATCCTGGTGGTCACCAAAGATTGACAAGCCCTGAGCGGCCAGCGAACGCGCCGCAACATGGAAAACCGCCGAGGTCAGCTCACCGGCAATCTTGTACATGTTAGGCAGCATCAGCATCAAGCCCTGAGAGGCGGTGAACGTTGTGGTCAATGCGCCGCTTTGCAACGCACCGTGAACCGTACCGGCAGCGCCGCCCTCACTTTGCATTTCAGCAATCAGGGGAATGTTGCCCCAGATATTACGCTTATCTTCCGCCGCCCACTGGTCGGCAAATTCAGCCATGGTGGATGATGGGGTGATCGGATAAATGGCACAAACTTCACTTACTCGATAGGCGATATGTGCCGCCGCTTCGTTACCGTCGCAAGTATGCATGACTCGCTCGGACGAAAGAATCGTTTTCTCTGTCATGATCAGCTCCTACTCCGTTTCGGCCGCGACCATTTCGATCGCATGACAAGGACATTGCGAATAACACGCTTCACACCCGGTACACTTGTCGTAATCCACTTTATAGCCTTTGCCCTCACCCAAGCGGGTTATTGCTCCATGCGGACAGGCCCCGAAGCAACCGTTACACTCAAAACAGTTACCGCATGAGTAGCAACGCTGCGCTTCATACAGAGCTTCTTCTTCTGTCAGGCCACCGACGACCTCATCAAAGGAGGTCGCACGCTTGATCACAGGGATCGCAGGCTGCTCACTCTGTTCAGCGTCGGTTTTATACCAAAGATGCAGCTTGTCGAAACGAATAAGCGGTTGCTTAGCGACTTTGCTGTAGGTGCGGTTATTCAGGAAGGCATCAATATGAGCGGCTGCCTTTTTACCATGACCAACCGCGATAGTGACGGTACGATCACAAGGCACCATATCACCACCGGCAAACAAACCACGATAGCCTGTCATCATCTGATCATTGACTATCACAGTACCATCCCATTTGTGCTCAACGCCCGGAATGTCATTGGTGAGTTTGGTATCGATATTCTGGCCCAACGCAAGGATCAGAGAATCAGCCGCAACGGTTTCGAACTCGCCGGTAGGACGTGGACGACCGGTATCGTCTATTGCCATTTTTTCAAGCGTGAAAGTATTGCCATCAATTTTGTTAATAGTGCGCTGCCAGTGGAAAGTCACGCCCTCTTCCATCGCCTCAACACATTCAAAGTCATGAGCTGGCATATGTTCACGGTCGCGACGGTAAATCACCATCACGTCAGCGCCCATCCGGCGTGCCGTACGCGCCGCATCCATTGCGGTATTACCGCCACCATAAACGGCAACACGCTGTCCCAGTTTCGGCGCGGATTTCATCTCGATTGCACGAAGGTAAGAAACCGCATCAATCACCTTACCGGGATCATCATTGGGAATATCAACCCCGCGACCAACATGGGCACCGATTGCCAGGAAGACAGCATCAAACCGACCTTTGACTTTTTCAGCCAGCAGATCCTCAACCTTATGGTTGAGTACAATTTTGATCCCCATCTCTTCGATTCGGGCGATCTCACCTTCAAGGATATCCCGCGGCAAACGGTATGCAGGAATTCCAAAGTGCATCATACCGCCCGCCATTGGCGCCGCATCGCGGATCTCAACGTCATGACCTTTACGTTTCAGGTGATAAGCTGTCGCCAGGCCACTTGGACCCGCACCAACAATCAATACCCGTTTGCCTGTCACATTGGCATGAAAACGAACCGGCCACTTCAGCTCCAAAGCCCGATCACCAAGGAAACGTTCTACAGCGTGAATGCTGACAGACTGGTCAACATTGGCACGGTTACAGGCTGATTCACAAGGGTGATAACAAACCCGTCCGTGAATCGCAGGCATCGGGTTATTTTTGATAAGCGCCTGGAATGCTTCTTCGTACTGCTCTGACTGAGCCAGTGTTAACCACTCCTGAATATTGCTTCCAGTCGGACAGGCGTGATTACATGGCGGTAGGGAGTTTGAATATACAGGGAACCTGGTGCGAACTGGCCCTGACCCTTTCTTCAGGGTTAGGTCAGGAGGCAGTGTCATATCCTTTGGACAATTGCTCATAATGCTCTACCTATTTTCGGTAAATGATGAAACACACCCTTATATGTACTGTTGTTTTGACGGGTACATTTCGCTGTTCGAGTTACTTAGTTTCAGGTTTGAAGTGCTGTAACCCGAAATACAGAACGTCCCAGCTGTACGCTGTTTTATCCTTGAGCTGGAGAATGCGTGTTTACTTATCCCAAGCCTTGAACAAATAAACGCTTTCAATGCCGCTCTTAAATAAAACAGCAACAGTTAACACGTTAAGCTGAAACACAGGTGCCGGCACGCTCGGCCAGCACATCTAATCCTTCTTCAAGTGCTCCGATATATGCCCGGCCACCAGACTGGGCAAAATCAGCTGCGGCTTCGACTTTTGGCCCCATAGAACCTGCCGGGAAAGAATACTCACCCAGCTGTGCCGGTGTCGTAGCGCGTAGGGCACGCTGTTGCTCTGTCCCCCAGTCAAGATAAACAGCATCTGCATCGGTCAGGATCAATAACTTATCTGCTTGAAGCTGTTTTGCCAGCAAAGTAGCAGCAAGGTCTTTATCAATCACACCTTCAACACCCTGATAGCCGAACTCACCGCGACAAACAGGGATCCCGCCACCGCCGCAACAGATCACGATCTGCCCGGCATCCAGCAAAGTATCAATGGATTTTTTGTCGATAATGTTGATTGGCTTTGGTGAAGGCACCACTCGGCGAACAAACTCACCGTCGCGCTTCATGATCCAGTTGTTGGCTTCAGCCAGAATTCCGGCTTCTTCTTCGTTATAAACCGGACCGACAAACTTGGTAGGGTCAAGCATGCTCGGATCATCGGCAGCAACTTCAATACGGGTCAATAAACTGGTTACTTCCGTTTCCGGCAGCAGGTTTTGCAGCTCTTGGGCCAGCATATAACCAATCATGCCTTCACTTTCAGCACCGAGTACATCCAGTGGGTATGGCGATACTTTGTCATATGCCAGATTCTGCAATGCAAGCAAGCCAACCTGCGGGCCATTGCCGTGGACAATCGCCACGCGGTATTCCTTAGCAATCTCAGCAATCGCTTTTGCGGCAATTTTGATGTTTGCCAACTGATTTTCAAAACTAGGGGCGTCACCGCGACGTAATAATGCATTGCCGCCAAGGGCTACAACTGCAGTGGGTTTCATGTGGACTCCTTGAATTATTCTTCTTCGTTAACCACCGTTCCGCCCTCTTGATCGGCATGGAACGGTTTGCGGCGAATAAAACGGCCATTCCCGGCTTTCCCCGTAAATTCGCCATTACACGCAACAACCTTGCCCCGGCTGATAGTCATCATCGGCCAGCCATGGCATTTCATTGCTTCATACGGGGTGTAATCGGTGTTGTCATGTAATAAATTGTGGGTAATAGTGATCTGCTGCTCGGGGTCAAACAGCACCAGATCAGCATCGGCGCCTTTGGCCAGGCTACCTTTTTGCGGGTATAGTCCGAATAACCTGGCAGGCAAATAACTGGTCAGTTCAACGAAACGACTCAGGCTAATGCGCCCAGTCATTACGCCTTCAGAAAATAACAACGGCATCCGGTTCTCTACCCCCGGCATCCCGTTCGGACAAGCACTGAAATTATCTTTTCCGCGTTGTTTTTGTTCGTGGTAGGTAAATGAGCAATGATCGGTAGCAACAGTATCAATACTACCGTCCATCAGGCCCTGCCATAACTTTTCGCGTTCTTCTTCAGGGCGAAGCGGCGGGCTGAGAATAAACTTCAGAGCATCATCGCGCTCATAACATCGCTCATCAAGTAACAGGTACTGAGGACAGGTTTCAGCCCACACTGGCTGCTTATTGCGTCGGGCAAGCCTGACATAATCAAGACCAAGACCATTGGAAAGATGAACGATATAAAGCGGAGCATCACCCGCAAGCTTTGCCAGATTAATCATTCTGGCGATTGCCTCCGCCTCGCATTCCAGCGGGCGGCTTTCTGCATGGTATTTCGGCGCTGTTTTGCCTTGCTCCAACAACATTTCCCGGCGCATGGCAATCGCCGCATCATTCTCAGGATGTACGGTTGTCAGGGCGTTGACTTTATTAAGCTGAATAAGTGCCTTTAATACCGATTCATCATCCAGCTTATAGCCGTATGTCAGATAAAGCTTGAAACTTGAAATTCCTTCTTCTTCAACCATTGAAGCCATTTCTGACAAGATTTCATCATTAATATGCTGGATCACGCCGTGAAAACTATAATCAATCACAGCTGTATCTCTGGCGTAATCTTTATAGACTGCCAGTTGGTGGTGCAGGTTACAGCCTTTCGGGCCGAACCCCATATGATCAACCACGGTAGTGGTACCGCCACAGGCCGCAGCTCGTGTTCCGGTATAAAAATCGTCGCGGCTTCGGGCTATACCGACATCGATATTAAAATGGGTATGGACATCAATTCCTCCCGGCATCACATACAGACCGGAAGCATCAATAATTTGTGTATCGGCAGGATAATCGGAGATAACGGGGGCAACATCGGCAATCTTGCCGTCTAAAATAAGGATATCTGCTTTTTGCGCCTGTTGATGGTCAACGACAAGCCCCTGTCGGATTAAAGTGGCATTCAATGCGTCCGCCGACTGCCTGTCTAAATCCAAAGAGAAAGAACGGTGTGCAATCATAACGCTATCCTTGGTCTCTATCGTTACACATGAGGTGGTGACTGCCTTGCTTCTCCCTGCTGCACTTATTCGTTATTTGCCTAAGCCACCAAGGAAGAAAATTCAGAAACAGAAAATCCATCCCGAGGGGGATATGAGGTCAACATTAAGGCAGAGCATATTGACACCCTCGGGACGGAAAACGGTATTAATACTGATTAATCAACATCGGTATTATTTTTTAAGTTCTTTCAGGTACATCTGTGGGATAACAGCGTACATGGCAGCACAAGTTACCAAATGATCTTTCCAGGTTTTCTCGTTTGGCGCGTGTGCTTCAGGCTCTTTACCAGGACCGAAGCCAATCACTGGGATACCGTAACGACCCATGATGGACACACCGTTAGTTGAGAAAGTCCACTTATCTACAGTTGGTTTCTTGTCGAACAGTAACTCGTAAGATGCTTCCAGCGTCTTGGTTGCAACATGTTCTTCTTCGATTAACCAAGTAGGGAAGTAACACTCTGTTGGGTATACCAAACCGGTATAGGCAGGACGGTTATATTCGTACATTGATACTACTGCGCCAGCTTCTTTCACTGCAGGCAGAGCACGGATTTCTTCCAGTGCACCTTCCCATGTTTCACCCCAGGTCAAGCGACGGTCAATTGAAACCGCACAGCTATCAGCAACAGCACAACGGCTTGGTGATGTGAAGAAAATTTCAGAAACAGTCAATGTACCTTTACCCAGGAATGGGTCGTCTTTCAGGTTGTGAGACAGATCTTCCAGTTGGTTAAGGATAGGACCCATCTTGAAGATAGCGTTATCACCACGCTCTGGTGCAGAACCGTGGCAGCTCACGCCTGCAACATCAATACGGATTTCCATACGACCACGCTGGCCACGGTATATCTGGCAATCTGTTGGCTCGGTAGAAACCACGAACTCTGGGCGGATCTTGCTTTCTTCGATGATGTACTGCCAGCAAAGGCCGTCACAGTCTTCTTCCTGTACTGTACCTGTTACCAACAGGGTGTATTCATCTTCAAGACCAAGATCTTTGATGATCTTGCCGGCATAAACCATTGATGCCATGCCGCCTTCCTGGTCTGATGCACCACGACCACCGATCACTTCGTCATCTTCCATACCCTGGTATGGGTCAAATTCCCAGTTATCCATGTTACCGATACCAACGGTATCGATGTGTGCATCCATCGCAATCAAGTGCGGACCATGACCAATCCAGCCCAGGACGTTACCCATAGGGTCTATTTCAACTTTATCAAAGCCGACTTTTTCCATTTCTTCCTTAATGCGCAATACCACTTTTTCTTCGTCGCAGCTTTCACTTGGAATCGCAATCATGTCGCGCAGGAATTGGCTCATGTCAGCTTTGTAGTCTTGGGCTTTTTCCAACACTTTGTTGAAAGGGATGTTCATTGTCATTGTAATTCTCCTTGGGCCGGACGGTGGTCATCGCTTCCGGCATGATTTCTTTTCAAGGCGTCCTGCACTTTCGATGACAAACACAAGGCGCTTATTAATTCTCAATTTTGTACAAATTGCTTTGGTGTTTTCCTGCAGCTATTTCGCTCGGAGACAAAGAAGAAGCGCGGAGTTTATGACTATAAATGAGCACTTCTGATGTAGTATCCGGGCGAAAGAGCAAAGAGAAAGCATCAAAGGGTGCAGTGTTTGCCCTGCCACACAACTTCACGGTAATGGACAGGATCGGTATCCCCTTCGGTGTTGATCAGCAGAATGACTGAGTCTTGATTCAAGCCCAGCTTTTCCATCAACTGTTCACGCTCAGGATGGTAGTGAACCGCTGCCAACATACCCGCACCTACTGCGCCGGATTCACCGGAAACAACACGAGGGTCATTACCGAGAGGGTTACCCAGTACCCGCATACCAAGGGCTGCGACACTGTCCTGACAGGAAACGAACTGAGTTGAGCAATCACGCAGTACCGGCCAGCCGATTGGGTTAGGCTCACCGCAGGCAAGGCCAACCATGATGGTTGCCAGGTCGCCGTCAACGTTAACCATTTCGCCTTTATCACTGATACCTGAGCGGTAAATACAGTCGGCCTGATCCGGTTCAACCACGACAGAGTGCAGCTTGTCAGCACCAAACTGGTCGCAAAGGTAACCCAATACGCCACCAGCCATTGCGCCTACCCCAGCCTGAAGGAAAACGTGAGTCGGACGCTCAATGCTTTGCTCTTTCATCTGGTCAACAGCTTCTGCAGCCATGGTGGTGTAGCCCTGCATGATCCAGGTTGGGATCTCGGTATAGCCTTCCCACGCGGTATCCTGCACGACTTTCCAATTGTTCTCTTCGGCAGTTTTAATCGCTAAACGAACAGTGTCATCGTAGTTCATGTCTGTAACGATGCACTCGGCACCCAGAGCGCGAATGTTATTCACACGCTCATCGGCTGCACCTTTTGGCATATAAACTACCGCTTTTTGGCCCAGCTTATTGGCCGCCCACGCCACACCACGGCCGTGGTTACCGTCCGTCGCTGTGGCAAAGGTCATTTTTTCCGGAATATCGTTTTTCAATTTATCGAAATCAAAATCGTTGATATCGAGTTTGAACTCATCACATAGCAATCGGGCAATAGCATACGCACCACCCAACATCTTGAATGCGCATAGGTCAAAGCGGTGTGCTTCGTCTTTAACCAGGATTTTGCCAACACCAATTTCTTTGGCCAAGCAGTCGAGAGAATGCAAAGGCGTAGGCTGATATCCTTCCACTTTTTTGTGGAAAGCGCGGGCTTTTTCCGCTTCTTCAATGGTGAATAGAGGAGATTGCTGACCGTTATAATGGCGGTTATCGGCTATCTCCATTTTTAGAAAGAATGTAGACACGACCAGACCTCATTGAATAAATAGAGTGAGAGATGCGGGGATAACGGGAGCGGTATCCCCGCGAATGGGCTAGCATTAACCCAAGTGTTGTAGCTGTTTCGGACCTTTATATATCCATCATCAAATCGCTATTTAACGCGCTTCTCTGCTTCGTCCAATAGCTCTTGAAGGACTTCCCCTGGTTCCTGGTATTTACGGTTCAAGATCATTGCGGCAATGATGTATGGCTTCCAGCTCGCTTCTTTGTAAGTCGCGATGCGGTATTTCTCGAATACAGACTCTTCCACTTCGCCTGCTTCACAAGACACCCCGGTGATATCAGCCGGCAGACAGTGCATGTATAGCGCTTCGCCATCTTTAGTCTGCTTCATCATCTCTTCGGTGCAGTGCCAGTCTTTGTGGTTGGCATTCTGAGCCAGACACTCTTGCTCAAGCGCTTTCAGGCCATCATGATCATTGGCACGAAGCAACTCAGTACGACGGCCCATAACCTGGTAAGGCGCCCATGATTTTGGATAAACTATATCCGCATCTTTGAAGGCTTCTTCCATTGACGCTACCTGAGTAAAGCTACCGCCAGAGGCTTCGGCGTTCTTACGTGCTTCTTCAACCACTTCAGGGATCAGGTCATAACCTTCCGGGTGAGCCAGCGTTACATCCATACCGAAGCGGGTCATCAGGCCGATGATGCCCTGAGGTACAGATAATGGCTTGCCGTAACTTGGAGAGTACGCCCAAGTCATCGCAATCTTCTTACCTTTAAGTTTATCCAGGCCACCAAAATGTTCTTCAAGCCATGCCAAATCAGCCATAGACTGAGTCGGGTGGTCGATATCACACTGAAGGTTGACCAGTGCCGGACGGTGTGGCAATACGCCTTCTTTCACACCATCATCTAAGGCTTCACCTACTTCACGCATATATGCGTTACCAGCGCCTAAGTACATATCGTCACGGATACCGATAGCATCAGCACAGAATGAAATCATGTTTGCTGTCTCGCGCACGGTTTCACCGTGAGCTATTTGTGACTTGCCTTCATCCAGGTCCTGCTGGGCCAGGCCTAGCATGTTGATAGCAGATGCGTAAGAAAAACGGGTACGGGTTGAATTATCTCGGAACAACGAAATACCTAAGCCATTCTTAAATACGTTAGTCGCAATGTTTTCGTTACGCATTGCTTTTAGTGCCTGCGCAGTTTTTAGTACACTTTCTAGTTCTTCAGGAGTTTGTTCCCAGGTCAACAGGAAATCTTTATTATGAAGTTCAGATTTTAGTTCATTGATTTCCTTGATTAGTTCGTTAATGCTTTTCATTTTTATTCTTCCCAGTAATTAAATTGTTATGTCGTTGGCGGCTGGAAAAAGTCTGTAGGGTCATAACAGACAACTAATTCCCTTATTCCAATAACTGTGCCAATTACGATTTAGACTGGAAAAAATAATTAATTTTTCAGCTCAAGCCTTGATATACAAGGGTTGATAAATGAACAAGCATTTAATTGCCTTCATTACCCTTTATCAATCACTATCAACAACTATCAGTGATAGCGACCAAAATGATAGTAGAACATAATCCATTTATCATATTGATATCGCTATGTGACCTCGCTAACAATTCCTATTTCGTGGCACGAAACCAATTCAAATAGTGATATATATCAAGCTGATATAAGGTATTGTTGATTAACTTTGTTAAGTCTTTCCAAAAATAGACCTGTATTATGTTGAAAAACGCCCCGCAATCCGAACTCATGCAATTGCAGCCAACAATACTGCGTTTCACTCAGATGTTGTCAGCCGTACTTCAACTCGACGCTGAAGTTGTTGATGCCGATCTGGTACGAATCGCAGGTACCGGGCCATATAGCAAATTCTTTGGCAAAAAACTCAACACAAGCTCAAGAATTTTCAGATATATCCTTGAAACACACCAGGAAAAAGTAGTCGTAAAATCACGTACTGATCCACTTTGCGAGGGCTGTACCAATAAAGGGGCTTGTCGAGAAACGGCCTTTTTGGGCGTTCCGATTTTAATCGAAGATCGCTGTATCGGGGTCATCAGCCTGGTTGCCTTTAGCGAAGAATCTCGTGAACGCATTAAAAATAACGTCCAACTATTCTCTAATTATGTCCAGCATATAGCTCAAATTGTTGTATCAAAAGTTCAGGAACGAAATGAAAAAGGTGACGGGCTTGATCAGGTATTTAGCAGCCTGATAGAAAACATGGACCAAGGGGTATTAGTTCTCGACGAAAACAACCGAGTAAAATATGGTAACCAACAGGCTTTGGACAACCTGAATATAACCCATGAAGAGTTATCCCATGTTGAAGTTAATATCCAGCCGCTATCACTTCATAATAATGAATTAAAAGGGCACCAGCAGCACATTATTTCCCTCGGCGAGCGACAAGAGCTCGTCGTAGGCCAATTCCATGACATCCCTGGCCATCAACTTTTTTTAATGGCTTTCCACCAGCCAAATAAATCTCTGGTAATCAATGAGCCTCAACCTCAATTTTCCAGTGTAATTGGCGAATGCAAAAAAATGCAGCAATTAAAAACACTGATATCTCGAATTGCCAGCAGCCCATCAAGTGTTTTAATTAATGGCGAAAGTGGTACTGGTAAAGAAGTAATTGCTCATGCAGTCCATGATTTAAGCACCCGCAGCGACAAACCTTTTATTGCTATTAACTGTGCTGCTATTCCAGATCAACTTCTTGAAAGTGAACTGTTCGGCTATGTTAAAGGCGCCTTTACCGGCGCTTCCAATAAAGGCAAAACCGGCCTCATCCAGGCCGCCAACAAAGGTACGCTATTTTTGGATGAAATCGGCGATATGTCGATGACCCTACAGGCCAAACTGTTACGTGTTCTGGAAGAGCGTGAAGTTATGCCGATAGGTTCTAACACAGCGATTCCGGTTGATATCCGGATCGTCTCGGCGACCAATCGAGATTTTGCTGAGATGATTGCTACCAATAAGTTCCGTGAAGATTTATACTACCGACTCAACGTAATCCCAATCCACCTGCCACCACTCAAAGAACGGGAAGGTGACGTAGATCTGTTGATTCGATACTTCCTCGAAATCCATACCCGCAAGATCGGCGTCTGCTACCCGGGAATTAGCAACGAAGCCATGGCACGCCTCACGGCCTACCACTGGCCAGGCAACGTCCGTGAGCTCAGTAATCTGGTCGAATACCTAGTCAACGTTGTACCAGACGGCGATCAGATTGATGTTGACCTGCTGCCACCTTATTTTGAGCAAACTAAACCGGCCAAGCAGGCAGACAGTATCAAATCAGACGAATGTTCAATGAGCCTGGAGGAGATGGAGAAAATCCGTATCGAAGAGGCACTGAACCGTCTCAGTAACAGGAAGTTGGTTGCTGAAGAATTGGGAATTGGCATCGCTACCTTGTACCGTAAAATCAAAAAGTACGGTTTGAGTGACAACAACCACTAAGCTTTATAGCCAATTCCCAAAACGAAAAAAGCTGCCATTTTGCGGGCAGCTTTTTAATTCAAACTTATTTAGCTTGGCTAGGGCATTAGCTTAGCTACTATCAGAAGCTAATCGGCTTACGTCCGGTAGACTTATCTGCCGGGCCAGTATTTGTCTCTACCGCTGGCTTGGCTTTTTTCTTTTTGCCCTGTTTTTTTTCAGCTGGCTTTGAAGTTCCATCTGTTTTCTTCGCTGGCTTAGGCTCAGCAACCTTCGGCGTTTTATCAACAGGCTGATCGCAAAGCACTACGTAAAATTCGTTGTTAAATTCAATCACATCGCCATCATACACTTTGCGGCGCTTACGTTGCTCTAGCTCGCCATTAACCCCGACATAGCCCTCGGCAATAGCGAACTTAGCCTCACCGCCGCCGCTGACCGCATTGGCAATCTTCAACACCTTATAGAGCTCGATCGGCTGGTTGGAAACCTCAACGCCAATAGCTTCTACTTCAAATTCTTCTTGCGACATTTTACGAACCACATTGGATAATTTCGCCCTATCTTACCCTATTCTCCTATTGGGGATAACTGGCAATCCCTAACGGACTAAGATATGCTGCCGCCTCAATATTCAAACAGTAACCTATCAACAAGAATAATCAGTATGTATTGTCCATCCTGTAGCCAACCCACTTTTGTCGCCAGTTCTGAAAAATCTTACCAATGCAGTGAGTGTGCATTTACTTATTTTCACAATACGGCCACGGCAGTACTTGCAATCATTCGCTGTCAGGATGAAGTACTGGTTGCAGTTCGCGGACGAGAACCGGGCAAAGGCATGTGGGATTTTCCCGGCGGTTTCGTCGACCACGACGAAACGCTTGAACAGGCACTGGTTCGCGAGTTAGAAGAAGAACTCATGTTCAAGGCGGAAAACGCGAAGTACTTCGGTTCATATCCCAATACATACCTGTACAAGAATGTCGAATACAAAACTTGTGACACATTTTTCGCGATAGAGCTGGATCATAAACCTGAACTTACCGCTGGTGATGATGTTGCTGCCATACAGTGGGTAAAAATGACCGATTTACCAGCAGATAAATTCGCTTTTGCATCCGCCAGAAAAGCCATTTCACTCTACCTGGCAGGCTAATGCTCCTCCTGCAAAACGATAGATAGGATGATCTACGCCTTGTAACTCATCCCTAACAAACTCAACCAAGGATGATGTTTTTTTAACCGCCAAGCGACAGGATGTTGTTATTGAAATTGATATCGAGGGTATAAATTCATGTTGACATTTAACAAAGATTATGTGTTTTCTAACCAACCAGATAACGAAATCACTGAAGACACCCAATCACCTACCAACACAACACCTGAACAAGAAACAAAGCGCCGGGCTCTTCTCGTTGCCGTACAGAAAACGGGTGGTCTTGACGTTGCTGAATGCCGCCAGCATTAATGTTAGAGACAAACTATATACCCAAGTGACTTCAAGGTTCAGGTTTCAGGTTTCAGTGTTAGACAGCCGGTTCAATTCACTTGGGTATATCACTTCAGCTAATAAATTTCGTTGCTCTATCATGTTTTAGCCAGGGAAAAGCATCAACTTTCCTCTTCTTCTTAAAGATTGACACCTGCTCACTGAAAATTGCTCGCTAATTAATGATAATATCCAAAGAATTACCAATTAAAGGGCTTCAGATATGTACCAATGGCTGCTATCCATCCTCGTCGTCAGTCTATTTTCACTACCTGCGTGGGGACAGGATAAATATTCTCAGGAAAGTCTTTACGACAAGCCTCTGATGGAACGCTACGTCCTTGATGAACTCAAATCCTTGCGCCAGGAGCAACAGGATCTGGAACGACGGCTGACGATTGAAATTACTGACCGCGAACTGGCCGTTGCCGATAAATCGATGAACTACGCTAACGTCACCGTCACGTACTTCTTCTACCTTATTGCTGGTGCCGCCTCTCTATTTGCCTTAATTGGCTGGCAATCCCTGAAAGAAATCAAAGAAAAAACCAAGCAGGCCGCCGATCAGCAGCTAGAAGATATCGCCAGGCAATATGAACAAAAATTCCAATTGCTAGAACGCGACCTCAAACGTAAAACCCGAATTATTGCGCAGAACAACAAAGAGATCGAAACCATCAATGAAATCCATAACCTCTGGTTACGATCGCAAAATATGCAAACACCGGAGCAAAAGATTGAAGTTTATGATGATATTCTGAAGATCCGCCCAGGCGATTTGGAAGCGCTCACCTACAAAGCCGATGCCGCAATGGAAATCCGCGAGTTCAACTGGGCTCTCGGCATCTGTAACCGGGTTCTGGACCTTGACCCTCGTAACGCCCACGCGTTATATCAGCGAGCCTGTGCGTATGCCTGCTTAGGTTCAGAGGAGCAAGCTATTTCCGATCTTGAACAAGCAATCCTTCACAGTACATCGCTCAAAGAGCTGGCAAGAGACGAACAAGATTTTGATTCGCTTCGTGGACACGATCGCTTCGAAAGCCTAATTGCTTTCACTGATTAGAAATTTATCTATTCTACTGATACCAAATTGAATACTGATTCGCCCCCATGGACGAGATTATTGTTCAGTTTGGTATTACAGCATTAGCACTTTCCCCTTAGCTGCTGTAAGCTAGCAAACCTCCTGCCTGCGTGAGGCAGATCACGTATATCAAGAATCCCGATAACGAATCCTGATAAAGATATAATTCCAACTTCATCAATTCAGGCTCTCTGGTAATGCTGGCAACATTCCGGATTGACCGCGAACGTATCGCGATTGGTATTGTTTTAATTTTGACTGAGACTATTTTATGAGTTTTGCCTCTTTGGGCTTATGTACCCCGATCCTTGAAGCTGTAGCCAATCAAGGCTATGAAAAACCCTCGCCGATTCAGGCCCAAGCTATTCCAGCCGTACTTGAAGGCAAGGATGTGATGGCTGCAGCGCAGACAGGAACAGGCAAAACCGCAGGCTTCACTCTTCCTATCCTTGAACGCTTGTCGAAAGGTCCTAAGGTTCGCTCCAACCAAGTGCGAGCGCTGATCCTGACACCAACCCGCGAACTGGCGGCCCAGGTAGGTGAAAATGTCGCGACTTATTCAAAAAGATTACCGCTAAGCTCTGCTGTTGTTTTTGGCGGTGTGAAGGTGAACCCACAGATGATGCGTATGCGCAAAGGTGCCGACGTTCTCGTCGCAACACCAGGCCGCCTGCTGGATCTCTATAACCAAAACGCCGTAAAGTTTGACCAGCTCGAAGTGCTGGTACTGGACGAAGCAGACCGCATGCTGGACATGGGTTTCATCCGAGACATAAAGAAAATCCTGGCCTTCCTGCCAAAACAGCGTCAAAACCTGCTGTTCTCAGCAACCTTCTCTGATGAAATCCGAAAGCTGGCCAAAGGGCTTGTCAACGATCCTGTCGAGATCTCAGTAACTCCGCGTAATGCCACCGCCAAAACAGTTAAACAGTGGATCCACCCAGTCGACAAGAATAAAAAATCAGCAGTCCTGACCAAGCTGATCCAGGAAAACAAATGGAAACAGGCGCTGGTCTTTACCCGAACCAAGCACGGTGCAAACCGACTGACGACCTACCTGGGAGAGCGTGATATTACCGCTGCAGCCATCCACGGCAACAAAAGTCAGGGAGCGCGAACCAAAGCGCTGGCTAACTTTAAAAGCGGTGAAGTACGTATTCTGGTTGCAACCGATATCGCAGCCCGTGGCATCGACATCGATCAATTACCTCAGGTTGTAAACTTCGATCTTCCAAATGTCGCTGAAGATTATGTCCACCGTATCGGCCGTACAGGCCGAGCTGGTGCTGAAGGCCTAGCGATATCTCTGGTTTGTGCCGATGAGTTCAAAGAGCTGACCGATATCGAACGCCTGACACAACAAATTCTTCCACGTGAAGATGTGTTCGGTTTTGCTCCGGCCAACAAACTACCGGAGTCATTGCCACTGCGTCCATTGAAAGCTAAAAAACCCAAGAAGCCGAAAAAACCTAAATCCGATAAAGTAGATAACCAACAAAACGCTAACGGTTCTAAGCCACAAGGGAATAAGTCAAAAAGCAACCAAACTGGCAATCAAAAAGCAAAACCCCGTCGTTCTGGCAACGGCAAACCTTCTGGTAAACCAAACCACAGAACTGACGCCAAGCCAACGGGTAAGGCATCCGGCAAAGCTCAGAGCAAAAAAACTCAGGGTAACAAAGCCCGCAACGGCAAAGCTTCTGGCACTGTAAACCACCGTTAAGAAGCGACTATCACAGCATAACTCTGTGATCGTAAACAAAATCCCCCTAAAGGCAGGCATATATAATGCCTGCCTTATTTGAATCTAGGATTAGGAAAATGGTTTCAAAAAAACAGTTATTACTCCCTTTTTTCAGCCTACTCAGCACCCCGCTAATGGCAACAACTTTTGATGACCTGGCAAAACTTCCTCCGTCTGATATTCAAGTGATCGACTGCCGTTCAAGCAATCACTACAATGGCTGGCCGGAAGGCACAAACAACCAAGGCGGTCATTACCCTGGCGCGATCAACTTTGACTCTGACTGGTTGAGCACGCTACGCCCACCACACCTTGAGCATCTTCTGCAAGATAAAGGCGTCGAATTCAACAAATCAACTTACCTTTACTGCGAACAAGAAAAAGCCAACGTTCTGAGCGAGCAACTCAACAGCATCGGCATAAAAAATATCTCTGTGCTATCACAAAAGATTGGTGACTACGAAGGCAACATCGAAAGATTGCCTAACTTCAAACAGCTCGTTTCACCCGAATGGTTACAGCAAGTAATTAATGGTGAAAGTGCACTATATGCACCAGAAAAAGGCTTTAAAGTAGTCGAAGTTGCCTGGGGACCACCAACTAAATATCTTGCCGCCCATATTCCCGGAGCTCTGTATCTCAATACCAATAATATTGAGTCAGAACCATGGTGGAATCGAGTTGACGATAAGAAGCTCAAAGACGTTATCAAAGACTTGGGGATCCGCTTTGATACGACTGTCGTCCTTTACGGTCGCGACAACACAGCTGCAGCACGTGCTGCAAGCATACTTATGTATGCCGGTGTAGAAGATGTACGACTGCTTAACGGCGGCTGGAAATCATGGGTTAACGCAGGCTATATCACCGAACCGATGCTAAACACAGCAACAGCTAAAGTGGACTTTGGACGCCCTATCCCATCACGCTCGGATCTCATCATTGATGTGCCGGAAGCTAAAAACATCCTAGCCGATCCTGAACATAAATCTCTTGTCAGTATCCGCAGCTGGGATGAATACACCGGCAAAACCAGTGGCTATAGATACATTAAACCTATGGGTCGTATCACCGGTTCCAAATGGGGTCACGCTGGTTCAGATGCCTACCATCTGGAACACTTCCGAAATCCGGATGACACCATGATCAGCGCTGATATTATCGAAGCATTCTGGAAACACTGGGGTATAGAAAAAACACAGCAAGTGTCTTTTTACTGCGGCACCGGCTGGCGGGCAGCTGAAGTATTCTTCTATGCCCATGTAATGGGCTGGGACAATATCAGTGTCTTCGATGGCGGCTGGTTCGAGTGGAGTGGTGATCCGGCTAATCCAACCTCAACAGGTGAGACTGGACCTAAGAAGCGATAGCATCTAACACGTAAAAGAGCCTCCTCTCTCAAGTGGCTCTTTTTTATTCTGGATTTGATATATTTACTATTGCTTCATTAAAACAGCGCTAGGTATTAAGCTCGCAACGTACTTCACAACGCATAAGTTTGCTGTAAATAACGCAGAATATCTTTAGATTCAAACAATTCAGCACCAGTATTAGGGTCAAGTAAATATGGCACTTGCACCTTACCATGCAGCTTAAAGAAATCATCCCGCTTAGTATTTGGCAAAGGAGTATACGTCTTAATTGTCCATCGGAAATTAGCCGCTCCCATATCAGACAATTGCTGCTTACCAAGGTTGATCAGGATATAAGTCAACTCAAGCTCACACAGACACTCACGAACAGGGCGTGAAAAAGGGCTGGATTCAAAACTGTATAAAATCAGAGGCTGTTCCGGTTGCTGAGAACGCTTCGCCTTAAGACCGGCCCCCAAACGTACACCTGTAGCTAGCTTGGACGTCAGGCTATTTTTGAGTCTACAGACAAACCCTTTTGGCGCCTCTATTCCTTTGTACTGTTGGAACAAATGACAGACAATCTCCTCAGCCCCTTTGATAGCACTTTGACTGTTAAGATCGACTAACATTGGAGGGTTAACATCATTGAATGCCGATTTAAACTTCGACAGATTTTGTCCGCCGATTGGACAAGGGGCCACAATCACATTCAGATTCAGCTCAGTCAGTACCTCGCGCACAAGCCGGCACTCAGAACAACCTTCTTGATCAAACAAGATCAGCATCTTCTCGGGTTGAGCAACATTTTTGCTGGCTACTGTTCCGTTCCAGAACCGACAGCTTGAGGCAAGTGTTGATGTCGCAATATCCAGCAAATCTTTCATCTGTTCACCTATCATCCATATTGAAGGAAGAATACAAACTCATGGTAAATGAATGTGCGCTACTTTGCTGAGCATTTAGTCTAAAATTTAAAAGTGGTGCGACAGCTGGTCACCAAGAAGCTAATTCCAAGCAACTTTTTTATCTTCCACCATTAAATTGCTATTTTAGTGAGAACACTCTAATTACAGCGCTTATTCTATTTATAACCTGTCAAACAATACTGACGACAGATTTTAAATGAATAACGGAGAAGGCAACCATGAGCATTTTCAAACTGAACGCTAAAGACATAATCAAAGAAAAAAATCTTTACAACATCTGGTTAGCTGGACTGGGCGCATACGCTAAGAGCTCCGAAGAAGTGAACCAGTTATCAGATAAAAGCAAAAGTTTATTTGATGAATTAGTTGAACGTGGCCGTGCTGTTGAATCAAGTACGAAAGAACGCCTGCACACAGAACATAGTCACGCATCGGTTGCGGTTGAAGAACGTTTTCAACAAATGGTGCAGAAGTTCGTTGGCATTGACAATGAGCGATTAGATCGCGTCGATGACAAAATTGATCAACTGGCAACAAATATTGAAGCTCTATTAATTCAGAAGCAAGATAAGATAAAGCCCGAAAAAAAGGAATCCCCAGCTAAAGCTGAAAAAGCAGCCGCAGCTAAAGAGGAACTCACTACTCAGGAGTAGTACGCTCAGCCCAAATAGTAGTCACAAGGGTATTTGAGTTAACCTAAATCACTACAAAAAAGGAATTTTGTATGAGTGATAAAAAAATACCACCTCAGGTTCATCGGTTAATAAGAAAACTGATCAAAAAGCACAAGAATCAAAAACGTTAATACTTAATACATAGTAACGAATACCAGGAACGTGACACTTCAATTATAAGGCCGCTAAAACTAAAGCGGCCTCTTTTATACTTGAAAATTAAGATTTCCTAACACCAACCAACCCGTGGTTCTAACTCCAAAGCCAGAACGCGTATTCAATTTTATGATTCAGCAAAAGCCGTTGCTAATGCCTGCTTGGATTCGTCAAATACCCATGATAAGTGAGCCGCATCAAGGTGATCAATCGAACCTTCTTTAGCTGATTTTTCAAACTCCATACAAACTTTGTGTAATCTTGTCAGCCCCATAGTACCCGCCGCACCTTTCAGGGTATGAGCATAATTCGATACATCATTAAGCTTGTTAGCTTCAACAGCCACCAGCAATTTTTCCAATGTTTCAGATGAAGAATCAACAAATAAGCCAATCAATTTATTGACCTGAGCCTCACCCAGAACCAGTAGATCACTACCCAATACAGACTTATCCAGTACCGGACACTCAATTTCATCAACCACTTCACTCAGCTCCTGTTCTTTTTTAGTTTCTTCTGCATGCTCTAGGACATAAGCCTCGTCAATAACCACTCGCTTGTCGCCTGACAAAATACTACCGATAGTTTCCACCAACTGCTTTTCCACCAAAGGTTTTGGCAAGAAGCCGGCAAACCCGGCTGCCAGATAAATCTCAACCTCTTCACGGAATACATGGGCAGAGAAAGCTACCATAGGCGTTGGCTCATACCAGGCTTCACGATGACGCATCTCTTCAATACGTCGCAGGCGATGAAGCAAAGCAACACCGTCAGTATCCGGCAAGTTAATATCCAATAAGGCTAAATCAAATGTCTGAGTCTGATACACCTTTTCAGCCTGTTTTCCGTCTTCGGCACTAATCACACAATGCCCTAGACGCTTCAGAAATCCTTCTGCCACCAATCGGTTAACCGGGTTGTCTTCTACCAAAAGAATACATGCAGGCGCAATAGTTTGTGCCGCACTTTCTACGACATGGGACAGTTCCCCCTGTTCCATGCTCAAAGTAAACCAGAAACAACTACCGACCTTCGGCGTCGAACGTACTCCGATCTCCCCGTTCATAGCCTCGATAATCCGCTTACTGATTGCCAGCCCCAATCCGGTTCCACCGATAGCCTGACGACCTTCAAATGATTGCTGGAAGGCGTCAAACATATTTTGTTGCTCTTCCTCGGCAATACCCGCCCCGGTATCTTCAACCTCAAACAGCAATTCCCCTGCCACCAGCGGATCAGGACGAACAATAACCCGCACTTCTCCTTCATCGGTAAACTTAATGGCATTACTGATCAGGTTAACCAGTACCTGACGGATCCGTGTAGCATCACCAACCCAGATATCATTCATTCCTGGCTCAATACGGCTAACCAACTTGATCCGCTTAGCCAACGCTCGGCTTTCCAACATGTCATAGACATCCGACACCAACTCAGAAAGCGAGAAGTCACTAGGACGAATATCGAGATGACCTGCCTCAATTTTTGAGTAATCAAGAATATCATTAAGGATATCAAGCAAAGACTCACCACTTCGATTAATGATATCCAGATATCGAGCCTGAACTTCATTCAAACCGGTATCAGCTAACAGCGATGCCGTACCCAGAACCCCATTCATCGGTGTACGAATTTCATGGCTCATGGTTGCCAGGAAAGCCGACTTGGCACGGTTAGCTTTTTCCGCTTCTGCGCGTGCCTCTGCGTGATTTTTCACTTCTTCATTGAGCTTTGTATTGGTCTTTTTCAGCTCACTGGTACGTTGCGCGACCAACCGCTCCAAGCTGGTTTTATGTTGCTGGAGCTCGAAACGAATTTTAGATTCGACCTGAGCCAGACGATGACGCTCATAAGCCGTATCGCGCGCAACCATAATAGCCCTACCCATCTGCGCCAGCTCATCTTCACCACGAATCGTCAGCCGTATTTCCAGATCACCACGCGCCAGCGACATCAACGCCTGACTATATTCATTGATCCGGCTAATCACCCGAGCATAGACATAACGCCACATGATCAATACAAAAGCCAACATACCGATCGCGGAAATGCCGATCAGACTGTTTCTAGCTACGGTTAATGTTTCATCTACTTTAGTGACGGCCTGTTGTGTACCTTCATTTGCCGCAGTAATGATATCGCTGACCGTCTGGTTCAGTTTCTGGAACAACACCAAGTTCTGCTGCTCCATTCTTTCAACATCCTTCTTGGCATACAGTAACTGCTCCTGAGTGCCAAACAGCAGGCCACCGCGGTTCAGGGTTTTAGTCAAATTCAGTAACTGCGCAGAACGACTCGGATCCTCTACTGACTTCACGCGGTGATGCATCACGGAAACTGCATGGGTATAACGTGCTTTCAGTTTAGAAAGAGCCTTGATGCTATCAATCTGATTTGAATCATCGAGCATATTCAGCACTTGAAGCGATAAAAAACGCAGTTCGAACAAGCGCTCAGTCAAATCCATGTCGACTTCCACCAAGCTATCCAGCGCCTTGAATACTGCCTTCGTATTACCGGCATCCACCAAATCATAAATCCGGGATACATTAGCTACCGCAATGGTATTGGCATTAGATACCTGTGACTGCGAAAGTGAGTCAATCTGCAACGTCGAATAAGACATCTCATCCGTCAGGATATTCACCTGACTCTGCAAGTCGATTTTTCGACCAACCAACAACCCCAGCATTGCCAAGTTATTGACAATATTTTTTACATCATCTTCCAGCTTTGTCATCAGCTTGGGTTCGAAGGAATATTGCTCCAACTCACGCAGGCTCGCTTTCAGCCCTTCAATATGAATTGTTAGTGCTTTACCCTGTCGCTCTCTCTCTTGTTTATCATTCGACTTGGCCAAAACCTGCGCAGTAAAAATAATTCGGGTACTTAAATCAGAAAGTTCGCGCGCTTCTGCCAATGCCGGCACAGCGGAATTAATTACTGTCCGTTCTGTCTTCGCGACCAAAGAAAAACCAGCAACACCAATAACCGCCGCAATTATCATCAGGGCGGCCATCATAGAGAAGGCTATCAGCAATTTTTTACCAATGCCGCTAGGAGTGAATGTCATACAGAAGAACCACAATAAGAAAAAATTAGGTTTAACCACACAAAATAAAACATTACTATTTTGCCAGTGAAGACGGTCCAGATGCTAATAATCATGAATAAAATACGGATTTTTTCCTTTTTCTTACTTTTTTTTGCAATCCAATCAGCCCATGGTGCCGAAATTATTACCCATGAGCCACCTTTTAACGATAACCAACACTCACAGGTGATTAAATACCGGCCACTGAAGAATGCAGCCAAGGCATGGAAAATCTGTGCTGTCTATCCGCACCTGAAAGATTCCTATTGGATTTCAATCAACTACGGCATGGTAGAACACGCCAAAGAGCTAGGCATTCAGCTTAAAGTACTAGAGGCTGGCGGCTACCCGAACCTGGACAAACAACAAACTCAACTTCAGGACTGCCAGCAATGGGAGGCCGATGCCATTATTCTCGGTACTGTCGACAGAATTGCATACAACGGCATTCTTTCCCGACTAACAGGCAATATTCCTGTTTTCGCCACAATTAACGATATCGACATGCACGATAAAGACATCAGCCAGAGTGTCTATGCAAGAGTCGGCGTCGATTGGTATGACATGGGCAAAGCGGCCGGTCAGTTCTTAGCCGAACGCCACCCTAAAGGCAGTGGCGTCGTTGATATTGCCTGGCTACCCGGGCCATCTCAGCGTGGCGGTACAAAACCGGTTACCCAGGGATTTCGTGATGCGATCAAAAACAGTGATATCAATATTGTCACTACGTTATGGGCAGACAACAGCAAAGAACTACAGCGCAACCTGATCCAACAACTCTTTGCAGATGAGACGCACCTGGATTATATCGTAGGCGGTGCTGTCGCGGCGGAAGTCGCTATCAGTGAACTTCGTGCCAATGACAAGCTCAATGAGATCAAGATTGTCTCGACCTACCTCAGTCACGGTGTGTACCGTGGATTACGCCGGGGACGGATCCTGTTCGCTCCGACCGACAAAATGGCGCAACAGGCAATGCTATCTCTGGATCAGGCAGTTCGCTACCTCGAGAGCAAACCACTAAAGCGTGATATTTCACCGAAAATCGAATGGCTGACTCCGAAGCATTTGCCTAGTACAGTAATTGCCGATTCACTGTCTCCGGCAGAATTCAGACCGGCATTCAGTGTCTATAATCATCAGGTTCAGCGTTGAACTGGTGCCTATTGACATAAATGTGAAGTAATTCACCATCAGAATATGACTAACGATTCATTAATGTTAGCTACCTTTGATTTCAACGCTTTGAGTTGTACATCGCAAACTGGCTTTGATATTAATGTGGGCCATTTTTTAGTTAGTCGTATCTGAGTGGAGCCCTGGATGCACGTAACGACCCGTACCATGCAAACCAGCAAGCACATTGCGCTGGTAGCACATGACAATTGCAAAACTGATCTTCTTCGCTGGGTGGCAGAGCACAAGGACAAGCTGCAAGGCCATACCCTGTACGCAACAGGTACAACCGGACATATTATTAGCCGTGAAACCGGCCTAAAGATGAACTGCCTGTTAAGCGGCCCAATGGGCGGCGACCAACAACTTGGCGCCCTGATTTCCGAAGGCAAAATCGATATGATGATTTTCTTCTGGGATCCACTCAACGCCGTACCGCATGATCCTGATGTAAAGGCACTGCTACGTATTTCAGCTGTATGGAATATACCGGTAGCAACCAACCGTGCAAGTGCGAATTTTATGATTTCTTCGCCAAAACTTACTGAAGAAGTGGATATCGAAATTCCAGATTACGAAGGCTACCTTGCCGAACGTCTGGATTAATTCTCCCCTCAATACCTGCCAAGCCCTCCCAAGCAGAGGGCTTTTTTACAACTTGCTATCGCCATTTCTCACTACTTGTCAGCCTAAAACCTGAATTTAGGCTTATGTTTATAACAAACCAAATAATGATCTCGGTTATCCAGTGGTGGCCTATGAAAGCGTGGAAACTGACCCGGCCAGAGGGACTCAACTACCTCAAACTTTCCCGAGCACAAAAACCTAACCCTGCCAATGATGAAGTGCTCATTCATGTTGCAGCTGTAGGGCTAAACCCTATGGATTACAAACTGGCAGCGTGGGGATTTGCAACCTGGCAGTATCCACAAATTATCGGATTAGATATCGCGGGAACTATCGCAACCGTCGGTAAAGATGTCACTCACCTAAAAGAAGGTGACCGTGTCGTCTGTTTTGCCGATCCCCGCACTGCCGGAGGGTTTGCTTATTACGCGACAGCCAAAGCTCATACTCTAACCCGAATTCCTGACCAAATTAGCTTTGAGCAAGCAGCCGCCCTTCCCTGCGCCGGATACAGCGCCTGGTTGGCGGTACACGACAAACTTGACGTTCAACCCGGACAACATATTGCCATTACCGGGGCAGGTGGAGGTGTCGGAGGCTTTGCCGTACAACTGGCTAGGCAAGCAGGGGCACATGTTTATGCTATTGCAGAGCAACGCCACCGACCACGCCTGCTGAACTATGGGGCTGAAGCTGTTATCGACCCAAGTCAGGATAATGTCGCGATGAGGATTTTAGACCTCACTGAGGCTCATCTGCTTCATGCCGTCATCGACTGTGTATCAGCCAAATCTGGCAGTATAATGAGTTCCCTCATCCGCTATAACGGTGAAATAGTCATGATTGCCGACCAATTTGACCATGTGCCGTTACTCGCTACAACCAAAGCACTCAGCCTGCATGAAGTGGCTCTGCACGGTACCTATGCCCATGGAGAGCCTGAGGATATTCACCACTTGGCCGATATTGGCAACACGTTAACAAACCTGGTCGCTGAAGGGAAACTTGACCCGATGATCGAGCAAGTACTGCCCTTCGACAAACTCGCCAAAGGGCTAAAAATACTGAAGCAGCAAAAACATAGTGGCAAACTGGTGGTCAGCACTAATCAATTCTGAATCCGGCTCTAAGCCCAACTCTTGGCCTGTCCCTAATTTTTGGCCGCTTTCACTCGTTTGATTTTATTCATCACCGGGTATTTTTCGTCAATCAGCTCATTAACAAACGGCGATGTTTTTTCCGGCTCAGCACACACCCACGCATGCTTTTTAGCTCGGGTTAAGGCAACATAAAAAAGACGACGCTCTTCAGCATCTCCGAAATGCTCACTTTTAGATTGCAGGCATGCAGCCAAACCTGTTTCACGATCCGGCGCCGGGAAAATGCCCTTATTCACATCCAGAATAAAGACATAATCCGCTTCACGTCCTTTGCTGGCATGGCAGGTCATAAAATTCAGACCAAGCTGTGGCCACTGTTTCTGCCAGGCTTTCAGTTTTTCAGGACGTTGGTTGTTATTACGGCCAAGCAACAACACAGAGGTCGACTGACTGTTCTGCGAAGCCAGTTGCACCAACTCCTGCTCCAGTAAATCCTGACACAATAAAGTCACGGCTTTGCGTTTTTGCTTCTTAAAGCTAGTAAGGTTTTTCTTCAGCTGTTGTGGGTTCTGCTGAATAAACGTATTGGCAACTTCACCAATCATACTGTTAAAGCGATAAGTTGTACCAAGCTCTGTGATATGGCTAGAGCCAAAACGAGATTCGAATCCCGTTGTCAGATTGACATCTGCACCAGCAAAGCGATAAATCGCCTGCCAGTCATCACCCACAGCAAACAAGGTTGGACGCGGCCCATTCTCCTGTTTGGGGCGACACAGCGCTTCAATCAATGCCAGTCGATGCGGTGAAATATCCTGATATTCGTCAACCATAATAAAGCACCACTCAGGTACATACTTACCCAGAGTTACATACTCGGTCGCCTTCTGGATCATACTGTTAAAGTCAATCTGCTTATTGGCTTTAAGGTATTGCTGGTAAGCACGATAACAAGGCCACAGCAATGCCAGCTCACTCTTCATTCTTGCCTTAGAGTGGCTATCACTGTCCTCAATGCTCTGGCTCAGTTCCGATTTCCCCGCGCTGCGCTGGCCCAACAATTCAATATGACGCCAAACCCAAGCCGCCAGCTGCTCGTTTCGGGCCTGCTTTTCCATCGAATTATCCGCCTTGAAGCCGGGAATTCGCCATTGGGTCAAATGTTTTTGCCAACGCTTGGCCGACGCAGATGCTTCCCATTGTTCTGTCAGCATAGAGGCAATCCAGTCTGCCCTCGCTTTCTCATCCAGAGCCAACGGCGAGACATTTGGCCTATCACATTCGACGGCCTGAATGATTTGCGTCCCCAGACTATGAAAAGTTGCTACCTTGATGTCGTTACTGACTTTCTGCCCCAGGCGTTCAGCCATCTCCTCAGCGGCCTTGCGACCAAAAGCCAACATCAAAATCTCTTTTGGCTGCACCTGATTAGCAACCAGATAACCGGCGCGAGCCACCAGCACGCTTGTTTTACCAGTTCCGGCACCAGCCAGCACCAGATTGTGATCCTGATTGATCAATACCGCTTCACGCTGAGACTCATTTAACGGAGATGATTCGAACTTATCAAACCATGATGACCACTTTTCGGATTCCTGACTCAGCCAGTTACGGTTAGTTTCGGCAACCCAATCGGAGTTATCATCAAGCCAAGATTCAAGCTTTTCAAAAGCCATAGGACGGAAAGAGGCAGCAAGCTCACGGGTCAATCCGGTTGAAGCAAGAGATAGTTCAAGAAACTGATTAAGCTTCAAATGATCAGAATTGCGTAAATACGTTGTCTGGCCGATAAAATCATCGATCCGGCTCAGCATCTCAGGTAAAGCGTCATCCAGCTTTTCCACCCGGCTCTGCGCCCAGTTTCGATAAGCATCCAATAAGATTCCGGCAAACTGTTTACACTGAAGCCAAGGCAATCCGTGAACCACCCAGCAATGTTCCTGATCAGCAGAAGTGATTTCCAGGCTCCCCCAGACAACGCCGCGATGGACAGTAATCGCCCCATCCCAATCATCAAAGGGAATTTCTTCTGTTTCAGTCTGACTATCTAAAATCAGGCAATGCTCACCTAATTCAATACTGCAATAATCACCCTGAACTAACCACTGTGCTAGCCAACCAGCTGTTAAACGCATACCGTCACCAAAGCTTCCAAATCAATAACATACCAACTCGAACTCATAATGAATGACCATGAGTTTCCAAGCGGTAGTAAGAGTAACAAGAACTGCTGTAAGGCCATAGCTTCAGAATGCCTATTTGAGTAAAATTTCTGCTAATAAATATATAAGTTACTTTTTTTATTGCACCTTATACCCTTTGCGACATGAACTTTGTTATCTTTAGCACTTAACCTAACTGACTGAGCCAACATGCAAAACAGCCGCTTAAAACTTGCTTTACGCCGCTATTGGGCGAATGACAGAATTAACTACAGTATTCGGGTTTTTATTGCCTTGGTCGGGATCACGCTTCCGTGCTGGTATTTAAATGCCACCACCGCAGTTACCCCTCTGGTCCTGGGGATCATCGCCTCGGCACTAGCCGAAACCGACGATAACTTAAGCGGACGCGTTAAAGCCCTGCTCATGACCCTCGCCTGTTTTCTGATCGCAGCGTTTTCGATAGAGATCCTGTTTGATTATCCGCTGCTATTTGCTATTGGCCTGTTTACTTCAACCTTTGGCTTCATCATGCTCGGTGCCATGGGGGCCCGCTACGCAAGTATCGCTTTTGCCTCGCTGCTACTGGCGGTCTATACCATGCTGGGAGCCAATAACAGCCCCAACCTCTGGTACCAGCCAATGCTGTTGATTGCCGGTGCATCCTGGTACGGCTTACTCTCCCTCAGCTGGCAACTCCTGTGGCCAAACCACCCGGTACAACAAAGTCTGGCTGCAGTTTTTTCCGAATTTGCCCACTACCTGGACAGCAAAAGCAAGCTGTTTGAACCGGTTTCCAATATGGTTCCTCAGCCCTTGCGCCTAGAAGCGGCCAGTCAAAATGCCCGTGTCGTGGCGGCCCTCAATACCGCCAAAGCAACCTTGTTGCATCGTGCCCGCCGCGGTCAACCTAATGAAACGGGCGACAAATTCCTGAAGATTTATTTCCTGGCACAAGATATCCACGAACGAGCGAGCTCTTCCCACTATCGCTATCAAGATTTAGCCGCTACCTTCCAGCGCAGCGATGTCCTTTTCCGCTTCCAGCGACTGTTAGAGAACCAGGCTAATGCGTGCCGCGAAATATCTCATGCTCTGGCCATGGGTAAACCCTATCGTCACGGAGCAAAAAGTGTCAAAGCCCTGGATGAATTACAGGAATCCTTGCTATACCTAAAAAATCAGCAAAACCCGCAATGGCGGACTTTCCTGATTCAGCTTGAATATCTTTTCAGTAACCTGGCGACGGTTGAACGCCAGCTATCGAATGTCAGTAACCCCGATGTTGCCCAAACAGGCAACGACATTGAACTGGCTGATACCGAAGCCCGAAGTATGAAAGAGCGCTGGCAGCGTATTACTGGTCAATTTAAGCCTGATTCAATGCTTTTCCGCCATGCATTGCGAATGGCCATCGCCCTGACTGTCGGGTATGGCTGTATCCATGCGCTGGAACTGGAACGCGGGTACTGGATCCTGCTCACCACACTCTTTGTCTGCCAGCCTAACTACAGTGCCACACGCCAAAAGCTGGTTCAGCGAGTACTGGGTACCCTCGGCGGCTTATTAGCAGGTATCCCCCTGCTTTATCTATTTCCCGGACAGGAAGGACAGCTGGTATTGATGGTGCTTGCCGGTGTTTTATTCTTTGCTTTCCGTACCGTTCGTTACGGATTGGCAACCACATTCATCACCCTGCTGGTTCTGTTCTGCTTCAACCAACTGGGTGAAGGTTACGCCGTGATATTGCCTCGCCTCGGCGACACCCTGATAGGTTGTTTACTTGCCGTACTGGCTGTTAGTTTCATTCTGCCTGACTGGCAGGCTAAACGCCTGCACAAGGTGATGGCATCCGCCATCAACGCCAACCGAGATTACCTTGGCCAGATCATCGGCCAGTACCGTATCGGCAAGAAAGACAGTCTGCACTACCGGATCACGCGTCGCGATGCTCACAATACGGATGCACAACTCAGTACTGCAATCAGCAATATGCTGGTAGAACCCGGCCGCTACCGGATGGCAACTGATGAATGCTTCCGTTTCCTGACATTAAACCACGCGATGCTGAGCTATATCTCTGCATTAGGGGCGCACCGAACACAACTTGACGACGACCGAACCCACCAGTTGGTATCACAGGCCCATCGTCAGATCCATACCCATCTGGATTGCCTGGCGGAGCAACTGGACGGTAACCAATGCTGTCATGCACCTGACTCCGATACTGAGCTTGAGCACCGCCTGGCCCAATGGCGCGATGAAGACTGCACTTCTGTACGGATGGTGCTACAGCAACTGCACCTGATCCAACGTATGTTGCCGGAATTACACTCTCTGGCAAACAAACTGGCAGCCAGAACTAAGACGACATCATAAATGATCATAGAAACGAAACGGCTTCGTATTCGACACCTGACGGAACAGGATGCAGCTTTTGCACTAAAGCTGTATAACACCGCACCTTTCCTGAGGTTTGTCGGCGATAAATCGCTAACTACCGAAGAACAAGCCCGAAAATACCTTCTGGATGGGCCTATCAAAATGTATCAAACAAATGGGATCGGGCTTTATCTGGTAGAACTGAAAAGATGCAACAGCCCAATAGGTATTTGTGGCCTGATTAAACGCGACACTCTGAATGATATTGATATTGGCTATGGCTTCCTGCCAGATTATTTTAAGCAGGGCTACGGGTATGAGTCAGCACGGGCGGTAATGACCTTCGGGAAAAATGAGCTCGAACTGGATAAACTAGTTGCGATTACCACCTCCGACAACACCAACTGCATCAAATTACTTTCGCGCCTTGGCCTGCGTTTTGTCCAAAATATTGAAGAACCCAAAAACCAGCCCGCTTTAGGACTGTATGAGATCACCTTCGAAACATAAGACTTAGCTAACTGAAGTGGCGGTCAAGCAACCCCTGACACAATAAAGCCCACCATGATTACTCATGGTGGGCTTTTCTATTCAACCTAAAGATGAATTAGTGAGTCATTTCCAGTTTCAGACTGGCACCCTGACTTGATGGTTCGCTCACAGCAGTAACATACTGCCAACCCGGTTGCGGGTTATTGATGGTCATCGACTCTTTGTTGCCAGCATTGGTTGATTTGACAGAGTAGTTGTTGCTTTCTGCCCAACCGTACGGACTGTAGTAAAGGTCAATATTTCCTTCACCATGATCACTATTGATGTCAATACGTGTTACATCATCATTCACATAGAAATAGTAATACGCCTTACCATTGCTCACACAAACAGTCTCACCGTAGTTAACCTGACCGTAACCATAAGGTCCCTGGATCTTACAGCTGTCAGAAACAATGCTAGTACTTGGTGTTTTACCAGCAAGCGGGGTATCGTCACTCTGAACTGTTAGCAACCAGTTGTACCATTGGTTATCCAATGAATAACCAATAGATGTATTGATGTAATTTAACCAGCCATCTACATCACCGGCACGAGCATATTCCATCAACTGATCAACCATTTCCGGCGCTTCTTCAAACATGAAGCGAACAGCCAGATAACCCCAACGATAAATTCGTTCTTGACCACTAGTATAATTGTTATTCAAAACTTCACTAAAGCTGTAGCTGCGTTGGCGAGCAAACTCGATAGCTTCGTCATAACGATTCTGGTGAGAAATATATTCTGCCAGACCTTCTGACCACCAAACAGACTTACCAGTGTCAGTTGGGAAATAATTGAACGCACCGTACATGTTGTAACGCCCATCTAGATAGTGGATATACTCATGTCGTAAATTCCACACCAGAATATCATCAAGCCATGTCGCTTCGTGAGCAATAAAGCGAGCCTGGTTGCCTTCAACAGATGGATCACCTTCAAGATACATACCGCCATTATCAGTACTGATCCCGAACAAAGTACCGGCATAGTTTCTGTAATCATCGGCAGAATCGAAGATATTCACTTCAAGATTAGTATTGAAGTCATCATTGACTGGTTGATTGCCTGTTTTTAGTACTTTATGGAATAACGTTTCTTCAACTGCAAGCAAATCACAGGATTGTTGCAACTCCGACTGTGTCATATTCTGAGCACGAATTTTAATCGTATCGCTGCAAGAGTGGTGAATACTCAATACCTGATTTGCCAGACCTTCTTTCCAACCACAGATATTAAATTTCTCACATTCACCCGGATTATAATAATCCAGCTGACCGGCAGCGGCTGCCCAAGGTTTAGAATAACGCTCAAAGTGGGACATAAAGCCAACAATGCCATTATTGATTTCGTCTCTAAACTCGTCGGACAATTTCCAGTATCGCTGGTATTCCAAGAATCGCGCATACTCTTTCATTGCATCAGTGGCTTCATAGCTGTAATCAGAATTATAAATATATTCTGAATTCATAACTTTCAATAATGCCTTACGAAGCTCAACATGTTGCTCAGCCACTTTAGTATAAGTTGCATCCCAGCTAGCGCGATATAACACAGTCAACGCACTGGTCAGTGCATTACGGTGACCCCAGTCTTCCAGGTGAGCCGGGCTGAATTCATTCAGATAACGGGTAAGAACATCGATGCTCTGGAGATAATTCTTGCTACTATCCCATGCAGTAAAATACTCGGTTAAAGTATTCCCCTGCATTTGATTCACTTCTGAAAAATGGGGATTTTGACGATATGCTTCAAGCAAAGGAAGTATAGCTTGATTAGTACTCTTGTCCTGATAGGTCAGCTGATCATTATTGTACTCAACATAATATGCGCCACGAAGATAATAAAACAAGTTGTACAAATCATCGCCATTTGCCGAGTCGTATGTTTGTACAATTGTTTTTGCTCGTTGGGCAATATCTACAACATTAGCTGCCTGATAGGTATTAACGGCAACGGCATCATTCCGACGCATTAACTCGCCAATACATTCGCCTGATGTGTCTTTAATATAATTAAACAATGCCTCACCGGACAAAGAAGCGAACTGATTATAATCAGGACAACGGTCAGCATCAGCAAAATCCATCAAGGATCTCACTGTAACCGGAGAATGCTCCTGTAATTCTGCCTCTGTTGGCGCAGCAATAGTTATCGGTGCCATGATCTTATCAGCTGCCTGAGCAGCTTTCGCCGGCATATTCTTATCAAAGTTAATAACACCTGTAGGTGGTAGTGGGTCCTGATTCTCTGCAGCATTAACGAAAACTGGACTGCTAGCTAATAAGGAAGTTATCAAAATAGATAACCCTTTTTTTGCAATAGCCATACTGATTCCTTTTCTTGATTATTATTTTACAAACAGATCTCACCCTCACGACTTATCTCGTGATTAGCGATCATTTCTAATTTCTGTTGTGCAGCTTCTATAGCAAAGAAATTATATTTCTCACTCTACAATATATTTGAGACACAAATCACTTGTATCATTTATAAGTTCAAGTCGAGTTTTGATTTTTTGAGCTTTGTTCCACCAAATGAATAATTCATCAAATTTTTGTGTTGGTTTTAGTAACAAAGGCATATTTTAAGACTACTATTTATCCATTTATATAGACAATAATATTTTCCACTTCGAAAAGAATCGTAATTTAATAAAAACAACAACGTCATAATTAGGACACCCCTAACCTTTCCTGCCATTATATTGACATGATGATTATCATATTTTTTGGGTATATTGGTAATAGCGAAGATAAAACAGTGATGTTAGATGTAAATTTTGGAAGTTACTTAATTGCACAATCGCAATGATGCTAGAAGTGTTCGATATAAAAATGAAGCCAACAACAAAAAACGAGTCATTGGCTTTAATTTAAAGGCTGGAATATATGATCAACTTGCTATAAGTGCCTGTACCTTTTTCTGCAGGTGGTTTGCAGAAACATCGTCGGGAGCTATAGCCTTGTCCGCCACTATTTCTATTTTAGACCAGAAACGGGTCGGCAATGTAGTAAATGCTCGTCCTTTACAATGACTGAAAAATGAGCCCCAAACACCTTTCAGCCCCAATGGAACAACAGGAACTGGGTTGCGACTGATGATCTTTTCAATCCCTTTCTTGAATTCATTCAATTCACCCGTTTTGGTTAACTTACCTTCAGGAAAAATACAGACAATTTCCCCAGCAGCCAGCTCTTCACTAATCTTATCGAACGCCTGTTTATAGATTTTCGGCGACTTACCTTGAGCACAAATAGGAATGGTTTTCGCCCATTTAAAGAAAAACTTAACCAACGGGATATTAGCAATCTCTTTGTCCATCACAAACCGAACCGGGCGACGACATGAACCTGCTATCAACAATGCATCGACATAACTCACATGGTTGCAAACCAGTACTGCCGCTCCCTGCTCAGGTATATTATCCAAATCCTTATGGTTGATACGGTATACAGTATGGCTCAACAACCAGATCACAAAGCGTAATAAGAACTCATGGACTTGTGAGAATACATAAATAGCCACCAGAGCATTAACAATAGATACCGTTAGAAATAGCTCCAATATCGTGAAATCAAATACATTAAGTAACAAAACAGCAGTGGCAGCACTCAACACCATAAACAGAGCATTCATGACATTATTAGCAGCGATTGTCTGTGCCCGGATCTTAGCTTCACTACGCTGCTGAATTAAGGCGTTTAGCGGCACCACAAATACTCCACCAAAGGCACTCACCAAAGCTAAATCAACTAACAAACGTATATTCTCGCTAACAGCTAAAAATGCTAACACCGCAATATTCGTTTCAACTGCCACCTGCTGACAGGCAAAATATAGGTCTATACCAAAAACACTAATACCGCAGGCACCAATAGGAATAATGCCCAGCTCGATTTTCCCACCAGACAGCTTTTCACAAATCAATGACCCAATCGCAATACCGATAGAGAAAACAGTCAGTAGCAAAGTCACCAATTGTGGGTTGCCCCCCAAATAATCACGGGCAAAATGCGGTAATTGAGTCAGATAAGTAGCCCCAACAAACCAGAACCAGCTAATAGCCAGTATAGAAAGGAAGATTGTTTTGTTTTTCCTTGCGTTACGAATCGTTTTCACAAGCTGAGAGAACGGGTTCCAATTAACAGACAATGTTGAGTCATTAGCTTTAGCATGTGGGATTGAGCGACTAGCCAGATATCCCATCATGGACAGAGCTAAAACCGATATGGCAATCCATAGCATCGAATGCTCAACACTAAACAGAAGTCCGGCAGCCACAGTTCCGCCTAAAATAGCCACAAAAGTACCCATTTCGACTATCGCATTACCGCCGACCAGCTCTTCCTCTACAAGATGCTGCGGCATCAGGGAAAACTTCACAGGTCCAAAAAGCGCCGATTGTGCACCCATCAGAAATAAAACCACCAGTAAACAGGGCACAAAATTAAACCATAGTGCAACGGCTCCAACAGATGTGATAACCATTTCAGCCAATTTTATTTTACGGATAAGCGCAGATTTTTCGTATTTGTCAGCCAGTTGTCCACCGATGGGGGAAAGCAGGAAAAAAGGCAGAATAAACAACCCGGCAGCCAGGTTGATCAGTGTGGTACTTGACTCCTGGGTATAGAGCCCTGAAAAAGCGATGAATAGTAACAAGACATTCTTAAACAAATTGTCATTGAATGCACCTAGCCCCTGAGTAATAAAAAAGGGCAAAAACCGCTTTGTTCCCAGCAACGAAAACTGATTCATAACCTTCCCTCGTCGAATGTATGTGTCAAATTGAGTTGATGTAAATACACTACACCACAATCGAACACTGTACAATTGCATTTTCGAGTTAATTTGTTTTCTAGTGTTAAATCAACAAATTGATGTTACGAAAGTAACCACTAGCTCGATAAGATAAGGTGGGAGAATAAAAACGAAAAAGCCGCAACATCTGCCGCGGCTCTTGAATAAATATTACTTACACACGCGTTTCATCAAAGGTTTCTTGCAAAGCGAACTTCAAGTCCGTTTCTGCCTGCTCCAATGCCTTACCGGCCTGCTGTCGTTTGATACGCCCTTCTTTGACATGGCTAAGTGTGTTTTTCAATGTCTCGATCATCAGCTGATTCACCGTCTGCAATGACTCGATGTCCAGGATGCCACGTTGATAGTTTTCTGAAATCTGCTCTTCGAGTGCCTTAAGCTTCTCAGCATTACGAATGTATTGCTTGTTAGTGTAATCCTTGACTGCACGGGTAACCTTCAGCGCCTTTTCTTTCTCAAAGTTAGAGATAGCAATCAGGAACTGCCGCTTCCAGAGCGGCAACGTGTTATGAATAATATCCTGGATATCTTCCATCAACATCTTATTACCTTCCTGCGACAACCGGATCTGCGGGGCTGTCTGGATCGCGGCCATCCGGGCAAGACTCAGGTTATGAATCCTTTTTTCAAGCCGGGACATAACCTGAAGCGCATCTCTAAATGCCTGGCTATCCAACGGATCGACACTTTGATCCGCTTTCTCCTTAAGCTCAATAAGCTCGACATTTTTCAGCTTTTCAAGACGATGGTTTCCAGCGTGAATATAGATATCGAGCTGATGCAACAAAGCCAGGTTTTCATCATATAGCCCGTCAAGCTGATGGATATCTTGAACTAACTTGACCTCTTGTGCTTCCAGCTTATTGGCTAGCTCATCCAGCAGGGCTTTAATCGTATCGAATCCTTTGACAAACTTACCAAACGAGTGAAACAACTCACCAATCAACGGTAGGCGCGACAAAAAACTTTCCTTACCAAGCTCATCAAACTGCGAGCTGCTCATGTTGGTAACCATGGCATGTAGAATATCGCCGGCATCCCCAGTATCTTTGGCCCTGACATCAGCCAACACCCGATCTGAGAAAGCCGTAATACTTTGTAGTGCTTCTTTACCAAAAACCAAGGTCGAAACCGTATCAAACGGGTTAAGCTGCTCTGACAATGCTATCGCCTTCTGCCGTTCAGCCTCACTCAACCGCACTTCAATAGCAATTGATGATTCTTGCGTCATAACATTCCTTCTTCACTATAATTTGGAAAAGCTTGCCACAGTTTTTTAAAATGGCGGCTAAATTCTTGAACATGGCGGCTATCGTCGGTTAAAGTCAAATCTTCAGAATTAAACTGGGAGGCACTACGAGTCCAGTTGAAACTCCCGTTGCTCATGCGGGCACCATCAAAAATTGCGAACTTATGATGCATATGATAACGAGTATCATCAATTTTGACGGCGATCCCTTTACAGGCCAAATATTCAATATCACAACCAACATCATTGGTTTTGTCGTTATCTGTAATGATTCTAACCGTCACTCCCCGCTTGTGGGCATTAAGGATCGCCTCAGTCAGGTAATCATCCGCAATAGTAAAAACGCAGATATCGACAGATTTCATAGCACGCTTCAGCTGATGTTTGATCCCGTTTAAGCAGCTATTTCCCGGAGAAAACCAAGACTCTGCAACAACCTCACTACTTCCGCCACGGGCCTTATCGATCTGCTTTATCACCTGCTCAAGCCATTTCACCGCCAGCAGCCCGTCACCGCCTTCTCTCAACGTTTGCTGCACCAATCCGAAACTTTTATTACGTAAATACGACAATTCTTCAGCCTTGAATTCAGCTATCGAAAGCTCGTTGGCCAATTCACAACGTTCACTGTTATCTAACCTGAAATCGTCAATGCTCTGAGTTAACAACTCCTGAACTTCAAATTTTGTCATTATCAGCCTCCTTGCCAGATAAAGCTTTACTGCCCTGTGTTAAGTTTTGCGCAACTCTGGTTACACTCTGGTTCAATGCCACCATCTGCTGAACCATCTGTCCGGCGCGATCTTCCGAGTCACCCACCTGCTGCTTGCGCTGATATCCATCCTTAATTGACTGCCAACGCTGACACTGTGACTGAGTCATAGCTCCTCGGATTTCAGCCAGTTTAAGTAGGTTTTCTTCAGTACCAGCCGTCAAGGTCTGTGCTTCGCCCTGATAATGATCCTGAAGCAACGTCTGGAGCTCGTCATCCGTCATTACCGGTGATATTTTCTCACCCAGTTTATTCATATTCCGGTAGGAGCCCTGCAACTTAAATGGTGGCTCTACCCTATATTCGTCTGCCATTGCGGCTGAAGCAATGTATTGCTGGTTCACCTTCAATACTGTCTGCTGGACCTTTATCAACTTATCCAGCGTCGCAACAATCTCGTTCGCTTCGGTAGCAGAATACGGATGGCTCAAATCGCTTAATGCAACTTCTTCGCCGTTTGCCATCGCAATCAATTTATAAAGGTCATCTAAATTACGGGTCGCTAAAGGTGCAAGAATCGGATTGGACGTCAGCGAATTCTCAATAAACGACAGCTCAAAAGCCGCCCTCTGATCAGACAGCATGTCACCCAAATTGTAGATATCAGCACGGTTAGCCAGCATATCAGGGATCTTGAACACATCACCCGATTCGGTATACGGGTTACCGGCCATGACCACAGCAAACTTCTTACCCCGCATATCATATGTTTTGGTTTTACCTTTCCAGCTACCTTCGACTCTTCGGGTACCATCACACAGCGAGATAAACTTCTGCAGGAACTCCGGATTGGTATGCTGAATATCATCAAGGTAAAGCAAAACGTTATTACCCATCTCAAATGCCAGGTTGATTTTCTCTATTTCCCTGGCAGCATTTTGATCCGGTGCATCCTGTGGGTCGAGCGATGTCACTTCATGGCCAATCGACGGGCCATTAATCTTCATAAAGACCAAACCCAACTTATGGGCTACGTATTCAATCAATGTCGTCTTACCGTAACCCGGAGGAGAAATTAGCAACAGCATTCCCATTAGGTCTGTACGCTTATTATCACCAAGCGCTCCCATTTGCTTCGCAAGGTTATCGCCAATCAACGGTAAGTAACTCTCACTGATTAATTTGTTACGCACAAATGAAGTCAGCGGTCTAGGTTTGAACTCACCCAGGCGAAGCCCCTGTTTAACATCCTCAAGTAAAAGCGCTCTTTGCTTGAGGTAGGCATCATAATTTGGAATGGTATGTGTGTCGTGATATTGGCAACGTTGCAGGAACTCATCCAGGGTCAGTGTAAGTTCCCCGCCACTTATCTTCGGATGATCGCCAAGCAAACCACTGGCTGTCACCTGCAACGAAAAATCAACCGCGTTTAGAGTCACCTTTGCATTATCACGAATTGTTGCTAATGCCGCCGCTTCAGTAACAAAAGCCAGTCCCTGTCTTTGGTGCTTGCTGTAGGCTTCCAGCCACTGCAGATGATCGGAAAATGCAGCTGCCAGACACTCAGACTCAACGCTTTCAGGCTGCCAGCCTAAGCTACGGCGAAAAGCCAAATAAACATCACAAAGCTCTATCGCATCGCGGCTTACTTCTGCCTGTAATGCCGTTTTCCCAAGCAACCGAATAACATAGTCGGCGCATCGCTCCTGCTCACACCGGACGTATTGCGGCAATTGTTCTGCCAGTGCCTCTTTCAGGCTATCAAATGCCGTATTCAATGACAGGTGCTCTTTCATCAACAAGGCATTTCTGGCTTGTTTCCGCCAGCGCTCTATCGCTTCATCACCAAAGGCAGCCAGACACAATAACGCATTGGCCCGCGATGCCTGATCAAACCGCAGCAGTCCAGCCTGCTGATAACATGGAAGCAAAACCGCAAGTAATTGCTCAGCATCATGATCATGCACCCCTTTCACGTACCCTTCTCGGTAGCGCGGGGCAGCATAAACCTGAATCAATTTAAGCAGGCCATTTTCTTTATGTGCCCGGTACAATCCATCCAGAGACAGGTTTTCCTGCTGCTGTTGCGCCGCCCTCAATACGCTATAAGCCAGATATTCAGCCCGATATACCTTTTCCGTTTCAGATGCGACATCCAAGCTGGCAAATGCCTGCAACTCAAGAAATGTCTGTTCCGTAACTGGCTCATAATAGTCTGTTCCTGAAATATGTAGGCTTAGATTGTCAGCATGTTCAACCAAACTCAGATCCAGTGCCTGTTGGTTCACACTGAATTTATGCTTACCCAGGCGCAGAACTTTCCCGCCCTGCTCAAAAATATCCTGGTTATCCCTCAGAGCACGCAGTGCCTGATCCTGAGCAGCCTTAATCCGACTATCGATAGCATCAGCCTTAACACTATCCCCCAGTTCACGGATCGACTTAGATAACTGGTGTAACTTCTGCACCATATTATCTGTGGCAAAAAAGCTATTTAATGCCGCAACATCTTCAAACCGCGCCACTCGCTTTTCAATACTTTTGAATGTGACATCTGCGGCCTGATTCAGGTTCTGAACCCTGCGTTGCTGCACCGAAATTAACTGCTGCTTATGCCCTTCCAACGTCGATTGAATTTCATCGCGCTTGGTGTAAATCTCCGCCAAAAACTCATCAAAGTCGGCAAATCGTGATTCCAGCTTTTCCAACTGACCAATCAGCTTAGCTAGCTGCTCATCACACTGCTCCGGTGTCTGTGCCTGCTCCATCGCACTGTTAACCGCCTGAGCCAATAGCTTGAACTGCGAACTGAATTCCGCTTTAGCCTCGCCTCCCCGTAAAACCTGGTATTTCTGCCGGAGCCTTGCCGACAAAGCATTTAGCTTCGCCGTCACTTCCGTTGTCAGATCAAGGATCCGGGTAGCCAGAGTCGGATCGTCTGTATCAATGTCTGCCACTTCTTCCGACACCAATGCCAGATCTGTTCGTACCTTATCTGCACGCTGCTGTAACAATGCAAGATCCGTAGTTTTATCGACGGATTGCAATTGATCATCTATCGCAGCAATATCCTGTTTGTAAGGACGGTAAGCTTTTTCATCCTGCAACAAGCCAAGCAAGACCTGATTAAGTGTATCCCGTTGTTCTGCAAGCAATGCCTGCATCTCTAGAACAGGATTTTCCGGCATATAACGATGTTGGCGCAATGCCATTACATTACCAACTTCAGCCTTAACCTGAGCCAGCAATCCCAACAAGGTGCTTGCTTCATCTCGCGGGGCCAGTTTCAGCGTTCCCACCAGCCCATCAACTTTTTCCTGCTGCTGAGCCAAAGCGGACTCAGCATGCAACTGTAGCTGGCGAACCTTGGCAAATTCATCGATGATCAGATCCGCAGTCGCCATTAACAGATTAACCGCATCACCAAGCCCGAGCGCCGCGTCATTATCCAACCAGTCATAATGATCCAGTGTGGTCTGACAGGTTTTAAGCAACGACTCATAAACCGCCTGACTCACCTCATCCGTCTGGGACAGCTGACAAATCGACAATAAAGAAGACAACGCACGAACTAATTCGGCATTACCTTGGTTTGCCAAAAACGTATCAGCTCCCTGACGGTCTTTCTTGGCATAATGTTCAGCATCTGTAAAAGGGGTTTGCCAGATGCGCAATGGATGAATTGTTGCCGCCTCGGCATTTTCCGAAACGCGGAACATAAGCATGCGCCCGTCCGGATACAAACTGTAGCCATGGCTATGCATCGGTGAAGAAAATGACTTCTCAATCAGGTTATAGGTATAAATTACATACGAACCTTTTTCGACATCAAAGAAGAAGTAGAGCAAGTCCTCCCCGTTTGGCGATGTTACCTGCTTAAAAAACTGAAGTCCCTGCCAAGGCTCATCAAAACGCTTACTCTCGCCATTTGCCAGTACATAACCATGGGAATAGAGAATACCGTGATCTTCCGGCAAAACTTTAGCACTGACGCCAATGGCATCGGCTCTAACAACCTGCTGATTTAATGAGTTATAAATAAAGTAACGCGAGAGCTTTTCACGATTCGGCAGCATTTTTAGCAGAATCAACTCACCAAGCTCGGCATAAGCAATTTCTGCATCAGCGATAGTTTGATAAGCATCATCAACAGGTTCAGCATAAATGCCATAACCTTCATCGGTGTTGTTCTCGACTTTAATCGTCAAATCGCCACCGACACATTGCACGAACAACCGATCCTGAATCGACACATGGGGATACTCACCATTAATATGGTTATCACGAGTTGTTTCTACCCACTCAAAATCATGCTGACGAGCCGCCGATAGTTCCCGCTGCCCCTGGGCATCCAGATAGCGCACTGCTTCTTTGCCAATTTCAAACCGGAAAACTTTTCTGTCTTCTGCCCGCATCCCGATTTGAAATGCCAGATACAAAATATTCTCACGACGGCAGATCTGCGATAGCCGAGCATCTTTGTAATAGGTAAAAAGCTCGGTAAATTCGTGGGTAAACTGGGAGTCGGAGAGGAAGGAGCCTTCCAGGCCTACAGGCTCTATTCGATAGGTATCTTCGTTATTCGAAAGGTTATACAGGCCAAAAACATCACTCAAATCTGGTGTCGCTTTCAGGCCCATGTAGACCTGATAGCCAAACAACAATTGGCCATTAACTTGGGCCATATCGACCGGAATACAACGGGTATCCGTCTGTACATTGGCCTTTCCTGTCAGCGAAAAATCACTGCCGCCAAACGTTTCCTGCCTTTTTTGGTTAAACGCCTGTGCCAGCGCTTTTAGATCTTCACTTTGCTGAGAAAGCCGGGACTTAAGTACTTCATATGCCCCCCCCTCACTCACCGCTTTGTCGATCGCAGTATCAATTGTTTCTGTCACTTTGCTCAATCCTTGAAAACACTCTTATGCCAGTGACATAAGGGTGTATTTATGGCTGTCTGTTAACTATCGAGCGAGCTATCTTTCTTGCCTGACAATGTTTCTTTCAGCGTCGAAATCAGATCTGCCGGACTTTTGGCCGAATTGAGTAAATTAGCAATGGCAATATTGCTGATATCGTTGGATTTAAGATCTGTGTTTTCCAGAATATCTTTCAAATCTTGCGGCAGACTACGCGAACCGTTACGGTACTCGTTCACTAATGGTGATAGCACTTCAGACTCACTAAAGCGGTTATCGAGTGCTGCCGAATCAATCACTGTACGACGGATCTGCTCCATACCTTCACCACCAAACAGCTTAATATCAGCTGCCGCCAGCGCCTGAGCCAATGCCTTAGCACTTTCAGAAGACACTTCCTGCTGAGCACTAATACGGGCAATCTCCAAATCTTTTTCCTGCTGAAGCTGCATAACCCACTTATCATGCTCACGAGTCTGATCGTCATACTGACGGGCAGCTTCAAAGCGAGCAGTCTGCGCTTCTGCTTCTGCCAAACCTTTCGCGCGCAGAGCCTGCGCTTCTGCTTCACCAGCAGATTGCAAGGCAAATGCCTCTGCTTCACCCGTTTCTTTAATTGCTACCGCACGTTCACGCTCAACTTCAACCTCTGCAAGGCCAGTTGCACTAATATGCTCTTTCTCAGCCTGAGCCATACGCTCTTTCGCTGCCGCATCACGATCTTGCTTAACGTACTCCGCTTCTGCCTCTTTAGACTTCACGGCATATTCTGCTTCAGCAAGGCGCGTCTTAACGGCAAGTTCATTCTCAGCATCACGAGTACGGATCTTAATTTCGGCTTCATTTTCAATCAGCAGTTTATCAGCACGCTCTTTGGCCGCTTCTTTCTCTGCTTTGGCTGCAACCAACAACTCAAGCTGTTTAGCTTCCGCGTCAGCCTCGGCTTCCACCATCCGGACTTTTTTCGAACGATTAACTTGTTCAATCGCGCGAAGGTTCTCTGTTTCTTCTTCCTCACGGGCAATCTTACGCTCGATTTCAACTCTCTGAGAGCGAGTTTCAGCGACTGACTTCAGCGCCTCTTCAACCGTCGTTTCTTTGTCCATTTCCTTCTGCACAACTTCAGTTGCTGTGCGTACTTTTTCAGTTTCTACAGCCCGGTTCAGCTCTTCCTGCTGAATCGCAACCTGGCGCTGATTGGCGATACGGGTCATCTCTACTTCCATATCGACACTTTCTTTCTTCTTCGACACTTCTTCTTCAGTTTCCAGTTCTGCAAGACGGGTGACTCTGGTGTATTCCTGACGTTTTTCTTCTGCCAGAGCCTGCTCCTGAGCCTTGATAATGTCTACTTCACGCTGAGTACGGGCAATACTTTCCTGCTCTTGCTTATCAAGCTGAAGTCGGTTCGCCTCGGCTTCAACATCTTTCTTCTTGATAGAGGTTTTTTCGTCCTGACGAATCGCGTTGGTTTCAGTGTTTTTAATCGAAGTTATAGAAGAAATCTTACGGATACCTTCAACATCGAGGATGTTATTCGGGTCGTGAGCATCAAGGGCTGTCTGATCAACCTTGTCGATAACGACATCATAAATTTTGAAGCCATCCATTTCGCTGCCAATTACATTAACAACTGCATCACGGAATGAACGTCGGTTGGTCAGCAACTCTTCAAAATCAAACTGTTTGACGGCCGTTTTTAGTGCCTCTGAGAACTTAGGCTGGAAATGTTCTTTCAGGCGATCCGGATTCGATGCACCTTCGGTAGTAAATAACTTGGCAACACGGATGATGTCATCTTCTTCGTGGTTAACACCAATATAAAAATCTACTTTCAAGTCTGCACGAATATTATCTTTACAGTGCAGACCTTCATATTCCTCGCCTTCCTGATCTTTACGTCCGCTGCGAATAACCGAAATCTTTTTGCGGGTAATATCCATATATTCTGCGCGATTGACAATCGGCCAGACAAACGTACCCGTTAAGGAGGCGCGAGTCCGATCGATACCATTAATAATTAATGCCTCCCCCTCGTTACGTACTTTTCGGTAACGTGCGGTTAGGAAAAGTAAAATTACTAACGCGATTCCAATACCAGCAAGAATAAATATCATGCTTGGAGACAAAAACATCAGACAACTCCTTTGTAAATAATAAATTCGACTCGCCACTAACCTTTTCTTCAGGTTAACGAGGAATTCGGCAGGTAACTAAAATAGAAATTTAAATCTTTGCAACAAGATATTTTTCCAAATCATGGTGCTTGGAAATAATCACAACCTCATCACCATATGGAATATCATCACCGCTTTCAATATAGGCATCTAGCTGAATCTCATTAGCCCCCTGACTAATAACAACCTCCCCGTAATTCGAGGATACCTGGCTGCTTCTGACTACAGCCATCATTCCCTCATAATGAATTTTTGCAAAGGCATTCTTTGCATTAAATACCGGAGCCAGAGGTTTAAGAGCAAATGCGGAAATATGTAATGAAAGATAATAAATGACAAATAATGCCGGTATAGTCACTGCATAAAATGCAACACCCAATAGTAATCCAAACAGATAACACTGGAGATAATACGTTAATACCGTCGCAACAAAGGTACTGACAGTTAACGCAACTGGAAGTGGTACCTGTGAAACAATAGGCGGCAGCAGCAATTTTGCTGACCAGCCTGATTCTATGTCCACACCATCAATATCACCGAGGCTTCCATCAGACAAATCAAAAAGCAGGTCAATAAGCATCAAAGCAAAAAACAGACAAAACGGCGCTGAAAATACAATCACCGGATAACTCATTAACGCATCAAAAAAAGCAGTCATTAATAGACAACCTTTACCAAACAAGATCCATTTATCAAGACATAATATGCAACCAATACCACCACAACAAGGTGAAATATCTGGAAGAAGTATATTTGCGGTTAAGCTCACACCAGCCACTCCCATTCGAAAACAGCCGGGACTTTAAAGCCTTCCATTTAATTTAAAGCATCAGCGTCAGTACAAAAAACCATCAGAGCTTACAAATGGGGAAAGTTTAACCGCTAATGGCCAATTTGATGTTCAATCAAGCTGGATTTAACGATAGAATCCAGCCCTTCTTTCCGAATAGCGCTGTAACAATGATAGATTTATCCATACTACCGGTATACCTGACTGCAGTTATCGCACTCCTGCTGATCCCTGGCCCGGATATGTTATTGATTGCTAGCTCAAGCCTGAGCTATGGCAAAAAGGTTGGAGTATTTGCCAGCCTGGGCAATGCAACCTCTGGTGTACTACTAACACTCCTGGCAGCTATGGGCGTTTCTGCACTAATCGCCATGAACCCGATAGCCCTTGAAGTTTTACGTGTATTAGGCGGGGCTTACCTGCTGAAAATGGGCTGGGACTGCATGCGTACCAAGCCAGCTGATGCACCAGATGTTGAGCAGGAATCCGGCCTGGCGATGACCTTATACCGCCGTGCCGTTATCAGTAACCTGTTAAACCCTAAAGCGCTTATTTTCTTTGTCCTTTTCTTGCCGCAGTTTGTTTCTGCCCAGGTAACGGCAACATCTGGTGAGCAAATGCTGGTACTGGGTCTGCTGCTAAACGTACTCGGCCTGTTATTTAACCTGTTTTTGGTCACCATGGTCGGCAGCCTTGGCCAACCGCTACTGAAGAATGAAAAATTCAGAACCAACCAACATAAGTTTATGGGACTGATATTTTTTGTTCTTGCTATCTGGCTACTGGCATCTCAAATCCCGACAGCATAACGCCATAGACATATATAAAAGCCATAAAAAAAGAGCGTCCCTAGCCAGTAATAACTAAGGACGCTCTTTTTATTTAAACCAAACTAACGTTGTATAAATTATTTATTAATTAGCAGAATACGAGTCTCATAGGGTTGCAAGGCAAAACAATGCATTGGAACCTGCTCAGTCACACCAGCATAGTTCGACAGCACATACTCGCCGCCCTCAACCACAATCTCCTTTGGTAAAAAGCATTCTGCGATTTCATCGTAATAGTTATTTATACAAATCAGGATCTGAGTATCAGACTCACGTTTGTAGCAGAAAATACGCTCATCTTCGGGCATCATGTCAGTATAATCACCGGTTGTGATCACTTCGATTTCCTTACGCATCGCAATCAGCTTACGGTAGAAATGGAACACCGAATTTTCATCAGCAACTGCTTTTTCGGCATTAATTTCCGGATAGTTCGCAGCAACTTCCAGCCACGGTTGCCCCTTAGAAAAACCTGCGTACTGACTGCCGTTCCACTGCATCGGAGTACGAGAATTATCACGGGATTTCTGGGCCAGAATTGCCAGCATGTCCTGCTCACTCATACCTTGCTTGCTCACCATGATGTCGTACATATTGGTACTTTCAACATCACGATATTGATCAATTGAGGTGTAGCCCGGGTTAGTCATACCAATTTCTTCCCCCTGATAGACATACGGCGTTCCCTGCATCATATGGACAGATGCTGCCAACATCTTGGCTGATTCAACACGATACTGCTGATCATTCCCCAAGCGGCTCACCACCCTTGGCTGATCATGGTTACACCAGAAGAGTGCCCCCCACCCTTTACCATTCAGGCCAAGCTGCCAGTGGTTAAAAATCTCTTTGAGCTGATGAAAATCAAACGGAGCCTTGGTCCACTTCTCACCATTCGGGTAATCGACCTTCAGGTGATGAAAGTTAAACACCATTGACAGCTCTTGACCGTCAAGGGATGAGTACCGCTGACAATGTTCCAGCGTTGTTGAAGACATTTCACCAACAGTAACCGAGCCATACTGCTGGAATACAGCCTCACTGATTTCCTGAAGATATTCATGAACACGCGGGCCATCGGTATAGAAACGGCGACCATCACCAATATCGTCGCTCGGGAAATCCTGCTGCTTGGAGATCAGGTTAATCACGTCTAGGCGGAATCCATCAACGCCTTTTTCAGCCCAAAAGCTAATAACACCTTTAACTTCTTCACGGACTTTCGGGTTTTCCCAATTCAGATCCGCCTGCTCTTTAGCAAACAAGTGCAAGTAATACTGACCCGTTGCTTCATCCAGCTCCCAGGCATTACCACCGAACTTTGACTGCCAGTTATTCGGCTCGCCACCGTCAACCGGATCTTTCCAGATATAGTAATCACGATAAGGACTATTCTTATCGCCAAGTGCTGACTTAAACCAAGCATGTTCAGTAGATGTATGGTTGACCACAATATCCATCACAATTCGGATTCCGCGCTGATGGGCTTCTTCCAGTAAATGGTCAAAGTCAGCCATGGTACCGAAGTCAGGATTGATGTTGTAATAGTCGGAAATATCGTAGCCATTATCGACCATTGGTGAACAATAGACCGGTGTTAACCAAATAGCATCAATACCCAAAGTTTTCAGATAATCGAGCTTTGAAGTAATCCCTTGAATATCACCCGTACCCTGACTGTCGCTGTCGCAAAAGCTTTTAGGATAGATCTGGTAAATAGTGGCCGTACGCCACCACTCAAATTGCTCTTTCATCATGTGTTGCCTGATCATTTATTTCTTTCAAGGAAGTGGTCGTCGGGAATACCGACGACCCAAGAGAAGTATTTGTTAAGCGGTTTGAGGTGACTGTTCCAGCTCACCTTTTGCTTCAGCACGCTTATACATCACCAAAGTCAGAGTGATTGGAACAATGACAGCCACCAGCATTGCAGCCAGGAATACCATCCAGTACTGAGGCTGGATTGACAGGATGCCAGGCAGACCACCAACCCCGATACCATTTGCCATCACACCTGCGCTACCACAGATTGCCGCAGCAATGGCCGAGCCAATCATGGCACTTAGCATAGGGAACTTATATTTCAGGTTAATACCGTACATAGCAGGCTCTGTTACGCCCAGGTAAGCAGAGATAGCAGCCGGAACTGAAATTTCACGTTCGTTATGTTTTTTGCTGATCCAGATAATGCCAACGACCGCAGATGCCTGAGCAATGTTAGACAATGCAATTAAAGGCCAGATTGGTGTACCGCCCATGTCCTGCATCAACTGAAGATCAATGGCGTTAGTTGTATGGTGAACACCGGTAATAACTAGCGGGGCGTACAGGAAGCCAAATACCATGGCACCAAGAATTGCAAAGTCACCAGTCATCGCAACTTTCGCAGCATAACCGACACCGTCACCCAGCATACGACCAAACGGACCGATAAAGGCGTGAGCAAGAATCACAGAAATAATAATCGATACAAACGGAACGATAACAAGATAAAGGTAAGCAGGAATGATCCGTTTCAGGTTGGTTTCAATCAGCGCCAGAGCAATACCAGCCAGCATCGCCGGGATGACTTGCGCCTGATAACCGACTTTTTCAATCACAAACAGGCCGAAATCCCAGCTTTCTGGCACTTGCTGACCAATCAAGTAAGCATTCATCAACTGAGGTGAAACCAACGTTACACCCAGAACAATACCTAAAATCGGCGTGCCACCAAGCTTTTTCACCGTAGACCAACACACACCAACCGGCAGGAAGAAGAAAATCGCTTCACCAATCAGCCATAAAAAAGAATGAACTGTTGCCCAGAACTGACTGATTTGAGTCAGCGTCTGGCCGTCGAACATCCGAATATCACCAATTACATTACGGAATCCCAGGATAAGACCACCGGTAATAATGGCTGGCAACAGCGGAACAAAGATTTCGGCAAGGTGAGAGATCCCGCGCTCCAGCAGGCTCATGTTCTGACGAGCCGCCACTTTGGCTTCTTCCTTGCTCGCTCCGGAATTACCCGTTAGTTCAGTCAGTACTTTATAGACCTGATCCACTTCCGTACCGATAACCACCTGAAATTGTCCGGCATTGGTGAAACACCCTTTCACCATTGGGAGCTGTTCAATTTCCTTTACGCTAGCTTTGTCAGTATCACTAAGAACAAAACGCAGGCGCGTCAAGCAATGGCTAACGCTGGCAATGTTTTCACTGCCACCGATTAATGCCACCAGACGCTCGATTTGCTGTCGATTAATCTTACTCATGCCGATGTCCATGTTTGTTTTGAGAGGAATGTCGTAGTTGGGCTTCTCTTATGGGAATGTTCCCATCAATTAATGAGAATAATGACAAACCCATAGATAAAATAAAATGGGAACATTCCCATAGCGTGAATCAGTTCACAGTGTAACGCTCTTTTGCAACCTCGATCACACTCTATAAAGAGAGCTTAGAGCGCCTGCTAAAAACTTGCCTGCTGAGTCAGGTGAGTAACCTCATGCTGCCCGTTAAGCTGCTTAATCAATAAATTAGCTGAGGCCTGCCCAGCCTGATAATAACCGGGATCGATACTGAACGTATTGGGGAAAATAAAGGAAAGAAGATCTGTTGCCCCCACTCCAGAAACCTGAATATCGGTTCGATTCAGCTCCTGAAGTCGTTTGGCTACTCCCATAGCCAGAGTATCACTGGCACAAACAATAGCCTGAGTTTCTGACTTAATAACATCATCAGCCAATTGATAAGCACTTTCATGACTCAATTGTCCAGTCTGGTAACAAGATTCAATACCAAAGCGCTGACAGCAATCCAGATAAGCATTAAGACGCATCAGGCCGGTAGTCTTATCGCTCGGGTCAACACCAACATAACTGATATGCCGCTTGCCCTGCTGCAATAAATGGTTCATCGCCAGTTCGATAATACCGTGATTATCATAACCTACCGATGAAATTCGGTCGGTATCTACCGCGATAACAACAGCCTTATGCTTAAGTTTCTCTATTGCCGACAAATCATAGTCAGAAAAGCCAAACACAATCACCCCATCGACATTGCGCTTTTGCAATACGGCAAGATGCTCATTGGTTTTCTCGGCACTAAACTGACTTTCCATGATCACTGCATCGTAGCCAGCCTGGTAGATCACTTCCAAAATCCCGCTCACGGCTTTATTTTCAGACGGAGAATCAAGACGCGATAAAATAACCCCCACAACCTTTGCACTGCCACCGCGCATTGCCTGGGCAGATTTGGAGGGAACATAACCCGATTCACGGATAACCAGCTCAACCTTTTCACGGGTTTCTGGTTTCACTTTGGGATCATTGGTCAAGACACGCGAAACTGTAGACTTTCCGACACCGGCTAATTTCGCAATATCTAGGATTGTAAGCTTTTGAGTCATAAATCAGTACAAGCGAGGACAATGTCCTCTATTGTCACTTTCAGGACAAGGATTTCAATCATTTTTCTTAACGCAAACTTAAAATACACCAACAATTTCGACAAATGAGAGTTATTTTCATTTAAATACAGTAAAAATACCAAAGACTCGATTTATGACAAATACTTACAGTATACAGACATAACTTGGAGCAGAATCGGATATGTTAGGTTCAGTGAGGGCATTTACTTGAAATTACTCCATGCTGTCCCCATATCTAAAACCAACTGAACGTTGTTTGTTTGGTATTTTAATGATAGTTAAAGCAATAAATTGCTAAAAGTCGTGTGCCGGCCTGTTCTTTTGTTTTCCAATTTTAATAAGCCCGCACGAGTGAAAGCATAAGGATTATTATGATTACTCACGTTGGCATTATCGATCAGGATCCCGTAAGACTGATAACCCCTTTACTCGACCACGCAATTCCTGCCGATAAAATGGTTTTTATCGGAACTGAATCTCAGCGGGAACAATTTGAGCGCCTAGCATCTATTCTTTCTCCCCGTAATATTCAGTCCGAATTTTTCATCATTTCAGACTCTATCAATATCGCTTCCATTCGTGGCCGCCTTAATGAATTAGCCAAACAACTAAAACAACAACAGTCTGAAATCTGGTTTAATGCCAGCTGCGGCCTCCGCCACCGCTTACTTTCGGCCTATGAAGTATTCCGTACCTATCACTGGCCAATCTATGTTATCGAGCCATACAGCGATGAAATGTGCTGGCTATACCCGGCAGACCGCCAGCAACAACAGGTTGAAGACCGTATTCAGCTCACCGACTACCTGACTATTTTTGGTGCCCGCTGCGAATTGCCGGAAAACACCGTACCGGAATCACTGAACGAGCAGCTTTGGGAACTTGGCCAGCGTTGGGCGAGCTCGGCACTGGAACTTGGTCCTGGCCTGGCAACACTGAACTACCTCGCTACTACCTGCCGCAAAGAACAGCGCCTGAATGTTGAGCTAAGTGTTAAACAGCAAGGATATAAAGAACTAGGCATGTTACTGTCGGATCTGAAAGAGACCGGCCTTGCTACCTACGAAGATGGGGTCCTGACATTTAAGCACGAAGAAGCTCGCCGCTTTGCAAATGGTGAGTGGCTGGAGAACCTGGTACACAGTACGGTACGTGCAATCCAGAACGAACTGCCAACCATTCAGGACCATTCTCTGGGAGTGCAGGTTTACCGCAAAATCGGTGAACGAGAAGTGCGTAACGAGCTTGATGTCGCTACAGTTGTGAACAACAAACTCCATATTATTGAATGTAAAACCAAAGGCATGCGCGACGACGGTGATGACACCCTGTATAAACTGGAATCACTGCGCGACCTGCTCGGAGGCCTGCAAGCTAGAGCCATGTTGGTCAGCTTCCGCCCATTACGCCATCACGATCTGGTTCGTGCCCAGGATCTGGGACTGGCAATTATCGGCCCGGAACAACTTGGTGATCTACAAACACACCTGCATAACTGGCTCAAGGATGCTGGTGGCCAAAGTCAAAACATGGCCTGATAACGATTACAGCAGCGCGAGTAGCGGTTGAGTATATTCACGTTACTCGCATCTTATCCCCCCTAAAAACTCCACCGTAGCTGCAAAAACAACAGGGAACTTGCCGTTTGCCCGAATAAACTCTCGCTGCTGCCATCAAAACGCTGAAGCACCGTCAGCACTTGCCAGTCATCTGTCAGGGAATAACTGTTGCTTGCCCCAAGAAAAAATGAGCCATCATCATAGTATGTCCCCGAAATGGTCAAACGACTTAACGCTGTGAGATCAAAACCGGCATCTGCATACCAGGCCAACTCAGTGAAACTCAGAGTTCTGGCAGTCAACGGGAGGTTCAAAAATAACAATGCATTTTCCGGATCCTCCGGGTTTGAAATATGAATCACCGACGCACGGGCCATCCAGTTATGTTTGCCACCAAAACTATAATCAAACTCCAAACTCGCTACTGACGAAGATTCAAGCGTCTTCCCCTTCCATTCATCGCGCACCGGATCAAACCAAGTAATTTCACCACGAAAACCAGCCCCTCTTATATCTCCGGCAAAACCTCCGCCTATTACCTGATCCAGATTCGCTTTGCCAGCCAGTAGCTGAATATCCCAACCCTCATAGTTAAACAGGTAACGGACAGCATAACTTTCCAGTTCATTGTCTTCACTCGGGCTATACACCACCTCCACCGAACTGGCAAAACCAAGCTTTCGACTCGCCATCATCGCGTCAGTGCCTGAGCGTTCCTCGTAATCAAAATCGTAAATAGAATAGGAGTTAAATATGTCATTGGGATTCCACAGTGTTGTCATCCCCCAATTGATCCGAAACCGTCCGGCTTGAAGTTGCCAATCAGATTTGTTCCAGGAGATATAAAGGCGGTCAAACTGAGAGTTTCCGACGACGCCGTTCTTGTCCAGCCAGTTGGTCGACAAATCCATGTAGCCCTGGTCTAACTCTACCAATCGTCCAAATTCAGGCGTTTCAGCTGTATCGCCCCCAAAAAGACGGTTTCGCATACCCGCATTAAAGCGAAAATCAGGGCTGAAACGATATTCAAAGTTAATCCGCTGATGTAACAAGTGATCGAGGCCATTACTTTGTTTATCCGGAAAGTTTCCGGTAGCCATATACTTTACATAACCATTTAGCTCCCAGTCCTTCTCCGGCTCAAGGCCGGGGATTTGCGCCAGTACCGAACTACACACAAGGCTCCAAAACCAAATGAATTTCTTCACTGACGGCGATCCTCTGTCAACTGCCCGTCCTCAAAAACTATTACCCGCCGAGCACGCTTGATCACCCTGGGATCATGGGTGGAAAAAATAAAGGTTGTCCCCTCTTTTTCATTTAACTGCTGCATAATATCGAGCAATTCTGCTGTGCTCTGGGCATCAAGATTCGCCGTCGGTTCATCAGCCATTACAAAACGCGGCCTGGGTGCCAAAGCACGAGCAACGGCTACCCTTTGCTGCTGGCCGCCAGAGAGCTTAGCCGGGGTTTTATTCTGCTGTTCCGAAAGGCCAACCTGTGCCAACAGCGCACTGGCCCGCTCCCGACACTCCTTCTCGCTATGCCCCTGAAGCTGCATAACAAACTCGACATTTTCCAGCGCCGTCAAAACAGGCAACAAGCTATAATCCTGAAAAATAAAGCCAATGTGGTCCCGTCGAAAAGCAATTAATGACTTTTCCGGCAATTCACAAATGTCACAGTCATCAATCAGCACCCTGCCCGATGACGGTTTATCAATTCCGCCAAGCATATTGAGCAAAGTGGTTTTGCCTGAACCCGACGGCCCCATAACAGCAACGAATTCCCCTTGCTCAATGGTCAAATCGAGACTTTTCACAGCATGAACCGGAAAATCAGATTCTTCGTTATAGGTTTTGCAAAGCTGGCTTGTTCGAATTGTCATCAATGCTTCTCCGCCATTGCATCTACCGGGCGCTTTTTGAGGATCTGATGCGCAGGGTACAACGCAGCCAACACACTGGCTGCAACAACCGTTATAAAAACCATCTGGTAATCACTCGCTGACACCTTTGGATAGAGCGTGGTATCCACCCCGAATGCGCCCAGTCCTTCTGCCATTTTTCCCAAAGGGATGCCGGTCTGTTGAAAAACAGCAACTAAACCGATGCTGCCCAATATACCCAGCACAGCACCGGAAATACCCAGACAGGTAGTCTCCAGCATAATCAGCAAGAATACTTTGTGCTTTTGCATTCCAACCGCCATCAGCACTCCGAACTCCCGGGTACGCTCAAATACCGACATCAACATGATATTAACGATCCCAAATGCCAACGCGACAACATAAATCCCCAGCATGATGGCATTACTCGGTCCCATCTGCTTAATAATGGAAGCCAGCATAGGTTGGACTTGTTGCCAGTCACGAACAACATTTTGATCAGATGTTTGTGCCTGCAACTCATCTTTAACAAAGAAAGCATCGTTATCATTTGCCAGCAAAATGGCGACTTCATGCACTCCCTTAATACCCGCCAAAGCAGTAAGATCGGCGCGACGGACAAAAACATTACCATCATCAAAAGCCGATGACGGCGTCTTAAAAATCCCACGGACACGAAAAGCTCCGCCAGTTACCTCACCGGTGGCGTTAGTTAATGTCAGCACCACCTTAGAACCCAGTTTCAAGCGCAACCTTACTGCCATCTTGCTTGAAACTAAAACCGGATTTCGTCCCTCACTAGACAACCACTCTCCTTGCTCAATGCTTTCTGCTATCGGCGTCACCTTAGCTTCAGCATCCGATTCAACACCGGTAATCCTCATCCCGCGAGCACTACGAGCAGATGCAACCATACCATCAGCCACAAAGCGGGCTGACCATGCCTTCACGCCCGGCAATTCAGCAATCGCTTGCTGCAACTGAGGAGCATCAACGATGGTTGCATTAATATCGGGATCATTGAGATAACGGCTGCTATGAACCTGGATATGGCTGGTCTGCCATGCAATGGCGTTATGGATCATACTGGCGTACATACCAGTCACGAATCCCATCATGCTCACCGCACCAATCAAGCCAAACACCATGGCACTCAGCATGATGCTGGTCCTTATTTTATTGCGCCATAAGTTACGCCAGGCCAGTTTAACCAGCATAACCCCCTCCTTTGAGCGCACTGACTAGCTCCAAACGGTAGACCCGCCACATCGGGTAAATCATGCAAAGTACAAGCAAACCCAGTACGATTACTATCTGATTAACGAACAACCAAGGCTCCAGTAATACAGGCATCACCGGATCCCAGCCCATCTCGAGGATCATTTCTGCGACTTCACCGGTCAGCGTGATTGGGTTGTAGTAGAACCAGATCAGAACCGGCATCACCACCAGCAAACCGATAGCTACGCCGAGCATGGCAATAAACAAAGATTCAATGCAAATAAGTGTCAGAAGCTTCCTTCTGATAAGGCCCGTAGCCAGCATGACCCCGAATTCACGCTGGCGCTCCAGCGTCATCATCAACAGAGTGGCAAATAAACCAAATCCCACAACACCATAAAGCAAATACATCATGATGATCCCGCTGACTTTATCCATCACAATTTGCTGCGACATTTCCGGTGACAGATCCTGCCAGTCACGCACACGAGCCCGCGCTTCGTAAGCCTGAGCTAAATCAGCCACCGTCTGTGGCAATTCTGACAACTCCTTTGTATGCAGCACCCAAGCTGTTACCTGCTGATCCGTGCTATAAAGCGTTTGAGCCAAAGCCAGCGGCATATAAACAAGCTGGTTATCAAGCTGTGGCATCGGAAAGTCGAGTAATCCTTTGATGATGTATAGACCCGCGGCTGTTTGTCCCCGGTAGCCCATCCCATAAAGAATCAACTCATCACCTACTTCAAGTCCGAAAAACTTTGCCAATCCTTCACCGATTAACAGCTGGTTATCATCCGCACTGAGAAACTCACCGGAACTTACCTTGTTTGCAATTCCGGAATACGCATCTTCCTTTTCTGGAACCACACCCAATACCATCACTCCCTTTGATTTTTCTCCCGCCGCCGCAAGAGCAAAAGACTCAATGCGCGGCAATATTTGATTTATATTGGGATGGTTTTTGACTGGAGTGATAAATGCGTTACTAACTGGAAGCAAATCATCAATGCTCTGACTTTCAGAGAACTCCGGATGCTGGATTTGTATCAGTCCGGTATAAAAACGAGCAGAGTTCTCTATATTGTTGGCATAACTGCCTTCCTGCAGGCAACGCATGAAAAGGGATAACGCCAGAGCCAAAGCCAGTGCTGAAGCGGTCAAAATAGTGCGCCGCTTTTGCCGCCATAAATTACGCCAGGCCAGTTTTAGTAACATAAAGGCTCCTGTAGCGTTAGTCGCGCAATGCCTTCATCTGACTCAGGGAGAAAAAACCGTCTTTGATCGGAAAGTTAAACTGCGCCTGATGAATGATGATTTCCGTTTTATTACCCGGTTTGTCCGCCGGTAACATCTCCATCCGGGTCGCCACCTGACGGCCCCCGATGTTTCGGACATCATAAGTATTCATGGTATTAACCAGCTCATCGAATTCATCATAGAACTCAACTTTCCGCTGCAAATAACTGTTTTTTGAAACCCATAACCTCACCTTATTCCAGACCACTGGCGCATCCGGTTTAGCAAAGGCATCAATAACCCATGAAGAATCGTTATCAAACACATCATCACTGACCATCTTGTGACGATAGTCCACCACAATGGAAGACTGGTTAATCAAATCATCATTGGTGAAATCCGATCCCATCCATGACTGACTCAGCATCGACGGAGCAATTTTAATTACCCGCTCAATACTGGGGACCCAGTTCCACATTTCACGCTGGCGCTTAAGCGAAGCACTGCCTTTATCTTTTGCCGGTGCCGTTACCAGCACCAAAGACAAATCCAACCCTTTAGTCCAGCTTTTCATACTCATTGAGCGCGTCCAGCTCGGACGGATAATTCTCATAGTCGCTTCGGAGTAACTGGAATCGCCACGCATCTGCAAATCGGACTGACGAACAATTTCCGACGCTGACTGCGCGTATACACAATCGGCTCCAAGTCCCAACAAAAACAACAGCATTAAAGAGAATGCACGCATAAGCTAATCCTTGTCATGATGAACCTGAAGAAAACCAATCGGTAAACCCGAATATTCAAATTTGCCCGATAAAGACCGGAGCTATGTAATTAATATATAGACAGAAGAAGTGAAGCCGACAATCCGGTTGGAGATTTAGTCAGTAAACAAATCGCTAAGTGTGATAAGCGTAAACAATTTATTCAGATAAAAATGAACCGCTGCCAGATGACAGCGGTTTCTATACGTGATTGCGGGTTCTATGCATAATTAAAGGTACAAAGCCTTATTTGAAGAACTCACGGTAAAGCATATACATATGGGCCGAGCTCCAGGAAAAGTTGGTCGCCCCCTGTACAGCCCCTGTTTCAGGATTGTAGTTCTCGCGGATAGCACCGTCTCCGGTCATACCTTCTGCATTGGTGAAAAGCTCATTAGCCATTTGTACCGCTTCGGCACCATAGCCGTATTGTTCCATCGCCCGCACACCAAAATAGAACTGATCAAGCCATACTCTTCCTCGCCAATAAATATCAGCATCATAAGCTGGATTTGACTGCGAAGCCGTTGGTAAGGATATTCCCTCTCCCTGATACTTCGCCGCGGTATTAAACTCATTTTGATCCAGCATGGTTGCCACAACTTTATCCGCCAGCTCCTGAGTTGCCGCTCCGTTAAACAACGGTCCCCACCCTTCAGGCCCACGACCTCGCTGAATAATCGGTAATCCGGCACAGCTATTTGCTAAAGGTTTTGGTGTGGTACCGTCTGCTTCAACATTGATATGAATGTCGTAATAGAAATTAGATCCCGAATCAAACATACAGGTGTTGATGTAATCCTTGATCTTTTGCGCCCCATCGAGGAATTTCTCTCCACGCTCTTTTCCTTCTGTACCAGCAGATACCAGCCCGGCCAATTCTGCCAGATACTTATTATCAGAGTACATATAAGAAGCCTGGTCTACCGACTCCTGTAACATAGAAAAACCTAACAACTTATCATCATCAGAGCGGTTCTCTGCAAAACGTACTTCCCAGTCTTTTCTCGCTTGTTCAACATCGCCGGAATAATGTTTTTCAGCATACGCGTTGAGCTGTTCGGAAGAAATAAAACCAAATCGAGCAGCATTATCCATTCCCGATTCCCAGCCAGCAGCAACCTGTGCACCGACACTTAGTTCCTGATAGGTAACATCATCAAGGATCTTATTGTAGTTAGCGACGCCCTGTACTTTGTACCAATCACCCTCTTTTATTAAAACATCGTCACCAAAGCGGGCTGTAAGATCATCAGTGGTTTTAACCCACACATACATATGACCATCATCTGTATTATGCGCAGAGTCAACTGCGGCACCATATTCAGGAACACCGTTACCATTATGATCACGGTTCCTCAGCCACCAGTCATGATAGGCCACCAATTTAGGATACATTTCATCTATCCACTTCTGGGCATCTTCAGGACGATCAAACTCTTTTTTCAATGCGTTATAAACTTCCATCACTGACCATGCAGCCAAGGACGGTTTGGTATTGCGCTCATTCCAATTTTCAGACCCCGCCCCACCACGAGAATCAGGTGCTGTGTAAGAAACAACATCCAACAAATACCCTTTATCCTGAGGTCGAATTGGATCCGTTTCCTGTATTTGGTTCTGGAATACTGTGCGAATATTATCCATCGCTACATCAGGATTGAAATGCGCCATTGCATAAGCTTGCTTCCAGGTATCCCAAGGCCAGGTCAGGTTTCCTGAGAACCAACGAGCGGTAACAGAAGGTGTAACTGTCGCTTGCTTAATATCTCCGGCAGCTGATCGCCAGTTACCATTTAAGGTCATCATAGCTTTTACACCCACGCGCTCCTGCTCAGGTGTTGCCTGATTGTTCGACATACCTTTTGCTATATAGGAACCCCAGCGAGTCTGAGCTTGTTCCATATATTTATGGGGGTACGCTAAAATATCGGTAACTTTTATTGCCTCATTCTGCACTTCTTTTGAATTATGCAGATTAGAGTACGTCGTATAAATTATCTCTGTTTTCTTCGATGCTATATTTTTATAGCCTATCGACTTAAATGATGTTTCATTAGTAATGATATCCGTATCAATTGAACGAACAACTCTAAATTCAGCGTCAGCATCGTTTCGTATTGCATAGTTGTTTTTCATATCATCAAAACTAATTTTAATACCATTATCTATTGAGCTTATCTGACGATTGTATGCCGGATATATCTCATCAACAGATTTACTTTCATAACCTTTACTTGAAATTGCTTTCTGTAAAAGTTCACCATCCCAGGTTAATTCAAGCTCCATATTCTGATCAGTCAGGTTTGTGATTTGAGTTTCGACCAGTGAAGTTCTGTCTGTAACAAAACGCAACACCATCTGAACATTAACCAAATCAGTTTTGAGAACCTGAACCAAGGCCCCGGGTGTACTGTAGATATTGGCTTGAGCTGACGATAAATCAATCTGCTTGCCCGTTTTCTTATCAAGCAAATGTAACTTATCGAACTCCTGGCCCGACATGAAGTGGGCATACTCCTGAGTTACCTGCATGATTCCGCCAAAGGAACCATAACCTTTGGCATCCGCGGGCAAAAGATGACCATGCCAGGCACCGTTATCGACAAAAGCATTAAACTTCAAGTTGTCATATTTATCATAATCACGCAGGTATTCTGGATTACCAGTGCGATCAATCACGTTAATAAAGTTGCTGGACGGTGGTGTCGGAATATCAACCTGTTTGCCATCAGTATTATTACTACTGCTATTACATCCGGACAGAGCGATAGCAGAGCCAACCATAATGGCTAATAATGATTTATGAAAATGCATTTCTGTTCCCCGTTATTATATATTCCGTGTTTATTTATTCTCACGGTGATTTATTATTCAGTGCATTGAAAGTAAGGCTTTAATGACAGGGAAATAATATAAAGATGGAAACAAAGTAAAATAGACCTTTATCACTATTTATTATTTTGATGACTCAATTATCAACCATCAATTGAATAAAACCAATGAAAAAATCGAATGTTATTCATTGAGAATGATACTTTATTTGACTCAACATCACACTAAAGTTGAAACTTTACATGTTTGATATTAAATCCTATTGATATTAACCAGGTTTTATATTCCTTTTCTTTGTTACAAAAACAAAGACCATACAACTAAGTTTGAGAAGATAACTTGACAGAAAATCACACTTCACACGCCTGCATTTCAATATATTTATTTAAAAACAAACTTGGAGCACACATGTATTAAATAGTTTGGTTAACTAAGTTTCAGATAACTCTCTTAAGTAACAGAAACATAGATGAAATCACTTCATTCACATGGTTAAACGCCTTGTAATGAATATTTATAAAATGAATACGACACTTATTTAGAATTAAGCTAATATCAAAATTAAATTTAGTCCTGCACATGAATAAAAGCATGCAAAATATCCCGTGAATAGGCACTCATTATCTAAATTATTGAGGAAATAATAATGGAAAAATCGATGCCTGAGCATCTGCTTTGTAATCATTACCGCTAACTGCTAGCACGCAGGCATTTGCCTCAAGGCCGAAAGTGGAACCCGGAGTTTATAAACATAAATGAGCATTCTGATGAAGAGATTGAGGCAATAAAAAAACCGGCGCGATACGCCGGTTCTCTGTAATCTATTACACTCAAGCCCGTAGGAATTTAATTCAAGAACAAGGCGGAAGCACGCAGTTGATGACTATCAATGAGCACTTCCAACGCAGTTATCATATTAAATAACAAGGGATTGAAGTTACTCAGCCAACATGCGGCGAGCTGCGTCAACTACCACCTTGATAGAACGCTTTTCAGTTTCTTTCAGAGTCGCGTGATCTGGGATCTCTTTCTGAGTACGGTTGATGATAACACCAGCTACACAACCTGCACGTAGGCCAGAACTTGCACACATCGTTAGCAGAGTTGCTGATTCCATTTCGAAGTTAAGCACGCCCATTTGCTGCCACTCATCCATAGAACCTTGGAAACGACGAACTACACGACCAGAGAACGTATCGTAACGCTCCTGACCTGGGTAGAAAGTATCGCTTGATGCAGTTACACCTGTGTGTACTGTTGCGCCATCAGCATCACATGCCGCTTTCATTGCTGTTGCTACACTGAAATCCGCTACTGCTGGGAACTCCATTGGAGCAAAGTGCAGGCTAGCACCGTCAAGACGAACAGAACCCGTAGTTACGATCATATCACCAACATTAATATGTGGCTGGATCGCACCAGTTGTACCAACACGTAGGAAAGTACGAACACCCAGTTGCGCTAGCTCTTCAACAGCAATAGACGTTGACGGGCCACCGATACCAGTTGAACAAACAACAACAGATTTACCATCCAGTTTCGCACGGTAAACAGTGTATTCACGAGCGCTGGCTAGAAATTCTGGGTTTTCCATTAGGTTTGCGATCTTTTCAACACGAGCTGGATCACCTGGGATAATGGCCAGTTCGGCACCGTTTAGATCTTCTTTTGTTACACCTAGGTGGAATACTGCGTTGTCAGACATAGTCATATCCTTTTTATACTTTACCGCTAAATAAGGGGGCGCTTGAGGGCTGCGGTTATTTGTCAAAAATAAGTCATTGTTTTGGCAATGCTCTCAATGAAAGCATTATCAAAACGCCAGATAACAATAGCTGATAGATCTTCATGTTTTAGTGATTAGAATCACAACATGAGAAATACCCGCAATTTCATTTCTCAAAAAAAAGATACACAGATCACATAAAAACGGTTACCTATGCGCTATATCACAAAATCATGCGCATTAAAAAAGCATCACTGATAGTGATGCTTTTTGATTATTTTAGCGTTTAAAGACAATTATGATTCAGTTTTGACTCCAAATCGTAATAACCTCAATGCATTCAATGTAACTAATGCTGTTGCCCCGCTATCGGCTAATACCGCTACCCACAACCCAGTCAGTCCAAGCAGTGTGGTAACAAGGAAGACACCTTTGAGGCCCAGCGCCAAAAAGATATTCTGGCGAATGTTGGTCAAGGTCGCTCGTGACAAAGCAATCATCACGGGAAGCTCTGAGATCCGATTATGAGTCAACGCTGCATCAGCAGTTTCAAGCGCAACATCCGTACCTCCCCCCATAGCAATGCCGATTGACGCCGTTTTCATCGCTGGCGCATCATTAATCCCATCACCAACCATAGCGACCTTCGCGTTCAGATTAGCCCGCTCAACTTCTGTTACCTTATCGGCTGGTAACAGGCCGGCACGGAAATCAATATCGATCTCTTTAGCGATTGCAGCAGCAGCACGCGGATTATCACCAGTCAACATAACCGAATGAATCCCCATAGCTTTAAGATTCTTAATGGCATCTCGAGTGTCATCACGCAGATTATCCCGCCACGCAATCAGACCAACGGGCTGACCATTACGCACCGCGACCACCAACGTCTTACCTTCACCTTCTAGCAGTTCCACCTCAACCTGCTGCGCGTCCGTCAGCTTTATAGCTTCAGGTAAGCGGTCTGCGGCAGCCAACAATACAGTATCACCATCGATTACCCCCTGAATCCCTCGTCCGGGCAGAGCCTCACGCTCATCAGCCACGAGCGGAGGTAATCCCCGCGCCTCAGCTGCCTTAACCACGGCCTGAGCCAACGGATGCAATGAACCGTCCTCGACAGCTGCGGCCTGATGTAGCAACTTATCTTCATCGCCATCCCAGCTGATGATATCTGTCATCACAGGCTTACCCTGGGTCAGGGTCCCGGTTTTATCAAAAGCCACTGTTTCTATATGCCCTAGTTGTTCAAGCGCAGCACCACCTTTAATCAAAGCACCACGATGTGCCCCCGCTGCCAGCCCCGAAGTAATCGCAGCCGGTATTGAAATAACAAGAGCACAAGGGCAGGCAATCAGGAGTAACGTCAATCCTTTATAAATCCATTCACTCCATGCCTGACCAAACATCAGCGGTGGAATCACAATTACCAACGCGGCCAGCACAATCATGGCCGGGGTATACCATCGGCTGAAGCGGTCAATAAACCGCTCCAGAGGCGCTTTACGAGATTCAGCATCTTCTATCAGGTGAAGGATCCGATCGATAGCATTATCACCTTGTTCGGAGACAATCGTCAGGCGTACAAGCTTATCTGTCACTAACGATCCCGCCATTACCTGCTCGCCTCGCAGACGCTCAACAGGCACAGACTCACCGGTCAGCGCACTTTCATCGAAACTGGCAGAGGTATCCGCTAAAATCGCATCGGCAGGCAGACGTCCGCCCGGGGCAACTTCTATTACATCCTCTTTTCTCAGCTCCTCGGCCGCTACTTTTACCCTGGAACCATCAGGACGAATAACCAAAGCTTGCTCGGGAACAAGATCCATCAAGGCTTTAACGCCGCTACGAGCACGAGCAGAAGCGTAACCTTCGAGCTGTTCACCAATCAAAAACAACAGTAATACCATGGCTGCCTCGGCGGTTTCGCCCAGGTACAAGGCTCCAATAGCCGCAACGGACATCAGAGTTTCAATAGAAAACGGTGTACCAGACTTACCAAGGCTAATGGCTCTTTTTACGATCGGAATCAGCCCCAGCAACGTGGTTGCTGTAAATGCAATGATTCCGTACGTTTCAGAACTGCGATCAATCAATAACGAAACCAGCATCATGACTGCAATCATGATCACTGGTAAGTACGGTTTAAGTGTTTGCTTTGGCTCTGCTTCTGTCGCTTTAATGCGGGTTGATACCAATGGGAAACCAGTCTCTTTCGCTTTTTCTTCAATTTTAGTGGCGAAGTTTTTACTGTTACCAGTTACGACCAATTTTTGTGTCGCGAACAGAACTTTGGCTGTTTTCAGTCCTTCAATACCGGATAACGCCGTTTCGAGTTTGCGGGCACAACTCGGACAATCCATATTCTGGATTTTCCAACTTAAGGTATGACTATTTGATGTTTGAATAAGCTCTTTTTCTATTGCCAACTCATCGAGTTCATTGACAGTGGCAGAGCCGCTGCTAGATGTACAACAAGGTGATTTAGAAAATTGTTCTAATTTTGCCGAGGATAAAGAATGCATCGCAGGCTTGCCCAGCTCTCCGGCTAATGCTTCTATAGTAAAACTTGGTTTTCGTCCAGCGGGTTCGTCGTCAGCACCTGGATCACCACCACTTTCTGAATCAGAACTACAGACTTCAGCAGCCCCCACCGCACAGGTGCATACTTCAGTAGCACCTTGTTCGACGCGTACCGAGCTGGCACCAACGGCTATTGGTTGAACGGTATGAATATGCGGTTTCTTGTTATTGCATTGAGCACACATGGTTACTCTCCTATATGCGATTATTTACCATTTGCAATAACTATAAACCTTGGAGTCGACTCTAAGGTCAATAGGTAATATTAAGCAATAATAGATTTTCCCCTCACACATTCACTTTGCATAACTGATTGCTATCTGCGCCGCTAGCCTGGCATTATTGAAGACTAAGGCAATGTTCGAATTCAGACTCTCGCCAGCTGATTTTTCGGCAACTTTAGCCAGCAGTAACGGTGTCGTTTCTTTACCTGTCACTCCTGCTTGCTCCATTTCAATAATAGCCTCTGCGATCACCTCGTCCATGAGGCTCTTATCCATTGAGTAGTCCTCAGGGACCGGATTGGCGACCACAATGCCGCCCTTTAGTCCCATCTCCCACTTCACTTTCATAACCTGAGCAATTTCTTCCGGAGAATCAAGCTGGTAATCAACACCATAGCCGCTATCTCGGGTATAAAATGCCGGCAGCCGGCTGGTTTGGTATCCCACAACAGGCACGCCTTGCGTCTCCAGATACTCAAGGGTCAAACCAATATCAAGTACCGATTTCACGCCAGCACACACCACCGCAACATCTGTTTTTGCCAGCTCTTGCAGATCAGCTGAAATATCAAACGTTTCTGGTGCAGCTCGATGAACTCCACCAATACCGCCGGTTGAGAACACCCTTATTCCGGCAATACTTGCCAATATCATGGTTGCAGCAACGGTTGTCGCCCCATCAGACTGCATCGCAATCATAAACGGAATATCCCGCCGACTAGTCTTTACAACATCTCTGCCAAGTTTAGCCAGGTATTCAATTTCCTCAGGGGCCAGACCAACTTTTAAACGCCCATGCAAAATCGCCATTGTTGCCGGTATTACGCCGCTAGTACGGACAATTTGCTCAACTTTCAGTGCTGTTTCAAGATTCTGCGGATAAGGCATACCGTGTGTAATAATGGTCGATTCAAGCGCAACAACCGGCTTCCCAGCCTGCAATGCTTTTTGTACTTCAGGATGAATATCCAGATATTTTTCCAACATACCGATACCTTAGGAATAATTCAGTATTGATTGGATACTAGTAACCCATTGCAATCCGAGCAAATTCGCTCTAAAAAATGTAACTAGGGTGTGTCCCTGAATGAGCAGGTGAGCAGGAAAGAGCATTGAGTTTGAGGCTAATAATAAAATACAAAAAAAGAACACGCAGAGACAAATGCAAGGAAACGCCTTTCCTTGCATATCATTCATGAGTGATGTCTACATAACTAAACTAACGGAGACGTCGGAAAACAACACTGTTATCCAAAATGTCCGCCCATGTCTGATAGTCCAATCCCGAATCGAATATATATTCAGTGATCAGGCTACGTGCCGTTGTAAGTAAGGCTTCAGCTTTCCACGGTTTTTCAAAATAACTCTCGATACGCGCGCGGTTAATAGCCTCTATCGTATCTTGGTGAGTAGCCTGACCGGTCAACAATACTTTCTTCGTCTGGGTAAAACGCGGGTCCTGCGAAATATCCGTCAGTAATTCAACGCCTGTTTTACCCGGCATGACATGATCCGAGATCACCAGTGCAATATACTCCCCTTCGGCATCCAGCTCATCGATCAACTCCAATGCCTCGTCTGCCGATTCACAATCTTCAACGTTAAAAAAATCGTTCAGCGGTGCCAGATCCTTAAGTACCGCGCTCAATACTTCCCTCTGATCATCTACACAGATGACATTTAGCTTTTCCATAACCATCCCTCACGCGATTGGCAATTTGATTCGAAATTTTGTTTTCTCCGGATCGCTCTTAAGAGCAATTGTGCCACCATAGCTGTGCACAATACGCTGGACAATTGCCAGCCCCAGCCCTAAACCAAACGACAGTCCACCTTTCTTGGTAGTGAAGTTGGGCTGAAAAATCTTTCTCCGGGTCACTTCATCTATCATCGGCCCATTATTGCTGATGGTAACAAGCAACCTGTTCTTTGAATGTCGGGTGATAATCTCTAGCTGCGGATCTGACATATCTTCCATTGCATCGCAGGCGTTCTTGATAATATTCACCCAAACCTGTACCAACTCCGTCGAACTGGCAGAAATTGCAGGCAGTACAGCTGGACGCAGTACGACATTGATCCGGCGAAGACTGCTCTGTAACAATGACAGCGACTTATTGATTGTGTCATTAATATCAATATCAGGCTGACGAAAATGATCTGTGCCTCCCAGTTGCTTTACCGAGCGGACAATACTGGTGGCATGCTTCGACGCCAGACGCATATCATGCAGATCTCGTCCTAAATCCCAGTACTGCAATGCTTCTTCCAAGTTTTCAAGCCAGGATGTCGGGACTTCCCCCTTAGGTTGCGCCCGTGCCAACTGTCTGGCCTGCTCTCGTTCAAGCCCATGTAACTCCTGCAACTCCCGCGCTCTTTTTCGCACTTCTGAGGACGGAACCGACTGTCCATCACTGATCCCTAACTCAAGAAAATGACTGACTTCAGGCTTACTTTCCTGCAAAAAACGACAAATTTCACTCTGCACCCCTTCCGTTTTGCTGCTCAGTACCCCGACGGCATTATTCAGCTCATGCGCGATACCGGCGGCCAGCTGGCCCAATGTTGTCATCTGCTCGGCAACATAAAGTTTCTGCAGAGCTTTTTCTTTCTCAAAAGCCTGCATCCCGGCCAGCACCTGACGCTGCGCCAATTCATGCATCATCACTGGCATAAACTGCTCACTAAGCGATCCATAGCTCTCCGGCTCGACAACCTTCGTATCCAGATCAATCCATGCCAGCTCACTGTCCGTCTCAGCAATCACTGTGGTTGATGCCACCAGCGTACGGGAGAAAAAACTGTGCACACCGAAGAACATCCCCGGCTTAACCCGAAAAACTCTGGTTGTCAGGCTATTACTTTCATTTTTCAGGTAGCCGTAAAGCTCCCCTTTTTTCACCCAGTACAACTTATCGTTGAAGCCATCTTGCTTTAAAACCTGCGTCCCTGCCTTCACCGAGATTACGCGGTTTAGCTTCCGAAAATAAACATCAATGATGCGCTCTAGCGTTTTCGGTTGATACATGTGTTCTCCGTAAACCAATCGCTGTTTTGGTTCATACCGACATTAAATATGATCAATCATGTGCAAAGCCCAGATCATCACAAAGCTCAGCGCCACACCTACCAATCCGATGATCACCCCGAGACGGGCCATTTGATTACTCTCGACATGGCCTGTTGCATGAGCCAAGGCATTCGGCGGAGTACTGATTGGAAGTGACATGCCAAGGGACGCTGCAAAAGTAACAACCAAAATCAAAGTAATTTCACCGCCGAGTGGAACCAGCGTCGCCATTGAAGTACCCAGCGCAGCCATGATAGGCATCAGCAGGTTAGCCGTTGCGGTATGAGACATGAAATTAGCCATCACCAAACACAACAACGCCGAACCAGCTAGCACCACATACGGGGAATAACTATCAAACGGAATACTGTGCACCACCAGGCGAGCGAGTCCGGTTTGATCTAACGCTAAACCCAACGCAATACCGCCAGAAACCAACCACAGCACATCCCAGGAAATCTTCTTCAAGTCTTCCTTGTTGATAATGCCGGTTAAAGAAAAAACCGCGACCGGGATAAGAGCAACGGTATATGAATTCATGCCGTGAGACGAACCCATCAACCACAGAATAATCGTCAGGGCAAAAGTGATGTATACCGTGATAGCCTTCGGCGTTTTCAGGAATTTACCCTTAATGGTTAGCTCGATTTTTTCCTGCTTGGCCGGATAGATCACATTAATCAATACCCAGGCAAACACCAAAAGAACCGCTACAAAAGGAACACCGAAGAACATCCACTCGCCAAAAGTGATCATGTTTTCTCCGGTCAGGTATTTCAATGCAATTGCATTGGGTGGTGTTCCAATTGGTGTACCTATTCCACCGATATTCGCCGCAACCGGAATACATAACGCAAAAGCAATCTTCCCAGGGTCTTTACTGCCAAACAGGGCAATTACCGGAGCAAGAATCGACAACATCATTGCCGTTGTCGCCGTATTCGACATAAACATGGAAAAAATAGCAGTAATCAGCATCAGGCCAAACATCACATTCTTTGGTTGAGTACCGAACGGCTTAAGTAATACACGGGCAAGGTTAACGTCTAAACGATATTTGGTAGCCGCCATTGCAAGGAAAAATCCGCCGAGAAACAACATAATAATGGGGCTGGCAAAGGTGGCCATAATATCGCTGTAAGTCAGCAACTTGCCCAAATGGGGTTGCCCTTCTGCTCCCCGAAACAAGTACAGGCCCTTGTCCGATAACAGCATTAATTCCAGCACAATAATAACAACTGAAGTGGCGTAGATTGGAATAGGTTCCAGCACCCAGCACAGGGCAGCAAGAAGAAAAATAGTAATAACGCGTTGCTGAATAATAGTCAGCCCTTCAACAGGAAAAGCCGATGCAGGCAGAATTAAGACCAGAAGTGGTATCAGGATAGGTATGATGTACTTGATGAAGTGACGCATATTGTGGATATTCCCTTAAAACAAAAAACTGTCCCCCTCATGCCTGTATTCCTCCTTTATTTATATGGAAATGAATTAATCGGAAGAAGTTACAACAAGCATGAGCACCTGCCGGCAGGCGGTTTACTACGGGCAGATATATAACCAAACCACTTCCAGCTAAACTCTCACGGTCATATCATTTCCGGAGATTGAAGTAGTTTGGATATACAGCTCTTTTGCAGGATATATTGTGCAGGAAAGTAGAAAAGGGTTCTTCGAATTAGATCACTAAACAAGTGAATTATAAATAATTTTTCTTAACTGATAAAAAGAAAGACGCAACAAGCGCCTTTCCTACACCAAATACACATAAGCTAATTTCCCCATAACAGATAGTGATGATGAAATTTAATAGATCTTAGCTTGTGAATAAATCAATCAGACCGGATGCTTAAAACAATCACCAATTTGATTACTGATAGCGGTAAGAACATCCCGCCGTGTAATCACTCCGATTAACTGACCATTATCCACCACCGGATAAATTTTAGGTTTTTGGCCTGACATAGTGTCAGCCAGTTCAATAATCGAATCATCCGGCGCTACCGTTAGTACATCCTGACGCATACACTCGCCGACATTATGGGTATCCTGACAGTGATAACCCACTTTCAGTAACTTGTGGATCATATCTTGTTCGGACAAGAAACCAACGACCTTACGGTTTTCATCGATTACCGGCCCGCCGATTTGCTTGGCAGTCAATAACTTATCCAGAGCCTGAGATAATGACATCTTAGGGTCAAAAGTTACCGGCCGCGCATTCATGTAATCTTTTACTTTTAACGACTCCATGCATCCCCCTCAACTGATTGTTTATGCTAGAAATACAGGCTATTTCATCTTTTTATACCTGTTGCCGTTAAGTTAAGTGTCGCCCATTTATTACAAATTACTAAATAGGAATAAGCAATTTCATCAATAGATATGTTCTATTAACCCTGAGTGTTCTGTTCGTGATACAAAAAACCCGCTACTGAATGAGCGGGCTTTGAGAGTTAATTTTTTAAACCGATTTACATAAACAACATCAGTAACATTGCCAACGGTAACTGATCACCAGATGCCAAGATAATCTTGTCACCTTCAATCTGCATATGAAGCGAATAGTTTTGTTCATCCTTCTCAATCACATCGTTCTGCTCCATCATGGTCGCTTTTTCATGCAACGCAGGATCAGCTTCAACCAGCTTAATTGGCAAAATCAAATTAATTTCACCAGTCAATTTTTCTGCAACCTGAGCCATATTTTCTGATGCTCGGGCAATGCCTGGGGCAACCACCATGTTGACATTACTTTTCACATTGCCTTCCGGTGTCACTATGCTCAGGTCATCAATAGAGAATTTCAGCCCCTTAGCTACCAGCAAATCAAGCGCCAAAGCGGCTTCTTCTGCCTGCGCTTGTGTCATCTGATCATCGATATCTTCGGCCATATTGCCCAACCGGCTAATTGCCGGATAGTTCAGATCAGAAAACGCCACCTTGAAATAAAAATCACGATATTCTCGTCCGTCCAATGACACAATTTTATCAATGCGCATCGTATTGGTATTGGTCAGGTGCAGATCGACCTGCTGGCCTGACTTCGAATCAGGCTGAGACAGCACATTGTTCATTGCCAATACTACATTATCGACCTCTACACTTTGATCACTGGCCAAATCCTGGAAGCTGACATGTTGCAGGGAAACATCCTGACTTCCGATCCAGAACTGCCCATCAAGCATCCCTTTGCCATTGCCTCGCAGATCCGTCATATTCATGGCTTCATTAGCCGTTGTAGTTATTGAAGCCTGCGGTAAATGATAGCTGAACTCACCAGCACCTTTGGCATCAACAGTTCCTTCCAGCACAAACGCCTTTATATCAGCCTGTGCTCCTTCCTCATTTTTATACTTCAGCGGATTCATCGTAATATTGAAGTCCGTCTTGCCGCTCAAAGCTGTCGAAGACGTAAAACTAACAGGCGCGACACCTTCTCCCCATAACCTGTCTGCAACTGGCTTGAGTTCATCATCCAATACAAGTTCACTTGACGAGGTCACCCCCATAAAACCGTGCTTAACCTTATGTCGTACCTGCCATACGGTTGGTAGTCCCTCATTATCAAAAACCGGTTTCCACTCGTCCTTGATCTCGATACGGGATACGGCATCTGAATTCAGGTAACCGCGATCGTAGCTTTCACTGCTGATAGTCAGATAAGGGTTTTCGTATTTGCCAACCGTATCCAGATAAATTTGCTCACCAATCTGTCCTGTCGCAAATGGCCAGCACAGTGCAATAGCTACAGCACCACCAACAGCCCCAATTTGTTTCAACATTATGTATCCCAATCTCCAAGAGTGAAAAAGACAGTTTAACACACCAGTCCTAACCGTCGTTGTACAACCTCTATTTATAACAAAGGTTTGTAAGCAGCATCTCAGTCTCTTTTGCTGGTTTCTTATACACTTTAAGTAATAACACAAACAATAAGTAGGAAACTGAGGGTGAATAGTTTTGTCATTGTCTGTCTGGATGACGATCCAGGCATTGTCGAGCGCCTGAACCAGGATCTGGCGCCCTTTGCTGCACTTTTTGATATCTGTAATGCTTACAGTATCGAAGAGGCACTCGACATCCTGCAATTTATCGAAGAAAGCAACCAATCCGTTGCCATGGTGATTTGCGATAACGAGCTAGGCAACGACAACGGAGTCGACTTTCTGGTCCAGCTCGACCAATACCCTGTCACCAACCACGCCCGCTCAATTCTACTCAATGACAAACCTCAGCTTGATGCCATTATGCAAGCCGTCAACGAGGGCCGTTTGCACTACTGCCTGACAAAACCCTGGAACAAAAAAGAACTTCACCAAGTTTTGCTGAAAGAGCTGACAACCTTCGTCCTCAAACATCCCGGCGAGGACTGGCTTCGTTATAGTCAAGCACTGGATCACCGTCGGATCCTCAACGCCCATATCGAACGACAAATGTCGAACTTCCGCTCTGGGTTTATCCAAAATACCAATGAGCTTGATGATGCCAGCCTTGCCCGCCAGGTTGCGGATGCGCTGTATGATTTTTTTGATGGCAACGACGAAGACCGTGCCTGCCGCACTTACAGTGAAAACCACCTGCTAACCAAAGAAGGACAATCCAACGACTTCCTGTGGTTTATCATCCATGGAGAAGTAGCCCTGTACAAAAAAGATGAACACAGCTGCAAGCATGAGGTTGTCCGGGTCGGAGCCGGACATCTGGTTGGCGGTATGTCGTTTGTCACCGGAGAACCGTCGTTTTCCACAGGTGTAACCCTAGGACAAACCAACGTCATTAAACTCGACCGGCAACTGTTTAACAAAGTAATGAACTCCAGAAACGAACTTCTTCCACTCTTTACCAACCTGCTGCTACGTAACTTCAACCGACGCCTGCAAGGCAGTATCCAGACAGAAATGCGTTTACAGCAAACCCTCAAGTCCCTTGACGAGGCATACCACCAGCTAATCGAAAAAGAAAAAATGGCAATATTAGGCCAACTGGTTGCCGGAGTCGCCCACGAGCTAAACAATCCGGTATCGGCGATCCTTCGTGGCAGCGATACTCTCAAACAAACAATCTGCAAACTAACCGATTCACAGCTTGGCCATGAAAATCAAACACGGGGAAACGTCATTTTGCAGCAAGCAATGCAGTCACGTCCTTTATCGACCTCCGAAACCCGCCAGCGGGCCAAACAACTAGAATCCGTCCTCAACGATCGGCAACTAGCCCGAAAAGCGGTACAAATGGGTATAGATGATCCCGACCATCTCGAAACATGGTTGCTACCGCAGAAAAACCAGCTTAAACCGGTTATGGCGGAATGGGATAACTATTACCAGATGGGGAACTTCCTTCGCTCAATCAATGTCTGTGCCCAGCGAATCGCCGATCTCGTAAAAAGCCTGAAGAGCTATGCCCGACAGGACGACGAAACTATCCATTGTGTCGACCTGCACGAAGGACTGGAAGATACGTTGGTCATTTTCGAAAATCGGCTAAAACGCCACCATGTCACCAAAGAATATTCTGACCTGCCGCCTGTAAACTGCCAACCGATAGCATTACAGCAAGTATGGACCAACCTTATTTCCAATGCGCTCGATGCGATTGAAGAGCCAGGAGAAATACACATTTCAACTCACTTCACTCCCGATTCAGACCAGAAAAAAGTGGATGTGATTGTTGAAGATAACGGTAAGGGGATCCCCCCAGAGCAACAGCAGAAAATATTTGAACTTAACTACACCACCAAACGTGAAGGCAACTTTGGATTAGGCATAGGATTGTCTGTTTGTCAGCAAATCATCCATCAGCACGACGGAACGCTCCGGGTTGAATCCGAGCCCAGCAGCTTCACCAGGATGATAGTGACATTACCGCTTTAAAGGAGGCTATATGAACAAATACCTCATCTTATGTGTAGATGATGAAAGGGAAGTTCTCGATAGTGTTTTGCATGACTTAAGCACTCTCGAAGAGTACTTCATTATTGAAGCTGCCGAATCAGTGGATGAAGCTAAGGAAGTGCTCGCCGATACTATTGCCGACCACATCCCGCTTGCCCTGATCCTATGCGATCACATTATGCCCGGTGAAACCGGTATCGACTTCCTGATTGAATTGAAACAACAATCAGAAACCACCCAATGCCGGCGAGTATTGCTCACCGGGCAAGCAGGATTGGAAGAAACTGTCCAGGCCGTCAATAACGCAAGTCTGGATTACTATATATCGAAGCCTTGGGATGGTGATCAACTCAAGGAAATCGTGATCGACCAACTCACAACCTTTATTATTGATAACGAAAAAGAGCTCATGCCATGGGCAAGAGCACTGGACACTGCAAGGATCATGGAAGCACTCAACAAACAGCGGTTGGCGCTTTCAGATATCTAACAATATTTATCATACAAACCTTTTCGGGTTACTTTAAGTGTTATTTTCATCACATAAACAATGCAAGTTAGCCGAAAAGGTGATCTATGAACAATGTGATCACCTTGCACTTCCCAGAAAACCAAGAAAACCAGCTTATGCTTAATATCGGTGGTTTCGGGCATATATGAGACGGTGTGGTGATCATCAATAGCACCTGGGCACCTGGGCAAATAATCCGCCATCTCTATTTATGAGAAAGAATTCCATACCCCAAACATTGACTTAGCAGCACAGTAATCGCGGTTCAGATCACGTTTTTTTGTGAGATTTGCTGCATTTTTACTCTAATATCAACCCAAAGAACAACATACTACCGGAAAAATCTATGCTTGATGTTCTTTGTCCTTTAAAATGAAGCATTATTTTAGGCTCCACGGACTAATTTTCATGCGTAAAACACTTCTTGCCACTGGCCTTATCCTGGCATCAATTTCAGCGGCTCATGCTAACTCTCAAACCATGAGTAACTTCAGTTACGATTACGCTGAAGCGCGTATTGGTGTTAGCCCTCTAACCTATGGTGCAGGCTTCAGTAAGTCAGTTCACCCGAATGCTCATTTCCTTGGTCACGCAGATACTGAATTTAACAGCGACTGGGATCTTGGCCTAGGCATGGGTTTCCACGCACCAGTTAATAACTGGGCAGATATTACCGGTGAGCTGAAGCTACGAAATACAAAGAACAAAACTGAATTTGATAGTACAGGCGGCAAGATGGGTATGGAAGTTAACATCGGTGTACGCCAGTGGTTAGGTCCACAGCTTGAAGTTGGCGGTCAAATCGGCCACTTGAACATTGATAGTCACGAAAAAACAATTGGTACTATTTACGGCCGTTTCCACTCTACAGAGCTGTTCTCTATTGGTGTTCAAGGTCGTCTAAATGACGTTTACGATGACCAAATCATGCTAACAACTCGCTTCAAGCTCTAACGATACCTAAGCTAACACATCCCAATATCCTGGGCTGTTGCCCCTCTTTTCCGGGGGGCAAGCTAATACTTCGGCTTAAACCATCTCTTCCGTTTCAGCCTTAAGCCAGTTAATAAACGCCTCTATTCGCGGCGACATTGCGATTTCACGCCGACATACAATGTAGTAACTTAAAGGCGATTGCACCGACATTGCAAAAGGCGCTACCAACCGTTCAGATTCCAGCTTTTCAGCAATAAACGATTTACGTCCCATTGCCACACCAATCCCCTTCTCCGCTGCCTGGAGAGCCAAATCAGCACGGTCAAACGTACACCCCGCCTCAGGCAACACCACATCATGACGCTGAGCCCAATATTGCCATTCATCATTACGACCGGCCCTCGCCCAAGGTGCAGCATCGTGCAACAACAAACATGCACTCAGCTTTTCAGGCTTGTTATAGAGCTCATGGACTACTGCATACTCGTGGCTACAAACAGGCAGCATACTTTCCCCCATCAGTTTTTCAGAATGGAGTCCGGGGTATTTACCATGACCAAAATATATCGCACAATCGAATGACTCCGTCTGAAAGTCAACCAGTTCATTACGAGTACGAAGGTGAAAACGCAAAGCCGAGTATTTATCAATGAAGCGCTTTAAGCGAGGCAACAGCCAGCTCTGGGCAAATGTTGGCGGAACAGCCACATTGAAATCGCCGCTCAATTCCAGAGTTTTTAAGTCCCTGATCTCATGAGCGATATCACCGAAGTTCTGAGCCACAACGGTTTGAAGACGCTTTCCCTCCTCGGTAAGGGTTAATTTTCTCGGTTGGCGAATAAACAGCTGTACTTCAAGGCTCTCTTCAAGGTTTTTGATTTTATGGCTAACAGCGCTTTGGGTTAGGCATAAAATCTCTGCCGCGCGGGTGAAACTCATTTGCTCAGCGGCAATCAGAAAGCAATGTAGCCCGGAAAGCACAGAACCAGTCAGTTTAGGTAATCGCATGTGGCGTTAATAATCAGTTGGCTCAAAGAATTAGCGCCATCTTATACCCAATTGAAAGCAAAGTGCAGCAATACCAAATTGTAACCAGAAAATATTCAATGAAAACAACACAAAAAAGCCACCACGCTACAGGTGGCCTATGAAAATAACACGAAAATTAACGAGCATACCTACCCGTCAATCGCACGCAATAACCCTTGTTTCCGATCGTCCTTCAGCAAAGACCAATGACAGCCATCAATTGCGCCAGCAAACATCCATAACAACTTCAGGTCAATATCCTTTCCATGAGAATGACGGACCTTACGATAGACTTCAGCCGCCCCCAAAGTGATAAAACTATTAACGTCAGGTACCCCGGCTTTTTTAACCATACGTTCAAGAGTCAACCGCATATTAGGCAAATCACGTAAGCGCTTACTCTGCACCGATGACTTATAAGCTTTTTCTTTCTGGGAAACTTCAATGGATACCTTAATGAGCTCACTGCACAATTCTTTGTTATGCAAAAATAATTCAGTTACATCATAGTAGTTAACAACAGCTGTAGTACTGCGTTTTATGTGCTTGAACTTATTACAATTAAGCGAAGTCAGTTGTTGATCAAGGGCTTCACCACCGCGCAAGAACATCGATTGATCAGTTAAAATTGCGTACATGGCATTATTGATAAAGATCCCCGTTCCTCCAAACATCGAACGTTTATCATAACTGCCAAATTCGCGAAGAAAATTAAAGAAGTCAGCCTTAATCGATCGCACAACATATTCCTCCGTAAAACGTTAGTGGTCGTTTTCTCTCCAGTAACGCTAAACAAAAAAGCGTCAACAAATTGACAATGACACAACAAAATCGTAATTACCACATATGAAACAACTGGCACTTGAATTTGAGATTTGAGGCATATTATGGGTTGCAAAAAAAGTGAAAAGTGACAATTAATGACCATTTTTTTCTGTGTAAAACCTCCCAAAAACCGATTAGAGATTCGCCACCTGATTATCGTTATTCTTGTCAGTGGAGGCTATGGTTATAAATTATAAGTGGAGGGTATATCATGTCTGAGATCACACTCTTTCCATCTTCAAAGCATCTTCTTCCCCAAGGAAGGTTAGCTGTAACCATTGCTGAAGACCGATATATCCATATGATTAAACAATCGCTTGCTGAAAAACAGGACTTCGCCCTATGCATGTTAAATGAATCTGAAGAGCATGATGAAATAAAGAAGATCCCAGCTATCGCAACGAAAGGGATCATTGTCGACTTCAATTCGGACGAATGTGGCCTGCTAAGCGTCATTATTGAAGGACAACAAAAAATACGCTTACTATCGATACAAATCGCTAAGAATGGCCTCCTGATCGCGAAATATGAACCATATCCCACATGGGATACCGCGCCGATTGATAACGCTACCGCTTGTCTGTCTAAAAAATTAAAGCTCTTTTACGCCACGCTACCAGAAATCGGCGCCTTATATCCCACACCTGCCTATAATGATATAACTTGGGTCTGTCAGCGCTGGCTTGAAATACTTCCTCTGGAAGTCCATTACAAACAACTGCTCATTACCCAAGAGAACACCAAACTAACAATTCGCTTTTTACTTAAACTACTGGATAACAACGAAATACCTACAACGGAGCTTATCTAGACGCAGGTAATAACTATTTGCATTTTTTTGCACTCTATATCTGTTTATCATCAGTTGCACAAGATAGAATGTCCCTCTCGATTTCAAGTTAGTAATTGTAATGGCACACGTTTCTTTTTTTTGGCTCAAACCAGAGAATGATAAAATTGTAAAAGGACTTGAATCTGAGTTCTGTTCGCTCGTGAAAAATGCAGCAAAACAGAACCGTCTTACGCTTCCCCCTATTCCAGATGTCCTCTCCAAGATTCAAGCACTCTGCAAGGAAGAAGATACTACCATTCGCGATGTCGCCAATGTTTTGCTTGATGACCCTGCAACTACGGCTTACATTGTGAAAATCTCTAATACCATGATGTTTAACCGCTGCAATGTGGTATGCCACGATATTCAAACCGCGGTCAGCAGGCTGGGGATCTTACGTGTCCGGGATATCATTACCGCACGTGCAATTGAAGATCTGAAACGCGAAAGCAATTTTGGTATTTACTGTAATGAGCTGCTGCATCAAAGTGCAATCCGTTCCCGACAGTTGGCTGCAACCATGACATTAATTAGCCAAGGTTTAATCAACTACAATGAAACGCCTATTGATATTGAGCCGGAAAAATCATTATTAGCTGGCCTGTTTGCTGATATTGGCCTGTTCAGCTTGGTTAATGAGTACAAAAATTACTTAGATAGCGGTAACTTCCTAAGCATTGATATCGCTCAATATGTCTTTGAGCATTGTTGCCAGGAAGCTAGTCTGCTTACTCTGAAGCACTGGGGATTTGATGATGATTACCTGGAAGTCGCATCTAACACTGAGATGCCTTTCAGGACAAGATTAAATACCTCATACCTTGATATCGCCCGCATGGCCAACCATCTCTTGTTATATAAAAACAGTGATGATGCCATTGATGAACATCATGTTGAATTGGATCTTGCCGGGGCTGAAGTTATGTACGAACTGACCAATATGCCTGAAGCAGAATTTAATTATCAACTTAGAAACGTTATCAAAAACAGCGGCTTTTAAAGATCACAAATAAATCACCACAGCATCAACTGAGCAGATATTGACCGCTTCTCATTGATGCTGATAAGCTGCCTGTTGCAATAGCAAGTGGCAGCTTTTTCACTGAATTTATTGGTTATACCAACAAACACCCACACAGTTTTTCATCGTACTATCCAAATACAAGCGTAGGGACGCACATGTTTTCAGGAATGTTATATATCTTCCTGCCGCTGGTGATCGGTTACCTGATCCCGGTCGATAAGGAATCCGTCGTAGATTTTATTAATACCCAAACCAGTCGCCTGGTACTCGTTATACTCGCCTTAATGGGATTGAGCCTGGCCGGTCTCGATAATGTGGGGAAAAACCTTAGTCAAATTCTGATCTACACATCAGTTTTTTTTATCTCGATCAGTGCTTGTAACCTATTAGCATTACCACTTTTAGATAAGATCTGGCCGACGGATACCAGTCAGGATCACCGCAAATTTCCGTTTTTTAAAATGATAATGGAATCAGTCAGATTAGTCCTTGTCGTTACCGCTGGACTGATCGTCGGCCTTTTATCTGGATTTGATCTCAGTTGGGTAGATAAAGCCAGTGAAATCATTTTACTGATCTTGCTATTTCTTATAGGTATTCAACTTCGTAATAGCGGAATGACATTACGCCAAATTCTATTAAACCGAAAAGGAATTACGATTGCCCTGTTGATCGTAATGACCTCGCTTCCAGGGGGGATCATTGCTGCGATGCTACTTGGGATCCCGTTAACTCATGGCCTAGCAATGGCTTCCGGCTTTGGCTGGTATTCACTGACGGGAATTTTAATCGGTGACAGTCTTGGGCCTGTGTTTGGCGGTGCTGCGTTTCTTAACGAACTGCTTCGAGAACTAGTAGCCCTAAGTATTATCCCCATAGTAATCGGACGCTACCCAAGTACCGCCATAGGCTACGCCGGTGCAACTGCGATGGACTTCACTCTTCCCATAATCCAAAACAGCGGAGGGATCCGGTGCGTACCAATCGCTATCGTCAGCGGCTTTATCCTCAGCTTGTTAGTGCCTGTTCTGATATTGTTCTTTCTTTCGTTGTAATACCTAAACGACAAAAGGGAAGCCGAAGCTTCCCTTTTTATTCAATGAATCGTAGGACCGTATTAGTTGTTACGGATCCACTCATCCATATCAGATTTCAGGTTGTCAGACTTAGTACCGAAGATAGCCTGAACACCACCACCAGCAACAACAACACCAGCTGCGCCAAGTTTTTTCAGTTTATCTTGATCAACCTTATCAACACTTGCAACAGCAACACGTAGACGAGTGATACATGCATCAAGGCCTGTGATGTTATCTTTGCCGCCAAACGCCATTACGAGTTCTTTCGCAAGCTCAGAACCGGTAGCGCTAACTGCTGCAGCTTCTTCCTCATCTTCACGACCAGGAGTCTTCAGATCAAGCTTAGCGATCACAGCGCGGAATACCACGTAGTAGATAATCGCGTAAATCAGCCCCATGAATGGGAACAACCATAGCTTGTGAGAGTTCGCCGAAAGAACAACGAAGTCAATGAAACCGTGAGAGAAAGAAGTACCGTGTACCATGCCCAGCATGTTAGTCATCACAAATGCAGAACCCGCTAGTAGTGCGTGGATTCCGTAAAGCACAGGTGCAACAAACATGAATGAGAATTCGATTGGTTCAGTGATACCGGTCAGGAACGAAGTCAGTGCGGCGGAAAGCATGATACCACCAACTTTAGCGCGGTTTTCAGGCTTCGCTGAGTGCCAGATCGCAATCGCAGCAGCAGGCAGACCGTACATCTTGAACATGTAACCACCAGCAAGCTGACCAAAACCGTTACCAGCAAGACGAGTCGCTTCATTAGCTTCTAAGTAACAAGTTAGAACACCGGTACGCGCTTCGCCAGCAGCATTAACACACTGACCAGCTTCGAAGAAGAATGGAACGTTCCAAACGTGATGCAGACCAAATGGAATCAAAGCACGTTCAACGATACCGTAGATACCGAATGCCAGTGTTGGGTTCTGGTGAGCAGCCCACTCAGAGAATGCCTGGATTGCAGCACCAACTGGAGGCCAAACAACTGAAAGCAGAACGCCCAGAGCGATGGCACAGAAGCCAGTCATAATTGGCACGAAACGCTTACCAGCAAAGAAGCCCAAGTAGTCTGGTAGCTGGATACGGAAAAAACGGTTGAAAGCCCAAGCAGCCACACCACCGACAAGGATACCACCAAGTACACCTGTATCAATTTTGTCGACGCCCATTACATTTGCCATAACAGCAAGCGTTGCCGCCATGATGCCATAACCGACGATTGCAGCCAGGCCGGCAACACCATCGTTATTTGTAAAGCCTAGTGCAACACCTACAGCAAATAGCAAAGGCATCTGGCCAAATACAGAACCACCTGCTTGTTCCATGATTTGAGAAACAACGTCTGGCAACCAGCTAAAGTTAGCGGCACCAACCCCCAGCAGAATACCTGCTACCGGCAGAACCGATACAGGCAACATAAGCGCCTTACCGACTTTCTGCAGGTTAGCAAAAAGGTTCTTAAACATATTGTGCTCCTGAGTGAGATGTTTTAATTAGATATCAAGTCAGTGCAAGCGACCTACCCCCGTAGTCATTAATGCTAGCACCACTTTTATTTTTATTTCGGCATTAAGTATAAAATGCTGTGATAAATATAACTTGATGACTATCAATAATACCAATGACCTATGAAATAAAATTTCAAATTTAAATATAGATCACAGTCACAAAAACTGAAAACCACCAACCAAACACAGATTAAACCTATGTTTTTGTTGGAAAAAAAACAAAGATCACACCAAACACACCCAATGTAGCATTATTTCATCAATGTAATATGAGTTACTTTACGTAACGAAATTACATTTGCGTAATTTAGCACAAATACCAACCAAACAAGGCGATTAAGTGACACCAAAAACAGGATGGGGAAAATTCAAACAATAAAAAAGGAGCCTTAGCTCCTTTTTTATTCAATTATCGTTTTGCTCGCGAAAAAAGCTTAAAGAAATTGTTTGTGGTAATTTTTTCTACATCTTCAACTGAAACGCCTTTTAATAAGGCAACATATTCAGCAACTTCGCGAACATAAGCAGGCTGATTTTGCTTACCTCTGTGTGGAATTGGTGCCAAATAAGGAGAATCAGTCTCAACCAAGAGACGCTCAAGCGGTAAACTACTTACAACATGCTTAAGCTCACTTGCTTTGTTAAATGTTACAATACCAGAAATCGAAATATAAAAGCCAAGTTCAATAGCTTCCTGCGCCATCTCCAGGCTTTCCGTAAAGCAGTGCAAAACCCCACCGCATTTCTCCGCCCCTTCCTCGCGTAAAATCTTCATTGTATCTTCGCGGGCCATACGGGTATGAATGATCAATGGCTTATTCAATTCCACAGCTAAGCGTATATGCTGGCGGAAGATTTCTTGCTGTTGCCCAGCCAATTCTGGCTGATAATGATAATCCAAACCAGTTTCACCGATAGCAACCACTCGCTCATGCTGCGCAAACTCCCTTAATTTATCGAAATCAAAACCAGCTTCAATATCCAATGGATGCACACCACAAGAAGCAAATACATTTTCATGTGGCTGAATCATTTCCATCATGGTTGGGAAACTTTTCAAAGTAACACCAACAGACAAAAAGTATTCAACCCCTCGAGCCTTTGCCTTGGCTAACACATCATCAATCCCTGTATGCATTTTCTCATAATCCAATTTGTCCAGGTGACAATGTGAATCAACTAACACTACGATTTCCCCACTTTAATTCATTTTCATCCATGGTTGATAAAGCCAGTCAACCACTCAACAATTAACAATTCTTCATTCAATCCAGAATGCGTTTCCAGCTGACGATACAGTTCGTTGACTTTCCTTACCTGAGCAAGCAACACAGCCGGATTAGCCGTAGCAGCAACAGCCTGAACCTTGTCTAAAGATTCACTATGAACAAAACAGCTACTGACTCCCTGCTGACACTTAATACAATCAACCAGAAAATAACTCAGCCACTTAAGGCTAATATTGCCTTCGCTGGTACAAAGGGCTGCCACATCATAAATACCGGAAAACGGAGATTGAACAAATGCGGAAAATACTTCAACAAGCTTACCATGGCGAATATCTTGCCCCTGCTCAATAAACTGCAAGGTTGCCAGCGGAGCTCCGCTATTTAATCGCACCGCCTCAAGCTTGGTTGTCTGCATTATTTGTTTCTCAACCCAGCGCCTTGTTTCCTGCTCATTTGGCATAGACAATCGCCACTTATTACAACGACTATTAATCGTCGGCAACATATTGTCCAGCGACTGCGCAGTTAGAATAAACTGACAGCCCGATGGCGGCTCTTCCAAAGTCTTTAACAATGCATTTGCTGCAGCCTCACCCAAAGCATCAGCATGATCGATCATAATGACTCGCTGACCACCAAGTTGGGACGTTTCAACAGCCCAGCGATTGCACTGGCGTATGATATCTACCCCAATCTGCTTACCCTCTTGTAACGGCGCTACAAAGTGGAAATCAGGATGGGTTTTCGCCGCAAAAAGCTGGCAGCTATGACACATCCCGCAAGGTTCCGAATCACAGTTTTGACATAGCACAGTCTGGGCCAGTTGCTTAGCTAGCACTTCTCGCCCGCTTCCTTTTGCGGCAAGTAGTAAAATCGCATGGTGAAGGCGTCCCTGACCAAGAAGCAACTGCCAGTTTTGCCACAAAGCTTGCAGCCATGGGTATAGCATACTACCGCTGCTCCAACCAAGTAGCCAACGCCTTTGTGATATCGGCTGTCACCGCTTCAAGTGACTGGCTTGCATCAATAATAACCACGTTCGGATCGTTTTCAGACAACTCAAGAAACCGAGTTCGAGCACGATGGAAAAAGTCGATATTCATCTGCTCAATACGGTCAAGTTCGCCACGCCCGCGGGCACGCTCAAGCCCCAAAACCGGGTCAATATCCATATAAATCGTGAAATCCGGACGGAAATCACCAAGTACCGTATCTCTCAAATTTGCCATTAAGGCTTTATCAAAACCACGTCCACCGCCCTGATAGGCCTGAGAAGACATGTCATGGCGATCACCGACAACCCAGCGCCCAGACGATAAGGCAGGCTTGATCACATTATCAACCAACTGAATACGAGCAGCGTAGAGCAGCAGAAGCTCAGCCATATCCGTTAACGGCTCGTCAGGGTGCCCCTCCTTAACCAAAGCTCGCATCTGCTCAGCCAAAGGCGTACCGCCAGGTTCTCTTGTTAGTTCAGGCGACTTAATCCCATGCTCAGCCAGAACGTTAGCAACTTGTTTAATAGCCGTGCTTTTACCAGCCCCTTCGAGGCCCTCAATTACAATAAATTTACCAGTCATTATTTTTTCTTTAGTGTTCTTAGATACGCACGAACAGCTCGGTTGTGCTCATTCAGCGTTTTAGAGAATTTGTGACCGCCTTTGCCATCAGCCACAAAATAGTAATAACTACTATTTTCCGGCTTAACGGCCGCAAGCACTGATGCCTTGCTCGGCATCGCTATCGGCGTCGGAGGCAAACCGAAAATGGTATAGGTGTTATACGGTGTCGGTGTGCGCAAATCACGCTTACGAATGTTGCCATCGAATTTATCTCCCATACCATAAATTACCGTCGGATCAGTCTGGAGGCGCATTCCTTTATTCAAACGGTTCATGAAAACCGATGACACCACAGTGCGCTCATTATCAACAGCCGTTTCCTTCTCGATAATCGAGGCCATAATCAACGCTTCGTACGGATTCTTAAGCGGGATTCCCTCATCACGGCCTTCCCAGGCTTCTGACAATAAGTTAGTCATCTGCTGATAAGCTCGCTTAAGCAGCTCCAAATCCGACGTACCAGCCGTGTAGTGATAAGTTTCCGGTAACAGGTATCCTTCCAGCTTACTGACGTCAGCCCCTATCGCCTTAGCAATCTCGACTTCAGACATACCAGCGGTTTCATGGACAACCGCTGGTGCCTCACTTAGCAGTGACAACCAATCAGCAAAGCGATCCCCCTCAAGCAAAGTGATCGCAAACTGGTGCTCTTTACCTGAGGCAATCAACGCCAGCACATCACGGAAGGTACCCTTATTTGGAACCAAATATGTGCCAGTTTTGATATAAGCTAGTTCAGGCTCCAGACGTACGGTCCAGCGGGACCATCGCGAAGGCGGGAAAATTTCCTGCTTAACCAACTGGTTTAACAAACCACGAAAAGAAGTGCCCGGAGTCACCGTAACAAAAGTTTCTGATTTATTAATGACAGGTTGCTGTAGGGATGCCTGTACCTGCTGATAGGACCAAGCCAACACGCCAGCAGCAATCAATCCCATCAAGACAAATGCTATTACCAACTTCTTTAGCACGTATACAACCTCTCGTTTAACCAATCCAGCGCATCTCGCGCCGCAAACCGTATTCCGTTTATATTTGTTATCGGCACCAATGCCATCAAAGCATTAGTAATAAAGACTTCATCAGCACAAAGCAATATATCGAGTGGTTTTTTAACAAACTCCAGACAATACTCGCTGTTGCCAATCAACTCGATCACATGTGCTCTCATCACCCCATGGACCCCTGACATATCAAGATCCGGCGTAAAAATCGTATCACCTTTACGCCAAAAAATATTTGAAGCCGTTGCTTCCATTACATGACCGGAAACATCCAGCGCCACGGCATCTAACCAACCATTTTGCTCTGCTTCCTGTTTCAGTAACACTTGCTCCAAGCGATTCAGGTGCTTAAATCCTGCCAACAAAGGAGATAGAGAAAGTCGTTGCTGACATACCCCCAGCTCAATACCTTCCTGCTGCCAATGGGTATAGTATTCAGGCCAGACAAAATCAGAAATCACCACTTGGGTGTCACTGCAGCCAGACGGGCTATATCCTCGTCCACCAACACCTCTGCTGATCAATACCTTAATGCCACCTTTATTAGGATACTCAGCAGCCAATTGGTAAACAGTGTCTGTCAACAACACCCAGTCGGGTGGAGTCATACTAAACGCTTCCACATTCTTTTGCAGTCGTTTCAGATGCAGCGACCAAAGCCGCGGCTTTCCCTGTTCAACCAAAATCGTTGAAAAGCAACCATCGCCATACAGCATGGCGCGGTCTGCCACAGACACTACAGCTCGTTCGCTGCCGTTAACCAGTATCATCCTTAGCACACTCGTAACAGATAAAAAAACGGCCCGGTGCATAACACCGGGCCGTCTTATGATAACAGGTTATCGTTAGATTTTCTTAAATAGCAACGAACCGTTAGTACCGCCGAAACCGAATGAGTTACATAGTGCATACTCAAGTTTCACCTGGCGAGCTTCACCAGCCACATAATCCAGGTCACAGCCTTCATCAGGGTTTTCCAGGTTGATTGTTGGTGGAACAGCCTGATCAACCAGCGTCATCGCAGTGATGATAGACTCAACAGAACCTGCAGCACCCAACAGGTGGCCAGTCATAGACTTGGTAGAAGAAACCAGTACTTTGTCTGCTGCCGCACCCATGGCGCGCTTGACACCCAATGTTTCAGCCACATCACCAGCAGGAGTCGACGTACCGTGAGCGTTCACGTAGCCGATTTCTTCTGCATTGATGCCTGCATCGCGGATTGCCGCTTCCATAGCTAGCGCACCGCCAGAACCATCAGCACTTGGTGAAGTCATGTGGTAAGCGTCACCACTCATACCAAAGCCAACAAGCTCTGCATAAATTTTCGCACCACGCGCTTTCGCGTGTTCATACTCTTCAAGTACCATCATACCGGCACCGTCACCCAGTACGAAACCATCACGGTCTTTATCCCATGGACGAGATGCTGCTTGTGGATCATCATTGCGAGTAGATAGTGCTTTCGCTGCAGCAAAACCACCCATACCCAGCGGAGTCGATGCTTTTTCAGCACCACCAGCAAGCATTGCATCCGCATCGCCGTATGCAATCATACGTGCAGCATGGCCAATGTTATGAAGGCCAGTTGTACATGCCGTAGAAATAGCGATGTTTGGACCACGTAGGCCATGCATGATAGACATGTGACCGGCGATCATGTTTACGATTGTTGAAGGAACAAAGAACGGGCTGATTTTGCGCGGACCTTTTTCCATCAGTGCCTGATGGTTGGCTTCAATAAGACCCAGACCACCAATGCCAGAACCGATTGCCACACCAATACGAGGGGCATTTTCTTCAGTTACTTCAATACCAGAGTCTTTTAACGCTTGTACGCCTGCTGCAATACCGTATTGAATGAACAAGTCCATTTTGCGGGCATCTTTCTTAGTCATGTATTCTTCGCAATTGAAGTCTTTGACCATACCAGCAAAACGAGTTGCAAATGCGCTAGCATCAAAGTGTTCAATATTGCTAATACCGCTAGTGCCGGCCAGTAGAGCTTTCCATGAAGATTCAACAGAATTGCCAACCGGTGATAGCATACCCATGCCAGTAACAACTACGCGACGTTTTGACACGATTAATTTCTCCGGGAATTGAGGATAAAATAGGTTTAGAAATTAAATCAGGCGGTCATGGTGACCGCCTGGAGGGAGTTCTTAATTACTCAGAAGCGCCAACAACGTAGTCGATTGCAGCTTGAACTGTAGTAATTTTTTCAGCTTCTTCGTCAGGAATCTCAGTGTCGAATTCTTCTTCAAGAGCCATTACTAGTTCAACTGTATCTAGAGAGTCAGCACCTAGATCGTCAACGAATGAAGCTTCGTTTTTAACTTCAGCTTCGTCTACACCTAGTTGCTCAACGATGATTTTTCTTACGCGTTCTTCGATGTTGCTCATACTAATCTATTTCCTTAAAACAAGAATTCGCTAATGCGATTTGCTGTAGTTTATTCATTACTGCAAAAGTTGCAATACATAAGATGCTGGTCAAACCACGATTTTACCTGAAAACAAGTTGAGTTTGACTTGCATCATCAAGTTATGCAACTTTTTTGGTTAAATCATGTACATGCCGCCGTTGACATGAAGTGTTTCACCGGTCACATAACCAGCATCATTTGACGCAAGAAATGCGACAGCCGCTGCAATTTCACGCGGTTCACCCAAACGACCAGCAGGAACTCCTGCAAGTGTAGCAGCGCGTTGCTCATCATTCAGGGCTTTTGTCATATCGGTTTCGATAAAGCCTGGAGCAACAGCATTCACGGTAATACCGCGAGAGGCCACTTCACGTGCCATCGACTTAGTAAAGCCAATCAGACCAGCCTTCGCTGCTGCATAGTTGGTCTGACCTGCATTACCCATACTACCGACAACAGAACCAATGCTAATGATACGGCCGTGGCGCTTTTTCATCATTGCACGCAGCACAGCTTTAGACAGGCGGAAGATTGACGTCAGGTTGGTATCCATGATGTCCTGCCACTCGTCGTCTTTCATTCGCATCAGCAAGTTATCGCGAGTGATACCGGCGTTGTTTACCAGAATATCAATATCACCATACTGAGCTTTAATGTCCTTCAGAACAGACTCGATAGACTCTGGTGAAGTAACATTCAGTGCCATACCTTTACCGTTTTCACCCAAGTACGCACTGATTGCTTCTGCACCGCTTTCTGATGTCGCAGTACCGACTACAGTTGCACCACGCTCCACAAGAATTTCAGCGATTGCACGGCCAATACCACGGCTTGCACCGGTTACTAGAGCAATTTTACCTTCCAGGCTCATTGTCATTCCTCTTCTAAAAATAGCATGCAGCCAATTGATTACTTGATAAGGTTAGTAATCAACCCCACAAAAACAGACTGCAACCTTACTTGGCAGCTTCCAGTGTTGCTGGGTCGTTCACAGCCGCACCACCAAGTGCTCGATTAATACGTTTTGTCAGGCCAGTCAGTACTTTACCAGGGCCCATTTCCAGCAGTTTTTCAATACCTTCTTCAGCCATGCGCTCAACAGACTCAGTCCAGCGAACCGGGCCGTATAGCTGCTTAACCAGCGCCAGCTTGATAGCTGCTGGATCAATTTCAGTCGCTACATCAGCATTATTGATTACCGGAATCACTGGCGTGTTAAATTCGATGCTTTCAAGCGCTACAGCCAACTTCTCAGCAGCAGGCTTCATCAGCTCACAGTGAGAAGGAACAGAAACAGGAAGCGGAAGTGCACGCTTAGCACCGGCTTCCTTACATAGGGCATTTGCACGCTCTACAGCTTCTTTATTACCAGCAATCACTACCTGGCCTGGTGAGTTAAAGTTAACAGGAGAACAAACCTGGCCTTGCGCAGCATCTTCACACGCTTTAGCAATTGCGTCGTTGTCCAAGCCGATGATTGCAGACATCGCACCAACACCAGCTGGTACCGCTTCTTGCATCAGCTGACCACGTAGTTCAACCAACTTCACCGCTTCTTTAAAATCAATAACACCGGCACATACCAATGCAGAGTACTCGCCCAGGCTATGACCTGCCAATACAGCTGGCTGCTCACCGTCTTGCTCCTGCCATACACGCCAGATCGCTACAGATGAAGTCAGCAATGCAGGCTGAGTTCGGTGAGTCTGGTTCAGTTCTTCAACCGGACCATTTTGAACAAGCGCCCATAGGTCGTAGCCAAGCGCTTCAGACGCTTCAGCAAAAGTTTGCTTTACTACGTCAAACTGCTCTGCCAGATCTGCCAGCATGCCAACAGTCTGAGAACCTTGACCAGGGAAAACAATCGCGAACTTAGACATTCGAGAATCCTTATTCTTGTTACTGATTATTCAGCATATTAACGAACTATCCGCGGCTTTAAACATACCGCTGCGCAAAACCAGCAATTCGGTACGGCAGCAAAAAACGGATAGCTACCTAATTTAAACAATAATATTTAACGGTTCTAACTTTGGTACAGTCATACTTCATCGCACCAGCAACAATTAGAACTTAACTAAAGCAGAGCCCCAGGTAAAACCGCCACCAAAGGCTTCAAGCAGCAAAGTCTGACCTCGTTGAATACGGCCATCTCGTACTGCTTCATCTAATGCTGTCGGCACGGTTGCTGCCGAAGTGTTGCCGTGACGATCAAGGGTTACAACCACCTGATCCATCGACATCGACAGTTTTTTCGCCGTTGCTGAGATAATACGCAGGTTTGCCTGATGTGGAACCAGCCAATCTAGCTCAGACTTATCCATATCATTGGCTGCTAAGGTATTTTTCACCAGGTTCGACAGCTGTGTTACTGCAACCTTAAACACTTCATTACCAGCCATATACAGCCATTTATCATCGCTGAATTCTTGACCGTGATCTGGTACGGCCAGGCTTAATAAGCCACCGAAATGACCATCAGCATGTAGGTGAGTAGAAATGATACCCGGTTCTTCACTCGCGCCCACAACTACTGCGCCGGCAGCATCACCAAACAGAATGATCGTAGAACGATCATCCGGATCACATTTGTGTGATAGTGCATCGGCACCAATCACCAACACATTTTTGGCCATGCCTGTTTTAATGTGCTGATCTGCAATGCTCAAGGCATAAACAAAACCTGAACATGCCGCAGCAATGTCAAACGCCGGACAGCCTTTAATATCCAGCATGCCTTGTACCTGACATGCTGCAGATGGGAATGAGTGACTCGCACTGGTAGTCGCTACAATAATAAGATCTATGTCTTCTTTATCAATGCCCGCCATTTCAATAGCGTTTAAAGAAGCCTGATATCCCATTACAGCTACAGTTTCATCTGCAGATGCAATTCGACGTTCACGAATACCGGTACGAGCAACGATCCATTCATCGCTGGTATCGACCATCTTTTCCAAATCGGCATTAGAGCGGACTTGTTCTGGCAGGTAGCTGCCGGTACCTAAAATTTTGCTATACATGAAGACTAATAATGCCTCTCGAGTAAGACTTCTTCCAAACGGTCACTGATTTTTGTCGGTATTTGCCGTTTGACCTCGTGCACCGCTTCGCCAATTGCATTTGAGAAAGCGGCAATATCAGCACTTCCATGGCTTTTGACCACAATACCGCGCAATCCTAACAGACTTGCACCATTATACTGGTCGGGGTTCAACTGTTTCAGGCTCTCAAACAGGTCACTAAACAACCACTTAGCAACCAAGCGCTTCAGTGGATTGTCGGTAACCGCATTTTTGATGCTTTCAATAAATAAATTAGCCACCCCTTCGCTGGTCTTCAGGCTCACGTTGCCGACAAAACCATCACACACAATTACATCAGCACGACCACTATAAAGCTCATCACCTTCAAGATAGCCGATGTAATGAATATCGCGTGAATTTGCCAACATTTCAGCACAACGTTTGACTAAATCATTTCCTTTAATCTCTTCCTGACCAATATTGAGCAAGGCAACGCGCGGTGGTGTTCCGCTCCTCTGCTCAGCCAGCACCGCTCCCATCACCGCAAACTGGAATAAGGTATCGGCATCACACGAGACATTCGCCCCGAGATCCAGAAGCCAGGTCATGCTCTGGGTCTTAGTCGGAATCGCCGACACCAATGCAGGGCGATCCACACCTGGAAGCTGCTTTAGCGTATAGCGAGACAATGCCATCAGCGCACCCGTATTACCGGCACTGACACAAGCATCCGCTTGCCTGTCGGCAACCGCATCCAATGCTGTACGCATGGAAGATCCTTTGCTTCGACGCAAGGCATGAGAAGGGCGAGTATCATCAGCAATAACGTGATCGCAATGAACCACGCGAATTCGGGGATGGTGAAGTTGGTTTAGAAGAGACAGTTGAGATGTGATCGCACTTTGATCACCAAAAAGAATAACTTTGAGCTCCGGGTATTGTAACAATGCCTGCACGGAGGCAGGCACTGTTACTTGGGGACCGAAATCCCCGCCCATTGCATCAAGTGCAACGGTTAGACCACTCAAGGTTCAACCTTATTTGTTGATAACCTTACGGCCACGGTAGAAACCGTCAGCAGTCACGTGGTGACGTAGGTGAGTTTCACCACTTGCAGAATCTACAGATACAGCTGCAGTTGTTAGTGCATCGTGAGAACGACGCATACCACGTGCTGCACGTGATTTTTTGCTCTTTTGTACGGCCATTAACCCTACTCCTGTTAAATTACTTACTTAGATTTTTCAATACTGCAAACGGATTCGGACGCTCATCAGCAACGGGGATCTCACCAAAAGTCATGTTTCCACTGGCTTTACAGTCAGCTTCATCATGCATAGCGACTTGAGGTAGTTCCAGAATCAACTCGTCTTCAACGATTTGAATCAGGTTGATCTCACCATTTTCGTCGACGTCAGCCGGCTCATAAGCTTCCGGAAAATCATCTGCTTCCTCTGGTTTGAGGAGCGGACTATAACAGAATTCAACACGATATTCGTGCTTGAACCCTTCCTGGCATCGCTGACAGGTCAACATCACTTCAACATCTGCACAACCGCGCATAAACGCAAGGTGACGTTGGTCAAAGTCAAATGATAAGGTGACGTTTGCATCACGTGTTACGCTCTGTGTTGACTCGGCCAGACGCTCAAGAAGCTCGGCTTTGATGATTCCATCATAGTCGAGTTTTTTCTGAGCAGCGCGAACCGGATCAACCGTTAGCGGCAATTTTACCTTTTGCATAGGGCGCGAATATTAGCCTTCTAATCAGTTTGAGTCAAAGGAAATGTGCGCGAATTAACAGCATTTAGCCAATTCACCTGTTCACGATAAAGCGCTTCGCGCCAATCGAAGACATTTCCACCTTTTTGTCTGTTATCTGCCTGACAATCAAGAAGTTGATCTTAACCACCACAATGAACAAATAACACACAAAAACTGACTAAAACACAACCAGTAATTACTCCAACCCAGCACACTTTCAGTATGGCGGATTCTGAATAAATACCCGATGATATTTCACCGAACCAGATATCGCCGGAACAATAAAAACCAGCCATAGCCTCAATACCAATTGCCCGCTAGACTAACACAACCTAAAACCATCCGTGTATCACTATGACTCAACCTTTGCTATTAGCATCCACATCTCCTTTTCGAAAAGCTTTATTGGATAAATTACATTACCCGTTCGATACTGCCAGCCCGGAAACCGACGAAAGTCCTCTTGCTAATGAAATGGCTGAACAGCTGGTAATGCGTCTTGCCGAAGCCAAAGCCAAAACCTGCGCACCGGATTATCCGGAACACCTTATTATTGGCTCGGATCAGGTTTGTGTTATCAATGGCGAAATCGTTGGTAAACCTCATACCGTAGAGAAAGCCTGTCAGCAACTTCAGGCTGCCAGCGGTCAAACCGTCACTTTCTATACCGGCCTTTGCCTGCATAACGCAAAAACCGGTCACAGTGATATCATTTGCGAGCTGTTCCATGTTCACTTCAGAGCATTAACCGAACAAGAGATTTACAACTATGTCGAACGTGAAAAGCCGCTTAACTGTGCAGGCAGCTTCAAAAGTGAGGGACTGGGAATCGCACTGTTTGACAGACTGGAAGGAAGAGATCCCAACACACTAGTGGGATTGCCACTAATCGCACTACGTGAAATGCTAGCAAAACAAGGGATCTGTATCCTTTAGCAGTGATTCCTAATTACAACGCCCATAGTAAAAGGCGAGAGACTCACATCCCTCGCCTTAATAAATATTAGACAAACCACACAATAAAATTGTTAGTTGCCCTTACGTAGCTGTTTAATCGCTTTCAGCAACTTGGGTTCCATCGGCGCATTAATTTCCATCACCTCTTCCGTTTTAGGATGGGTGAACTTAATGTTTGCCGCATGAAGAAATAGTCGATTGAGGCCCGTTTTCTTAGTGTAAGCATCAAAACGCGGGTCACCATAACGATCATCCCAGGCAATCGGGTGACCGGTATACTGACAATGTACCCGGATCTGATGGGTACGCCCCGTTACCGGACTGGCCTGAACCAAGGTCGCCTGATCCAAGCGCTCAATCACCTTGAAACGGGTATCCGAAGCCTTACCGTTAGGATTAACCCGAACGATGCTATTCACTTCATTTTTAAGCAGTGGCGCCGTCACCTTTCTGCAGCTCGCCTTCCACTCCCCCATAACCAGTGCAAAATAATACTTCTGCACCGTTTTGTTACGGAACTGCTCCTGCAGCTTACGAAGCGCGGAACGTTTCTTAGCAATCAACAAAATACCCGACGTATCACGATCGATGCGGTGAACAAGTTCCAGGAAGCGTGCATCAGGACGTAAAGCACGCAGTGCCTCGATCGCACCAAACTTCAGCCCGCTACCACCATGCACTGCCGTACCGGATGGCTTATTCAGAATCAGCATCTGATCATCTTCATAGATAACGCAGGATTCCAATTCAGCGACCTTATCCAACTTGGTGCTTACTGGCGCCTGCTCCTCTTTTTGCGGCACCCGTACCGGTGGAACCCTGACAAGGTCACCGTCACACAACTTATATTCAGGTTTTATCCGTTTTTTATTTACTCGCACCTCACCCTTTCGCAAAATACGGTAAATCATACTTTTGGGAACGTTTTTAAGCCGCGCAAGAAGAAAATTATCGATCCGCTGGCCTGCAAAGTCATCAGTAATCTCGATGAATTGCACTTTTGGTTTATCATCTTTCATAGGTTTTGATTGTATCACGCATACAAAGCAGATTGCCGCAAAAAAGTCACCCTGCTATGATTGCGTGCGAGAGTAGGAAAAAGTGCCTACGCTTGTAATACCATGAGCAAAAGATCACCTAAGTGATTATTTATTATACAGCTCCGGCGAAAAACGCAGCATACGGCGTAAGACGTTAAAGTCACCGGAGTGTTTTTTAGTGTATTCGATTGTCGATTTTTTATTGGTGTGACAGATACCGCCGCATGAAACGGTGATGCCAACTGTATATTTTCTGATCTAATCATCTTGATACAGTTGGACTATAACGTGTTGCCAGATAGCACTCCTGAATTCCAGCCGTGAGGTTGCATTAACAACAGACTTGGAGTCCGGCGCCACCAATATAAACCCGCAAATCGAGTCGCTAACACAACGACAAAAACGAGTACAATATAATGAAAAGAATGTTGATTAACGCAACTCAAAAGGAAGAGTTGCGCGTCGCATTAGTTGATGGGCAGAAGCTCTTTGATCTTGATATCGAAAGCCCTGGTCACGAATCTAAAAAAGCAAATATCTACAAAGGCCGCATCACACGTATCGAACCAAGCCTGGAAGCAGCGTTCGTTGATTATGGTGCAGAACGCCACGGTTTCCTTCCACTTAAAGAAGTCGCTCGCGATTATTTCCCGGCAGATTACACTTACCAAGGTCGTCCAAACATCAAGGAAGTCCTGAAAGAAGGCCAGGAAGTTATCGTTCAAGTTGACAAAGAAGAGCGAGGCAACAAAGGCGCCGCACTAACTACTTTTATCTCGCTTGCGGGTAGCTACCTTGTCCTGATGCCTAACAACCCTCGAGCTGGCGGTATTTCACGCCGAATCGAAGGAGAAGAGCGTACTCAGCTTAAGGCTGCGCTAAGCACACTCGAACTACCTCAGGGTATGGGTCTGATCGTGCGTACAGCGGGTGTTGGTAAGTCAGCAGAAGATCTGGCATATGATCTAAACTATCTGCTAAACCACTGGGAGCGTGTGAAACAAGCCGCTGATTCGGCACCGGCACCTTTCCTAATCCACCAGGAAAGCAACGTTATTGCCCGTGCAATCCGTGATTATCTACGTCGTGATATCGGTGAAATCGTTATTGACAGCAAGAAGATCTACGACCGTGCCCGCAGCCATATTGAGCAGGTACGTCCGGACTTCCTGTCACGTGTTAAACTGTACGAAAACGCCGAAACACCGCTATTTAACCACTACCAAATTGAAAACCAGATTGAATCGGCTTTCCAGCGTGAAGTTCGCCTGCCATCAGGTGGGTCGATTGTTATCGACCCAACAGAAGCACTGACATCAATCGATATCAACTCCGCCCGAGCAACCAAAGGTGGTGATATCGAAGAAACAGCACTTCAGACAAACCTAGAAGCAGCCGACGAAATCGCCCGCCAACTACGCCTGCGTGACTTGGGTGGTCTCGTTGTTATCGACTTTATCGATATGACGCCGGTTCGCCACCAGCGTGAAGTTGAAAACCGCTTGCGTGAAGCTGTTCGCATGGACCGTGCTCGTGTTCAGATCGGTCGTATTTCACGTTTCGGTCTACTAGAGATGTCTCGCCAGCGCCTGAGCCCGTCTCTAGCCGAAGCTAGCCATCACGTTTGTCCGCGTTGTACCGGTACAGGTGTGATTCGTGATAGCGAATCTCTGTCACTGTCTATTCTACGTCTGATCGAAGAAGAAGCTCTAAAAGACAATACCTCTCAGGTACTCGCAATTGTACCTGTTGCCATTGCCTCCTATCTGCTGAACGAAAAACGCCGCTCTGTACAACACATTGAGAAATCTCATGATGTACGCGTCATTATCGTACCGAATGCAGACATGGAAACACCGCATTACGAAGTATTGCGTGTTCGCTCTGGAGATGAGCAGAATACACTGTCTTACCACCTGCCTCGTGCGATTGAAGCTTTGAAAGAAGCTGAAACAGCCGATTCCAGCCAGCAGGAACGCATCATCAAGAAGCGTGAAGAACCTGTGTTGCAAGGCTTTGTGGCTCCAAAAGAGCAACCTCAGGTCAAAAAAGCCCCTGCAGCAAAAAAAGCTGTGAAGCAAGAAGAGGAAAAATCAAGCCTGTTCAGCCGTTTGTTCTCTGCCATCTCCAACCTGTTCGCTGGTTCTGCTGAGCCTGAACCAGAGCAACCAAAAGAGAAACAAGGCAAGCGTGGTCAAGGCCGCCGTGGTGAACATCAGGAAGGCCGTCGTGGTGAGCGCAAAGACAGCCGCCGAGGCGAGCGCAAAGAACGCCGCGGTAAAGATGGTACTCGTACCCGTCAGCAAGAAGGTGAGCGCGATAACCGTGCTGCCGCTGGTGAGCAGACCAAACAGCGTCGCCGTAGTGAACGTGGAGAAAAAGCGAAGCAGGAGCGTCAACAGCCTGAAAAACAGGATAAACAACGCCAACAGCGTAGCGAAGAAGCCAAAGAGCAGAAGCGCCAGTCTCGTCGCGAAGAAATCCAAGCACAGAAACAGCGCCGTAAAGAGGAACAAGCAGCCAAAGCTGAAAAACCTGCTGCTGAAGAGAAGCGCGAACAAGAGCAAGAGCAAGAGAAAGCAACCAAGGTCAAACAGCGCCGCCAGCGCCGTCAGCTACGTAAAAAAATTCGTATTACTGACGAACAAGAGCAAGCGCCAGTTCAAAGCCAACAAGCTGAACCTGTAGTTGAAGAGAAGAAACAATCTCCGCTACAAGAGCAAGGAATGGCAATGGCCAAAGAAGCCCAAGCTCAAGAGCCTAAAGCTGATAAAGAGCCGGCAGAACAAAACAACGAGCAGGAAAACGGCCAGCGCCGCAACCGCCGCTCACCACGTCACCTACGTGCAAGTGGCCAACGCCGCCGCCGTATCCGTGATACCCGTCCAGAGAAGAGTATCGATACTGATGCTCTGTCTGATGCTGTAGGCCAGGCAGTAGAAGAAGTTGCCGATACGCTGGACGCAATGGAAAATGTGGTAACCGTTGTAGAAAAGCCTAAAGCCGTTCGCCCATCTACGGGTGTCGCTTCTCCTGAAATGGCTATGGGTAAAGTTTGGGCTCGAGCAACCAAACCTACCGTTGAAGCCATTGCAGAAAAAGAAAGCGCTGATACAAACGTTGAAGCTACCGAAACTCAGGAAGACGTTACAGCACCAGTACTAGGTGGTGTAGCCATGCCTGAACTGGCTATGGGTAAAGCTTTCCCACTACGCACTGAAGTGAAAGCCAAAGAACCAGCACCTCAAGCCCCTGTAGCTAAAGAAGAGCCGGTAATTGCAGAAGCTGAAGAAGTGGTAGCAGAGAAACAACCTGAAACCACTCCGGTCGTAGCTGAAACTGAAACAACAGAGAAAGCTGAAGTTAAAGATGACTCTCATGTTGTAGTAACCGCAACTTCACCACGAGGCCGCCATGCTATCGCGCCAATGGCAAAAGCACCGGCCCCTGCTGAAGCTGAAGATAATACGGTTTTTGCTGCAGCGCCGCTACGTGAGTCGCGAGCTCAAACTCGTCAGGCTGGTAGCCAGACAGCAACGAATGTTGCTGTAGCGCCAATGACAAAACCATCTATGAGTTAAGTCAGTTAAAAACGCTAAAAAGCCATGCTATATGCATGGCTTTTTTTTGTCTGAAATTTGAATTTGTATATTTTGTGAATTTCGGCCATTTTTTTAACTTAATACAACTGACATCAAAGTTTTCTAGCACTGCTAACACTTTTTTACTCAAACTGCGCTTGAAAGTTGAACTAAATCACAGATTTCTGTAGGATTCGCAGCTTCATACGCTCTTTAGATAACTGAACCGGAACAAAACCAAATAAAATGTTTGAATTCCCTCAATTTTCGCGTCAAAGCGTCAAAAATGACGTTCTTTCAGGGCTAACCGTTGCCCTGGCACTGGTACCTGAAGCTGTTGCTTTTGCTTTCGTAGCAGGTGTCGATCCAATGGTTGGCCTATACGCCGCCTTCATCGTTGGCCTGGTTACTGCTGTGATTGGCGGTCGCCCAGGCATGATTTCAGGTGCCACTGGCGCAATGGCCGTTGTTATGGTTAGCCTGGTAGCTGAGCACGGTATTCAGTATCTGTTCGCCGCCGTCATGCTGGCCGGTGTATTGCAGATCCTGGCAGGGATATTCAAACTGGGTAAATTCATCCGAATGGTACCTCACCCGGTTATGATTGGTTTTGTTAACGGTCTGGCTATCGTTATTTTCCTTGCACAGCTTGGTCAGTTTAAAGTACCAGACGCATCAGGCGCATTACAGTGGATGCAGGGCACCCAGCTGTACATCATGCTAGGCCTTGTGGCACTGACCATGGCTATCATCCATTTTTTGCCAAAACTAACTACTGCCGTACCATCATCACTAGTTGCAATCATTACCGTAACCGCGCTTGTACACGGCCTGGGTCTTGATTCTCGCACTGTTGTTGACTTTGTCCGAACCATGAGTGGCGACACATCTGCAACGCTAGCTGGTAGCTTGCCAACGTTTGCATTACCGGAAGTTGGTTTCAACATGGAAACGTTGCAGATCATCCTACCGTACTCCCTGATCCTAGCTGCCGTTGGCCTGATTGAATCTCTGCTGACACTAACAGTTATCGACGAAATGACCGGTACACGCGGCCAAGGTAACCGTGAATGTGTTGGTCAGGGTCTGGCTAACATTACCTGTTCTGTGTTCGGAGCTATGGGTGGTTGCGCCATGATCGGCCAGTCGATGATTAACATCAACTCCGGTGGTCGCGGTCGTCTTTCAGGCATCACAGGCGCTGTTGGTCTGTTGCTGTTTATCCTGTTTGGTTCTGCATTGATCGAGATGATCCCTCTGGCAGCGCTGGTTGGCGTTATGTTCATGGTTGTTATCGGTACCTTCGAGTGGGCAAGTTTCAAAATGGCGCGTAAAGTGCCTAAACACGACTTCTTCGCCATTATCCTGGTAACCTGTGTAACCGTTGCCGCTGACCTTGCACTGGCTGTTATTGTGGGTGTCATTTACTCTGCACTTGTATTTGCCTGGGATCACGCAAAACACATCTATGCATCAAGCCATACCGATGCACAGGGTTCGAAAGTCTACGTTGTTAACGGTCCGCTATTCTTCGGTTCGGCTTCACACTTCCTGGAGCTGTTCGATGCACAAAATGACCCTAGCGACGTAATCATTGACTTTGCAGGTTCACGTGTAGCGGATCACTCAGCTATCGAAGCGATTGATACCATCGCAGAACGCTATGCAAGCCAGGGGAAAAAACTGCACATCCGTCACCTGAGCCCGGAATGCCGCTCTCTGCTTAAGAAAGCAGGCAACCTTGTAGAAGTTAATATGATGGAAGATCCAACCTATAAAGTTGCAACTGATACTTTGGGATAATCACTACTTCCCAACAAAAAACGCCCGCAATTGCGGGCGTTTTTTCTTTCAGATTGCCTATCTGGGAATTGTTTTTAACAAACGCTCTGTCGCATCCTCGATCAAATCAAGCACATGATTAAAACCATAAGCCCCCCCGTAATAAGGGTCCGGAATTTCTGTAACACCGCAGTCGGAGTAATCCAGAAACAAAGCCAACTTACCTTGATGAGGTTGAGGGCAAATCTCTCGCAAATCATCTAAATTGGCTCGATCAGCAGCCAGAATAAGATCGAAGTATTCAAAATCAATCAGCTCAACTTTCCGCGCCCTGATCCCTGAAAAGCTATACCCTCTAGCCTCTCCGGCAACCTGGGCACGATGATCCGGACATTCACCCTGGTGAAATCCAATCGTACCAGCAGAATCAATCTCTATATTGACACCATATTCACTCGCTTTAGCACGAAGAACGGCTTCTGCCGTCGGTGAGCGACAGATGTTCCCCATACAAACTACAAGTACTTTATAGGTATTATTAGACATATCAATTCCTAGTGATAATATACGCAGCTGCAATAGAAACGCTATTGCTTAGCCACTAATTGCATTCAACTTCGCATTCAAAACACTATACATTCCATATTACGCAAGAGGGAACCTCATCGTGGTAAAAAAAGTCGCTGTTTTATATGGTGGTTCTTCGAGTGAACGAAGCATCTCATTAATGTCCGGTACAGCAGTTTCCGGAGCTTTAAAGCGCAAAGGTTACGACGTAATCGATATTGATGTTGACGAATCCTTTGATTTTACATCATTACCAACACTGAATATCGACAAAGCCTTCCTGGCCCTACATGGTGGAGACGGTGAAGACGGGACAATTCAGGCAGCCCTTCAACTACTAAACATTCCTTATACTGGCAGTGATCACCGCGCTTCAGCTGTTGGTATTGATAAGGCGATGACGAAAAAAGTCTGGCAGGCATCCGACATTACCACTCCCCGCTTCTTTGAACTATACCAGTCAGATTATCGCGAAGAGTCTCTACCGAACCTGATTGATGGTTACAAATTCCCTCTGGTCGTCAAACCTGCTACCCAAGGCTGTAGCATCGGCATCAATAAAGCCCACAACCTTGAAGAGCTTTCCCACTTTATCAGCGAAGCATTCCAATATGAAGATAAAGTACTTATTGAGAGCTTTGTTTCAGGACGTGAGTTTACAGTAAGTATTCTTGGGCAACAGGTATTACCGACAGTGGAAATCGAACATTCCCACTCTTTCTTCAGTCATGAAGCCAAATTCAAGTCTGCTGATACCTGCTACCACTGCCCAGCCAACCTGACTTCAGCTCAAGAAGAACGAATTCAGGCTTTAGCACTGGCAGCCTTCCGTGCTGTTAACGCATCAGGTTGGGGACGTATTGATGTAATTGCTGACGAAAATGACCATTTCTACGCTATTGAAATCAACACAGCACCAGGTATGACAGCAAGAAGCGTATTCCCGCTAGCAACCGAACAGGTTGGTATGAATTACGAAGATACCGTTGAAGCTATTCTTCATAGCTGCTAGTAATGGTATTCACCTGCATATAAATCAATGAGCAGGGCCTAGCCCTGCTCTGTTTCGTTCAGTGTGGCCTGATAAGCCGTCAGGCGAATAAAGTGAACAATGTCCTGGGTAAAACGATCGACCGTATCTTTGATCTGATCGTATTCCAGCTCAACCGTATCGTTCTCTAAAATACCTTTGGCAAGTATGACCCCTACTCGCTCAGCCAATATCTCTTCACTCTGACTATCGACCAGTTGCGCTTCAAGCAAAATCCTGACATTTCTATCCCGGGTTCCAAGTAAAGCTTTAGCGCCACCAATTAATGCCCCGTAAGGCAACACTTCGTTGATCTGCAAGTCTTCCATATCAGTACTTGCCCGACTAATCATTATCTTTAGCGTCGCGGCCTTATCTTTCGGCCCATCCACCAGCTCGACACCATCAGCAAGCTCCTGTTTAAGCTTGCTTGTCAATCGCAGGGAGATCCTTTCAAGAACTGGTTCAGGGATCTGACGAACCGCCTTTGCACTCTGATGCAAATCAACCGGCTCGATCTTCAACTTGTCGTATTGCGAAATCTTCAGAGTTGGAGATACCCACTGCAAACCGGTCGCGTCACGGATATATTCCACTTCGACCATCTTATCGAGATGCTGAATCAAATTACTCTGCTGTTCTTCTTCCGTCGGCAAACGGCTTGAACACCCACAAATGATCAAACTAAACAACAAAACGACAATCGACTTACATGGCATATTTTTCCTCGTCAATATCTACTGAGCAACATTTACTGAACACTAGCAATTAGTACATCGTACCATATAATACGATAAATCCTATACACCTCATAAAACTTTACAAGTAATCCAATAATTTTTTCTGCGCTTCCATTGCCTTAGTGTTCTCGCAGGCGCAAAATTTCTTATCGCCGAAATACAGTGACGCAACAAACCAGCCTTTATTTTGCCATGAACAGGGAGAGTGGCATCCATGTTTACCATCACTTCACCAGATACATCTGTTTTAAATCAGATCCAGCACAAAATTAATGACAAAACCAAACCGCTTGGAGCCTTGGGGCAACTTGAAGATATCGCAACCCAGCTAGCCCTGATCCAACAGGCAGAGACTATCGCTATAAACCAGCCTCATCTGCTGGTATTTGCCGGTGATCATGGTATTGCCCGCCACGGATTGAGCATAGCCCCAAGCGAAGTCACCACTCAGATGGTCATCAACTTTCTTGCCGGTGGCGCGGCTATCAACTGTTTTTGTCGTGTTAATGACATGGCACTGCAAGTTATTGATGCTGGCACCAAAATCGAAGCCGATGACCACCCGCAGTTAATTAAACAACGGCTTGGCAACGGCACTGAAGATTTCAGCCAACAAGCTGCCATGTCAAAAAAAATCGCTCTCCAAGGGATCAATTATGGTGCTGACCTAATCGCTAAGCACCATCAGCAAGGCTGTAATTTGGTCGGTTTTGGTGAGATGGGAATAGGCAATACCAGTAGTGCCGCAGCGATTATGGCAGCAATATTAAAAATTCCTGCCGATGAATGCGTTGGACGAGGTACAGGCATAGACGACAGCCAGCTACAGCGTAAACAAGCACTCATTACCCAGGCGCTGGACTTACACCGCACACAACTAAAAGATCCACTCAGCATTCTGGCTTGTCTCGGCGGATTTGAAATAGCCCAAATTACCGGTGGCATGCTTAAAGCAGCTGAATTAAAAATGTCTGTCCTGGTCGATGGTTTTATCTCAACAGCGGCAGCAATGCTGGCGACAGCTATGTATCCTGAAGCTAATCATTATTTCATCTACTGCCACTGCTCCGAAGAGTCCGGACATCAACGAATGCTCCAACACCTCGATGCCACCCCCTTGTTGAATTTAGGCTTGCGTTTAGGTGAAGGTACTGGAGCCGCTCTGGCTCTGCCAATCATCCGTTCGGCTTGTGAGTTCTACAACAATATGGCGAGCTTCGGTGAAGCAGGAGTGACCGTGTGAACGCCGACAACCAGATACAAACCTGTAATAGCGATATCGTAGCTGGAGAAAACAAAACAACCGGGCTAAAAAAACAATGGCAGATTTTCTTAGTCGCCTTGGCATTTTTCACCCGGATACCAATTCCTTCTGATGCCCCCTATTCACCACAGCGACTCAATCAGGCTAATCGCTACTTTGGTGTCGTCGGCACAATAGTTGGTGTAATCAGCGCGATTATCTACCTTGCAACACTAACCTTATTTCCTCCGTCAATCGCTGTTGCTCTAGCAATGATAGGTAGCCTGCTGATTACCGGCGCTTTTCACGAAGATGGGCTGGCTGATACTTTTGATGGCTTCGGAGGCGGCTGGAAGCCAGAACAAAAACTTGAAATCATGAAAGATTCACGGCTTGGTACCTATGGAGCCTGCGCACTTGTAATGGTTTTAGGAATGAAGTGGATAACACTAACAGCCATTGGCGATATCAATCCATGGCTACCTACGACTGCACTTGTTGTAATGCATACCCTAAGCCGGGTGTGTGCTGCCAGCCTGATCTTCGCTTACCCTTATGTTCGAGCCGATCAGCATAGCAAGGTCAAACCATTAGCCAATCATCAAAGCCTGCATGATTTGTGGGTTTTAATCGTCACTGGATTGATTATATTACTGTTACTGCCGTTGAAAACGACATTGATATTGATTGCGGTACTGCTGGTAACCCGATCCCTTTGCGGTAAATGGTTTGAACGTCAGCTCGGCGGCTACACGGGCGACTGTCTGGGTGCGGCCCAGCAGCTCTGCGAACTTACCGGATACATGACATTACTGGCATTGCTCTAATACCAATATCAAACTCCGTTATCACCGATAGCATTATTCAATTCCATTAACATTAAGGTCACCCTATGGTTGAACAAACCGATAAGGACGAAAGGCATAAAGCTCGTCAGCAGAAGCTCAAGCAGAAAGTGGATGCCAGAATTGAAGCTGCACAGGATGAAAAAGGTCTGTTCCTGATTATCACCGGTAACGGTAAAGGCAAATCAACCTCTGGTTTCGGCACCATTGCCAGAGCTGTCGGACACGGTCAAAAGTGCGGTGTTGCTCAATTCATCAAAGGCACCTGGGACTGTGGTGAAAGAAACCTGCTTCAATCCCATGGCGTCGATTTCGCCGTTATGGCGACCGGTTTTACCTGGGAAACCCAGAACAAAGCAGCCGATGCAGCAGCCGCTCAGGAAACATGGACTGAATGCAAAAAAATGTTGGCCGATGAACGCTATGATGTAGTTTTACTCGATGAACTGACCTATATGGTCACGTATGACTATATAGATTTAGACGAAGTAATTGAGGCCATCACCAACCGCCCGGTTATGCAGTCTGTGATTGTGACCGGACGTAGTGCTCATCGCAGCCTGATCGAGCTGGCAGATACCGTATCAGAAGTGCGTAATGTTAAACATGCATTCGAAAGCGGTATCAAAGCCCGAAAAGGCGTTGACTGGTAATACCAAACTGAACAATTATCTGATCCAATCAGAGCGCTCACAGCTGTTTGAGAACAACCCAAATTGATGAAGATATAGTGGTTCTATATCAAAACAATTTGGAGCAGTTATCGAGCGGCTGGAGCCCTCCCGAAGGGCGAGTTTAAAAGGCTCAGGTACTTACTGGCACCTGAGCCGGAATAACCACCTTACTGTACTGGTGATAAATAGGTCTTCACCACTTTCTGTAGTTCGATAACCTCCGGATCCGGAATATTTTCATCCGGGTAGGCATTACGAACCTTATCGGTCAACCCCTTGGCAAACACTTGGTAGAGAACCCTGGTTGATACCGTTAACGGGTATTCAACATCCTTCGGCAACTCAAATACCTCATTACGAGTCTCTCCGGATTTAATCCGAGTATCTTTACCGATTTTCACATAGCGCCAGAAACGTAAACCTACAGGCTTACCATCTTTGTCAACCCCGACCTTAATAAACTTACGTGAATCTTTCGGGATCACCCCGTTTTCCATAACACCACTGCTATATACACGCAGGCCGTTAGCGTCGGTCGCAATCACTTCCAGCCAGACCTGACGACGGGCACCACCAGGCATATCATGACCAGAGTTAACATTCGTTATCTTGGCCGTCAGCTTATTCCCCTGCTTTTCCACCTCAAGAGTCAGCGCTGTTTTGAGAATATCAACACTCATCTTCTTGTGTTCAGGGTTGCGCATACCGGTAAAGAAGTAGTTGCCGCCAACCAAGTGGTGCGAACGTAAATTTGACTTCATCGGGCCATTATTGGTTGACTGTCCCCCTACCTTGTTATTGAAATCAGCCACATCCTGAGTCATATGGCAGTCAATACAGGTTTTATGCTGCTTGGGATCATCTGGCGCATTAAACGGTGATGCCAGCCACTCGCCAAAGTTATCATTGATATTCGCCCCCTGTCCGGTAGTGAACTCATTATGGCAAGTCGCACAATAAAGCGAACTTTGGTAAAGCTCAGGGTTGGAATATGATGCTTTGTGCTGTTCCGGTGACGCATTGATTTGTTTCTCAGCCAGCCATTTGAACATGCTGTTTTTAACATCATCGAACACATAACTTTCACGGTCTTTAATATTAACCGTCATATCGGTATTGCCCCCGGCATTTTCCGCTTTGGTAACCCGGTGACAGAAAACACAGCCCGTTCCTCGTTCACTCACCGACTGACCATGAGCATAGGCCTGTTTCAGCGACTTTCCTCCTTTTTCCCACATATCACCAAAATCAGACATCGGCTTTTTGTCACCATTTATCACCATCTGAGGTGCATGGCAGCCGCGGCACAAGACACGGAATTCCTCACCTTCACTTTGGGCTGCAACATCTTCCTGGAAACGATAATACGGGTGATCCATATTCATCCCGTGGTTTGAATCTGCCCACTGATCATAAATCGTGGTATGACAGTCTGCACACTCAGCGGAGTTAATCCACTCACTTGGGTGGGTATAGCGCTTGTTATCATCCAACCGCAGCCAGGTTGATAAATAAGGCAGGTTCTCTGGTGCACGAACATACTCGTTCAGGGCCGTCATCATCTTGACCACTTCCAGCGGGGGATTCTCAACGTTAACCGGTGGCAATGATTCTTCGCGAGGGTCTCCACCCATCCCGCCCTGAGTCTTCTGGATTATATCGATATAGGCTCCAATCGGATCACCAGCGATCATTTTTCGTACATCAACATGGCCGGTAAGCGCATTACTGAAACGATCTTTCTTGCCGTCTTTCATCAACTGACGGTTAGTAAAATTGAAACCATCAAGGTGACAAGAGTTACAGCTCATCCAGAAATCACCGGCCATTGGGAAATCGGGATAATCCCCCATATTGGCACTATTAAACAATGTCTTGCCCAAACGTAGCTGCTTCGGCAAAGGGTCAACAGAAACCAAATCGGCAAAATTGGCCTGCGTTAGCTTAACTTTTGAGAACGGTCCTGCTGCCCCGGTATCAAACTTGGCTATATCCAATGACATCGCATTTTGTACATAAAGCTCGCGCCCGGAAACCAGCAGGCCCCGCGGGTTATTACCCGGCACATTGCGATAAATCTGGGTTGCTTTCACCCCGCCCTGGAATTTCTTGCGGCGGTGACGATTTTTATTCTTCTTTCCCTGACGTGACAGGTCAAACACCATCAGGTCTTCGGAACCTGCCAGAGTAAAGATGATCTTGTTACCATCATCAGTGAACACCGCATCATGAGGATTCGAAACAATCCGAATCCTGTTTCCACTTTCGATAATGTTAATCTGTTTGAAAAGTTGCTTCCGCTCATCAACAATTTCATGCTCGTTACCCGGTTCCAAATCCAAAATGGACACGGTCGGAAAAACTGTCGACTGGAACTGGAAGTCGTGGCCAAATGACCATAAAACATGGGGCAACCAGGCCTGACTGCCATCAGGGGAAATTGCAATATTATCCAACTGGCGTGGTTTACCCTGCGGATTTGTCTTAACCGAATCGGCCGCACTATCGGCTAGTTGCACGACCTTAATCAGCTGCGGCAGTTCTCCAGTCACATCATAGATAGATACCTGCCCTGAAAGTGAGTGAGTCACCAGCAAACGCCCATCATCAGTAAGCGCCAGGCCTCGTGGTGTTGATGCTGTCTCAATGGTATTACTGACTTCGCCATCAGTATTTATAACCAGCAGCTTATCGCGCTCAAAACTTGTGACATAAAACTGCCGATGCTGCGGGTCATATACCACACCAAACGGGCGCGAAGGTACAGCTGTCACGCGTTTGGTTTCCAACGTCATTGCATCCAGTAGTACAACCCGATCGTTCATATAATCAGTCGCCAGCAACAACTTACCGTCATCAGTCTGCGCGATACGGCGAATATCACGGCCAATTGTTGACTCGGCAATTAACTTACCATCATCACGGGCAAGGATACTGACGCTACCGGCATCAAAGTTAGCACTGATGATCCGACTTTTATCTTGATTAAACAGCATCGAGCTACTTTTCTCGATCGCCATTGCCGGCTGGCAAAGCAAGGCCAGCAACACGAGCATAAGTTGCTTTGCCGGCTTAAATTTACTATTTAATTTCATTCGTCTTTACACTTGATAAATTCAGTTCAGTAACCGACGGCACTGACCAATTTGATATAAAAAGAGACGCCTTTCACCGATGAACCTTGGCTCTAACTTAGCAGCTAAACACTTATTATTAAGCGGCGTTCCCGATAACCGCCACGCGCTCTGAGGGATTCGTTTATCAGCATCAATCAAGGCTAATTGGCTGCTGGGGTAATACATGTCGTAGATCCCATGACCACCTAACTGATCACGCAACAAGTTCACACTATAGTTAGTACCGACAACCTTGACTTGCGAGTTAGCTTTAATCCACTCGATTGCCTGCTGAATTGGTGCCTGTCGCGGCGTTCCATAAACACTTGGGTAGCCGAGTACCAGGCAATACACTATCGAACCGGAGCCAAGTACATATGCCACCTTCATTCGAAGACTTCCAACGTCTGCCGTTTGTGTTAAGCCGCTCAGCTGCACAGGAAAAGTGACTAGGAACAGAATAAGTACCGGGGTCCAATGGCGTAAGTTATCCGGGTTTTGCCCGATGGTGATCCAAGCCCAGTACAGCAGGGCAATGATTGCCATAAGGGTAAGTTGCTGCTTCTTTAATTCCGTAGAAGATAGTGTTGGTGACACAATCCCAGCGATGGCACGCCAAAGTCCGGCATGTAATAACGAAACGGCGACAATAACCAGGCTGAACCAACCTATTCCTTCCTTTAAAGACGTCACCCATTGCCAAAAACTAGAGCTATCACCTTCTGCGGTATTTCCCCAAATAGCAAAATGCCCTTGGGTAAACCGGGCTCCCTCTTCAAAATATGCAGCGCCATCATAAAACCAGATAAACAACAGGCTAAGTGCCCCAATACCGGCAATAGCCAAGCTTGCCTTAAGGTAGGCTACCAGCCTGAAGCCTGCATAACTTTCCCAAAGGGGTGCGACTGCCATCCCAAGAGCCAACGGAAAATATGATGGTCGCGTTGCTAACATCAAACCAATCCAGAGACCGACCATCCAACCCTTCTGTTGCATGGCAGCAATCAATGCCAGAAGAAACCACACAATTGCAGTAGAATCAGACAAACCACTCAGTGCGACCGAAGCCAAAAGAGGTTGCATCAGAACCAGTAAGCATCCCAAAGTGGCTGCCGGCCATGATCCGGAAAGGATGATAATCAGCCTTGCTACCAGAAGCGGTATCGCTGCCGCCGACAACAGCGATAGCCAAACCGGCGCTATGGCCGGTTCGCCCCATAATGCTACTAATCGGGAGAGGACAATAAATGCCGGGTACCCCGGAAAATGCGGGCGAAACTCCAGTACCGAAAACCGCTCAACACCCCGTGAAAAATTAAGCGCGTCATCACTGGTCAACGCCAGAGGAAAACGGCTTATCCACAATCCCCAGGCAACATAAGCTGCCAGCATGATCACCACGTACGGCAGGCTACCGGCATTTGGCTTAGATTCGGTATTTTCAGGATAGGCGTGCTGCACAGCTTGCTACTTCAAAGTACTGATTGTTTCAATCAACAGTTCGCGCTGTTGCTTGAAAACCTCAGGATCAGCCGGCGCTTGCCCAACCCCAAAAACGCCTGGGTTTCCAATCGCATTCAGAACTCCCTGAATAGCTGTTGTCGCTTGCTGTCTTTGGCCTTCATCTAGCTTTGGCATAAGCAAATCAAGAAACAGTTTACTTTTGACGACCAGTACCTTCGCAACCTGATAGTCACCCAGGTTCTTCCCTGCTCCGTCTAAGCGACGGATGATCTCTTCAATCACGGCACGATCCATTACCGCTTCTACCCCGGCAGCATCTTTATTTTCCAAAGCCAGCGCCATTGGCGTCTGCAAATCGACCTGGTGCTCCTTGAGTAGATAGACAAACTCTTCCTGTAGGTCATCCGCAGCTACTTTTGCCGCCGCAAAATCATTATTAGACAGCGCCATCAATATTGCCTCTCGCCCATCGATCACCGGCTCTTTCCCTGCGGCGGCATACGAATATGCGTAACTGGATGCACTAAACATCATTCCCAGAGACAGGACTAACAATGTACGCAACACGCGAATAAATGTTATTGGTTTCATTCATTTCTCCATGTACAAGCGGTATCAGGCGACACTCTGAACTTCAATCACAGTTTTCTCATTGCGGAAATCAAAAATCTCACGCCGACGCTCCTTTCCATCAATTACAGACTGCGCAGCCATCATTCCCATTTCCATTGCTGTATCAGTAAAGATGTAGCGGAAAGTGCCCTGACGGCCAGTCATGATAAGATTGTCAAACTGAGACAAATGTATGATCGCCTTCTCACGCTTATCCTGATACGGCATATCCATCAACGGATAAGCATGCTCGGTGTACGAAGTAAAGTACTCACCCGTTACCAGCTTCGACTCAACCCCAAGAGAGTCAAGATCACGCAATACCCGTTGCTGGAGGCGTTCACCATCCATCGACCACACCTCATCTCCCTTGTTACAAGGAATTTCAATCATCACCGAAGAGTGTCCTTCCGGCGCCATGAATGACGAACGGCGCTTTGGCTCCTGCAATCGGGTACCCAGTATTTCCGGATCGGAAAGGTACTGCCAGGTATTATCAGAAATATTTTCTGTTTCCATCGGCATATTAATGAAACGCAGCGCCCTGAACTCCAGCCCACTATCAAAGCCGGTCAGCTTACACATCAGTGGCAGCGGCAATGTTGAAATCACCTGATCACAGGAAAGGATCTGTTCTTTGCCCTGGTGGTTATACATTACAGATTCAATCTGGTTATCAGCATCAATATTCAAACCACAAACGTCACTGTTAAGAACGATCTCAACACCTTTCTTTTCCAGCTCCTCAGCAAGACGAGTATAAAGCTGTCCAAAGCCCCACTTAGGATAACGATACTGGCGGGCATAAGTCCGAACCGATGAACGGCGCCCCGGCAGCAAACGGCGAGCAACATCTTTAAGGTCAATCAGACTGATACGCTGGGAAGCCCAGTCACCAGAAAGAAAAGCAGGATCAATCCCCCACAGTTTAGCGGTATAGCCTTCAAAGAAATGCTTATACAAGGTGGTGCCAAAGCGGCTTTCAATCCACTCGGCAAAACTAACCGTCGACTGATCCTGCGGCTTGGATTTGAAAAACTGCTTACCAAGATCAATTGCGCCGCCCACCAGCAAAGGTAAAGGTGCGTTTTTGATCAGATCCAGCATTGCCAGCGGGTATTGATAAATTCGACTACGATAGCGAATCACGCTTTTACGCTGGGCATAGAGCAATTCATCACCCATCAACGTATCAACAAAGTCCAGCAACTTAGGATTTTTTGTAATGAAGCGATGACCGCCAAAATCAAAGCGATACTCACCATGCTTGCCGCTGAACGTCTGCGTTGCACACATCCCGCCGACATGATCATCCCGTTCAATTACAGTGACCTGATATCCGGCTTCAACCAGTTCCCACGCCGCCATCAGGCCCGCGGGCCCAGCCCCGAGCACTGCGATATGTTTGCTAGAAGAGATACTCATGCTTGCTTATAACCTCGGTTCCAGAAAAAGATAAATGTCAGTAAATAACCGCCCCAAACGACCAGCTGTAATAAGCCAGGGGATGAGTTATAGCCAAACAAGGCCCGCAAGAAAGTGCCAAATACACCACGGTCATCAAGAATATGTGAGATATCAAAAAGCTGGGCATGGATAATCGGTAACACATGCGCCGCCTGCAACATATTGATTGCTGATGAGAGTAAACCAGCCGCGATAATGATAATTAGCAGGCTTGTCCAGCGGAAAAACTCGCGGAGTGGCACATTGCGGGTACTTTTCAGCATCATCCAAACCAGCACAATAGACAGGACTAATCCAGAAATAGCGCCAATCAGGGCATCCTGAGTACTGAACTCACCAAAATTCGAATACATCAAGGCAGAGAAGAACAAGATAGTCTCAAAACCTTCACGCAACACAGCCAGTGTCGATAACAACACCAACCCAAATAAGTTGCCGGTACTGACCATATCTGTCAGTTCCCTTTGCATCTGAGCAACCTGATTTTTTGCCTGCTTTTGCATCCAGACAGCCATATAGGTCAATACAACTGTGGCGAATATCAGGATCCCGGCCATCAAATAGTTGCGATAAAGTTCATTGCTGAACTGATCGACAACAACCTGGAAAACAACGGCTACCACAAGAGAAAGCAGTAAACCAACAAACACGCCTAGGTAAATAAATTTGTTAAAACGACGGGCATTTAACTTGGCGAGATACGACAAGGCAATACCCACCAGTAAAAAGGCCTCTAACCCTTCACGCAGGGTTATTAAGAAACTGGCTAACATGAGCTCCCCAATAATAATTAATTCAATATATTACGGCCTGTTACGGCTCTTATCAGTTAAAAAACTTCTTTATATTCAATACGCTCCAGCGCATGGCATGACGAAACACTAGAGGGGCCAGCAACCACGACGAGTAAAAATGCACGTCCTGGATAGCCTCCCCCAGAGGATTTCCGGGCGTGCCATAGAAGAACAAGTAAAAACCACTCAGGCAGCAAGCCATAAGTAACCACTCAATTGCAGTCCCTGTCTGACGTAAAAAAGACTTTTTACTCGAAGTAATCAGACGCCGGTGAGCCCCCCAGAAAGCCCCGACAATAACAGTAAATAAAGTGGCGCCGACCAGCATATGAACCAGTAATGTCCAGCGCTCGATTTTCCAACTCACACTTACCGTATCCCACAGCAACAAGCCACTGAAAAACATCAGATAAAGCAATGATTCAGCCCATTTATGACGATAAGCCAAACGATGCCACCATTGGCTAAACCTACCACCAAGAGGCTTTTTAACCGAACTCAGAGATACTGACATAACAACCTTCAAACAGCAGAACGCTTCATTATTCAGCGGTAATAAATAGATACGACAAAGGCAGCGATTCAATATCGCTGCCTAATCGGTTTCAGGATTGCTTACCGTTTATTTAACACTGACTTTGTTAGCCATAGTCATTGCGGTACCGAACTTACCGCCGGAAGCAATGATCTGGTGGACACCGTCTTCATCGGTATCGGTAGCGTTACTACCTTTGATCTGGTTTTCACCAGAATCGCCCATCCACTCAGCAAGCTGCATACCGCCGTTAATAACACCGCGGAACCAACTTACATAACGATCTGTCAGTACTTTCAACTCAAGCGCTGGCTCATTTTCACCTTCTTCATTTTTCAGGTGAAGAATTGCCTCACGCAGGCCGCCGGAAATAGCTGCTGCAGTATAAGGAGTGTGGATTGTTGCTTTACCCGGTACGGCAGACCATGTGTTGATTTTTTTATCAAACATGTTTTTCTCTACCGCCAGATAGATTGAACGCGCTGCCTGCTTGTACTTCACATCATCAGTAGCAAGGTATGCCGCAACCAAGCCACGAATAGCCGCAAACTGTGCATCCAGCGACTTGTCTTTATTTAGCTTGTTCACGGTATTCAGCGTCAGACCGTCAAAGACCAGACCATCTTTGCCTACCAGCTGGTTAATAATGAAGTCAGCCTGTCCTTTGATCATTGCCAGCGCATCTTTACCCGCAGCTGTTTTCAGATCGACATCACCAGATTCTGCTGACGCGTAACCTACCGGCAGAGCATCTTTTGCACGCTGGTAGATAGACAGAGCTACGATAGAATATGCAGCATCGTACGTATCAACCTTGTTTCCTTGCTGGCCGCCTTTGTATTCAGTAACAAAAGTACCTTGCTCTTTGTTGTAATGCAGAGCCGCAATGTTCTTGAACAATAGGTTAGAAATATTGTTTGCAAGTGAGAATGCATCGCCAGCAACTACGTCATTGTTTTCATTTGCATCAATATTTTCCTTAGGCGCGGCCGCAAACGGCGCACCATCAAATACAGCCAGGAATGCCGGGTTCTGGCCGCTATTCGCTGTACGCTGATCACTGAATGCAAAGAATTCAGCAACAGGCCATAGCACTGACCAGGTATCACGCAGTGTTGAAGCACTGTCGGTTACTTTCAGACCCGCAATAGATTTAACACCATTATTGGTACCTTCGGTCACGGCTACCTTATGAGCAAACCAGATAGGACCTTTGGCTGGGTCATAGTCCGGGCCAAATTTAACGCCCAGTTTCTTACCATCAAAGCCAAGCTGCTGTTGCATGATTTGCAGCTTATCAATAGACATTTCAGTCAACATCATGCCGTTAAAGCCATCAGCAGCAGAAACACCCAGGCTGTGTTTGCCATCGTGATCCATCGTTGCTGAATCCGCCTCAACTTCTTCATCAGTTTCAGTTACGTGCATGCCACCCAGGAAGTCTTGCGACCACATCACTTCTTTCAACAAAATGCTGCCAGTTGCCGCAGGATTGAATGACTTGTCAAAGGTCGTCTCATCCCATGCCAGAGACTTATAGTCACGGAAATAAGCAGGAACAACCGTTTGAACCGTTTTGCTCGTGCCTTTTGCTGTCACGATCTCCACTTCATCACCGTTTACCGTGGTGGTATCAGGCTTTTGTGCAAACTCAGGACTACCTGACATATATGGGATGGAAATCGGATACATATTCTGCGGGACTTCACTCGCCGGGAAGCCTACTGCACCAGCCATCTCAATAACACGCTTTCCCAGATCTGCCATCTGACCACCACGCGCACTGTTAACCGGTCCATTAACTAAATGCGGACCCATTGTCGACTGATAATTAAGCGCATACATCGCTTCTTCAGAATATTCGTAGCTTTCAATACCAGCGGCAAAATCAAAAGGAGTCGGGTCATTGGCTACATTTGGATCAAGTACGTCAAGATCCAAGCCAAGCGATTCGGCTAACGGTTCACCCGACAGCTCAAACTCGGTGTAGGCTAAAAAGTTACCGGCTGGTTGATGTGTTTTATCTAATACTTCCACTTTTGCCGTAGCACTGGCTGCCGACGCGAAAACAGCGGTAGCAACAGCGATACTAAGAACTGACTTCTTCACTACTTTTCCTTCTAGTTTTATCCATTTACATCGAAAGCAAATTGCTTTTCATCGTTGGACGAAGACCTTAACGAGAACGATTTGCATTCTATATGTTTCAAAATGTAAATGTAAATAAAAATATCAATAACGATAGTAATTGCTATTTCGATTCTTGATCGAGATCAACATCCAACAAAATGACCATACATATAATAAGGGAATTAATTCGCATAACTTACCGCTCACTTTTCAAACAACCACTTACATCTAATGAATCTCCTTACTACGAGTTTCCGTTGATAACAGTGTGTCTACAACAGCCACAATTAATCCGCTTTTATCACTGCATTTACGATAGATATTAAAAAGGCTCGTACTCGAAGTCAGTCTGCACTTAAGAAATGTAGAGGGTGAGTTGCTTATAATACGTTCAATACCATAAGGTACTGACACTAATTTCTTTTCATTTTTCCCTTTTAGTTCCCACTGAAATATCCGCTTATATAATAAAGGTATTAATAATATCCCTATGCAACCTCTAGATGCGTGCTTCAAAATGAGGTTGCCGGGTAAAAAACAATCATCTTGCGCTTAAGGAATTTCCAATGCCTTCAAACCTGCCTAAAGGCTTCAGCAGCAAATTTTTAAAATTGTTCCACATTCTGGAAGCTATTTTGCTGGTAGCAATAACGTTTGCCACGATTGCAGCTATGCTCAGTGAATTTGTTCATGTCTATATGAATAAAGAAATCAAGCTAACCGATATCTTGCTGATGTTTATCTATCTGGAAGTGCTGGCTATGGTCCAGCAATTTATTACCAACGGTAAAATCCCAGTCCGATACCCGATTTACATCGCGATTATGGCTATCGCGCGCTATATCACTTTGGGAATGAAAGAACTCGACGGACTGTTTGTGGTTTGGTTGTCCTTGGCGGCTTTTATTCTTGCAGCTGCAACGTTAATTATCCGAATTGGTCATCATTACTGGCCATACGAAGTCGTTACCGATCCCAATAAAACCCAGCCAGAAGACTAATTCACACCAGCAACATACAAAAAGGGAGCCTCGGCTCCCTTTTCATTTTTAAAATACTGCTAATGGCATTATTGTCTGACAACTTTCTGATGTTTCTTTTTATAAAAATTCATTGCCCGTTCCACTGCTCTTTCATGCATCTTTGCTCTCAACTTCTCAAAATCATTCTTTTTATTCATAGCCGACCTCACTAATGCAACATAAGCATTCAAATCATATAAACAACTCTAGTCTATAATCATGAGTTATATAGCTTTTTATAAATTTAGAAAACGAAGAAACTCACAAGTGAAACCTAGCGCACAAAATCAACTCTAAGGCATAAAAAATGCCAGTCAAATCTAACTGACTGGCATTGAAATTTATTAAAAATAGTTACTTATACAATAACCTGGGCGATGGTGTAACCAATCGTACAAGCTGATACTACACCAATCAGACCTGGAACCATGAAACTGTGGTTGAAATACCATTTACCAATTTTTGTAGTACCCGTGACATCAAAGTTACAAGTTGCAATATCAGACGGATAGTTAGGAATGAAGAAGTAACCATAGGTTGCAGGCATCAAACCTATCAGTAGCGCAGGGTTCAACCCCATAGCAATACCAACAGGCAACATCATACGCGCCGTCGCTGCCTGGCTGTTAACCACGACAGAAACAATGAACAGTGCCAGTGCAAACGTCCATGGGTAATCCTGAACCATCTCCGTAATACCAGACTTGAACGAAGGCATTGCATACTGGAAGTACGTATCACTCATCCACGCAATACCGAAGATAGCGATAGCCGCAACCATACCAGACTTAAAGACGACCCCTTCAGGCACTTTCTGCACATTGGTACGGGTTACCAGCAGAATCAAACCACCGAATGCCAGCATCATCATCTGAATAATTACAGACATTTTAATTGGCTTAGCTTCGCCTATCGTACGGATCTCTGGCACCATTGCCACCACCACAATAGACGCCAGTGCTAGAATGAACAGCAATACCGCATGCTTAGCAGATGCAGGCAACTTCTCATCCAGTGAAGTCGATGTCGTGTGCAGGATCTGATCTCGCCATAGCGGATCACGCAAACGGCGCTGATATTCAAGGTCGTCTTTCAGCTCAGTACCACGGCGCAAGCTATATAGTGACAGTAGCAGCGTACCGCACAGCGTTGACGGCACGGTTACCATCAAAATACTTAGCAGATGAAGATTATCATGAAGACCTGATAACTGCGCAAGGTAGTAAACAACAGCTGCCGAAATCGGACTCGCGGTGATAGCCAGCTGAGAAGCGACAGAAGAGGCCGCCATCGGACGCTCAGGCCGAATACCGTTCTTAAGCGCAACATCACCGATGATTGGCATAATTGAATATACTGCGTGGCCAGTACCCAGCATAAAAGTCATTGTATAGGTAACCAGAGGACCTAAAAATGTCACACGCTTGGGATTACTACGCAGAATACGTTCTGCCACTTGCAGCATGTACTTAAGGCCGCCCGCAGCCTCAAGGATCGATGCACAAGTTACCACAGCCAGGATAATCAGCATTACCGTGATCGGCGGCGATGTCGGCGGCATGCGGAAAATAAAAACTTCAACCAACAGGCCAAGACCAGACACAACACCCAGACCAATACCACCAAAGCGGCTACCTGCATACAACACGAGAAGGAGGAATAAGAATTCCAAATACAGCATACTCGTTATCTCCCTATATCGAAAAATGCGGATCTCACAACGAGACCACCAATACTTTAGGAGTAGATTGCCTACAGTAAGCTGCTTTGCTATTGACAGAAATCAAATACCTTCAGCTATTAATCACTGGCTCAATGATATGTGAAGACCACCTTATAAATGCCGTACCGTAAAGATATGTGTGCTACAACTTCGCCTGCATATATTCACTGAATATTCAATACTATGCAACATCCTGAAACACGGTTTTCTCGTGCCAAGATCATACACCTGTATTCTCTAGCCTTGGACACTCATTGATATGACACAAATTTACATCAATGTCCTGATTGCCCAGCAACCTCAACCACAATGCCGGCAGATGTTTCGGTCTGACCCTGGGACCTTCCAGCTTAAGAGGATCCACAGAATTCCACATACCCTCTCCATTTTGACTGGCGAGAACAAACTGGAAAGGTAAATAGTCAGCCAACCCTAATCGTAAATCAGTCACCTTTAGCCGACTTCCGACCTGTTCGTATTTCAAAAATTTCTGGGTAAAGCTTTCAAGCATCTTCAGGTGCTCCGGTTTTTCCGCCAGCGTCCAGTGGCCACGCTCCTTAGCGATAAAATCAATATCCGTTTGCTCATCAAGCAGCGAAGTAAGCCCTTCTAAATAGGTATCGCCATTGAGCACCACCACCCGCCAAAGAATCGTATTAACTGGTGTCGGGGTAATAAATACAGGACTGTCTGCCAGTGACGTATGCGCAAGCTGATCCCGAACCCTTTCTTCAACGATATTCAATGCAACAACCGACCAGACCAAATAACCGCAAGACATGATCAAACCGAGACGGCACAACCTCGCCATTCGTTCACGCCACATCAAACTGACAATAAGCATCATCAGCAAAGGGAGGGTGTACAAGGGATCAATAATGAAAATACTCGAGACCGCCACACTCACAGGAAGAGGCCATAAAACCTGCGTACCATAAGACGTAAAGGCATCCAATAAAGGATGCGTGATCAGGCAAGCTGAAATCAGAAACCACAATTGCAACAGGCTAAATCGAGTTTGACGCCACTTCTGCATACCAATAGCAAGTACCGCAGAAAACGGAACCAGTACTAATAATGAGTGACTGAATCCACGGTGTTTCACCATATCCGAAACAGGATCACCGTAACTAAGGAAAACATCAAGATCAGGCAATGTGCCCAACGCAGCCCCGGCCAAAAGGATCTTTGGCGAACATTTTTTACCGGCAACAGCACCGGCAACCACTGCACCTAACGCCGCCTGAGTAACTGAATCCAAGAAAACCTCCTAATTAGCCTGATTGGGATTATTGACTGGCTATATCTTGCTAAACTGGCAAACCATATCAGATCCCAACCGTTCAAGAATAGAGACTCTGCATAGAAGTAAAGTAAACAAAAGTAAAAGTACGGGGCCGGTCGCAGTTCATTTGTGTTCAATTCGCTACTTTAAATCAGGCAACATCAATTCACTCTGACAAAGGGAAGATGCAATGCCAACAAAAGTTTCTGAATACATGACACGCAAAGTCATTACCATCCAGCCAGAGTCCGGCCTCCGTGAAGCTTTCTTTATCATGCGCGACGAAGCCATTCGCCACCTCCCCGTAACCAATGATGAGGGCGAACTGATCGGCATTGTCAGCGATCGTGAGTTACGACGGCCAGGCTGGGTAGATGAGTCACCGGACATTGGTCATGAATATGATCTGACTAATGATTTGCATATCGGCGATGTCATGATCAGAGATGTCATTCACGTCCGCACCTACGATACGCTAACCAAGGCTGTCGGCACGATCCTTGACCATAATATCGGAGCAGCTCCGGTGCTCAACAAAACCGGTGAACTGGTAGGAATGCTATCATCGGTCGACTTGCTAAAAGCCTTCCAGACTACATTAGAGTCACAGAAATCCATTAAGAAGAAAAAAACGAACGCCTGACCGTACTTATGTCCGAAATAAGACAGACAGCAATGAAAATGGCTTGCTACCAGAGCAAGCCTTTTATTCTGAAAAATGCAGAGTCGAAAAACTTAGTTAAACAATCCTTTTAGCAATTTATCTGCAGCTTTCTTGATTTCGTCATCTTTGGCTTTATCACCTAATAACTTCTCAAGACCTCGCTCAACTTCCTTATGTGCTTTCTTTTCCAGCTGGTTATTTTGTTTTAGTAGCTTAGCCAGATTCAGCGAGAATTTCGGCTCACTCCAGTTACCTTTGACATCAATTGGCACCGTCAAATCTGCCACTTCATCAATATCTTTACCGCCCTGCCCCTTGCTGGTTGCTACAACCGATGTACTAATCGTGAAATCCACAACCTCATTTATAAGGTTTGTCTCACCAGCTCCGTCAATACGCAGCAATGGCGAGTCGACATCAAGGTTATTCGTCGATGCCTTGCCGGAGCCCAGCTTCAACGTAGCTGTCATAGAGGAGAAATCAGTTTTTCTCTCTTCTTTCACATACTCAGCTTTCTTACCTTTCAGCTTTGCCTTCGCTTCACGGATCATCTCAGGAATATTGACGCCATAGATAGCCCCATCGGCAAAATTAATGTCAACCGTACCAGCGACATTTTCACGAATGCGTTTTTCAGCTAACCCTGTACCTGCCAGGCTCACAGTAATATCACCTTTACCGGCCAGTACGTCTTTATCTGCTAAATCAATCAATAAAGGCTGTACCTGTACTCCACGGATCTGCTTACTTACCTTATAAGTAGGAAGCTTACCATTAGCATTAATTGTTGCCTTTGCCTTAATGCTGCCTTCGTAAAGATTGGCATCTAGCTGTTTCACCGTCAGCACACCTTTAGCAACTTTCATATCCAACTGGACATTTTGCAATTTGGCATTAGCCGCTTTCAGTTTGCCCAACTCAACCGTACCAGCAACATCCAGAGTTTTAAGTACAGAGAGATCCGGCTCCGAGTCTGAAGGGGCCTTTGTAGCCGTTGCGGTAGAACCTTGTTCTTCACCCGTTGAAGAGGTCTGCGTCTCTTCTTTGTTTGCTTTATCCAGACCAAGGAACGCATCAAGGTCAATATCGTCGCTCTTGATCGCAAAACGGATCACCGGCACATCGGCACTCTTGAATGAACCCTGGCCATTTAGGCCAATCTCATCAATATCAGCTCTAAACTGCTTCAGAGTGGCCATAGCCTGCTTAACGTCATAGTCAGCATCAGCTGCCAATTTCACCGCCATTTCAGGACGAGGTAAAGCAGCCCCCTTCAATCCTGATGCCAGTGCCAGCCCCTGTAATTGGACAAAATCCATCGCTTCATTGAGTTTGAAACGGGTTTCCCCCTTGGCATCAAAGACCAAATCCGGTACTTGCCCCTTGGCACTAAACGTTATCAAAGACCATTCACCAATCTTGAATTTATCCAGGCCCAAAGTTAAAGCCGAAATATCATTCACCGAGTCTTTAACTGTCGCCGATAGTTGCAGGTTTTTCAACTCTGCATTATTGAACTCCGGCAGAATAAATAGTTCCGTAGCTCCCTTGGCTGAGAAATTCAGCTCACCACTAAGGCCTGCAACATCAAAATCCGCCTGTGCCCAATCCCCCGGTGCAAACTGACTCAGATTAAAGTTCAGGGAGGATATTGTTGTTACAGTGCCAGCCTGATCATCACGTATCTCGGCACTGGCATTCACCAATTCAATCCCTGCCAAAGTGATTGCCCATGGCTCTGCTATTTTCTGTTCCGGCTGTGAAGCCGGTTCGGTTGCTTTCATCTCTCGATTGTCCGCAGCCTCAGGCTGAGCGGCAGGCTTACCAAGATCATCCATATTTGATATGCCATCTTTACGAGTCTGGATAAATACCCGACCATCATGCAGGCTGACATGGCCAATTTCCAGCTGACGGGAAAACAGAGGCATTACCGAGACAGACAGCTCCGCACTCGCCAGCTGCACCATATTTTTCTCGGCAAAGCCCGCCGGGTTTCTGAATTCAGTTTGCCCCAAGGTAAAACCGATACTCGGAAAAAAACGCCAGCCGATATCACCACTGATCATCAAATCTCTTCCAGTGGCTTTTTTGACTTGCTCAGAAATCAATGGCTTAAACTGATTAGGGTCCACCAACGCCAGCAGGGCTCCAATCCCCACAATCACTACAAGTAAAACCGCCAACAAAGCGTACAAAAGCTTTTTCATCGTGTCCTCGTGTTATCCGTCCACATAGAGTTGATGGTGGAACAGTTATGTGCTCACCCAATTAACTTGCTAATTATGGCTTGTATTTAGGACTCAAGCCATGAGGTATATGTTTGATTAAAACAAAAAAATAGGCAGCCGTTAAGGCTGCCTATAAATTATTCTCTGTAAAACCACAGAAAAATTAAGGCTGACAATGTCAGCCTTAATATGTGCATTACGATTTCAGCAATCTTGCAATGTGCGCCTTCAAAACATCAATCGCGATTCGGTTTTTACCACCGCGAGGAACAATAATATCAGCATATTGCTTAGACGGTTCGATAAACTGCATGAACATTGGGCGTACTGTTTTCTGATACTGTTCAAGTACAGATTCCATAGTACGGTCACGTTCAGCCACGTCTCGTTGCAAACGACGAAGCAGACAGATATCAAGCGGCGTATCCATAAATACGCTTGCGTGCATGATCTCACGTAGGCGAGGATCAGTTAGTAGCAAGATACCTTCAAGGATGATCACTTTTTTAGGTGTCATCGTTGTAGTCTCTTCCAGACGAGTATGTTCGCTGTAGCTGTACTGCGGCACTTCTACAGGTTTACCTTCAACCAACAGCTGCAGGTGATCACAAAGCAGATCATGATCCAGAGCATTTGGATGGTCATAATTAGTCTTGACCCGCTCATCCATGGTCAGGTGACTTTGATCGTTATAGTAACAATCTTCCGTGATAACACCGATCTGATGATCGCCGACTTTTTCTTTTAGCTCTTTGTAGACCGTGCTGGCAATCAGACTTTTACCGGACGCAGAAGCGCCTGCGATACCGATAATTACGCATTGGTGTGAGTTTTCAGACATATCAGAAAGCACCTGTAAGACAACGTAGCGAGGTGGAAACACATATTTAAACAACTATCTAACAAAGAATAGGGAAGCAGATAGCTGTTCGAATAGGTATAAATAAACCGCATGAGTATAGAGATTTGTATGGCCAGATGCCAGTAAAAAAGCGGCATCTAGCACGTTTGATTATAAAGTCCGCATAAACATTTCAGGCAAAGGGTTACATTGTTCGAATTGTAATCTGCTCCACAACGGATTCACCCTGCCAGAACAGTCTGCTAGCCACCTGACCAGCCAGCTCGATATAAGCCAGAGCCTGTTCTGATTCAGGCGATGACGCAACCGTCGGTTTGCCATTATCAATATCTTCACGGATCTTTATATGTAAAGGCAGTTGCGCCAGCAACGGAACCGAATGTTCTGCCGCCAAGCGCTGGGCGCCCCCCGTACCAAAAATCGGTTCATGATGACCACAGTTACTGCAGATGTGGTAACTCATGTTCTCGACCACACCAACAACCGGCACCTCAACCTTATGGAACATGTTGATACCTTTAATAGCATCAGCAAGCGCCAAGTCCTGCGGAGTAGTGATCACAACCGCACCGGTCACAGGAATTTGCTGTGCCAATGTCAGCTGGATATCACCCGTACCCGGCGGCATATCAATCACCAGATAGTCCAGTTCCGGCCACCATGTCTCACTAATAATCTGCTGCAGTGCTTTCGATGCCATTGGCCCACGCCAAATCGTCGCACTGTCTGCCGGAACTAAATAGCCAACAGAATTGGTATATAAACCACAAGACTCAATCGGCAACATCATGGTGCCATTAGGTGATTGCGGCTTCTCATCGGTTGTACCCAGCATCAAAGGAACCGACGGACCATAAATATCAGCATCAAGCAAGCCAACCTTGGCACCCTGCTTTTGTAATCCGAGAGCCAGATTAACCGCAGTGGTGGATTTACCCACCCCGCCCTTGGCCGAGCTCACGGCGATAATATTTTTAACGCCTTTAATCGGTGTCTTTTCTCCGGCTGCCAGAGGCGCAACCCGGATATTGACATTGAAAATCATACTTTTAGCAACATGGCTTAACTGCTGTTGAGTAAGAATCCATTGTTCAAGAAGTTCTGCGACTGACTGCGCGGCGAAAGGCAAAGTAATCGTCACGACACCCTGAACGGATACCGATACAACATTTGGTGTATCGGCCCACTCATGATGAAGCCAGGGATGCTCGAACTGATTAAGCCAACGGCTAATATCGGCAACACTTTCAAATCGGGTCATTGAGTCACTACTCATCGTTTTTAGCGCTCCATTCTTGTTCATCACAAACATCGTACCACCAATGACTACCGACTGCTGCTACTAATACCACACATAACTAAGCTCTGGCTGCGGGAGAAAAATCCCATTTCAGCCAGATAAGACAACCTGAACGCCACCTTTAGTCACTCGCCTTAACCGACTATTTATTAACCTATTTATCCTACAAAAATATCACAATCATCGACCCAACTCGCCCAGAGAGTTTTTCCGCTCGCTAATAAGCCGATTATCACCGGATGACGCTAGGCAATAAGGCGTCCTTCAGGTACTATTTGACGCTTAGTATCTTTTACCCATCATGAGCGAAATAAGTAATTATGGCTGCAAATCCAAGAAAAATTCTGGTGACCTGCGCCCTACCGTACGCTAACGGTTCGATCCACTTGGGCCACATGCTTGAGCATGTACAAGCGGATATCTGGGTGCGCTATCAGCGCCTTCGCGGCAACGAAGTTCATTTCATCTGTGCAGACGACGCACACGGTACTCCAATCATGCTTAAGGCCCAGCAGATGGGTATGGAACCTGAGCAGATGATTGCGGAAGTGAGCAAAGAGCACCAGGCTGACTTTGCTGGCTTCGATATTAGCTTTGACAACTACCACAGCACACACTCTGAAGAGAACCGTGAACTGGCGTCATTCGTCTATACTCAGCTAAAAGAAAAAGGGTATATCACCAACCGTACTATTTCTCAGCTATTCGACCCTGAAAAAGAAATGTTCCTGCCGGACCGTTTCGTTAAAGGTACCTGTCCGAAATGTAAGGCAGAAGACCAGTACGGCGATAACTGCGACAGCTGTGGCGAAACTTACAGCCCGACAGATCTGATCGACCCAAAATCAGCAGTTTCTGGCGCAACACCTGTCATGAAAGATTCCGAGCACTTCTTCTTCGACCTGCCACAGTTTGAGGGCATGCTGAAAGAATGGACTAAATCTGGTGCGCTACAGGATGAAACTGCCAACAAAATGCAGGAATGGTTCGAGTCTGGCCTTCAGCAGTGGGACATCTCTCGTGATGCTCCATACTTCGGTTTCGAGATCCCAGGTGAAACTGGCAAATACTTTTATGTATGGCTAGATGCCCCAATCGGCTACATGGGCTCATTCAAGAACCTGTGCGACAAGCGCGATGACCTGGACTTCGACGAGTTCTGGAAAAAAGACAGCTCAACCGAACTTTACCACTTCATCGGCAAAGACATTGTTTACTTCCACAGCCTGTTCTGGCCAGCAATGCTTGAAGGCGCTGACCTACGTAAACCAAACAATGTATTCGTACACGGTTACGTAACAGTAAACGGCGCGAAAATGTCTAAGTCGAAAGGCACCTTCATCAAAGCCGGTACGTACCTGAAACACTTGGATCCGGAGTGCCTACGCTACTACTACGCTGCGAAGCTGAATAACCGTATCGATGACCTGGATCTTAACCTTGAAGACTTCACCCAGCGTGTAAACAGCGATGTGGTCAACAAGATTGTTAACCTTGCTTCTCGTAACGCAGGTTTCATCGCTAAACGTTTTGAAGGGAAACTAGCCGACAACTTTGCTGAACCAGAGCTATACGGTGAGTTTACAGCAGCAGCCGATCGCATTGCTGAACTTTACGAGAACCGTGAATACAGCCGTGCTATCCGTGAAATTACTGCGCTTGCTGACAAAGCAAACCAGTACGTTGATGAGAAAGCCCCTTGGGTTGTTGCTAAACAAGAAGGCAAAGATCAGGAACTACAGGAAATCTGCTCTGTAGGTATCAACCTGTTCCGCGTACTGATGACTTACCTGAAACCTGTTATGCCTCAGCTGGCTGAGCGTACTGAGGGCTTCCTTAATGAAACCCTGACTTGGGAAGGCATTGCGCAGCCGCTAACTGGTCACGAAGTCACTAAGTTCAAGGCGCTGTTCAACCGTATCGATCCTAAGCACGTTGAAGCGATGGTTGAAACGTCTAAAGAAGATGCCGCAGCGGAAAAAGCGGCTTCTGAAGCAGCAGCTAAACCTGCGGGCCCACTGGCTGAAGAACCAATCGAAGCTGAAATCGAGTTTGACGATTTTGCCAAAGTTGATCTTCGTATCGCAAAAATCATTTCTTGCGAGGAAGTGCCTAAAGCTAACAAGCTACTGAAACTTCAGCTAGATTTAGGCGGCGAAACCCGTCAGGTATTTGCTGGTATCAAGTCGGCTTACAGCCCTGAAGACCTCATCGGCAAACATACCGTAATGGTGGCTAACCTTAAGCCCCGTAAGATGAAGTTTGGTATGTCTGAAGGTATGGTGCTTGCAGCAGGCCCTGGCGGCAAAGATCTGTGGATCCTTGAACCACATGAAGGCGCTCAGCCTGGCATGCGCGTAATGTAAACAACGCATTGACAGCACAAAAAAGGAGCTTCGGCTCCTTTTTTTTTATGCCTTTTTAAAGACCTCGCATCCCCCACCTCTTTGCTACTCAGCCAGATATCCGCATTCGTATATACGAAAATAGCCGCAAAATGCAGAATTTAGATTAAGGTTGTTTAGGTATAAATATGAAAATTTATTCATCTGGATAGATTTACCGGTGGCAACAATTATATTTAGATATTGGCATATCATACTGTCTGAGCGCATACTCCGTTAACCTAATCATTACGATTACGCTGAATAATGGCCTTAAGGCAAATTTTCTCAGCAAATATAGATGTTAACGACTATTTTTATCTAAATGGAAAAGATCGTCATATTACGGAATACAGATCGCTGTATTTTACTTATCACAACGTTATGACTATAAAAAACGGTTAGATATCAACCGCCAGGTTAATTACAGGTTAAAAGATATGTATTCAGAACAGCATTCCGCATCGAAAAGTGTGATCTGAAACATACCTTTATATTTTGAACAGCATTTTACTTCGCCTTAACACCTAATCTACTGTTAACCTGCTCCGCGCTCTGGTGAATGATTTACAGAGTGAATAATTATAAGGAGTGTTCATTTCATGCCAACACAAAAGAAAAAAATGTCCCTAACGGGCCGAGTCATTCTCGGTATGCTGCTGGGCATCTTGACAGGATTCGCTATTCGCTCCCTTTTTGCAGAGACTTCATTTGTTCACGAATACATAGTGAATGGCCTGTTTAACGTTGGTGGTGCAATTTTCATTGCTAGCTTGAAAATGCTAGTCGTACCGCTTGTTTTCGTTTCCCTTGTATGTGGTACCAGTACTCTGAGTGATATCAGTACACTTGGCCGCCTTGGAGGGAAAACCCTGTTGTTCTATCTGACAACAACAGCTATCGCCATCACTTTGGCACTGACCATGGGTAACCTGTTCCAACCAGGATCTGGCGCAGATCTTTCTGCGGCAACAACTTTTGCCGCCAAAGAAGCCCCATCACTGGGCGATGTAATCATCGGTATGTTCCCGACAAACCCGATCAACTCGATGGCGCAAGGTAATACCCTGCAGATTATCGTATTCGCTATTTTATTCGGCGTTGCCATCAGCTCTGCCGGCAAAGCAGGTGAACGTATTGCTGATATCTTCGCAGATCTTAACGAAGTGATCATGAAGCTGGTTGCCCTACTGATGCACATTGCACCGTATGGCGTATTCTTCCTGATGGCAAAACTGTTTACAGGCATCGGTCTTGAAGCCATCTATAACCTGCTAGGCTACTTCCTAGTACTTTCGTGTACACTGCTAATCCACGGCCTTGTGGTCTACAGCACTATGCTAAAAGTATTTACCGGTCTTAGCCCGAAAACGTTCCTGAAGAAGATGGAAGACGCGATTATGTTCGCCTTCTCTACCGCTTCTTCAAATGCAACGATCCCGGTTACGATGGAAACGGCAACTAAGCGCCTTGGTGTAAGCAACCGCGTCGCTTCCTTTACGGTTCCACTCGGTGCCACCATCAACATGGACGGTACAGCTATCATGCAGGGTGTTGCGACAGCATTCATTGCCCAGGCTTTCAATATTGACCTGACAATGGGTGACTATATGGCTGTTATTGTCACCGCAACCCTGGCGTCAATTGGTACTGCTGGTGTACCAGGTGTCGGTCTGATTATGCTGGCTATGGTTCTGAACCAGGTTGGTCTCCCTGTTGAAGGTATTGCAATTATCATGGGGGTCGATCGCCTGCTTGATATGATCCGTACTGCCGTCAACATCACGGGTGACAGTGCCGTTACCTGTATCGTGGCAAAATCTGAAGGGGCGCTTGATCTAGACCGCTTCAACGATCCGGCTGCGGGCGAAAAAGAAGAGGAAGTTCATCTTCACAAGGAAGCCAAAGCCGCAAATTTTGACTAAACCTGAAACAAGTGAATAACGAAGAAAGGCTCCGAAAGGAGCCTTTTCTGCACCTAAATGATGCACATCTGCACCACTGTAGCACACTCCACTTCACCATCATTCTTCTATAAATTTAATGTTTTGATTTTAAATAGAAAATAACCATCAGAATCTTATTATTTATAGGGCATACTAATTGCAGAACTAGCCTATAGAGCATTACTAAATGCTGGAGGAAACTATGCTAGTTTTATTGCTTTCTATCTTACTCGTTGCAGGAATCTGCTTTTACAGGTATCGATGCAAGCAGAATAACTCCCGACTGCAAAAACAGTTCAATCAGGTCATCGGATTACGACAACTTATTCACCTATTGCGATTTCACCGTCGCCAAACTCATCAACTACTTAGCAATCTCCAAGTCAGTGCTCAGGATAAAATGAGCTTGAACGAATCTCAGGCAATCCAGGCTCTGATGAGAACACTCATTAATCAGGCTGAACTAGCTCATAAGCCGATGTACCGCATTTTAATGAAACGGATAACGTTACTGCTTGGCGAGTGGCCACGCTATTCATTACAACGCAACCAAATGAGCCATGGTAAAGCGATTCGTCATGTTATGTACCTCATTGATGACACCATTACCCAAGGCCTGCTTTATGCTGAGAAAGATCCACAATTTAAACACTATCAGACTATTTGGCCAATCGTACTTAATGTAATTGATAGCCTGAGCCGCTTCCGTTATGCCATTGAAAACTATCGCCCGGAGCGGGTATCCGCCCACCAAAGAGAGCTTGTCCTACACGCCAGCATTATTCACCGTAGGCTAGATCAAATAAACCAACTCAGTCATCATGCACCACCAACACTAGCTTTAGATAAACTTCGTGCTGAGTTTGATCTGATCCCGCTTCAAGACAAAAATTTATCTCAGAACAAAGAGCTGCTATACCAATATTCACTGAAGCTATCTGATACTATTTATTTACTCTTTGACATGGTGCTGATCGGTATTGCAGAAGAAATATCTGTCAACCTCCCACCAATTCCTACCGAAAACGTACAAAATACAGTCATTCGCTTGAATACGAATTAAAAACATTATAAAACCGGTCGCTTATATAAATTGACGCAATAAGTTATATAAGGACAACATATAATGAAAAGAATCACCTTAGGGGCGACTCTGTTTATCCTGGGAGCTGTACTTACCGGTTGCCAGGATAACCAGGACCAAGAGGCTAACCTTAGTGCTGAAGCTAAAAGCAAACGCCAAATTGCACAGGAACTGAGTACAAACTACCAAGTCTTCGAAGCACAACTGAAAAAGCAAATCACTGAAGACTATACAAGTGTGCCACTGAATGCTCTAGTTGATGACAGTGATGACAACAACCTGAAAGCAATGGTCTTCAATGCCGACCATGCTGCTGTTACAAAACGTGGCATCAACGGCGAAACCGCTTCAATACTGAATGTCAGCCTTGCGGATCCTGAGATGATTGCCAAGTTGAAGAATGGCGAAAAACCGCTGTTTACTTACCAGCCAGATTCTGTAGAAGCGGGTGACATTGTCGAAATGTTCGACAGCAACGGTGATACTGTATTTGGTAACGCTGATGTCCTGCCTGAACAACCGGTATTCATCGTAGGCGTAGATGAAAAAGAAGCAATGCGTGCAGGCCTGTCTGTTATGCGCACGGCATTTGAAGAAAATGACATGCCAGGCTTTGCCAACCAGCTGAAGATTGCTAGTACACCGATTGAAGAAAAAGAGTTCATCTCAACCACTGTTCTAAAGAAGGTTTCTCTTCAGGATGACCACGAACCGTGGATTTCTGGTAAAGCCGAAATCTATGCGCTGGTAAGTGGTGTGAACCCAAGCCGTGACGAACCTAAGCTAGATGTGGTTGAAATGCCTTACCTTGATTACCAGGGCAAAGATTATTACCCAAATCAGATCATGATCTACTGGGACCGTTACCGCTGGGGCGCTGCAAACATTGTTCTGATGGAGCATGACAGCAACACTAACTACCGTGATTTGGCAAAAGTGATAGTAAAGGCTGCTTCTCAGATTATTGCCAGTCAGGTTGATGGCGGCGTGCTGAGTGCAGCGATTGTCGGTGAACTGGTAAACGAAATCATCAAGGTTATTCCTGACGATGCCTTTACCAACAATGACGACTTGGTCGATTATTACTACACCATCGAGCAAAATCAGGTACTAACCGACCAGCCTGGTGCTTCAGGCAATGCGATGGCTACGTTCGAGCCTAAAAATATCAAACGTACTCAATAAAAATATTAGACGGTATCACTCTGCTGGCTAACCAGTAATCATGATGCCGTTCTTTCTTTCCCGAAATTGCGTCATAAAAAAACCCAGCCTAGGCTGGGTTTTTCTTACTACCGATAATACATTAACCAATGTGAGTTACACCGTTCATGTACTTCCGCAGTAATTCAGGGATACGGATACGGCCATCTGCTTCCTGATTGTTCTCTAGAATTGCAACCATTGTACGGCCAACCGCTAGACCAGAACCGTTCAGGGTATGAACCAGTTCAGGCTTCTTTTCGCCTTTACGACGGAAACGAGCCTGCATACGACGAGCTTGGAAGTCCCACATGTTAGAACATGATGAGATTTCACGGTAAGTTTCCTGAGCAGGAACCCAAACTTCCAGGTCATAAGTTTTCGCAGCACCAAAGCCCATATCGCCAGTACACAAAACAACCTTACGGTATGGCAGCTCAAGTAGCTGAAGTACTTTTTCTGCGTGACCAGTCAGCTCTTCTAGCGCATTCATTGAGTCTTCAGGACGAGTGATCTGTACTAGCTCAACTTTGTCGAACTGGTGCATACGGATCAGGCCACGAGTATCACGACCATAAGAACCCGCTTCAGAACGGAAACATGGCGTGTGAGCCGTCATCTTGATAGGCAACTCTACTTCATCTGTGATGGTATCGCGAACCATGTTAGTCACAGGAACTTCAGCAGTTGGGATCAGAGACATACCAACACCTTCTTCCGTTGCCGGTTGAGTGTGGAAAAGATCTTCACCAAATTTAGGTAGCTGACCAGTACCGAACAGGCTGTCTTTGTTCACCAAGTATGGTACATACATTTCAGTGTAACCATGTTCTTCAGTGTGCAGATCCAGCATAAACTGAGCAATTGCACGGTGAAGGCGGGCAAACTGGCCTTTCATCACGATAAAACGCGAACCTGAAATCTTAACCGCACTTGCGAAGTCAAGACCATCCCCCATTTCGCCCAAGTCAACGTGGTCTTTAACGTCAAAATCGTATGACTTCGGCTCACCCCAACGAGAAATTTCAACATTCTCGTCTTCGTCCTTACCTGTTGGTACAGAGTCATCCGGCAGGTTTGGAACAGTCTGAGTGATGGCCTCAAGCTCGGCCTGAAGATCAGCCAATGCTTTCTTAGCGTCATCAAGCTCAGAACCTAGGTTACCCACTTCAGCAAGGATACGCTCAGCTTCTTCGTGATCGCCCTTCGCTTTCGCTTGGCCAATGGACTTCGATCGGGAATTACGCAGTGCCTGAAGTTCTTCGGTCTTAACCTGAAGAGACTTACGTTGTTCTTCTAGGGAACGTAGTTTTTCTACATCAAGAATAAAACCACGGCGCGCTAATTTTTCGGCTGTTGCGTCCAGCTCAGTTCGAAGTAATTTAGAATCTAGCATGCTAATCCTGTGCTCATAAAGCCCTAAAGTGCAGATTATTTAACCAATTCGATGGCAAAATAATTTTTAATTCAGAAGGCGTTAGGCAACCTAACGCTGATCATTTAACAATACCCAAAAAGCCCTATTATTGATAGCGCTTTAACGCGCTTTTTGCATCTAAAGAAGCAAGATAATCTAACTTTTCAGCAATTTTAGTTTCCAAGCCACGATTTGTTGGATGATAGTAACGCGTTCCTTTCATTTCCGGCGGCAAATAACATTCACCAGACGCATAGGCTCCAGGCTCATCGTGAGCATAACGATACTCCTGACCATACCCCAACTCTTTCATCAGCTTGGTCGGTGCATTACGCAAATGATTTGGCACTTCATAATCAGGGTGATTCATGGCATCAGCCTTCGCCTGATTGAATGCAGTATAAACAGCGTTACTTTTGGGTGCACTGGCAAGGTAGATGATTGCCTGCGCAATTGCCCGTTCACCTTCATATGCGCCTACCCGTGTAAAACAATCCCAAGCCGAAATTGCTACCTGCATCGCACGAGGATCTGCATTACCTATATCTTCAGAAGCAATTGCCAACAATCGACGGGCCACATACAGCGGGTCGCAACCAGCCTGAAGCATTCGGGCAAACCAATAAAGCGCGCCGTCAGGGCTTGAACCGCGTATCGACTTATGGACCGCAGATATCATGTCATACCAAAGATCGCCTTTATTATCGAAACGGGCAATTTTCTCCCCAGCTACCTCCGCCAAGAGCGGCAAGGTGATCTGTTTAACAGCCTGACTGTCTTCTTCTGCCATATCGATAAGCTGTTCAAGATAGTTCAACGACATCCGGGCATCACCACATACAAGATCCGCCAAGCGTTCTTTTACGTCATCAACAAAGTGAAGGTTTGTTTCACTGACACCTCGGCCCTGATCTGTCAGGGCTTGCTCTATTACCTCCAATATTTCAGAGGATTCGAGCGACTTCAATTTATAGACCCGAGCTCGGGACAGAAGTGCGTTATTCAGCTCAAACGACGGGTTCTCTGTTGTTGCGCCAATAAAAGTGACAGTACCGTCTTCGATATGGGGCAAAAAAGCGTCCTGCTGACTCTTATTAAAGCGATGCACCTCATCCACAAACAGAATGGTGCGCCTGCCCGCCATCTTATTATCTCGAGCCTTATCAATAGCAGCCCGAATATCCTTAACGCCGGATGTCACCGCTGACACCCGTTCTACTTCTGCATTAGCGTAATTTGCAGCCACTTCCGCCAGCGTTGTTTTCCCCGTACCAGGGGGCCCCCAGAGGATCATCGAATGAAGGTGCCCCGCTTCCAGCGCTCGGCGCAACGGCTTGCCCTCACCCAGAATATGGCGCTGACCAATATACTCATCGACGGTCCGCGGCCGCATCCGAGCAGCCAAAGGACGAAAATCAGAAGAAAAATCTAGGCTAAAGTTATTCAAAATAACTCCCCCCTCAAATACAGAAAAAGGTGGTATCAAATACCACCAATTTAAAATTAGTTGCGAGTTTAGGTTGTACGTCTCGCTTCCTACAATATTTTAGTTACGCTGATCATCCAGTTCGACACCTTTCGGTGGCGTAAACTTAAACAACGCACCGGCTGGAGTAGTCGCCGTGAACTTACTGAAAATGAAGTTACTCCGCTGGCCGTCCTGCTCAACAACAGTAAAACTACGTACTTCGCCATCATTTGCGACTGTCACCACAAACTTACCCATAGACGTTGTCTTGTCTTTCGGAGTCAACGTAAATGTATCTGCTGTCTGCGCCACATTATATTTTTTCCAGTCAGCCAAACTGTTACGAGTCAGAAGCACGAACGGTGTCTGCTCCGTGGCATCTTTAAGCCACATAGCAGTTACCTGCTCGATAAACGGGCTGTAGTACCAAAGCGTTTTACCATCCGAGATTAATAGGTTTTCATCCGGCACAACCGTATTCCAGCGAAACAAGTTCGGACGCTGAATAGCCACATCCCCTTCACCCTCAACCAACAAATCACCTTCAGGGCTAATCACTTTCTGCTTAAAGTCGGCACTGAAAGCATCCACTTTGCTTAAGCGGGCACTCAGTTCCTGTTGTGGATTGGCCCATGCCGCAGATGACAAAAGAACAGGTGCTGCAACCAGCAGGCTCAATACTACTTTTTTAATCACTCTTTTTACCTTGTGGTTTCCTAACGGGATCAAGAACAATTCCAAATTCGTTCCCTTATGACTCCGTTAGGTTAAAAATCACTTCAAAGCCTTGGTCGCTGCTTTAGCAACGACAAGGCAAATTCAATTTAATCGCGTGGCGGTGGTGGCGGTGCCAAGACCTCACGATTACCGTTATGACCCGGCGCACTGACAATACCATGAGCCTCAAGCTGCTCGACAATTCGTGCCGCACGGTTATAACCAATCTTAAACTTACGTTGAACACCTGAAACCGAACCGCGACGGCTTTCAGCTACAAAAACCGCAACCTGATCAAATAGCTGATCCAAATCGTCATCACCACCCACGGGTGTTTCCCCCGGCAGCAAACCTTCAGTTCCCTGATCGGCATTCAAAATACCGTCAATGTACTGAGGCTTACCGCGAGCTTTCCAGTCATTTACGACATTATGGACATCATCATCCGACGCAAATGCCCCGTGGACACGTACCGGATGGTTCTGCCCTGCTGGTAGATACAACATATCCCCCATACCCAACAGCGACTCAGCTCCGCCCTGATCAAGAATGGTCCTTGAGTCAGTCTTAGTCGATACCGTAAAGGCCATTCGGCTTGGAATATTCGCCTTAATTAAACCAGTAATAACATCAACCGACGGACGCTGAGTTGCCAGAACAAGGTGAATACCGGCTGCGCGCGCCTTCTGTGCTAGACGAGCAATCAGCTCTTCAACTTTCTTGCCGACCACCATCATCAAATCGGCAAATTCGTCGACAATCACCACGATACTTGGCATCTTCTCCAGTATTGGCGGAAACTCATCCATACTATCGCCCGGCTTCCACAGCGGATCATGAATTGGGTGACCGGCCGCCGCAGCCTCTTCAAGCTTGGCATTGAAACCGGCCAGGTTACGTACACCCACAGCAGCCATCAACTTATAACGGCGTTCCATTTCGCCAACACACCAACGCAATGCATTGCTGGCATCTTTCATGTCGGTCACCACCTCTGTCAGCAGGTGTGGGATCCCTTCATAAATAGAAAGCTCCAGCATTTTCGGGTCAATCATGATAAAACGACAATCTTCCGGCTTACATTTGTATAGCAAGCTCACAATCATGACGTTCACACCAACCGACTTACCGGAACCGGTTGTACCCGCCACTAGCAAGTGAGGCATTTTACTCAGATCCGCCACAATCGCTTCACCAGCAATATCATAACCAAGCACAATCGGCAACGCGGCTTTCATGCTCTGGAAACGCTCACTACCGACCACTTCCGACATATAAACAGTTTCACGATTCACATTTGGCAGCTCAAGACCGATATAAGGCTTGCCAGGAATCACCTCCACCACGCGGACTGCTGATGCAGACAAAGCTCGCGCAAGATCTTTTGCAAGGCCGGAAATGCGGCTTACCTTTACTCCCGGAGCCAAATCCAGCTCATACCGAGTGATTACCGGACCAGGATAGACACCGACAACCTTCGCTTTAATCTTGTAGTCGGCCAGTTTAGATTCCACCAGCATCGCTGTTTGCGTGAGTTCTTCCTCACTGGCCGGTTCGACATTCTGGCGAGCCGGAGCTAACAGTTCTAGTGTCGGCATCGGCGTTGTTGATACTGGCAAATCCACATCTTTTTTCATCAAGAACGGATTATCCAAACCAGCGGCATGGGCCTGCTCTTTCTGTGCATCCCTGATCTTCTTCAGGAAAGCTTCCTCATCGCTCATTGCATCTTCACTGTCTTGATCATGTGAAACACGCTCTAGTTCAGACATTCCATCCTGAACACCGATCTCGATATCATGAGTAATTTCAGGCGAAGCCGTTTCATCGTCATCCAGCTTAGCCTCAGTCACCAGTTCAGCTTCAGATACTACAGGTTCCATCTGAACTGAGTGTGAATCAGGCTCTGGCGTCACAACCTCTGGTTCGACAACAGGAACAACCTCAGCCACTGCTTTCTCTGCCGGTAATTCTTCGTTGGCATAAACCGGGGTTTCCACTAACGACGATTCAGGTGTAACGGATCCTGAATCAGTATTATCCGCATGAGATGTCTGAACATGTTCAACACTCAGCGGCGGCTCAACTGCTTGTTGGGCAGAGAAATCCGCCACTTCGGTTTCTTCCATATAAACCGTGAAATTTTCGTCTTTATCGAGTTCTTGCTCCAGAGCGGCAATTGTCATGCCTTTAGCCTGGGAGGTTGAGACAACAAGTTCTTGCTGCTCTGGTTCTTGTTCAGGCACCACTGGCTGTGCAGGTGCAGGTTCATCTGCAACAACGACATCGGCTTCTACCTCTACCTCTAAAGGTGTGGCAGCTGACTTAGCACGATCCGGCATCACTATTTTTGGTGGTGACGGCGCATCATCCCAACCAGCTTCAATAAGCTGTGGTTCTTTTCGCTCAGAAACCAGTACATCGGCCTGAGGCTCGCTGAATGATGCCAGCAGGACATCGTCAGCATCTGGGGCCGCAGGAGTCTGCTCTTGCGCCAGTTTGCTGGCATAAGATGTCTGGTGTTCATCAGGGATTTCTGTTGCAAATGGAGTCAGACTCTCCGATTTATCAGCACGGAGTTTATTTAGCAGCCATGCCAATGCGCCTAAGGTCGTTTCTCCCAAGGTATCAACAATTGCCAGCCAGGATATACCTGTAAACAGAGTAAAACCGACAGCCCAAAGAAACATCAGTACCAATGTAGTACCCAGCAGATTCAACATCGGCAAGGCCATATTGGAGACCACGTCACCAATCACGCCGCCGGATGAAAAATACCAGATATCATCAAAGTTCAGATCAGCAAGGCCACAGCTGGTCAGAAATAATAATAAGAGGCCCAACAGTCGGGTGCCGTAAATCATATAGTCAATGGATTCACATTCATCACGACGACGGAATATAGTCCACGCACCCAGCACAATCGCGGCAGGTAAGAGATAAGCCAGCGAGCCCAGAGTAAACAGGAAGGTATCAGCGACGAATGCTCCCAAGGCACCAGCCTTGTTTTGCACCGGTCCTTCCCAGGCAGTCTGCGACCAAGACGGATCTGCCGGGTCAAAGCTAACCAGGGCAACCATGATAAATATTGCGGCTAAAATGCCGATGATTAGAAAGCTTTCTAGCAGGCGCTGGACCCCAGAAAGGCGTAATTTTGGCTGCTGTTTGCCTTTAACTTTCCTCAAAAAACACTCCGGTGTAACTATCATCTTTAACCTGAACCAGTAACAGCCCTTGGTGCTGTTCGCACAAAATGTTTTTTTGTGCGGTGCAAATTGCTGTCGTTCAGGCCATTTCAAATCTATTGCACTATCTTATACTACTTGTCATTTTTTTTTGACTAATACAAGAAAAAGTGGAAGCAAGGCATTAACCGCATACCTTGCCATTTTTTCTTATCCCATTGTAAACGCTAACGCTTTGGATAAGTTCATCGTAGTGCCAAGCACTGCAACAAACGGTTGTTTTTTAAGCGTTAGACACAGTTTGCTAGGGACTGATACAAATCAAGCGGCCGAAGCCGCTTGATTTCTGACCGTAACAACGGTGCGTAGCTGAATTAGCGAGTCTTAATAACAAGGTTATTAGTCTGCTTCACTTCTTCCATCACAACATAGGTACGAGTATCGTTCACGCCCGGTAAGCGTAGCAGGGTCTCACCCAACAGCTTACGGTAGGCCGACATATCAGATACACGAGTCTTGAGAAGGTAATCGAAATCACCGGAAACCAGATGACACTCCTGAATATCCTCTAGCTCCTGAACAGATTTATTAAACTGTTCAAATACATCAGGTGCACCACGATTAAGCGTAATTTCCACGAAAACCAGAAGAGATGCATCAAGAAACTGAGGATTTAGCAGCGCTGTATAGCCACTGATATACCCTTGACGCTCCAGTCGGCGAACACGTTCAAGACATGGTGTTGGAGATAAACCTACACGTTTAGATAACTCTACATTTGAAATGCGACCGTCTTTCTGCAATTCATTCAATATGTTACGGTCAATTCTATCCAATTCCTTGGATGGTTTCTTCTTGGTATCTACCATTTTTTATTCCACCTTCTTACTTCCTTGCAAAAAAATATACTACAACTTTTTAATTTTTAGAATCAAATACTCTGATAGTCAAACTATACTGCCATTAGATCCGCATTTACAACCTTGTCAATAGCTATTAGAACTACGATGCCAAGGGAGAAGCAGGATGATCATTGGCGTTCCCAAAGAAATAAAAAATCACGAAAATCGCATCGGGCTAGTTACCAGCAGTGTTCGTGAACTCGTTTCATTAGGCCATCAGGTACTCGTTGAAACCAATGCCGGAACCGGTATTGGGCTTTTTGACAAAGATTACCAGTCTGCCGGTGCTTCTATTATTTCATCTGCCAAAGAAGTTTTTACCAGATCAGAGATGATTATCAAAGTAAAAGAGCCTCAGGCAGTAGAAAGAACTATGCTCCGCGAAGGACAAATTTTATTCACATATCTCCATCTTGCACCAGATTTTCAACAAACAAAAGACTTAATCGACAGCAAAGCTATCTGTATCGCTTATGAAACAGTCACTGATCATTATGGAAGGTTACCGTTATTAGCACCGATGTCAGAAGTTGCTGGGAGAATGTCTATTCAGGCTGCAGCCCAGACCCTAGAGAATTCTCAGGGTGGACGGGGCCTGTTGCTCAGTGGCGTACCTGGTGTCGAACCGGCTAAAGTGGTGATACTCGGCGGGGGAGTAGTGGGTTCCAATGCTGCAAGAATGGCCGTAGGTATGCGAGCAGATGTCACTATCCTTGATCGTAACCTAGACACACTTCGCGCCCTGGACAGGGAATTCCAAGGCAAGGCAAATACCATCTATTCCACCAACGAAGCAATAGATAAACTAGTTCTTGAAGCCGATGTTATTATTGGTGCAGTACTAATCCCGGGTGCTGCAGCCCCTAAGCTCATTACCGCCGACCACATAAAAGCGATGAAATCCGGCTCCGCAGTTGTTGATGTTGCTATTGACCAAGGAGGCTGTTTCGAAACTTCACGGCCAACCACCCACACAGAACCAACCTATATTGTTGATAATGTCGTCCACTACTGCGTCGCCAATATGCCGGGTGCCGTTGCCCGTACTTCCGCTTTTGCACTAAACAATGCCACCCTCCCCTATGTCGTCAAACTCGCTCAGCACGGTTACAAAAAAGCCCTATTGGACGATCCCGGCTTTCTTGCCGGGCTTAATGTCATGCGGGGAAAAGTAACCTGCAAAGAGGTTGCAGAAGCTTTCAATCTTCACTTTACCGATCCAGCCGTCGCCATAAGCATGCACTGAAACATACCCACTTGATAAAAAAAACACTTTTATTCTAGCGGGAAGCTTAACTAGGCTTCCCAATTTTCAAGGGTTTATCTATTGATAATGATAAATCCGTAGCAAGCATGCCATCATCAGCGCCCCATAAGCCTTGAACTCTTTCCTTACGTCATTAATTTACCTACAATCAGCTTTCTACATGATAATCTCATTTCAGCCTGGAGAAGTAATGAGTAACGTAAGACATTGTAAACTGCTCATCCTTGGTTCTGGTCCAGCTGGCTACACGGCCGCTGTCTATGCAGCCCGCGCGAACCTAAACCCTGTGATGGTAACAGGTATGCAGCAAGGTGGTCAGCTGACGACCACGACCGATGTGGAAAACTGGCCAGGTGATGCAGAAGGCCTGACAGGTCCTGCGCTGATGGAACGAATGAAAGTCCACGCTGAAAAATTCGACACTGAAATCATTTTCGACCACATCAGTGAAACAGACTTCAGCCAACGCCCTTTCCGCCTGAAAGGTGACAACAGCGAGTACACATGTGATGCGTTAATCATTGCGACAGGCGCTTCGGCGAAATATTTAGGCCTGGAATCAGAAGAAAATTTCAAAGGCCGTGGTGTATCAGCCTGTGCAACTTGTGATGGTTTCTTCTATCGCAACCAGAAAGTAGCCGTTGTCGGCGGCGGTAATACTGCTGTTGAAGAAGCGCTGTACCTCTCAAATATTGCATCCGAAGTTCACCTGATCCACCGCCGCGATACATTCCGTTCAGAGAAAATCCTGATCAAACGCCTGATGGACAAAGTCGAAAACGGCAATATCATCCTACACACTGATCGCGTTCTGGACGAAGTGCTCGGTGATGACATGGGTGTAACAGCCGTTCGCATCAAGGACACCAAGTCCGACGCAACCGAAGCCCTTGATGTCATGGGTGCATTTATTGCAATCGGCCATCAACCTAATACTGACATCTTCGAAGGCCAGCTAGACATGGCAAATGGTTACATTGAGGTTCAATCAGGAACTGAAGGCAATGCGACCCAAACTAGCGTTGCTGGGATTTTTGCTGCCGGTGACGTTATGGACCACACATACCGCCAGGCTATTACGTCGGCGGGTACAGGTTGTATGGCTGCACTAGATGCAGAGCGCTACCTGGATGCACTAGAAGAACAACAATAATCAAATTCGGCTGCTGCCTACCATGTAGTGGCCGCTTTTAGCCTTCTTCATTTCTGCTTGCTGCAACTTTCAGCTCAAGAATTCTTATGGATAAACAACTACAACGCGATTTAACCAAGTGGTTAAAATCACAAAGCAAGCTCGCTAAGCGCTGGCTGATGCTAAGTGTCGGGCTTGGATTTCTTTCGGGATTGCTACTTGTCGGTCAAGCCGCCCTGCTAGCGCATATTCTCCATCAACTAATCATTGAGCACACCGACAAGCATCAGCTTGTCAGTAGCTTTTTCGGTCTCATCCTAATCGTAGGGCTGCGCGCAGCCTGTAGCTGGGGACGGGAAATTTTCGGATATCGCTGCGGCGAACAGATCCGCCTACATATCCGCCAGCTAATCCTTAACCGCCTGCATAACCTTGGTCCGGCATATATCAAAGGCAAACCTGCCGGTACCTGGGCTAGCCTGGTACTGGAGCAGGTTGAGGAAATGCAAGATTTCTTCGCCCGCTATATCCCGCAAATGTCCATTGCTGTCTTAGTACCGCTGGTCATCCTGTTTACCGTTTTCCCACTAAACTGGGCTGCAGGCTTGGTCTTCCTGATCACCGCACCGCTAGTGCCTATCTTCATGGCTCTGGTTGGTCTGGGTGCCGCAGATGCAAACCGACGTAATTTTAAAGCTCTACAACGCCTGTCAGGCCATTTTTATGATCGCTTACAGGGATTATCTACCCTACGTCTGTTTAACCGCGCAGAAGCCGAAGCAGAAAACCTGCACGCGGCTTCGCATGTCTTGCGTAAGAGAACGATGGAAGTATTGCGACTGGCCTTCTTGTCTTCTGCTGTTCTTGAATTTTTCTCGGCGATTTCCGTTGCCATCGTTGCCGTTTACTTTGGTTTCGCCTTTATCGGTGAGCTGAACTTTGGTAACTACGGCGCACCACTCTCTCTATTTAGCGGTTTATTTGTGCTGGTATTGGCGCCGGAGTTCTACCAACCGCTACGCGATCTCGGCACCTTCTATCACGCGAAAGCCCAGGCTATCGGCGCTGCAGAATCCATTGTTGAATTCCTGAGTGCAGAAGCCGATGAAATGGCCACAGGCACAGAAGAGTTGCCATCACCGGAAACCGTTCATATCAGCGTAGTAGATCTTGAAGTTCTAAGCCTGCAAGGTCAGGTATTAGCAGGCCCTATGAGTTTCGAAATCCAACCTCATGAGCAAATAGCTCTGATCGGCCCCAGTGGCGCAGGCAAGACCAGCCTGCTCAACGCGCTGCTTGGCTTCCTACCTTATCGCGGCAGCCTCAAAGTCAATGGCATAGAGCTCAAACAGCTCGATCACAACGAATGGCGCCAGACCATCAGCTGGGTCGGCCAAAACCCGTTATTGGTTCATGGTACCGTTCACGACAATATTACTTTAGGTAACCCTCTTGCAACCGATGAACACGTTACCCAAGTAGCACGCCAGGCATATGCCGATGAATTTATCGGCCGACTGGAAAAAGGTTATCAACACCAGGTTGGTGATCGCTCGGGAGGTCTCTCTGTCGGTCAGGCACAACGAATTGCTGTAGCTCGAGCCATGCTGCAAAACGGTGCTTTCTGGCTATTAGATGAGCCAACAGCCAGCCTTGATGCCAACAGTGAACACCTAGTACTGGAAAGCCTGGCGATAGCAACACAAAATCAGACAACCCTGATGGTAAGCCACCGCCTGGACCAACTTTCAGCAATGGATCGGGTGCTAGTGCTGGAAAACGGCCAACTAGTACAGAACGGTCACTTCGATCACATCCGCCACCACGGCCTACTGGCTGACATGCTGGCCCATACTGACAAGAGGGATCTCGATGCGTGATTTAATCCCTTACCTGAAACTTTATCGTAAACACTGGTTTGGCCTGACATTAGGTATGTTGCTGGGCCTTGCTACATTACTGTCAGCAATAAGCCTGTTAACCCTATCTGGTTGGTTTATTGCCGCTTCTGCGGTTGCCGGTTTAACTATCGCAAGAGAGACTTTCAACTACATGCTGCCTGGTGCAGGGGTACGCGGTTTCTCAATGGCTCGTACCGCTGGCCGTTGGGGTGAACGGGTCGTCAGCCACAACGCAACTTTCAAGCTGCTGGCCGATCTTCGTCTATTCTTCTTCCGAAAATTGACGCCTTTGATCCCGGGTCGCCAGACCAACCTGCGCGATGCCGATCTGCTGAACCGCCTGGTTGCCGATGTCGATGCCATGGACCATGTCTATCTACGCCTGGTCAGTCCGTTAATTGTCGGAGTACTGGGCCTGCTGACAATCACCGGTTTTCTGACTTGGTTTGATTTAACCATCGGCTTATCGCTTGGCTTCATCCTGCTGGCACTGATGCTGACCCTGCCGGTTATTTTCTACCGCTTGGGTAAAACCAACGGCGAAGCACTGACCTATGCCAAAGCCAACTACCGGATCAAACTGCTTGACTGGCTTCAAGGGCATGCCGAACTCCTGTTGTTCAACGCCGAAGAACGTTACCGTGAACAGGTGCTATCTGAGCAAGATGCCCTACTGGCGGCTCAGCGCAAGATGGCGAGCCTGACAGGCCTGGCCAATGCAATTCTTATGGCAGCTACAGGCTGGACACTGGTGCTAATCACCTGGATAGCTGCCGATGGTATCGGTGGTGCGGCCCCCGACCCGTTTGTCGCGATGGTTGCGTTTGCCACTATGGCCAGCTTCGAGTTAATGATGCCTGTTGCCGGAGCCTTCCAGTATCTGGGACAAACTCTCACATCAGCCCGCCGCCTCAATGAGATCATCGAAGCTACGCCGGATACACCATTCGACCCACAAGGCCATAAAGCGCAAGCCAAAGGTGATATCACGGTCGAAGACATCAGCTATACCTATTACGGCAGCGATAAACCAGTACTCAAGAATATCTCAGTTAACCTGAAACAAGGCGAGAAACTGGCACTTCTAGGCCGTACTGGCTGCGGTAAGTCCACCCTGCTTCAACTTCTGACCCGCAACTGGGATCCGCAGCAAGGTAACATCAGTATTGATGGCATCGCCCTACCTCAATGGCATGAAACATCACTGCGCCAGGCAATTACCGTCGTCAGCCAACGAGTCGATATCTTCAACGGCTCACTACGGGAAAACCTCGTGCTGGCCAAACCGGATGGCTCCGATGATGAATTTAAACAAATTCTCACGAAAGTCGGCCTTGAATCCTTACTCGATGGTAAAGGGCTGGATACATGGCTAGGCGAAGGCGGCCGCCAAATTTCAGGTGGTGAGCGCCGCCGTATAGGCATCGCCCGAGCCCTGCTTCATAACGCGCCGATCTTGCTGATGGATGAACCTACTGAAGGGCTTGATCGCCGAACCGAACAGCAAATAATCTCACTACTGCTCAAACATGCGAAAAACAAAACGGTATTGTTTATCACTCACCGCCTGGTCGCTCTAGAGCAGATGGATCAGATTTGCCTGATGGACGAAGGGGAAATTATCGAGCGCGGAAAACATAACAAGCTATTAGCGTTAAATGGCCGCTACGCAGAGTTATGTAATAGGATTTAGATTCGTTATAAACCCTTATTTTTACGAAGAAAAAAGCGGAAGGTGAAAACCTTCCGCTTTTTCATTAAAACGTTTTGTCGACCCTGACGCCATCATTAAAATACAAAATTCGTACGCCATCTCCACGTTGGAAAAGCATCTGCTGATCAACATCCTGAATCACGTCAATTAACCTGCCATCGTCCACTTTGATCAACAACTCGACCAAGCGATAGTTTACAACTTTCTGAGTAGGCTGACGATTGTGGGCAATGCTTGCACCAGCCACCGCCCCAACAGCAGTTGCCACTTCACGTCCGGTTCCTCCTCCGAATTGATTACCAATCAGGCCACCAATCACACCGCCGAGCAATGTCTCCCATCCATTTCGTTGAGAGTTAATCACTTCCTGATGAGTGATATAACGAACAGAATCGACTTCACCGAACACCACTTCATTAACGGTACGCGCTTCATTACGGTTATAAGGCGCCGCTATTGCAACCACGGGTAACAATAGCAGTAACATTAACAGTCGTCTCATCATATAATTTCCCCAAGATTGGTCATTTATCTTTATTTTATCCTTTAGCACTCTTGATATATAGACGCTGAATTTTCAAAGAAATTCATCAGAACACTATATAAACAAGGTTGGTATTCTCTTCAGAACCTAGATATACAGTACTTATGGCGATTTACCTACCGGAGCTTGATCCGGTTCACATACAATTTCCTACGACCGAAATGGCCCTTGACGATCCTAACGGGCTTTTGGCCTTTGGTGGTGACTTACGGCCGGAGCGACTCGTTTCAGCGTATCGTCAGGGTATTTTCCCCTGGTATTCCGAAGGCGAGCCGATCCTTTGGTGGAGCCCGGCGCCTCGAGCCGTGTTTCTCCCCGATCAATTTAAACCAAGTAAAAGCTTACGTAAGTACTTCAGAAAATCAGGATATCAAGTCACACTGAATCAAGCCTGTCATGAAGTTATCCGTCTTTGCGCCGACAGTCGAGGACCGGAAGAAACCTGGATCACCGACGATATGATGCAAGCCTACCAACTAATGCATAACTTGGGGCATTGCCACTCAGTTGAAGTCTGGCGAGAAAGCAAACTGATCGGAGGCCTGTACGGCATTCAAATCGGCACGGTCTTTTGTGGTGAATCAATGTTCTCATTGGCAGACAATGCGTCAAAAATCGCCCTCTGGCTTTTCTGCCAGCATTTTACCGCCCATGGCGGTACATTGATCGATTGCCAAATGATGAATGACCACTTGGCCTCACTGGGAGCCGTTGAAATAGATCGCACACCATTTATGCAATTTTTACAATTGCAAAGAGATGCCATACTAGAAGAAGGCTGTTTCCAACCTCGGGAGCTTCATCAGGCAAACTCATGACCAGCTATAATAAACTTTCACTTCGGATAGGTCTGACACCTGTTTCGATATGTAACTACTTACCTGACGAACAAGAACAACTCGGCGTGGTTATGGATCATCACTGGCTAACTGCGCCTGGCTACAGTGTACTCATTGCTTCCGGATACCGACGCAGCGGTAACGCGGTTTACCGCCCAATGTGCCAGCAATGCCATGCCTGTACCCCGCTACGGATTGACTGTGAACACTTCGCGCCATCCAAAAGCCAGAAACGCCAGCTCAATCAAATGAAAAAGCTTCGCTGGGAGTTCAAGAGCGAACTCGACAGCAACTGGTTTACACTTTATGAAAAGTATATTCGTATCCGGCATACCGATGGCACTATGTATCCGGCCAACCGGGAACAGTTTTTTGATTTCTGTACCGCTGAGTGGATGGATACACTATTTTTACATGTCTATGAGAAAGACAAATTAATTGCAATTGCCGTTACGGATGTCTTCCATGATGCACTCAGCGCGGTATATAGTTTTTTCGATCCTGATTCCCACTTATCTCTAGGGACACTTTGTGTGCTATACCAAATAGGGTATTCTAGGAAAACAGGCCGCAAGTGGCTCTATCCCGGATACCAAATAGACAATTGCAAAGCCATGAACTACAAGGTTCGCTTTAAGCCCTATCAAAAACTACTCGACGGACACTGGGAATAAATACGTAATCTCTCTTGTTGTTGTAATTCAGCACAGAATCCCTGAAAAAAATGGAGAAAATACATTTTAATACGCCACAATAGCTGACAAAGGATAATAGCAAGGGTAAAATTGCGTCCTAAACTTTACACTCAAACAGTTTCGAGGCATTATCCGGCCCGATCAGAAGCATGGCTGGTAGCCTAAGAGGATTCAATGGCAAAAGAAGACGTAATTGAAATGCAAGGTACTGTACTTGATACACTACCTAACACAATGTTCCGCGTTGAGCTGGAAAACGGTCACGTAGTTACCGCTCACATCTCCGGTAAAATGCGCAAGAACTACATCCGTATTCTTACTGGTGACAAGGTAACTGTGGAACTGACTCCATACGACCTAACTAAAGGCCGCATCGTCTTCCGCGCGCGTTAATCTTGATTCAAGATTAAAGAATACAAATAAAACCCGGCCTTAGTGCCGGGTTTTATTTATGTAAGACTGAATGATTATAAAAAATAACCGCCTGTACGGCGGTTATTTTATCAGCTCATTTAACTATGAATGGGCAGGTTCCATTTCACTGCTAAACTGGAAATCCAGCTTATCATCCACAATATCTACCCGCACAGAGCCACCGTTTACCAGGCAACCAAACAGCAATTCATTTGCCATTGGTTTCTTCAAGTTATCCTGAATAACACGTGCCATTGGGCGAGCCCCCATTGCTTTGTCATAGCCCTTATTAGCCAGCCACTCACGCGCTTCAGAAGAGACTTCCATTGATACGCCACGAGCATCAAGTTGAGCTTGCAATTCAACAATGAACTTATCAACCACTTGTGTAATAACATCTTTTTCAAGGTGGTTAAACCAAATGATGCCATCAAGGCGGTTACGGAATTCTGGAGTAAATACTCGTTTAATTTCTGACATCGCATCAAGGCTGTGATCTTGTTGGATCAAACCTATCGACTTACGTACAGTCTCTGTTACCCCGGCATTGGTCGTCATTACCAGAATCACATTACGGAAATCAGCCTTGCGACCGTTATTGTCGGTCAACGTACCGTTGTCCATTACCTGAAGCAACAGATTGAATACATCCGGGTGCGCTTTCTCGATTTCATCCAGCAATACCACTGAATGTGGGCTTTTGATAACCGCATCAGTCAACAAACCACCCTGATCATAGCCAACATAACCCGGAGGCGCACCGATCAGACGGCTCACCGTATGACGCTCCATGTACTCAGACATATCAAAGCGCAACAGCTCGATACCCAGAGTGCGTGCCAATTGCACAGTAACCTCGGTTTTACCTACCCCTGTCGGACCAGCAAACAGGAACGAACCAACGGGCTTATTTTCAGCACCAAGGCCAGCGCGACTCAGCTTAATCGCTTCTGTCAGCACATCAATAGCAGGATCCTGACCAAATACCAGCATTTTCAGTTTGTTATCCAGCTTCTGCAACACATCACGATCACTTGATGATACAGACTTCTCCGGAATACGTGCCATCTTGGCAATCATCGCTTCGATGTCGCTGACATTAACTGTTTTCTTACGTTTACTCGCTGGTGCCAACCGGCAACGTGCGCCCGCTTCATCAATAACATCAATCGCCTTGTCTGGCAGGTGACGTTCATTAATATACTTCGCTGAAAGCTCAACCGCCGCACGAATCGCCTTATTGGTAAAACGAACTTCATGGTGAGCTTCGTACTTCGGCTTCAGCCCCATCAAGATCTTGGTTGTATCATCCAATGATGGTTCAACAATATCAATCTTCTGGAAACGGCGTGACAATGCACGTTCCTTCTCAAAAATATTGCTATATTCCTGATAGGTCGTAGAACCCATACAGCGGATCTTACCGCTGCTTAAGAGTGGCTTAATAAGGTTAGCTGCATCCACCTGGCCACCGGAAGCAGCACCAGCACCGATGATTGTGTGGATTTCATCGATAAACAAAATTGCATGCTCTTCTTTCTCAAGCTGCTTCAAGATACCTTTGAAACGCTTCTCGAAATCACCACGGTATTTGGTACCAGCCAATAATGAACCGATATCCAGTGAATAAATCACACACTCTTTGATGATATCCGGAACCTGTCCTTCGACAATGCGCCATGCCAAGCCTTCAGCTATGGCTGTCTTACCGACACCGGCTTCACCCACCAGCAACGGATTATTCTTTCTACGGCGACACAACACCTGTACCGTTCGCTCAAGTTCAAAATCACGACCAATCAATGGGTCGATGCCACCGGCACGAGCCAGCTGGTTGAGGTTAGTCGCAAAGTTTTCTAGCTTATCTTCAGAGCCCTGCTCAGCACGAGCCTCATCACCACCGACATCAGGGCCACTAAGATCGTCGTTATCGCTGTCTTTAACGGTACCGTGAGAAATGAAATTAACGACATCAAGGCGACTAATATCGCTCTTCTTAAGCAGATAAGCGGCGTGAGATTCTTGTTCACTGAAAATCGCGACCAGTACATTCGCACCGGTAACTTCATTGCGACCTGAAGACTGAACATGGAAAACAGCACGCTGCAATACACGCTGGAAACTCAATGTTGGTTGGGTTTCTCGGCTTTCATCATCCGCTGGGATTAGCGGTGTCGTCTGCTCGATAAACGAATCAAGCTCTTTACGCAGCGTATCCAGATCCGCGCGGCAAGCTAACAACGCTTCTTGCGCAGCTGCGTTTTCTAACAATGCCAAGAGCAGATGCTCAACAGTCATAAACTCATGGCGCTTCTCTCTTGCTCGTGCAAAAGCACCGTTCAAGCTAGCTTCAAGTTCTTTATTTAGCATAAGGCACCTCCCCTAAATACCACTCAAAATGGCGTGCCGGAAAAAGATCATGCTTTTTCCATCGTACACAGTAGCGGATGTTCATGCTCCCTAGCATACATCATCACTTGCGCCACCTTCGTTTCGGCGACCTCAGCGGTAAAGGTTCCACATACAGCTTTCCCTTCATAATGCACAGTAAGCATCAACTGTGTTGCTTTCTCCAGATCCATGGAGAAGAACTTCTGTAACACTTCTATCACAAAATCCATCGGAGTGTAATCATCATTGTTTAAAATTACTTTATACATCGATGGCGGCTTAACCTGAGTCTCCTCCTCGTCTAGCACATCAGACTCAGGGATAATCCATTCATATAACTTGCTCATAATCTCATCTTAGTCATTTGTTCAAGTGCTTGCTACATCATCTAGCATATAAACGGGCATTTTATGAAAATGTTATAATATGCACTTGACTGTCTAGCTCATTTTACTAAAGTGTAACCTGTATTGGGTATTAACTGCATCAAATTAGCATTAGTATGCAAGTCATGATAAAAAAGGGACAGCAACTAATGCGAAATGGAACTTGAATGCAAAGAGGGATGTAAAGCATGGCAACAGGTACAGTTAAATGGTTTAACAACGCAAAAGGTTTCGGTTTTATCTGCCCAGAAAGTGGCGATGATGATATTTTTGCACACTATTCAACTATCCAAATGGATGGCTACCGAACTCTCAAGGCTGGCCAGCAGGTCAACTATACAGTTGAAACTGGTCCGAAAGGTTTTCATGCCAAAGAGATCGTCCCGGTTGAAGCTGATATTGCAAAGTAACAACTTTAACTTTGTACGTCATTTCCGAAGGTGAGCAATGGCTCACCTTTTATTATCCTGATGCAAACTATCGCGACTTCAGCGTCGCAATACTCCGCCAATTTAACATTCATCCTAAAAGCAACACAGGTTTCAATAGTGAATATTTAATGAATAGCCGCAGTAACGAGTTATTAACACATCTATTAGCAGTTGCTAAGCTATCAACACATTCACCTTTTATCATAAGCTAAAATCGGCCGTGCGAACATCTACCTCATCCCTACAATGGCAGAAATGAGGGATGTCACCTTAATTTCAGGACGTTGCACTGAAATTTGCCAACCATCATCTTTTGACAAAAAAAATGCCCAGCTAAAGCTGAGCATTTTTTCTATCAAAACAATTGGGTTATTTCATTTGCTCGATCATATCGCCAGCAAACTCAGAACACTTACGTAATGTCGCGCCATCCATCAGACGCTCGAAATCATAAGTAACCGTTTTATTGCTGATTGCAGCTTCCATCGAACTGATAATCAGATCAGCCGCTTCTATCCAGCCCATATGGCGAAGCATCATTTCTGCCGAAAGAATCAATGAACCCGGGTTAACTTTATCCTGGCCAGCATACTTAGGCGCTGTACCGTGCGTAGCCTCAAACAAGGCAACACCATCACCAATGTTAGCACCTGGTGCGATACCGATACCGCCAACCTGTGCAGCTAAGGCATCCGAAATGTAGTCACCATTTAAGTTCATGGTCGCAATAACATCGTACTCGGCAGGACGCAGCAAGATTTGCTGCAAGAATGCATCTGCAATGCAGTCTTTGATGATGATTTCTTTACCGGTATTCGGGTTTTTCATCGTCATCCAAGGACCACCGTCCAGTAAATCAGCACCAAACTCAGCCGCAACTTCATAGCCCCAGTCCTTGAAGGCACCTTCGGTGAACTTCATGATGTTGCCTTTATGAACAAGTGTCAGCGAGTCACGATCATTATCAATAGTGTACTGAAGCGCAGCACGAATCAGGCGCTTTGTGCCTTCCTCAGAAACAGGCTTAATGCCGATACCACATTGCTGCGGGAAGCGGATCTTAGTAGCGCCCATTTCATCCTGCAGGAACTTAATTACTTTATCAGCTTCTTCAGTACCAGCCTGATACTCAACACCAGCATAAATATCTTCCGAATTCTCACGGTAGATAACCATATTAGTCAATTCAGGCTGCTTAAGGGGACTAGGTACGCCATCAAAATAACGAACAGGACGGGCACAGATGTATAGATCCAACTCCTGACGCAAAGCAACGTTCAGTGAACGAATACCACCGCCAACAGGTGTCGTCAGAGGACCTTTAATTGCAACTTTGTACTCACGAATGAAATCTAGGGTTTCTTGCGGTAACCATGCGTCTTCGCCATAAACCTGGGTAGACTTTTCACCTGTGTAGATTTCCATCCACTCAATTTTGCGGTCGCCGCCGTAGGCGTTTTCAACTGCCGCATCGACGACTTTGATCATTGCAGGGCTTACATCGACACCGATACCATCACCTTCGATGTATGGAATTATCGGGTTGTTAGGAACAACCAGTTTACCTTGTGCGTCCAGAGTAATTTTCTGACCTTCAACTGGTACAACTACTTTACTATCCATTTAAATCTCCTAGCGTCCATTTGTTATCTTTTTGTAAGATGCGCGCAAATCATACTTGAAATTTTATAGATACGCCACTCAGGATGTTTTTCGCGTATAATAGGTCGGTCAATTTTTTTCTCCCTATATAACACGCTACTTATGAAGCCAAACACCTCATCCCGTCAACCTAGACGTTCAACTAATGAGCGTAGAGCATCAAGAAAAATAAATAAACCCAAACGTCCTCGCGGACCGCAGAAGATCATTTTATTTAACAAACCCTATAACGTTCTCACCCAATTTACAGGGGAGCCAGGAGATAAAACACTGTCCGACTTCGTCCCGGTCAAAGATGTTTACCCGGCAGGAAGATTAGATAAAGACAGCGAAGGATTGCTAGTACTGACCAATGACGGCGTTTTACAGGCACAACTAACCCAACCTAAATCCAAACAGCCCAAAGTATACTGGGTACAGGTTGAAGGCACCCCTAGCGAAGAACAACTAGAGCAACTGCGTAAAGGCGTCACACTAAAAGACGGCCCTACCCTGCCAGCCGGAGTCGAACGAATGGAACAGCCTACTGTATGGGATCGCGTCCCTCCTATCCGGGAACGCAAGAACATTCCAACGACCTGGCTAGCCATCACCTTGAAAGAGGGACGTAACCGCCAGGTTCGTCGTATGACAGCACATATCGGCTTTCCTACCCTGCGCCTAATCCGCTACAAAATGGCCAACTGGACAGTCGATGAACTTGCTCCAGGCGAATGGCGTGAAGTCAAATTACCCACAAACGAAAAATAAGTACTTGCCGACATTTCCTGTCGGCAAGATTTCATTATCTCAAATAGGAAAAAGCTACACTTTCATTTCAGCATCATCTATTATTGCGCGACAAAGCAAACGTTTGCGCGAGCTTAAAACAGGTTCCAATTTACTTTGAGTGCAAGCATTATTTTTTGCTGTTTACTTGTCGTTTAAGTCGTGCATTTCGGTCACTTTTTACCAGATCACAGGAGTGAACGGAAAAGACGATAAAATTATTAAAGTGTGATACTGCTCTCGCTCTGTTTCAGGAAAAAGCTTTCTGTTAGAATTACGCTCTTAACACTATTAACGACTGAAGAGAAATATGTCAGATAACAGCCAGAAAAAAGTCATTGTCGGCATGTCCGGCGGCGTTGATTCCTCTGTATCCGCTTACTTACTGCTTCAACAGGGCTACCAAGTGGAAGGCCTGTTCATGAAGAACTGGGAAGAAGACGATAACGAAGAGTACTGCTCTGCCGCAGAAGATCTCGCTGACGCACAAGCTGTATGTGACAAATTGGGCATCCACCTGCACACTATCAACTTCGCAGCGGAATACTGGGATAATGTTTTCGAGTACTTCCTTGCTGAGTACAAAGCAGGTCGCACCCCAAACCCTGACATTCTTTGCAACAAAGAAATCAAATTCAAAGCATTCCTCGAATTTGCCGATGAAGTGCTAGATGCCGACTACATTGCGATGGGCCACTATACCCGCCGCAGCTTCCCTACACAGGAAGGCGAAAAGCCACAGATGCTACGCGGTGTCGACAACAACAAAGATCAGAGTTACTTCCTATACACTCTTAGCCACGAGCAAATTGCGCGCAGCCTGTTCCCTGTAGGTGAACTGGAAAAACCTGAAGTGCGTCGCATTGCCGAAGAGCAAGGTTTAGTAACCGCGAAGAAGAAAGACTCAACCGGGATCTGCTTTATCGGTGAGCGTAAATTTACCGAATTCCTAGGTAAATACCTACCGGCTCAGCCTGGTAAGATTGAAACAGCCGACGAAGGTAAAGTCATTGGCGAACACCAAGGACTGATGTATCACACCCTAGGCCAGCGTAAAGGCCTGCATATCGGTGGACAGAAAGGCGGCAACGGTAGTGAAAACCCATGGTACGTTGTAGACAAAGACGTTGAACGCAACGTACTAATTGTCGCCCAGGGCAAAGACCACCCACGCCTGAAGTCTGAAGGCCTGGTTGCTTCCCAGCTACACTGGGTTGACCGCCAACCAATCCGCGAAACACTGAAATGCACAGTTAAAACCCGTTACCGTCAGCAAGATATTCCTTGTACCATCATTCCTATCGATGATGAAAACATCAAAGTTATCTTTGATGAGCCTCAAATTGCTGTAACTCCGGGTCAGTCTGCTGTTTTCTACAACGGCGAAGTCTGCCTGGGTGGCGGTATTATTGAGAAGCGAATCTAAAGGAGTTGTCGCACGTGGCACACACTTTATACGACCGTACTATCGCATTTGCTGGTATTTGCCAGGCTGTAAAACTCGTGCAGAAAATAGCTCGTGACGGCCATTGCGACCACGACGCACTGGAAGCCTGCCTTAATAGTATTGTCGTTACTGACCCAGCAAATACCATTGAAATCTATGGTAACGAAAGCAAGTTGCATATTGGCCTGGAAACCCTGTCGGATGAAATTGACAATACGCCATCAGGCAACGAGATCACGCGTTACCTTGTCAGTGTAATGGCTCTGGAGCGCAAACTATCAAGCCGCCGCGATAGCATGGCACAGCTTGGTGATCGCATTGACACAGCCAAGCGTCAAATTGAACATTTCGAGTTGCTAGAAGATCAAATGGTAAGCAACCTCGCCAACATTTACCTCGATATCATCAGCCCGCTAGGGCCTCGAATCCAGGTAACGGGCACTCCGGCTCACCTACAGCAGCAAAATGTTCAGCATAAAGTGCGTGCCCTTTTGCTTGCTGCGGTTCGAGCTGCAGTACTTTGGCGCCAGGTCGGCGGTAAACGCCGCCATCTTATCTTTGGCCGCAAGCAAATGGTCGAGCAAGCTAAAATCTTGCTCGCCCGCAGCTAAAAATACCCAAAGGTACGCTTTGATTCATAAATAAGCGCACCCTTATAGATAACGGGTAACCCATTACGAGTTCCTTATCGAACTCGTATGAAATACCCGTTTCGTAACAAATTGATTTAATCCCTTATTAATCAGGAGAGAGCAACATGGAACTGTCAGCATTGACTGCTGTTTCCCCGGTAGACGGCCGCTACGGAAGTAAAACTAGTGCACTTCGCAGCATCTTCAGTGAATTTGGTCTGCTAAAGTACCGCACTCTTGTTGAAATCCGTTGGCTACAAAAACTGGCTGCTACTGACGCTATCGTGGAAGTTCCTGCATTCAGCGACGAAGCAAACGCATTCCTAGATCGCATTGCTGCTGAATTTAGTGAAGAAGATGCGCTACGTATTAAGACGATTGAGCGTACAACTAACCACGATGTTAAAGCTGTTGAATACTTCCTGAAAGAAAAAGTAGCTGAAGTACCAGAGTTGCACGCAGTGAACGAATTCATTCACTTCGCTTGTACGTCTGAAGATATCAACAATACTTCTCACGCCCTAATGCTGCACGAAGCGCGTGAAACAGTAATCCTTCCTGAAATTCGTAACGTTATCGATGCGATTAAAGGTCTAGCAAACGAATACCGTGAAGTGCCTCTACTTTCTCGCACCCACGGTCAGCCAGCTTCCCCATCAACAATGGGTAAAGAAATGGCAAACGTTGCATACCGTATGGAGCGTCAATTCAAGCAAATCGAAAGCGTTGAAATTCTGGCGAAAATCAACGGTGCCGTGGGCAACTACAACGCACACCTTTCTGCTTATCCTGATGTTGACTGGCACCAATTCAGCGAAGAGTTCATCACAGAATCCCTTGGCGTGACTTGGAACCCGTATACAACACAAATCGAACCACATGACTACATCGCTGAATTGTTCGATGCAATTGCGCGCTTCAACACCATTCTTCTAGACTTCGACCGTGATGTTTGGGGCTACATTGCTCTAGGTCACTTCAAGCAGAAGACGATTGCTGGCGAAATTGGTTCTTCAACCATGCCGCACAAAGTTAACCCAATCGACTTCGAAAACTCTGAAGGTAACCTGGGTCTGGCTAACGCTATCTTCGCTCACCTGGCACAGAAACTACCTGTTTCTCGCTGGCAGCGTGACCTGACTGATTCAACAGTTCTGCGTAACCTGGGTGTAGGTTGTGGCTATGCAATCATTGCATACACATCAACACTGAAAGGCATCAGCAAGCTGGAAGTAAATCAGGCTGCACTGGAAGCTGAACTAGACAAAAACTGGGAAGTTCTAGCCGAGCCGGTACAAACAGTGATGCGTCGCTACGGCATCGAAAAGCCATACGAGAAACTAAAAGAGCTAACTCGTGGTAAGCGTGTTGATGGTGAAGGCATGCGTAACTTCATCGACGGCCTTGAGCTGCCAGAGCACGAGAAAGCACGCCTGAAAGAAATGACGCCAGCTAACTACATCGGTGATGCAGTGAAGCTGACTGACAAGCTTTAATCGCTTTCAATCAATTTTCAAAGGCCGGCTTTTTGCTGGCCTTTTTTATATTCGATATTTCCATCCAATCCCCTCTCTTCTTGAAGACATTTAATTCTTTCTAATATCAACAATATACAGTAAAGATGTATTTTTAATGCAACTTTAAGCTTGACCAGGACCACCTCGAGAGCTAATATGCATTCAAAATACATGTTAAGCATTCTGTAGGTAAATTGTATGTCTATTCACGTTAAGAACAATATTCACTGGGTTGGTCAGCGCGACTGGGAAATTCGTGATTTTCACGGCACTGAATATAAAACTCTCAAGGGTACCAGCTACAACAGCTACCTGATCCGTGAAGGTAAAAACGTGTTAATTGACACCGTCGATCATAAGTTCAGCTACGACTTCGTACAAAAACTCGAACAAGAGATCGACCTCAACGACATCGACATTATTGTCATCAACCATGCTGAAGAAGATCATGCCGGAGCGCTATCGCTTCTGATGTCGAAAATACCTAACACTCCGATCTACTGCACTGAAAACGCTATCGATTCAATTACCGGGCATCACCATCACCCTGAATGGAACTTCAACACCGTAAAAACCGGTGACAGCATCGATATTGGCAACGGAAAATCTCTCGTATTCATTGAGACACCAATGCTTCACTGGCCTGACAGCATGATGACCTACATGACAGAAGACGCTGTATTGTTCAGTAACGATGCCTTTGGTCAGCATTACTGTGATGAGCGCCTGTTTAACGATGAAGTTGAATATAATGAGCTAATGGAACAATGCCTTCGCTATTACTCCAATATTCTGACGCCATTCAGTCCATTAGTGACAGCAAAAATCCACGAAGTTCTGGGCTTTAACTTGCCTGTCGATATGGTTGCCACTTCTCACGGGGTGATCTGGCGTGATAATCCAACCCAGATCATCGAAAAGTACCTTGAATGGGCAGACGAATATCAAGAAGACAAGATCACCATCTTCTACGACTCCATGTCGAATAACACCCGTATGATGGCAGATGGGATCGCTCAGGGGATTACAGAAACAGATCCGAATGTCGCAGTAAAAATCTTTAACGTATCCCGCCACGATAAAAATGAAATTCTGGCTAACGTCTTTTGCTCCAAAGGTATTCTCGTTGGCTCGTCAACGATGAACAACGTCATGATGCCGAAAGTGGCAGGAATGCTGGAAGAAATTACCGGACTACGATTTAAGAGTAAGAAAGCCGGCGCATTTGGCAGCTACGGCTGGAATGGCGGCGCAGTCGATCGTATCCACGCCCGGTTAACAGATGCAGGCTTCTTCACCACTGTAGGGATGAAAACCAAATGGCGTCCGGACGGTAAAGCACTAGAGGAATGCCGTGAACATGGTCGTAAAATCGCCCGCGAGTGGGCACTACAGCCTCTGCCTTCTTCAGCTAATAGTGAAGTCAATGATGTAACTAGTGGACAAAAAGTGGCCTCACAACCGAAAACAATAGATGTTCAGCGAGCTAAACCTATCGAGTCAAGCTGTCAACCAGCAGCTATTGGCCAGAAAATGATTTGCACCGTTTGTCAGTGGATTTATGACCCGGCTCAAGGTGAACCGAATCAAGATATCGAACCTGGAACAACCTGGAGTGATGTACCTGACACTTTCCTTTGTCCTGACTGCGGCATCGGTAAAGAAGTTTTCGAACCAACCGCATAAGGAAGTCAGCATGGATAAACACATTGTCATAATTGGGAGCGGCTTTGCCGCTTACCAATTGGTAAAATCACTACGTAAGCTTGATGAAGCCGTACCTGTAACCGTTATTACCGCCGATAGCGGAGATGAATACTCAAAGCCGGATCTCAGCCACGTTTTTTCTAAAAAACAAACTGCTACAGATTTGATCAAACAATCAGCTGCGGATTTTGCCAATACTTACGATATTAGGTTGTTAAATTTCACGACGGTTCTTTCAATTGACACTGATACCAAAAAAGTTCAGCTAACAGATTCATCAATCAGCTATTCAGAACTTGTATTAACTACAGGAGCCTCATCATATGTACCGACTTTCAATGGAAACGCCGTAGAAGAAATAGCAACCCTCAATAGCCTAAGCGAATATGCTGATCAACAGGATAAAATAGCAAAAGCCCGATCGGTATTAGTTCTCGGAGCCGGTCTGATTGGAACTGAAATCGCGATGGATCTTGCCAGCGCAGGAAAGCAAGTAACGCTGTGTGATAAAGCAGACAGTATAATGTCGAGCTTACTCCCCTCGTTTCTGAGTGCCGAGCTTTTCCAGACAATGGTAAAAAACGGTATTGACATCAAACTAAATTCAAGCGTAACAAGTGTCAATCGCCACCATCAACAACTAATCACTCAGTTTGATGACAAAACGTTCACTGATAACGATGTGATCATTGCTGCTATGGGGCTGAGACCTAATATTCAGCTGGCCAAACAGGCCAAATTATCTGTAGGGCAAGGAATTATCGTTGATGACTATCTGACAACATCCGATAAAAATATATATGCCTTAGGTGATTGCACTGAACTTAAAGGAAAAGTTAGGGCATATTTGCAGCCAACAATGCTTTCGGCAATGGCGCTCGCTAAAACCCTGTTAGGAACACCAATCCCAGTAAGGTTACCCGCAAGCCTGATTAAGGTGAAAACACCATGGCTGCCACTCAACTTGTCAGGCCATACACACCGCACTGATGTTAGCTGGGAAGTTACAAAAAAGACGGATGGCTACATTGCCAAAGCGTTTGAGCAAGAGTCCGGAACACTGGTGGGCTTCGTTGTTAGCCATGATCAGCAAAAAGCGGCGTTCCCTCTGTTGCGAATGCTGCCTGCCGAGTAATCGTGACGTATTCCCCGTCACTGTTTGATGGGGAATGCGCTATAATCGCGGCTAATGCTCAACGACATAATGATAATATGTATCAACTAACTTTCTCATTTGATGAATTTCTTGCCGACTACTGGCAGAAAAAACCTACTATCATAAAAGGCGGCTTCAAAGACTTTATCGACCCAATCAGCCCAGATGAATTGGCTGGCCTTGCCATGGAAGAGGAAATCGACTCCCGCTATATTGCCAAGCGAGGCGATGAATGGGATGTTCGTCATGGTCCCCTAACCTTCGACAAAGTGCCAGAAAATAACTGGTCTTTCATTGTCCAGGCTGCAAACCACTGGCATGAAGGCGCTGCTAAGTTAGTCACACCTTTCCGTCAATTACCCAACTGGCTATTTGACGATCTCATGATCAGCTATTCTACCCCCGGTGGAGGTGTCGGCCCTCACATCGACCAATATGATGTTTTTATCATTCAGGGTTCAGGGAAACGTCATTGGCGCGTAGGTCCAAAAAATAACAACTACAAAGAAGAATTCCGTCATCCAGCACTTCGCCAAATCAAGGGGTTCGATCCAATTATTGATGAAACTCTAGAGCCAGGCGACATCCTCTATATTCCACCGGGCTTCCCGCACGATGGTTACGCAATCGAAACATCAATGAGTTTCTCGATCGGTTTTCGCTCCCCAAAAAAACAGGAACTACTAAGTAGCTTTGCTGATTTTGTAATTGCCAATGAAATTGGTGACGTGCATTACCATAATCCGGATCTTCCAGCCCGCAATAACTCTGGTGCGATCCTGAACGCCGAGTACCAAGACCTTGAAGCCATGATGCGCAGCCTGCTTGATAATCCAGAACACCTAAAGCAATGGATGGGAGAATACCTGAGCAATAGCCGTCATGAACTGGACATCATCTCAGCCGAGCCGCCATGGCAGATCAGCGAAACTTACCAGTTCCTGGAAGAAGGTGAAGTCATAAAACGCCTTGGTGGACTACGCGCATTTTATTACCCAGAACAACCTCATATCCTCTTCATCCACGGAGAGCGTTTCGAGTTACCACCGGAATGTGGCCATGCCGCGACCTACCTCTGCGACGAAGAGCAAATCAGCCAGGAATTACTGGGAAAACAACTAGACCACCCAGCTTTCATGGCTTTACTGACCCAACTGATAAATCTTGGCTACTGGTATCCAGTAGAGTAACGCAATAAGACCAATCAGGATAATACCAAACCAAAAAAAAGCGCGGCTTTAACACCGCGCTTTAAGCCTGTCACAGGCTTGAATTAGTGCACATTCAGGCAAGCCACAGCATGCACATCACCGCCCATCAACTGAGGTTTTTTCTCAGCGCAAGAGGCCGTAGCCTGCGAACAACGGGTTCTGAACACACAACCTGACGGTGGATTCATTGGTGATGGCAACTCACCATCAAGTAACTCGATAGTTTTCTTACGCTCCAAGTCCGGATCAGGAATTGGAACCGCCGACATCAATGCCTTGGTATACGGATGTTTTGGCTCAGCGAACAAAGCTTCCCCTTCACCCAGTTCAACGGCATTACCCAAATACATCACCAATACACGATCAGAAATATGCTTCACTACTGACAGGTCGTGAGCAATAAAAATCAAACTAAGTCCCATCTCTTTTTGCAGCGACTTCAGCAAGTTTACAACCTGCGCCTGAATCGATACGTCCAGAGCAGATACCGGCTCATCACAAATAATTAGCTTTGGCTTGAGGATTAAGGCTCGGGCAATACCAATGCGCTGGCACTGCCCACCGGAAAATTCATGCGGATAACGATTAATCACGTTAGGCAACAAACCAACTTTTGTCATCATTACCTTCACCTGCTGCTTAACTTCTTCTGCTGGCAGCTGCGGATAAAACGCTTTCAGAGGTTCAGCAATGATTTCACCAACAGTCATACGTGGGTTCAGCGAGGCCAGAGGATCCTGGAAAATCATCTGAATTTCTTTACGCTTTTCACGCATCCCCGCATGACCAAGCTTGGTCAGGTCCTGACCAAGCCAAACCACGTTACCATCGGTCGCTTCAACCAAACCGATCACGGCACGGGCAAATGTCGACTTACCACACCCGGATTCACCAACGACTCCAAGGGTTTCACCTTCATATAAACGAATATCGACACCATCAACGGCCTTCAGCTTAATAGGCTTAGTCCATGGCCATGCGGATTTCTGTGCGATATCAAAATGTACTTTAAGATCTTTGATATCCAATAGTAAATTTTTTTGTGCTTCCATTACCACGTCCCCATATCAGAAAAACACGCACGTAAACGACCTTCAGCAAAGTCCTTCAACGCAGGAGCTTCCTGCGTACAGCGACTTGATGCCCGATGACAACGCTCCTGATAAGGACAACCAACAGGCAGGCGCAGCAAGTTCGGCGGGTTGCCCGGGATAGTAGGCAGTTCTTCCCCTTCGGTATCAAGGCGCGGAATCGCCTTTAGCAAACCTTCTGTGTATGGGTGCGATGGCTTGTAAAAAATTTCGTTAATCTTACCGTATTCCATGGTACGGCCTGCGTACATCACCAGTACTTTATCGCAGCTACCGGCGACTACACCCAGATCGTGGGTGATCATGATGATCGACGTATCAAAGTCACTCTTAAGTTCATTCAGCAACTCCATGATCTGAGCCTGAACCGTCACATCGAGGGCTGTTGTCGGCTCATCAGCGATCAACAGCTTCGGACGGCACAGCAAAGCCATAGCGATCATCACGCGCTGCCTCATACCACCAGAAAACTCATGGGGATACATGGAAATACGTTTGCGAGCCTCAGGGATTTTAACCGCCTCAAGCATACGGACACTTTCTTCAAATGCCTCTGTCTTCCCCATCCCTTTATGCAGCATCAGCACTTCCATCAGCTGATCACTTACTTTCATATAAGGGTTTAGGGAGGTCATCGGGTCCTGGAAAATCATTGCAATCTGCTCGGCACGGATCTTATTCAGTTCCTTCTCAGGCAAATTCAGAATCTCTCGGCCTTCAAACTTAGCGCTGCCGCTAATCTTACCGTTTTTAGCCAACAAGCCCATGATGGCAAATACGGTCTGGCTTTTACCCGAACCGGACTCACCTACAATACCAAGGGTTTCCCCTCGCTTCAGGGAAAAATTAAGATCATTAACCGCGGTGACAATACCGTCTTGTGTTGTAAATTCTACGCGTAGATCTTTGACATCTAATAAGCTCATAATACTTCCTTATAACGTGTCGCCTTTAGCTCTCAGCATGTTTGCTTCAAACCATGAGCTAAAGCACTACTTATTTTTATCTGTCTTTTGGATCCAGTGCGTCACGTAAACCGTCACCCACATAGTTAAAGCAGAACAAGGTCACAACCATAAATGCAGCCGGGAACATCAACTGCCAAATTGCAACTTCCATTGTTTGAGAACCTTCCTGAAGCAAGGCACCCCAGCTGGTCATCGGTTCCTGTACCCCCAGGCCAAGGAAACTTAGGAAAGATTCAATCAGAATCATCGACGGTACCAGTAGGGTTGAGTACACAGCGACAATACCCAGAACGTTCGGCACAATATGACGGGTAATAATCCGCCAGCGACTTACCCCCGAAACATGTGCTGCTTCAATAAATTCCTTGCTGCGTAGCGACAACGTCTGACCTCGTACAATACGCGCCATATCTAGCCAGGATATCGCTCCAATTGCTACGAAGATCAGCATGATATTGCGCCCAAAGAAAGTCACCAGAACAATCACGAAAAACATGAACGGTATCGAATAAAGGATCTCTAGCACACGCATCATGAGTCGGTCAGTTCGACCGCCGACAAAACCGGAGGTTGCACCGTATAACGTACCAATCACCACCGCTACCAGTGCACCGAGTATCCCTACCATCAGCGAGATACGTCCCCCAATCAAAGTACGAGTGAACAAATCCCGTCCCAGGCTATCGGTGCCAAAGAAATGTCCCTCAGCACCAAGACTTGGCGCAGCATGCATGGCATACCAGTCGGTATCATCGAAGGCATAAGAACTGAACATCGGGCCGAAGATAACAGCCAGCGAAATCAAAAACAGAATCCCCAAACTAACCATTGCGGCTTTATTTCGCATAAAGCGAATACGGGCATCTTGCCAAAGACTACGGCCTTCAATTTCCAGTTGTTCTGAAAACGTCTCTACGGCCTGAACATTGTCTTTTTTAGTAAGTATCATTTTCCGGCCCCCTAGTAGCGAATTTTCGGATCAATGTATGCCAATACGATATCCACAACCGCATTAAACATAATCGTCAACGTACCGATAAGAATTGTGATACCAAGAACCAACGAGTAATCACGGTTAAAAGCTGCATTTACAAACAGCTTACCGATCCCTGGCAGACCAAAAATCGTTTCGATAACTACCGAACCGGTAATAATACCGACGAATGCCGGCCCCATATAAGATACAACAGGAAGCAACGCCGGCTTTAGCGCATGCTTGATGATAATGTAGGAATAGCTTAACCCTTTCGCTCGCGCGGTTCGGATAAAGTTACTATTAAGGGTTTCAATCATGCTGCCACGGGTAATACGGGCAAAGGTCGCTACATACAGCAGTGACATGCCACACATAGGCAATAGCATGTACTTCATTGAACCATCATTCCAGCCGCCTGCTGGCAACCAGCCAAGGTTGATCGAGAAAATATAAATCAGTACCGGCGCCAGGACAAAAGAGGGCATCACCACCCCCGCCATGGCCGTGGACATTATCGTATAGTCTATCCAGCTATTTTGCTTCAAGGCAGCAATGGTTCCGACCGTCACCCCCATAACCAGAGCAAATATGAAGGCAAAGAAACCAATCTTAGCCGAAACCGGTAATGCTTTAGATACCAGTTCGTTTACCGTGAAATCTTTGTATTTGAATGACGGGCCAAAATCCCCCTGAAGAATGTTACCCAGGTAGGTTGTGTATTGATCGAAAACCGGCTTATCCAACCCATATTTGGCTTCGATATTTGCCATTACTTCTGGCGGTAGCGGACGTTCGCTAGAAAATGGATTACCTGGAGCGAAACGCATCAGGAAAAAGGAAATTGTGATTAATACCAACAAAGTCGGTATTGCTTCAAAAATCCGTTTTGCGATGAATTTAATCATAAACTACACCGTTTATTTCAGTCTGTGACAGTTAGGGAAATTGCAGTATCAAAAGATACAAACAACCAGCACTGCCCCTTCCAAGGAGCAGCGCTTGATTTTTTCTTGCTGCTTCTTAGTCAGCTATGATGTATAGGTCTTTACTGAAGATATTATCTTCAGGATTTTTCTCTGGATAACCACCAAGTTTTGGATTTACAAGACGTGCATTAACATAGTGGTAAATAGGCATGATTGGCATATCTTTCGACAATTGCGCTTCAGCACCTTTATATGCCGTAGAGCGATCGCTGTCAGCAGTTGCAGCTAAAGCTTTATCTAACAGGCCATCATATGACTTGCTGTCATACTTAGGATAGTTCTGAGAGTGGCCGGAACGCATTATAGCCAGGAATGTAGACGCCTCATTATAGTCTCCACACCAACCCGCACGCGAAACGTCAAAGTTACCCTGACGCTTGCTATCTAGGTAGCTCTTCCACTCTTGGTTCTCAAGCACCGCAGTAACTCCCAGTGATTTTTTCCACATAGACGCAATAGCTACAGCAATTTTCTTGTGGTTTTCACTGGTGTTGTAAAGCAAATCAAACTTCAGAGGGTTACTTGAATCATAACCAGCTTCAGCAAGCAATTCTTTAGCTTTGGCTACACGTTCTTTCTGCGAAAGCTTAGCGTACCCCGGCATATCTACTTCCAAACCATTAGTCGCTAAAGGCGTGAAGTTATAGGCAGGAGTCTCACCTTTACCAACAATAAATTTAGCAATTACATCACGGTCAATGGCAAAAGACAGCGCTTTACGTACTTTTTCATTATCAAATGGTGCCTTCTGAGTATTAAACTCATAGTAATATGAGCATAAATACGGTGTAACTTTCACGTCTGCAGGATATTCTTTGACCAAACGCTTAAAGTGCTCATTTGGCATTTCATAGGTCACATCAACTTCACCGGCCAAGAAACGGTTCATTTCCGCAACTTGGTTTTCGATTGGCAAATAAGTCACCTTATTTAAAACAGTTTTATCATTATCCCAGTAGGTTTCACTGCGGGTAAGGACAATACGTTCGTTAACTACCCACTTGTCCAGTTTAAAAGCACCGTTGCCCACATAATTTTTAGGGCTGGTCCACTTATCACCTAACTTTTGAATAACATTTTTGTTCACCGGCTTCAGCGAAGTGTGCACAGTCATTGATACAAAGTATGGAACCGGTTTTTCAAGAGTAACTTTCAAAGTGTGCTTATCAACCGCCTCAACACCTAAGGTATCAGGGCTTTTCTTACCTGTGATGATGTCACCTGCATTCTGCATGGTTGTCATTTCAAGGTAAGAAGCGTAAGGAGAGCCCGTTTTAGGATCAGCTAAGCGTTGCCAGGTATAAACGAAGTCACTGGCGACAACAGGATCGCCATTAGACCACTTAGCATTTTTTCTTAGATGAAAGATCCAAGTTTTGTTGTCTTTAGTTTCCCAGGATTCAGCAACACCACCGACTAATTGGCCGTTACTGTCTTGGTTTACAAGACCTTCTAACAGATCACGAATAACATTTGATTCAGGAACACCTGAAACTTTCTGAGGATCCAAAGATTCTACTTCTGTACCGTTACCACGAACCATTTCCTGTTTCGCTGCCAGCTTTACGCCAGCCGGTACATCTGCAGCAAGAGAAGTGAATGAGGTCGCCACTACGGCCATACCCGCACTAAGCAAAAGCGCCTGAGTAATCTTGTTCTTATGCATGCATTAACTCCAATACATTATCGATACGTCCATGACGTTCTTCAGCTGGCGCATAAAATGGCAGCAATTTTTGCATCATTTATCCTAAACGACACAAAGCAAACCGAAGAATTGGTCAAAACATTATCAGGCATTGAAGCAATTTACCACAAACTGATTACAAAAAGTGATAATATGCTTAATATCACCCATAAAGCCAAAAGAAATTACTGGATGAGCATTTGGTTGCAGTTCAATCTGTTATAAAAACTACAGCACAAAGTAATTTCCGCCAAAAAAGCCAAGAATTCTCATTTATTGAACAAAAAATTGTGACAATAGTCATTCTACCAGCACAAACAACCCACCTTTGGTAACAAAACAGCAAAGAACCAGCAACCTTGGATTTGAACGCTGTGTGATGACATAAAAAAAGCGTCCTACAAGGACGCTTTAAACAAAGATGAACAACTATGACGACTACTTATTTTCGTCATCAAGTTTGAAACCCGGAGAAGACCCACCTGTATCTTGTTGTTTTTTCTCTACTAATGGCTGTTCTACATCAGTATTAAGAGCTTCATCAAACAATCCGTCGTGATTGATTTCACCCATCATCTGCTTAATTCTTTTATTCGACACACGCTTGTGTTTCATGGAACCCTCCGATGTTAACCGTCGTAACACTCATTTCATTAGAGCTTATTGCACCCATATTTGTACAAATTTTATTACAGCAACCCTAATCGAATAAATATCCTGATTTGGAAAATCAAATAGTCTTTTCAAGTCAGATTTTAAATATGGCACAAAAGCTAAAAGTGCGCCTGTTGCACACAACTTAATAACAAAAGCGAATAAAAAAAACACTGATAGACTAACTTTTCACATGGACTCTTTAAGCCCATTTTCAAGTACCTATAACAAACCAATAACGTTACTATTTTCACTGTTGAATGGAGCCTAGTTGAAGAAAAACGCATCAACAATTTAGGCTACCCGTTCAATATTCCGTTCCGTTCTATCTTGAGAGTTGAAAATGAGACCAGCAGGTTATTTCCCTCATCCAAGTTCCTCCCGTGTACGTCATGGCTATGTGCCACCAGCACGCAAAGCCAAAGACAATGAAAACAACACTAAATAAAGTGCATTCATAGCTTAAAGTACACCTCATAGCCCCTGATTAAGGGGCTATTTTTGAGCTTGAATTCAAACCATTATGAGAGAACTCAACACAACTTATGCCTGATTAATATGCCATTAAAAGTAAAGAGGCAGCCAAGTTGGCTGCCTCTCCGGTTATCTGCTGTATTAGGACTGATCTTTTAGTGAAGCGCTATCTTAACTAACCATATCTCATGCTCATCTTTTACATAAGCATCTTGCTCAACCAAATTCTTTAAATAACCCAGACGATGGTGCCCTTCCAGCAAGTTATAAGGTGCCTGAAGTACCCGGCCGTTTGTTGCGTAAAGATCCCGTTCACAATGCAATACGATTGGGGCTACCGGCCAAGAGCCATGTTCCTGCATGTTTTGCACCAACCAGCTGCGCTGGAAAATCGGATTCTTCATCCGTTGAGCAAACTTGGTAACTACATCGTCATGCGGGGTTTTTATCTTGCTGATAATATCTTCAGTACTCCAGCGTTGCTTAGTAAACGACATAGCCTGAAAATCCAACCATCCCCAGTTACACAGCACCCCTTTCCAATGACGATAAACCCATTGTTCCAAAACTTCCTCAGGAAAGTGAGGCAACATTTCTACTGCCTTTTCACGCCATTGTTCCCAAGGCTCACAATTCCTACCACCAAAGCCGTCTGGTGCAATTTCGTAGAGTAACCGATCACTCCGAATCATAACGACACTCCTTTAATCCAAATAACGCCAAACCAATAACCATTCACTTACAGTGGCTATTTATGCTTACAATTTAAACCTAACACAGCACCGTATGAAAAAATACCCGAATAACCATGAAAGATTATTCGCCAGCTTCTAAACACCTTGTTATTGGAAAAGATTTAAGCTGAAAAAAGGCGATATAAGTGCGTTTAAATTTTTTTCTACGATGGAGGTGGTTAATAAAAATCCATTTCATCAAAATCGACTGAAATGATGAGATATGCATTTACATCAAACTACGAGGCTAAAAGACTAATACCAATCGGGATAAGTAAGTGTTCAGATAATTGCACAGGGAAAATCACCTAGAACAAGGAAGAATTTGCAGTAACTAGTGGTGCTAAATAAAAAAATTCTGACGCCGTAATAGATGATTTTAACCAGCAAGAATGATCAAATACTTATGCTGATTGGTATAAACAATGAGATATGAAAAAAGAGGAGGGCTAAATAGAAACAGGCGGAGATAATCGTACCCCCGCCTACAAAGAAAAGTATGAATGCCTAGTTTTGCTTCCAGCGGTCGGCTGCGCTTGTGTCAGTCTCGCGAGCATCAACCCAACGGGATTCCTCAGGCGTTTGCTCCTTTTTCCAGAACGGCGCGCGAGTTTTCAAATAGTCCATAATGAATTCACATGCCTGGAACGCAGCACCACGGTGTGCACTGGTAACGCCAACAAATACAATCTGATCGCCCAGCGACAAATCGCCAACACGGTGAATGACCCGCATTTTTAGCAATGGCCACCGTTCCCGAGCCTGCTCAACAATCTCAGCCAATGATTTTTCTGTCATTCCCGGGTAGTGTTCCAGAGATAGACCAGTCACTGCATCACCCTGGTTAAAATCGCGAACCTTACCGACAAAAGTGACAACTGCGCCGGCATCAGTCCCTTCTGCAAGCTTTTCATACTCATTAGCAACAGAGAAATCTTCAAACTGTACTGAAATCATAAATCAGCCCCCAGTCACTGGCGGGAAGAAAGCAATTTCATCGCCATCCTTTATACTGCTCTCCAGCGAACAGATTGTCTGGTTAATCGCCACCAGCAACTTACCAGGCTCCATTGCCAACTGCCACTTATCACCGCGCTCGCTCAAGTGAGCGCGAAGAGCTTCAGCGGTATCGAACTCGGCGCTAACTTCAAGTTGATCGACACCAACCAGCTCTTTAACCTGTGCAAAGAAAAGTACGTTAATCATGCTTCAACCTTAAAATGACCTGACTTACCACCCGTTTTCTCAAGCAATCGAACCTGATCGATTACCATATCTTTCTGGACGGCCTTACACATATCATAAATCGTAAGAGCAGCAACCGACGCCGCAGTCAGCGCTTCCATCTCAACACCAGTTTTACCCGCGAGCTTACAACAAGATTCAATACGAACCTTATTTTCGGCCTCAATCGCTTCCAGCTGAACCTCAACCTTAGACAACAGCAACGGATGACACAGCGGGATCAAATCCCACGTTTTTTTCGCCGCCTGAATACCGGCAATACGCGCGGTTGCGAAAACATCACCTTTGTGATGCTGCCCCGACACGATTAGCGCCAAGGTCTCAGGAGCCATATGAACAAACGCTTCCGCTCGTGCTTCGCGAACTGTTTCCGACTTACCGGAAACATCAACCATGTTTGCTTCACCTGAAGCATTGATATGTGTGAATTGATTCATTTTATTATTTCCTGAGGTGAGGCATGGAATTAAACAAACGCCGGCCTGCTTCCTCAACTCCCAAAACTTGAATTTGAATGTGAGTAACCGCAAAGAGCAGCTTTCAACTGCTCCTTGCGGTGAATGTTCTATCCGCCGATTGAAGCAAGATGAGGAGTCATACCCGTGTTGCCTGCATCAAGGAAATGACTAACAGCCTTTTCCTGCAAGCCGCCCTGGATACGCTTTATTAGCGCCATACGTTGGTCATCAGACTCAAGCAGATCACGCAGATCCACACCATGGTCACCAAACAGGCAAAGGTGCAGTTTACCCTTGGCCGAAATCCGCAGACGATTACAGCTTTGGCAGAAATTCTTTTCGTAAGGCATGATCAAGCCAATTTCACCCTTATAGTCAGGGTGGCAGAAAACCTGGGCCGGGCCATCATTGTCACTTCTGACTTTCAGCCCCCAACCATTGGCAATCAGGTAATTACGGATGCTCACACCGGAAACATGATGGCGGTTAAACAGCTCATCCATTTCTCCGGTCTGCATCAATTCAATAAAGCGTAGCTGAATCGGACGCGTCTTTATCCAGTCAAGAAACTTAGGCAGCTCTTGAGAATTAAGATCTTTAAGAAGGACCGTATTGATTTTCACCTGTTCGAAACCGGCATCGAATGCCGCATCGATACCAGACATCACCTGATGAAACATGTTCTCACCGGTGATCTGATGAAACATCTTAGGATCCAGGCTATCAACACTGACATTGATATTGGTAAGGCCAGCCTCACGCCATTCTTTGACATGCTTAGCCATACGATAACCATTGGTCGTCGTTGCAACCTTACTAACTCCCGGCTGGGAAGCTACGGTACGGATAATGTCTGTAAAATCACGACGTAAACTTGGCTCACCCCCAGTAATACGCACTTTCGACGTACCACATTCGGCAAAGGCTGCTGTTACCCTCTCGATTTCATCAAGAGTCAAAAAAGAGGGCTTCTGCTTCTCTTCTGGCTTATAGCCATCTGGCAAGCAGTATGTACATTTGAAGTTACAAACATCAGTAACTGAAAGTCGCAAGTAATAAAACTTGCGATGAAAACTATCTTCGAATTGATTCGCCACGGAACACCTTTCCAAACACGGGAGGCCGATGCATTTCTTTATCGACCCTGGTGACAACATGTCACTGGCTATATTCACCTATTGTCATCCCAAACACCCAGGCTGCAACTTAGTGGATAAAGCTCGGAGTTATGGCAGCTATGCTCAGCACCTGATATGGGGGCTGAATACATAACGGCTTACTGGTTATAAAGTATCAGATAAATTGCCTTATTGACAATTCTCTGAAAAAAAACGTTGCGCATTCTACCTTTCACAGTAATTCACGACAATACTACTAGAGAGGATATTGCAAAAAATTCCTATAAATAGTGAGGTAATTATGTCCAATATTATCGAATCAGCAACAATTGATGATATTGCGCTCTATTTACAGCGCGAGGAAGGGCTGGACGCCAAACATGCCCACGAAGAGGCCAAGAGAGTTATAAATGGATTCCAGGACATGATGGCTAAAGGTCTCATCAAAGGTTGGTACTTTGACGAACAAAGCCACCTTGAGTTACTACCAAGCGACAATGCCTTAAAAATCATCGCCAACCAAAAATAATTTGCAAATTACCAATGCAAAATGCAGTTAACCTTTGCAATATGCAAAAACTTGCATTGCATTTTTACGTCAACACCACTCCTTTTAAGTGATAGCACGCGGTATGAATTTTCGGCATTACATTTGCAGTGTCTATTTTACCAGACACAAATAACGACAGTTGGAGCCGATTATGAAACAGTCCATACCGCTACTTTTTCAACATCGCCACGTTTTGCCTGGTGGAAGAATGCCGATCCGTGTCGCCCCTGGCGAACAAATGGAGGTATTCAAAAATGCCCTGACATCGAGTGAAGGTTTTGGTGTCTGTATGTTTGATGATGCTGAACAAGATAAACATTTCTTTCACATTGGTACTCGTGTAACTATTGAAGATTTTGATACCTCAGCACAGGATGGCTCACTGATTGTGACTGTTCATGGCCATGAAAATTTCCGTATCCATACACTTGAACAGAATGATGAAGGATTTCTGTTCGCAGACTACGAATCCATTCCGGTATGGCCCGAAGTCGAAATCAAAAACGATCAGCAGGTTCTGGCTGAAAAGCTCAAGCAGATGTTTCACAAGCATCCAGAACTCAATGAGCTAAACCAACATAAACAGTTCAACAACCTCAGTTGGCTATGCCAGCGCTGGTTAGAAATATTGCCGGTACCAGCATGTGAAAAACAAGCGCTAATTAATACGCCTAACTGCATGGATACCTACGACTATTTAATGAGCATTATGCAAAAACCTCATTAACAGCTTATCGTATTTATACACACTGTCGTTTTCACCTTCCGCTTTATTCTGGAAGGTGTTTTTATTTTATTAACAATATAAAATCAGACCAGTAATAATTCTTGCTATGGAATAGTTTGTAATCGTCAAAAAGATTTGGTTACACTTACGGTTTAAATTAACCCACCAGCACCTCTAAACGGTTATGACTTCAACAACTCATCTCGGTAATGCTAGCATCGTCGCCATCGGCGGTGGACATGGCCTTGGCCGAATTCTCTCCGCACTGTCAGCGTATGGTTCACAGGTTACTGGCATTGTCACTACAACTGACAATGGCGGCTCCACCGGTCGTATTCGTGCATGCCAAGGTGGTATTGCCTGGGGTGACACGCGAAACTGTATTAATCAGCTAATCACTGAGCCGTCCATCGGTTCAATGATTTTTGAATACCGTTTCCGTGGAAATGGCGAACTAGGTGGCCATAACCTTGGCAACTTAATGCTAAAAGCCCTAGATAACCTCTCAATCCGTCCATTGGATGCCATTAATCTGATCCGCGATATGCTCAAGGTCAACACCCATATTGTCCCGATGTCTGAACATCCTGCAGATCTGGCAGCCATGACAGCCGAAGGCAATATAATCAGTGGTGAAACCAGCGTCGATGAGCTCAATGATATCCCTCAACGCCTGTACGTCGAACCAGCAGTACCGGCGACAAAAGAAGCAATTACAGCAATTGAAGATGCTGATTTAATTCTGCTTGGGCCTGGAAGCTTTTTAACCAGCGTTATGCCGCCGCTGTTGCTGAAAGAAATGGGAATGGCGTTAAAAAACAGCAAAGCCAAAGTAATCTTTGTGACTAATCTGGACTTTGAAAATGGTCCGGCGGGAATGATGTCACTCGAAACTATGCTGCACTGGTGTGAAAGAGCTATGGAAGGACGCCACCTGGATGGCATCCTCACTGACCGACACCACCCTGATTTACCGGTTCGATATCAACAGATCATCGAAAATTTGGCTTCCAGTAATCATGAATGGCGCCATGACCGGGATAAGTTAAAGCATGCGATTGATAAGCTCATCATTACTTGCTAGTTGCTTATATTCAACAGCCATCCCATGCACCATCTGCCTAAATTCAGGCAGGTGGTCATTCATCCACTGATCTTGTCCCTGCTTCATACGAGATTCGCACTCTTGTGCCATTTCCGCCAATTCATCAGCCCCAAAGCTCGCCGCGCTGCTTTTGATAGCATGGCTGATTTCTCTAACCTGACTGACTGAAGGTTGATCAGATAATTGGCGTAAGTACTGCTCCAGCTCATCGCTGAATACATTTAGCAACAAAGTCACAGTTTCCTCACCAACTTCTTCAGCCAAGCGCTTAATGGTTCCTGCGTTAATACTCATAACCATTTATTCAATCTCCCTGTCACTACCTGCCGCTTCCTGCCAGGCTTGTAATTTTCTGTATATGGTCGATGGGCTGACTTCCAATAAGCCCGCGGCACGCGGAATGTTACCGTCACACGCATCAATTGCCGCTTGGATTGCACGCTTTTCTACAATCCAAAGTGGTTCTATCTGCGATTTATCGATAGGTTGATGTTGAGAAAGTCCGACTTGAACACTCGGACTTTTTTGCGGTTCCACAGTTAACCTCTCCGATGATGCAATTTCGACGCCAACTCCATTAATGGGTGGCGGCACCATTTGCAAGGTTACTTCTTCACCTGAATTAAGGACCACAATATTACGAATTACATTCTGCAGCTCACGAACATTACCTTGCCAATTGTACCGCTGGAACAGATTTGTCACCTCGGGTGAAAAGCGACTAAAATTCTTTCCTTCCTCAACCGACATCAACGCCAACAAGGCATGCGCGATTTCAATAACATCCTCACCACGATCCCTTAGTGGGGGGAGTGCAATGGGAATGACATGTAATCGGTAATACAAATCTTCCCGGAAACGACCTTCCTGTACTTCTAACCATGGGTTACGGTTCGTTGCACAGACAAAGCGAACATCAACTTTATTGGTTTTTGATGAACCAACCTTCTGGTAAGTCCCCGTCTGAATAAAGCGAAGTAACTTACTTTGCAGATCCAAATCCATTTCACACAGTTCATCAAGGAACAGGGTACCGTTGTTTGCAAGCTCAACCGCCCCTTGCCGCTCAGTTGAAGCTCCGGTAAACGCCCCTTTCACATGCCCGAACAGTTCACTCTCAATCAACTCCTTCGGAATAGCAGCACAATTGAGCGCAACAAAAGGCTGACCATTGCGTGGGCTGGCAGCATGAATTGCTTCTGCACATACTTCTTTACCGGTCCCGCTTTCGCCAGTGATAAATACCGTCGCCTTACTGGCTGCCGCAGACTCAATCACCCGGTACACAGCCTGCATCGGTAAACTATTACCAATAAAGCCCTGATACTGTGGCGCCCCTGCTTGGCTAGACTTATTACCGTCCTCAACCGTCTTCGCTTCCTGTTTCAAGGCATTATTAACAGTGATGCGAAGGCGATCAGCCTCACAAGGCTTGATTAGAAAATCCTGCGCTCCCTGACGCATGGCCTCAACGGCGACATCAATTGACCCATGGGCGGTCATCATTACAACAGGAATATTGCCATGATCATGACGAACCGACTCTAAGACTTCCATCCCTATCATGTCTGGCAGGCGGAGATCCAGCAAAATCAAATCAGGTGTCGTTGTTTTTACAAACTCAAGCGCTTCAGTCCCCGTACCAACAATACTGACTGATAATCCAAGAGGGTTTAGGTAAGATTTGTACAATGCCGCGACTGAAGCGGTATCTTCAACCATGAGTACTTTTCGTTGGTTTGGTTGGTTTGCTTTGCTTTCCATTGCCCCTCCTAAGCCCATGTCCCTTAACTAATTGTAATCAACTAAAGAAAAACTGTTATGAGAAAATTCATTTATATTTTCCCATTATGAATCGCATATTGATTTGCAAAATGCAAATAACTGCCATGTTGAAATAAAAAAGTATGACAATTTAGTCGCCAAATGGAGCAAAAAAGTACAATTCCAATAAATTTAAAAGTTGGCACGATGTCTGCAATATATGTTTCGACTCTTTCCTGAGAGTCAACCTAGCCAACTGACGTTGTTTGTGGAATATTTTCACTTAAACAATGACGCCAACCGAAACTCTTATCGGTTGGCTTTTTTTTTACCCGCGAGAAGCCCTACCTTCGCGTTTTATAGAGTCAAACCATTTTGCAGCATTCGAACCTGCTTCCTACCCTATGGTTACTTCCACCTTCATCCGGAAGCCATACTTCCGCACTAACTATTTACAATAAACTGTTCGCGCATTGAATGGATCTTATCTCGAATTTCAGCCGCTCTTTCAAACTCAAGATTCTGAGCTAAATCATACATTTCTGATTCAAGCTTCTGAATTTCAGTTTCCAGTTGCTGGGGTGACAGCGTTATATAAGTACCTTTTTGCTCTGCGACCTTATGAAGCTGAGCGGCTTTATTCACTTTACGACCAGACTGGCCAAGCTCCATAATATCGGCCACTGCCTTATTCAAGGCTTGCGGGACAATACCATTCTGCTCATTATAGGCATGTTGTTTTTCTCGACGACGATTCGTCTCATTGATCGCACGTTCCATTGAACCGGTAATTTTATCCGCATACAAAATCGCCCTTCCCTCAAGGTTACGTGCCGCACGACCTATGGTCTGTATCAAAGAACGCTCAGAACGAAGAAAACCTTCTTTATCCGCATCCAAAATTGCGACCAGAGAGACTTCTGGCATATCCAGGCCCTCTCGCAACAAGTTAATCCCGACGAGAACATCAAACTCACCAAGACGCAAATCACGAATGATTTCAACCCGCTCGACCGTATCAATATCAGAGTGAAGATAACGAACCCTTACCCCGTGTTCATCAAGGTATTCTGTTAAGTCCTCAGCCATTCGCTTAGTCAGCGTTGTTACCAGTACCCGCTCACCTTTAGCCTCACGAATACGGATTTCAGACAACAGATCATCGACCTGAGTCGTTACCGGGCGAACTTCAATTTGTGGATCAAGAAGGCCTGTCGGGCGCACCACTTGCTCTGCAATATCGCCCACCGATTGCTCAACCTCATAGGTGCCGGGCGTTGCCGAAACATATACCGTCTGCGGCGCCAGTGCTTCAAACTCTTCAAACTTCAGCGGGCGGTTATCCAATGCAGAAGGAAGACGGAAGCCGTACTCCACCAAGTTCTCCTTCCTCGACCTATCACCGCGGTACATCGCACCAATTTGCGAAACGGTGACATGAGATTCATCGATAATTAGCAGACCATCTGCTGGTAGATAATCAAACAATGTCGGAGGCGGCTCACCCTCTGTACGGCCGCTCAGATAACGGGAGTAGTTTTCGATACCAGAGCAAAAGCCGAGTTCATTCATCATCTCGATATCAAATTGTGTCCGCTGGGCAATCCGCTGCTCCTCGACCAGCTTATTGTTGTCCATCAACTGCTTTCTCCGAGTAACCAGCTCTTCCTTAATCAAGTCAATTGCTTCGAGGATGCGTTCTCTCGGTGTAACATAGTGGGTTTTCGGGTAAATCGTACAACGGGGAATATCTCGCTGGTGAATGGCTCCAGTTAACGGGTCAAAAGTACTAATACAGTCGACTTCATCATCAAAAAGCTCGATACGTACCGCATCTTTTTCAGATTCAGCAGGAAATATATCAATCACTTCACCACGCACCCGGAATGTTCCTCGCTCAAAGGCAACATCATTGCGGGTATACTGCAACTCAGCCAGACGACGTAAAATATCACGTTGATCGAGCATGTCACCGCGACGAACATGCAGCATCATCTTAAGGTAGGAATCAGGGTCACCCAGACCATAAATAGCGGACACAGAAGCAATGATAATAACATCCCGTCGCTCCATCAGAGCTTTGGTCGCCGACAAACGCATTTGTTCAATATGCGCATTAACAGACGCATCCTTTTCAATAAAGGTGTCCGTTGTAGGGACGTATGCCTCCGGCTGATAATAGTCATAGTAAGAGACAAAATACTCCACGGCATTATCAGGAAAGAACTCCTTCATTTCACCGTAGAGCTGCGCAGCCAACGTTTTATTCGGAGCCAGAATCAACGTCGGTCTGTTTGCTTCAGCAATGACATTGGCCACAGTAAAAGTTTTACCAGACCCCGTCACCCCTAGCAGCGTCTGGTGAGCTAGCCCCGCATCCAACCCATCCAGTAGCTGAGTAATCGCTGTAGGCTGATCCCCTGAAGGGGCAAACTGAGAAGATAATTTAAAGGATTTACTCATGCAGACATTCCGTAAGTAAGGAGCAGGACTTTATAGAGCATTTTGCTATTATGGCTCGGCTTGTCAACAAACGAGCAACCAAGATATTAAGTAGGCCTAAGGTCGACTAAGCACTGCGGATAAGACTTGTCTGAGAATGCAGCATTTCAAATGCTTCCATATCCAGACTTTTACATTCAGATTTATTCACCCGATCAATAAAAGAACAAAAATACCAAGCTTAGTTTGACCTATATCTTGCGTGGGCGTATTATCACCGCCCACGAACACAATCTCACTTGTTCAGTGATTCATCAGACGAAACATTCCCGTCGAACATAATTCCTCTCTGCCATAAAAATCAAGAGAAATCATCCACAGCTTTTCCAATTGTTAATTCCTTTCAATTCACAAGTAAATAAAGACTGAATTGTTTTAAAGCAATTATTCTAATTGATTCATATTTTTCCGGTATCACATTTCTATTCCGCTTAAGAACAGATATTTATGTACCGCCACGAAAGCGCGCAAAGAACAACCAGATCGCCACATGTTCAAGCGAAACCTGATTTTCCAAACATCCATCAACATGGTTATCCACAGTTTCCGTGGATAACTAAGCTCAAGCCTTATTACATCGGGGCTACGTGAAATCAAGACTTTTTTCACTCCATTTTTGAAATTATGTTTTGCTAAATTTGTGGTCGCTTTCTTTTTTATTCTGCCTATAGACCCAACTCAAGACTGCGCTAAGATAACAATCAAAGCAGCCTTTACCACCAGAGCTTCAACAAAAACGATTCCCTTGCAGACCGTTGACTCTCTGCAAAAGAGTGGATAGTATCGCTGGTACAGACAATTCCCCCTTAGTTCAGTCGGTAGAACGGCGGACTGTTAATCCGTATGTCGCTGGTTCAAGTCCAGCAGGGGGAGCCAATTTCGAAGCCTCGTCATCGACGGGGCTTTTTAGTACCTGTTTGTTAACATTTCGCGCTAATTGTCGCTGGCAGGCAGATGGCCGCCCCGTCCAAGTCCCTCTCCTTCCCCTAACATTTGATCATTAAACGTATTCTTTCCGTTAAAAAAATAGATTGGCTGATGAAAACAGTTTGCTGTAACTGACGAAAAGCACAGCAATCTTGAAAAACCCTGCTTATGAGGAGTTGTTATAGGCCGGACAAAGGAAGATAATATGCAGATCTCTAGCAAAATATAATTAAGACGGTATGACTGAATACCTACTACTACTCGTAGGTACAGTGTTGGTTAACAACTTTGTACTGGTAAAATTTTTAGGCCTTTGCCCATTTATGGGGGTGTCTAAAAAACTGGAAACAGCAATTGGTATGGGTTTGGCAACAACGTTTGTTCTTACTCTGGCGTCGGTGTGTGCTTACCTTGTCGAAGCCTATATTCTTATACCTCTTGGCATTCAATATCTACGAACGCTCAGCTTTATCCTGGTGATTGCTGTCGTTGTTCAATTTACCGAAATGGTTGTCCATAAGACCAGCCCGACGCTTTATCGCCTGTTGGGTATCTTCCTGCCACTAATCACGACCAACTGTGCGGTACTGGGTGTTGCCCTACTCAACATCAACGAACGTCACAATTTCATCGAGTCCGTGATTTACGGCTTTGGCGCAGCTATCGGTTTTTCTTTGGTACTGGTTCTATTTGCCTCTATGCGTGAGCGTATTGCAGCCGCAGATGTACCGGGGCCTTTCAAAGGAGCATCTATCGCAATGATCACCGCTGGCCTTATGTCTCTTGCCTTCATGGGCTTTACTGGATTGGTGAAACTATAAGATGAGCGGAATCTTAATTGCAGTCACGGCTATCGCAGTCCTTGCCGCGATTTTCGGTCTACTTCTAGGCTTTGCCTCTATTCGTTTCAAAGTCGAAGCAGATCCAATTGTCGAGCAAATTGATGCCATCCTGCCACAAACCCAGTGTGGTCAGTGCGGTTACCCAGGTTGCCGACCTTACGCTGAAGCCATTGCCAACGGTGATGACATCAATAAGTGTCCTCCAGGCGGACAGGCAACCATTGAAAAACTGGCCGATTTAATGGGTGTGGAAGTTCAGGATTCAGCCCACGATGAAACGAAAGGCATCAAAAAAGTTGCCTTTATTCATGAAGATATGTGTATCGGCTGTACCAAGTGTATTCAGGCATGTCCTGTTGACGCAATCGTCGGCGGCACCAAAGCCCTACATACCGTTATTAAAGACGAATGTACTGGTTGCGATCTCTGTGTATCGCCTTGCCCGACCGAATGTATCGAAATGGTACCGGTGGAAATGACTCCAGAAAACTGGAAGTGGAACTTAAACCAGATCCCTGTCGTGAATATTCCAACTGATACGAGCGCCAACAAGGTAGAGTAACCATGCTGTCAATAATCGAACAAATTAAACAGGGTCAGCTATGGGACTTCCCGGGCGGGATTCATCCACCAGAGCAGAAAACCCTATCCAGCCAATCTGAGATCGCAGAAGCACTGTTGCCAAAGGAGCTGGTTCTGCCGTTGAAGCAGCACATCGGCGCTGTCGGCGATGTACTGGTTTCCGCTGGCGACAAAGTCCATAAAGGTCAGGTGCTGACTCATGCAGATGTTGCAATGAGCGTCCCTGTACACGCACCTACATCCGGTACTGTTAAGGCTATCGCCCCCCATACCATTGCCCACCCTTCGGGCTTGGCGGATATGTGTATTATTATCGAACCAGACGGTAATGATCACTGGGGTGAAAAGACACCAATTGCCGACTATCACCAAACTGAGCCATCAGATCTGATTGATCACATTCGTCTACACGGCATTTCCGGTATGGGCGGCGCAGGGTTCCCAGCAGGTCGAAAACTTCAAAGTGGCCTTGGTAAAACCGAAATCCTGATCATCAATGCTGCAGAGTGTGAACCTTATATTACCGCCGATGATCGGCTAATGCAGGATTACGCCCGCGACGTGGTTGAAGGTATTCGTATACTAAACCATATTCTCAAGCCGAAGCTAAGCATTATCGGTATTGAAGATAACAAGCCAGAAGCAATTGAGGCACTTCAACGCTGCATATCTGAAGATGACGGTATTATTATTCGTGCAATCCCGACCAAATACCCGTCGGGTGGTGAAAAACAGCTCATCAAGGTACTTACTGACCAAGAAGTGCCAGCCAAAGGCATTCCAGCCGATATTGGCATTATGATGCATAACGTTGGTACCACTTATGCGATAAAGCGCGCTGTAGTTGACGGCGAACCATTAATTCAACGAGTAGTAACCGTAACCGGAAAAACATTCAAGCAACCGGGTAATACCTGGGCACTGTTAGGTACACCGGTCAACTTCCTGCTTGAACGCTTCGGTTACAAGGCAGATAAGAAACTGCCTCGCGTGATCATGGGCGGCCCAATGATGGGCTTTACCCTACCCCACTGTGATGTACCTATCACCAAAATTTCTAACTGTATTCTGGCACCGACTCGCAAGGAGATTTCTCCTGCACATAAGGAAATGTCATGCATCCGCTGCTCATCTTGTGCCGATGCCTGCCCAGTTTCTTTGCTTCCACAACAGCTTCAGTGGTATGCAAAAGATAAAGACTATGCAAAATGTGAAGAGTACAACCTGTTTGATTGTATCGAATGTGGAGCCTGTGCATACGTCTGCCCAAGCGAAATTCCGTTAGTTCAATACTATCGTCAGGCCAAAGCTGAAATCCGTACCCGTCAGCAAGATGAACTAAATGCAGAACGAGCTAAACAGCGTTTCGAAGCGAAAAATGCACGTCTGGAGCGAGACAAAGCAGAACGCGAAAACCGCTTCAAAAAAGCAGCTGATGATCGCCGTAAAGAAATGGCAGCCACTGGTGGTGATGATGCAGTTGCAGCAGCAATTGCACGAGTTAAAGCCAAACAAGCAGCCGCCAGCAGCGATACAGATAAGAAACCAGCTGTAGCCGCTGCAATTGCTCGAGCTAAGGCAAAACAAGCTGAAGCGAAAACAGGGGCTAATGGTGAATTACAGCCAGATAACTCTGAAATGGCGAAACTACGTGAAGAACGTAAGCGTCAGGCCCGTGAGCGCAAAGCGACTAAAGAAACCGAAAGTTCAGTAGTTACCGTTGTACCAGAGTCAACAGGCGATGCGAAAAAAGACGCAGTAGCTGCTGCAATTGCCCGCGCCAAAGCCCGTAAAGCTGCACAGAGCGATAAAGTTGAAACTGCTGCTCCAGAAACCGCTGAAGTAACCGAATCTAAAAATGCAGATCCGAAGAAAGCTGCCGTGGCTGCTGCTATCGCCCGCGCCAAAGCCCGTAAAGCGGCGCAGAGTGATGAAGCTGAAACTACAGCTCCAGAAGCTGCTGAAGTAACCAAATCTAAAGATGTAGATCCGAAGAAAGCTGCCGTGGCTGCTGCTATCGCCCGCGCCAAAGCCCGAAAAGCTGCACAGAGCGATGAAGTTGAAACTGCTGCTCCAGAAGCCACTGAAGTAACCGAATCTAAAGATGTAGATCCGAAGAAGGCTGCTGTGACTGCTGCAATTGCCCGCGCTAAAACCCGTAAAGCGGAAAAAGAAGCGGAGGCTGAATCTGTCGCCATTCCTGTAAATGCTGCACCTGAAACTACACCCGAAGTCGAAACAGAAGAAGCTGAAACTGTAGATCCGAAGAAGGCCGCGGTTGCTGCCGCAATTGCCCGAGCTAAAGCTCGTAAGGCTGCCAAAGAGGCATTGCAAACCCAAGCGGACACAACCGAAACCGGAACAAGCACTATTACCGATTCCATTGATGAAGTCGACCCTAAAAAAGCAGCCGTAGCTGCTGCAGTTGCTCGCGCCAAGGCGCGAAAAGCAGCAAAAAAAACGTTACAAAATCAGGTTACTCCAACTGAAAACGTAACAAGCACTATCGTCGACTCTATAGATGAAGTTGATCCGAAAAAGGCCGCCGTTGCAGCAGCGGTTGCCCGCGCCAAGGCGCGAAAAGCAGCAAAAGATGCACAACAGAATAACGAGGAAAACTAATCGTGGCTTTTAATATTGCCAGCTCACCCCATACTCACAGCCGTCGCAGTACCAGCGATATAATGCGAACTGTGATCCTTTGTTCGGCTCTTGGCATTGCCGCACAGTGGTTCTTCTTTGGCTGGGGTGTTGTCATTCAAGTCCTACTGGCATCTGTCACCGCGGTTGCTTCTGAAGCTGCGGTAATGAAATTTCGTAACCGTCCGTCGCTCCCTTACCTAAGGGATAACAGTGCACTGCTTACAGGCGTATTGCTTGGTATTTCCATACCGCCTCTAGCTCCTTGGTGGATCACGGTGATCGGCGTAATCTTCGCAATCGTGATCGCCAAACACTTGTACGGTGGCCTAGGGCAAAACCTGTTCAACCCGGCAATGGTTGCCTATGTGGTTCTGCTGATCTCCTTCCCTGTGCAAATGACAACCTGGCTACCACCGTCATCACTGGCGGCATCACCAGTTTCACTGATTGATAGCCTGTACGCCATTTTCACTGGCTTTACCCAGGACGGTTACAGTGCCCACCAGCTAAGGGCATCTATTGACGGTGTTACGATGGCAACACCGCTCGATACCTTAAAAACCTCTTTGACTACCGGCCACACAACTACCGAGATCCTTTTAAATCCGGTATTTGGTGTTATTGCCGGTGTCGGTTGGGAATGGATTAACATCGGCTTCCTATTAGGTGGTCTGGCTATGCTTAAAATGCGCATTATCCAGTGGCACATCCCTGTCGGTATGTTGGGTACACTCTTTGTTATCAGCACAATCGCTTTCATGATCAGCCCGGACGGTACAGCTTCACCAATTATTCACATGTTCTCTGGTGCGACCATGTTAGGTGCTTTCTTTATTGCTACCGATCCGGTATCGGCTTCAACAACCGTTAAGGGTCGACTGATTTTTGGCGCGCTGATTGGCCTACTGGTGTATATGATCCGAACCTGGGGCGGTTTCCCTGATGGTGTTGCCTTCAGCGTCCTGCTTGCGAATATGTGTGTTCCGCTAATCGACTACTACACACGCCCTCGAACTTACGGCTACTGATAGGAGCAAGCATGCTAAATGCAATGAAGAAAAACGGCGGTGTGCTGGCTATTTTTGCCCTACTAGCAACATCGCTGGTATCCGTTACGCACCTGCTGACGGAAGACCGAATTCAGGAACAACAGCAAAAAGAGCTGCTAAAAGTTTTGAACCAGGTGATCCCTGCAGACAGCCACGATAATGAGATTTATAAAAGCTGCACACTTGTCACCAGCGAACAATACCTTGGAACACCAGAAGCCATGCCAGCTTATCTGGCGGAAAAGGAAGGCAAAGTTTCCGGTGTTGCTATCGAGGCAATTGCTCCGGACGGCTACAATGGAGCAATTAAACTTATTGTGGGGCTGAATACGGACGGCGTTGTTACGGGCGTTCGTATCTTGAACCACAATGAGACTCCTGGACTGGGCGATAAAATTGACACCCGAATCACGGATTGGATTTACAGTTTTACAGGTAAAAAGCTTAATGATGAAAAAGATACCAGCTGGGCGGTTCGCAAAGACGGTGGTGATTTTGACCAGTTTACCGGCGCAACAATCACTCCGCGAGCTGTTGTCGGCGCGGTAAAAAATGTGTCACTTTACTACCAGCGTCACCAGCAAAAGCTATTTAACCAACCTCTGAATTGCCAGGGTGAATCATGAGTATGAATAAAGAACTGATGAAAAATGGCCTGTGGAATAACAACCCGGCCATCGTTCAGCTACTGGGGCTATGTCCCCTGCTCGCGGTTTCCGCGACCGTAACTAACGCCCTAGGCTTGGGGATCGCTACAACCTTGGTACTGGTGAGTTCGAACCTGATTGTATCCCTGGTGCGCCAGTGGGTCCCATCGGAAGTCCGTATCCCGGTTTTTGTGATGGTCATTGCCGCACTGGTTACTTGTGTCCAGCTACTGATGAATGCCTTCACCTATGGGCTCTACCAATCACTAGGGATTTTCATTCCCCTGATTGTAACTAACTGTATCATCATTGGTCGTGCCGAGTCCTTTGCCTCTAAAAATGAACCGTTACCGGCTGTGCTGGATGGCTTATGGATGGGCTTAGGTATGACATCAGCGTTAGTCGTTCTAGGTGCAATGCGTGAAATCCTGGGTAATGGAACACTGTTTGACGGTGCAGATCGCCTGCTTGGAGATTGGGCTGCATCACTACGCATCGAAGTCTTCAGTTTCGACAGCAGCTTCTTACTGGCGATGCTGCCGCCGGGCGCCTTCATCGGTGTTGGCTTTATGATCGCCCTGAAAAACTTCATTGATAAAAAGCGTGAACAAAAAGTCGCAGATGCTGAAACTAAGCCGGCTATCGAACGCGCTCGCGTGACCTCGGCAAACTAAAAAGAACAAACAAAATCCGCAGCTGACCATATCAAAACAGGCTGCTCACCCTGTTTCTGGCCCTACACCAGAACGTGAGAAGCTGCGGAGTCAGTCAAAATAGACCTATCAGGATAAGTAAGTGTTCAGATAATTGCGTAGGAAAATCGCCAAAGACAGGGAAGAATTTACAGTAACTCGTGGTTCTAACCCAAAAAATCTAACGCGGTAAAAAGTGATTTAAGTAAGCAAGGACGATCAAATACTTATGCTGATTGGTATGAGATTAGGAAGCAATAATGAACAATGAGAAACGCGTTCAGATCCTTGAACGCCTTCGGGCTGAAAACCCTCACCCTGAAACAGAGCTAAACTGGAGTACCCCTTTCGAACTGCTCATTGCGGTGCTGCTTTCTGCACAGGCAACCGATGTAAGTGTCAATAAAGCTACTGATAAACTGTATCCAATTGCCAATACACCACAAGCAATGCATAACCTGGGTGTTGATGGCATAAAAGAATATATCAAGACTATCGGCCTGTTTAACTCCAAGGCAGAAAACGTCATCAAAACCTGCAAAATCCTGCTCGAGAAACACAGCGGTGAAGTACCTGAAAGCCGCGAGGCTCTTGAAGCCCTACCTGGTGTTGGCCGTAAAACGGCAAATGTTGTTCTTAATACCGCTTTCGGATGGCCGACCATTGCTGTCGACACCCATATTTTCCGCGTATCCAACCGTACTAAATTTGCTATTGGGAAGAATGTCGATCAGGTTGAACAGAAGCTACTGAAGGTCGTTCCTAAAGAATTCAAAGTAGATGTCCACCACTGGTTGATCTTGCATGGCCGTTATACCTGTATAGCCCGCAAGCCACGCTGTGGCAGCTGCATCATTGAAGACCTCTGTGAATTCAAAGACAAAGTCTATCCGGAAGAATAATTAACCTGAACTCAGGATAAGAATCTTGGGAACTAATAGCTGGTTCCGTAATCAGATCTTTCGACCAAGAAGGACTAATCACAAAGGAACCAGCTATGGACAAGTTAATGGGCTTATTTTGTCATGTCGATGATTTTTGCCAGGCCTTCATACCTCAATGGAAAAAATTACAACTAAATAGGAGTTCCTAATAGTAGATCTCTAAAGGGAAGGAACTCAGTCCAAATTATGCAACCTGATCAGTTAGCAGACTAAATCATTTCCACGCAGAGGACTGTGCAGCGCCTATTCCACGTCCGGAACGCACAAAGCGATTCAATCAACATCAGATAAATCCTTTTCCAGGCGTTTTGGGACGTTGTATTTGTAAGGCATTTGTTATCAGGCCAACCAATTTCAATAGGATTGAAATGATAACTGAATTCAGAAGCAATACCATAATTGAGCGTTATTTGCGCGCATCAACAAAGTCTCCCCGCGGGGTTTAAACAATGAACAGTACAAAAAAATAAATTTCTCTATAGATTTTACTATACATTGTCGCCTTATTAACTATGCAGATCACCATCAGCTGCTAAAAAAGCAAAAATAAACACACTGCGAAAACAATAAAGTCAATCACCTTCTTAGTTCGCTTTCCATAAGAATCTCGAAAACAGATAGAAAAATAATCAGGATAGTTTAATGCAAAAAACAATTAGGGGAGTTCTCTGCCTTTTGGCTGTGCTGTCACAGCCTATTTGGGCAGCAGAGCATGTAGATAGTAAAGTTTTCGACAAAAAAACAATTCGATTTGACGACTTGCCTCATACCATCGAGGCTCGTTCGTCAACAGCTGCGCAGCAGCCTTTTATACTAAACCGCAAAAACATAAACAGTGCCGAGTTTGAAGCCAAGCTGTCATGGCTGACAATGGGGAAAGTCACATTAGCTGACGGAAAGACCTATAACCGAATCCAACTTCCAAACGGTGGCCACCCAGCAGATCCTGGTAAACCAAATCTGACGGGTTATCAACAGATGATCCGCATTTCTGACGATGCTCAAGTTGGCGTTGTTATTGACGACATTCAGTGGTCAGACACATTCAACAACATTATTATTGATCCCGTTCAACTACCCTTCCCCGATGCCGCTACAATCGATGGCATCAGGCTTGATGAACACCTTCCTTTCGTTAAAGATGAACAAGCCTATCATCCTCTAATGGATACAGACACTGTCATGCTCAGTAAGCCAGTTCAGCTTGTTGAAACTATTCGAGTCAGAGGCAAGAGTTACGCCATTGTCTCGTATCAGCCAATTGAATTTAACCCAGTAACGGAATCCGTCCGGTTCGCAAAAAAAGTGCGTTTTCACCTGAATTCAGTTGTACCGAACATCAACACGCCAAAAACGATAGTCACCGATGCGCTGCAACCTGAACATTCTGACTCAGGTTCAATCTTTGATGTTCGCTCGGAGCCAAGCAGTGTAATGACAGACAATGTCTCAGCCGTTGAATCGAAAAGCAGCGCGACACTAACTCCGGCTCAAGCGGCCGATTACCTCATCATTACTGCAGACAAATTTCGGGACGAAATAGAGCCACTAGCTGTCTGGAAGCGCAAAAAAGGCTATAACGTCTATGTTGCAACGATTTCAGAAAGTGGTAGAACACAGGAGGAAATTAAAAATTACATCAGTAATGCCTACCACCACGGGCCAATGACATCGTATGTACTATTGGTCGGCGATCATGAAGATCTACCTGGCTGGAAAGTCATCGGTCATCCTGCCATTAGCAATACACATGAATGGCATACTGACTTTGACTATACCTTAGTTGATGGTGTCGACAAGTACCCGGATTTAGTCATTGGCCGCTTTGCCGCTGATAAAGAATCCCAGGTAAAAACCATGGTTAAGCGCACCCTTGATTATGAAAAAAATCCTATTATTTCTGATAGATACAGTCACATCCTTTTGGCTGGACAATTCCAAGACCGTGGTGAAAACGGCAAAGCTCCAGATAACAAAGCTGATCGCATGTTTATGGAAGATCTGCACCGCATTGCAGATTTTCTAGGGGCAGACTATGATTTTTTTCAAAGTGACGGTGACCATTTTAACAAAGGCTACCAAATCCATACCGCCCTTCAATGGGATAGTGCTACAACCAATAATCTGACTTACGGCGGCTGGAGTTACGGCTCAGGCCGCATCACCCCGCCAGCATCGGTTCCCCAGGTGTGGAAAAATCAAGGGGCAGGTGACGGCAATGATATAACAACAGCAATCAGGGACGGTGTCGGCATTGTGGTGCACCGCGATCACGGCTATGACGGCGGTGAAGGCTGGGCGGATCCCCACTTTAATTATGCAAACGTAAAATATAACCTCGTTAACGGCTTGTTTCCTGTCGTTTTAAGCCTGAACTGCGCCACCGGCTGGTTTGACGGTAAAGATCTATTTGCAGAAAGCTGGGTACGAAATCCAAACGGTGGTGCCGTGGGGTTTCTTGGAGCCGCCAGGATCAGCTACTCAGGTCCCAATGATCTTTTTCACGTTGGGTTAATGGACACATTCTGGAACGATTATGATAACACCTGGTCTAGCGCTCTTTATCCGCTTTCCTGGAAACCAGCAATGGCGATGACGCGGGCCAAACACCGGGTATTTGACCAATACGGCACCCGAGAAAATGGGAAGGGATTTATCACTGCACGCTTATTCAACTGGCTTGGCGACCCTGAATTAGAACTGCGCACCCTAGAACCCAAAAACCTGACCGTAACGCACCCAGCAAACCTCCCTCCAACCAGCAATGCCACGTTCAATATTACGGTTCAGCGTGAAGGTGCACCATTAAAAGATGCAAGAGTCGCTCTGGTTTCACAATCAGGCAAAACACATGTTGTTCTGACTGATCAAGCAGGACGTGCGAGCTTTTCATTTAAAACGGACAAAACAATGAGTGTGACGGTGACCGAGCACAACGCCATTCCTTATGAAGGAACGATTTCTGTCGCTTCACCTGTTAATCATGCTAAACCTTCATCTGGTAAAAGTGGCGGTACCTTCTCTTTCATCAGCCTTATCGGCTTGGTCGCACTATCAGTGTATCGAAGAAGAAATGCGCTATTGTAAAACCAGCGTAACAATTCAGCACCATGAAACGCATTCAGCTTTTCCTGATTTTGCTGAAGCGCGCAAATAACGTTCAATTATGGTATTGCTTCTGAACTGAGTTATCATGGCCATCCTATTGAAATTGGTTGGCCTGATACAAATGCCTTACAAAGGGACAAATGTAATGAACCATCCTACCCCATAACGTACCACGAGGCTGTGACTAGACTTTGCTGCAACACTAACAACTCTTTGCGAGTTCCTGAGTGATAGGGATTAGGTCTCTACCGAATAAGTCTTCTATAGTGGTTTGAAGCAGGATTTTCAGCTCTGGTGTGCGTTAAACCACCGATTTTCACTGTCCTGATACTGCAGGGCACAGTGTTCCAGGAGAGTTCCATCCTGAGACTCTCCTGACGCCACTTACCTCGCAAAACTCAGCCCTGGCAGAAGTGCCAGAGGTTGATCATCAAGTAAGCGATCGTTTTTAACGCGTAATACACTGGTGTCATGGGAATGAAGCTGCTATGCAAACACGACAACGAGACCTACAAATATACGCTCGCCCTCGTCAGCTACGGCGACGAATCCGAAGGTGCCATAATTGAACTAATCCAGCACCTCTAGGCATTAAGATATTAAGGTATTATTCGGCAAAGCCCATGGCTTTGCCGCCTTTGATCAAATCTATTCAACTTTGCCAAAATACTCCGTCACTGTTGCGCGGAACTCGTTGTCTTTAGTCGGATCGTTAAATTCAATCGAGTAAAAAGGCATAATACTGTCTTGAAGCTTTTCAGCAATTAGAAGCTCAAGGTTTTCAACGCTGACGGTACTGCTCACCTCGTATATATCAGCTTGGTTAAGATCCATCTCTTCTGCTTCTTGCCTGCTGATCTGCTTGGCCTCAATCTGACTAGCCAACTCACTTTCCACTCGGTAAGCATCACTTCCAACGATCGTATCATCCGCAATAACCGAACCGACACCGAACATAAGTACCACTAATATTCTCTTCATCGCCACAGCCCTTTACTTAGTTTTGTTGATATATCGTTCTCAATTTAGCCCTTTCCAGCATCCATTCAGCTCCAAAAATAAGAATTAAGAATAGTGACACAAAAAACATGGTTGATAACGAGAATAATTATCACTAACATATTGAAAAAACCAAGAGAGTACGATCATGTCATTCACATTCCCTGAGCTTCCTTACCCCTATGATGCGCTAGAGCCATACATAGACGCGAAAACCATGGAAATTCATCATGGGCGGCACCACAAAATCTACTTTGATAAATTCATGACGGCAATTGCCAATACAGAACTCGAACAACAATCATTTCACGATATTTTTGCTTCAATATCCAATCACTCTCCGGCAGTAAGAAACCATGGTGGTGGCTTCTTCAACCACAACCTTTACTGGCTCGGTATGTCACCGAACGGTGGCGGTCAACCCGGAGGCCTGCTAGCTGAAGCAATCAACTGTCATTTCGGAAATTTCGAACATTTTAAAACAGAGTTTTCCGAAGCTGCCGCGAATCACTTTGGTTCAGGTTTCATCTGGCTTTGCATCTGTGATGGCCGACTTGAGATTTCGACCACCAGCAACCAAGACAATCCTTTAATGGACATTGCAGAGCATCGCGGCGAACCCATTCTCGCTCTGGATGTCTGGGAACATGCATACTACCTCAGCTACCAGAATAAGAGGCCGGATTACATTGAAGCCTGGTGGCATGTAGTTGATTGGCCACAAATTGAATTAAATTTTCTCAATTCACTACAGTCATAACTAATAAGAAAGGAGGGGGTCCATGGATGTATCACGCTGGGAAAGACACACTTTACTCGCGGCCGAAGCTGAAAGCAGTCACAAACCAATGATGTCTGTTATTCATTACCAACTGGCTTTGGCAGAATCCCAGCAATTGGAAACCATTCATGATACGAAAGATGAGTTAGAAGATCTGCTGACGATTAAAGTGATCTCCTGCCATAACCTCGCTTCATTCTGGCGTAAACTTGGTGATAAAGATTACGAACTGAAATACCTCCAGCTAGCCTCTGAGCAAATAATGGCGATGATCCCGCAGTGTCCTAATAAGGCCTGTAGTGCCTTTGTCGATTCGCTCGGCTGCTGTAAGTCAGCCTTGGTTGAATTTCTGAAACGCCACCCGAATCCGGCAATTGCCCGCCAGCTTGTAAACATCAACACCAGTAATCAATGCGAGCTCATTGCCCGGTTCCGTCTTCAATAACTCCCAATAAAAAAAGCGAGGTACAAACCTCGCTCTTTCATCATTCAAACTTACCGTTATATTCAGTGATCATCGCCTGATAATGATCTTTGTTCCGCCGAGGAACAAAATACACCACGGAATAATAAGCGACCGATCGCTGCTCTACCTTTTCCTTGATTTGGTCATCAAGCCGCGCCATATCTTCGGTGTTATAAACCATGTAGTAAGCAGTTTTGTTCAGCCCCATCGACTTGGCCTCGGCGCGAGTCACCTTCTTAGCTACCACATGATGGGAGTCCAATGCCGCATAACCACCAAATGCAAAAACCAACACCATAGCAAACAGCACAATACTAAGAAGCTTTTTCATTGTTGAAGCACTCTTTCTTTTGAAATCTCAATTTCAATGTAGCTGTTGTGCCGGTTGTTCAGTGGTCAAAAATAAGAAATCTTAAATAATTGTTCGGCCCAGAGAAATAACAACACGGCGGTTCTTATTACGCTCAATAGGGCTATCATTATCAGCAATTGGCCGACGCTTACCGTAAGATTCAACCTGGATACGGTTTTTCGGTAACCCCATCGCCATAAAGTATTCTTCCAGCTTCTTCGCCCTACGCTCCGACAGTGCCTGATTTACATTCTTACCACCAATTGAGTCGGTATAAGTTGCCACCAGCATCAAATCGATATCATCACTGTAACGGACAAAGTCTGTAATTTGCGATAAACGGTGGCGCGAAGCTTTGTTCAGCTCATCACTGTTTTGATCATAATGCAGAACAGTAAAAGCAATGTCTTTGAAACTGTATGGCAGCAAATTATCCAAACACTGACTAAATTGCTGGTACGGCCCCTGAAAAGACACAGCAGACAGACCAATTTCAATTCGCTTATTCCGGTGCTGCCAGTCCTGGTAGCTCAGCGTTGGGTAACGTCCGCTTTCAAGCTCAGTCAGCATTGTCCACGCCATCTGACCACCGATATAGCCATCAAACTGCTTAAAGAAGGTGATCTTGGTGATAGGTTCCGCGGCATCCCCCGGCATCCAGCGAGGCGGCATAGAAACCAGGCTGACATCACGGGTCTCTCCCATCGGACGACGCATTTTCAATTCAAAATCGAGATTAATTTTCTTGCTGGCACGAGAAATAAACTGCGCTTCACCAAAATTCGGGATGGTATGGAGCATACGGCACTCCAAAGGTGTGTCTACCGCCACCTTCCAGCTAGATTGTGCTGGCGTGGCCACATATTGCTTACTCGCCACTACCGGGCTACTTGCCGTTACTGCCATCAGCAATGATGCCGACAAGCATAATGATGTTGTTATTTTGCCCATAATCTGAATTTACCAGCTCAATCATAATTGCTGACTATTGTATCGGAACCTGTAAAAAAATCTTTAACCTCAAATAGCCCCATTAATAACTCAAAAACTGTTAAATACCAGCCCTCTTCCTAAAGTAACCTGAATATCATTACGATAGGGATTATAGGTTTAGCTCCCGTAATGAATCTGACATAATGCCCCCCTTTATTTTTATTAACCGCAGTGCTATGAGCCAAGATAACGAACTAAACACACTTAAAAGTCGCTTTCGCGGCTACTTCCCTGTCGTCATTGATGTTGAAACGGCGGGTTTCAACGCCAAAACTGATGCCTTGCTAGAAATCTGCGCAGTGACTTTGCAGATGGACGATGACGGTTGGCTAAAACCGGCTTCTACCCTGCATTTCCATGTGACACCATTTGAAGGTGCAGTGATCCACAAGGAAGCACTGGAGTTTAATGGCATCCGCGACCCATTCAGCCCGCTTCGTGGTGCAGTATCCGAAGAAGCAGCACTCAAAGCGATCTATAAACAGATCCGTAAAGAACAAAAAGCTGCTGGTTGTTCCCGCGCCATCATGGTCGCCCACAATGCCAACTTTGACCACAGCTTTGTTATGGCAGCCTCTGAACGAGCCAAATTAAAGCGCAATCCTTTCCACCCTTTTGCGACCTTCGACACCGCAGCCCTGAGCGGTTTAGCGTTCGGACAAACCGTACTGGCCAAAGCCTGTCGCACGGCAGGTATCCCATTTGACAATAAAGAAGCCCACTCAGCGCTCTATGACACCGAAAGAACGGCTGAACTTTTTTGTGAGATCGTTAACAAATGGAAGAAATTAGGTGGATGGCCTGTCTTTGAACCTCAAACAGAAGAAAACGAAGAGTCTTAAAAATTAAACACCCACCTCTCATCAGACCTGCTACAAGCCCAGTCACACTGGGCTTTTAGAATCATCTTTCTAAACACATGCTATAATTAAAACGATTGTTTTAAACACTATTTAATTAAATACCATTCAATTAGACATTTCATTCAAAAACAACGTGTTACAGCAGCTTAACATTCCTTATCTGAATCCTTATACTGCTTAGCACTGTTTCATATCGTTTCAATTTGATTCTATGGAAGACTGCCAGCATCGGCATGTTTGTTTTATGTCCTACCGATATAAATCACCATGTCTGAGCAACATGCCTTGCTCTGATCGCTGTGCATAGGACCTGTGTTACTTGAAGCCTATGAAACTATTACAACAAGCTCGTTTTCCTTCACGGAACGAAGAACAAGAAGCAAATCAAAGAGGCAAAATAATAATGTCCAACAAATTAAAACTAGCCACCATCGCCGTCACAGCCGCATTAATGTCTGTTAATGCTTACGCTGCCGGCTATCAGGTAAACGAACATTCCGCGTCTGGCTTAGGTAGAGCATTTGCAGGGGAAGCCGCAGTTGCCGATAACGCATCTGTACTGGCACGCAACCCAGCCGCGATGACTCTTTTCAAAACCGCAGAGCTTTCTGGTGCCTTAACCATCATCGATCCGGACATTGATGTTGAAGACAAGAAATTCGGTCAAACAGCCAAGGATATCGCACCTTTAGCTGCTGTTCCTGGCGGTTACTATATTCATCCAATTAATGAGCACCTCGCGGCCGGGCTGGCACTGTTTTCCAGCTATGGTGTTTCAACCGACTACCCGGATGACTTTAACAATGGCACCGCAGCCGGTATGACATCTTTAATAACCTTTAATGTTAACCCGAATGTTGCTTTCAGAATTAATGACCATTTCAGTATTGGTGGCGGCGTTAGCTTGGTTTACGGCGATGCCAAACTTGAACGTCATAAAGGAACAAAATTAGCTCTTGCACTTGGTGGTAAAGCAAGTGATAAGAGCATTGAGATGGAAGGGGATACCTTTGGCTGGGGCTGGAACATTGGTGCGCTCTATGAAGTCAATGACGATCACCGTTTTGGCCTGAGTTACCGTTCACAAGTAGATCTAGATTTTGAAGGTGATTTTACTGATTCCACCGGCCGTATTACCGACGCTAATAATAATGTTGTCACCGGTAAACTCGATGTTGTATTACCGGCGATTGCTGAATTCTCCGGTTATCATGCGTTAACTAATCAGTGGGCAGTTCAGTATAGTGTGCAATGGATCCAATACAGCAAATTTGAAGAACTGCGAGCAACCAGCGATCAGTGCAATAATGGGATCTGCATGCTGAAAGATGAAGACTACGACGATAACTTCCGCTACTCAATTGGTGGAACTTACACAATCAATCCTGACTGGATGCTTCGTGCCGGTTTTGCCTTCGACGAACAAGCCGGCCGCTCAACCCTGAGTATTCCTGATACTGATCGTTACTGGTACTCAGCTGGCTTAACCTATACCTTCAGCCCGAATACCTCATTCGATTTAGCATTTACCTATCTAGACGGCAAAGAAACCACCTTCGAAGAAGATGACACCACTTTCACTTCTTCCGGAGGGGCTATTATCGGTGCCGCTCAAATCAATTACAAATTTTAACTAATTCAGCAAAACCACCTGGTTTGCATAACGATTTGAATGATAGGAATAAACTATGAAAAAGAATGTATTAGCCGTATTGATTGCATCAAGCGTTGGCTTATATGGTTGTGGTAACGAAAGCGAACTTAGCGGTAACCCATCGATTGATCCAGTGATCGAAAAAAGCTTACAAGCCAAGACCCAAATCATCTTTGATATACTCAGTGAAGAAAAGAAAGTAGATTTCCCATCTTTCTTTGGTGTTGATACTTTTGATGGAACACTAGCGTCGGATGACTTTATCTTTAAGGATGGAGAGAAAAACCCTAATTACTCTGAAAACTTTATCAAAAATCCCAAAACAGCCATGGGTAAAACCGATGGCTGGGGTATTCTTGAGCCAATTACCATTGACTTTCACGGTAGCGACCTAAAAACCGAAACCGCAAATGCCGGCTTTGTGTTAATTAAGTCATTTAATCCTCTATTAGATTCAGATACAACAAAGCCTGAAGCCTTAAGCTCTGGTAAAGATTATTTTGTAACAACATCCGGGACTAAATTAATTGTTTCTTTGTTACGCCCACTAGAACCATCAGCGAACTATATGTTTGCAATAACTAATCACCTAAAAGACGCAGATAACAATTCTGTAGGAATGAGTCAAAGTTATGCCATATTAAAAGACAAAAATAAGCCTATCTCTGAACTGCTAGATAAGCCTCAAGGGCTTGTTCACCTTACAGAAAACACCATCGCAGCAACAACTGGAGTCAACAAAGATAATATTATCTTCTCAACCTGGTTCCCTACAGCCTCTGCAGGTAACTCACTATACGCAACAAAAGCAGCAATTGCTCTTGCAACAGAGACAGCAGGAACAACAAGACTGTTCTCTTTCACAATACCCAAAGAGGAAGAAACATATAAAGAAAACCCCAAAGCGACAGACGTAGTAACCAAGTATTCCGGAACAGTCAAACTGCCATATTACCTGGGTGATAATACAGATCCTAAGCAATACCTAACCACGCCTTGGAGTAGTGCGACACCAAGTCTTCTCAAGATCTTAAATGTGCTGAAGAAGGAAGATGCAACCAGTCAACTCCTACTGACCCAACTGATGGGGCCAGAGATTGGCATTACGAATAAAGAAATAAATGCACTAAAAGAGAACCCAAAAGACAAGTCTACATTAAAGTCGGTCATCAAAAAGCTAGTAAATAAGAAACTCTATATTGACAGCGGCCACACAGTTCAGTTGGATAAAGAAAGACTGATTACTCAATACAGCCCAATACCTCAATTACGGTCCGTTGCTGATGTGCCGTATAACCTGTACATGCCAAAACCTGGTCTATGTTCAGATGATAGTAATATCCCTGTAAGTATATTTACTCATGGGTTTGGCGGTAATAAAAATAGCGCTGACAACTATGCTCAAGAAACCTTGTCAACAACCTGTCAGGCATTAATCGCCATTGACCTGCCATTACACGGTGAGCGCTGGCATGGCAACACTAAAGATCCTAAAGTTCAAATGCTAAGCTACATGAACCTAGAATCTTTACCAGTCGCAAGGGACAATATTCGTCAGTCTATTGCTGACCTCGTTAGTCTGAGAACATCACTGGGGCTTCTGTTTGGTGCCAAAGAGAAATCTAAAGGCGCTGCTAACATTATACCTATATACGGTGAACAACTCAGTAAACTATCTCTAGATACCAACGACAGTAGTAAGGGCGTTGGTTATGTCGGCGTCTCTCTAGGGGGAATTGTTGGTATTGGCTATACTGCTACCATTAATAAACCTGTCATATTTGATAAAAATACGGATAGTGTTGATATCGAAAAAGAGACAACATTATTTGGTGTAAGCCGCACCCACTTTGATGTTCCGGGAGGCGGCCTTGCATACTTCTTGTTCAATTCAGAACTTTACGGTAAGACAATCAAAACAGCATTAAAAGAAAGTGATGGTTACCAACCATTTAAAGCGAAAAAATGTAAGCAATTACCAGATCCAGTATGTGATGTACTGTTCTTTAATTCCTTCGCTATGGCAGCTCAGACAGTACTGGACACCGTAGATCCTGCTAACTTAATTAACCAAATCAAAACACCAATCTACCTGTCGGTGGCTGAAGGTGATACGGTAATACCTAATGGCCCAATTACCAATTCTGTTGTCAAGTCAATGGTAGCGGGTACTTTACCGTTAATTACAAATAGCAAGAAGACACCATTTTATATCATTGGCAAAGAAACTAACGTAAACACGAAGCAACGTAATGCTGCGCTATACAAGGATGAGTTTAGTCACCATGCAGCTATTCTAGGACAATCACCAAATGATAGTCATCCAATTGCTGACATGCAGAAAAAATCAATAACCTTCTTGAGCGAAGGTAAATTTGCATCTGATGAGCGCTTGGATTTCTTACATCCTGATATCGAAAGTCTAGTCTCAAACTAAACCAGATATTAGACTCCAACCCCAAAGGCTAGCCATCCGGCTAGCCTTTCTTTTATCTCGCTAATTCGTAAATGAATTACAAATCATCAGTATGTTCAGACAGGTACTTAGCCACACCTTCTGGTGAGGCGTCCATTCCATCTTTGCCTTTTTCCCATTGTGCCGGGCAAACTTCGCCGTGCGACTCATGGAACTGCAATGCATCAACCATACGTAGCATTTCATCGATATTACGGCCCAAAGGCAGATCATTAACGACCTGGTGGCGAACAACACCTTCTTTGTCGATCAGGAACGAGCCACGGAATGCCACACCGGCTTCTGGGTGCTCAACATCATAAGCCTGACAAATTTCATGCTTGGTGTCAGCCACCAGCGGATACTGAACAGGACCGATACCACCATCGTCAATGCCGGTATTACGCCATGCATTGTGGGTAAACTGGGAATCGATGGAAACACCAATCACTTCCACGCCTTTGTTCTGAAAATCAGCAAAACGCTTATCGAATGCAATCAGCTCAGACGGGCAAACAAACGTAAAGTCGAGCGGATAAAAGAAAACAACCGCAGCTTTACCCTGAATGTGCTGCTTTAAGTTGAACTGCTCGACAATCTCACCATTGCCAAGCACTGCCGCTGCGGTAAAATCCGGGGCCGGACGGCCTACAAGTACACTCATTGTTAACTCCATTTATCAGTTACCGCCTGACGGTTCATCAGTACGGTAATACTATTGAAAGATGACAGTAACGTCTTGTTCTGTCAGCGATTAAACTTAGCGTCAATTGCTCCAACAGTATAGGCACTGCATTCAGGACAGGCTAAGACATCGAACACATAACCATAAAATACCCCTCTGACATCAAATTTTTCTCGACATGTTGGAAAATTTCAGCAAACTGAATGTTTTGAGCAAAATAGCCAAAAATCATAATAATCTTTATACATATGCAAAAATACCAGACTGAATTGACGAATAATTATTCAGCTAGAATAGATCAGAACATGATTCAATTTGGTATAAACAACGGATGGATCTTAGTTTTATGAACCCAGTAGTCATTTCGGTATGCGTGATGCTTGTACTCGCACTTATGCGAGTCAATGTCGTTGTTGCGCTTACCTTCAGTGCCATTTTAGGTGGCCTATTAGGCGGGATGCCTTTACCAGAAACCGTATCCGCTTTTGAAAGCGGCCTTGGTGGCGGGGCAACTACTGCTCTTAGCTACGCGATGCTAGGTACTTTTGCCGTCGCAATTTCTCGTTCTGGCATTACCGACGTTCTCGCACAAAGAGTTATCAAACGCATCAGCGGGCATGAAAATGCGGCAGCTGCGACCGGTGTTAAATATTCCGTTCTTTCCATTTTAGTGCTTCTTGCCATTTCTTCTCAGAACGCAATTCCGGTCCATATCGCGTTTATCCCTATCGTGATCCCACCACTGCTGCACGTATTTGCAAAATTGAAGCTGGATCGCCGTCTGATCGCCTGTGTGCTGACTTTTGGTCTGGTAACACCTTATATGGTATTGCCTGTCGGTTTCGGCGGTATCTTCTTAAATAACATCCTGCTGAAAAACCTGCATGACAACGGCCTGGAAGTGAGCGCAAACCAAGTACCTTATGCGATGATGCTTCCTGCGATGGGAATGATTTTCGGCCTGCTTGTTGCTGTTTTCATTAGCTACCGCAAACCACGCGAATACTCAGAAGAAAAAATTCTGGCGACCGAGCCGGAACATCCCGTAATCGATATGAAGCATGTGTACATTGCAGCTGTTGCCATTATCGCAGCCCTGGGTGCGCAACTTTATAGTGGCTCAATGATTATCGGTGGCCTGATTGGCTTTATGGTATTCACCTTCGGTGGCGTTATTAAGTGGAAAGAAACCCACGATGTGTTCACCAAAGGCGTACACATGATGGCGATGATTGGTTTCATCATGATTGCGGCGGCCGGATTTGCTTCTGTAATGAAAGCCACTGGCGGTGTAGAAACGCTGGTAAGCTCACTGGCCGACGTGATTGGTGATAACAAGCCACTTGCTGCCCTACTCATGCTGGTCGTTGGCCTGCTGGTTACCATGGGTATCGGTTCTTCATTCTCGACAATCCCAATTCTGGCGACAATCTATGTTCCGCTATGCCTGACCTTCGGCTTCTCGCCACTGGCTACCGTTGCACTTGTCGGTACAGCGGCGGCCCTGGGTGATGCAGGTTCACCAGCATCTGACTCTACATTAGGCCCGACAGCAGGCCTGAATGCCGACGGTCAACACGAGCACGTATGGGAAACGGTTGTACCAACCTTCCTTCACTACAACCTGCCGTTAATTGGATTTGGCTGGCTGGCATCGATGATCCTGTAATCATTACAGCCACTTCAAAACCAAGACAATAAAAAGCCCCGATTAAAAATCGGGGCTTTTCGTATTCACTATTTGATTAAGGCCGGAAATTATTCCGCTGCCGCCTCACCGTCACGACGTTCAGCCGCTTCTTTAACCATTGGCTGAAGTTCACCTTTCTGGAACATCTCTAGGATGATGTCACAACCGCCAATCAATTCACCTTCAATCCACAATTGTGGGAATGTCGGCCATTGTGCATATGCAGGAAGTTCTGCACGAATATCTGGATTTTGCAGAATATCGACATAAGCAAACTTCTCACCACATGCCATCAGCGCTTGCGAAGCCTGAGATGAAAAACCACAACTTGGCAGTTTTGGAGAACCTTTCATGTACAGCAGGATTGGGTTTTCTGAGATCTGCTGTTTAATTTTGTCGATAGTTTCCATAGCTTCCTCTTACGACGCTTACTTATAAGTTGAATTTCACAGACATCATTCTACTTGGTCACGCCTCGGAAAAAAATGCCTATTAATTATAGGGGTATTTTTATCAGCAATTTCTTACTGAAGTGCTATTTTTTAGTATACAGGGGTTTTAATAAAGTAAAAACTTGCTAAAATACATTCATACATCACATTACGTCGCATAACCTACAGGTATAGTGACAAAATGTGACTAATATCAGTCAGTTTCAAATAATAAGTAGACCATGAAGTCTACTGGAAGCAATGTCGCGGGGCATGTCCCCATACCAGAATGGAGAACCGAGCAATGGCATTTGAATTACCAGCTCTACCGTACGCAATCAACGCTCTTGAGCCACATATCTCTCAGGAAACTCTTGAGTACCATCACGGTAAGCACCACAACACTTATGTTGTTAAGCTAAACGGTCTAATCGAAGGTACTGAGCTTGCTGAAAAATCTCTGGAAGAGATCATCAAGACGTCAACCGGCGGCGTATTTAACAATGCAGCTCAAATCTGGAACCACACATTCTACTGGCACTGCCTAAGCCCTAACGCAGGCAGTGAACCAACAGGCGAAGTAGCAGACGCTATCGCGAAAGCATTCGGTTCATTCGAAGAATTCAAAGCTAAATTCACAGATTCAGCCATTAACAACTTCGGTTCATCTTGGACTTGGCTGGTCAAGAAAGCTGACGGCTCTCTGGACATCGTGAATACATCTAACGCAGGCACGCCGCTAACAGAAGAAGGTGTAACACCACTTCTGACTGTAGACCTATGGGAACATGCGTATTACATTGATTACCGCAACCTACGTCCAGATTACATGAACGCATTCTGGGCACTGGTTAACTGGGAATTCGTAGCGAAGAACCTGGCTGCTTAATCTTTAACTAGCACCCATAAAAACGCCTGCATCTTGCAGGCGTTTTTGTTTTTAATAACAAGCAAAATGAGCAAACGCTTATGCTGGTTGGTATTACTGTTTTTCAGCCAAGAGAATTCGCAGTGTACGGCGTAATGGTTCTGCGGCACCCCACAACAGCTGATCACCGACAGTGAAAGCATTCAGGAAGTCGTCACCCATCGCTAATTTACGCAAACGGCCTACAGGGATAGACAATGTGCCGGTAACTTTAGTCGGGCTGAGCTCCTGCATTGTTATATCACGATCATTCGGGATCACTTTCACCCAGTCATTATGAGAAGCAATAATCTCTTCGATTTCGTCCATCGGAACGTTTTGCTTCAACTTCAATGTCAGAGCCTGACTATGGCAGCGCATCGCGCCAATGCGTACACAGGTACCATCAATCGGGATTGGAGTGTTATCAAAGCCAAGGATCTTGTTCGTTTCAACCGAACCTTTCCACTCTTCTTTACTCTGGCCATTCTCGCGTTTCACATCAATCCAAGGGATCAGCGAGCCTGCTAGCGGTACACCGAACTCTTTCGCCGGGAAGTCCGCTGCGCGCATAGCATCTGCAACCTTACGGTCTATATCCAGAATAGAAGTCACAGGGTTTGCCATCTCACTAGATACCGTGTCGTTGATAACCCCCATCTGGCTGATCAGTTCACGCATATTCTTAGCACCGGCACCCGATGCAGCCTGATATGTCTGTGCGGTCATCCACTCAACTAACCCTGCCTGGTAAAGCCCACCCACGGCCATCAGCATCAGGCTGACAGTACAGTTCCCGCCCGCAAATGTATTAGTACCAGAATGAATGCCCTGCTTGATCTGATCCAAGTTCACCGGATCAAGTACGATAATCGAATCTTCATTCATACGCAGCGTTGATGCGGCATCAATCCAATATCCCTTCCAGCCAGCCTGACGAAGAGCAGGGAAAACCTTTTCAGTATAGCTCCCTCCCTGACAAGTAATAATCGCATCAAGCTTTTTCAGGCTATCAATATCAAATGCATCCTGAAGTAAGCCTGCGTCTTTACCAAAATTTGGCGCAGGAATACCTACTTGTGATGTTGAATAGAACACCGGCTCAATAACATTGAAGTCTCCTTCCTCAACCATTCGTTGCATCAGCACTGAGCCAACCATGCCACGCCAACCAACCAGACCAACTTTCATCATTATTACCATACTCCCTATGTGAAATTTCATGTTCAACATACTAACTGGCCTATTTATTCAGCTTACAAGCAACAGATAGTTTTACCGACTGGAACTACTTCCATCTATAAATATTTAAGCAATGAAAAACAAGCAACTTTTGCAGAAACCGAAGAAAAAAAGGGCAAACAGTGGGATAACCTTCATCAAAAACGCACAAAACTGCCCAATATTCACCCATTCAGTATTGCACATTTCGGTGCTTTATATGGGCCAGAAAACAAACTAAAACCGCACAAACATCCTCCTTATGCCTAGAAAAATGTCTATTTTGCGACCCTAAAAACAAAGTTGAGCATTAACATAATAAACAGCATCAGTTCACTCTTTTTGAAAACCATCTCACACTCTGATAACCTATTAACCTTAACTAATTTAGGCTTTTTATCTGCATCTCAGACCTCTCAGTAGGAGTTTAGCCTAAATACCAAGGGATTATTTAAAAAGGAAGCGACATTTAAAAACAGTTAAAAAACAACCAAAGCACAACAAAAACACTTATGCTTAACATCCTTTTAAAGGAGTTAATGTAATTTTTTCCCATGTTGGCCGCATTGGTTGGACAAGTTCACAGAAAACACAATATCTATCGCGGTGCTTGTTTCATTCAGATAAAGTAGCGCTGAAACGACGCAAGTACCCGAATAAATGACATTAAGTCATAAAAATAATTAATTATTGGTCTCAGAATTGATTTTAATTCAGGGGCTTAACCATTTTACAGGCTCGAACTAACAAGGTTAGAAGTATGAACAAACAGACTGTGAAACTACCATCGATTGTGCAAGTAATTCTTGCCCTTGGTATTTTTCTTGCGCTGGCATTCTCTTTCACCGCAAAACTAGATCTACCAATCCAGCTAGCTCTATATATTGGCTGGTTTGTTATCATGGCACTGGGTATCAAACTCGGCCATGAATATAAATCTCTGGAAAAAGCAGCAACAACAGGTATCGCCAATGGTCTTGGTGCCGTATTGATCCTGCTTGCTGTTGGTGCGCTGGTTGGTACCTGGATTGCTGGTGGTATCGTTCCGACTATCATCTACTACGGTCTTAAGGCTATTCACCCATCCATCTTCCTGCTGGCAACAATGATTATCTGTTCATTAACAGCACTGGCAACAGGTACCTCTTGGGGTGCAGCCGGTACAGCTGGTATTGCAATGATGGGTATTGGCCAAGGCCTTGGCATCCCTGCGCCAATGACAGCCGGTGCGGTTCTGTCTGGCTGTTACTTCGGTGACAAAATGTCTCCACTTTCAGACTCCGTGATCCTGGCTTCTTCTATGTCTAACGTAGAAATCATGGAACACATCAAGGGTATGCTGCCAATCGCACTGATCAGCTACGTGATCACCGGTATCCTGTTTACAGCTGTAGGCTTCCACTACGCAGGTAATGTAGATATGTCTCAGGTTGAGACAGTTATTGCCGCAATGGAGCAGCAGTTTGTTATTTCACCGCTGTCATTTATCCCAGTAATTATCGTTCTGGCACTGCTGGCTATGCGTCTGCCTTCTTTCCCTGTAATCTCTCTGGGCTCTCTACTGGGTATCGCATGGGCTGTAATGGTTCAGGATATGGATCCACTAGCAGCATTCAATACTGCGTGGGCACCGTTCTCTATCAGCTCTGGTGTAGACTTCATCGATGCAATCCTAAACCGTGGCGGCATGTCATCTATGCTGGGTTCAGTAGCAGTTATCGTATTTGGTCTTGGCTTCGGTGGCCTACTGGACAAAGTTGGTGTTCTGCAAACTATTGCCAAGCTATTCGAGAAACGCGTGAATTCTGCGGGTAGCCTGTCTGTATCAACTATCGCAACAGCTTTCCTGGGTAACGTATTCGGTTCAGCAATGTACGTATCACTGATCCTGACACCTAAAATCTGTGCGAAGAACTACGACCGTCTTGGCTTCCAGCGTAAGAACCTGTCTCGTAACGCAGAGTTCGGCGGTACACTGACTTCCGGGATGGTGCCTTGGAGTGACAACGGTATCTACATGGCAAGCATCCTTGGTGTTGCAACTTTCTCGTATGCACCGTTCATGTGGCTAAGCTTTGTATGTATCATCGTGACCATTGTTTCTTCTTACATGGGCTGGTTCGTTGACCGCTGTGAACCAAAAGCAGAAGCACCTGTTGAAGAAGGTGAAGCTGTCGCTCAACAGCAAACAGCTTAAACCTTACTCTGATTAAAAAAGAGCGCCTCAGGGCGCTCTTTTTGTTTCTATGAACTAATTCTGTTAACTCAACATACTGCAATATTCTCCCACCTCTCATTATTTTGTAAATATTTATTAATAATCAACATATTTTCATGGACTCAACAAAAGTACCATTGTATGGCGCTCCATATATCCATATTGACAATTTATATACCAACAAAGCAATTATTTAAGTTAATAATAAATAAGAAAAAAAATAGGAAAAAATTTTTCTTTACCCCACCCTTGGTCAATAGAGACAACAAAACCACAAAAGTATCGATCAAGATCACAAATAGTTAATCACGCCCCACAAGCCTTGCACTTCAGTAGCACAGATTGACCCCAATCAATTACTTCACATTGCAATTGACGAAAATAGCCTCGTTTCAACCATTGAGTACACGTACGCATATCGCACTGTTGAATATTAAAGCCTGTCAATTTTCGCAGCAGCGATTTTTAGATTCCTACGAGGTTACACTATGAGCAATCCAGCGGAGCAAGGCCGCAAGGTAACGATTGGCAGTTACATTGCCCTCGCCTTTGCCGTCGTCTTTTTTTCTGGCCTACTTCAATCAAATGAATGGTACGGTGTTTTTGACTTCACAACACTTAACGGCTCGTTTGGTAATGTGGTTTATTCTGTTAACGAAACCGCTGATGGTATTCAAACAGCAGCAACATCAATGCGTGGTAAAGGCGGTAGCGGTGCTCGTGACGGCTTTCTGTTTGCCCTGACATTAATCCCTACCGTGATGTTTGCTCTTGGCATGATCAACGTCCTTGAGCACTACGGTGCGCTGGACGCAGCCCGAAAACTGCTGTCTCCCCTGCTTCGCCCGCTAATGGGTATTCCCGGCAACTCTGGTCTGGCTCTCATTGCATCCCTGCAAAGTACCGATGCCGGTGCAGCAATGACCCGTCAGCTAAAAGACGAAGGCCACCTGACCAAACGAGAAACTGACGTATTCACAATGTTCCAGTTCTCAGCCGGTGCTGCCATCGTTAACTTTTTCTCATCAGGAGCCGTATTGTTTACGCTCACCAATATGGATGGTACGCCAGCCGTAACCTCTTCCATTGGTTTAGCTGTCGCCATCATGTTTATCTTCAAATTTGTTGGTGCCAATCTTTTGCGCCTGTACCTGAACATCACCGAAGGCAAAGAAGATAAAGAAGAACAGCAACCAGAAATGAAGAAGGAAACAGCATAATGACTACAGCAAAGAAACCGATGGTTACCGATATCTTCGTTGAAGGTGCTAAGAAAGGCTGGACCATCGCAACCACATCGACCGTTCCAAATGTTCTGATGGCTTTTGTCATTATCAAAGCTTTGCAGATCACAGGTGCACTGGATGCAATAGGAAGCCTGTTCTCACCAATCATGGCTGTATTCGCTCTGCCTGGTGAAGCTGCTGCCGTACTGATCGGTGCCTGGATGTCGATGGGAGGCGCTGTCGGTATTGTCATCACTCTTTTTGACCAGGGGATTTTGAACGGCCAGCACATCGCTATCCTGGCGCCGGCCATTTATCTAATGGGTTCCCAAGTCCAGTACATGGGTCGAGTCATGGGGCCTATCGGCACGGAAGGTCGCTACATTCCAGTAATGATTGCCATTTCTGTACTTAATGCTTACGCAGCCATGTTCATTATGAACATCCTGGTATAACCACATCAATTTTATCAAGAGGAGAGAAAGGAGAGCCTCCCCTCTTTTTTATGTAGCTATTCACCCCGATTATTCGGGAGCTCTCTCAGGAGTTACTATGAATTACTCACTACAAGACTTTTCTCTTCAGGCATACCTGGAAGAACTGCGCCCGCTTATCGATGTTGACTGCGGCACCCTTACCAAGGACGGCATCGAAATCATTGCCAACCAGATGGCAAAAAAATATTTAGATCTGGGCTGGTACGTGAAGCGCGTTGACTGCGGGATTGCCGGGACGGGCCTGGAAATACGTAACAAGCCGGATCGTAAAGACGTCGATGTAATGCTCATGGGTCACATGGACACGGTATTTCCGGTAGGAACAGTACAAGCCCGCCCTATGACGTTCGATGAAAAACGTGCCTATGGCCCGGGTGTATCAGACATGAAATCCGGCTTGCTGAATATTGTTTATGCCTTGCGCGGCATGGAGAAAGAGACGCTGGACAAGCTATCTATCTGCATTTGCATGAACCCGGATGAAGAAATCGGCTCTCTGCACTCTGAAGAATGGTTAAAACATGTCGCCACTAACGCGAAAAATGTTTTGGTTGCCGAAGCCGCTCGGGCTGATGGCTCTCTGGTCAAAGCTCGTAAAGGGATGGCCCGCTATCGCCTGACATTTGCCGGTAAGGCTGCTCACGCCGGTAACGGCCCGCAAAACGGTCGCAGCGCGATCACGGAAATGGCGAACTGGATTCTGGGCATCAATAAGCTGACCAACGTTAAATCTGGCACCACCTTGAATGTTGGTGTTGTCAACGGGGGCGCCGGAGCAAATATCGTACCAGAGCATGCTGAGGCAGTCGTTGATGTTCGTTTCTGGGATAACGATGAGTACGCCGATGCCGACACAAAAATTCGAACAATGGCCGAAACCCCGTTTGTTGACGGAGTGACAGTGACCGTTGTTCGCGAAGCGCACAAACCATCCATGGTTCCATCAGAAAAAACTGAAGCATTGATAGCACTTGTTGAAGAAGCCGGTCAAGAGCTGGGGATCGATATCAAATGGCAGGAAGTGGGGGGCGGCTCTGATGCGAACCTTACCGCTGTTATGGGGATCCCTACACTCGATGGCTTCGGCCCTGCCGGTGCCGGATTCCATAGCGCCGAAGAATACCTGGAGCTGGATACTATTGAACCGCGTATTCAACTACTTCAAAAAGTACTGGCTAAACTCGCTGGCTAATAAAGCCCCCTCCATAACAACAAAGGGCGCCAGGCGCCCTTTGCTAAATAAGATCAAACTGAATAATCAATAAAATGTATTAGGAGTGGGACGTTCCGCTTCCTGCTGCGAGCTCCGGTGTCGGTTTCCGGTATATCTTTTCATAAATTTCGCTCGCACAGCACAAAGATGCCTTTGCGACTCTTCAATCGCAGATCTGCGAAGCTTTTGATCCACTTTGCATGATTTCATCACTCACCTCGATACTACTCACCACGGTTATACCAGTACTCATTTGTTACATCACGAAAAAGCCAAATATCATCCGTAGTTTTGGCTAGCTAATCATCAATTATGGTGAATATGAATTACTGATACTTCTCTCAACAGCATAATATATCTGATCCAGCTACCTCAACTCCTTTTACAAAAACCTGACACAACCATACATTTTTAGGAAATTATCGACCGGCTCATAAAGTTACATTTAAAATGCAATTTATTATTAAGGATTGTGATCCTGATCAAAGACCTGACGGGTTTGATACCGATATCCTCCCCTCATAAAAAGATGCACTACAAATACACCTTTAAGGAGATGCAATAATGTCGAACCTAGCAATGTTTTGCCACCAGTGCTCAATGGCACAAACTGGCGGCTGTGGCAGCACTGGAAAAACCCAGGGTACCTGCGGTAAAGACGAAAACCTATCTCGCCTTCAGGATATTATGATTTTTGGCCTGAAAGGCCTTTCAGCCTACCGTACTCATGCCGATGATCTTGGTGCAGAAACTAAATCCGTTGATGACGTTATTGCTGAAACTCTCTATTTCACACTAACGAATGTTAACTTCAGCTTTGAACAACACATCACGCAGCTTATGAAAATCGGTGGTGCGGGTAGCGAAATCATGTCGCGTCTCGGCGAAGCCCACCACGGTCGCTTAGGGATCCCTACTCCCGTTTGCGTACCGCAGAACAAAGCCGAAGGTAAAGGCATCCTTGTTACCGGTCATGATCTTGATCTATTAGAGCGTCTGCTTATTGCGACTGAAGGCACTGGTATTAACATCTACACCCACTCCGAGATGCTACCTGCCCATGGCTACCCTGAGCTGCGTAAGTTCAGCCACCTGAAAGGCAACATCGGTAAAGCTTGGTTCGACCAGAAACAGCTATTCCAGAAGTGGAACGGCACTATTATCGTTACCACCAACTGTATCGTTCCTCCTACGGGCCGTGCCAACTACGCCGACCGCCTGTACAGCTACGGCATTGTCGGTATCGACAACTGCCGCCTGCTGGAAGACGATTTTGCTCCGATTATCGAGCACACGCTAAGCCTGCCGGATATTGAAGGCTTTGACAGCGACGATACGCTGATGACAGGCCACAACTACAAAACAATCCTTGGCCTGGCACCACAGATTCTGGAAGCCGTTAACGAAGGTAAAATCAAACAGTTCTTCGTTGTTGCTGGCTGCGACAAGCCAGGAAAACCAAACGACTACTTCCGTGAATTAGCACTATCGATCCCGGATGATTGCATTATCCTGACATCGTCTTGTGGTAAATTCCGCTTCAACGACCACGACTTCGGTACCGTTCCGGGAACAGAGATCCCTCGTTACCTGGATCTTGGCCAGTGTAACGACAGCTACGGTGCAGTGATGATTGCTCTGGCGCTAAGCGATGCGATGGGTGTGCCAGTCAATGAACTACCAGTGAACATTGTTCTGTCATGGATGGAGCAAAAAGCCGTACTTATCCTATTGGCACTGTTCAACCTTGGTATTCAGAACATCTATTTGGGTCCTAATCCGCCGGAATTTGTTAACGAAGCGATTTTCGAATTCCTGCAGCAGCAGTTCAACCTTCAGCTAACCGGCAACGTTAAGGATGATCTGGAAAAAATGCTAAACCCTCAACCACAGATTGAGGTAGTAGAAGCCTAATCGGCTTTCAGCATCAACCTTGCGGGCTGACCTCCCCCTACCCACTCAGAGGTCAGCCCTCCTCAACATAATAATGACAACAAGCTAAAGTCCCGCGGTAGCTAAGTTTACCGTTGCAGACTTAGCTAGATAGACAGTGCCCGTTCGCTGGAGTAAGTTATGTCTAAAAATCCGCTCGTTGAAAGCAAAACAATCACCTATAGCACAATGGATGGCAACGAGGCGGCAGCTTCTATCGCCTACCGTTGCAATGAAGTGATTGGTATCTACCCAATAACGCCATCTTCCCCGATGTCGGAGTCATGTGAAATCTGGGAAAGCCAAGAACAAAAAAACTTATGGGGACAGGTTCCGCGAGTTATAGAAATGCAATCAGAAGGCGGTGCTGCCGGTGCCGTCCACGGTGCACTGATGGCTGGCTCTCTGGCGACAACATTCACATCTTCGCAAGGGTTGCTACTTAAAATCCCTAACATGTACAAAATTGCCGGCGAGCTGACTCCATTTGTCATGCATGTTGCCGCACGTACCATCGCCACTCATGCGCTTTCTATTTTCGGTGATCATTCTGATGTCATGGCCGTTCGCCAAACAGGCTTTGCGATGCTGGCAGCCGATTCAGTTCAGCAGGCCCATGACTTTGCCTTAATCAGCCAGGCCGCAACGCTGGAAAGCCGGATTCCATTTGCCCATTTCTTCGATGGCTTCCGGACTTCGCATGAAATCAATAAGATCGCCATGATCGACGATGAAACCATCCGGGAAATGATCCCGCAGGAGCATGTTGATGCATTCCACCAGCGAGGACTGACACCGGATGCCCCGAGCATTCGCGGTACAGCACAAAATCCGGATACTTTCTTCCAGGCACGCGAAGCCGCCAATGGCTTCTATCAGGCATGCCCGGATATTGTGGCCGAAAAAATGGCGCAATTTGCACGCCAAACCGGCAGAGAATACAAACTCTTTGATTACAACGGGCATCCGGAAGCAACAGATGTCATCGTGATCATGGGATCGGCCTCATCAACGGTTCAGCAAGCTATCGACTTCCAGCTTAGCATCGGGCGTAAAGTCGGCGTAATAGCCGTTCATCTGTACCGTCCGTTCTCACTGAAGCACTTCATGTCGGTTCTGCCTGCCAGCGTTAAACAAATCGCAGTACTGGATCGCACTAAAGAGCCTGGCTCTACTGGTGAACCACTATATTTGGATGTCATCGCAACCATTCAGCAGGCGTATGCCAATGGCCAATACCCACATCTGCCTGCCATTATGGGTGGCCGATATGGCTTATCTTCAAAAGAATTTAATCCGGGACATGCTGTCAGTATTTTCAAAGCAATGGCTGAGCAAACGCTGACTCACAACTTCACAGTGGGTATCAATGACGATATTACCCACCTGTCGCTGCCAACAATGACAAACGTTGATGCCGAGCCTGACAGCCGCTTACGCGCCCTCTTCTACGGTCTTGGTGCCGACGGAACAGTCAGTGCCAATAAAAACACTATCAAAATCATCGGCGAGAATACTGAGTTGCATACTCAGGGCTATTTCGTCTATGACTCAAAAAAGTCTGGTGCTACGACCGTTTCACACCTGCGCTTTGACTCCGCACCTATTGAAGCGCCGTATTTAATTGAACAGGCTGAGTTTATTGCCTGCCATCAATTCCAGTTTGTCGACAAGCTGGAAATGTTCGAACATGCCGCCCCACAGGGTACCCTGTTACTTAACAGTCCGCACCCGGCTGAAACCATATGGGAATACCTGCCTCGGGAAGTCCAGCAAGTGATCATAGAGAAGCAATTAAACCTCTATGTGATCAATGCTGTTGAACTTGCTCGCGAGCTGGGGCTGAAAAACCGTCTCAACACTATTATGCAGACGGCATTCTTTGCCCTAAGCGAATTAATGCCGCTAGAAGATGCTATCTCCCAGCTAAAGCAAGCCATTGAAAAAAGCTACGGTAAACGCGGCCCGGCGATTGTCGAAGCCAACCACAATGCCGTCGATGCGACAGTTGCCCGTTTACAACAAGTAGCGATTCCGCAACAAGCTACCAGCCTGTTCCGTCGTCCGCCTGTTGTAAGTGAAAATGCGCCAGAGCTGGTCAAACGTGTCAGCGCAATGATGATGGCAAACAAAGGTGATCAACTTCCGGTCAGCGCATTCCCGGTTGATGGCTGCTGGCCAACCGCTACCAGCCAGTGGGAAAAACGTAACATTGCGCAGGAGATCCCGGTTTGGGAAGAAGATCTGTGTACTCAATGTAACATCTGTACCCTTGTCTGCCCGCATGCAGCCATCCGTGCCAAAGCAGCTGCCCAGGAAACACTGCAAGACGCACCGGAAGGCTTTAAACACACTGAATACAAGCAGCGCGACTTCAAGGGACAGCAATATACCCTGCAAGTTTCGCCTCAAGATTGTACCGGTTGCAACCTCTGCACCATGGCTTGCCCTGCCAGTGACAAAGCGGAACCGTCGCGCAAAGCCATCAATATGGCACCGAAGCAACCACAGATTGAACAACAAAGCGAAAACTACCGCTTCTTCCTTGATCTGCCAGAGCTTGAGCGCATCGATATTAAACGCATTGATGCGCGCACCAGTCAGTTGCTACAACCACTGTTCGAGTACTCCGGAGCCTGCTCTGGTTGTGGAGAAACCTCCTACGTGAAACTGCTGACGCAACTGTTCGGTGATCGGCTTCTGATTGCCAATGCGACTGGCTGCTCGTCAATTTACGGTGGCAACCTGCCGACAACACCGTATGCCGTCGACAAGCATGGCCGAGGCCCGGCATGGGCAAACTCCTTGTTTGAAGACAATGCAGAGTTTGGCCTTGGTATGCGCCTGGCACTCAATAGTAAACGTGAGTCAGCCCTTAACCTGTTAGAAACAGCCGCAGATTTCCTGCCGGCAGACTTGCTAGAGCAAATCAAACAAGACGCTTTCGACAGCAGCGAAGCCGCTGTCACACGTCAGAGACAAAACATTGCCAAACTACGAGCTGAGCTACCGTACAGCCACAAGCAACTGAACAACCGCGCAGATGACCTGGTTGCCAAGAGTAACTGGATTGTCGGGGGCGATGGCTGGGCTTACGACATCGGCTTTGGCGGCTTAGATCATATCCTTGCCGGCAGCGACAACGTCAATGTACTGGTAATGGATACTCAGGGATATTCAAATACCGGTGGCCAACAGTCAAAAGCTACCCCGACAGGGGCGGTCGCGAAGTTTGCAACTCAAGGTAAGACAAGTAATGGTAAAGATCTGGCCCTGAATATGATGATGCACGGCAATGTGTATGTCGCCAAAATCGCTTTGGGTGCCAACATGAACCAAACCATCAAGGCACTTCAGGAAGCAGAAGCCTACCCGGGGCCATCGCTGGTAATCGCCTACTCACCTTGCATAACCCATGGCTTTGACATGGCCGAAGGTGTCGAGCACCAGCAGCTTCTGGTTGAAACCGGATTGTGGCCGCTGTTCCGCTTCGACCCACGCAGGACAAACAAAGGCCGTGCCGCCCTGCAAATGGATTCTAAGGCACCGAAGAAAGATGTCGAAGAGCTGATTAGTCGTGAAGCCCGCTTCACCCAAATCCTTCGTCGTAACCCGGTGCAGTATCAGGCAAATCTGGAACGGCTTCGCCAGCAGGTTGCCCACAAGCACTTATTGCTAGAGCAACTGGGCCAATGGAAGCCTGAAAAATAACTTACAGGCGTCAGCGTGGCCATCCCCGGCCACACTGATGCCCAAAAACCACAGAATTAAAACCAAGCTGAACAATATAGCTGGAGATGAACATGACAAATATTGGTATCTTTTTTGGCAGTGACACAGGTAACACAGAAAAAGTAGCGGGAAAAATCGCTGCCCACCTTAACCTGGAAGCACAGGATATTGCCGGTTGCAGCAATAATATTTTTGACGACTGCGATCTATTGATCCTTGGCACGCCAACAGCTAACTATGGCGAGATGCAGCCTGACTGGGATTATTTTGTACCAGAACTTGAAGATGCGGATCTGAGCGACAAAAAGGTCGCCCTATTCGGACTTGGCGATCAGGTAGACTATCCCGACAGCTTCCTTGATGCGATGGGTGATCTAGCGGATCTGATTACCGATGCCGGTGGCGAGCTTATCGGCAACTGGCCAACCGAAGGCTATGAGTTCAATGACTCGCGCGCAGTTAAAGATGGCAGTTTTGTCGGCCTGGCGCTTGATGAAGACCGACAACCAGAGCTCACAGACGATCGTATCGCAACTTGGCTAAATACACTGGGTCTGAAGGCTTAATGCCTCATCAGTAAAGCACCAGGCTAGAAAAACGACAAAGGCTGCACGATGCAGCCTTTGTTTTATCTCTTTTCTATCAACAAGTTTTGAATTGCGAGCCCAAGAGGCTTATAGAAAACTATCTTGAAGATACTGCTTGAGCACTTACGTCCTCACGAGTACGAACAGAGCGGAAGCTATCAAACTTAAATTTCAAAGCCTGCCATGGACGCCGCCATGCAAACTTTGGCATCGACCAACGCAATACATGAGAAAAATGCAACCGTTTAGCAGGATGATAACACTGGCTCTTACAATTTAGACAGTTAGGCTTACCTTCACCCAAGCGACAAGCTGCCACCCGCGTTTCAACATATTCGATAAGCCCTTCACATTCAGGGCAAGTAATTGCCCCACGGTGCAGCGTTTTACAATATAGGCGAATTAACGCTTTTGCTGTGTCCAGTTCACGCTGCTGACGAACTGAATGTTTAGTTTGAACTATCATAGAGGCGGTATTATCCAGAGCCACTCCGAACAACCTTTGACGAAGATCAATTTTGCCTCATAATCAAATTTTTCTACTACAATTCAACAAATCTTATAGAATAAACCACTACTCATTGGCCGATAAACAATATACATCCGATATCAAACCATCTCTGTCGGCAGCTCCGCCAGATAATGATTCGCTTCTGATACCGTATTTTCCAGCAATATCTCAAACCGCCGGTATTCATGTTGTTCAACCACCTGTTGCTGTTTATATTTAGCTTCAATGGTCACAGCTTGCTGTTTTAAAGCTTCGGCACCGATATTTCCAGCGACTCCCTTCAGGCTATGCACTAACCGTAAGGCCTTTTCACAAAGAGATTCAGGGGGATTATCGCCAACCAATAATGTCAATTTACGGGCATCATCAGCATGCTCTGCTATAAATATCTCCAATAATATCCTGGCGGCCTCCTGATCATCGTCCATTGAGTCTAACAAATAGTCGACATTCAATATGGGTAACGTTATCTCCGGTATAGAACTGCTTCGTGCAACGGGTAAATCAGCACCAACCACGATTGCATCCTCAACCGGCGTCTTCTTATTAAAGGCCACGCTTACAGGCTTTTCTATTTCAATGGCTCCAGCATAATCCTGCTCAGCTAGTGGCTCTGATTGCAAGAGACGTACAATCTCAGCGTTTAAGGCTGTTATCGCCTCATTAAGCACACCAATATCTTCTGTATTTGCTGGCTTTCCTTGCTTAATCTCACGTTCTATTTTTTCTGCTACATCTCGTAATTGCTTTGCTTCAAGACTGCTCGCAACACCTTTTAAGCTATGAACTACACGACAAGCATCCTCTCCCTGTCCTTTTAACATAAACTCAGATAATAAACTGGCATCGTCATTATGCTCATCAAGGAAAATCTCAAGCAACATTCGCACCGCATCAAAATCACCGTCCATATTTTCAAGCAGCAATTCATAATCCAGAACCACATTGGTTTCCTTGACGCCCGTATCCTCAACAAGAGCAAGGCCTTCTACGCTTTCACTTCCGGTGTTATCGGAATGACTGAAATAATACAGAGGCAACAAATGCACATTCACATCATTCTCCAGCTTTAACCTTTGCTTAAGTAAGCCGTAACTAAATGCCAGCAATGCGGTTATTACCATCATTGCGCCTAATAACACAGGGAGCGAAAGCACGTTTGTGTCAAACCAAAATAATTTTAATTGTGAAGAATCAGGCAAATAAAGCGTCAACGCAGCAAAGCAGGCAACAAGAAGAATGCATCCCACGAAAAACATCGTTATCAGCAACCAGAAAGACAAAAGGAAACGTTTAGAAGAAGTGCTGAATTGTTTATTACTAAACTTGGCCTCAGGAAGGTGCTTTTTAACTTCCCTTGTACGTTTATCATCCATATCAGCCCCTGTAATCACTTTGGAAAGCCGTTGAATCAACAAAAATTAATCGCAATCTATCCCAGGAGACGTCCTGTAAAATCAACCTTAGTTAACAAAAGCAGTCCGTTCCACCATTATTATGCAAGCAAGAGCACAGTGTCACACAAATATAAAAAAACCACCTTCTCCAATGGACAAGGTGGTCAATCACTAATTGCTTAATTATCAGTATTCAAGCGGCGCTGTAGCTGGTCTTTTAAATTTGGTGGAGTCCCTTTAATCGTCAGGGTATCTGTCTCTGCATCATAGAAAATACGCTCACCCAGCAACATACTGTCAAAGTTAATCGTCATACCGCCACCAGAGCCAACAAACTTCGTCAGTTTACGCATGGTAGTGCGGTCTGCCGGGAAGCTATCTTCCAATTCATAACCTTGGTTTGACGTAAACTGATAAAAATCCGTTCCGTCATCCGATTCCGGCAACTCTTGTGCCAGCTCTTTAACGGTTACCTCATCGCCAGACTGTAGCTGACCATTACAGTAATCATAAACTTGCTTGCGGTACTGCTGCTTTTCCTCTTTATCCATGCGTGAATCGGCACAAAAGTCTTCAACTGCCTGCATCAGCACCTGATTCTGCTCTTTGACATCAAGCCCGACTTCAGCCTGAAGAAAGTCCAGGAAGAAATCCGCAATCTTGCGGCCTACGCGCCCTTTGATGAATGTCAGATAGCGATTTGACTCGGAATCAGTCTCCCATGAAGAGAGGTCCATACGGGCAACGATGTCCATTTTACTGACATCAAGGTAGTCGGTCGCACTAATATCCAGCTGTTCTGTTACCTTCATACTATGACAAGTCGGCAGCAAGCCAATGAACAGGTAATCCGTTGCCAGAGACTGATATTCAGCCAATACCAAGGTTCCAGCCTCAGCGAAAGGATATTTAGCCAGCTCTGCCTGCAGTCTTTGTGCCGACTGGTTAGAAAATGTCAGGAAATCCAGTTCACCTGAACGAACCTGCTTCAGCCAATGACTGAATTCGCTATCTTCCGCAAAATGGGCAAAGCCTTTCGCGCCCTTGCTGCTGTAAACTCGATGAAGCTCAGCTACCAAGTCTTCGGTAGATTGATCATTTTCAAGCGTCTGTTTTCTAAGATGAACTTCAAGTTCATCTTGCTCATTTTTTGTCAGCTGATGAAGAATAACGTTAGAAAGAGTAAGGCTCATAATGGAAAAGTTTCAGTTAATCTAAAGTGTAGGTTATTATAAGTCGCTTTCTTTAACATTAAACAAGACTTCCTATGCCAATTATTTCAAAATACCCAAATAAAAAAGTTGAACAAATCATTGATGATGTGTTCGATGTACTAGAGAAGCATGATGCTTCTGCAGAACTAGCACTAATGATCGTTGGTAATATTGCGACCAATATCATTAATGCCGATGTTCCTGCATCGCAAAGGAAAGCTATCGCAGAGAAGTTCTCTCAGGCTCTGCAAAACTCTATTAAAGAAGATTAAGCTTGTTTATAAGCGTCGCATATAAGACTTGGAATTTCTGACATCTATGGTCACCAGCGGTAACAATTACAAAGACAAAGTCTCCCAGCTTATCAGCTGGGGGCACTGGTTCAGCTTTTTCAATATCATCGCGGCCATGCTCTTGGGTACACGATATATTGTGTATTCTGAATGGCCTGAAACCATACTGGGCCAACTTTACCTTGGGTTAAGTTGGGTCGGACATTTTGGTTTTCTTGTCTTTGGCTTTTATATCCTCATTCTCTTCCCTGCCAGTTTCCTGATCCCGTCACAGCGCCTGATGCGCTTGTTTGCGGTATTGGTCGGCACTATTGGGCTAACAGCACTGCTGCTCGATACCCATGCCTATGAGTCACTGGACTTGCACCTGAGTCCTCTGGTTTGGGACTTGCTGCTAAGCGGAGAGAAAACGGATCTTAATGCCCGCTGGCAATACCTGTTTATTACCGTACCGGTAATTTTCCTGATGCAGTTAATCCTGTCGGAATGGTTGTGGCGCAAACTCAGGAAGCTAACCCGAAAACATGTCGGGGTGCCGATTGCGACCGTCTTCGGTTTCTGCTTCCTGAGTAGTCACCTGATTTACATCTGGGCGGATGCTCACCTTTACCGACCGGTTACGGTGCAGCGGTCAAATTTCCCGCTGTCCTACCCGATGACAGCCAAAACGTTCATGGAAAAGCACGGCTTGCTTGACCGTCAGGAATATACCAAGCGCCTTGATGCCCAGGGCGTCGAGGAAAGCGAGCAGATCCGCTACCCTATGGAAAAGCTGACATTCAATGATCAGGGAACCGGACAAAATGTCCTGCTGATCGTTGTTGATGGCTTACGCGGCGATATGGTAAACGCTGAAACCATGCCGTACCTGACCGCTTTTGCGCAGCAAAACCTGAACTTTAGCAATCACTACAGCGCCAGCAATGAAAATTCTGGTAGCCTGTTCGGCCTGTTCTACGGGCTACCTGGTGGGTACATCAACAGTATCCGTTCTACCGGCAACACACCGGTAATGCTCGACACCCTGAGCAAGCGCGGCTATGAGTTCGGCCTGTTCAGTGGTAATGCATTTGCAACACCGCTATACGAAGAGGCTATTTTCCATGGTAAAAAACTACCGAAAAGCAATGAAAATAGTACTAAAGGTTCCAGTGATAAGCTCGCGATTGCGGACTGGAAAGCCTGGTTAAGCGAACAAACTAGCGATACCCCTTGGTTCAGCTACATTGAACTGGCCACGGTAGAAAACTTTGAAGAAGGTGGCGAGTATATCCCGCAATTTACACCTTCGCTGGGTAACACCAGTATCAACACAAATAGTGTTGATACCAACCAGCTACTGAAAAACAGCTATCGAAATGCCGCCTATCATACTGATGAATTGCTGATTGATATTTTCGAACAGCTGGTTGCATCCGACTCATTAAAAAATACCGTAGTTATTGTCACAGCCAACCATGGTACGGAATTCAATGAAACAGGTACTAACAGCTGGGGGGCAAACAGCAACTACAGCCAATATCAGCTCAAAGTTCCGTTGGTCATCAGCTGGCCAGGAACCGTACCTGCCGTCACCGAGCGGGCGACAAGCCACCTGGATATTGTGCCGACGTTAATGGAATCTCTACTCAATACGACGACACCGATCACAGCCTATAGCAGTGGTATCAGTCTTTTTGAGCAAAACCCGAAACGCCGCTGGGTACTTGCCGGTGACAGTCGGGATATTGTGGTATTACAGAAAAATACGACTACCGTAGTCGACAAATATGGTAACTACCGCGTCTATGACCAAAACTATAAGCTAAAAGATGAAGGCAAACCAAAGCTTTCTACCCTGATGCAGGTCATGCATGAACTGAAACGGTTCTATCAACCTCAATAACTCTCTAAGGCAGCCTCCGGGCTGCCTTATCTTTTTCATGTTATAGCTATCTAAGAATCAAATATTCTCAGTAAAAATCGGTATTATCGGCATAGCATTGTTCATAACCGTCATTCCATCCATTGGCGTATTTCCTGTCCGTTACCACCCGTTCGGGATCACGACGGAAACCATCCTGAAATGTCAGCGCTTCTTCTTTCCTGCTACTACAACCATCCTGATAGCCATCCAGATAATTACGGGTAAAGCCAAGATCTACCAATTGCTCATGGCGGGTATCGGCACAACTGGCAAGCAGCAATGCAATACCGACAACCCAGCTTCTCCTCGACATGAAAAACATGCGATACTCCCTGAATAAATAGGCAATACATATCATAATAAAAGACCCTGAGCTTACGGGTTGTCTTAGTTTCGACACTTCTGCTACTTTTACTCCAGCATCTCACAGTGAACTGAGCTAACACCCATAAGATTAAAAGGGAATACAGAGAATTCATGATGAAGAAAAATGTACTTATCACCGGCGCAAACCGAGGCGTCGGTCTGGCACTGGTCAATGCATACCTTGATGCTGGTTGGAATGTCTACACCTGCTGCCGCCATCCTGAAAAAGCTCTAGAGCTGCAACAACGCCAAAACGAAACGGAAACACTGACCCTGCTTGAGCTGGATGTAACCAATCACCAGGCCATTGCAGCGCTAAGCAAACAAATGGCTGGAATTACTCTGGATTTACTCATAAACAATGCAGGCTATTACGGCCCGAAAGGCTATGGCTTCGGTAATACCGATGCTGATGAATGGCGCAAAGTTTTTGAAATTAACACCATTGCGCCACTCAAGCTGGCAGAGGCATTCTACCCACAATTAAAAGCTGAGAATCCCGGCATCATTGCCTGTATCTCATCAAAAGTTGGCAGCATGACAGAAAACACCAGCGGTGGCGGTTATATCTATCGCTCTTCGAAAGCTGCGCTTAATTCTGTGGTAAAAAGCCTTTCCAACGACCTGCTTGCTGAAGGCATTATCTCAGTCGCGCTCCATCCTGGGTGGGTTCAGACCGAAATGGGCGGGCCAAATGCCAAAATATCTGCACCTAAGTCTGCTCAAGGAGTTAAGACTGTTATTGATAACCTTACCACTGAGCAAAGTGGTGGTTTTTACAACTATGATGGTTCGGTGATCCTGTGGTGATTTTAGTTAACCCTATCAGCATCAGCGGAAAATTTTAAATTCATCAGTTTTTTGTAGCTTATTGTTGTGCGGCCATTACACCTGCGCTCAACCACACACAATAAGCATCGAGCTGCTTTCCGGCGTCAGGATTGACTCAAGATCAGCTCAGTCTGCCTTGTGAATTTCAAAATCGCATCAGCGGCTTCTTCACGTTCTCCACGATTATAGCCTTTATTTTCTAGGAGCTATTGATATACGTAGCTCCCCGTGTGCGATTGTTTATCTGGCAAACTGGTGCTCTCGACATGTTAAAGACATGGTTTGCCAAGTACTTTCCCCCAACCAGCGTGTCATTATCAAGTTAGCCGGTAAGGAGCATAACTGGAACAAACTGTTCTTATGTGCCGCGGCTGTCTTATTGTTACGACTGCCTTACATACCACCCAGCAATATCCAAGTTCTCGTATATTCTTAAGCAGGCTATCGCTTAAGAGACCAAGGTTGTGTGCAACGCCCCCCCAGTCCACGATGCTCCTACATGGAAAGTAAGACATAGTGGGGCAGTTTTCAATGGTGTTGCACCATCAAGGGGAGCTCTAGCATCAGTTTACCGACCTATACGTCTTAACCCCTCATCCATGAGGGGCTTTACTGTAGCTAAGTAATAGCTGTTTTAACCATATAGACATAAATAATAGAGGATAAGTTGTATGAAAATGCTGAAGAAGCAGACACGCAGCAAAGCGACTTGGTTATTAGGTTCGTTATGTAAAGCGGCTCCGCTGTTGATGGTTGTTGGCGGCTTGCAAGCTGCCGGAACAGGTAACAATCAGAACTCAATTGTGATCGTAGAGCCGGGTAAGACTTTATTTAAGAAATCCTACAACGAGCTGATTGGAGAGTGGTCAAATTGGCTACAAAAGGAACCGATAGCTACAAGTCCAGCGTTCGATCCCAATGGTAGTTATTGCTATCTAAATCAGGAAGGTAAAATCTGGTTTCTCGCAGGGACATTTGGAGGTATAGCAGAGCGCTTCTGCAAAGTACCTGAAGGAAAAGGGGTCTTCTTCCCAATTTTTGCGAATATTTCTTTCGGTCCTGAGTTCTTAAATCAGGTGCCATGTGATTCATTAGAGGAAGAAACAGATCAAATTCGCTGCGATGTTAACGACGACACCGCCATCGCACCTAATGTCGGTCTTGAGTTTCTGCTCAATGGCGAGCCTGTTACCGACCTCTTTGCATATAAAGCTCAAAGTCAGCCTGGCGGCTTCACTTTCCAGTTAGGAGCTTTGTTCGAAGAGTTTGGGTTTACCCCTGGTGATCGGCATCCGGCCGTAGCCGATGGCTACTGGATACTCTTAAAACCGCTGCCAAAAGGAACTCACACCCTCAGTTTCAGTGCAGATTTCGATACTGATGGCATTCCCGACTCAGGTGTGAACTATACACTTGAGGTCATTAAAAAAAACAACTAGCCACTCGCCCCAAGTTCTAAAGATAACTATTGCTCATAGTACTTGTAGTGGATCAGTCGGGTGCGAATTTCAAAATTGTGATTTGCACTCCCTTCAGTAAAGCCTTATCGACATAAGAAAATAACCTCAAACTGAACAACTTGAGGCTATTTATATCCTCTGCACCGCCCAGTCTCCAGCATGGGGAGTTCCATTTTAAAACTAACTGCAGCCGCAAGCACTTGATTAACTGTAACTATACTGAAGTTCATATCAAATTGGGCGGGCCAAACGCACTGATAGATACCCAAACCTCGGCCGAGGGAATGATGCTGGTCATCAACGGGCTAAAGAAAGAAAACTCAGGAGCCTTTCTTGATTATCAAGGGCAGTCTATTGCCTGGTAATAACAATTCATGATGGGTTAGCGGTTTAAACGGCCGATAATCCATCTATTCTATTAGCTTCACTTACGCCGCTCCGATAACCGCCAACAAAGTTGTGTTTTCACTCGCAAACTCATAAGGATACAATCATTTTCATATCATACTGTGGCTTCTAATCAGACATTTTCCTCTGCAATCGATAAAAATACACGCATCAACAAGTAGTTAAATTAATTTGGACAGCTGACGTTGGCGGAATATGAAAAATTAAACGGGTTTTACCAGCATGTATTAAACCAATGGGGAAAAACTCACGGACTGCGTACAACTTGCGAGTTGGCTTGCAGGCACTTGTCCGAAAGCTTTGCAGTCAGCCAGATTCAGCTAATCGTTGCCTATAAGGCACGGTGGAGTATTTTATTAGATATGGATGAAACGGGTATTCATTATCAGTTTCCACCACGAGATATCCCGGGAAATAACCGAGTCCCTTTTTTCCAGATCACTAAAACCATTCGCAACCAAGCATCTTATTTTAGCCCGCTTAAAAACGGCCACCGCTTATGGCTCCCTCTCGAACGACGCTCCAACATCATCGGCTGTCTTATCATCGATGTTCCAAAGCAGCAGCCCAAACATAATGACTTCATGTTTCTGGCAACATTGCTCGCTTCCGAGCTAGATGCAGGTCTGCTAAGCGAGAGTATCCAGCATGAGCACCATGGTCGCCGCACTGCCGAACGTGAACTGCAAATATCTCAGCATGAACAGCAGGCTCTGCAGGAGCAGCTCCAAGCGCTGCATGATATCTCCTTCAAGCTATGGCGGGCACATTCCATTGACGATATGTTGTTTATCGCTGTCGATGAAGCTAAAAAAAAATTACATATCGATCGGATGGCTATTTTTTTACTCAAAGGGAATGACCGGATGCAAGGGACTTACGGCACCGACCTCTATGGCAATACAATTAGCGAACAATATTTTGAATCAGAAATTCCTGATGATTACTGGTACACCGCGAATAAGCTGGTGCAAAAAGAATATCTTTCTGTTAATGAAAATACCCCGCTCTATCATGACTTCAAGCAGGTGGGGTTTGGCTGGAACGCCTATGTATCACTGTGGGATGAAGACACACCTGTCGGCTGGATAGCCTGTGACAACCTATTGACAGGTATGCCGTTTCTTAACTATCACCGCCAGCTGCTCAAACAATTTGGCTTTATCGTTTCCCAACATCTGGTTCGCCGTCAGGCCGAAGAAAATCTGCTAAAACTGAACAAAGAGCTTGAACAAAGAGTGCTGGATCGGACAGCAGAACTGGAACGAGTAAACGGTCAGTTAGAAAAAATATCCCGGCTTGACCCCCTGACATCGGTTTCTAACCGCAGAGTCTTTGATCAACGATTCCAGGAAGAATGGCAACATGCAGAGCGCCACCAGCAGCCACTATCACTTCTGATTATCGATGTTGATCATTTCAAGTCTTACAATGACACTTATGGTCATGCCGCTGGAGATCGGTGCCTGAAAATGCTCGCCAGCACACTGGAAACACTAGAACGACGTTCCGGCTCTCTCTTTGCCCGTTACGGCGGCGAAGAGTTTGTCCTGTTGCTGCCAAACCAGGATAAATATACTGCCAGTTATGCTGCCAAACGAGCGTTACATGCCATACAGATGCTGGAAATCCCAAGGATAAACGGGGCTGAAAGTGCGCCGACATGCGTGTCTATCAGTATCGGCGTAAATACCATTGTTCCATTAGGTCAATGCTCACCAGATCAATTCTTCAAAGAGACAGACAAAGCACTTTATCTGGCAAAAAATAACGGCAGAAACCAATTTTGCGTCAGTCACTAACTGCTTTTCTTCCTTGAAGCACGTTTAGCCCCGGTTCCACAGGTCGCTTTTGCTCCGGACTTAGCTGTCGTCTTGCGGGAACGACGCTTCTTCCCCCCCTTAAACGGCTCTGGCGACTTTAGCTCACGCAGGCTTGGTGGAACCTCGCTCTGCCTGACGTTATCCATCATCTGCTGGACCTGAGTCTGTAAAGCATCCATAAAAGGCTGATAAGCACATTTCTTATCGGCCATATCTTGCAGCTGGTGCTCCCAGTGTGCCGTCATATCCGGGTATGTCGCCTCATCCGGTAACGCATAAACTAGTCCCCGTCCCGCTTCAGAGGCATGAATACTTTTTCCCTGTCGCACCAATAACTGCCGTTTGAACAAAGTATCTAGGATCCCGGCCCGGGTAGCCTCTGTTCCCAACCCATCAGTTTCACGCAGGATTTTCTTCAATGAAGCATCAGATACAAAACGGGCTATCCCCGTCATTGCCTGTAGCAAAGTCGCTTCAGTAAACGCCTTGGGCGGTTCGGTCATCTTGTCTTTGATTTCCCCGTCATGGCATGTCATCACAGTGCCTTTTTCCAACGGTGGAACCTTATCGGCCAAATCCTGCTCATTCGCTGAATCATCCCGCCCCAGCAGCTGCCGCCAGCCAGCCGACATCAGCTGTCGTCCTTTGGCTATAAACACCCCACCAGCAATCAAAAAGACCAGTTTCGCCTCGCTATAAACAGCCGCCGGATAAAATTGCATCAAATACTGACGGGCGATTAACTGATAGATTTTATTCTCACTGCTACTCAACGCATTACTGTTAACAGCCTTAGGGGTCGGAATGATTGCGTGGTGAGCATCGACTTTCTTATCATTCCACGCCTTGGATTTTAGTGACACATCAGCACCACTCACCGCCGCTCCCAGCTCGCCAGCATTATTGGCAATGGCCTGACACACATCATTCGCCTGTTTAAAATGATCCATCGGCAAATAACGACTGTCAGAACGAGGGTAAGTGATCACTTTGTGCTTTTCATACAACGACTGGCAGTTTGCCAGTACATCAGCCGCACTCATGCCGTAACGTTTTGCCGCATCTATCTGTAGCGCTGAAAGCGAATAAGGCAAAGGCGCGGCCTGACGGGTTTCCTTGCGTTCTGATTCGGTCACTTCAGCCGGCTGCCCTTTAATCCGGCTCACAACGTTTTCACACAGTTTCCGGTTAAGGATGCGACCATCTTCATCCATCCACGGATGGCAAGCCTCGCTCGGCTTCCAGCGGGCACGGATCACCATGTCCTGGTAAGGTATCAGGGCAAATAGCTCGTAAAATGGTTTCGGTACGAAATTCGCAATTTCATCATCACGGCGAGTCACCAGTCCCAACACCGGCGTCTGCACCCTTCCAACAGAGAGTACTCCCCGGTAGCCCCCTTTCTGTCCCAGCAAAGTGTAGGCACGAGTCATATTCATGCCATAGAGCCAATCGGCCCGCGAGCGAGCCAGCGCCGATACCGATAACGGAATAAACTCCCGGTTACTGCGCATTTTAGCCAAGGCACGCTTTACTGCCGCTGGGTTCAAATCAGAAATAAGTAACCGTTGCATGCTGGCTTTTTTACTTTTGGCTAGCTTTATATGGTCAATCACTTCATCGACCAGCAACTGCCCTTCCCGATCCGGGTCACCGGCATGAACAACTTCCGTTGCCTGCTTCGCCAGTTTTCTCACCACCGACAACTGCTGCCTGGCTGATTTCCGTGGTGCCAACTGCCATTGCTGAGGAATAATTGGCAAATCCGCCATATTCCATTTTTTGTACTTATCATCATAAGCATCTGGCTCGATCTGTTCGAGCAAATGCCCGATACACCAGGTCACGATGTCGCCATTACCCACTTCAATATAACCATTATGATTTTTATGGGGACGTGGCATCACAGCGGCGATCGCTCGGCCTAAGCTTGGTTTCTCAGCAATATATAGACAGGTCATGGAAGTTGTTCACTCATTCTTTTGAGCAAAACTATAAGGAAAAAGGAAGGTTAGGACAAGAAAATACTGGATATAAATACAGTGAATAAACGTACTCAAAGCGATATAGCAGACGAGGTACGAGGAATAGACCGGAAGGAATATGAAAAACAAAGCAAGAGAAACGAGATAAGAAGACAACTGCTTCTGAACTCGTTCCTCTATCTAACTTTTCAGAAGTCGATTCTAGCGAGTATTTTCCTTCAGCCAGGCTTTGACTTCATCATATTCACCTCGGAACACGACCCGATCGGCTTTTTTGCTTAACTGATAGGTATACATTGGATCGTAATACTGCTCCAGCAACGGCTTCAGCCAATCCACATGGCCATCCAGTGAACCATTGCTCTGCATCAGCTTAATCGCATTCTGCTGAACCTGAAGCAGTTCTCCATAGCGTTCTAAACCCAGACGCTTGCGAATACCAAACATGCCACGCGCCAGATATTCAGCAAAGTTAAGCCAACCCTGCTCTTCCCCATCTCGTGCAACAAAATCACGTTGCATTCGCACCACGTAATCATCCATCAGACGACCAAGGCGAATATCCAGCGGATCATCAACAATCGCAATCGGCGCAAGTTGCATTGCAGCATTGATCGGCAATGGCACACTCGCTGAACCAATGATCCGTCCCTCATCCTCATAAACAAAATGACGATGGCCATGATCCTGCTTTTTCAGCATTTCAATCGCCAACACATTCTCAAAGTCAATCTGAGTACGCTGCTCTGTTACATAACGGCCAAAAGATGAACCTCGGTGATTGGCTGCACCCTCAAGATCAATACCGTTTTCCAGCTCGTTTACCATGATGGTTTTACCGCAACCGGTATTACCACCAATCAGTGTCATCGGCTGCTCGGCAACCTGCTCGATAGTATCGATCAGGAAGCGGCGCAATGCCTTATAACCACCAACAACCTTCGGATAATCAATGCCTGCTTCTTTCAGCCACTGCTGAGTAATAGCCGAGCGCAAACCACCACGAAAACAATACAGATAACCATTAGGATTAGCTTCGCAAAATGCCTTCCACTGAGCAACACGTTCAGCTTTGATATCGCCGTTAACTAACTCGTGACCCAAAGCGATCGCGGCTTCCTGCCCTTCTTGCTTAAAACAGGTACCGACAGCTTCACGTTCCGCATCCAGCATTAAAGGACGGTTTACCGATGTCGGAAAAGCGCCTTGAGCAAACTCAACCGGAGCTCGCATATCCATAAGCGGCGTATCATTGACAAATAACTGTCGGAAATCTTCACAATTTGGGCGTGACATTAGCAAATCTCAATCAGGGTATTATCGCCATTCGCAGGCATCAGCTCACCAATTGCATTCAGCTCAATGCCATGGCGTTCAGCCACAGCCTGTACTTCATGCTCCGCATCCGGTGTTACTGCCAGCAACAGACCGCCTGATGTCTGCGGATCGCAAAGCAGGGATTTCTGCAGCTCACTCATCTCACCAAGACGGTGACCATAGCTTTCGAAGTTACGACCTGTACCGCCAGGAACACAACCTTGTTCGATATAGTCAAACACACCTGGCAGATGCGGAACCTGATCAAACCAGACATTTGCTTTTAGCTCACTACCTTCGCAAATTTCGTTCAAGTGACCCATCAAACCAAAACCAGTCACATCTGTCATCGCCTTCACACCAGCGATATCGGCAAAATCAGCACCAGGCTTATTCAGTTTGCACATCCAGTCACGCGCCAAACCTTTATGTTCATCGGCCAGCTTTGATTTTTTCTCAGCTGTTGTCAAAACACCGATGCCAAGCGGTTTAGTCAAATACAGTTTACAGCCTGCTTCCGCATTATTGTTTCGCTTAACACGATCGGTATCGACAATCCCGGTTACCGCCAAACCAAAAATAGGCTCAGGCGCATCAATTGAGTGCCCACCAGCCAAAGAAATACCTGCTTCGCGGCATACTGAGCGACCGCCTTCAATAACCTGCTGAGCGATTTCCGGTGGAAGGACATTGACTGGCCAACCCAAGATCGCAATCGCCATAATTGGCTTACCACCCATGGCATAAACATCACTGATCGCATTTGTTGCAGCAATACGGCCAAAATCGAACGGGTCGTCGACGATTGGCATAAAGAAGTCAGTCGTACTAATAACAGAGCTACCGTTACCTAAATCATAAACAGCAGCATCGTCTTTACTTTCGTTACCCACCAGCAGGTTTGGATCTGCAAATGGGGCAAGTTGAGTTCGGAGAATAGTATCAAGAACTTGGGGAGAAATTTTACAGCCACATCCTGCACCGTGGCTATATTGGGTTAGGCGAACATTTTCCATGACACGCTCCGGAGTAATGACAAGAGCGGGGAATTCTACTCCTGCGGCTATACCCTGTCACCATTCTGGATCAAAAAGGAGCTACTGAATGCCTTCAGCAGCTCCTAACCTGTGCATATTCAAACCAATTCGAGTCTAGAGATACTCGACAAACTGGTTTAAATCACGCTCCTGCACCCTTGCCTCACGGCAGCCCGATGTACCGATATACAAAAAACCGGCAATTAAGTCATCGCCCTGCACGCCGAGGGCTTCGCGCACAACCGGGTGATACGCCCACTTTCCAGTACGCCAGTACCCGGAAAATCCCTGAGCAACGGCAGCCATCTGCATCGCCTGCACAGCGCAACCAGCAGATAAGTGCTGCTCGATCACCGGCACCTTTTCATGCGCGGTAACTTTCGCAACCACAGTAATCACCATCGGAGCCCGAAACGGTGCCCTTCCCGCTTTCTCTATCGCTAATTCATCTGCACCGTCAGCCTTGGCTGCTTCAACCAGAATACCAGCCAGCTTCTGCAGTCCTTCTCCCTGAGAGACAATAAAACGCCATGGCGTCAACGCCGCATGATCAGGGGCTCGAAGTCCGGCACGGAAAATATTATCGAGTACTTCCCCCTGCGGTGCGGGTTCCATTAGTTTCGGTAACGAGCGGCGATTCAACAATAACGAGAGTGCTTCCATAACAACCCCATGATGAAAATGATTATTGTTCTTACAGTATCATAAAACGCCGCTAGTAAAACCATTGGATTTATAAGGTTACATCTTTGCAACCAGCTCAACCCCCTGACGGATCACCCGTTTTGCATCTACCTCTCCGGCTACATCAGCGCCGCCGATAACATGCACCTTAACATTCAATGCACGTAGCTTGCCTGCAAGCTCTTCAACCGATGTCTGGCCTGCACACAGAACAATATTATCGACATCAAGCAAGCGCGGCTGGCCTTCAACCGTAATATGCAGCCCCTTGTCATCAATCTTGTCGTAGCCGACACCGCTAAGCATCTCTACACCACGTTTTTCCAGTACCTTACGATGGATCCATCCCGTCGTTCGTCCCGGACCTTTACCCATCTTGCCAGGCCGACGCTGCATCAGCCATACCTGACGCTGACTGACATACTCCTCAAACGGATATAAACCGCCCGCATGCTCGATTGTTTTGTCGACCCCCCAATCCTTAAGCCAGCTGTCCAAGTCCTGGTTTTCCGGCTCTGTCAGCATGGTAGAAACATCAACTCCGATCCCCCCAGCCCCAATAACAGCAACCTTTTGGCCAAGTTGAACTTTATCGCGGATTAAAGTTTGATAATCGATAACCTTTTTATGATCTACTCCCGGAATAGGCGGTTTACGAGGCTGAACGCCAGTAGCAACAATTACTTCATCGTAACCTTTCAGCTCATCAACCTGCACGGCATGCCCCAACTTAACATTCACCTTGGTCTGCTCCAGACGACGAGTAAAGTAGCGAATAGTCTCTTTGAACTCTTCCTTGCCCGGGATCTGCATTGCCAAATTGAACTGACCGCCGACATAATCATTTTTTTCAAACAAATCGACGTCAAAACCACGATCAGCGGCTGCAACAGCACTTGCCATTCCAGCTGGCCCGGCGCCTACAATAGCAATACGCCGTTTAGTCGCAGTAGGAGTCAGCACCAGCTCAGTCTCATAACAAGCTTGAGGGTTTACCAGGCAGCTGGCTCGCTTACCGACAAACACATGGTCCAGGCAAGCTTGATTACAACCGATACAAGTGTTGATATCGTCAGCTCGATTTTGCTCCGCCTTAAGGACAAAATCAGGATCAGCCAAGAAAGGTCGCGCCATCGAAACCATATCTGCCTGCTCAGATGACAGAATATCTTCTGCGACCTGAGGAGTATTTATCCGATTACAGGTTACCAGCGGAATATTCACTTCATTTTTTAGCTTTTCAGTCACCCAGGTAAATGCTGCGCGTGGAACCTGGGTCGCAATTGTCGGTACTCGTGCCTCATGCCACCCAATCCCTGTATTAAGGATGGTAACACCGGCCGCTTCCAACTCTTTTGCCAACTGAACCACTTCCTCGTGGGTACTGCCTTGTTCGACCAAATCCAGCATCGATAGACGGAAAATAATAATAAAGTCCCGCCCCACCCGTGCACGCACGGCTTTAACCAGTTCAATCGGAAAACGAATACGGTTCTCATAGCTGCCTCCCCATTCGTCATAACGATGGTTTGAACGCTTACAAATAAACTGGTTGATCAGATAGCCCTCTGATCCCATCAGCTCCACACCATCATATCCGGCCTCTCGAGCCAGCTCAGAACTGCGGGCAAAAGCCTCGATTGTCTTATTGATCTGGCGCGGGCTCATCTTACTCGGGGTAAATTTCGAAATCGGAGCGCGAATTGCAGACGCACTCACGGCAAAAGGATGCATTGCATAACGTCCGGCATGCAGCAACTGCAATGCAATCTTACCGCCTTCATCATGCACGGCATCAGTGATCACCCGGTGGGTCCTTGCAGCTCGGGCGGAGCTGAACTCAGCACTGAACGGATGTAGGCGACCTCGAAAATTCGGCGAAAAGCCTCCAGTGACAATCAGGCCAACACCTCCACGGGCTCGGGCTGCATAAAAAGCTGAAAGTTTCTTGAAACCGTCGCGAGACTCTTCAAGACCAGTGTGCATAGATCCCATTAACACACGGTTACGTAACTGAGTGAAACCAAGATCTAGGGGCGCTAACAGATGAGGGTAAGATTTATCGTCCATGGCTTCCAATCTTTTGTCGTTATGGTCTGACCAGTATACAAATCAACCAAACTTTTTTCAAACACTTGTTTACATACCTGCAACAAGATTTTCCGTGTCAGTTCATGAAAATACTGAACCAGAATGATATTTCCTTTCGGCAACACGGAACTGCCGCAATACTTAAAACAAGGGAAAAGCCCTACAAACGGATTATTACTGTAATTCCTTGTTTACTAAGTTAGGATAGAAGTAATACCGTTCGCATCATCAGGAATGTTAATGAAAGTGATACTCAAAGGAATTGGAAAACTATTCCGAGCTATCTGGAAACTAATCAGTTTCACTCGACAACTGATTATTAATCTGTTTTTTTTATTCTTCATCGGCCTTATTTTCTTGGCCCTCAGCAAAAGCGGAGATGAGCCTAGCCTGCCAGAAGAAGCTGCGCTGGTACTGGATCTCTCCGGTCCGATTGTTGAGCAACGCACGTACATCAATCCAATCGATCAGCTGGCAAGTAATGCTCTTGGCCAACCTCCAGTCCAGGAAAATGTCCTGTTCGATATTGTCGATACCATTCGTGCTGCATCAACAGATAACCGTATTACCGGCCTGGTTCTTAACCTGAAAGGGATGGCGGAAACCAACCTGACCAAATTACGTTATATTGCTAAGGCTGTAGAAGAGTTTAAGCAAGCTGGCAAGCCGGTTTATGCTTTAGGCGATAACTACAAGCAAAGCCAATACTACCTGTCGAGCTATGCAGATAAAGTCTTCATGTCTCCTGACGGCGGTGTTTTACTAACTGGTTATGGCAGCTACACCTTGTACTACAAAAACCTGTTGGACAAACTGGACATTAACACCCATGTTTTCCGTGTCGGTACCTACAAGTCGTTTGTCGAACCGTACACCCGCAACGACATGTCGGATGAAGCCCGCGAGGCCAATACAGCATGGCTGAATCAGCTTTGGGGTGCCTATACCTCTGATGTAGCCAAAAATCGCCATATCGAAACTCATTCACTGACTCCAAATCTCCAGACCTTTGTCGAGCAGCTCAAATCTGTTAATGGTGATTTCGCCAAACTAAGCGAGAAAATGGGACTGGTTGACGAACTGATCACTCGCCCGGCCCTGCGCCAGAAACTCATTGAAGAGTTCGGCAGCGACGGTGAAAACAGCTTCAGCCAAATCAGCTACTACGATTACCAGCCAACGGTATTCAGTACCGATCTGCCGAGCCCAAATCAGGTGGCCGTTGTAATTGCCAGTGGTGCAATTGTTGACGGCGCCCAACGTCAGGGCACTATCGGCGGCGATTCAACTGCGGCTCTTCTACGTGAAGCACGCCTTGATGATGCAGTAAAAGCCGTCATCTTGCGTGTCGACAGCCCCGGCGGCAGTGCCTTTGCCTCAGAAGTGATCCGTAACGAAGTTGACGCCCTGAAATTAGCCGGTAAACCTGTCGTGGTATCCATGTCTAGCCTGGCAGCATCCGGCGGTTACTGGATTTCATCAAGTGCAGATCGGATCCTGGCCCAGCCAACAACCATCACCGGCTCCATCGGTATCTTTGCCATCCTGACCACTTTCGAGAAAGGATTGGAAAACATGGGGATCTATAACGACGGTGTTGGTACTACACCATTTTCCGGTGTCGGCGTAACGCGCAAACTACCTGATGGCGTAGCCGAGGTATTTCAGCTTGGTATTGAACATGGATACCAGCGCTTTATCGGCCTGGTTAGCCAGTACCGCAATATGTCACTGGAACAGGCCGATAAAATTGCCCAAGGGCGAGTCTGGACAGGCCAGGATGCCCTGGATCTGGGCCTTGTTGATCAACTTGGTGACTTTGATGATGCCATTGCTGTCGCCGTTGAGCTGGCCAAACTGGAAAGCTATGAATTACGCTGGATGGAAGAGCCGCTGAGCCCGGCAGAAATACTGCTACAGGAATTTGCCTCTGAAGCTCGCAGCCAGCTGGTTGCAATGGTCTTTGGTGAGTTACCAGCAGCAATTCAGCCGGTTACGCAACAAGTTGTAACAGACCTGACGACACTCAGTAACTTTAACGATCCAAAAGGCCAATATGCCTTCTGCTTAAACTGCAGCAATATTGAAAAGTGAGATCAGCCCGGCACATGCCGGGCTTTTTTTACTGCGCGTTCGCCGTATAATGCGGCCACCGAATCGAATGTCTGTACCAGATTATGGAAAGAAAACACATTTACATTGCTTACACCGGCGGCACCATTGGGATGCAGAAGTCTGACCATGGCTACGTGCCTGTTTCGGGCTTTATGCAAAAGCAGCTGGAAAGCATGCCAGAATTCCAACGTCCTGAGATGCCGGAATTTACCATCCATGAGTACGCTCCTCTTATCGACTCATCGGATATGACGCCAGCGGATTGGCAGCGCATCGCAGACGATATCAAAGAAAACTACGACAAGTATGACGGTTTTGTCATTCTACATGGTACGGACACCATGGCTTATACCGCTTCTGCATTGTCGTTTATGTTTGAAAACCTGGATAAGCCAATTATCGTCACAGGCTCTCAAATTCCTCTGGCAGAACTGCGTTCTGACGGCCAGAGCAATTTGTTGAACTCACTACACATTGCGGCTAACTACCCGATCAATGAAGTGACCGTATTCTTCAACAACCAACTGATCCGTGGCAACCGTAGTACAAAAGCCCACGCAGATGGCTTTGGCGCATTCATATCACCAAACCTGCCAGCACTGCTCGAAGCCGGTATCAACATTCAACTAAACAATGTTGAGCTCGACAAAAAGCCGGAAGGTGAATTCAAGGTACACAACATTACGCCCCAACCAATTGGCGTAATTACCATGTACCCGGGTATTTCGCCAGAAGTGATCCGCAACACACTGCGCCAGCCAGTAAACGCAATGATCCTGCTGACCTTCGGTGTTGGTAACGCACCTCAGAACCCTGAATTACTTGCCCAGCTAAAAGAAGCAACAGACCGCGGGGTTATTGTCATGAACCTGACTCAATGTCTGTCAGGTAAAGTCAATATGGGTGGCTATGCTACTGGCTGTGCCCTTGCTGATGCTGGAGTCCTGAGCGGCTACGATATGACACCAGAAGCAACACTGGCCAAATTACACTTCCTGCTAAGCCAGGATCTGCCGATCGAAGCAGTCCGCAGCATGATGCAACAGAATCTGCGCGGCGAGCTAACACACTAAAAGCGATAGCAAGCCCATCAATTTAAGAAGCGAGAGCCAGCAATCGTTCTCGCTTCTTCTTTATTTATCTCGGCTACACTTTATACAAATTAATCAAATTCTTCTGTTGGCTCTTAGAGATACAACAGATCGACTAGCCCGAGACTACGTTATGGTTTTACACGGTGCCGCTATTTCTCCATTTGTCAGGAAAATTATGCTCGCGCTCTCTTATAAAGGGATTGCCTACGACCTACAGCCACTTAGCCCCTACCTTGAAAAGGAACTCGCCCAAAAACGCCACCCAATGGGTAAAATACCGGTGCTGGAACATGATGGCAGCAACATCATCGACTCAACCGTTATTGCACACTACCTCGATGATATCTGCCCAGTTCCTCCACTCTATCCTGGCTCAGCATCTTCCCGAGCCCAAGTACGCTGGTTGGAAGAATATGCCGATACCCGACTGACCTCTCTTATTGGCGGCGTGCTGTTCTATCAAAAAATCATGCGGGGTAAAATGCTAAATAAGGAAGTCGATCAAGATGCAATCCAGCAATGTCTGGAACACCATTTACCACAGGTATTGCAATATATTGAGGAACAAATACCAGAACAAGGGTACGTAGCAGAACATTTCTCAATGGCCGAAATTAGCCTCTGGAGCATTTTCCGCAGTGGTTGGATGGCCGGGCTCAGGCTAACTAACTACCCTAAACTGCATGACTATTTGGCAAATATCGAAAAAGAGCCCTGGATTGCAAACATGATCAGCCGAGAAGATCATGAACTTAGCGGCTTTTACTGTGAGCCCATGATTTTCGATAATCATCATGGCAATCATGCCAGATAACTCGGCTCGCCTACTGAAAAAACGAGCCTCAGATGCTTGTTATATTCTGTTGCACCCGAAACTGGCTAAATCTGGTTACGATCGAAACGGGCAATATCATTGTGCGATGGCTCATCTACCCCAAAGTCGCGCTTTAACTCCGCCTTGGACTTAAATTTCAGCTCCCCTCCCACGGCAACCGACATATGCTCAGCATCCGTATTATGCCGGGACTGATACAACATCACAGCCTGCATCGCCGAATCGCGTTGCCCCTGAGATAACGGTGTTCCATCAGGCCACTTACCTGTTTCAACCGCTGTTGCGATCCGCTGATACACTTCTGGGGTCATTGCATTCAATAAGTGTTCTAGTTCCATTTTCTGGCTTCCTATCTTATCCTTTGTTTCATCTTGAATCTTTTTTAATAAAAACACTATGCCAATAGCCCTAACAGTTTCCTATCTCACAGCCCAATCGAAAGTTTTTTTTGTTCTTTCGCTCACAATGCTTAAAAAACATCTCAAATGGACGTTTTAAACGAGATATAGGTTAAAATAACCTTGTTCGAAAAGTATCTACATTACAGATAATCTTGAAACCAGCCCAAGTTGCCAACTACACACTATGATCATGGCCAGACCAACTTTGATACGCTTCAAAATCTTACTTCCGGCGATCTGCCTGACGTTACTCAACGGCTGTTACGAACAACACAGCTCAACAGAGAGCCTATGTGAAAGCTACCCACAAATTTGCGCCGAAACCAACCTCAATGACGGGCAATGCCGCCTCCAGCGAACCAAACTTATTTGGCAACGATATGATGTTCTTAAAAATCCTGCCGATATAGAGAAGTATAAAGAACTCAAATTTACTTACGAATACCAAAAGTGCCTTGACTACGCAGCGCGAATTGAGCCAACTAACCTGAAAGAACGCAAAAACAACCGAGCGAAAGCTTTGATTGCAAGCTACAGATCAATCGATCGGCTGAATAAAGAACTGGCGCATTCGACAGATCCGGAAATCATCTACTATCGCTTAACCCAAGGCGATAAAAGCGCGTTACGACAATTTTTACAACTTGAAGGCAAACCGGCTCTGGAAACTCCCGAGCTACAGCTGGCGCTAGCTACCTTCTATACCGATAAAGACAAAGAAAAAACCATTCAGCTACTTAAGCACGCCCTGGAACTATATGAAAAGGGGCAGGGCATCAAACCAGAAATAATTCAATCATTAGCAACTTTATCTCATCAAACGAAGTCTATCGACAGCGCTTACCTTTGGGCTCGTGTCGGAAGCGAGTTCGGCATACCTGTAGCCAGTCAGGAAAAGCTGGTTACCTACTATCCGATGCCGGAAGAAAAACGTTCCCTGCTCAATGATAAAGCCGAGAAAATTTCCAAAGCGATCCAAAAAGGAAACTTCAAAGCCCGGATGGCCAAGTAACCATATCAAGCATATAAGATCGCACTCCAATCAAAAGTGAAGAAGGGCCACAAAGGCCCTTCTCTCTTATTCACTTTTTTCTCCAGATGACTCTCTCCTCCCAGACTCAAAGATAAGTGAAACGGAATTAACACAGTAACGTTCACCTGTCGTCTTCGGCCCATCAGGAAAAACATGGCCAAGATGGCTATCGCAACGAGCACAGCGTATCTCAATCCTCTGCATACCATGGCTGTTATCATCAAGGTAACGAATTGCATCTGAATAGATCGGCGCATCAAAGCTTGGCCACCCGCAGCCCGAGTCATATTTGTTCTCAGATTTGAACAATGGCTCCTTACAGCAAGTGCAATGGTAAACCCCGGTGTCCCTGTTATGCAGGAGCGTCCCGGTAAACGGTGGCTCGGTTCCCCGCTCCCGGCAAATATGATACTGCTCTGACGTTAAAGCCTCACGCCAATAAGAATCTGATTTATCTGACATTACTGATCCTATTATTATAAATTTCCTTTTCAGGCCGAGAATTAATGTTGCCAATTTACCGTACTGTGGCACATACTTTCTGCTCGAAAGGTTTTTACATCAATCCGACTCATTTAAGCATAATTTAATTAAGCTGAGAGTGGATATTAAAAGTTAACAACAGCAACGATGGATATTCATACAAGTTCTGTTTAAATTTGCATCGTTGTAGTAGGAATGTAAAAAAAATCCGAACTTTTTTTTGACCTCACGCAATTTAAGTTCGTTTTTGACTTGCAGCGTCACGTTAGATTCTGTAATTTTACTACCAGTTATCTTTCATTAGAAATTAAGTTGTGGAGCAACTGTAATGACTATCAAAGTAGGTATTAACGGTTTTGGCCGTATTGGACGTTTTGTTTTCCGTGCTTCTGTAGAGCGTAACGACATCGAAGTTGTTGGTATCAACGACCTAATCGACGTTGAATACATGGCTTACATGCTGAAGTACGACTCAACTCACGGTCGTTTCAACGGTACTGTAGAAGTTAAAGACGGTAACCTAATCGTTAACGGTAAAACAGTTCGCGTAACTGCAGAACGCAACCCAGCTGACCTTAAGTGGGACGAAATCGGTGTTGACGTTGTTGCAGAAGCAACAGGTATCTTCCTGACTGACGAAACTGCTCGTCAGCACATCACTGCTGGTGCGAAGAAAGTAGTTCTAACTGGTCCTTCTAAAGACGCTACTCCAATGATCGTAATGGGTGTTAACCAAGACACTTACGCGGGTCAGGATATCGTTTCTAACGCGTCTTGTACTACTAACTGCCTAGCGCCAATCGCTAAAGTTCTTAACGACAAGTTCGGTATCGAATCTGGTCTTATGACTACAGTTCACGCTACTACAGCTACTCAGAAGACTGTTGACGGTCCTTCTGCTAAAGACTGGCGTGGCGGTCGTGGTGCTTCTCAGAACATCATCCCATCTTCAACTGGTGCAGCTAAAGCTGTAGGCGTTGTTCTTCCAGAACTAAACGGCAAACTAACTGGTATGGCTTTCCGCGTACCAACTGCTAACGTTTCTGTTGTTGACCTAACAGTTAACCTGAAGACTGGTGCATCTTACGAAGCTATCTGTGCAGCAATGAAAGAAGCTTCTGAAGGCGAGCTGAAAGGTGTTCTAGGTTACACTGAAGACGCAGTAGTTTCTCAGGACTTCATCGGTGAAGTACAGACTTCTGTATTCGATGCTAAAGCTGGTATCGCTCTAACTGATAACTTCGTTAAAGTTGTATCTTGGTACGACAACGAAATCGGTTATTCAAACAAAGTTCTAGATCTAATCGCTCACATCTCTAAGTAATGTAAGCTTTTAGCTAGAATTCAAAAGGCGGCGCTACGGTGTCGCCTTTTTTATATCTAGCATTTTCAACACGATTCTTTTCGCTTCACCCTCTTGATTACCAAAGCAACAAAATGCCTCTCTTACACCCAGAGAGCAGCAGTATCCCCCATATCAAAGACATTCTTGGGGTGGAAAACACTCAACTAAAATCACAAATTTAACAAATAAATTTTAATTTTTGCAGATATTTTTTATATAAAATTAAGTTTTCATTAGGATGGTTTTTCTTTTCAAATTGGTCAGAAACCAACCAAATGAAAATTCAATACTCTTGAGGAATATAATCTGATGAGCTTACGTAACCTTCCAGCAATTGCGGTTCTATCTGATGCTGTAACTGTATGCGAGTTTCAGGACATCAAAATTATTCGAGTGATCCACGACATGGCAGAGGCTGGCATTTCTCTCCATGGTGGACATCTGATCTGGTACAAACCAGCCGGTGAAGAAGATGTAATATGGCTAAGCGAAAAAGCTGAATTCGACACTACCAAAGCGATCCGTGGCGGCATTCCTGTCTGCTGGCCATGGTTTGGTAAAGCAGGTACTCCATCACATGGTTTTGCCCGTAATAGTGAATGGACGTTAAAGCAGCATAGGGAAAGCGAGCAAGGCGTTATTGTTGCTCTGGAACTAGAAGACAACGAAGTCACACGTGAAATTTGGCCACATAAATTCAAAAATCAGCTGACTTTTGAAATTGGCCCTCAACTGAAGGTTAGCCTGACATCGACCAATACGGACGAACAAGCCTGGTCATTTTCTGGTGCCCTGCACTCTTACTTCCAGGTAGCAGATATCAAAAATATCACTATTAGCGAAATGGGGTGTTCTTACCTAGATAGCACGCAAGGTGGCTTGCCATGTCAGGGCGGCGAACAACTGATGTTCGACCAAGAGGTTGACCGTGTCTACACCCAGCCAAAAGATACAGTCACTATCACCGACAATACACTTTCTCGCCAGATTCAGGTCACTAACCAAGGCCACAATGCAGCAGTTATCTGGAATCCTTGGCAAGAACTGTCAATCAGCATGGGTGATATGGCTGACAACAGCTTTGAAACTATGGTCTGTGTTGAGTCAACCATTCATGGTGAAGGTATCACGCTAGAACCGGGGGAATCTCATACTCTGAGTACACAGATTGCAGTAAAACAGTAACTTCCAGCCATTACATGCCGTATTAACTGATGTCACGCTAGCATCGGCTATACGGCATGCTTTTATATAACACTTCTGTATTACATTACGTTTCGAATTACAGCACAGCATTAAGCCAACATATGGGAATTCGTTTCTATTAATACCCAGCCATTGCCGTCCGGGTCAGCAAATGTAGCAAAACGACCGCCGATTATTGTGACAATCTCAGATAAAGGCACTCCCCGCTCACACAACTCACTGTGAGTTGAATGAATATCATCCGTCTGCACCACCAGCCCCTGCACAGATCCCGCTTCCATTCCACCAAACGGAACCACAAGACTAATCGTTGTCTCAGCCCCTCTTGGTGCCAGCTGGATCCATCGTTTTTGATTATCCGCATGATGGTCACGAATCAACTCAAATCCTAATGCATCACGATAAAACAGCAAAGCCTGGCTTTGATCGGAAACTGGAATCGAAACCGTATCAACGCGAGAAATACCCATCAATCGAACTCCCCTCAATAAACATCCACTTTATCTAGCTTAAGTCAGAGACTTTGATTTCGCTCACAAAATAAGCAATGGTCTATCCCAACTTACCGCTATACGCAGCTTTCTCAATCACAAAAGGGGCAAATCTCCTCAATTTGATACTTTTCGCAAAATGCGATGTTGAACCATATGCTCCGAACAAATTTTCTCTTTTTAGTCAGCGAAAACACCGAAAATCAGTCAAAAAAACTAGTGGTGAAACAAAATCCCCCATTTATTCCTTTTTATCCTTTAATTATTCACGGTCACATTCTTGCAACAATGTCACGCTCTTTTTTTTAAATAAATACCCTTGCACATAACAATTTATAGGAGGATAGTAGAAATATGTTTGAGAAGTAACCAGCTCATAAGGCAGTAACAAAAAGGAAATTTAGTTTATAAACCAACAACTCAGTGGAGCAATTTGATCAGTTAGGTCTAGTCTTAAGATATGAGGGATGTGAAAGATTTTTATTTTCGTCCTTTCTAATTGATTGAAGAACGATTCAGGGGGCATACCATGAGTATTTTTGACCACTATCGTCAACGCTATGAAGAAGCCAAGGATGAAGAGCTTTCAGTGCAAGAATTCCTTGAGATCTGTCGTAACGACCGCAGTGCTTACGTTAATGCCGCGGAGCGATTACTAATGGCAATCGGCGAGCCAGAAATGGTAGATACCGCTCAAGATCCGCGCTTGAGCCGTCTTTTCTCTAACCGCGTCATTTCCCGTTACAAAACATTTGAAGACTTCTATGGCATGGAAGATGCCATTGAACAAATTGTTTCTTACCTTAAGCATGCAGCGCAAGGCCTGGAAGAACGCAAACAGATCCTTTACTTGCTAGGCCCAGTCGGTGGCGGTAAGTCATCACTGGCTGAAAAACTAAAAAGCCTAATGCAAAAAGTACCTGTCTATGTACTGACTGCTAACGGCGAGCGCAGCCCTGTTAATGACCACCCATTCTGCTTGTTTGATAAAACAGAAGACGGAGGAATCCTCCAGAAAGAATATGGTATTCCGGAGCGCTACCTGAGCACCATTATGTCACCATGGGCGGCGAAACGACTGCATGAGTTTGGCGGTGATATTACCAAATTCAAGGTTGTAAAAGTACGTCCTTCAATCCTCGATCAGGTCGGTATCGCCAAGACCGAGCCCGGTGATGAGAATAACCAGGACATTTCATCTCTGGTTGGTAAAGTTGACATTCGTCAGTTAGAGCACTTCTCACAAGATGACCCAGATGCCTACAGCTACTCTGGTGCCCTTTGTAAGGCTAACCAGGGTCTGATGGAATTCGTTGAGATGTTCAAGGCGCCACTCAAGGTGCTGCACCCACTATTGACTGCCACCCAGGAAGGTAACTACAACGGTACAGAAGGCCTCTCGGCCCTACCATTTGACGGTATTATCCTGGCCCACTCCAACGAATCGGAATGGCAGACCTTCCGTAACAACAAAAACAACGAAGCGTTCCTTGACCGTGTCTTCATCGTCAAAGTGCCATATTGTCTGCGTGTATCGGAAGAGATTAAAATTTACGAAAAACTGTTACAGAACAGTGAACTGTCTGCGGCACCATGTTCACCAAGCACATTGGAAATCCTAGCCCGCTTCTCGGTACTTTCACGCCTGAAAGAGCCAGAAAATTCCAGCATGTACTCAAAAATGCGTGTTTACGATGGTGAGACACTGAAAGATACCGATCCAAAAGCCAAGTCATATCAGGAATACCGTGATTACGCCGGTGTTGACGAAGGTATGGCAGGTCTGTCGACCCGTTTCGCCTTCAAGATCCTGTCGCGCGTCTTCAACTTCGATCATTCTGAAGTTGCAGCCAACCCGGTTCACCTGTTCTATGTACTGGAACAGCAAATCGAGCGTGAGCAGTTCCCGCAAGAGCTTGCCGAAAAATACCTGGAGCACCTGAAAGGTTACCTGACTCCGAAATACGTCGAGTTCATTGGTAAAGAAATTCAGACAGCCTATCTGGAGTCTTACTCTGAATATGGCCAGAACATTTTTGACCGTTATGTGAGTTACGCAGACTTCTGGATTCAGGATCAGGAATACCGAGATCCGGAAACCGGCCAGCTATTCGACCGCTCAGCTCTGAACAACGAGCTGGAAAAAATCGAAAAACCGGCAGGTATCAGTAACCCTAAAGACTTCCGTAACGAAATCGTCAACTTTGTGCTTCGAGCTCGAGCCAGCAATGCCGGCAAAAACCCGAACTGGACCAGCTACGAGAAGCTACGTACGGTTATCGAGAAGAAAATGTTCTCAAACACCGAAGAGCTGCTTCCTGTTATTTCATTTAATGCCAAAACCTCCACCGAAGAGCAGAAGAAACACGATGACTTCGTCGCTCGCATGATGGAAAAAGGCTACACACGCAAGCAAGTACGTCTGCTATCTGAATGGTATCTACGCGTACGTAAGTCTTCGTAAGCCGGCCATGTGATAATGGGATGAATAAGGGGAGAGCTTATGGCGCACTTTATAGACCGCAGGCTCAACGGTAAAAACAAAAGCACAGTAAACCGCCAGCGTTTTCTGCGCCGCCACAAGCAACAGATCAAAGAATCGATTGCTGATGCGGTGAACAAACGCTCGATTACTGATGTGGAAAGCGGGGAGGATATCACAATTCCTTCCCGTGATATCCGCGAGCCAAGCTTTCACCAAGGCCGAGGTGGACAACGTGAAGTTGTCCATCCGGGTAACGACCAGTTCAGTCCCGGCGATCGCATTGAACGCCCCCAAGGTGGGGCGGGACAAGGTGGTGCCGGCGAAGGACAGGCCAGCCCTGATGGTGAAGGACAGGACGAGTTCGTATTCCAGATTTCCAAGGATGAATATCTTGATCTCCTGTTTGAAGATTTGGAACTACCGAACCTGGAGAAAAACCAGCTTAACAAAATTGTCGAGTGGAAGACTTTCCGTTCCGGTTACAAGTCATCCGGTGTTCCGGCCAATATTGCAATTGTAAAATCATTGCAGAATTCCCTGGCCCGCCGTACGGCAATGACTGCCGCTAAGCGACGCCAGCTACGGGAACTGGAACAGACACTCGATCAGCTAATGAGTACAGAACCGGCACAACCGCTTGAAGAAGATCGCGTGAAGCAGGAAATAAAAAACCTGCGCGAGAAAATCAGCAGCGTGCCTTTCATTGATACATTTGACTTACGCTACAAAAACTATGAGCGCCGACCTCAGCCCACCAGCCAGGCTGTAATGTTCTGTCTGATGGATGTTTCTGGTTCGATGGACCAGGCCACCAAGGATATGGCAAAACGGTTTTATATCCTGCTGTACTTGTTCCTTAACAGAACATACAAAAATGTCGATGTCGTTTTTATTCGCCATCATACCCAGGCAAAAGAGGTAGATGAGCACGAGTTCTTCTACTCGCAGGAAACCGGGGGCACCATTGTCTCAAGTGCACTGCGAATGATGGACGACATCATCAAAAAACGTTACTCACCTGCTGAATGGAATATTTATGCCGCCCAGGCCTCAGATGGTGATAACTGGGCTGATGATTCACCCGGCTGCCGAGAACTGCTGGATAAGCATATCTTGCCTGTCAGCCGTTATTATTCTTATATCGAAATCACCCGTCGTGCACACCAGACCTTATGGCGGGAGTATGAGGCACTAGCAAACCACAGCAACTTCGCGATGCAGAACATAAGGAGTGTGGAAGACATCTTCCCGGTATTCAGGGAGCTTTTCAAAAAGCAAGTTAACTAGATGTCTGCTATCGCTTTAGGGGAGCGTGTTATGGTAACAGCCACTAAATCAAAAACACTCAGTGATGGTCCGGACTGGACATTTGATCTTCTGGATCAGTATCACAAAGAAATCAAGCGTGTAGCCGATCATTATCGGCTAAACGCCTACCCGAACCAGATTGAGATCATCACTGCAGAACAAATGATGGATGCCTATTCAAGTATCGGCATGCCCATCAATTACCACCATTGGTCATTCGGTAAACGCTTTATCGAAACCGAGCGTGGCTACAAGCATGGCCAAATGGGGTTGGCTTATGAGATCGTCATCAACTCCGATCCCTGTATTGCCTATCTCATGGAAGAGAACACCATTACTATGCAGGCGCTGGTAATGGCCCACGCCTGTTATGGCCATAATTCTTTTTTCAAAAACAACTACCTGTTTAAGACCTGGACCGATGCCAGTTCAATCATTGATTACCTGCTTTTTGCCCGTAAATACATCACTGAATGCGAAGAAAAATATGGCGTCGATGATGTCGAAAGACTTCTCGACTCCTGCCATGCACTGATGAATTATGGTGTAGACCGCTATAAGCGTCCGCAAAAAATTTCCATGGTTGAAGAAAAAGCGCGGCAAAAAGCCCGGGAAGATTACCTGCAAACACAGGTTAACTCGCTATGGCGCACCATACCGAATCAGGCAGAAAAGGAGCAAAAAACCGAGGAGATCCGCTACCCTCAGGAGCCACAGGAAAACATTCTCTATTTTATTGAAAAACATGCACCGCTGTTGGAACCTTGGCAACGAGAGATTGTGCGTATAGTTCGTAAGGTCAGCCAATATTTCTACCCGCAAAAACAAACACAGGTGATGAATGAAGGCTGGGCCACATTCTGGCACTACACCATCCTCAACCACCTTTATGATGAAGGCCTGGTTACAGATCGGTTTATTATCGAGTTCTTGCATAGCCATACCAATGTCGTAGCTCAGCCTGATTACAACAGTCCTTATTACAGCGGTATCAACCCGTATGCTTTAGGCTTTGCGATGTTCCAGGACATCCGGCGGATCTGCGAAAACCCGACAGAAGAAGACAAGTACTGGTTCCCGGATATTGCAGGCAAAGATTGGCTGGAAACCGTCCATTTCGCAATGGAAAACTTTAAAGATGAAAGCTTCATCAGCCAATACCTGTCACCAAAAGTGATGCGTGACTTCAAACTCTTTGCTGTCGATGACGACGACCGACATAACTACGTCGAAGTCAGTGCAATCCACAACGAAGAAGGCTACCGTGCAATCCGCGAAAAACTGTCTTCACAATACAACTTAAGTAACAACGAACCAAATATCCAGGTCTGGAATGTTGCCCTCAAAGGCGACCGTTCATTGACGCTAAGGTATGTACCACACAACCGTATTCCATTAGCAGAAGGCTACCAGGAAGTACTCAAGCACCTTTATCGCTTATGGGGATTCGATGTAACTCTAGAAGAAGAGTTACCGGATGGCAGAACTCAGATTGTTGGGACCTGCCCGGTTCGCAACCAATATAACTCGGAGATTTAGACACTCAAAGGTCCCGAAATCCGGTTCGAATGGAGAAAGTAAAACCAATCGAGATCAGTCAGATAGGGAATAACGTAAAAAAAAGAAGGAGATGCCAATGGCATCTCCTTTTATTTATTCCGGCAAATTGTTAATGAAGCACCCTCACCTCACTACAATTACCAAATAATTTTTATTGCTCTTCTTCGTACAGGTAGCGTGCTATTTCAATACGGTTACTGTACCAAATCGCTCCGCTCTCACGGCCATACTTCTTGATACGATCAGCAACCAGTTCTGGCTGATTGTTATCACAAAGCATCTTCATATCACGGTAGAAGTTCAGTGCCAGCTCGCACGCTTCCTTCGACATAAAGTAGTAGCCACCAACACGGGTATAAATTTTACGCAAACCGTTAATTGTCAGTACATATAAGGTATTGCCGGATTTAGCAGCCATACCTTGGAACATACGGTAATCGTAATAATTAAATGCACGAGCACGGCAAATTGCTTCACACAGCTCAGGCTGGTCTTTGCCGTATTTGTCAGTGATTTTCTTCACTTCCTGCATCAGCACAGCTTTTTCTTCGCTGTCCTCGACAAAGCTTTCAAAGCTCTCTGCTTTCAGAAGAGTTTCACAAGAGCGGATAACGCTCTGTAGCAGCTCACTGGATTCTTCTCTGTTACCCTTGATCGCATAACGCATGTACACGCTACTAATATCAGTGCGCGCAGATAGCAAATCTTCAAGTACACCCTGAACATCCTGCCCATCCAGCGTAATCAAAGTATCAAGAATACTCAGACCAGATGTATCCATGTAGTTATTTACACGGGTCGGTTTACCATGTTGAATCGTCAGCCAGCCATCACGGGCCAAACGCTGCAACACTTCGCGCAATGTCGTACGGGTTACCCCAATTAATTCGGATAACTCTCGTTCCGCCGGAAGAATAGAGCCCTGTGGAAAATGATTATTCCAGATGCTCTCAATAATATATTTCTCAGCAAAAGTTGCTGGGCTATCAGCCTTTATAACCATCAGATAAGTTTTCCAATCGCTTCTTGCTTATATGTTATTGGACTCATCATACCACCAGTTATGCGTTCGGAGAAACTTTGCTGAATATGTAAAAGAAATGTTTTAGTTTGTATCGTTAAATTTGACGATGCTCAACGTTTCATGAGAATTGTAAGAAAATATTTCAGAGCATGGTAATCTAACGCACTCGATCCCCCGTTTTGATGCAAAAAACAATCTAATTGAGTAAATACACATCTCATTGCTTGACGGTTAAAGATCGCACGGTAGAGTTAGCACGATAAAAAATCGGGAGCTGAATGGATGCTGCTGCCTGCTTTAAGTTAAAAACCATTAGGGACATGATTTTTAGCTTAAAGAGTCTCAAAGAGCATATAACCAGGCCTGGTTATTCGGCTTTTCGTGACAAAGGCAAGATAGCGAACAGCTCAAAAAATTATTCGCGTATTATAAGAGATCCAAGAACATGGCTATTTCGCTAGGGAACGCCTTTATAAAAAATTTTTTAGGCAAGGCGCCTGATTGGTACAAGGTGGCTATCATTGCTTTCCTTGTAATCAACCCAATTGTATTTTTTCTTATTGACCCTTTCGTTGCCGGCTGGCTACTAGTTGTTGAATTCATCTTCACACTAGCCATGGCCCTGAAATGTTACCCGCTTCAGCCTGGTGGCCTATTGGCTATCGAAGCTGTTGCAATCGGGATGACAAGCCCGGAACAAGTAAAACACGAACTGGTTGCCAATATTGAAGTACTCCTACTATTGATCTTCATGGTTGCCGGTATCTACTTCATGAAACAGCTCCTGCTGTTTATTTTCACCAAGATACTAATTGGAATCCGCTCAAAGATTTTGCTATCGCTGTCATTCGTGGTTTCTGCGGCTTTTTTGTCTGCATTCCTTGATGCCCTGACCGTTATCGCGGTTGTGATCAGCGTTACCATCGGCTTTTACAGCATCTACCACAAAGTTGCATCAGGCCAGGAGCCCCATGCATCCCACGACCATACTACCGACAAACACATCCGCGAAGTCAGCCGTGATGACCTGGAAAACTACCGAGCATTCCTGCGCAGCCTGCTAATGCATGCTGGTATTGGTACAGCACTCGGTGGAGTTATGACCATGGTCGGTGAACCTCAAAACCTGATCATTGCCGACCAGGCAGGTTGGATGTTCGGCGAGTTCATTCTTCGCATGGCACCTGTAACAGTACCTGTATTTATCTGCGGTATCTTAACTTGTATCCTGGTCGAGAAATTCCAGATCTGTGGTTACGGTACTAACCTACCGGAAAACGTTCGCAAAATACTGGTTGATTTTGATACCGAAGAACGTAAAAGACGTACCAACCTGGATTACGCCAAACTTTGCGTACAGGTTGTTATTGCTATCTGGCTAATCCTTGGTTTGGCCCTTCACCTAGCAGCCGTAGGTATTATCGGTCTGACAGTTATCATTCTGGCCACCTCTTTCACCGGTGTAACCGAAGAACACGCGCTGGGCAAAGCGTTTGAAGAAGCACTACCATTCACCGCCCTGCTTGCTGTTTTCTTCTCAATCGTGGCAGTAATTATCGACCAGCACCTATTTGCGCCAATTATCAATATGGTATTGAGCCTGGAAGGTAGTGCGCAGATGACGATGTTCTACATCGCCAACGGCCTGCTATCTATGGTGTCAGATAACGTCTTCGTGGGTACCGTATACATCAACGAAGTAAAATCTGCACTGATGAACGGTGTAATCACCCGCGATCAGTTCGACATGCTGGCAGTTGCGATCAACACAGGTACCAACCTACCATCAGTGGCAACACCGAACGGTCAGGCAGCCTTCCTATTCGCATTGACTTCAGCACTGGCTCCGCTAATCCGTTTGTCATATGGCCGCATGGTGTACATGGCGCTGCCTTACACTATCGTCCTAGCATTCGTTGGCCTGGCAGGCATTGAGTTTATGCTGGTACCAATGACGGAATGGTTCCATGATATGGGCTGGCTAAGCCACCATGTTGCGGAAGCTGTATCACATATAGCACCTGCAACTGGACATTAATTGAATCTTTCGTAAAGATAAGTGTCAGAAATTATAAAATTAAAGCCCTGATTCATCAGGGCTTTATTATAATACCAAGCCATAGCTATTCAGTTTGGTATAACTTTAAGTGAGATCAATTCATGCAATTTCTGAATACCTTTTCCAAAAGCCGGCTATCATGGCTACTGCTGTTTGGCTTCATCGTTTTCTTTGAACTCTGCGCATTATTTTTCCAGCACGTAATGAAGCTGGATCCTTGCGTTATGTGTATCTATGAACGCGTCGCAATGATGGGCATTGCTTTTGCGGCTCTGTTCGGCCTGATAGCTCCTCAAAACACCATTATCCGCTGGACCGCTCTCGCAGCCTGGGGTTACGGCGCGTACCGAGGTTTGGAACTGACCAGAGAACATGTCGGCTACCAGTTCAACCCGTCACCATTTGCAACCTGTGACCTGTTTGTACAATTCCCTGAATGGGCTCCATTAAACCAATGGGTACCATGGATGTTTGAAGCAAGCGGTGATTGCAGCAAAGTGGTATGGTCGTTCCTTGGTCAATCAATGCCACAATGGCTAGTTGTGATCTTTGCCGCTAACCTTGTTGCTCTGGCGGTAATTGTTATTGCTCAGTTTTTTGGTAAAAAAGAGCAAAACGCCTGAAGGTTATTTCCGGTTCAAAAAATGACCCGAATAAAAAAGCGAGAGGCTTTCACCTCTCGCTTTTTTATTTGAATAATGATTTATATCAAAGCTTCAACTATCGGGTAATCAGCAGGACAAAGCTGATAATTAGCAATCTCGGCATAATCGACCCACACCGCATTCTGATGGCTATGAAGCTCCAAAGCCCCAGAACGCCATTGGGTCAAATAACCCTTAAGGCGGATCACCTTATCACCATAGTCAAAAACACTATCTGCCAGCCAACTCCCCGTTTCGGTAACGATAGCCAGCTCTTCAAGCAACTCACGTTCCAGCGCCTGCTCCGGTGTTTCATCGGTTTCCACCTTACCACCAGGAAACTCCCACAGTCCGCCCTGGCTCGCATGATCAAAACGTTGGGCCAACAGGTACTTCCCGTCTTTTTCAATCACACCGGCGACAACCAGTATCACCGACTTTTCAGCACAAACGGAGCTTGCTTCAACCATTACTTACCACAGCACTGTTTGAATTTTTTGCCACTACCACACAGGCATGCATCATTGCGGCCCGTTTCCTTATACGGATTAACCGCCTGTGCACCGGCTCCCTGCTGAAGCTCGTCAGCGGCCATCACCACTTCTGTCAGCATCAGTGACAACTGAACATACAACTCTTGCGGCTGAGGCATGCCAACCACTCCGGCTTCTTCCATCTGTGCCAGAGTCGAGCTTTCATCAACCAGCAGCATACAGGTCGTCAGTAACGCAGACAGCATACGCATCGTGCCATCAGAAATCTGCTGTTCACCCCAGTTAGACTCAATGAACGGCCAAACTGCGAGAAAACCTTCGGCAAAATGACTCATATCCTCAGTGACACCTGTCGCTTCCTGCCAGCTTACCTGCGCCGGCAGAACGTACTCACCCGCCTTGATGTAGCGGTACTGCAGCTCGAAGTGATTCAAAATGGCCATTTTATGATCGTCTGCCAATGCCAATTGCTCATCTTCCGCGACGCCACCTGTCACCAATACAGGTAACCATGCTTCAGGTTCCAGAGGCTTCGGGTTGGCATTCGCCGCAAGTAACGCTCCTTCAATAAAGGAAGCTGGCATACCATCCCAACCCGCAGGTAGTGTCATTAATTCTGTCATCGTATGTTCCGGTTTATAGAGCAAATCTGAATAAGTCGCAGATTATATACCCAAACAACACAAAGTTGTTAGGCTCTGGACTTTCCCTTCCTACTTGAAAGCGTGTAACACGACATCGTTATATCCAGATTCATCTTCATTTGACTATCCAGCCGACATAACCTGATCATTTTTGTTGAATTTTTCCACAGATACTGGCAAAAATGCCCCTCGTAACGACAAAGTTCAGGAAGATGTTGATGTCCCATGGAAAAGTAAGTGCAATCATTGCTGGAGCCAGCGGCCTCGTTGGCGATGAACTCCTCCACCAGCTACTTGGCCATCCACTCATCCAAACCGTCTACTCGCTGTCTCGCCGCGAGTTGCCATTTCACAGCAGCAAGCTGGTCCAAATTATCCACCCGGAACTGAGAGTTACATCCTGGGAAGATACAGACCGGATCCCGACCATCGGCTTTATCTGTCTCGGCACCACCAAAAAGCAGGCAGGAAGCAACCAGGCTCTGGAAGCCGTCGACTTCCAGCTAGTCGAGAAAGTGGCCAACACCATGCATTTACTTGGCGTTAAGCATATCGTGGTTATTTCCAGCCTCTTCGCCAGCCCTTTCTCGCCCTCCCACTATTTACGCTGTAAAGGAAAAATGGAACGAGCTCTGAAAAAAATGGGGTTTGACCACTGTGTATTCATCCGTCCGGGGCCGCTGAAAGGAGAACGATCCCAGCCCCGTCAGGATGAGAAAATTGTCCAGAACATTTTCAGGCTACTTCAACCTTTAGTGATTGGCCCGTTAGCACACCTCACCCCCATCCCGGCCGAGAATGTAGCAAGTTCAATGCTTGAACTTGCTTTGCTTGCTGAAAGTGATGCCTTAAACAAAATAACCACAGTCTCGGGAAGAGCTTTATTTGCCAATCAAGAAAAGCTAATGCAGGATTAGGTGACAAGCTCGCTATTCCGAACTAAAATCTCGCACCTTAAACAAGATAACGGTACAGTTCGAGAAAGGCTATGAGAGTAATTTTAGGCCCGATGGAAGGTGTCCTCGATCATCTGATGCGAGAAATGCTGACCGAAATTAACGATTATGACCTTTGCGTGACTGAATTTGTGCGCGTGATTGATCAGCTATTGCCTAATAGCGTCTTCTACCGCCTGTGCCCTGAGCTGAAAAACGGCGGTAAAACCACATCTGGTACTCCGGTTCGCATCCAGCTTTTGGGACAGGATCCGCACTGGCTGGCAGAAAATGCCCGCCGGGCAATCCAGCTCGGCTCATCCGGTATCGATATCAACTTTGGCTGCCCGGCAAAGGCTGTGAACAAAAGCCGAGGGGGTGCCGTTCTACTTCAAGAACCTGAGCTAATTTACCGCATTGTCAAAGCCGTTCGCGAAGCCTCAGATCCAAGAAAGCCAGTCACGGCCAAAATCCGCCTTGGCTGGGATGACCCGTCTCACGGACTTGAGATCACCGATGCTGTCGCCCAGGCTGGCGGTGATGAAATTACGATCCATGCCCGAACAAAAGTAGACGGCTATAAAGCCGAAACCATCAAATGGGACTACATCCGTGAAATCAAGGAGAAAACCGCCATTCCAATCATCGCTAACGGTGAAGTGTGGAACTACCAAAATGGTCAGGATTGCCTGAAAGCAACTCAGGTAGATTCGCTGATGGTATGTCGTGGAGCCCTGAATTTACCAAACCTTGGTAATGTCGTTAAACACAATGATCCTCACATGAGCTGGAGTAGCGTGCTTCAGTTACTGCTACGCTATTCTCAGTTCGAAATCAAAGGAGACAAGGGCCTGTATTACCCAAATAGGGTAAAGCAATGGTTCGCCTACCTGCGCCACGAATACCCTGAAGCCAAAGAACTGTTTACCGATATCCGTCGCCTAAATAAAGCCGCGCCAATCATTGAAGTTCTGCAAAACGCACAACAAAGCCAAGCAGCTTAATTCGCCCCTATACGCAAAAAACCCCAGCCTCTGACTGGGGTTTCCTATATGTTTATTTTCAGCTGGTACGAATTGCACCTGGCATTATCAACGATTCGGATGGTTTAATATATGGTCTTCCCAATCGATAACATCAATTTCATAAACCACTTTATCGCGTACCGATTCATCAGCAGCATGCATTGCTTCTTTAGAGCCAGCTAGCAGCGGGTGCCATTCCGGCAAGTCCTTCCCTTCTGCCAGCATACGGTAAGCACAAGTTTCAGGTAGCCAGACAAACTCATCAATTCGATCACGAGTAAGCTTCAGACACTCTTCACCAGACTCAAAGCGATTCAGGTAATCTTTGCACGAACAGGTTTTGTCATCCAGCAAACTGCAAGCGACATTGGTGTAGTAAATTTCGTCGGTATCATCATCGATCAATTTATGCAGGCAGCACTTACCACAGCCATCACAGAGTGATTCCCACTCCTGATCTGTCATTGCCTTTAAGTCTTTCTCTTGCCAAAAATGTACCATACTACCCAGCCTTTTCTGTGACACATCTTACCCTCTGTAAGAAAGCGGTTTATAGCCCTCTAAACGGTAAAGTGCAAGCACTTAAGCCTGATTGGGAGCAGAAACACACCGTAATAATAGTCATTATTATTTAGACAGCTGGCAGCCAATTAATTTTGATTCGATAACGTTTGAATGGTAAGTTTCGCACCCGTTTGAGTGTCTGAATAAGTATAGGTGAGTTATGGAATGTCGATTGGGTTGTGGAGCCTGCTGTATTGCCCCGAGTATTACCTCTGCAATCCCTGGAATGCCTGATGGCAAACCTGCCGGTGTCCGTTGTATCCAGCTCAATGACGACAACCTGTGCAAGCTATTCGGCAAACCTGAGCGCCCGGCCGTTTGTCACCACTTCAAGGCCTGTCCGGATCTTTGCGGAAAAACCTCACAACAGGCAATAAACAATATTGCTGAACTAGAAAGCATGACCTAAGGCCATGCTTTCTTAAATTGGTATTTGAGTATTATTTTATTCCGTATTACTCCGTGACTTTTCCGGTAAGAATGCGTAATACCGATTTGGCGTGTTCTACCGCCTGATGTCCCGAATAAGTCAAGTAACCACCGTCTTCATTGGTCACCAGGCCTTTAGCATACAAACGTTTTGCAGCAGCCACCATCTGTGGTCCCGCATCGCTATGCACCTTAATCCCTTCCATATTGCTGTGCATTGGGAATTTCACCAGCAAATTCATCTCTTCAACCAGATCCGCTGTATATGGCATAGTCACCTCTTTATTTCTTTGGTCTGACTTAATACTAGCGGCTCAGCTGGAGAAAAGTAGGTGATGAGATCATGTCTCATAGCAATCTCCTTGCGGAAAAAGCGACGTGCTTCAAAAAAATACACATTAATAAAAAAGCCGCTCAATCGAGCGGCTTTCTATATTTCCACTTATTGTTCAATAATTAAGCTTGAATACCAACAATCAACCAAGGCGCATTCGAGGAACGCAAGTCGCGCTCCAGATGCCAGATGTCGGTGATCTCTTCTTCAACACCTTCATGTCGGTCTTTATAACGACCGGTGAACTGAACACTCAACTGCGCGATATTGGCATCATAGTCAGCACGAACCAGCTCGGCATCCACATACATTACTTCGGTATGCTGTTCACCTTCTAGTTTCGCTCGCTCAGCCATCAGGTCTTCAAGTAGCGCCGGGCTGACATACTCACGGATAGTCTCCAGCTCATTGTGATTCCAGGCTCCTTGCAAAATGCGGTAATGCTCACGGGCACCATTAAGAAACGCATTCATGTTAAAGCCCGGAGTCAGGTTAAAAGGTACATCGCTATCTGTTGAAGCAAAATCCTCCGATGCTGACGCCGTATTCATCTCTGGAGCTGCAGCCTGACGGAACTGCTGATGGGATTGCTTATGCTGTGAGTTACCTGCATAGGCTTCACGGTGCCCCATCGGCGTAGTTTTCGCACCTCGCATGGTCTTAAACAGCTTGAAGATGACAAACGCAATCAAACCAAAGATCAAGATATCCATAAACTGAATACCTTCAAAAGCACCGCCAAAGAAAGCAGCCAGCAAACCACCAGCCAGCAAGCCTCCCAATAAGCCGCCCATTAGCCCTTTCTTGCTCGATTTTCCGGCCTGGTTAGCTGTCGGATTCTGCTGTTTCAGTGTATCTGTCTGTTGTGGTTTCTGCTGTTTTACCGGCGCAGTTTTAAAACTTTTGCCGAATGACTTACCACCACCAAATTTCTTTGCTTCTGCATGTGGCGTTGCCATAAATGACACCGTCAAAATCAAAGCAAATATTGTGAAGAAGCGTTTCATTGATATGAATACCTTTGCCAAATTTATGCCTTTGCATCCTAGCGGGCTACTACTGAATGTCAACAAAACAACATGAGCAAATTGTTACTAATATTTATTAGTCATCCATGACTGCGGCAAATAAGAACTAATCTGATCCCCTTCAATTGTTAGAAATTATCAAAATAATAATTATCTGATTGGTATTGCTGCACAAATTGATAATATATGTATCAAGGATTCAACTTATAACAACAGGACGTATTCCGAATGCAAGACACCCATAGCAAGTTTATTGGCTACCTTCTCTGGATTTTCGGTTTCACAGGGGCACACCGTTTCTACTATGGTAAACCTGTTACCGGCACCATCTGGTTTTTAACCTTAGGTCTTTGCGGTATCGGATGGCTGATTGACTTATTTCTTATCCCCTCAATGGATCGCGAAGCCGATCTTCGCTTCCAAAGCGGCGACGTCGACTATACTGTTGCCTGGCTGCTCTTAACGTTCCTCGGCATTTTCGGTGTACACCGTATGTACATGGGTAAATGGCTTACCGGGATCCTTTACCTCTGCACATTTGGTTTTTTCCTCATCGGTATTTTGGTCGATTTCTGGACGTTGAATGATCAAGTTTCGATACGTAACGCGGAGGGAAAAAGCTAGGAGCACAATCTTCTGTTTCATCACTAAATAACACTACTTTGCATTGAACAGGTCGATATATTGCTAGAAATACATTCATAGCGTTTGATTTTAGTCACAAGTACCTTGGCTAACAGTCAAGTGACGTTCTTTCTACTTGACCATGTAGACAGATAGCAACTAAAATATCGAACAACGTTCTATAATATTCCGTTCAGTACAGACTGTCGGTTTACATAATTACTTTGCAGCCACCACGCGGCATATATCCATATTACAATTAGCAAAGTAAAATTTTCTTCGATTGAGAGTAAAATTCAATGGCAAGACGAAATGACCATACTCGTGAAGAGTTGGTAACTATGACACTGGAGCAGGTCAAAAACTTTCTCGATGAACACCCTCACCATGAGCTTAGCTTGCGTAAAGTTGCCGGTATGATCGGCTATGTACCAAGCACTCTTGTTAACGTATTTGGTAACTACAACCTGCTGCTACTTCACGCTGTCGCCCAAACGCTTGACGAACTGTTCGCCGAAGCTGAAGAGCAAATGAAAGATATCTCTTCACCGGAAGATGCGCTGCGCAAACTTGCATATTGCTACCTAGGGTTTGCAACCAAACACCCATACCGCTGGCAGCTGATTTTCCAACATACGATGCAAGGTGAAGAACTTCCTGAATGGCAATCTGAACGTATCAACAATATGACAGGAATGCTTGAATCACTGATCAGCCAGATCACTCCAGAAAAAAGCGAAGCCGATATCCTGGAAGCAAGCCGAGTATTGTGGGCTGGTGTTCACGGGATCACCCTACTGACCGTAGATGACAAGCTATTTACTTCCACTCCTGTGGATGGCAAGGCACTGATTGACAACCTTATTGATACCTACCTCAACGCTTGGCAAGCTTAAGCGGAGAGTAGAATGAGCGAACAGCCCCAGTCACGCCTGCTAACAAAACGACGTTTTTTACCTTATTTTCTTACCCAGGCGTTTGGGGCTTTTAATGACAATGTCTATAAGAATGTCTTACTCATTCTTATTGCCTTTGCCGCTCCAAGCAGCCTTCCTGTCAGTTCAGATCTGGTCATCAACCTGGCCGCTGGCCTGTTCATCCTGCCGTTTTTCCTGTTTTCAGCTTCAGCCGGCGTCCTTGCCGACAAATACGACAAGGCACTGATCATGCGTATCGTCAAAATCGCCGAGATAATCATTATGTCTTTAGCTGCCGTTGCCTTTGTCACGGAAAGCTATATGGCTCTACTGGTGCTACTGTTTCTGATGGGCACCCAGTCTGCATTTTTTGGCCCAGCCAAGTATGCCCTGCTCCCACAGCACCTGAAAAAATCAGAGCTAGTCTCTGGTAACGCCCTGGTTGGAACCGGCACGTTTCTGGCCATTTTGATCGGCACCCTGCTTGCCGGTTTCATAGCCAACCAACCGAATGCGCCTATGATTGCTGCAATCAGTGTTGTCAGCTTTGCTATTATCGGTTACTTAAGTTCACGCTGGATCCCAGAAGCTAAACCGAGTGATCCTGACAGAATATTCAGTTGGCACCCCTACCGCCAAACGCGCCATACCCTGTCAATTGCACGCCGTGATAAAACCATTTTTCAGTGTGTTCTGGGGATCAGCTGGTTCTGGTTCCTTGGAGCTTGTTACCTGACCCAATTCCCGAACTTTGCCAAATTGCACTTGGGCGGCGATGCCGCATCGGTTTCCTTCCTGCTAACCCTGTTCTCAATTGGTATCGCTATCGGTTCCCTGTTATGTGACCGCCTGTCCGGCCACCGCATTGAACCGGGTATAGTGCCGCTGGGCAGTCTGGGGATCACCGTATTCGGTGCCGACCTGATGTTTGCCACCCCGGATATCGTACCGACCACCTTATCGATTATCGAGTTCATTACCCGCCCTGAACTATTCCGTGTTTTCGTCTCATTGACGATGCTTGGTGTCTCCGGCGGGATCTTCATTATTCCCCTCTATGCCGTAATGCAAAGCCGAGCTAGGGAAGAAGAACGGGCGCAGATCATTGCTGCCAATAATATCTGGAATGCCTTCTTTATGGTATTCAGTGCTGTTACCGCAATAATCTTTTTGTCGGTTGTCGGTGGAACAATTCCTCAGTTATTCATGTTCCTTTCACTGCTGAACCTGTGTGTAGTGATCTATATCTATACCCAAGTACCAGACTTTTTCTGGCGCTTTATGGTATGGCTCGTCAGCCATACCATGTACCGGGTTAAACACAAAGATATCTCCAATATCCCGGCAGAAGGCGGCGCGTTAATCGTCTGTAACCATGTCAGCTACATGGATGCCCTACTGCTGGCGGGCGCTTGTCCGCGACCAATCCGCTTCCTGATGGACAGGGATATCTACAACATTCCTTTTATCAAAAATTTCTGCAAAGCTTGCAAAGTGATCCCGATTGACGCAACCGATCGCAAATCAATCTTAAAGGCTTTCGTCAAGGTCAACGGCTACCTTGAGCAGGGAGATATCGTCTGTGTCTTCCCCGAAGGCCAACTGACCTATGATGGTGAAATCGGCCCCTTCATGCGCGGTATCGACCTGATCATCAAACGCAGTCCAGTGCCAGTCATCCCAATCGCACTTCAGGGGTTATGGGGAAGCTACTTTAGCCGAGAAGGTGGCCGGGCCTTACTAAAATGTCCGAAACGCTTCTGGTCTAGGGTCAACATTGTTGTTGGCAGCCCAGTAAATGCGAAAAACACCAGCAGCACCTTACTTCGGGAAGAAGTCTGCGCACTGCGCGGAGATAATAGGTAAGAAATTGTGAGCTGCAATTTCCCGCTATCTAATAAAAAATGATGAACATAAAAAGCGAGAGCCGTTGCTCTCGCTTTTCTTTTTAAGAACGAAACGAATACCAAACTGAAAAGCTAAGAGCTCATTCCTGATTGCAACCACGTTGCTAATTCCCTGCGAGATACTTTGATCCCTGTATTACCCAATGAGTCAGGCAAAACTAAGTAATCAACAGGTCGGCACAAACCGTTAACCTGCTCTGTCATATAAGCCTGAAGCGATTCTCGTAGTCTAATATCAAGTACTTGATTCGTATCAACAATAGCAACTGGACGCTGACCAAATTCACTATCCTCTACAGGCAGGACAAACGCCTGTTTAACCGCTGAATGACCCAACAGTGCTTTTTCAATCATCTCAGGCTGAATGTTTTCACCACCGGAGATAAACATGTTATCGGCACGTCCTTGAATATACAGCTCTTCACCCTGCCAGCTACCCAGATCTTTGGTGGCAAACCACTCATCTTCACCAACCGGGAAAATCGTCTTATTCCGGTAATAACCGATACACAAGGTTTTTCCCCGCACCAGGATTTCACCATCCCGTAAAGTCAGCTCGCGATTGGGTAGGATACTACCAACGCCGGCACTGGCATCAGCGCGTTTAGCTGTAACGGTTGATCCCATCTCTGTCATCCCATAGCCACACCAGCAATGAATTCCAGCTTCCTCAGCCTGTCGGGTCAAACTAACTGGGATCAGCGCGCCACCAAGCAATACCTCTTTCAACATCAGTGACTGCTTTTCTTCAGTCTGGCTAGCCAGCAGACGCTGAAGCTGAGTCGGCACCAATGAGGCATGGGTTACGCCTGCCAGTGCCTTCTCAAACTGGCCGGGTTCAGCCACAACTAACTGGGCTCCCCGATATAACCAACGCCAGACAATCGCCAGCCCGGAAATATGAAACAATGGCAGTGACAACAGCCAGCGATCCTGCTCACCGAAATCCATCCGTTCCAGCAGCCCAGCAGCACTCGCCAACTGGGTTTGCGCCGAATGCACCACCGCTTTAGGCATTCCCGTCGAACCCGATGTCAGCGTCAATGTCGCCGCACGAGTCGGCTGCCAGGTAACGGGTACCAGACGGGGCTGCGATGGCGGTAACAACTGAAGTCGAGGGTAGGCATCAAGTGAATGCGGTATCTTGGCCGGGAACCAAAGGTAATCACATTGTAGCTGCTGCAATTGCTTATCCAACTCTGGCTGGCTGCATCTCGGATTAAGACCGACATAACGGGCACCAACCCGGATTGTCGCAAGGATCAGCCACAGCACCTGAAGCGAGTTCGGAGCAACAACACCAATCAGCTGATCTCGCTTCACACCTTGTTCAACCAGACCTTGCGCATACTCATCCACCCGAGCAGAAATCTCTGCCCAGCTAAATATCTGCTCACCAAAACGCAAAGCGGCCGATGACGGCCGCTTTGTTGCCCAATGTTGCCAGGGCCATGTGGCAAAGTAAGGCGTTACTTCTGCCATACCACCTCAAGCTCTGACAACGGGGTCACCGGCAGCCTGCACTCTGGCCACGGTGTTTCTAGCTGAGCTTTAAACAGCTGCATGGTATCCAGACCTGGGATAACACCCGGAGTCTGCCACTCAGCCAAACGAGCCAGCTGATTCAGGCCAAGGCTGGATTCCATACTTGAACTGATCACAGCCATCAATCCCGCTTCATGTGCCTGTTTAACGAGCTCGATACACCGCTGGATCGAACCCACCATCGTTGGCTTGATAATGATCGCCGCCACACCCGACTCAGCTTTTACTTCAAAGCCCTCATCACGAACGGTTTCATCCCAAGCAATACTGATCCCGGTTTCCTGTGCAAACACCAAGCTATCGGCTGGATTCATACAAGGCTCTTCCAGAAAAGCAATACCCGTACGATGCTCAGGCTGAACATACTTAGCAAACTGCTGCGCCTTCAGTGGTGTCCACTGACGATTAGCATCAAGACGCAGACGAATGCCAGGAATAGCCTCGATAAACATATTCGCGACCATACCATCACGGACGGCCTCGTACATGCCCACCTTGATCTTGGCAACTTTCTCGCCCGGCATCTTACTCAGAGCGACAACCAGATCATCCGGATCACCAGCACACAGCGGCGCAACCTGATAGTTACCTTCCGGCGGCAGACCTCCGGCAAGCTCGAGCTCAACCATACTTAAGCCAAACGCAACCGACGGCAAAGCAGCCGATAGATCCAGCGTTTCGCCCTGTATCCATTTTTCAAGCAGCTCTTTAGCCTGCTCTCCGGCTTGTTCGGCAGTTTCTTTACTAAATTCCGGCAACGGCGCAATCTCGCTATAGCCGATAGCATCGCCTTCACGCAGTTCAACCACCCAGCCTTCGCGGCTTTCCAGGCGCTGAGTGCGCAGGATCACACCGGAATCCATAGGCAGAGAATACTGATAGAGTTTTGCACTACGCATCATCAGTAAACGCCTTATGGGTTACGCTTGAACTTAGTAAAGTCAGGACGACGCTTCTCATTAAAAGAGTTACGACCTTCCTGGCCTTCTTCTGTCATGTAGAACATCATTGTCGCATTACCAGCAAGCTCCTGAAGACCAGCCTGACCATCACAGTCGGCATTCAGTGCCGCTTTCAGGCAGCGTAGTGCCATCGGGCTGTGCTGAAGTGTTTCTCGACACCAACGTACAGTTTCACGCTCTAGTTCAGCATAAGGTACAACATGGTTTACCAGGCCCATCTCCACTGCTTCCTGAGCATCATAGAAACGGCACAGGAACCAAATTTCACGGGCTTTCTTCTGACCAACAATACGCGCCATGTAAGAAGCACCCCAGCCACCATCAAATGAACCGACTTTCGGGCCAGTCTGACCAAACTGGGCGTTATCTGCCGCAATCGTCAAATCACACATCATGTGCAGAACGTGACCACCACCAACGGCGTAACCAGCTACCGATGCAATCACCGGCTTTGGACAAGTACGGATCTGACGCTGGAAATCCAGCACATTCAGGTGATGAGTACCTTCATCATCACGGTAGCCGCCGTAATCACCACGAATTTTCTGGTCACCACCAGAACAGAAAGCATGCTCGCCCTTACCAGTCAGGACAATCACACCTACATTTTCGTCATAACGGGCGTTAGCCAACGCATCAATCATCTCTTTCACCGTCTGCGGGCGGAACGCATTACGTACCTCTGGGCGGTTAATGGTGATCTTTGCAATACCATCTGCTGATTTTTCAAAAAGAATGTCCTGATAACCTTCTGAACAATCTTTCCATTCTACCGGTGCATACAGTTCTTCTTCAGTCAGACCTACGGTTCTAGCCATGAATTATTCCAATCTATCTAAAAAATGAGTGACAGCCATACCGAACTCATGAGGCTGTTCGACATGGATATTATGCCCCGCTGACGGGATCACTTGGAGATCCAATCCCGAATCTTCAGCCAGGCATCTGAATTTATTATCGTTCTCTCCGCACAGGTAGAGAACAGGAAACGGTAACTGCGCAACCTGTTGCTTCAGCTCAGGCTGCTTGGCCAATGATGTAGCCAGTAACATACGTGCTATACCAGCTCCAAGGTTATCACTGCGTTTCTTCACCAAACCTTGTCTTTGGTCATGATTTAGTGTCGAAAATACAGGTTGTTGATACCAATCAGCCAGTACTTGCAACAACGGCTGTTCAGCAAATCGCCGAGCCCATCGCTCGTCATTTTCCAACCTCGCTGCCCGCTCATCACTGTCAGGCAGCCCGAAATGCCCGCCCTCCAAAACTAAGCCAGCCAATTGAGCAGAGCTTTCTGGTTCATGGTTACAGGCGTGATACATTGCCAGCCTGGCCCCCATTGAATAGCCGATCAAAACATAGGAGCGGACATGGCGGTGTTGCAACGTTTGGATAATCAGCTGGTTAACCGATTCAAAACTCTCCGGTGACAATAAACAACTCTGGCCATGTCCCGGCAAATCAATCGTCAGGCAATAATGCGATGGCGACAATCTGTCGACTACATGACGCCAGTCTCGCCCTGAACCAAGCAAACCATGAAGAAAAACCAGTGCCGGACGACCGTCATTTGCGGCTGGTAGACAACCATAGGTTTCAGAGTAAAGTGGCATTCCTCACCTCAGTAAACAACGATTTGATCAGTTCACCGCTCTGTCCCGGCGGAGTCTGAATTTCAATCAAAGTTGCCCCTTGCTGCATCAGGCCTCGACGGCAAGCTTGCTCAGCCTCTTCCAGTGTCCGGGGACAATGGTAATCAAGACCAAACATCGCTGCAGCGTGACTAAACTCAAAACCGTGAGGCATTCGGTACAAGGCTTCTTTCTGCGAATCCGGAACCGGCAGCAAATCAAAAATAGCACCGCCATCGTTATTGGTTACCAGCACAACCATAGGTTGCTGGCAGTTCTTCAGCAGTGCCAGAGAATTAAGATCATAAAGTAATGAAGTATCACCCAGCAGGCAGAGCAAAGGAGCCTGACGAGCCAGCTGTACCCCAACAGCTGTGGCGACCAACCCATCAATCCCGGATGCACCGCGATTGGCAAATGTCGCGGTCTGTGGCAACTGGCCACACATATCCAGTAAGCGCACAATAAGGCTATTGCCGAGATACAGATCGGTTTGTTCAGGCAGCCATTGTGGTAAGTTAGCCGCAAGACTGACTTCGGATAGTTGCGCATTCTGTGCAGCAAGCAGCTTAAAATACGCCGCTGACGCGCGCTTTAATCCTTCCGCCCAGCCAATTGAAGCCGATGAAAACGACTCACTCAATAGCTCACAAGCCAACTCAGCCCAGTTACCAATATCAGCCTGAATTCTATGGCTACGACGGTGTGTCGGATCCAACCGGATACCCAGCGGATCCACCAGCCAGTATTGCCGCCAATGGTGCGCGCCAATAAACTGCAACAGACGCTTCGAGACCAGACGGGCACCAAACTGCAGCACAACTTCCGCCTGTTCAAGGTACTCTCGACACTGGCCGTTTTGCATCCAGACATCAAACCCCGCCCAGTCACTACTACCGCCGGCCTGAGGGTCAACCAGCAAAGGCCATCCCAGCTTGTCGGCAAGCGCTTGAACAACAGGCAGCTCTCCCGGAACCATTCGTCCTGCCACCACAACACCTTTACAATTGGCGAAGGACAGCCAGGCGGCACGATCCAGCACGACTTGTGCTGAAATGGCCTGCTGGTAGCGGGAATAAGGCTGATCATCGTCCAGCCAAGCATCTAACGTGGCCAAATAGCTGGAGAAATCATAATCCTCGCCATAAAGAGGCTCCGGATAATGACAATTAAAGTGAATCGCACCACCACGCAATGATTGCTGGTACATGGCAGAGTCAATGGTAGTTAACAGCCAATTAGGAGAGATATCCTCTGTCGGGGACGGGATATCATGAAATTCAGTGACATGATCGGAAAATATACCATGCTGACGGATTGCCTGGTTCGCCCCGCACTGAATTAGCTCCGGCGGACGATCTGATGTCAGCAACACCAGCTTTTCTCCGGTCAGGCCCGCTTCAGCAACCGCAGGCAAAAGATTGGCAACCGCAGTGCCGGACGTCACTACCACGGCAACCGGTTGACGGGATGCTTTGGCTAGCCCCAGAGCCATAAAACCAAGCCCGCGCTCATCAAAATGAGTATGCAGGATCAACTTTTCGTTATCGTCTGCCGCCAAAGTCAACGGCGTCGAACGTGACCCCGGAGCAATACAAACATGCTCTACTCCGAGCCGGGCAAGCTCCTCAAGCATCACCCCGGCCCATAGCTTATTCAATGCCGCGCGGCTTGGCTCTTTCACCTCAGCCACCGACGTCATTCCCGGCTGAGTCATGCGCTTCTCCGCTCCAGCTCCGGCTCTTCAGAACCCAGCAGGCTACACAATGTTGATGTCTTGCGATCCAGCTCCTTCCACTCACTGTCCGCCGTCGAACCCGGTACGATACCGGCACCAGCAAACAAGTGCAGCTCTTCACCCATGATCAAAGCACTGCGGATCGCCACACAAAATTCACTGCGCTGGCGACTCAAAAAACCAACGGCCCCGCTGTACCAACCGCGGGCAAATGGCTCATGTTCAGAAATAAAATCCAACGCCTTGTCGCGCGGCAAACCGGCAATAGCCGCTGTCGGCTGCAGGCTATCGAGCAAATCGGCACTGTATACTTGATCATTGAGCTGGGCATCAATACTGCGCTTCAGATGCTGAACCTTACGCAGTCGAACCAGCTCCGGTGTCTGGGCAACATTCATGAATTCACAGCGTGGAACCAGCCGGCTGACAATATCATCCACAACCAAACGGTTTTCATAGCGGTTCTTGTTATCATCCATCAGCCATTGGGCCAGACGGTTATCTTCCGACGGATCCAGCCCCCGACCAATAGTACCTGCTAATGCCTCAGTATAAAGGTCGCGATTCTGCCGCAAAAAAAGACGCTCGGGCGTTGAACCGACAAAGCAGTGCTTGGCATCCATCGCCATCATGAAGTGAAAGCTGTTCATATTGCTACCACGACTGGCTTTAAGCAGCTGAGCAGGAGCCACAGGCGTATCCAGCTTCAAGGTTGTCCGGCGCGCCAAAACGACTTTTTCAAATACTTTCTGCGAAATCGCTTCAAGAGCAGTGCCGATCATTGATGACCAGCCCGAAAAATCCGGCGCATAAGAACGCCCCAGGATTTTACTTTTAATTTCTGTTACTTCCGTTGCATCCGGTGTCACCTGAGACAGCGCATGCAAAACCTTGTCCCTGTCTTCGGACAAATTAACGGCTAGCTGCCAGCTACCATCCAACCGGATAACTTCCAGCAACGGAAGAAAGAAAAAAGAAGAGAGGCAACGACGATTGCGGCTGGAACGGCCATCAAATGAACGTCCTCCCCAAATTCGCTGTTGGTCCGACAGCACTTTTTCAGCCGCCATCGGATCGGTAAATGTTTTTATCTGGCCTAATGCCACAACCTCTTCACGGCTATCTCGAGACTGCCAATAAAATTTAGGGAAAAGAGGTTGGGACTCCATCCAGTCAATCAGGTCGGTATTAGCCGGTAACTCCAGCTTCACCGTTAATCGTTGAGTTGTTTTTGTTGCTTTTTGAATGTGTTCAATCAAAGACTCAACTGCAGTTTGTAACGCGGTCAAGGTAACCTCACTCAGCTCTAAGCACCATAATGGCTCATCCCTGGCTGATTGTTAATATGCCCATATCTCTTGGCACATAGTTCTACCTTTATGTCAGCTAGTGTATTTAGCCACATAGTGAATACGCCATTCTACCTCACTAAATGCATTCTGACTAATAAAGTAATGTCTCAACACTAATCTTCATATCTCAACATAATCCTTAATCAACCTTGTCTACAGGGTATATATCTCTCATCAAATAATACGTAACACACTACTAACAGTAACCCCCCATACAGCAAGTTATCTACAGAAGATTGCGCTTAACAATTTAGAATTTAATTACATAAAATACTCTTCTTCATGATTTTTTACTGTTAGGTATTTATTTTGTACAGATTCATAGTGTAATTTGTTGCCATAAGACACATTTTTTGCGCAGGAACCTAGCAATGCACAACATCGGGATGTCATCCAAGTTAAACAACGTTTGCTACGACATACGAGGTCCCGTTCTTAAACATGCCAAACGCATGGAAGAGGAAGGCCACAAGATTCTGAAACTGAATATCGGCAACCCTGCCCCATTCGGTTTCGACGCCCCGGATGAAATTCTGGTGGACGTGATCCGTAACTTACCAACATCACAAGGTTACTGTGACTCCAAAGGTATTTATCCGGCTCGTAAGGCCGTTGTGCAACATTACCAAAAACGCGGCATGCTTGATTTGGATGTCGAAGATGTCTACATCGGTAATGGAGTTTCTGAGCTGATCATGATGTCGATGCAGGCACTATTGAACAACAATGATGAAATGCTGGTGCCAGCACCAGACTATCCTCTATGGACCGCCGCCGTCTCTCTCTCGGGCGGCAAGGCTGTGCACTATATCTGTGACGAAGAAGCTGACTGGTATCCGGACCTTGACGATATCCGCAAAAAAATCACCCCTAACACCCGTGGTATCGTCCTGATCAACCCGAACAATCCGACAGGAGCAGTCTACAGCCGGGATTTCCTGCTGGATATAGTGGAAATTGCACGTCAAAACAAACTGATCATTTTTGCCGACGAAATCTACGACAAAATCCTTTATGAAGGTGCCCAGCACACCTCGATTGCAGCCCTCGCACCTGATGTGTTCTGTGTAACTTTTAACGGCCTGTCAAAATCATACCGTGTCTGCGGTTTCCGTTCCGGCTGGATGATCCTATCCGGGCCAAGACAATTAGCCAAAGGCTATATTGAAGGACTGGAAATGCTATCGTCAATGCGCCTGTGTGCCAATGTTCCGATGCAACATGCTATCCAAACGGCACTGGGGGGCTACCAAAGTATTAACGAGCTCATCCTGCCAGGCGGGCGCCTGCTTGAACAGCGTGATAAAGCTTATGACATGCTCACGTCCATCCCTGGCATCAGCTGCGTCAAACCAAAGGGGGCGCTGTACCTGTTCCCTAAACTGGATCAGAAAAAATTCAATATTATTAACGACGAACGAATGGCGCTCGACTTCCTCCATCAGGAGAAAGTCCTGGTCGTACACGGCACCGGTTTCAACTGGAAAAAACCCGATCACTTCCGCATCGTTACCCTGCCGCGAGTAGATACTCTGGAAATGGCAATTGGTCGACTAGAACGTTTCCTGCACAACTACCGACAATAATTTCCAGCCAAGCTCTCATCATAAGCCTCAGTTTTACTGAGGCTTATGTTTAAACCCTAAGCAATAACAAATTAACACTGCGATATTTCTGTTACCTTTATAACTATCTCTTTTGAAAACTATCTCTTTTGAAAAGTATCTATTTAAAGAACTCTCAATTTTGAGAATTATCGCCTTAGCCGCAAAGAAGTACCGATATGGAAAGAAGTCATTTTTTTGCTCACCTGGCCAGAATGAAGCTAATTCAGCGTTGGCCGCTCATGCGCTGTGTATCAACAGAAAATATCTCTGAGCATAGTCTGCAGGTCGCCTTTGTCGCCCACGCACTGGCGCTGATCAAAAACCGTAAATTCGGCGGCAACACCAACCCGGAGCGAATTGCCCTGCTCGGCATGTTCCACGATGTCAGCGAAGTCCTGACCGGTGATATGCCAACTCCCATCAAGTACTACAACCCGGCAATTGCCGAAGAGTACAAAAAAATCGAGCTTGCTGCAGAGCAAAAACTGCTATCCATGCTGCCTGAAGAATTCAGGGACGACTATGCCCCCCTTCTTGACAGCCACAAAGTCAACAAAGAAGACTATAAAATTGTCAAACAGGCCGATAGCTTGTGTGCCTACCTCAAATGCCTGGAAGAACTCAATGCCGGCAATCATGAATTTACCCAGGCTAAAAAGCGCCTCGAGCACACCCTTGATGAACGCTCCACCCCTGAAATGGAATACTTTCTCACAACCTTTGTCGAAAGTTTCAACTTAACGCTGGATGACATCAGCTAATGACTGAATTTAACCTTGCTCCAGGCTGGGATAACCGCCAAAGCAACGAACAGAAAATGCGCCGAAACGACCATCGTTCGGCCTACCAGCGTGACCGCGCCCGTATTTTACATTCTGCGGCCTTTCGCCGCCTTCAGGCTAAAACTCAAGTCCACAGTGCCGGACACCACGATTTCTACCGAACCCGCCTCACCCACTCACTGGAAGCATCACAAATCGGTACCGGGATAGTGGCTCAACTCAAACTTAAACACCCCGGATTTCGCGAGCTGTTACCATCCACCAGCCTAATGGAAAGCCTCTGCCTGGCGCACGATATCGGACACCCTCCCTTCGGGCACGGCGGCGAAGTCGCATTAAACTATATGATGCGTGAGCACGGTGGCTTTGAAGGCAATGCCCAGACATTCAGGATAGTGACTTTACTTGAGCCCTATACTGAACATTTCGGCATGAACCTGTCGCGCCGAACCTTGCTTGGTTTACTTAAATACCCGGCGCTGATCAGCAGTACCCGAGCAATCGAACAATCAGCTGAAGTCGCTAACTTCCGCCACCTTCGAGCCAAAGACTGGCATCCAGCCAAGGGCGTCTACAATGACGACATAAACACTTTCGAATGGGTACTTGCACTATTATCAAAGCATGACAAAGAGCTGTTTGGACAAATGCGCCATGAACGGGCCAATCCAACCCAACATTTGAAAACCCGTTTCAAATCGCTCGACTGCTCCATCATGGAGTTGGCTGATGATATTGCATATGGGGTACATGATCTCGAAGATGCCATCGTAATGGGTATAGTAACCCGCGAGCAGTGGCAGGAAGCCGTCGCCAGTAAACTGGCTGACTGTGGCGAGCAATGGCTGGAAAAGCGGATTGACCAACTGAGTGAGCAACTGTTCGGCACTCACCACCAGCGCAAGGATGCCATCGGTGCCATGGTCAATGCCCTGCTGACCTCTATTCACATTGCCCCGGCCATCCAAAACGGTCTCGACAGTTTCAACGAGCCGCTTTTGCAGTGGAACGCATTTCTGTCTGAACCAATGGAGCGGGTTCTCGATGTTCTCAAGTTGTTTGTCAGTGATTATGTTGTAAAAAAACCGGAAATCCAGTTACTGGAATACAAAGGCCAGCAACTTGTCATGGAGCTCTTCGAAGCGTTTGCCTCTGATTCGGAACGCCTGCTACCAGACGATACGCGCAAGCGCTGGTTACACGCGACCAGCAACGGGGAGAATGCCCATCGCATCATTGCCGATTATATCTCCGGTATGACCGATGGGTTTGCCCAGCGACTCTACAGCACACTGTTCCAGCCGACAGCCGCAGTTGGTATCGGCAACGAAGGGCATGGATTCTAGGTTCAATTTAAAAATGGCGAATAACGAGTAGTAAGCACCCTCGAACTTCGCCATTTCATTCTCGCGCTAATCCTGATAATTTTTTTCAAACACCCCTTCCGGCATTTGCTGGATTTGGTATTCAATCATCCGATTAAAGGTATCCAGCAAAGGTGTAAATTTTTCACAGTCGCCTTCCATCGCGCTCAAAGCAAGGTAGCCAGCTTCAACTGTTGAGACCCCCTGAGCTTTCGGCGACTTTCTGATCCGGTAATTACCTTGCTGCTCAGCATTGTCGAGGTTTACTGTCGGAAGTGTATGCAGATTACTTGATAACTGCCACATCTTGTAAGCCTTTTTCCAGGTACCATCGAGCAGGATCAATGTACGAACCCGCCCTGACAGTGCCACACTTTCTGTCAGCTGAGAGACTGGAACAGCATTTTCTCCCGGATATAACAGGTAAACATCACGCAGCGGGTCATTCAGCAGTGCATTTAGCTCTTCATGTGCGGAAAAATCCTCACCGACCCATATTTGAGCGTTAGGTAATGAAAGCGTCAGAATACGTGCCGTACCAATAGCCCGTTTCATCTCTGACGGGTGTTGTAAAATCCGCAATTCAGTTTTAGCATCAATAGCTTGAATCCAGCGACAAATGCAGGCTTTTTTTGCCTTACCGCACTGCTCACAATATCGACTCATTGAGGTGACCTTGTCTATTCGTACTTATCTTATTCTCGCCATCGGGTTTGTATTCATTGCCCAGTGGCCAGCCGTCCAATATTGGTTAGCATGGGACCGCAGCGCAATTTTCAATCATGGCGAAGTATGGCGGATCCTAACAGGAAACCTGACCCACACCAATTGGCCGCATATGATAATGAATAGTCTAGCGCTGGCAATCATCACGTTCATCTTCCGCTGGCATTTTTCAGCCCGCCAGTTCACTTTCGTGCTGCTAATCCTGTCAACGGTTGTCGGTCTTGGCATCATAACGACGGATATTCAATGGTACGCGGGGTTATCTGGTGTACTACATGGCCTATTTAGCTGGGGGGCAACTAAAGATATCCGAGCCAAACATAAAGGCGGCTGGCTGCTATTATGCGGACTGATTAGCAAAATAGGCTGGGAACAAATCTTTGGCGGTTCTGTTAGCTCAGAAGCGCTGATCGGTGCCAGAGTCGCCACTGAAGCGCATTTAGCCGGGGGGGTAGCGGGGATAGCTATCGCATTGGCTCCTGCGATAGTAAATAAATGGAAGCAGCACAAAACGGTATGAAGGAGAACCACAAACTCCTCTCCTCCAGATCGGAATTACTTAGAACTTAATACGGTCACGATTTTTATTGATCGTGGCCGTTCCAATTCCCTTCACCTTAGCCAAATCATCGGCAACAACAAAGTGGCCGTTCGCTTGACGGTAGTTAATAATACTGGCAGCCTTCTCTGGCCCAACACCGACTAGCAACTTATCCAACTCTTCAGCATTGGCTGTGTTGATATTTACCGTGATCTCAATTCCTTCGTGCTGATCCGTACCTGCATAACTTGCAGGTATCAAGCCTAACGTAGCAACCAAAACCAAAAAACGTAACACTGTTTTCATCCTAACCTCCGATTCGTATCTGTCATGCCTGCCTGACTTCCATAGCAGTTGTGCCAGCTTAACGATGTCTAAGAGCGGGTAAACAAAAAAGAAAAACAAAGCCGGTAAAAAACAACGGACCGCACAATGGCGGCCCGTTAACACATCTATGAGTTACAATTAGTTTGCTGATGCGTCCAGAGTCGGATAACTCACTTCAGCTGTATTGCGTAACACTTCCAGTGTCGCCATTACGTCTTGCTGAGCATTCATCTGCTCAACCTGACCAGCCAACTGGCTGTCAGCAGGAACTGGCTCAACTTCCGCTTCAATCACTTTATCCAAAGCAATAATCAGCACATTACCAGCCATATCGCGAGTCATACCGTAAACGGCTTTCTCATCAACCGGCTTAGCAAGACCAAAGACAACCTGGGCAATCATGCGATCTTCACCAACACGACCAATAGTCTTCGCATCAGAGAAGTTCAGATCTTCAGTTTCCAGAATTTCTGTATTGTCTTCACGCAATGCTGCAATGATTTCATCAGCCTTGGCTTTAGCATTCTGCTCGCCCTTCTGAGCTGCCAGCTGCTGTTTCACCATTGCAGAAACCTCATCAAATGGCAGTACCATTTCTTCACGAGAATCTTCCACACGAACCACAACTACATGTTCAGGACCAACTTCGATCACATCTGAGTTCAGGCCGTCTTCACGCACTTCCGGACTAAATACTGCCTGCATTACTGCAGGATTTGCCAGTACACCCGGCGCATCATCGCGAGAGAAGAAATCCGCCTGCTGAACCTTCGCATTAATTGCTTTTGCTGCATCGTCCAGTGAATCCGGCATCTCAAATGCCGTCTCAGCCAGTTGGGTCTGAAGATCATAGAATGCTTCAGCTGCACGCTGCTCGCGAACCTCTGCAGTAATGTCATCACGAACTTCGGCAAATGGCTTCACTTGCGACTCTTTCACATCATCAACTTTGATGATGTGGTAGCCGAACGATGACTGAACAACAGCAGATGTCTCACCCTTATTCAACGCAAATGCTGCGTCTTCAAAAGCAGGATCCATCACACCACGCTCAAACCAGTCAAGCTGGCCACCGTCTCTAGCACTGAAGGTATCATCAGAAGAAGACTCAGCTAACTGAACAAAATCAGCACCATCATTTAGCTGCGCCAATAGCTCTTCAGCTTTTGCTTTAGCTTCATCGCTATCACCTTCAACCAGGATGTGACTCACTTTACGCTGTTCTGCAGTCGCATATTTTGACTGGTGCTCATCGTAATAAGCGTTGGCATCATCCTCAGACACTTCAAGTGTTGTTTTCAGGCTGTCGCCAGATAGCTCGACATAAGCCACTTTCACTTGCTCAGGGCGAGTGAACATCTGTGGGTTCTGCTCGTAGAACTGCTGAATTTCTTCATCAGGTACTTCAGCCATCTTCGTAAACTCAGCCACATCAAGTGTCAGGCTACGAATAACTCGCTGCTGCTTCTCTAGCTTCATCAGTGCTGCCAGCTCATTGCTCAATGCAAAATCACTGCCCTGAAGCGCAACCAGCAGCTGCTGGCGTAGCATGTCAGTACGCATAGACTCAGCAAACATGTCTGGGGTAAAACCAGAACGACGTAGCAGAGTATTGTAAATCTCGTTATCGAACTTACCATCTCGCTGGAATTGCGGCATGATAGTAATCGCGTTGCGGATTTGCTCATCGCTGATACGCATACCAAGCTCATTGGCACGCTGTTCGATAAGCACATCGTTCACCATGCGATCAAGTACGCTACGACGGAATTGCTGCACATAAGCCGGATCGCCCATCAGTGTCGAGAAGTAGTCACCCAACTGTGACTGCATTCGATTACGCTCGTTCTGGTAAGCTTGCTCAAACTCACGCTGACTGATTTCTCGATCATCGATCTTTGCTGCGGCCTGTTGGCTGCCACCGGCAAGGTAGCTGCCCACACCTGCAAAGACAAAAGATAAAATAATTAAGCCAAGAATAATCTTAACCCAAATGCTGCTTGCGCCTTCGCGCATTCGCTCCATCATAATTTGCCGTATCTCCTACTAATTCGATCTGGCATGGTGTTGTGAAGAATGCCTTCGACTACCTATCCAAGGGATGTCAGGTTGCGAAAAATATCACACTGATACAAAGTAAAAAAAGCGCATCAACCCGATGCGCCCTCATTTCATGCCAAGTTGTCAGTGAATCTGACAACCAGCATCGATGTTTGTTCAATACAAACAGCGGGCTGGTGCCCACTTCTTAGTTTACAGAATCCTTAAGCGCTTTACCCGCTTTGAAGCCAGGTACTTTCGCTGCCGCGATCTGGATCTCTTCACCAGTTTGCGGATTGCGGCCAGTACGCGCAGCACGTTCACGCACGGAGAACGTACCAAAACCAACAAGAGAAACCTGATCACCCTCTTTCAGGGTATCAGAAACAGCGTCGATGAATGCATCTAGAGCACGACCAGCTGACGCTTTTGAAATATCTGCATTTTCAGCAATTTTATCAACTAACTGAGTTTTGTTCACGATTTCATCCCCTCTATGAACATTATCCGCAAGCACGTATATTAAATAAGTAGTAACTTCTACGGACAATCAATAATGTATCAGGCCTTATTATATCAGCACCGAACGCCTGTAAAACGGGTAAGCCTTGATATTATTGAGCTTACGGCGAATTAGACATAACTTATAGCTATACAAAAAAACGCTGACAAGGCTTTTCGCACTTGAAAGCGTTTTTTCTTTACTTAACTTTGCTGCATGTCACTGTTTTGGGCGTTAACCAGTTCAATACCTGTAGGATTGTTCTGAAGTGCTACAGTCAACACCTCGTCAATCCAACGTACTGGACGCACAACCAGATCAGCAATCACGTTATCTGGGATCTCTTCCAAATCACGCTCATTCTCTTTCGGAATCAATACTGTCTTGATACCGCCGCGATGAGCAGCCAACAGTTTTTCCTTCAGGCCACCGATCGGAAGAACCTCACCACGTAAGGTAATTTCACCGGTCATAGCAACATCACCGCGAACCGGGTTACCTGTTAGGCTCGAGACCAGAGCAGTACACATCGCGATACCCGCACTCGGGCCATCTTTCGGTGTTGCACCTTCTGGTACGTGAACGTGAATATCGCGCTTCTCGTAAAAATCAGGAGCAATACCCAAACGTTCGGCACGAGTACGAACCACAGTCATTGCAGCCTGAATCGACTCTTGCATCACATCACCCAGCGAACCGGTAAACGACAGTTTACCTTTACCCGGCATAGATTCGGTTTCAATCGTCAGCAGATCACCACCAACTTCCGTCCAAGCAAGACCTGTTACCTGGCCGATACGGTCATTTTCTTCCGCTTTACCGTAATCATAACGCTGAACACCAAGGTACGATTTTAAGTTATCCATATTGATAACCACTTTCTTGGTCTCAGTGTTAAGCAAGATCTCTTTCACCGCCTTACGGCACAGCTTAGAAATTTCACGCTCAAGGCTACGTACACCCGCCTCGCGGGTGTAATAACGAATAATACCAGTCAGGGCTGAATCATCGACTTCAATTTCACCCAATTTCATACCGTTACGCTGAATCTGTTTTTCCAACAGATGGCGCTTAGCAATGTTCAGCTTCTCGTCTTCGGTATAACCAGACAGACGAATCACTTCCATACGGTCAAGCAACGGACCTGGAATATTCATCGAGTTTGACGTTGCCACAAACATTACGTCGGACAGGTCATAGTCAACTTCCAGGTAGTGGTCGTTGAACGCATTATTCTGTTCAGGATCAAGTACTTCCAGCAGTGCCGAAGCAGGATCTCCACGCATATCAGATGACATCTTGTCAATTTCATCCAACAGGAACAGCGGGTTCTTCACTTCCACCTTAGCCATCTTCTGGATCAATTTTCCCGGCATGGAACCGATATAGGTACGACGGTGACCACGGATTTCCGCTTCATCACGCACGCCGCCCAGCGCCATACGGACATACTTACGCCCGGTCGCAGCAGCAATCGACTGGCCCAGAGAGGTTTTACCGACCCCCGGAGGACCGACAAGACATAGGATCGGCCCCTTAATCTTGTTAGTACGGCTCTGCACTGCCAAGTACTCAAGAATACGCTCTTTTACACGTTCCAAACCATAGTGATCGGCATTCAGTACTTCTTCAGCCTTCGCTAAGTTTTTCTTAACCTTAGAACGTTTGTGCCATGGTACGCTTAGCATCCAATCGATGTAACCACGCACTACAGTCGCCTCAGCTGACATCGGTGACATCATCTTCAGCTTCTGCAGTTCCTGTTCGGTTTTTGCGCGCGCTTCAGCCGGCATTTTCGACTCATCGATCTTCTTCTTCAGAGACTCAAATTCATCCGGCGCATCATCCAGCTCACCCAACTCTTTCTGGATAGCTTTCATCTGCTCGTTTAGGTAGTACTCGCGCTGGCTTTTCTCCATCTGCTTTTTAACACGGCCGCGAATGCGCTTCTCAACCTGCAGCAGATCAATTTCTGACTCCATCATTGCCATCAGGAACTCAAGGCGTTCCGTAACGTCAACAATTTCCAGCACTTTCTGCTTATCAGCCAGCTTCAGAGGCATATGGGCAGCAATGGTATCAGCCAGACGCGCTGCTTCATCAATACCGTTCAACGATGTCAGTACTTCTGGCGGGATCTTCTTATTCAGCTTGATGAAACCTTCAAACTGATTGATCGCCGTACGTACCAGCACTTCCTGCTCACGCTCGTCCATTTCTTGAGTTACAAGAAACTCTGCATCAGCACTGAAGAACTCATCATCACGCAGGTTTTCGACCTTGGCACGCTGCTGACCTTCAACCAGCACTTTTACTGTACCGTCAGGTAGCTTCAGTAGCTGAAGAATAGTGGCAACCGTACCGACATCGTACAGGTCATCGATTGAAGGCTCATCGGTAGCCGCTTCTTTCTGGGCTACCAATAAAATTTGTTTGTTGTCATCCATTGCCGATTCCAGGCAACGAATAGATTTATCCCGGCCTACAAACAATGGAATAACCATATGAGGGTAGACCACCACATCACGAAGTGGCAGAACGGGGATCTCAAGGCGTTCCGAACGCTCCAGGTTCATATTCTTCTCTCTTCCGTTCAATCTCTTTACTGAGTATATGGGGGTAAAGCAGAAAGATTCAACGGGATAACTAACAGAAAATAAAAAAGGAGGCAAAAGCCTCCTTTTTTTAAGCATTATGAGCAGTTATTGAACAATCACTCAGCACCAGCCGCCTGATTTTCAGTATTTTCATAAATCAGTAGTGGGTCAGATTCCCCTTTAATTACTGATTCATCAATTACAACCTTGCTCACACCTTCTGCAGAAGGCAATTCATACATCGTATCCAGCAATACAGCTTCAACAATAGAGCGTAGACCACGAGCACCTGTCTTGCGCTCCATAGCCTTACGAGCAATAGCAACAAGCGCATCATCACGGAACTCAAGCTCGACATTTTCCAGCTCAAGCAACGCAGCATACTGCTTAGTCAGCGCGTTCTTCGGCTCACGAAGAATTTGTACCAACGCATCTTCGTCCAGCTCACTCAGAATCGCTGTCACTGGCAGACGACCGATAAATTCAGGGATCAGGCCATATTTAACCAGATCTTCCGGCTCAACCTTCTCGAACAGATCGCTCAGGGTACGAGACTCGTCTTTAGAACGTACGTCTGCACCAAAACCAATACCAGTCCCCGTTGCGACGCGCTGGTCAACAACTTTGTCCAGGCCGGCAAATGCACCACCACAGATAAACAGGATCTTGGAGGTATCTACCTGTAGGAATTCCTGCTGTGGATGCTTACGGCCACCTTGAGGCGGTACCGATGCCACTGTACCTTCAATTAGCTTCAGCAAGGCCTGCTGAACACCCTCGCCCGATACATCTCGGGTAATTGATGGGTTGTCTGACTTGCGTGAAATCTTATCGATTTCATCAATGTAAACAATACCACGTTCCGCTTTTGCTACATCATAATCACATTTCTGTAGCAGCTTCTGGATGATATTTTCCACATCTTCACCCACGTAACCCGCTTCAGTCAGCGTGGTTGCATCGGCCATAGTAAATGGTACGTCCAACATACGAGCCAGTGTTTCGGCTAGCAGAGTTTTACCGCTACCGGTTGGACCGATAAGCAAAATGTTACTCTTGCCAAGCTCAACACCTTCACTGTTGGTGTCGCCATTACGAAGACGCTTATAATGGTTATATACCGCTACCGCCAGCACCTTTTTCGCATGGTTCTGACCAATAACGTAATCATCCAGGTTTGAACGAATTTCCTGTGGCGTCGGAAGTTCACTGCCGTCACGCTTAGGCATCACTTCTTTAATTTCTTCACGAATAATGTCGTTGCACAAATCAACGCACTCATCGCAAATATAAACAGAAGGGCCTGCAATCAGCTTGCGAACTTCGTGTTGACTTTTGCCGCAGAAAGAGCAGTACAGCAGTTTTCCACTACCACTCTCTTTTCGCTTATCTGTCATTCGCTAACCTCTTTTCGGGTCTTACCCCATCATTGCCTTGTTTTGAGTGTATAACAACTCGAATCATTTTGCTCCGTGTCTCAGCAAACCTGCGTAACGGGGCAAAAAAACAGAGTTAGTCACGATGACTCAAAACTGCATCTACCAAGCCATACTCAACTGCTTGCTCTGCCGACATGAAGTTATCACGATCTGTATCGCGCTCAACAACTTCCATTGGCTGGCCAGTATGCTCTGAAAGCAAAGTGTTTAGCTTGTGCTTGATAGTTAAAATTTCTTGCGCATGAATCTGAATATCAGATGCCTGGCCCTGGAAACCACCTAACGGCTGGTGAATCATCACTCGCGAATTAGGCAGGCAATAACGCTTGCCTTGCGCACCGCCAGCAAGCAGGAATGCACCCATTGAACATGCCTGGCCCATACATACTGTACTAACATTCGGCTTAATGAACTGCATCGTGTCATAAATAGACATACCAGCCGTTACCGACCCCCCCGGAGAGTTGATGTATAGGAAGATATCTTTATCTGGATTTTCAGACTCAAGGAATAAAAGCTGCGCAACCACTAGGTTGGCCATGTGATCTTCAACCTGGCCGGTCAAAAAAATCACACGCTCTTTTAGTAGTCGGGAATAGATGTCGTAGGAACGTTCACCACGAGAAGTCTGCTCGACCACCATAGGAACCAGCGCATCCATAATTGGCGACATGGCGTTTTTGTCTTGGTAGTTCATAACGTTATTTCCCTAAAATAAATGGCCCGAATGAAATTACTCTCACACGGACCATTGTTAGCAGAAGATTTGAAACAAAGTCAAATCCCTACAGTAATTTCAGCAAATTAAGCTACTGGCTGCTGTTGGTTCATTAGCTCGTTGAAGCTAACTTCTTTTTCAGAAACCTGAGCTTTCGCAAGAAGCGCATCGATAGCTTGCTCTTCAAGAGCAACGTTGCGCATGTTGTTCATCATCTGCTCGTTCTTCTCGTAGTAAGCTACCACTTCTGTTGGATCTTCGTATGCAGAAGCCATTTCAGCGATGATCGCTTTAACGCGCTCTTCATCCGCTTTCAGCTCTTCAGACTTGATCACTTCGCCTAGAAGCAGGCCAACAACTACGCGACGCTTAGCTTGCTCTTCGAACAGCTCGCGTGGTAGTTCAGGAGTGTTCTGAGCATCACCGCCGAAACGCTGAGCTGCCTGCTGGCGTAGAACATTGATTTCCTGGTCGATTAGAGCAGCAGGAACAGTAATGTCGTTCTGCTCGATCAGGCCGTTAAGAACCTGGTCTTTGATGCGGCCTTTAACAGCTTGCTTCAGCTCACGTTCCATGTTCTTGCGAACTTCTGCTTTAAGTGCGTCTACAGAACCGTCTTCAACACCGAACTTAGCAACAAACTCTTCAGTTAGCTCTGGTAGCTCCTGCGCTTCAACTTTGTGTAGTTTGATAGCGAAAGATGCTGCTTTACCTTTTAGGTTTTCAGCGTGGTATTCTTCTGGGAAAGTCACTTCTACTGTGAACTCGTCACCAGCTTTCTTACCAACGATACCGTCTTCAAAACCTGGGATCATGCGGCCCTGGCCCATTGCCAGAGCGAAAGCTTCAGCTTTACCGCCTTCGAATTCTTCACCGTCAACAGAACCAGTAAAGTCGATAGTTACACGGCTATCAGCAACTGCAGCTTCTTCAACTTCTTTCCAAGTTGCCTGCTGCTTGCGTAGCGTGTCTAGCATTGTATCAACGTCTTCGTCTTTAACTTCAGCAGTTGGTTTTTCAACAGCGATTTTGTCAAGACCAGCTAGTTCGATCTCAGGGAATACTTCAAAAGATGCTTTGAAAACTAGATCTTTACCTTCAGCAATTTCAACTGGAGTAAAAGTAGGTGCACCAGCTGGGTTAATTTTTTCTTTAACGATAGCTTCAATGTAGTGACGCTGCATCACTTCACCTAGGATGTCCTGGCGAACAGATGCGCCGAACATACGAGCAACCATTTTCAGCGGAGCTTTACCTGGACGGAAACCATCGAAACGACGATTCTTAGCAATTTTCTTCAGTTCTGCTGTTACAGCATCTTCGATGTTTGCAGCTGGAACTGTGATAGTTAGATGGCGTTCTAGACCTTCAGTGGTTTCAACGGTAACTTGCATTTTATTTAACCTCAAAACTTACTCAGCATTGTCTGAGTGATGTTGCCGATCAGCCTATGCTGACGGTGGCATCCTTTCGTGTTATGGCTGGCAACCACACCAAAACCATAACGCCTTAATTCTGATAATTTCTGTTGCTACTGACTTGGAAGTCACTGAGCCAGAAATTAAAAAAGCGGTATTATAGCGGTCCTATCTCCTGTCGTCGAGACAGTTAAACCGCACCGCAATCAAACCTTTCACACAAGATAGGGGCAAAAATTCCATTTACAAGGGCAAAAAGCAAAAATTTCTGCTCCTTTTGTATTTTTTTGACCATGAGCTGAATTATCTGCTGTGGAAAAACAACGAATGGTGTTTTTCTGTTCAATACCGCTTATGACCAGCGACTATAGTTTAGACGAGAACTGAATTGCGAGGCCAGGAACAACGGACACAGCTTCCCCCACCATTTCAACACAACATTGCCAAAAACTAACACTACACTCCAACCAAGACAGCCAACAATATTACTGGCTATTGTCGGAAAGGTTGACCCAAGGCAATAAGAGTAGTTTTCTGTTTTGAAATGGAACACCGTGTAACAGGTAAGATGTACGAATTAAAAAACACGAAGATAAATATGCACAACTTCTCTGAGCTAATGAAAACAATGCATGTTCAAAAACAAAATGTATTAATAACAATCAAGGGAGACGAAAATGAAGGGGGGAAGTGGCGCGCCCTGCAGGATTCGAACCTGCGACCACATGCTTAGAAGGCACGTGCTCTATCCAACTGAGCTAAGGGCGCATCATTAGGCGTAACGATAAGTTACGGGACGGAATTATACGTAGTCAGAAACTTACGTCAACGCTTTTTCCCTCGTTTTTCCACTCCAACGCACCGAACGCTCAAAGTAGCAACAATTTGCATTAAATTCAGTAAGTAACTGCTACAATTAATCGATTAGCCTAGCTTTTTGAAGGAACAACCGCTACAGGTATTGTTATCGCGTAAACGTAATCACCTTAAAGTCACAATCAACCAACATCTTCGTATAATGTAATCAAAACACGACAAGGCAACCGTTTGCGGAACAGATCAAAATCACATTGTTTGCGACAATACTCACGCTCATCACTTACAGCCCAAAGGAAAAACATGGCCGCTCAAATTATTGATGGAAAACTCATATCTCAAACCGTTCGACAAGAAGTTGCAGCCCGTGTTAAAGCACGAGTCGACGCCGGGTTACGCGCTCCAGGTTTAGCTGTTATCCTTGTCGGGCAAGACCCTGCCTCCCAAATTTACGTTGCCAGCAAACGCAAAGCCTGTGATGAAGTTGGATTTATTTCCAAATCTTTTGACCTGCCGGCAAGCACTAATGAGACAGAGCTATTAGCCTTAATTAATGAGCTCAACAGTGATAACAGCATTGACGGTATCCTCGTCCAACTCCCTTTACCGGCTGGAATCGATACAACAAAAATACTCGAACAAATCGATCCGGAAAAAGATGTCGACGGGTTTCACCCCTATAATGTTGGTCGCCTGTGTCAACGTATTCCAAAGCTTCGCTCCTGCACCCCGAAAGGTGTAATGACACTACTTGAGCGCTATAACATTGAAGTCCGAGGCAGGCATGCAGTTATTGTCGGTGCATCCAATATCGTTGGTCGACCAATGACACTGGAATTACTCCTTGCTGGCGCGACTACGACAACATGCCATCGGTTTACCCGGGATCTTGAATCTCATGTTCGCCAAGCAGATATTCTGATCGTAGCCGTTGGTAAACCCAGCTTTATTCCAGGAGAGTGGATCAAAGAAGGTGCAACCATCATTGATGTTGGTATCAACCGACTGGACAACGGCAAGCTAGCCGGCGACATTGAGTATGATGTTGCCCGGGAGAAAGCCCGCCATATTACTCCAGTTCCAGGCGGAGTCGGTCCGATGACCGTAGCAACATTAATTGAAAACACCCTGCATGCTTGTGAGCAATACCATTCAAGCTGATTGGGTAATAAAGAAATAAAAAAGCGAAAGGGTTATAACCTTTCGCTTTTTTAAATTTTACACTTTATTATGGCTAGTTCTAAGAGATCAGATTGAACCTCAAATACGCTTACAGCGACTTAGCCACTTCTTTCAAATAAGCAGTGAAATCTTCACCTAGCGTTTCATGTCGCATACCATACTCGATGAATGCCTGCATGTAGCCTAGTTTGCTGCCACAGTCGTGGCTCTTGCCCGACATATGGAAAGCGTTAACCTGCTTTGACTCCATCAACATATCAATCGCATCCGTTAGCTGGATTTCATCACCAGCACCAACCGGTGTTTTTTCCAGTAAGTTCCAGATCTCAGCCGGTAATACATATCGACCAACAATTGCCAGATTCGACGGTGCTTCTTCTTGGGCTGGCTTCTCAACAACTTTCGTCATTGGTGCCGTTTCACCAGGCTTAAGCTCCGCGCCATTAATATCTGCAACACCATAGCTGGAAACCTCAGACATAGGCACAGGCTCCACCATTACTTGGCTGATCCCTGTCTCATCAAAAGCTTTGACCATTGCAGCCATGTTATCTTTGCGAAGATCACTGGCTACATCATCCAAAATTACGTCAGGCAATACCACCGCAAACGGAGCATCTCCAATCAAGGGATGAGCACACAATACAGCGTGGCCCAAGCCTCTAGCCTGTCCTTGACGCACATGCATAATCGTAACGTCTTTCGGACAAATACTTTGTACTTCATCCAACAACTGGCGCTTCACACGTTTTTCAAGTGTAGCTTCCAGCTCAAACGAAGTATCGAAGTGGTTCTCGATCGAGTTTTTCGACGAGTGCGTTACCAGCACAATTTCTTTAATACCTGCAGCTACACACTCATTCACAACATACTGGATGAGAGGCTTATCGACAATCGGCAACATTTCCTTCGGAATAGCCTTCGTTGCAGGTAACATACGAGTACCTAAACCTGCGACAGGAATCACAGCTTTACGGACTGGGGATACAGGGGAAGTATTAGACATTTTTAATTCCATTAATCACTAATGTAGCGAACTATAACAAACAGGCCAGTGAGTGGCGACAGCAACGCAGCTTCAAACTCACTTCTTCACGATATCTTCATTCTGTACGCTGACTTTTACAGGCTTTCCAAGCAAGTTAATCAACATAAACGAACGCTTCTCGCCATCAGGCTCCTGATATATGGCTTCCAACCCTTTGAACTGACCTTGCTCCAATTTCAGGCTCTCGCCCGGCATTGGTAAACTCGATAGCTTCGACTGATGCTCTGCACTATCTTCATTCATCATCAAGCCATAGATCAGATCCGGCTGGACCGTCTGAGGTTTAGCACCTTGACGAATAAAATCGGCAACACCTCGGGTTGAACGAATCGTTGTATAACTAATATCTTCAGGATCAAAATAAACAAACATGTAGTTAGGGAACAAAGGTTCATAATTCTCAACCCGTTTGCCCCTTACAATTTTTTGTACCGTTACTTGCGGGTAGTAACACTCTACTCCCTGGCGATCTAGATTGATCACTGCGCGCTCTTGCTCACTTCGCTTGCAATAAAGAAGATACCAATCTTTCATAATGCTCTCTGCTTAACCATCGCGAACTTCAAAACCTTCTAAATTATAAATACTGGTGTGCAAAGAACAACTTATTCCATAACGCCTGAAAAAAACGAGTAAAACCGTACTTACCACCCACCACTGCTGTAACAATCATTAATAATTAAAAATATCAGACAAAAATACTAACGATGGAACACATAATAACTTATAAATCCACTAATTAGAAAACTACAGACTAACACTCCAAGATACCATTATAAATCTGAGTTTTCACTTTTGAATAAAAGATATGCAACTCGTTATAAATCAACAAGTTGCATCGTTCGCCATATGTTCTATAAATGTGAAGATTTGCAGTTTAAAAGTTTGTCCTTTATAAAAAGAGCCGAATTTGCAAACGCACAAATAACTCAATACTAGAGAATAATTATGAGCAATCTGAAAAGTGGTACATTACTTGGCCACCCAAAAGGTTTGTTTTTACTGTTTGGAACAGAACTGTGGGAACGATTTTCTTACTACGCCATGCGCGCAATTTTGGTACTTTATCTTACAGATAAAACCATCAATGGTGGCCTTGGCTGGTCAACTCAAGACGCACTAAACCTTTACGGCATCTACACCGGTCTTGTTTTCATCACTCCTCTTATTGGTGGGTGGATTGCCGATAACTTCCTGGGCCAACGCCGCTCTATCATCTTCGGTGGCATCCTGATGGCGCTGGGGCAATTTACGCTGGCACTGCCTAATAGCATGATTGATCCGCATGCAATAACAGCATTCTACCTAGGCTTAGGTTTGCTAATTATTGGTAACGGCCTGTTCAAGCCAAATATCTCTACCATGGTAGGTGACCTATATCAGGAAGGCGATAACCGCCGTGACGGTGCTTTCACTATCTTCTACATGGGTATCAACCTCGGCTCTCTACTTGCGGGGATCATCGCAGGTACAGCTTCTGCAACTTATGGCTGGAAAGCAGGTTTTCTGACTGCCGGTATTGGTATGTTAATCAGCTTAGTTACCCAGTTAATGTTTGCTGAACGTCTACTGGGCGATATCGGTAAGGTTCCGGCCGCCAAGCGTGCAGCTGAAATGAACAAGTCAGGTAAAAAAGTACCGCTAACGGCACAAGAACGTGATCGTCTGAAAGTTATCATGATCATGGGTACGTTCGTTATTATCTTCTGGGCAGGGTTCGAGCAGGCCGGTGGCCTGATGAACATCTACTCTCAGCAGTACACTGACCGTATGCTTGGTAGCTTTGAAGTCCCAGCCGCTTGGTTCCAGTCTCTGAACCCATTCTTTGTTATCACTCTGGCACCTATCATTGCCTCTATCTGGGTGAAAATGGGGCCTAAAGAGCCTGGCTCTCCAATTAAATTTGCGATGGGCCTGTTCTTCCTTGCTATTGGTTTCTTATGCATGGTCGGTGCCGTTATTCAGCAAGGTGGTGATATCACCGTTAAAACGTCGATGATGTGGCTGGTTGGCGCTTACTTCTTCCATACTCTTGGTGAACTTTGCCTGTCTCCAATCGGCCTGTCTATGGTCACTAAGCTTTCACCACTTCGTCTGACATCTCTGATGATGGGGGCATGGTTCGGCTTCACCGCAATTGCTAACTACGTTTCTGGAATTATCGGAGCACAAGTCGGTGAAGCTGGTCCGATGGCTATCTTCAGCGGTATTGCAATTGCTGCGACCATCGCTGGCGTACTTCTACTACTTTGCTCTAACCAGCTGATCCGTTGGATGCACGGCGCTGAAGGTCAAGTTGTTGAAGAAGAAACAACTGAAGCGCAACCAGTTGAAGCATAATAAATATCAAGAAGCGAGCATCTAGAACCTAGAAACGAGCTTCGAAACTAAAAAACGAGAGCCATTGGCTCTCGTTTTTTATTCTATTCACTAAAACCCTAAAAACCACACCTTTTCAGCGTCAAACTAAAGCTCGCGGAACCAATTTCGCTCAGTGACAAGCGCCCCCCAGATTCCGACAGCTGCAACCTCACGATATCATTTTGGCTGGCATTCGTGCCCAGCCATGTCTGGACAGGGATGTTATTATTACCATCACTGGTTTGAAGTACAGCACCAAGCCCGGAAGAAATCACCGACAAGCTCTTATCACACGCATCAAAAATACCAAACAGAGCTTTGATCGGTGATGCATAGCCCGAATGCTTCATTCCTTTCTCAATTAACTGGATCAAGCTAGATATATTGTTCTCATCGGCCATTCGAGTTCGAAGGTAATCATTAAAGAAGGCACGTATGAGTAAAGTCGTTGCTGTACCGTTTTCAGGATCGGATGAAGAATCCACCAAGTAAAATGCCAGTCGCCCATCCATCAGCCAGGTATAATCGAGTAGCACTGGTTGCACATCGGCAGCTTGCAGCACGCAATAGTTCAACTGCCAATCCCCCTGGCTTGAATCTACTTCAGGCATCAGCCCCATCAACAATTCGCGAGCAGCACGAGGATTGGCTTTCAACTCTTCAATGTGCCACTCAAGCTCCTCATCGATTCCACTTTCATCTTGACTCACACCAAACCACTGGCTGGAGAAGTCTCGATTTTCGGTTACTGAATCCTGTGACTTAAGCACAGATAAGATCGCCGATTTCAACACCATGATGTTATCAAGTGGCTTTATCAAAAAATCTTTGACACCATGTCGCAAGGCCGCTGCCACGTCCCCCATATTTCCAGTTCCGGATATCACAATGACCGGCACCATAGGGTATTGCACCGAAATCTCTTCAACAAACTCCATCCCACTTAAGATTGGCATCGCTAGATCACAAAGCAAAACATCAGGTATCCCGTCCCGCAACGCCTGCAGACCAGCCAATCCATCTTCTGCCTCACGCACACTGCAACCCTGGCTTTTTAAAAAGCCAGCAATCATCATACGAAAAACAGGATCGTCTTCGACAACGAGAACGTCTTTATCCTCAAGCAAAGGTTGAGCCCTCCAAGAATGATGGGTTGCTATACCCCGCTTTTTTTCAGGGGGATCGACGGGTTTATCCGAGTATGTGCGCATAAAAGCCCATTAGCTAATCAACCTATCAAAAGCATAGGTCGGAAATTGAGTTCCGTCATGGCTCTAACGATTTTCAGAAAAGATATAAGTTGATATTGCAACCTACTTCAAACATTAGCCATTTCAAGGCATAAAAATCTACATATTAATATTTATGGCGGGGAAATATTGATTTACAGCAAAACTTGTTAGAATAATGAAATCTTTTAACACATTTCGTTATACAATTCCCAATTATAAGTTTTCAGTTATTGTGTGTGTATGAAGCTTGACGATTTAAATTTGTTTCGTATGGTTGTCGACAATGGCAGCTATACAGCCGCCTCTCGAAAAACTCAAGTCCCTGTCGCAACCCTGACCCGACGGATCCAAGCCCTGGAGGAATGCCTCAGTATTCGCCTGTTAAACCGTCATGCCCGTAAGCTGTCTCTGACAGAAGCTGGACAAAAATTCTATGACGATTGTAGCCCTCTGCTTCAGCAGCTTGTTGATACTACGGAACACATTAGCGAAGAATGTAAAGGTGCAGCCGGTAAACTCAAAATAGCCGCACCATCTAACCTCACCAAGGTGATGCTTCAGCCGATGCTGAACGCTTTTATGATGGAGCACCCGGCTATCAGTATCGAGCTGAATATGAGTAGCGAACCAGAGCAGCTCGACCCAACGGACTGGGATGTGATTTTCCGTGTTGGTCCGCAACGAGACTCTACCCTGATTGCCCGGCGAATCAATGCAGTCAAAGACATCTTGGTTGCCAGCCCTGAATACCTGAAAAACAATGCGGAGCCCAAGCATGCTCAGGATCTCCACCAGCATTCCCTGCTTAAAGGCAAGCCTTTATTACGCTGGCGCCTTACCGACAGTAACGGCGAAACCATAGCAGTCAATGAACGAGGCCGCTTCGAAGCAAATCAGCTCAACGTAGTCCGTAAAGCATGCGTTAGCGGGCTAGGTATCACTCTAATGCCGGATGTGATGCTGAAAAAATATATAGAATCCGGCGAACTGATTCAAATACTGGAAAACTGGTCGGCCAACCCGCGTGAAGTCTACCTGTTATATAATCACCGCGACTACCAGCCGGAAAAACTTCGCCTGTTTATTGAATTTGCTAGCGAATACTTCAAGTTATAAGCCTTACTCTACTTTTATTGCCAGTCGGTCACACCGGCTGGCCCCTCCAATTTCTTGCCAACCCAGACAAGCGCGACTAAATGTTAATGTACTGAATAAGGGATTTATCTGTGCTTGTTCGGTATATATCAGAAGAGCACAAAAAATGTTCTTAAGTCGAACAACTTGACCGTGCGAATTACCGCACAGGATAACGAGGTAATGCTATGATTCTGGGACACCTATTTGGGCTATATACCCATCCAAAACAAGAGTGGCGTGCCATTGACAAGGACCACGAAGGTATTCAAAACAGCCTCTCGCACATATTGTTGATTGCTTTGCTGCCACCAACCTTTGCCTTTATCTCCAGTGTCTTTATTGGATGGCGAATAGGTGTCGGTGAGCCGATTTACCTTACCCAATCAAGCGCATTGAGTATGTCCGTTGCCATGTATTTCGCTCTAATCGCCGGGGTTTTTGCCCTAGCCTATCTGACTTACTGGATGAGTCATACATTCGGTTCGACACCAACATTTACCCAAGCTCTTGAGTTGGCAGCCTATACGGCAACGCCATTATTTATGATCAGCATCGCAGCTATCTATCCCCAAGTCTGGTTCATTATGATTGCAGGCTTGATTGGTGTTGCCTACTCCGTATATCTCCTATACACAGGAGTGCCGATTCTGATGCACATTCCAGAAGAACGAGGCTTCATCTATGCCAGCTCGATTGTGACCTGCGGCTTAGTATTGCTGGTATCGATCATCGCCGGCTCGGTTATTCTATGGAACCTGGGAATCGGACCACAATTTAGCCATTAAGAAGTAGAAGTAGAAGTAGAAGTACGATCAAAAAAGCGAATGGGTAAAACCATTCGCTTTCTGCTTTCTGCTTTCTGGGCTTATACCCCTTCGTTATGCAATTCGAGGTTTGCTAAATCCTGTTGCATTTCACGTTGAGTCTTAGAGTCTTCGCTACGCAGACTTTCCAAGTAATCCAAGTAATCCTGATTAATATCGCCAGTCACATAAGTGCCGCTAAAGACAGATGTCTCGAACTGCTTGATATCAGGGTTTCCTTCGGCAACCGCTGCTACCAGATCATCAAGATCCTGGAATATCAGGCCATCAGCCCCAATCATCTTACAAATTTCATCCACTTCACGGCCATGTGCAATCAGCTCGTTGGCACTTGGCATATCAATACCGTAAACATTCGGGAAACGAACTTCCGGTGCAGCTGATGCCAAATAAACTTTACGGGCTCCGGCTTCACGCGCCATTTCTATAATCTGCTCTGACGTTGTGCCACGGACGATGGAGTCATCAACCAACAGGACATTCTTATCCTTAAACTCAGAGCGAATAGCATTGAGCTTACGACGTACCGATTTACGACGCATTTGCTGACCAGGCATGATAAAGGTTCGACCGACATAGCGATTTTTCACAAATCCCTGACGGTATGGTTTATCCAATGTGCGGGCGATTTCCAGCGCACTATCACAAGATGTTTCAGGTATTGGGATCACCACATCAATATCATGGTTAAACCATTCTCGCTTGATCTTCTCACCCAACTTCTGACCCATACAAACACGGGCGCTGTAAACAGAAACTTTATCAATGAAAGAATCGGGACGGGCAAAATAAACAAACTCAAAAACACATGGGTGCAAAGCCGGATTATCAGCACACTGCTCGGTATAAAGCTGGCCATCAAAATCAAGATACACGGCTTCACCTGGCGAAACATCACGCATAAAATCGAACCCAACGGCATCAAGTGCAACAGATTCAGATGCCACCATATATTCAACCTTACCACCCACTTCGCGCCGCCCCAGGCAAAGAGGGCGAATACCGTTCGGATCGCGAAATGCAATCAAACCATGGCCGATTACCATAGCTACGACCGCATAAGCCCCGGAAACAATGCGGTGAACGGCACGAACAGCTGAGAATATATCTTCAGGAGTAAGCGGATACGACGATGCCCCTTCCAACTGGTTAGCTAATACATTCAGAAGAATTTCAGAATCTGAGGAGGTATTCACATGGCGGCGGGCTTGCTTAAAAAGACTTTCCTGGATATCGGCCGCATTGGTCAGGTTACCGTTATGCGCCAATGAGATGCCAAAAGGCGAGTTCACATAAAACGGTTGAGCTTCAGAGGCACTGGAACTCCCCGCGGTCGGGTACCTAACGTGGCCAATTCCCACAGTTCCCTGCAAACGCTGCATGTGCCTGGTGGCAAAAACATCACGTACCAGACCGTTTGCCTTACGCAGACGAAAACGATTGCTTTCCAGGGTAACAATACCGGCGGCATCCTGGCCGCGATGCTGCAGCACGATCAGTGCATCATAGATAGACTGGTTTACCGGGGTTGATCCCACGATTCCGACAATACCACACATGTCCTAAATCCTCGTCACGCATTAAGTAGCAGTTAAAACCGTTTCTACCAATACCTGATTTTCAGCAGGTATCCGGTTCTACCGAATGCCCGCTGAATGTGTTGTATCAATAAAAGCAGCTATACACCGGCACTAAAATGCGCCGGGCAAGAAACTTGACGTATCTTTGAGGTAAGTAAAGAACCATTCGATCACAACGCCAAACTGTGGGATCAACTGCGACTGCTGCCACCAGTCTGCTTTGGCAAATCCCGTGAATGCATCAATAAAGAACAGTAAGGCCGACACAATCAATACGCCCCTCACTCCACCAAAGACAATTCCCAGAACACGATCTGTTCCTGACAAACCGGTTTTCTGGACTAACTGTCCAATCACATAGTTCACCACTGCACCGACAATCAGTGTCGCGATGAACAACGCGGCAATGGCGCTACCATTTCGTAGCATCTCATCCCTAATGTTCGTAAAGTATGCTGCTAGCTGAGTATAAAAATTACTGGCTATAAAAAAAGCAGCAAACCAAATTATCAGTGACAATGCTTCTTTAACAAATCCACGGATCAAACTGACCAGTGCAGAGAAGCCTATTACGCCTAAAATTACGTAATCTATCCAGATCATCATTTGTTATATTCGTCTTGTTGGTGCGTATTCTAACAGAAAAAATTAGAACGCAAACGTTTACCTAAGGGTTGAGTGGGTTAAATCTAAGCAATCGGCCTTTCAATCCAGTTAATTTTTCCAAATCTTTGACCTGTGCTGATAACTTTGACTTCGATATATCCGGGCCGACAACTACTCGTGCCAGATCACCTTTTTTAGGCTGTTTGGGGAAAACATGTGCCTGATAACCTGCATCACGCAATTTGACAACCAACTGGTTGGCATTATCAATATTACGGAACACACCTAACTGGACCACCCAACCGCTGTCCTGATTGCCAACTTTTGGCTCACTGACAGGCTCGGGTGGCAAGTCAATCTCTGCAAACTCTGGCTCAGGTATTGTCGCAAACTCCTCTTCACTGCCAATCTGCGGCTGAAGAGGAATACTGGCGAACTGCTCCTGATAATGCTGTTTCTTGCCATCGAACAAATCGGGCAGAAAGATAACACCGATAGCAACCAAAATAATGGTTCCGACCAATCGGCTCTGAAATTTACTCGCCACGTCTACTCCTGTGATGATGAAATATGGCTGGAAACTTGACCGACAGTGTAAAACGAGCCAAACACGATTACCATATCCTCGCCTCCGGCTTGCGTCACCGCTGCCTCATAAGCTTGTTCTGGGGTCCGATACGCTGGCACATCACCATCCAGATAAGCAATAATCTCTTCTGCTTTAGCGGCTCGAGGTCCTTCAAGTGACGCTGGGTACCACGCATCAACAATGCCAGTCATCTCAGCGATCGTTGCTGCGATATCTTTATCATGCAGCATAGCGACCACACCATGAATACGCCCTTTGCTTTCGCGCTGCTTAATTATGCTTAGCTGCTCAGCAAAATAATGGGCTGAATGAGGGTTGTGGGCCACATCCAGGATAGTCAGCGGTGACGATGAAACCCGCTCCATACGGCCCGGCAAAGAAGCTTTAGACAGGCCAGCTGCAATGTTTTCATCGCTAATTTCAAGCTCAGCCACGCCCAACGCCATCAACGCGGTAGCCGCATTCGGCAGTGGCAAAGACGGTAATGGAAGGTTTTGCAGGTCAAAAGCACCACAATGCCAGCGCCAGCTACTCCCCTCCTGCTGATAATCAAACTGATAACCCACCTGGTACAATTGGGCTCCGATGTCATCCGCATGAGCCGGCACACTGGCTGGAGGATTTGGCTGACCACAAACGGCTGGTTTTTCTGAGCGGAAAATACCGGCTTTCTCATAGCCAATCACTTCGATATCATCACCCAGCCAGTCAACGTGATCGACAGCAAGGCTGGTGATAACGGCAACATCGTGTTCGACAATATTGGTTGCATCAAGACGTCCGCCAAGGCCAACTTCAAGAATAACCACATCAACCTGATGCTGCTTAAACAGCTGCAATGACGCAAGCGTACCGAACTCAAACAGACTCAAGCTAGTATCGCCACGGTACTGCTCGATAGCAGCAAATGCCTGGCTATGTTCACTATCTGCCAATTCCTGGCCATTAATACGTACCCGCTCGTTATAACGGATTAAATGCGGAGAGTTATATACACCCACCTTGTAGCCAGCATCCAACAAAATAGCTTCAAGAATAGCGCAAGTAGATCCTTTGCCGTTTGTTCCGGCAACGGTAATAACGCGTTGTGCAGGCTTAGTTAGCTGTGCTCGCTGCGCAACAGCAAGAGCGCGATCTAATCCAAGGTCAATGGCACTGGTGTGGAGGTTTTCTAAGTAAGTCAGCCAGGAAGAAAGAGGGGCTGTGGCTTGTGGTGCTGTCAGTCCGGACATTGTATTCATTCTAAATTAGTACCAATAATGGGTACTAATTTAACACTGAAACGAGTTTGAATTCATGCAATCACTACAATAAATTCAATCAACAGGCTATACATACTGCTCTGAATGATTGCTATGATTGCCATTCAAACTCGCTTCAGCCGCCGATAACGATTATTCCTGCTCGTTATCAACGTCAGTTGTATCTTCGCTTACCGCAGGCTTCTCAGTCGGTACCGGCACCACCATCGGCGATGTGGCATGAGTTAGCTTAGCAATCAAACCACCAATACGCTGACGCATTTCACGACGGTCAACAATCATGTCGATAGCGCCGTGATCAAGCAGGAACTCACTACGCTGGAAGCCTTCTGGAAGCTTCTCACGTACTGTCTGCTCAATAACACGCTGGCCAGCAAAGCCAATCAATGCCTTCGGCTCACCGATATTGATATCACCCAGCATAGCCAGACTTGCCGATACACCACCCAATGTCGGATCCGTCAGAACCGAAATAAATGGCAGGCCCTTGTTTGACAAACGCTCTAGTGCTGCACTGGTTTTAGCCATCTGCATCAGTGACATCAGCGCTTCCTGCATACGAGCACCACCACTGGCAGAGAAACATACCAAAGCACAGTTATTGGCAATGGCTTCATCAACAGCACGAACAAATTTAGCGCCCACTACGGAGCCCATCGATCCCGCCATGAAAGAGAACTCAAACGCGCAGACAACCAGTGGCTGCTCAAGTAGCGTACCCTTCATAACAACCATGGCGTCTTTTTCACCACTTGTTTTTTGTGCTGTCGATAGGCGATCTTTATATTTCTTCGAGTCGCGGAACTTCAGCTTATCTTTTGGCTCTAGTTCATCCGCAATTTCTACCTGGCCTTCAGCATCCAGGAACGTTTCCAGGCGATGGCGCGCCTTAATTCTCATGTGATGGTCACACTTCGGACATACTTCTAGGTTACGCTCTAGCTCTGCATGGTAAAGCACTTGTTCACATGACGTACATTTGGTCCATACCCCTTCAGGGATAGACGCTTTTCGAGAAGAAACAATGTTGCTTTTCGTGAGGATCTTTTCAAGCCAGCTCATGAATGACCTTTAATCTTCTTATTTCCCGGCTAGATAGCCGAGAATTACAAATTCGTTAATTTACCGGTTAATTTACCGACGTGGAATTAAAGCACAAAGTTGTCGATCTGTAGATAAAAAACTGGTTGTACTAGTTGTTTACAGTGATGAATTACATCATAAGAGTAACGAGATGTGATCTTGCTGCCATTTTTAATGGCAACGACTAATCACCTGTTTTTCAGTTCGTTACTCATCATCCAACATCGATTATGACACTTTAATCTGGCAAAAATAGCGGGCCAATTGAAGCCCGAGGCAGACCAAACTCTTCAGGATAATCTACATCAACCAAATACAGGCCTTCCGCTTTAGCCGTTGCACCAGCAAGGGTGCGATTTTTTTGTTCCAGTAACCACTGCATCCATTCTGGTTTTTCTTCACCACGACCGACTTTGATCAAGCTACCCGTGATATTTCGTACCATATGGTGAACAAATGCATTCGCCTTGATATCAATAATGACGAAGTTACCCTGACGAGACACATTTAAGTGCATAAGATTACGCCAAGGACTAAGTGATTGACAATAAACAGCACGGAAGGATGTGAAGTCATTCTCACCTAGCAAGTACTGACCTGCCTCATGCATTTTTTTCACATCAAGTTCACCATGGTAGTGGCTCACCCCTTTACTCAGAATTGCAGGGCGTAGTGCATGATTATAGATGATATAGCGATAGCGGCGAGCGGTTGCAGTAAAACGAGCGTGGAAATCCTCATTCACTTCCTTAGCCCAACGGACCGCAATATCTTTCGGCAAGTTAGCATTGGTTCCCATCGTCCAGGCAACCATTTTACGTTCAATGTCGACATCAAAATGAACAACCTGTCCAGTACCATGAACGCCGGCATCAGTACGACCGGCACACTGTACCTCGATAGGCTGGTTAGCAATTTTGCTTAACGCTTTTTCCAGGCGCTCTTGCACACTATCAACGTCACGCTGACGCTGCCAACCATAATACTTGGCACCATCATACTCGATACCTAAAGCTATTCGCATAATTTACTTCGTTCTTTCTGTCGGCGCAGATGGCCTGTTTTCAAGGAGAGAGGGATTATAGGGAAAAAAAGAATGAGTTTCGAGGGGGGGTAACCAGAGAGGCGAGCATCTCCTCGACACTCGCCTCTCAATCATCGGTCTTCTCTAGCCTCTCACCTTCTGAAGCAGGGCTTGCGCTTCTCGTTTACTTTGTTCATCACCGTTATTAGCAATATCTTCCAGTAAACCCTGCGCACCTTCACTGTCATTCATCTCAAGGTATGCCTTTGCCAAATCTAATTTGCAGGCCCCCCCCCCCTGACTGTCAACATCAAAAGCAGCCACATCAGACAAAACATCTGGGAACTCATCCAATCCGACTTCAAGATTAAGCGGCTCTTCTTCAACTTCAACTGATTCTTCAGTTTCCATGTCCTTCATCAGCTCATCAATACTGATATAGTCTGTTGGTGAGATTCGCTCATCAACTAACTCACTGCCAGCCTCTTCAGACAATTCAGTCCGGGTATCCAACTCAGCCTGCAGCATATCTGTATCAAAGGCATCGACGTCTTCAGTCTGCATCTGCGGCTGTTCTGCCCAGTCTTCCGTTGCAATTTCTGGCTTGGGACTGCTCGCAGCCCAGATCCCTGAATCTTCTTCCGGCATTTCCAGCTCAGCTGAAACAAGACCTTCATCGGCAAACGAGTTGAAAAGTAACTGCTCGCGCTCAGCGTCCAACTCCGTCTGAAGCGCAAGACCTGCTTCCAGATCAAAGTCAGAACTTTCAGCTTTAACTTCAGGACTACCCGCTAGGTTATCGGTAACATCAGCAGGCGCTTCAGCAACCACACTATCGAGCTCTGGTTCTAATTCAGGCTCGAACTCTGGCGTATTCAGGGCACTCTCATTCGAATCCTCTAAAACCATCGCCATCGGTTCAGCTTGAAGTTCAGCAGCCGATTCCTGAACCGGGCTATTGAGCTCATCACCCAAACCTCCCAATATCGGTTCAGGTTCACCATCCTGCTCGCTCAGCAATGCAGCCATATCTAAGCCTGCAGCATCGACCAGCTCATCATCAAACATCTTAGCAGGCTCAGCGTCCTTAGCCTCCGCCACCTGCGGCTCACGGTTGCCCCGAAGCCCTTGCTCAAGCTCGTATTGTTCAAGTTCAAGCTGCTCGTCAAAAGAAGCCTGCAGCGCCTCGTCTTCGCTGAATTCTGGCAATGCATCAGGATCAATGGTTTCAAACTCAACCTGCTGCTCACCGTGAATCGACGCTGGCATAGGCTCTGCTTCTGGCAATTGCGCTTCCATCTCAACCGGAAGAGATTCAACAACAGGCTCTGGAGATACCGGGGCTGCTTCAGGTGCTTGCTGCAACTGCTTCACAATTTGGTCAAGTGCACCCTGCTCATCATCATCTGACAATGCAGTAGGCAGCTCCTCCTGCACTTCTGCTTCAGGCTCGTTAGATGCCGCGTCTTCATCAAATTCCGGCAAATCATCCAACTTTTGAGGAACACTTTCTTCTGCAGAAAATAGTTCTGGCTCAGATTCAGCCAATACCACTTCTTCATCGAACGTCGGGAACTCATCATCAGCAAGAGCTGACAACATATTATCTTCCAGCTCTTCGCCATGAAATTCTGGTGCCACCGCTTCTGTAAGCGCAGCCGACTCAAGATTTTCACGTCCCTCTAGTCCCGGATTTGTCTCACCGAGAAGCCCATCAACACCGGTAGGCACATCAATAACATCAGCGCTTGCTTCTTCAACCTCAAACTCAGGTGCATGCGGCTCTTCCTGCTTCTGTAGAGACTCCAAATTATCAAGCAGCTCATCAACACTTCGCTCTATAATCTCGACATCACCTGACTGAGACTCTTCCTGTAGCGCTTCAACACCCGGAGCATCTTCAATATCAGCAAGTAGCGCATTGATTTCTTCAACGTCTTCGCCAACTTCTTCAGCGACTTCATCCACAGGTTCAAGAGCATCTGAAACATCAGTACTCAACTCAGATTGAACCGTAATTTCTGGCTCTGGCTCTGGCTCTGGCTCTGGCTCTGGCTCTGGCTCTGGCTCTCCAGTATCTTGGGTCACTTGCTCCTGTAAAGGAGCATTTAAAATCGCATCAAATGCCGGATTATCCGCATCTGGGAAATCCGCATCAGCAAGCACCTCATGAGCTGCCTTAATCTGCGGAAGCTCAAATGCATCTTCAGCCGAGAGCTCATTATCAGCAGGTAATTCACTATCTAAAGCCTGCGCATCTTGCTGCCCACTGTGCTGAGCAAGAATATCATCAAGTAAATCCGTGCTACTTTCATCGATCACAACATCGTTGATATTGATGGCACCTTCGCCGCCAACTTCATCCAACCCAGCAGCAGTATCTGGCGCGACAGAGCCTTCTTCATCAATCTCATCCACCAGCTCATCCAGCAAAGCAGTGCTGTTCTCGTCAACCGAAACGCCAGCATTAAATAATGAATCATCGGCACCTTCATCAATCAACTCATCGAGCAGAGCGGTACTATTTTCTTCAACTTCGATATCACTCGATAGCTCATCTTCTTCAATTAGCTCATCCAACAAGGCGACACTGTCATCACCCAGCAGCGATTCAAGTTCTTCTTCCGGTAATGCATTTTCTTCAGCTAAAAAAATGGCATCGACATCAGCAAGTGCCGGCTCATCAGTAGCCTGCAGAGCAAGGTCTTCCGCTTGTTTTTCTGCAACCTCTACCGCATCTACAACACTACTTGGAGCTGCTACACTCTCATCCGGCGTATCTTCTTCCTCACCGGTAGTGGCAAACAGCGAATCCAGATCACCCTGGTCGATAATTTGCTGTGCTGGGTCAGCTTCTGGCTCTTGTTTCTCAGCATCTACTTCAGACAACAAGTCATCCAGAATTGACTGGTCAAGCAAACCATCTTCAATCCCTTGTTCTGCTACTAAGTCGTCATCAAGCCCGCTTAAAGAGCCACTGTCGGCCAGGTCAAAGTTATCATCATCCTCAGATTCGCTCTGAAGCGATTGCTCCCACAATGAAGTCAACGCCTCATCAGTACTTTGATCCGGAGATTGATCCATTTCATCGAGGGCACGCTCCATATCCTGAAGTCCGATAGCCTGCTCGTCACCTTTAATAGAAATACTGCTCGGAGTCAGGCCGCTACCAATCTCGAATTCATCGTTGTCGCCTGAAGAGAGATCCAGCATATCCATCGATTCGGCTTGCTTATCACCATCAGCCGAAAACAGGCTGTTTTCAGGATCATTGAACAGCACATCTTCATCTGAGCCGAAAAGCTCATCCATTTCATCGCTACTGTCCGGATCATTATCATCACCCGGCGGGGGTACCATTGCTGGTTCTTGCTCTTCTGGCGAGCCCAAGGATTTAACGTCATCCTCATCATCTTCCTTCCTACGTCTCAGCATGAAGAAAGCAAGCGCACCTGCAAGCAGCGAACCGGGGATGAATGCCGTTGCCGCAAGGGCCCAAGGGTTATCGACTAAGCCATCCAGCCAATAAGATTCCTGCTTAACAGGCTCTTCTGGTATTTGAGTTTTCTTTTGTTCAATAAATTCTTTGATCTGATCACGCAAAATGTCATCACTACTGACCTGATCTCGCAGCGCCGTCACTTCGTGCTGCATTTCAGACAGGCGAACACGTAGTAAGTGGTTGCTCTCCAGCAGTTTGTTGAGCTGAACGTCTGATGCATCCAGCTGTTGCTGAAGTGCCGCCGGCTTCTGAGGAATACCGCCCTTCGCGGCTTTTACAGGCTCTGGCTGTACTGCAGCAACTTTTGGGGTGTTTGGTTTAACCTGAACTTCCTTGACTACCGGCGGTTGAGGAACCGGCTCAGCAACAACGGTTGGTTTTGGCTTCGGCCTAGCCTGAGGAGTCGGCGTACTACGCGTTGACGCCTGACGAGACTGACGGCGTTTATCTGCCTCTAGGCGGCGCTTAACGCTGTCGACATCTTCTTGCAGCGCCTGAGCGAGTGTCGGCATTTTCAGGGTACTACCCGGAATCAAACCGTGAATATTATTTTGCTCAAAAGCTTGTGGGTTAGCCCGGTGAATCGCACCGATAATCTGATAAACAGAAACCCCACCATTTGCCGGCAAGCTGCGAGAAGCGATCGACCACAAGGTTTCGCTCTTCTTTGTCGGTCCATAAATAGGTGCCAAGGCACGAGTCTGGGCATTGTTCTGGGAACGCTCCATGACAGCAGCAGACTGTTCACCGCCGGATGGGCCAAATATACGAACAGTATTAGCTTGAACCGGCATCTGTAAGGCTGCACTTGCGATAATAGCCGGTAATATAAATCGTTTTATCATAGTCGATAGGTCAGACACTGCCTGTTGCCCCCTCTGGCAGAGATAAGTAATAAGTTTCGAGCATCGAGCAGTAAGGAACGAGAATCGAATTCATGGCGCATAGCATAAAGAATCTATCGACCTCTATTCAAGACTCTTAAGCTGTAAATGAGGATTGTTGCCTACCTGACAGGTATGTCAAGGTTGTCAATAGGGTTTTACTATGAAGATCATATTCCAATGTGACCAATGCCAAATATTTTGATGCGAGCAACGGAAATCAATCCGTTAACGCTTTCGCTACTCGCACCTTATATCCGACCTAGGTTTTATAGGTACTCTTCAATCAGTTTTTCGGCAATCTGAACACTGTTAGTTGCTGCACCTTTACGAATATTATCTGCAACTACCCACATATTCAAACCACAAGGATGACTGATATCTTCACGGATACGAGCAACCATAACATGGTCTTTACCGGTTGCATCACCAACCTGGGTCGGGTATTCATTGCCGTGGAACACTTCAATACCTTCAGCGTTTTCAAGCAGGCTGATCGCCTCTTCAACATTCACAGGTTGACAAGTTTCTACATGAACGGCTTCGGCATGCCCATAAAACACAGGTACACGTACGCAAGTTGGGTTTACACGAATATTGTCATCACCCAGGATTTTTTGCGTTTCCCACACCATCTTCATTTCTTCTTTGGTGTAGCCGTTATCCATGAAATCATCGATATGCGGCAGGCAGTTAAATGCAATCTGCTTGTCATAAACATTACTTTCAGCCGGTAAGCCGTTCAGCAGCTTCGCTGTCTGACCAGCTAGCTCGTCAACGCCCTTCTTACCAGAGCCTGACACAGACTGGTATGTCGCCACATTAATTCGCTCAATACCGTATGCTTCATGAATTGGCTTTAGTGCCACCAGCATCTGAATGGTCGAGCAGTTCGGGTTAGCTATAATATTACGGTTACGGTAATCAGCCAGTGCATGCGGGTTTACTTCCGGCACCACCAGCGGTACATCGTACTCGTAGCGGAAACGTGATGTATTGTCGATCACCACAACGCCATAATCGGCAGCAATTGGTGCCCAACGTTCAGACGCTTCAGCACCGGCAGAGAAAAGGGCTATCTGTACCTGACTCCAGTCGAATTCTTCGACATCTGTTACGCGTACGCTTTTGCCTTTAAAGCGCAAGGTTTTCCCTGCACTACGCTCAGATGCAAGTAAATAAAGATTGCGGACAGGAAAATTACGTTCCTCTAGGACTTCTACAATGGCCTCACCAACAGCGCCTGTTGCGCCGAGTACGGCAATGTCATATTCCTGGCTCATGGAGTTCCTCTACTGTAAAACCTAATTTAGCCAGCGACTCTACCCCAAAACGGGCCTCTCCGGCTACCGTAATCGCACTATATTCACGTCGATCCCAGTAATTTTTCCTCATCAGGTCGAATGCCGCAGCCATTTGCGTCTCATCGCCACCTGTACGCTGCATCTCCCGGCGGAACAGAGCATCATCTTTACGCACATCATAGATAAGCTGGAGCAGCGAAAACAAATCTGATTCCTGCCAGTCCTGGCTAAGCTTGACATATGGCACCGGCGCGACAGGAAGCAAACTTGACGCCGCTACATGGTTATCCAAATCGAGAAATTGACAAAAACGGTTAAACACCATCGTCGTCCCGCGCGCTTTTCCTTCCAGACCGTAACCTGCTACATGCGGGGTCGCAAAAGCTAACAATGGAAGCAGCTCAAGATCCACCTGCGGTTCATACTCAAACACATCCAAAACAGCAGTCAGTAACTTCCCTTCTCCAGAAGAACGCTGTTGTAACGCTATTTTCAGCGCCTGATTATCAACAACAGGACCGCGAGCGGCATTAATCAAAATAGAGCCCGGTACTAACTGCCGTAAAAACGACGCATCAACCAAGTGGTAAGTCGGATATATCCCTTCTCGGGTAATTGGCGTATGTAGAGTAATTACATCACATTGCTGCTGCAGGGTTTCCAGGCTATGAAACTGGCGCGGATCACCAGCAGCTTCCTTAAGAGGGTCATTAAGCAAATAACGAACGCCCAGCGCATCAAGACATTGCGCCAAATAACTACCAACGTTTCCAGCCCCGACAATACCAATGGTTTTATCAAAAATTGAAAATCCCTGCTGCTGTCCCAGCACCATCAAACTACTAAGTACATATTCAGCCACACCGACCTTGTTACAGCCAGGAGCCGCAGTAAAGGTGATCCCCCGCTCCGTCAGCAGCGCCTGGTCAATATGGTCCTGCCCGGCCGTGGCCGTACCGACGAAACGCAGCTTATTCGCCTTTGCCAGCAAAGAGGCATTTACTTTGGTAACTGAGCGGATCATTAATGCATCAACATCAATCAAATCATCTGCAGTTAATGTTCGTCCGGGTTTGCTAATCACCTCACCCAACTGACTGAATAAGTCAGCAGCATAAGGCATGTTTTCATCAATGAGGATTTTCATGAGACTTCGATCCTAAATCCTAGTACCTAGAGCCTTAGGCCGGGTAACTAGCATGAGTATAGAGTTAGAATTCAAGGGGTTAATTGTACAACAAAAAAGCCCGGCTTAAAGCCGGGCAAAAAAATCCAGGTTATATAAAACACTAACTTCCGTAATAGAAAACTCCCGCAAAAGAAAATACTATTTACAAAAAGCTAATGTCGCGTCTGTTTATTCGGCACGGGCTACAGACAAGCCAACCTTCTGATTACCTCACCAAAAGCAATCGAAGATTACTCCTTAGCCAGTACCATCCCCGGAAAATGACAAAAGTCATAGAAAAAGGCGTGATTCAAGTGTCGAGTGCCGAGAAATTCCTTCTCTTATTTCCCGAGCCACGCCCTCTTAATTACTCACGTATTAACCTTCGTATTTTTTAATTACCAGAGTGGCATTCGTACCACCGAAGCCAAAGCTATTTGACATGACCGTCTTCAGCTCCTGCTCACGGGTTTCGGTTACGACATCCAGACCTTCGGCAGCCGGATCCAGGTTATCAATATTGATGCTTGGCGCAATAAAACCATTATCCAGCATTAGCGTCGAATAAATTGCCTCATGAACACCAGCAGCACCAAGAGCATGACCTGTCATCGCCTTAGTTGCAGAAATAGCCGGGCTCTTTTCGCCGAACAGCTCCTGAATTGCACCAAGCTCTTTCACATCACCCACTGGCGTTGACGTACCGTGAGTGTTGATATAATCCACAGGCTCATCCAAGTCCTGCATTGCCATTTTCATACAACGCACAGCACCTTCGCCAGATGGAGCTACCATATCGTAACCGTCTGAAGTCGCGCCATAGCCTACAATTTCACCGTAGATTTTCGCGCCACGCGCCAGCGCATGCTCCAGCTCTTCGACAACCAACATGCCGCCACCACCAGAAATCACGAAGCCGTCGCGGTCAGCATCATAAGTGCGTGATGCCTTGCTCGGATTTTCGTTGTATTTAGTCGATAGTGCGCCCATCGCATCGAACATCATGGTCAATGTCCAATCCAATTCCTCACCGCCACCGGCAAAGACGACGTCCTGCTTACCAAGCTGGATAAGCTCCAAAGCATGGCCGATACAGTGTGCAGACGTTGCACATGCAGAGCTCATGGTGTAGTTCACACCACGGATTTTAAATGGCGTCGCCAAACATGCAGAGACTGTTGATGACATAGTACGAGGCACCATATACGGGCCTACGCGTTTGACACCTTTTTCGCGCAGAATATCTACAGCTGCGCACTGGTTTTGTGATGATGCACCACCGGAACCCGCCACTAGGCCAGTTCGGTCATTGGAAACCTGATCTTCAGTAAGACCTGAGTCTTCGATTGCCTGCTCCATAGACAAATACGCAAATGCTGCTGCATCGCCCATGAAACGCATTTTCTTACGATCGATATGCTCAGACGGGACCATCTTCAAGTCGCCCCAAACATTACTTCGCAGCTTCATTTCCGCGAACTGTTCAGAGAAGTTAATACCGGATTTACCCGCTTTTAAAGACTCCAGCACTTCTTTAACGTTGTTACCAATGCTGGATACGATACCCATGCCTGTAATTACGGCTCGTTTCATGATGAATTCCTACTGTCATTTAACGCTAATGATAATAACGGGTTTATTCACAGAAAGTGGTCAGCTTTCCCTTCAATCGGGTACAATCCCTGTCAATTTCACTTTAAATGATCGTTAATGCTTCTGTTTCTGTACCTTAGCAGACTAGATTCAAGCAATAACAATACCCAGTTACACCGAAAAATGAGGTTTCCCCTTGTCTGAACTGTCCAACAAGCGCATTGAAAATGCCATTCTTGACTGGAATGAGTCCGGTACACCGGTATCCAATGACTTTGACGATGTTTATTTCTCCAATACCAATGGATTGGAAGAAACTCGTTATGTTTTTCTCAAACAAAATGGACTACCCGAGCGTTGGGAAACCTTCAACCGCCGCCGCTTTGTCGTGGCTGAAACCGGATTCGGCACCGGGTTAAATTTCCTTGCTGTCTGGCAGTGGTTTAAAGCCTTCCGCAAGGCCAACCCTGATGCAACAACCAAAGAGCTGCACTTCATCAGCTTCGAAAAATTCCCGGTCACCAAAACCGATCTGATCAAGGCGCATCAATCCTGGCCAGAACTGGCTGATCTGGCTGAGCAACTGCACCTCCACTACCCACCAGCAGTTGCTGACTGCCACCGTATCGTACTGGAAGATGGCCTGATTACCCTCGACCTGTGGTTTGGCGATATAAAAAAATGTATGCCTCAAGTATGGACCAATGATGAAGGTATCGTGGATGCCTGGTTCCTGGACGGCTTCGCACCGAGCAAAAACCCGGAAATGTGGAACCAGAACTTGTTTGACGGTATGGCCAAACTCGCCCGAGAAGGCTGTACAACAGCAACCTTTACCGCCGCCGGTTTTGTCCGCCGCGGACTCATTGAAGCCGGTTTCGAAATGAGCAAAGTAAAAGGGTTCGGTACTAAGCGCGAAATGCTGGCAGGCACAGTTACCCTGCGTCAGTACAAGGCCAATTTCAAACCGTGGTATGCACGCACAAAAGCCGACACTGCAGAAGGTATTGCTATTATCGGTGGCGGAGTAGGAGCGGCAACAACGGCAATATCCCTCGTTCGCCGAGGCATCAATGTCACCCTGTATTGTGCCGACCATCAACCAGCAGAAGGAGCATCAGGTAACCGCCAGGGAGCTGTATATCCGCTACTCAACGGCTCAAACGATGCTCTGTCGCGCTTCTTTGCCCCGGCCTTCCTCTATGCCCGCCAATTTGTCGAGCAGGCCACAGAGAAAACATCATTCGCTCACGACTGGTGTGGGGTAACTCAGCTGGCTTGGGATGAGAATGCCAAACAAAAACTAGGTAAAATGATGAGCGGCGGCTTCCCTGAAGAGCTGATCAGAGAATTGGATATTCAACAGACTGAACAAATTGTTGGTTTACCTTCTGGTCACAGCAGTGTGAACTACCCGTTGGGCGGCTGGCTATGCCCACAAGAACTAACCCGAGCACTGCTTCGACACGCAGAGGAAAGCGGCCGTCTCACAATAAAGACCGACGCCGATATCTGCCGACTGGAACAACAAAGCGATGCTTCTGGCTGGGTTCTGACAGACAACCAGCACAACCAATACCAGCACACCAGTGTAATTATTGCCAACGGCCACCGTTTTGCTGAATTTGCACAAGCTAAGGAAATCCCGGCTTACTCAGTACGTGGACAGGTCAGCCATATCCCGACTAACACAGCGTTATCAAACCTAAACACGGTACTGTGCTACGACGGCTACCTGACTCCGGCTAACCCGGCAACGCAAAGTCACTGCATCGGTGCCAGCTACGATCGCGGCAATACTGATTTAACCTTTAGCGATTCAGAACAACACGATAACAAGCAACGCTTGATTAATTGCCTGCCGGATATCAACTGGCCAACAGATATTAATATGACAGAAAATCAAGCACGTGTCGGCGTTCGCTGTGCTAGCCGTGACCACCTGCCATTTGTCGGTAATGTTTGCCGTTACGATGCTCTAATAGAGCAATATGCCGACCTGAAAGATAAACAGGAACAAGCTGAACCTGTTCCCACCTACTCAAACCTGTATTCCATGATTGGTCTGGGCTCTCGTGGTCTTAGCTCAGCACCGCTTCTTGGTGAACTGCTGGCATCGCAGATATGTGGTGATCCGCTACCACTACCTAATGACATGCTAGATGCACTTCATCCAGGACGGATGTGGGTAAGAAAGTTAGTTAAAGGGAAGAAGATTTAAAGATAAGGGCCTAAACGCAACTTCGTATTACCAATTTCAAGATATATGCATAAAAAAAGCGAGTGATTGAATCACTCGCTTTTTTCAAAATCGAAATTCCAATACTCACCACCTACCCTATTCAGCCTGCACTGTCACAGGAGGGGCTGGATCATCACCGCCACCGGTATCAGATACAGCCACGCCAATCACTACAGCTGCCACACCAATCGCAAGTACTGTTGCAGTTAGTCCTCCAGCTGAAGCAGCCAAAGCAGTATCAACCCCAGCAGCCGTACCTGTAGCATCTACCGTAGCTTGCGAGGCCGTTGTTACAGAAGACGCAGAAGGAGCATTTGTCGATGTCCTTGAGCCCGCTTGGGTCGCAGCCCCGTCGGCAGCGCAAGCCGACATACTCATCATCCCAGCACAAACCAGTGCAATTATTGATTTATTCATATCATTCCCCGAAATACTGCGAGCTTATTGATATGAAAGTAAGTATAGGACAGCTTCCAGAGTCTGGTTCCTAGATCCTAAGGGTGAGACGATAAGATATCGATATAAGAGTTTTTTTGCAGGAAGGGAGGAAATAATAAGTGGCGAGACAGGTAAACAAAACTCCCGCCACTCATTTTTAAAGCAAGTTTCTTTTTAACTCACTTAATTATCAATCAGAGCCAAACAAGTCACGAGTATAGACTTTATCTGCAACATCCTTCAGATCGGCTGACATACGATTAGATACAATCACATCCGACATCTGCTTGAACTGATCCAGATCTGTTATCACTTTAGAGTTAAAGAATTCATCTTCTTTGAGTACTGGTTCATAAACCACCACCTCAATACCCTTTGCTTTGATGCGCTTCATAATGCCCTGAATTGATGACGCGCGGAAGTTATCGGAACCAGCCTTCATGATCAGACGATAAACACCCACCACTTTTGGCTGTTTACTGATAATCGAATCGGCGATAAAGTCCTTGCGGGTACGGTTGGCATCAACAATTGCGCCAATGATGTTATTCGGCACTTCCTGGTAATTTGCCAGTAATTGCTTGGTATCTTTCGGTAAGCAATAGCCACCATACCCAAATGACGGATTGTTATAATGCGAACCGATACGTGGGTCCAAACCTACACCTTCGATGATTTGGCGGCTATCTAAACCATGAGCCTCAGCGTATGAGTCCAACTCATTAAAGTAAGCAACACGCATAGCAAGGTAAGTATTCGAGAACAGCTTAACCGCTTCGGCTTCAATCGAATCGGTATACAAAACAGGGATATCTTGTTTTACCGCACCTTGCACCAGCAAATCAGCAAACTGCTGCGCGCGCTCAGAACGTTCACCCACAATAATTCGCGAAGGATAGAGGTTATCGTAAAGTGCACGACCTTCACGCAGGAACTCCGGTGAAAAAATCAGGTTCGCACAACCCAACTCTTCTTTAATTCGATGCGTATAACCAACCGGCACTGTCGATTTAATAATCATAACGGCATCAGGGTTAATCGCCATTACATCTTTAATAACGGCTTCTACCGATGAAGTATTGAAGTAATTTGTTACCGGATCATAATCTGTTGGCGTTGCAATAATCACAAACCTAGCACATTCATAAGCCTGCTGCTTATCAAGCGTTGCAGTAAGATTGAGCGCATGACTTTTCAGGTATTCAGCTATTTCTTTATCTTCGATCGGAGAGATGCTCTGGTTAATTAGCTCTACTTTTTCTTCAATGATATCTAGCGCTACTACCTCATTATGCTGTGCTAAAAGCACGGCATTCGACAGGCCGACATATCCTGTACCTGCAACAGTAATTTTCATTACTCAACCTCAAACTATTCAACTATCAGCAACCAGACAAAACAAGTGGTGAATCATTCAACATAATGATTTTCAAACGCCTGCAAAAAGAACAATTATCCAGTGCTGTAACAATACTGGCAAAATACTACCTCAGATCACTATAGTAGAGTAGTTTATCGACCTAATTACCGTCACTTATTCTTGATTGGCATCAAATAGCTATGCTATTTAGATACCGCTACTCTTTCGCTGCAACAATAATTTCGCACTCAGGTTTTATCTCCCCTAACTTTTTCGCCAGGGCCTCTTGTGCAGACAAGTCACCATGAACAATACGAATTTGCTTCGGGCCACACTCAATCCCCGCCACAAAATTAAGAAGGTCAGCCTGATCGGCGTGAGCCGAATAACCTGACATTGAATGAATGCCTGCATTGACTTCAACCCGCGTCTTATTGATTTCTACATGTTTCAAGTTAGACAACAAATTACGACCTAATGTCCCTTTTGCTTGATACCCAACCAGGATCACATCTGTTCGATTGTCCGGTAACAACGCCCCAAGATAATTCATAATACGCCCACCCGAACACATTCCACTTGCAGTAACAATAATTGCAGCTTCTCCAGTAACCTTAAGTCTGTTCACCAATGCCACATGATCAGAATGTTGGTTTACAGTTATGCACTGCTGAAAGGAGAGCGGATGGCGGCCATACGATAACCGCACCTTCGCTTCTTTGGCCCAAAGTCGCTGAAACATCAAGTACTGCTGCGTTATTTCAATAGCAAGAGGCGAGTCCAATATCACGGGTATTCGCTTCCAACAAAGATCGGCGCTAGTGCCCCCAAAACGTTCCGGAATAACTTTCGCTATGATATTTTCAATATCAAACAATAATTCCTGAGTTCGTCCAACGCTAAAAGCCGGGATCAAAATAGACCCACCATCCTTTAGCGAGCGCTCTATGACCTTTTCCAATTGCAACTCCCGATCACCAACCGATAAGTGACAATGATCACCATATGTACTTTCAATTATCAAGGTATCAACAGACTTTGGAGAAACAGGATCAACAAGCAAAGGAGTTCGAGAAGGGCCAAGGTCACCAGAAAAAACGACAACTTGGTTATCAGGAAGGGTTAGTTCAATATAAGCAGAACCCAGAATATGACCCGCAGGTCGAAAACAAAAGCTAACCAACTCTCCATCAGGCAAGATGAGCTGCGCCCGACAATCATAGGGAATAGGTTTAATAAGACCTTTGACTATTTGTGTGAAACGCTCGCACTGAAGTTTATTAAATCCAAGAAAAGTCTTTAATCCATCTTCAAGCATCAAAGGCAATAGCGCTGCTGTTGCTTCGGTAGCATAAATTGGACCTCGAAAACCTGCTACCAAGAGCCACGGCAACCTTCCAACATGGTCGATATGACTATGGGTTAAAAGCAGAGCCTGAATATGTTTAATTGGAAAATCAATTTCAAGTAGACCATTAGCCTCTTCGCCCTGAAACAAACCACAATCAACCAAAAAGCCATAAGCACCTAGCCGTAACTCGTGACATGATCCCGTCACACCGACACGAGCACCGTGATGAATTATTTGCACAGTACCATCCTAGCCTTAAGCATCCTTACCAAGGTGAAATGATAATGACAGAGGTTAAAAGCTAAGTTCACCTGAGCAGCAAATTACTCGAGATGTATCACGAAAAACCTTAACTAACAGTTAAATCCAATTGTCTTAGCGAAGAATACTTCTCACTTCAAGCTTTCATATTCAGTCTCAAACACCACAATTTTGACTCTTCTATAGATAGCGCAAAAAAACTTTACTAAACTTCAATTAGAAAAAATTTACAACAAGTAAAACAGATAAGCATAATAAAAAAGCACAATAAAATGTTAGTTCGGTCAATTTTTTATGAGAACGAGTTCATTTACTCATGTGACTTTACCCCGATAAGCAATAAGTATAATATTAATCGGTTTTTGCTTTTATCGGAAAAAGGTGTAATCAATGGACACTGGTCTTACGCTTACTTTTGTCATCTCTTTTTGCAGCCTTTTTATTCTTAGAAAGCTTGCAAAAAGAATTGAACTTGTGGATATCCCATCAGGCAGAAAACAACATCAGGGAGTGATCCCATTAGTCGGTGGTATCGCGATTTTCTTTACCGTGGCACTAACATTATTGCGAACTCCAGAAATCACCGAAGAGCCAACCTTATACCTCATCTGCGCATCTATTCTAGTGTTCACCGGAGCCATCGATGACAAATTCGATATCAGCGTTAAGGCAAGACTCATCATTCAAGTCCTAATGTCTGTCATCATGATAAAAACAGGCGGCCTCTTCCTCAGTCAGCTCGGCAACTTAATCGGCTTGGGAAATATCAACATGATTTTACCGCTAAGTTATATTGTCACAATTCTGGCCGTATTAGGGGCAATCAATGCCTTCAATATGGTCGATGGTATTGATGGATTATTAGGCGGCCTAGCCACGGTTACCTTTGCCTCTTTAGGCTATCTTTTCTGGCTAGATGGACAACATAATTTGTCACAATTCTGCATGGTAATTGTGACAGCAACCCTTCCCTATATCATGCTTAACCTAGGCTTCCCCCTTGGCCAACGATTCAAAATTTTCATGGGAGATGCAGGTAGTGTTTTCATCGGCTTTACCGTAATTTGGCTCCTTATTAACGGCAGCCAGGGAGAGCACTCCGCCTTTCGCCCTGTCACAGCCTTATGGCTTATTGCCCTGCCACTGATGGATATGGTCACCATCATGTTCCGCCGTGTTCGTAAAGGTCAGTCGCCGTTCAAACCGGATCGTGAACATTTGCATCATATCTGCCAACGCCTAGGTTTATCACCTCGAATGACCTTACTAGCTATCTGTACTCTAGCCACCATCTTCGCTTATATCGGTATTCTCGGCGAACAACTCCAAATTAATGAAACGGTAATGTTCGGTGCATTCTTAATGCTATTTGCCATCTACTTCCTAACCATTAGTTACAGCTGGCGCATTACAACCTACCTACGAAAAATCAATGTAAATCTGCCCCAACTAAGATAATGTATTAATAATTCGAGTGGCCACGGCACAGAAATCGCGTGAACATCCCCGTCACGCAAGGCATCCAAGCACCTGACTTAAATAGTTTTCATCCATCGCGCACATCATTCTCTTGCATTGAATGCCACCTTTGAAGCGCTTTTCTTGCTTAAGAAGGTTCAAACACCAGGGCAAGATTACGAAGCCCCTTGCCCCGTAAGGACTTGCGCCAGATAAACATTATTTCTTCCTGCCCGTTTTTGTTTACGTTTTAATCCCGCTTTAAATGTCTTATCTGCATTCAGCAAATTTAACGCTATATGGCGGATAGCGGCAAAATTCTCACCCGCTTGATCTCGACGTATATGGCATTCATCCGTAAGCGGGTATTTCTACCCACCTAGCTATTAGTGGTCGTATTGCTATAGGGCAGAAGATCACTGACATCACAGCCTTCTTCTCGCTGTGGTAGCTCCGTCAGGACATGCCGCAAATAGGCATAAGGCTCCACGCCGTTGGCACGGCAACTGAGCATGATACTGAACAAGGTCGCACTGGCATTTGCCCCGCTTTGGGTATCAGCGAACAGCCAGGCCTTCCGCCCGGTTGCTACCGAGCGGATCTCCCGCTCAACACGGTTGTTGTCTATTGGGTAATAGCCATCCTCAACATACTTTTCAAGGTAGACCCATTGTTTAAGCGCGTAACTGACCGCTTTCCCCATCGGGCTTTGCGGTAGCAGTTTGACTGCTGCTTTATTCAGCCAGCCGTGGAAGGATTCAAGGATCGGGATACTGTCTTTTTGCCTCATCGCATACCTTTCTGATGCCGACAAGGATTGGGCTTTATTTTCGATGGCATACAACTTCTGGATATAGCTCAGTGCCTGCTTGGCCTGCCCCGTTTTTTTCGGACTCAGGTCGAGGGCGTCCTTGAACTTACGCCGGGCATGAGCCCAACATCCGAGGTGAGTCACGGTTTCTAGCATCCGCCAGGCCGAGTAGCCATCGGTCATGATGGTGCCTTCATAGCCGTCGAGGAAGGCCTTGGGATAAGCATGCCCCCGGCCCGGCTGGTATTCGAACAACACCACCGGCGTTGTGCTCTGTTCGGGGCTGGAATAAGCCCAGAGGTAAGATTTACTTTGGGCTTTCTTGCCAGGTTCTTTCAACACCTGAAGCGTGGTTTCGTCACCGTGGATAACCACTTCTTTGAGCAACGCCCTGCGCATGGCCAGATAAATCGGCGAAAGCAGTTCGGCGGTCTTTATCATCCAGTTCGCCAAGGTCGTTCGCTGGATATCAACACCGACACGCGCCAGCTCTTTTTCAATACGGTATAGCGGCAGGCCGTCGGCATACTTGCTGACCGCTACGGTCGCAAGGGTACCTGCCGTAGCGATACTGCCGGGAAGCGGCTGCCGGGAAGCGGCTGCCGGGAAGCGGCTGCCGGGAAGCGGCTGCCGGGGCATGGATGCGATGATGATTTTGCTGCCTTCGCCATGATTTTCGCAATGACGGCAAGCGTACTTCTTGCGCTCATGACGTAGTACTTTCACTTGCTTGGGAATGATTTCGAGCTGCTCAGAGGATTCGACACCGATGGCATGCAGTGCACCCTGGCAGTAGGGACAGATCTTTTCATCCTCAGCTAAATCGTACTTGATGACCTCGCGGGGTAAGTCCGGATTAATGGGCTTACGGCCACGCTTGCGTGTGTAGGTAACAGTTTCCATCTCCGGCTCATCGTCGGACAGCCCAGTGTCTGTCAGCGATTCCGCTTCATGAACAGGCAGCCCTGCGCCGGGAACTTCTCGCTTTGCGGCAGGTAGCGTTTGGCTTGTGCCAGCCGGAACAGCTCCCACATTTCGGCAATGCGGGATTCGTAATTTTGAACCAGGCTATCGATATAGGCTTGGATTTCTGGGGTGATACCCGAGGGCTTTTCAAGTTCCTTTTGCATAATAAAAGTGTAGTAAAAACAGTGGGTTTTTCCATTTTAAGTCACTGTTTAAACGAAATTTTCATCCCATTAATGGGCTGGTGCGCAACGGCATTTTGCCAGTTTAAGCCATCAAGCAACCACCGCAGTTGCCTGGCAGTGATTTCCATGGCAACCGTGTCTTGCGGGTATCGGGGCCACTTGAACTTGCCGTTTTCCAGCCGACGGTAATGGAGCCAGAACCCATTGGTATCCCACTGCAAGATTTTTAGCTTGTCCCGACGACGATTGCAGAAAACGAACCAGTGCGGCCCCACCGGGTTAAGTTCCAGCACGTCTTCTACCAGCAGACCTAAGGTGTTGATGGATTTGCGCATGTCAGTGATCCCGGTAGCCAGGTAAATGTTGCCTGCCGGTGAAGTGATCATGGCAGGCATTTGATGAGTTGCGGCAACAATGTTAATGCAGCAGTGTCATTGACTGAGAGCCGGTAACCACTGGGTGTTTCAATGACCAAGGCCACTGAGGATGAAGGCATTGAAATCGGCACTATGACACTTTCAGGCTCGTGCGATAAAGCCGTTAGTTTTTTCTGCCAGTAATAAAACTGCGACTGGGCAATCTGGTTCTGCTCACACCAGGTTGCAATGGTCAGGCCGCTTTCCTTTTGGTGTTGCAAGCGATCATGCCACAGGGCGTTTTTATCTTCACGAGTCATGATATAGCTCCCTCATTAACGGAGCTATATCAATACCAAGTATTCATGGTTACCGGAATGTGGGTGGAAACACCCGCTTACCACCAAGCGGCAATGGTCAGATCGCTGTCCTTCTGGTGTTGCAAGCGTTCTTGCCATAGCTGTGTTTTGTCTTCGCGAGTCATGATATAGCTCCGTTAATTAAGGAGCTATATCAATACTAAGTATTGATGGTTATCTAAATGTGGGAAGAAATGGGCGCTTACGTTAATTCGACGCTTACATACAAACTTCATCAAAAAAGCCCTGTGCATTTGGTAACAGGGCTTTGAGTTTTAGCTACCGCAGCAAAAATCGATACTATTTCGAGCTTTGTGCACCAACAGAAGTCACGCTTTCTGACTGCAACGGCTTATTCACTCCAAATAAACGATGGATGAACGTCGTAATACGCCAAATATGGCTAATGACAAAAAGGTATGCTGCAAATACCGAAAGGAAACTAACGAACATGACACATTCGTTAATTTTTTCCATATCGGACCAAACACCAATGCCTGCCATAATAGATGCCATCAGGCAAATTACAAACAGTGACATATGTGAGGACAGTCCAATGCGCTGACAAATATGATGCAAATGTTCACGATCCGGTTTGAACGGCGACTGACCTTTGCGAACTCGGCGGATCATGATGGTTGCCATATCCATAAGAGGAATCGCAATCACCCAAAGTGCGGTAACCGGGCGAATATGAGTGGTATTAGTACCTTGTGTCGCTTCAATTAAAAGCCAAATTACAGTAAAACCGATAAAGATACTACCGGCATCTCCCATAAAGACTTTAAAACGACGGCCAAGCGGAAAACCAAGATTAAGCAAGATATAAGGCACCATAGCTGTCACAATTAAGCCACATACCATAGCAAGCTTCATGTTACCATCAACCAGGAACATAAAGCCCAGAGCGCCAAACGTGACAGAAGCCAAACCACCCAACAAACCATCAATACCATCAACCATATTAAAGGCGTTAATAGCACCAATCACCCCCATTATAGTAATAACATAACTGGCGGCAACAGATAGCTCAATAGCTTCACTTCCCATCAGATAGCCCAAATTATGAAGGCTCTTGCCGCCAATCAAAATCATCGCTAATGAGACGGCAGCCTGAATCACCAAACGTATCTTAAAACTAATATCATAGCGGTCATCAATTACCCCAGTGATCACTAGCACAGTCGCACAAGCTATGAATAGAAAGGTATCAGCATCCGTTTCTAAAAAGAGTAAGAATGCGATAGCGAGTGTAACAAAGATCGATACACCACCAACAAGTGGAATCACTCCCTGATGCAACTTACGTGCATTTGGCTTATCAACGAGGCCAATACGTTTTGCAACCTTCCTGAAAACAAACAGGCTACAAAACGACAAAACAAAAACAAAAAGAAATGCGGTAGACATAAGAATATTTTTCGTTTGTGTATGAAGAACAAAACAATCGCCCTTATACCATACCATAGCGTTTATATACCATGGTTATCAGGGCGACAAATCCGATAATTAGCTAACGATTTTCATTACCATTACATCAACTGATAGTGCTTTAAGATAGTCTTTAAAATCCGCACCTAACGAGTCATGGCGCAAGCCATATTCCACAAACGCTTTAAGGTAACCGAGTTTATCACCACAGTCGTGAGATTTACCGGTCATGTGGAAGGCTTCAACCGTTTCTTCCGCCATCAGCTATCAATCGCATCGGTTAACTGGATTTCATCACCAGCCCCCGGAGGGGTGATAGCAAGTTTATCCCAAATCTTTGATGAGAGCACGTAGCGACCAACAACAGCAAGATTTGACGGCGCATCTTCGACGGCAGGCTTCTCGACCATTGCCGTCATAAAATGAGACTCACCACCAATAAGGGCTGCACCACCACAATCTACTACACCATACTTTGACACATCATGCATTGGCACAGGTTCGACCATGATTTGGCTAGATTGAGTAGCCTCAAAACGTTGAACCATCGCAGCTAAGTTTTCTGTGTGCTGGTCAGCGGTATACTCATCCAAAATCACGTCAGGCAATACTACAGTAAAAGGCGCATCACCAACCAATGGTTTGGCACATAAAACTGCGTGACCAAGGCCCTTCGCATGCCCCTGGCGAACATGCATAATTGTCACATCAGGTGGACAAATTGACAGAACCTCGTCCAGTAACTAACGTTTCACCCGCTTTTCAACTCATAAGAAGTATCAAAGTGGTTCTCGATCGCATTTTTGGACGAATGGGTGACCAGCACGATCTCTTTAATGCCTGCGAAAACACACTCATTGACGATATACTGAATGAGCGGTTTGGCAACATCTCTTTCGGGATCGCCTTGGTCGCCGGCAGCATACGTGTCCCTAGCCCCGCCACGGGAATGACGGCTTTTGTTATTTTTTTCATAAAAGTCCTTAATAAAAACCTCTACCGTGCCACCTATAAAAAAGTAACGGTCACATGTTCCATCGAAATACAGATATAGCGCGATAACCGCTAAGGCCACGGAAAAATCATGAACATCCCCGTCATTCAAGGTTTGCGAGAACCATCGAGAGGTACTCTGTTTCCATCGAGCACTTGGCCCTTTTATGCCTAACACTCGCTTTAAAGCTTGTTTCACTTCTAAGCATATTCAAACACATCTACCTGATCCTTGCAAAATTCTCTGCTCTGTCATCTGCCCTTTTGCGTGAACCATCCTCACCAAATTCGGTATCAAGAATCCAATGCATCGACTCGACAAGCCAATGTGAACGCGTTGCGCTTAACAAAGTTTTAACACCTAGCGCCTTTGAGCTAATGTAGTATCTAACCGACACTTCTGATTCATGCGCAACATCTCCTTGTTGCCTTATTGAGACGACAATGCCCATCGTATTTATGCCCGGCCAGTCATATTCTAAATCACCAAGAACAGACAAGTCATCATTCACTAAAGCGAGTCTCGTTTCCTGCTGACCGCGTGATTTCTCTTGCGTGCTATACGTGTCTCCATCATGGCTTTGCAGCATACCCATATGAAAATAGTCATCAAAAGCCTGCCCCAACTTGCCATGATTTCCTTTTACCGCCAGTAAGTAATCCGCGTTTTTGTCTAGCACTTTCTGAGCAATTTTTTTCTGGCACCCAATCGCATCTATCGTCACTAGCCCCCCTGAAACATCAAGTAAATCTAGTAACTTAGGTATCGCGATTATCTCATTTCTCTTCTCGTAAACCTTCTCCTGGCCAAGGCTAACTCCATTTTCAGTCGCAAAGGCGTTCACCATATGAATTGTACCTAGACCTCTAGAGTTATCATAAGAGCCACAAACAGTTTTACCATCAATTGCAACTACCTCACCTTCCGCCAGTTCACAGCAAGATTTCATCCATTCAATAAAGCACGTTTGTAATCGCGTGGGATTTATCATCCCCATCACTCGAGCGATCGTCGAAACTGATGGTAAGCCTCCTGAAAAATCCCCAAGAAGCTGCAAAAATCTGAGATGACTTTCACCAAAATGATAGATACCTTTCCAGTCATCCTGACCAGCCAAGACAGCACAGATTGTTAACAGAATGATATCAATTAACTTGTGCTCGACTTTCGCTGTTTGCCGGTGATCTCTTATTACGCTGAAGTGCATAAATGGTTTTGGCTCACTCATGATTTGACCTCCAAATTGTCTTATGGAAGTATTTAAAAGGATTGAAAATGATCTACAAATCGATCATTAGATCAATTCGGTAACTTTGCTATCGGTCGGATTTTGAATAGCACAGACTCATTCATTTCAAAAAATATCCTTAAAAATCAATGCTGAAAATGATTTTTCCCTGTACCGAGTTCGGATGAAAAATCAGTGCGAGAAACACCAAAATCATGGATGCCTTCCCATGAATCAAAACCCGACAAAACACCGCAAACTGTCAGCAGAATAATGTCTGACAACTTGTAGTTCACTTTACCTTTTTGAAGATAATCTTTACGCTATGTTCCCCTCAACTGTTGCTGAAGACTTAACATCCTGTTTTCGTTAAGTTCTTAAGTAACATCCATGTATCTATGCCAGCCAAGATAATGATCTAAGTATTTCGTTGCCACTCCCCCCTGTGTCAGGATAGTTGTCGCCTAATTTAAATCCGTAGATTAGACAGGGGGCGGTAAGCAAAATATATGTC
>NZ_CANMZV010000001.1 GCF_947502415.1 uncultured Photobacterium sp. | reverse complement strand
CAACGACCAGTTGAAAAATATCTCCCAAATAGAACATTCTCGGCACCGTAGTCTTCACGGTTTTATGTTGAATTTACTCGGTGGCTTGATTGCCTACTGCTTAAAACCAGAAAAGCCATCGCTTAATATAACCAGCACAGAAAAAACTGGTTTGATGGCGATGGCTTAAACCGATCTGAGGTTAATTAGGTTAGATGTTTTATTCACCATAATAATTATTCAATTAGCAAGGAAAGAACATAATGAGTAATAAGCTCAGTAGTCTGGCATTATCAACAATGCCTAGAATATGCACAATGGCATTAGTCACTTCTTTTTTATTAGTCGGTTGTAATTCGTCGGATTCAGATTCAGTAAAAGTTGAGCCAACTCCAATTCCGAATCAAGGCACGTATCCAAACGATATGGAAGTTGTGATTTATGCGATGGATCCAGTTAGTTCTGTTGTTGCTAAGGCTGCTGATAACGGTGAAAAAACGCTACATATTTGGAATAACGGTGAGTGTAGTGCATTAGATGGTGGGAAAATTACTGGTTTCAGAACTAAGCAGGCAGATCTTGATTGGGCTAAAGGTGGTTTACCTGCCACTGGTCACGACGGTATTGGTTATTATTGGATGCTGCCACTGAAGAGTCAGGCTGAAAGTGATTGCGTTAATTTTATTATTCGTACTTCCGATGGAAGCCAGTCGCCAAGCTTAAAGATTGATTTTTCAACAATCAAGGATCGTCAGGCGTTTGTGCCTGTTGATTACACATCAATTCTAGATAATCCCAATGACCTTGTTCCTGTCACTTTGAAAGGGGCCTCCGCGCATTGGATTGATGAGGATACTTTGGTTTGGGGTGAAGCAAAACAGGCAACATCAGTAGAGTTGTATTATTCCCAAACAGCCAATATCAAGTTTGATGATGAAACTCAGAAACTTTCTGGCGGAACAGCAATTAAGCTGTCTGATGGTACCGTTAGCAAAACCACGGGTGAAAAGTTCCCGCTGTTAAAAGGTTGGACGGCATTTGATATCTCAGGAGATACTGATTTTAAGCGCGATATTTTGAAAGGGCAGTTGATCGCTGTGGCGCGTGATGCTGCTGGTAAGCCAATGATGATCACCAAGGTTCAAATTCCAGGTGTTCTTGATGCGCTTTATACCGGTGGTAAAGCTAGCGAAGAAGATCGGAATGCAGATCTGGAAACACTTGGCGCCGTGGTTGATGAAGCCGGGAATGTAACTTTTGCGGTGTGGGCGCCAACGGCACAAAGTGTGGAATTACTAGTTTATAAAGATATCAGCGACATAGATAATCCGGTAATGGCCGAAGGTTATCCTCAGCAAATGCTCGATCAAGATGGTGACGGAGTCTATAAGGTGAGTCCGAAGGATGTTGTTTCAGGCAGCTATTATCGTTATCGCGTCAAGGTTTACCATCCGGTCAGTGATGATATTGAGTTGTTTGAGACAACTGACCCGTATGGGCAGAGTTTCTCAACCAACAGCCATTTCTCGCAGGTTGTTAATATGAACGATCCTGAGCTGGTACCCGATGGTTGGAACGACTATAAGTTTGACCCTGATGCTAAATCGACAGATGCGTCACTCTATGAGGTTCACATTCGTGATTTCAGTGTTAATGATACATATGGTACGCCTAAATATAACGGTAAATATATGGCATTTACTGAAGAAGAGCGTGAAAGTGTTAAGCACCTGAAAAGCATGGTCGAGTCGGGCCTGAGCTACATTCATCTGACGCCGACGTTTGATATCGGTACGGTTAACGAAGATCCGGCTAAGCGCATCGATCTGAATAACAAAGTTGGCGATCTTTGCAAATTGAATGCGACAGCGGGTGTCTGCAAGAGTGTCGATCATAACCAGACACTAAAATCACTGCTGGAAAGTTTTGACCCAAAATCAGATTCTGCACAGGCGCTGATGAATGATATCCGTGACTTTGACTCATTCAACTGGGGTTACGACCCATATCACTACAATGCGCCGGAAGGTAGTACCTCGACTGATGCTGAAGGAACAACCCGGATCCGGGAGTTCCGTGAAATGGTACAGGCGCTCCATAATATGGGGCTGAAGGTGGTTATGGATATGGTATATAACCACACTAATGCATCCGGGCTGGCTGAACAATCGGTGCTAGATAAACTTGTGCCGGGTTACTATCATCGCCTGAATGAAGTGTCTGGGGTCGTTGAGCGGTCAACTTGCTGTGATAATACAGCAACCGAGCATACCATGATGGAAAAAGTCATGATTGATTCACTGGCGATGTGGACGCGTGATTATAAGATTGATTCCTACCGCTTTGATTTGGCTGGCTTCCATATGAAGTCGAACATGCTAAAGGCTAGGGATAAAGTTCATGAGCAAAACCCGACGAGTTATTTCTACATGGAAGCTTGGGATTACGGTGAAACAGAGAAAAACCGTCTTGGTGTGAATGGCTCCCAGTGGAATATGGCCGGAACCCATTACGGTACATTTAGTGACCGTTTGCGTGATTCTGTTCGTGGTACCGTTTATAGCGATAGTGGCGAGACAATGACAACCCGCAAAGGTTTTGCCAATGCCGGCCCAGTTTATAACGATGCAAAGGAAGTTAAAGAACTCAATCGATTGACTGACTTGGTTCGCCTGGGTATGGCTGCTAACCTGAAAAACTATTTGTTGGTAGATCAAAACGGTGAAACTAAGCGTGGTCAGGATATTAAGTATGGTGATCAGCGCGCAGGATATGCGGACAACCCGGAAGAAACTGTCAACTATATTTCCAAGCATGATAATCAGACTTTGTGGGATATCAACCAGTACAAGATCGACAAAAAAGCGTCATTGGATGAACGCATCCGCACTCAGAATGTGGCTAACAGTACAGTGCTATTGGCACAAGGGGTACCGTTCTTCCAGCTTGGTGTATCGTTACTGCGTTCTAAGTCAATGCAGCGTGATAGTTATAACTCTGGTGATTGGTTTAACAAGGTTGATTTTGATTTAGATAATCAGGATCTGACGAATAACTGGAATGTCGGTTTGCCGCGCTGGGATAAGGACGGAACAAACTATCCGTATATTAAGTTAGCGATTGATAATGTCCAGAAACCGCACCGTGAAGATTTACTCTTTGCTGATCAGCAGTTCAAAGAGTTGTTGAAAGTGCGCACAACAAGCAAGCTATTCCGTCTTGATACTGCAGACCAGATCAATCAGCGTGTAGATTTTCATAACACCGGTAAAGAGCAGGTTCCGGGTGTTATCGTAATGTCCATTGATGATGGCATTGGGTTGGAGGATCTGGATCCGAATTACGATGCGGTTGTGGCTGTGCTAAATGCTACGGTTAATTCTCAGACGATGACTGTAGCGGGAGCGAGTGATTTCAAACTGCATGAGATGCAGGCCAATGGTGTTGATGATGTGGTCCAGGGTTCATCTTTTGCGGAAGAAAAGTTTACGGTTCCGGCGCTGACAACGGCAGTCTTTGTCAAAAAACAAGCTGGCTTGCAGGGTAATGGGCTGCCTGTTGGTAAAAAAGATACTTCTAATTTGCCAACTTTTGGTGATACTGAACTTTATTTGAAAGGTATTAACAATGACTGGGGCGATACAAATGCGATGACGTTCGCAAATGGAGTCTACAGCCTTCAAATGGCGCTTGGTAAAGGTGACCAGGTATTTAAGGTTGCAGATGCTAAGTGGAGTGATGAAACTGACTTTGGTATGGAGAAAATAGAGTTAGGTACAGGTTCGCTGCCATTGGTAGAAAACAGTGGCAACATTGGTTTTACCGCAGCAGTTAAAGGACTGTATCGCTTTACTCTGGATGCTTCTGTTGATGCGAAGAAACCGACTGTAAGTGTGGTATTGGTAAAAGAAATTGATATTACAAAGTGCTCTAAACTTGCAGATAGCTCGGAGGCAGCCCCGCTAGGCGCAACAAAGCTGTTTATGAAAGGTAGTCACTCTGGATGGGAAGCTCAGGACGCGTATCAGTTGAAATACAAAGGTAACAATGTTTACCAGGCGTATTTTTCTTTGAACACTGCAATCAAAGGCATCGGATTTAAAATTGCAGATGAAGATTGGAAAACACAATATACAGTTACTGATGCTGATAAGCTGAATGAGAGTATTGAGTACCCGGTTGTTCAAGGAGATGGCAGTAACAATACGATTGACCTGACAGCCGCTACTTACAGTGTGAAGCTGACATTTAGTGCGAAAGACAATAAACAGGGCATGTTAAAATTTGAGCAATGCCAATAACCCCCTCTGATTGAAGTTAGAAGTAGCGACCTTTACATGGGGTCCCAATAAAGCCGAAGCATTAGCTTCGGCTTTATTGTTCCTTCGTTCATGATTGATTCATTTTTGTTTGGGTAGAATGCAAGCCAAAGAGATGAAAATATCAATAGATGAAAGAGGCACGTTATGAAAAATTTTGTTGCGAGTGTCGTTGCACTTATTATCGGCTTTTTCACCTTAATACTGGCAGCCGTAATGGGGCTGTTTGTCGGGATTTCGGCTTTAATCGCACGGCCATTTATTAAGAAAAAAGTGGCAGCTGTATATGAGGAAGTGATTAAACAGCAAGGACATGCGAAGGCCAGTAATCCAACAAGAACGGTGATTGATGGCGAGTATGATGATATTACAGACAGGTCTAAGAAAGAGCCGCAATCACATTCGTTCCGTCATGCTACCCAGTTATAGGTCATGCATACATTGTGATATTTAAGTTTTAAGGAAAGCGCCAGTAGAGAGTACTTCTGGCGCTTTTCTGTTTAAGACATTTATTTTAAAAAAGCTACTTTTCACGTTGTTGTATACAGCTGAAAAAATCCGTTAAATCTTGCTTTTCTGCATTGAAGCGATAACGGTTACCTGACGTTTTGATTTCGAAGTGTCCGTTATCTTGTTCAACCAGCTTGGTAAACACATCAAAAGCCTGCTTGTCGCTGGCACCTCCGAGCATGACCAATCGCGTTACGCTGTGTTTGTTGCCATTTTTTCGCCAGTTTGCGGTAAAAATTTCTATCGGTTGGCCTGAACGGTAGTAGCTAATATTCTCAAACCCGGATGGGTGATTGATATCTGCTTTAATGGCAATGTATCGTTGCCGATGGAGCTTGTCGGTGATCATGGCTAATTGCAGCTTGCTTTCGTACTGCTTTTGATCATTTTTGAAAAGGTGGAAGACATCCAGCCTGCACTGTTTATCGTTAATATCTGTTGCACTGGTTGGGTGTAAAGCAGCCAGTAGTGGTGCGCAAAAGAGAGCAAAAAACGCATTGATAAACCAAAACAATAAAGTGAAATAAGACATACAACATATTTCCATCCTTGAAGATTAAACAAAATAATAGTGAATGATGGTTGTTGCTATGTGTATCATTTCATAAACAGATTGAATAATTATTAATGGAAAACGAAATACCCATAACTTATGGGTTGTAAATTTTAGCTTTGACCATTCGTCGGTACTGGCTTGGAGTCATACTGAACTGTTGCTGGAATCGGGTAGAAAAGTGGTAGGCATCTTTGTATCCCACTTGCTCGGCAACATCCTGTACGGACATGCCAAAGTCCCGGAGCAACTGCTGTGCCGCTTCCATCCTGACTTTTTGCAGGTATTGGTGTGGTGACTCTCCAACCTGATCTTTAAATTTGCGATTAAAACTACGTAGCGGTAGTCCGCAATGATCAGCAATGCTTTGTGCGGTTATCGTTTTTGACAGGTTGCGTTTTACCCAGTCCTGAGCCAAGGCTATAGATTCATCAAACTGTACTTGTCCGCCGATTTGGTAAAACGGCTGTTGGGTGGATTTTGAAATTTCATGGCCAAAGTGAGTTTCAATAATGTTGGCTGTTTTTTGACCGAAGCTCTCAGCGATCAGGTAGAGGATCATTTCGGATTGAGAGTTGATACTGCCTGTACAAAAAAGCCCGTTCGCGGCGGTAATTGATGCTTGTCGGTTTAGTCTGATGTTGGGATAGCGAGCTGCAAATTTGTCATAGTAATACCAATGTGTTGTTGCGACTTGATTATCAAGCAGGCCGGTTTCGGCAAGCCAAATTACTCCTGTGCCGGTAGCAACCAACTTTGCACCTTGCTGATATTGCTTTATTAACCACGGAATAATTTCCGGAGATTGGCGAAGAGTTACCAGAGGGTTTCCCCACATCGGAGGCAAAATGATGATGTCGAATGCCTGTTGATTTTGAAATGTGATGTCCGGTTGCAGTTTGAGGCCTGCAGGTACTTCTGGTGGCTCAGTGCTAGGGGCAACCAGCTTGATTTCAAATGGAGCCTTTTTTTGTTGTTGACGTGGGCGTAGGCTGGCAGCACTGCTTAGCATCTCGGCGGCTAGCGATATACCAGTGATTAATGCTCGGTGGTAGAGTGCGAAAGCAACTTTCATAGTTTGAATCACTTACATTAATGTGGCCTGATTGGCAGTGATTTTGGCATATATGCAAGGTGATTGAACAGTGTAAATTGGTAACCTATACCCACTGCAATAAATAAGATAGGTTTAGGATGACAAAGTTACCGTTAATTGTTGGATTTGGTGGAATTAACGCTGCTGGTCGTAGCTCTGGGTTTCATAGTTATAAGCGTATGGTTTCTGATGTATTGTCTGATGGCGAGATGGAGGCCACTTGGCAAGATCTCGCAAACCGCATGGGCTTGGCTAACAGTGATGATCTAGATCCTGAACTTATTGAAGCAATTAAAGCTGGTACTTTGGTGCGGCGTATTGATTCTTTTGACCCTGACAACCTGCTTTATCAGTATAAAGCAAGTTTCAGTACGGATAGCGAGCAGATTGCTTTTACGCTCCGTAAGTCAAAACTACCGACGATGATCCCTGATAACTGGACGGTCGAAGAGCAAGGCAGCAAGGTGAAAATCACCGTTAACGGAGCATTGGATGCATTATTGGAAGATCGGGTATCGTTTCCGGTCAGCAGTGGCGGCAATATTCCTGCAGGTTTTGACCCGGGTAAGCTATACAATTCTCGCTTTCACCCTCGAGGTCTTAAACTCACTGTCTATGGAGCATCGGATGCGTTGAATTCGTTAGGAGTGGATTGGTCTGAAGTCATGAAGCATATTAAGCCTGACGAAGTGTCGGTGTATGCTGGCAGTGCTTTGGCTCAGGTTGACGACCAGTCGTTGTCAGGAATGCTGGCTGCACCGTTAACTGGCGGGCGGGTCAGTTCAAAAATGATGGCATTATCTTTGGCAGAAATGCCGGCAGATTTTGTTAATGGTTACGTGATCAACAGTGTTGGTACAACCGGTACCAACATGGGGGCATGTGCGACTTTCCTGTACAACCTGCGTCAGGGAATGTATGACATCCAGCATGGTAAATCGAAAGTTGTGGTCGTCGGTAATGCTGAAGCGCCAGTAGTTGCTGAGATCATGGAAGGCTTCCGTGTGATGGGAGCTTTGGCTGAAGATGAGCAGCTGAAGGCGCTTGATAATAGTGATGTGGTGGATAACCGCCGCGCATGTCGTCCATTTTCTGAAAACGCTGGTTTTACGATGTCAGAGTCATCACAGTTTGTGGTGCTGATGGATGATGAATTAGCGCTAAAACTTGGTGTGACTGTCTATGGTTCGGTTGCTGACGTTTTTGTGAATGCTGACGCGAACAAGAAATCTATTTCTGCGCCGGGTGTTGGCAATTACGTCACCATGGCGAAGGCAACAGCACTGGCAAAAGCTATTCTTGGCGAAGAGGGTGTGAAGCGGACTTATGTTCAGGCTCATGGCACGGGAACACCGCAAAACCGTATTACGGAAAGCCATATTTTGAATGAAGTTGCCAAGACTTTCTCAATTGATAATTGGCCTGTAACTGCCATTAAGTCTTACGTTGGTCACTCTATGGGTGCTGCGGCAGGAGATCAGCTCATCGCCTCTCTGGGTGTATGGCAATATGGCTGGATCCCAGGTATTAAGACGATAGACCATATTGCCGATGATGTTCATCAGTCGAACCTGAATATTTTGACTGAACACGCCTTTGCCGGCGAGCAAGGAGAAGATTACAAAGCCGTTCTCCTAAATGCCAAAGGTTTTGGTGGTAATAATGCAACAGGTTTGGTGTTGTCACCAGCACAGACCATGACGATGCTGAGCAACAAGTATGGTGAGAAGACGATGCTGGCTTACCATGACAAGAATGAAAAAGTTAGAGTTGTTGCTAAAAAGAACGATAAAGCCGCTTGTAATGGAGTGGAAACAATCCGTTATCATTTCGGTGAAAGTGTGATGGATGATGGTTCAGTAGCAATGACTCAGGATGTTATTAAGTTGTCGGAATTTGAGCATGCTATTGCATTACCTCAAGTGAATCCTTACGCCGATTATAGTTAACTATAGGCGATAGCATTCTTAAAGCATTTGAGTAAGCGTGAGGTGGTTAATTTAACCACCTCACGCTTTTTTATTTGTAATAAGACTATGTTTTATACCAATCGGGATAAGCAAAATAGAAGTTTATTCGATTGGATATCAGTATTAAATGAAAGTAAGCTGCGCATATTTTCGGTTGAATAGCCTCATCATGCTCTTTGAAAGAATGATAAATAATTACAAAGTTAACCAGGCTAGGGAGGTTTCACTTGGCAAATATTATGTTAATTGCCAACCTGAACTGTGATCGGGTTTTATTGCTTGATAAACCATTGACGACAGGAGGCCGTCATCATTATAAGGATAGCGGTCGTCGTCTTGGTGGCGGGGGAGCCAATACAGGTTTAGGTTTGGTATGGGCTGGCCATAACGTGGCATTGGTAAGTCAGGTTGGCAGTGATGAAACCGCAGACTGGTTATTGGCAGAAGCAAGTTTACATGGCTTGAATTGCGGGTTGTTACACCGTAATGATGTGGGGACGCCAGAATTGTTGTTGATTATGACGCCGGATGGTGAAAGGACAATTATTCGACCTGAGCGGCTTAAGTTTAAATTAGGCACGCCACCTGATTTTATCCGGTGGGATGCACTGTATATAAACTCTTCTGCTATTGGTTGTGAGCTATGGGCGGAAGCAGCCTTGGATAAAACGCTGGTCGTTGCGCAATTGGCCAAAGATGAACGCTCAAGGCCATGTCATGTGTTGATTACATCTAAGTCAGATCTTGAAGGTCGAAGTGAATTGTCTGTCTGGGAGTACGGTGTGACGATTGCCGGTGATCAGCTGCGCTATTTTGTTGTTACCGATGGCGCGGAAGGGGCGACAGCTTATACTGCTGGAGGTTTTTTTTCTGTTCCAGCCGTTACTTCTCATGTGGTAGACACCACGGGAGCTGGTGACGCTTTTGCGTCAGGCTTGATAAATGGGCTTGTTAATCAGCTCTCAATCCAGGATGCAATGGCAGAGGGAGCTCGATGGGCTTCATTTGCAGTTGCAACGGAAAGCTCAATACCGGGTGAGGCACTAAAGCAATACTTGATGTCTGTTTGAACTAGTCTCCGGATAAAAAAAGCGCAGGTAAATTTACCTGCGCTTTTTATAGAGTTACTGAAATTACTTCTTCAGCTTAGTGATTTTTGCCTTGTTTTTGATTGCTCGGCGAAGGCGCAGACGACGCTCAGCATCAGACTGATCTGTTGGGTTATTCTGACGGCCACCACGGTTTTTAAATGCAGGTTTGGTATGCATTTTTTGTAAAAGAGCATCACGGTTGGCTGGCTCATAACCTGCAAGCTGGATACGGCGGATGCGCTGTTGGATGAGGTTTTCCACTTGTACCAGAGTCAGCTCTTCTTCGCGGCTTACGAAAGAAACAGCATGGCCTTTTTGTCCGGCACGACCAGTTCGGCCAATACGGTGAACATAGTCTTCAGCCAGGAAAGGCATATCATAGTTAACAACATGCGGTAGTCCCTGGATGTCTAGGCCACGTGCTGCAACTTCTGTTGCAACCATTACGCGAGCTTTACCTTCCTTAAATTCATCCAAAGCACGGCGGCGGGCACTTTGTGCTTTGTCACCATGGCACAGTACCGCTTTGATGCCGTCAAGCTTCAATTCTTTGACAAGCTCGTTGGCTGTTTCTTTGTAGTTAACGAAAACCAGTACTTGCTGCCAGTTTTTCTTGCCGATAAGTTCAGATAGCAATTCGCGCTTACGATCATCATCTACAGGATAAACTACGTGAGCAACAGTATCTGCAGTCGCATTTTCCGGGCTTACTGAAATACGTTTTGGCTTGCGAAGGATTTCATTGGCAAGTTTGTTCATCTGGGTCGAGAAAGTGGCAGAGAACAGCATAGTCTGAGGTTGTGAGCGGATATCACTCATGATTGTTTTAATATCGGCAATAAAGCCCATATCCAGCATGCGGTCTGCTTCATCGAAGACAAGAAATTCAAGGTTAGCCAGAGAAACGTTGTTTAGTTCCATGTGCTCAATCAGACGTCCCGGAGTTGCAACAAGGATATCTAGCCCCTGTTCAAGTTTCTTCTCTTGGGAAGCCATCTTGGTACCACCATAGATAGCGGCGACATTGATGGAAACGTACTTGGTGTAGTCTTCGATATTTTTGGCAATCTGTGCGGCCAGCTCACGAGTTGGAGCAAGGATCAATGCACGGACATTGAAGCGGCTGCGTGGCTTCGGATTGTCACAAATTTTCTGAATGATAGGCAAAGCGAAGGCAGCCGTTTTGCCGGTACCTGTTTGCGCATTCGCAAGAATATCGTGACCGCGACGAGCATGTGGAATCGCTTGCTGCTGGATTGGCGTTAATTTCTCGTAGCCGCACTCGGTAAGAGCACGCACAATTTCCTGAGAAAAGCTTTGTGATGAAAATGACATTCTTTGTTCCTAAAGCAGACGGCAGAGCCTGACCAAAAATACGGTCGCCGATTATAGAGGAATAATGACCCGCTGTGGCGACAAATTTATGTGTTTGGCCGATATTTGTTCATTTTTAAATATAGAAGTTACTATTTCACCTTGTAGTTACATAGCTATATATGAAATTTAAAGAAAAAGCGCATAGATACAAGGCGGTTGATTGCAGAGATATCCAAATCAAGTCCAATCAAAGATAAGAAGGTCAGTTTATCGGAGAGCTTAAAGCGGGAATATGAATGAAATAAGGCCACGTTGCAGTGGCCTTGTATATTTTTTATCGCTGCTGTTATTGGGGAACAGTCTGCGAACCGATTTTGATGTAAAAGTGTTGGTCGCAACCAGCACATTTGTATTTCTGGTGGTTTCTATGTGTGATAGCTCGTTCCAGAAAGTTTCGTTTTACTCGGTATGTTTTTGTTTTTGTTTTAGTTTTGCAATTTTCGCACATAACGAAATTGATTAACCTTAGCCAATTGAGCGGCAAAGTATAGTTAGTTTTAGTGTTGTTTCTGTGACATTGCTCGCATATAAATAAAAAATACACTATTTTAAAAGGAAATTATCTTAATAATCCTAGGTTTATGTGTAAAAGGAATGTGTTGTAAGATGTTGTTTTAGAGGCGAGTACATAACGTTAGTGACACTGTCATGCAATTGGGCGTTTTATCTTGTTGGGAATACTGAACTTCTTTTCACTTGGCGATGAAAAGTGAAGGTATCCTGTTATATACTGTCCGTTGGACAACTTTTTACTGGTGAGGCGCACCAGTGATGTGTGAAGTTGTGTAAGTGTATTTTTAAGGTAGCAACATGAATTTAAAACAAGACCTTCAGCAGATGAACAATCGTTTAGACAAGTTACGTCGTAAACTGGCTGGAGCGCAGGAGCGTGGTGACAAGGCAATTTCCGGCCAGGCTCAGCAAGAGATTGAAACGCTCACTAAGAAAATCAATAAAGCAAAAGCTCAGCAGAAGCGCCAGGTAAGTAAGAAAGGGAGCGATGTTAGTTCTCTGCCGTTTAATCGTGCTCTGACTAAAACCGAGCAGGCTGATATGGGTAAACTAAAAAAGTCAGTTAAAGGCCTGGTAGTGGTGCACCCAATGACGGCGCTTGGCCGTGAAATGGGTATTAAAGAAGTGAGCGGTTTTGCGCCAAAGGCGTTTTAAGCCTGTTTTAAACAATATGATCAGTGCTTGTAGTGTTCCTGCTGGCGCTGATTTTTTTTGTGTTTCTCTCTATTTATTATGTAAAAGGAATCGCTGAATGAAGCTTGCCGTTCTGGAACAGCCATTATTTGACCTTCTTTACCGTGATATTCATGAATTTCGTACAACCTTTGATTTGGACATTGAAAACCCATCGACGTTGAATGAAAAAAATGATGCGCTTCATACGTCTCTGGCCGTTGAAGAGCTGACAGAGTTGGCAGAAGCTGATTCATTGGTGGAACAAGCTGATGCGATTGTTGATTCTGTTTACGTTCTGATGGGACGACTTGTTCACCTTGGTGACAAGCAGGTTGAAGCAAATCTGGGTATTAGCTACCTGATTGACTTACTGTTACAAATTGCCCAGCGCTTGGAGATTGATTTTGTGTCGTGCTGGAATGAAGTGCATTCGAGCAACATGAGCAAAGTGTGCCGTAATGAGCAGGAGTATGCTGATACAGAGTCGCACTATGCTAGTCAGGGTGTTGAGATTGTAGGAAGCCAAAAAGGTGAGTACATCATTGCCAAATGTGCAAAGGATGTCGATTTGGAAGGAAAGAGCATTCGCCAGGGTAAGGTATTGAAGTCTGTTTATTACCGTCCCGCGAATTTGGTAAAACTCGTTATTCGATAAGAACAGGTTGATGGATTCTCAGATCTTGGAAAATTCCCGCGAGGCTTATCCAGAGCTTGGTCGCCAACTATTCACTATGACATGGCCGATGTTGTTTGGTGTGTTCTCGTTAATGAGTTTTCAACTTGTTGATAGTGCATTTATCGGTCAACTAGGGGTTTTGCCATTGGCTGCTCAGGGTTTTACCTTGCCGATGCAAATGGTCATTATCGGCCTGCAAGTTGGCTTGGGCATTGCGACTACCTCATTGATATCGAGAGTATTAGGTGCCGAGCAGGTTTTGCGAGCCAAACAGCTTGGTGGGCTGGTGGTATTGACCGGCGCCGCTAGTGTGTTTTTAATTTGCCTGTGCATCTGGTTTTTACGAGCACCTATCCTCAGTTTACTGAGCGCGCCGGATGAAGTACTACCTGTTATTGACAGCTATTGGCCGGTTTGGCTGGTAAGCTCATGGTCTGGCGCCATGCTTTATTTTGCTTACAGTCTATGCCGGGCGAACGGTAATACCATGCTTCCCGGTAGTATGATGATGGTAACCAGCCTGATGAATATGGTGCTGGACCCACTTTATATCTTTACGTTTGATATGGGGCTTGTCGGGGCTGCATGGGCAACCGTAACGGCTTTTGCTATCGGTATCCTGGTCGTATATCCGTCAGTGATTAAACGACATTGGATGAGTTTTGACTGGCATGGTTTGGATGTCGTTAAATCGGTAAAAGAGCTGCTCAATATTATGGCTCCGGCAATGCTGAGCCAATTGTTACCGCCGTTGTCTTCGATGTTGGCAACAAAGCTGGTTGCCGGTTTTGGTGCGGCGACGGTAGCGGCTTGGGCATTGGGATCTCGCTTAGAATTTTTCTCGATTGTGGTGATTTTGGCACTGACAATGTCAATGCCTCCGATGGTCGGTAGGTTGCTGGGTTCGAAAGACATCAGAAAAATAGAAGCTCTGATTAATCTGGCTGTGAAATTTGTGCTGATGTGGCAGCTTGTGATCGCGGTAGTGCTATTTGTGACGGCACCTTTCCTGACAGAGCTGCTTTCCAGCGAAGCATCAGTTCGCGATGTATTGTCCGTTCATCTTAGTTGGGTTCCGCTAAGTTTAGGCCCTCTGGGTGTATGTATGCTGATGGTTTCTATCTGCAATGCGTTGGCTCTTTCGATGAGAGCACTGTTGATTTCAGGTTTGCGGCTATTCGTTTGCTTCTTGCCTGTTATATGGATAGGGACGCAGCTTGCTGGTTTGCAAGGGCTGTTTATTGGTGCAATGCTCGGTAATATTGCAGCAGGAATGGTTGCCTGGTGTCTGTATCGACAGGGGATCAGGCAAATTGCTGTGAAATATCGCTAGTTTTAGTTTCGCCCGGTTATTATTCAGTTTGGTATTACCGGGCGAATTTGTATTTGAGGACTAGATACCGATTGGTATTATGCTGTCCGAATATAAAATAGAAAAGGAACCGGAACAAATGGGTACATTTACTATCGACTCAAAGGTTATGAACTACCTGGATAAAGGTGAAGGGCCTGTACTCGTTTTGGGTCATAGCTATTTGTGGGATCACACAATGTGGGCACCACAGATTGAAGTGCTGAGCCAGCATTACCGTTGTATTGTGCCTGATTTATGGGCTCACGGTCAGTCTGATGCTGCTCCGGAAAAGACCCGTTCGTTACGTGATTATGCGGATGATATTCTGGCATTGCTCGATCACCTTAATATAGAAGAATTTTCAGTGATCGGCCTGTCAGTCGGTGGTATGTGGGCGGCGGAGTTGGCTCTTAAAGTACCTGCGCGAGTTAAGGCTCTGGTGATGATGGATACTTTTATAGGTTATGAACCAGAAGTTACCCATGCTAAGTATTTCGGGATGCTGGATACAATTGCCGAGCAACAGGCTGTTCCTGCACCGCTGGTTGATGTGATCACGCCGATGTTCTTCGCCAAAAACGCGGTTCAGGATAATCCGGAGCTTGTTGCTAATTTCCGAGAATTCCTTGAGAACCTGAAAGGTGAACGAGCGGTAGATGTAACACGAATTGGTCGCATGGTGTTTGGCCGACGAGATACTTTCGAAGATATTGAAAAGCTGACGTTGCCGACTTTAATTATGGTTGGTGTCGAAGATATGCCGCGCCCACCTTTAGAAGCACAGTTGATGCATGATGCGATAGATGGCAGCGAATATGTTGTGATTCCGAAGGCGGGTCACATCAGTAACCTGGAGCAGCCTGAGGTAGTTACTAATAAGCTGATTGAGTTTATGGAAAAATCTATCTAATTTCTTAGATGTCGCTGAGATATTAAACAGCTGGCCATAATGGCCAGCTGTTTTTGTTTTGTTATTCGGAGAGAAAATTCTCAGAAAGCCTGGTGTTGCTGGATAAATTGGATGGAGTGTTGGTTGAATTCATCTGGGCGCTCGACATTACAAACGTGGCCGCAGTTCTCGAATTCAGTCAGGTAGCTATGTTGATGTTTGTTGACCATTTCTTTTACTGGCTTGATGAACATATAGTCATTACTACCCATCAGGTAGAGAGTCGGTATAGCGAGATCTTTCTCTTTAAAATATTTCATTAACGGGTTTACATCTGCGGCGAGTTTAAACCAGCGTTTGAATTCATTTTGGCAAAGCTTTTTTGCTTCGCGGATAAACAGGCTCCGCGATTCTTTTTGTGCTTCTTGTGGCATCACGATGTAAGCAAATAGGCCGTAGAGCCACATGTAGGGAATGATGTGTTTGCATAGGTTGCCCAATTGTACCAGGACCTGTGATTTGGCATCCAGCCTGGTAACAGCCCCGCCTAGCACCATCGTTCTGACGCGCTGAGGGGCGAGCTCGGCTAAATTGCGGATAATAATGGTGCCTAGCGAGATACCGACAAAATGTGCTGATTGGATCTTGAGATGATTGAGCACTTCAAGAATATCAGCGGTGACAGTTTTGAAAGTATAGGGACTTTTGATCATGTCCTGGAACATGTTGTTAGAGCGGCCATGTCCTCGAAGATCGAGTAACAGTAGATTGAAATGTTCTTTGTAGGCTTTAAGTTGTTTAAACCAGATAGAGGAGCTGCCTCCTGCTCCGTGTACAAATACCACCCATTCTTGACTCGAAGGATGGAGGTAGGTTTTATGGAACAACAACTTATCTGACATCATGACCTCTAAATTTAGACTGCTGATAAGTTAACAATCAGCGGCTGAACCGGAGTTTAACATGACTTTTTATGGATTTAGGCTCCATCAATAAAAATTGAGATGTCATCGGATGACTAGGAACACACCTTAGGGAAAGAAAGCCCCTGAGCTCGGGGCCTTGGATTGGGCTGGCTGAAATAGATGCTTATAGTAGCTGTAGACGGTCAACTTCAATCTCAGGCGTTGTGCCGCCTTCGTACTCTCCAAATAAACGTAGTTTTGTGGTTGCATCGATAGTCTGCGGCATGCGTATATCGTCATCAAGTTCGATTTGGATCTCTTTTGTACCGTCACTGAAGATAAAGGTTTCAGCATCGATTTGTTTGATAAGTTTGCCTTCAACAATTGCATTACGCTCTGTGAACATGCTGGTGTTTTCTAGCAGTTCAGCCACGGTGATGGTATCTACCGGGCCGGAATAAGAAATAGCATTGTTGTTGTCGTGTTCGTTAGCAAGAGCCATAGTAGGGGCCATTACGGCAATGGTTGCGATAGCAATGATAGTTTTTTTAATCATGAGTTGGTCTCCTCTGTGTTGATGGTTCTATTAAACGACAGTTGTTCTGAACTAATGATGAGTTAAGTATTCAGAATTCGTTCATATTATAAAAAGTGCATAATCATCGTTGTGAATTGCTGGCTACAACTTGATATTTATGGTTACTGTTTGGTGCCTGATAAGTAAAATTAGAGTGTAATTATAATGAGTTATCGATTGGGAAACCCTGAAGACTCTCATACAATGGCTGAGGTTATCCGTAAACATAGTCACCCAGATAACTACTTGTTGATTCACTGTTTGATTGCGAAGAAAAGGCAATATCCAGGCAAGAGAGCAAGCAGGATTTTTTGGCCGCACTTTCAGAGGCTCCAGGACGTATTATTATGGTGAGTAATGAAGTCGAGCAGGGAGCTGTGCCTATGGGGGAAATATCCCGTCAGTTTGTTGATGAAAGTGGCTGGCTGCATCAAGCTATTGCAAACAGGTGGATAGGGTCATCTTTGTGACAGCGGGAATACCTCAGGTTTTGAAAGGCTCCACACTATAAACGAAGAGAGGGATTGAGCATGGTTCAGACTACAACGACACGTATTGACCTTCTTCGTCATGGGTTGCCTGAAGGGGATGGATGTTTGCGGGGCCATACCGATTTTCCTATTACGACGAAGGGTATGGAGCAGATGTGGCTTGCTGTTGACGGATTAGCGGATATTGAAAAGGTACTGACTTCTCCATTGTCGCGTTGTCGTGAGTTTGCTGAACAATTTGCGTGTCGTTTTTCATTACCTATTGAGCCGCTTGAATATTGGCAAGAGATGAATTTCGGTCATTGGGATGGCCAGAGTCGCGACATGTTGTGGGAGACTTATGGTGATACGCTTCATCAATATTGGCAGAACCCCTGGCTATCCAATCCTCATGGTGGCGAAACACTGCGTGAGTTCGATTCACGCATTCAACAGGCTTGGCAAGATTTACTTCATCAAAATAGTGGCAAGCGTGTTTTACTTGTGACACATGCGGGAGTCATGAAGCAATTACTGCGTATTTTGCTAGATATGCCTGAAAATGCCGGTTATTTACACCGTCTCGATTTACCTTACGCGGCGCGTTACCGTGTCACGGTTTTTCATGATAAAAATGGTGTGCATTGGCCACAGCTCCAATGGCCGGTGCAGCAGCAATTTTGACGAGAAGAAAATGCAATCAACAATTGAAGCCCTCATGGTGCAGGGAACGACATCTGATGCGGGGAAGAGCGTATTAACTGCCGGGCTGTGTCGGGTATTGGCGAGGACGGGAATCAAAGTTGCGCCTTTTAAATCTCAAAATATGGCATTAAATAGTGCGGTAACACGAGATGGAGGCGAAATCGGCAGAGCTCAGGCAGTACAGGCACAGGCTTGCAGAGTTGAGCCTACCGTGCATATGAACCCAGTGTTATTAAAGCCAAATACGGATATCGGCGCACAAGTTATTGTGCAGGGGAAGGCTTTGGCTGATATGGATGCGGTCGGGTATCACAATTATAAGAAAGTGGTGATGGGTCCTATCATGGAGTCTTTTTCTGTTTTGCAGCAGGAATATCAGACTGTGATTGTGGAAGGTGCCGGCAGTCCGGCTGAGATCAACTTACGGGAAAACGATGTTGCTAATATGGGGTTTGCCGAGAAGGCAGACATTCCTGTGATCATCGTTGCTGATATTGATCGTGGAGGCGTATTTGCTCACCTCTATGGCACATTGGCGTTACTTTCTGAGTCCGAGCAGGCACGCGTGAAAGGTTTTGTGATTAACCGGTTCCGCGGTGATATCAAGTTGCTGGAATCAGGCTTGGACTGGCTGGAAGAGAAAACCGGTAAGCCGGTATTAGGTGTGCTGCCTTATCTCCATGGTTTGATGCTGGAAGCAGAAGATGCGATTAATGTTCAGCAGGTAGAAGCTGTAGGTGAGCAATTAAACGTTGTGATTCCTGTCCTGACTCGGGTGAGTAATCATACCGATTTTGACCCATTACGTATGCATCCACAGGTCAACCTGCAATTTGTTAGTAAAGGGCAATCGCTTCCTCCTGCAGATTTGATCATTATTCCCGGAACTAAGAGTGTCCGAAGTGATTTGGCATTTTTGTGCGAACAGGGATGGGATAAACAAATTGCCCGTCATATCCGATTGGGGGGAAAGCTGATGGGGATCTGCGGCGGTTATCAGATGTTAGGTGAAACCATTGCTGATCCTGACGGCATTGAAGGTGAGGCAGGAGAAAGCCAAGGTTTAGATTATCTTCAGACATCAACCGTATTGGTTCCGGAGAAGCAGCTAAAACAAGTAACAGGAGTGCTCAAGTTTCCCGAACAAAGTGAAGTGCCTGTTCGGGGGTATGAGATCCATGCTGGTGTTACTGAAGGCGTTAGAGCTGATGCGCCGTTACATTTAGATGGCGTACCGGATGGACAACTTGGAATTGAAAACCAGGTATTTGGAACCTATCTACACGGTATTTTTGAGCAGAGAGAAGCGTGTGATGCTATTTTGTGCTGGGCTGGTTTAGAGGCAATCCAGACACCGGACTTTGACGTGATGCGGGAAAGAGGAATCGACCGTGTCGCTGATGCGATAGAACAGCATATGGATCTTTATAAACTATGGCCTGAATGGGCCGGGAAGTTTGATTTAAATATTTAGTGAAAGATAACGGCTCATTTTGAGCCGTTTTTGCGTTTCATTTGGGGATTAGCGCTGAAGGTGCTTTTGGCTATATTTTTCAAGCCGGCTAAATAGTAGAGATAGCCCAAGGCAGAGGAAAAGGTAACCGACACCAACAAGCAGCCATATTTCAAAAATCAGACCGGAAGAATTGGCAATTTCACTGCCGACAAAAGTCAGTTCTTGAATCGATATTAATGAGATAATCGAAGAGTCTTTGACCAGTGAGATAAACTGGCCAGCCAGAGGCGGAACGGTACCTGCCAAAGCCTGCGGAAAAATAACGTAGCGGAAGCGATCCCAACGCGATAGCCCCAGGGAATCCGCTGCTTCCCATTGTCCTTTTGCGATAGCATCAATGCCGGAGCGAACGATTTCAGCAATATAGGCCGCCGCAATTAACCCAACACACAATACGCCGGAAAAAAGATTTTCCCATAAGCGGGAAGGGCCAAACAAGAAAGCCTGTAGGCCATTAATATCGGTGTTGCTATGACGTAGTACTTCTTCAAGCCCTAAAGCTGGTACCAGCTGGTTTGAGATAAAGAAGTAAAAGATAAACACAAAAACCAGCGGTGGAATGTTACGGACAAGTTGGATATAAGCCTGCGCAGGTAGGCGCAGTGCAGTGATAGGTGAACGACGGGCTAAACCGAGTAGTACACCTAGAATTGCAGCGAATATCATTCCCCAGAAGCTCAGGCGTATGGTGGTAATAAAGCCCTGGAAGAAATAGGGAAGCTCGCTTTGTTTACCATTCGTAAAGATAAGTTCTAAGGCTTTGTCCCAGTTCCATTGGTAATGAATACCGGCAGAGGAGTGGAATGTTAACCAGCCGAGAAAGCCGCAGATAATGACAACCAACAGCAGATCAAGTTTATTAAAGCGGGAGAATGCCGGGACTATTTTACCCGGCATTGTTTGTGTGTGACTTTGCGACAAGACTTATTGTCCTTTTGAAATTTGTTTTTGCCAGTCCAGTGTTGTGAACCAGTAGTCGTGGCGCTCTTTCAACCAGCCGTCTTCGGTGCGAAGCAGGATCCAGTTGTTGAAGAAGTTAAGCAGGTCAAATTCACCATGACGAATAGCAAAGGCTTCTGAGCCACGGCTGAGGCGTTCAGTTAGCGGGATATACAGTTTGTCATTGTATTGAATAGACATCTGTTCAGGTTTAGGTGATGACGCAAGAACAGCATGAGCATTACCATTTAAGACTTCCTGGAAAGCCTGCGCATCGTCATCGAACTGGCGAAGTTTTGCTTTCGGGAAATATTTTTTTGCTGTTTGTACCGTGAAGGCTCCGCGACGGACAGCCAGAGTAACGCTGCGCTTATTGTAATCTTCAATGTTTGTCTTTTCTGCCGACTTTTCTTTGTGGGCAGCAAGCTGGACACCTGAATGGGCGTAAGGAGCCGTAAACAAAACGCTCATATTTCGAGTTGGTGTGATTGACATACCACCGATAATAACATCGAATTTATTGGCAAGCAGAGCGGGAATAATACCGTCCCATGCTGTCGGGATAAATTCGACTCTCAAGCCGGCATCTTTGGCCAGCCGACGGGCAACGTCGACTTCAAAACCAATGAGTTCTCCTTGCTTGTCTCGCATAGCCCAAGGGACAAAGGTCGATAGTCCAACGCGTAATGTACCGCGCTCTTTGATTTCAGTAAGGGCTGTTTTATCAGCAGCAAGAGCCGATGAGCCCATGATTAATGTAAATACAGCCAAGCATATTGTTAACAGGCGCTTCATGCTTCCTCTCTCCTTGTTGTTATAGCCAGTTGTTCTTTGAATTAATGTGCCGGTACATTGAGCTTGTGCTCCAGCCAAGCTGCGAAACCGGACAGTATCAGGGTTACACATAGGTAAATGCCGGCAACAGTGAACCACACCTCAAATGGCATGGCGGTGTCGGCGACAATGTTGCGCCCTTCAGTCGTCAAGTCGAAAATCGCCATCACACTGACAATCGATGAATTCTTGACGAGTGAAACGGCTTCGTTAGTCAGTGGTGGCAGAATGCGTCTAATTACCTGTGGCAGGATGACAAATCGATAGCTGTCTGTTTGTGATAGCCCAAGGCTCTGGCTGGCTTCAAACTGTCCTTTAGTAATACTGCTCAGTCCGGCGCGAAAGATCTCTGCGGTGTATGCCCCTTGAAATAGCGATAGTGCCAATACTGCCGTGGTAAAGCGTTCTAAACCGAGTACTGGCCCGAAAACGAAATACAGCAGATAGATTTGTACTAATAGTGGTGTATTGCGTATCAGCTCAATATATCCCCGAGCTAAAGCCCGGCCAATAATAGAGTCAGACAATCGTAACAGTGCTGTAGTCAGGCCTATAGCTAAGGTGCATATCAGGCTGACAGCGGATATTTTAAGGGTAATGAGTAGCCCTTCAAGCAACTCGGCAGGAAACCATTCGCCATCTTCTATAAACCAGAGATATTGGGGGATCCGATACCACTGCCATTTATAGTTTATCGCTTCGGCACCGCTATTGAGCAACCAGTATAAACCTACAGCCACCATTCCTATCTGCAATAGCCCAGATACTACCGGTTTAAGAACCTTTCTACCGGTTGATGTAAGGTGAATATTCTTCAACATGAGAAATTAATAGCTCAGTATTTGTTCTAGGAATTGCTGGGTACGAGGTTGGTTTGGATGATCGAAAAGTTGAGATGGTGGGGCTATTTCGACGATTTCACCTTCATCCATAAAGACTACACGATCGGCTACTTGCCGTGCAAAACCCATCTCATGGGTGACGCACACCATTGTCATGCCTTCATTGGCGAGCTCTTTCATTACATCAAGAACTTCCCGGATCATCTCTGGATCTAGCGCTGAGGTTGGTTCATCAAACAGTAAAATATCTGGTTTCATACAAAGGGAACGGGCTATAGCTACGCGCTGTTGTTGTCCGCCAGAAAGCTGTGCAGGGTATTTATCTGCCTGATGGCCTATGTGGACGCGTTCAAGGAACTCGCGGGCCATTTTTTCTGCTTCAACCTTATTCATTTTTAGCGTACGGCGAGGGGCAAGGGTAAGGTTTTCCAAAACTGTCATATGAGGAAAAAGGTTGAAATGCTGAAAAACCATGCCTACTTTGCCGCGAATTGTTCGCAAGTGTTTATTATCTAGGGACTGACCAGCGATTAGCAACTGACCTGAGTTGAACTGCTCAAGTCCATTGATGCAGCGAATGAGCGTGGACTTTCCGGATCCGGAAGGACCACAGATAACGAGGCGTTCGCCACGTTGGATGATCAGATTGATGTTTTTGAGAGCATGGAATTCACCATACCATTTATCTATATTTCTAAAAGAAATGACTTCATTGTCAGACACAGAACTGACCTCAGAATACTTTTAATTGTTGAGCTTATGTTATTGCTTTCGTAGGGTTATTTCAAAGTTCTGAGCCACAAAAGATGAAAAATGCAATTTGTTGCTCATTGTTTGCTCGAGAGAAAGCGATGGATGTAGGATTTTATTGTGTAATCGGTTAATAAGTTTGGTGGATATTATTGGTGAAAATGCTCTGAAAAGTGAATTCTGAAGAAAAATATGTAGTTAAATTACAAATAGCGTTTGCACAACCCCAAATAACTCGATAAGTTAAAGTCAATTGGAATCGGGAAATACTGTCAACTGCTGGTGTAAATTATTTCTTACGGTCGGCGGTGGAGTAACACAGGAAGTAATAAGCATGCACAAGACAGATGACGTACGCATTCGTGAGATTAAAGAACTTTTACCACCAGTTGCTGTGCTGGAGAAGTACCCTACAACTGAAAGTGCTTCTGAAACCGTTTTTCAAGCACGTCAGTCGATTCATAAGATTTTGAATGATGATGATGATCGCTTATTAGTGATTGTGGGACCTTGTTCGATTCATGATCCGGTAGCCGCTCTGGAATATGGACAGCGCTTAAAAGCGCTGCGAGAAGAATTACAGGGTGAACTTGAAGTTGTTATGCGTGTTTACTTTGAAAAACCGCGAACAACCGTTGGTTGGAAAGGGCTGATCAATGACCCATATATGGATGGCAGCTTCAAGTTAAATGATGGCTTGCGGATTGCTCGCAAGCTGTTGCTTGATTTGACTGATATGGGAATGCCAACTGCTGGTGAATTTTTGGATATGATTACACCGCAGTATACGGGCGATTTGATCAGCTGGGGTGCAATCGGTGCTCGTACAACAGAATCTCAGGTACACCGCGAGTTGGCATCTGGCCTTTCTTGCCCGGTTGGGTTTAAAAATGGTACTGACGGTAATATTAAAATAGCAACAGACGCTATTGGCTCATCCAGTGCTTCCCATCATTTTTTATCCGTAACTAAGTACGGGCACTCGGCGATTGTATCTACGGCAGGTAATGAGGATTGTCATATTATTCTTCGTGGTGGCAAGGAGCCTAACTATAGTGCTGAGCACGTTAATGCTATTACTGACCAGTTGGAAAAAGCCGGTTTACGTAAAAAAGTGATGATTGATTTCAGTCATGCAAATAGCCTGAAGCAGTTCAAGCGTCAGATGGTGGTTTCTGAAGATGTTGGTCAGCAGGTCGCATCAGGTAATGACGCTATATTTGGTGTCATGATCGAAAGCCACTTGATCGAAGGGCGTCAGGATATTGTTGATGGCAAAGTGACAACCTATGGCCAGAGTATTACTGATGCATGTATTGGCTGGGAAGATACAGAAAAAGTGCTTCACCAGCTTGCTGAAGATGTTAGGAAACGTCGTAAATTACACAAGTCTGTTTAATATAGAATTGGTAATGAGGACGGTAAGATAACGACCTTGAAAAACACTACAACATACAAAAAGCCTGGTTTTTTACCAGGCTTTTTAGCATTAAGTTAGCATTTGACTTGGTTTCGTCCAGATTCTTTGGCTTGATATAGCGCTTGGTCAGCTGCTTTTAGAACATCAATTGGGGTATTTAATTTAAAGTTGTCAGCAACCCCTATGCTAACGGTGATGTTTATTGATTGATTTTTTGTACTGCTATGACGTTGCTCTTTGCCGATACATTCATCCTCAGGGCGAAACGAATTATCCCGGAGTACTAAGTCATAGTTAGCAATTTTAGAGCGAAGTTCTTCTAAGTATTCAATACAGTCATGTGCCTCTTTTCCTTTGAATAATATTGTAAATTCTTCACCGCCGTAACGGTATATTCTGGCGTTTCCTCTTGTTGAGCTCATCAATGAGGCAATTAATTTCAAAACATTATCACCAGTGCTGTGGCCGTATACATCATTGAATTTTTTAAAGAAGTCAATATCTAGCATTGCGATTGTGTATTTGTTGCCTAGGTTCTTGAGATCATCTTCCAGTGCTCTACGGCTTGGAATCTTTGTCAGAGGATCATCAAAAGCAAGTTCATGACTGTAAAAAATCAGGTTAAAAATGAGTAAAGCTGCAGCTAGAGTAAAAAGAACCGTTGAAATGTAATTGAGGTGGAAAAAGGTGAAGGTTAAGCTTGTGAGAAGAAGAGAGATGAAGAGTGAGAGATCAGAGCTAAGGTTTCTTTTCAATACGACAAGACTACTTATGGCCAGAAATAGAACTTGAATTGCAATAATGCCTAAAGGAAGGGGAGATAGATCATTTAGCGTATGAAAATAGGGCTTTTGTATAGTCAAAAAGTACGACAAATCTAGGTTCTTTATTAGTAAATCACAGATGAATAACTGAGCTAAAATGCTGCATATAAAAGCTAAAGTTGTTTTTGATAGAAAAGGTTTCTCAATAAATAAGTGAAGTTTTAAAAGGTTAAGTGGTAATAGGCTTGCAAGTAATACGAACTTTAACCAATTAGTGTCTTCAGAAAGAGGGGTTTGTAGTTGATTTTGGATTATATAATAAGTGCCAAATAAGAGTCCGCAAGCTAACCCTGTGCTCATTTGTTTTATGGCATAACTAAGTATTGCTGCGAGAAAGAGAAGCAGATAGGGGGTGATTGTGACGATGTCGTGATTTGTGATGCAAAATTTAGATATCCAATCACTTCCCAAAATTACAGATATGGCTGCTAAAATCGGGATTAAGAAACGTAAAAACGTAGATTTTAATGTATTTGGTCTCAACATATTGATTGCACTACGTTTCATATTGATATCCTGTTTTAAGGATAATAAAGATCTTGGATAAAACAAGAAGATAGAACGTTTTTGTTGGTTGATTATCAACCTTAGTTATTATGGTTTTATTGTTGTGTTATGTTCTATAAAGAAAAACCTGAAACAAGATCAGGTTTTTCTTTAACATTGTTTTTTAATGAGTAGTGTCAGTGATTGTATATACTGTTGCTTGAGACTGTTCAGCATCTCGTTTGTTAGTGAGCCTTACCGGAGGCGCTGTAATTTGTAATTTTTTGGCTCTTTTTAAGTTTTGGTATGCTTTTGCGTAATAGGTTGGACTGGCGTTGATCGCTTGCTCAAGATAATTGACTGCAGTCTCGTAGTCACCGGCGAGCATTGCAAAATAACCAATGTCATTTAATGCTTTTTCTTTTTTCATTATCCTGGATAGGGTGTCAACTGCATCGTCGTAGCGTTTGGCTTTAATATAAGTCAGACCAAGGTTCGCCCATGCTCTTGAATCGTTAGGGTATAAGGTTGTCGCACGACGGTTAATTACTTCTGCCTGGTGGAGGTTGCCATCCAGGTAATAGGAATACCCAAGATTAGTTAGTGCTTTATAGCTTTTCCCATCAACTCTTAGGCAGGTTTGATAGATTTGCTGAGCCTGTTTATGCCTTGCGTCAAGATCTGCGAGGATCCCAAGCCCAATATAAGCATTGAGTGGAGATTTTTTATCAACGGTAAGTTCGCGAGCAAAAGTATCTTTATTTTGATCGAAGCTTTTGTTTCCCTGACGTTCTTGATCCATTCGTACTGTACGCAATAGTTGTTTTCTTGCGTTGTCTTGTTCTCCTAATTTCAACTCGACAATACCAATCGAAGCTGCATATTGAATATTGTCTTCATCAATTAACGCTGCACGAGAATATGCCACTTTTGCTAGTTCATAGTTTTTACGTTGCTGGTGGATGTAGCCAATCTTGTAGTAGGCCTGATCTGCGTTATCCTGTGATGGGAAACTTAGTGCGCGAATAAATTCATATAAGGCTAAGTCAGGATCATTGGCTAGATAGGCTTTATCACCTCTCATAATCGCTTCTTGAGGGGTCTCAGGAGGAAACTCATTTGATAAGCTTAGAGTAGGCTTACCATTATATAATTCATGGTTGAAATCGATATTTTGGTCTTTGGCTGTTTCCTCACTTGAGGCACAGCCACCTAGGACGACGGTGAAAAGCAGCAGACTATAAGCCATGCTTTTTGTCTTTGAATTTACCAAGCGCATAATATGTGTCCCTCAATTAATGATTACTTATTACTTCCCTGCGAACATATCTAATACTTTGATAATGGCGGGGCCAACTGCGACGGCAAAAAAACCAGGCCAAATACAGGTAACCAGAGGGAAGATCATCTTGGTTCCGATTTTTGCTGCTTCTTCTTCAGCTTTTTGCATCCGGCGGTCACGAAATTCCTCAGCGTATTCTCGTAGAGTTTCCCCCATACTTGAACCTAGTTTGACAGATTGACTGATAATACTAATTAGTCCCTGAAGCTCAATCAGTCCAGTTCTTTCTACAAACTGGTTTAAAGCGATAGGCATTGGTATTCCGACCCTAACCTTTTGCCCGATAAGTTGGAGTTCGTGACTAAGTGATGGTGAAACAGAATTGATTTCTACTGCCACTCGGTTGAGAGCTGCAAGGAAGCCAAGGCCTGCTTCAGATGAGACAACTAGTAAATCTAATGCATCAGGAAAGGCGTTTTTTAGTGCTTTAATTCTGTTTTCAGCCATGCGATTAATGACAAAGTTTGGCAGAAATGTTGCCACTCCCATAGCGATCACAGTGTAAATGATTACTTTCTGGCTGCTAAGTTCCGGGAAAAAACGAGTGACAATTAAAGAACCGAATAACGCAAAAATCACAAGAATTATCTTTATTGCATAGAAAGAGGTAAGGGCACTTTCTTTTTCATAACCTGCATGCATCAGTAGTTGTCTGGTATTATGTTTCTCTTTAATTGAATGTGGAGTGACATATTTTTCAATAGATTCTAGTGTCTTATCAAACTGTTGCTTTGCTTCGTCATCATTAGGTCTTTTGTTGTTGCTTGAAATGATATTTAATTGTTTTTTTAATGGATTGAATAGGTTTGAAAACAAAATCTCCGCACTAATTGTGAGTGCCGCAGCGCTGAGAAACGCCAAACCAAGGAAAAGCCATTTTGAATAGGTTTCATTTTCAACAATGCTATTGATAAGTGTGATGATGTAGTCCATATTACACCTCGATACGTAATATTTTTCGTATCCATAGTAGCCCTACAAACATGCTGACACCGGTTACAGTTAGCACGGTAGCCCCTCGTTCTGATTCAAGCAGCGGAGCTATATAGCCAGGGTTGTTAATGTAAAGCATTAAAAACAGAACGAAAGGAACTAGCATTAAAATCCAGGCTGACATACGACCTTCTGCTGAAAGTGTTTTTACTTTTCGCATAAGCCTGAAGCGCCCTCTGATGACATCTGATAGTTTTTCCAGTGTTTCCGCAAGATTACCACCGGTTTCTTTTTGAATAATGACTGCGCTATTAAAGGCAAGGACACTTACTGATGGATTTCGATGAGCCAGATTGGCTAGTGCTATTTTTAGGTCGATACCATAATTGAGCTCAACAAATGTTTTTCCAAACTCAGTTGATACTGGTGGCGGCATTTGCTCACTGACGGTTTTCATTACCTCTGTGAAAGGGTAACCGACGAGTAAAGCTCGTTTCATGACATCTAAAGCCTCGACAAACTGCTCTTCGAATTGTGTCAGGCGCTTTTCAGCTTTTTGGCGAAGCCATAAACTAAACATGATTAGGACAGCTAGAGGAGTGAGCAGAGTAAATTGAAGGCTGCGCGTAAAAAGAAATACAGCCAGACTAAAAACCACTATCCCGACGGTTAGCCAGATAACTACCTTATAGGCTTTCCAGTCAAGGCCCGCAAGAGATAACTTTTCACCAAGGTATTCACCTAATTTATTATTTTCTAACCAGCGTTCAGTTCTGGATAATTGATCTAGATAGTTTTTCCGTAACAGTGATTGTTGATGAACGTTACCAGATTCTGCAATAAGATTCAGTTGATTTTTTAGCAAGCGTGAACGCTTGGCTCTTGTACCTGTAGTTGATATTAAAAGTGTTTGTGAAATGATCACTACAGCGATAAATAATATCAGTAGATATAGCTGGAGGTTCTGATCCATTATAGGCCCCCGTTAGGTGCGGTAAAATAAGAGTATGGAAGATCAATTCCCATGTGTTTGAATGCTTCCATGAACGAGGGGATATTTCCTGTCGCTTGATAATGGCCAAGCACATTACCTTCTTCGTCAATTCCCATTCGTTTAAAGTGGAATAGTTCGGTCATCGTGATAACGTCACCTTCCATGTTATTAATTTCGACGATACTGGTAATGCGGCGTTTGCCATCTTCCATTCGACGAAGCTGAACAACAACATGGAGGGCCGAAGCAATTTGGGCTCGGACATTTTTAATTGGCATATTCCATCCGGCCATCGCGAACATGTTTTCTATTCGGCCTAGTGCATCTCGCGGGGTATTAGCGTGAATAGTGGTCATTGAGCCATCATGGCCTGTGTTCATTGCTGCCAGCATGTCAACAGCTTCACCACCACGAACCTCACCTACCACAATTCTGTCAGGACGCATGCGGAGTGAGTTAATAACCAGTTCTCGTTGGGTAATTGAGCCACGACCTTCGATATTTGGTGGTCGGGTTTCAAGACGGACCACGTGTGGTTGCTGGAGTTGTAACTCTGCTGAGTCTTCGATAGTTATAATTCTTTCATTTTTTGGTATGTAGCCTGAACATACATTCAAGGTTGTCGTTTTGCCTGAGCCGGTTCCACCTGAAATGAGAATGTTGAGTCGGCCCCGAACAATTGCTTCAAGGAAATGCGCCATTTCGGCGTTCAGTGTTCCATAATCAAGGAGTTGTTCCATTTGAAGTTTTTCGACGGCAAAACGACGAATTGAAAGTGATGGCCCGTCTATAGCCAATGGAGGAATGATAGCGTTGACACGAGAACCATCTTTCAGGCGAGCGTCGACCATGGGAGAACTTTCATCTATGCGACGTCCAACTTGAGATACGATTCTATCAATGACATTGAGCAAGTGGCTGTCATCTCGAAATGAGGCATCAGTATGTTCAAGTTTACCTTTACGTTCTACGTATATCTGGCTGTGAGAATTTACAAGAATATCGGAGATGCTTTTGTCTTTAAGCAGGGGTTCTAATGGTCCAAGGCCAAGTATTTCATCTCCAATTTCGTCTATCACTCTTTTGCGACTTTCAGCATTGAGAGGGACATCTTGCTCAAGGAGTAATAGTGCTGCGGTCTCTGATATTTGGCTGCGTGCCTGTTGTTCTGGAAGAGTTTCAAGTAAAGATAAATCTAACGAATTAAACAGCGAGTCAAGAAGTTGCTGCTTAATGCGACGTTCATTGCTATTTTGGTGGTGCTGAGAGCTAGCTTGGTCATGGCTGTTTTCTCTACTGTCATGACTTGTTTCTATAGTTGTTGTATTTTTTTTCAAAAACATAGCTAACTCCTTAGAAATGAGAAGAGGCGTTTCAGTCCATGAGCTTCTTCTGACTGTTTGTTCATAATGAAATCAGAGGTTTCTCTTAATTTCCTAACTATCGGTTTTTTTTCATAATAAGTAGCAAGCAATTCTCCTAAGTTGGTTGATGAGTTGACGGATTGATAATCATTGGGAATTAAAATTAGCTCATCAACATGTAATGATTTTTTGATCTCATCTGGTTTGATTTCATTGCTCTTGGTATAGCGATTGACAATAATTTTGATGTTTTTTTGATTGATTCCTAACAGATGTTTTAGTTGTTTTATTAACGTAGCAGCTTCGCTGATCGCTGGAATGCACTGCTGAACAACAATGAATATATTATTAGCTTCGGCTACAGCTGGAAGGGTTGCATTTTCAAGTCCTCTAGAAAGGTCAACAATTACGTGATCAAAATTATTTCTTACTTGAAGTAGAAATCGGTTAAAAGCTATAGATTTAAATTCAGGAAGGTTGTCAACGAGCTCTTCTGAACGGCTTGTTATAAACCTGAGCCCTGATTCATGTTTAGTTAGCATACCATTTAAGGCAAATTCATCTATATCATCGACCTGATCAAGTGCATCGCTCAGTAAGAACTTAGGTGAGGTTGAAAGTAGGCTCGCAGTACAACCAAACTGAGCATCTGTATCGATTAGAGCTGTATTAGTTGTTTTTTCTAATGCAATTAGGTGCGCTACTGTGGTTGCAAGAATAGTTGCGCCCATTCCACCTTTAGAATTGATAAAAACACTGACTTGTCCTTGATTTTGATTATTCCGTTTTTCTGTCGCACAGTCATAAAGATGCTGATCAAGTTCTGCTTCGTCAAAGGGAATGGTGAGTACATCCTTAAATCCAACCTTTAAGGCATGCCTCAGTGTTGTTGTATCAGAGTTTTCAGTTAATAGGATAATTTGAGTTTCATTTCCGAGTTTTGTTTTAATAAGCTCTGCGGCAGCCACCCAATCAGTTTTACCATCAAGAATGATCATATCTGGTGGAGATTGACTGTCTATTGTTAGTAGTTGAGAACGAAATTCAAAACTATTTAAGTGGCTAAATCGCGTATTTGGCCACTGTGAGACGTAAGTCTCAAAAGGTTTTACGAAAATCTCATTATCACTTATGACCCAGCCATCAATAAGGGTGGCCAGCGGTTGCTTAGCCGCTTTATCGTTTATGGAAATCGTGCTGATACTATTCATAAATCACCTTAGCAGTCTGTAAAGCCGGTTCTTGTTACCCCTAAGCTTTCCCTAGGTAGTAGCGTCTTAAATTCAGGGGCAGTAAAGTTCAAGCCAAAAGTGGCTAAGGGAATGGTTAAGTCAATTTGATAGCTATCAATACTAGCTTCAACAAATTGAATCTGAAGGTAGTTACTGGTCGTTGTTAATGGAAGTGCGACTTCTGTACCAAAAGCATCGAGATAGCGAACTTTAATATTATTAGCGGTAAAATTAGGAAGCGGGACGCTGTTTACAATACCTGCGCTAATGGTATCGGCTTGCTCTGTCGTTGTTACCTGACAGACACTGGCAAGTCTTGCAACGCGTCGACTTGTTTCATTTAATACGTGCCATGTAAATAATAATCGACCAAACTCAATGACAGAGAAGATAAGAATAAAAAATAAGGATGCAACGACAGTAAATTCAACTATAGTTGTACCTTGTTGTTTTTTTAGGCTTAATATTTTCATTACAACACCCTCATGATATAGCTCGATGTCATATTGAAATTAAGAGAGATGGCACCGTTATTAAAAAAATCAGGGATCTCAGCAAGGACAGGTTGATAGGGGTAAATGATTTCAACCTGAATATGATTATCGATTAGAGTGACGCTGACCTGATCTGTTGTTAGTGCAGGAAGTAAAGATTTGTCACCGCCTTCAATATTACCGTAGACAATAAGGTTACTTGTCTTATCAATGTGATCTTGAGTTAAGCTAATAGTTCCAGTATCACCGGTAATTATTGTACTTGATATATACCGAACGCTATCTCTGGTCAGTTTCTCCAGTTCTGTATAGGTATAAAAAGCACGCCCAAGCTCCATTGTTGATAGCAGTATTACCAAGAAAATAGGTAATAAAATGGTAAATTCAACCATTGCCAGGCCATGTACAGATGATACGTTTTTCATCATGAGTCCTCGCTATCGGGATCTTTGAATAGCACTATTTTGTACGGACCATCTTCATTAGGATTCAGGCCTGGATTACCTGTATTAATTCGGCATTCAGAGATAAATTCGCCAATGAGCCATGAACCGTTTCCGCCACCGCCATTATCGTCTTCATGTTCGGTGACACTCATGGGTTGTACCAGATAGAAGCAGGCAAGACCTTTTAGTGGAATATCCATACGTCCGCCGGATTTAGTGGCCTCATCACATTTTAGAATTGGAACGGTGATAATCCGGCGATAGTACCCCTGGCTTTGGCATGACGATGAAGCCAGGCAAGTTTCGTAGTCAATACTAGAGTAGGTCGTCGTGTATTTACTGTAGTTATGCATGTCGTTATAACTTTTATTGGCGACATATTTGTTTATGGCATTACCATCAGTATCAATCATAGTATTACCATCTGCATCAACCTGGACTTCTGTTTTAACTTTTACGTAATCAGACGCGTAGGATGAATCGATGTCGGGCGGATATAAGGCTGAATCTTTCTTTAAATCACCTTTATAAATGCCAAAGCGAGTATCTATTCCCAAAGAAGGGCCAACCATATTGCCGGGCTCTGTAGAGATAGGTTCGTTTTCAATGACATTGAGGCAGGCATCAAAACTACCGGCCAAGGCATCTTTATAAGAATTGGCTCCAGAGAGTGGATTTCCTTCGCTATCGGTTAGGGCAACAGGTTGAAAGTTACCTGAACCAACACTTGAATCTGTTGATGAAGAGGCTTTCAGTACATGCAAGCTGTTACTTGAATAACCTGATACTGTACTTGCACTATCACCTTCACAAATACTTAATGGGGCGATATTGCAGGCTCTCTCTACACTTGTGCTTGGCCCGGCAACGGCTGATGCTCTGGTATTGAGATCGACACTAAATACTGAAACTAAAAAATCGGGGATATCTATATTTTCGAGTCGTACTCGAACATAGGGAGAAGTTGCCGTTGCCGTACTGGTATCAAAGGGCAAGGTTTCGGAAAACTCGATAGTAATATTGGCATCACTAATAGATATAGAATCAAATCCATCGAGATTTAAATTATCTGTGATTGTTTGGTTGCCGGCTGCTATAGCTTCGCTATGGTCTCCACCTAAATCGATTGTTTTAGCCGCACTGAGGGCGGCTGAGTCGGCAAGGTTTTGTAGCTTACCTTTAGACAAAGTAAGGTTACCAATATCGAGTGCTAGAGCGCCTGCGCCAATCATTACAGCCATAGCCAGCGTTGCAAAAATAGCAACAATGCCTTTTTGTGTTTTAAGTGGTGAGGCCATATTGTGTCTCGTTGCCATCTTTCACCTCCGCCTATCTGCTGTTTAGGTGTTTTACTTAGTTATCAACAATAATTTTTTTGTTTTTAACTTTTTCTGATTTAACACCTTTTTGCTCGGTGTTAATTGATTTATTGGCTTTTTTTCCACTAAAAGGTGGTGAGCCTGTCGGTACGCGATTTTCTGCTAAAGGGTCAACGGTTTGTAGCCGAACTAACTGGTTAAGGCTATCTCCTAGTGGCAATTCATTGGCTACGGCTGGGCTACAGACCCACAAACTTAAGCACGTAATAAATATATATTTCATCGTTGAATACCTCTTATAAGCTATGGCCAAATTGACCTTCGGAGCCGGAATTTGGTGAAAGTGTCGTGGGTGAAGTTGTTGTCGCTTGGGAATAAGTATTCGTTGATATATCTTTTTTCTTAAGCTCACTCATTCGTCCGAGTAGGTAGTACTCCCAGTCATTGGGTTCAACGAAGTTATCAGTTGGTAATGTTATGTCCTGACGACGGATAGGTTTGGCAAGACGAGGTGTGACCAGAATGATTAGCTCTGTTTCACCTTTACGGAAAGCCTGGCTGCGAAATAGTTGACCTATGATTGGTAGATCGCCCAAACCAGGTAGTTTATCGACGACGTCAGTGATGTTTTCATTTAATAAGCCTGCAATACCAATAGTTTGGCCATTACCCAGTTCAACGGTAGTTTTTGCCCCACGCTTGGTTAAAGAAGGAATGAAGAACTGTGAACCGGTGCCTGTTGGAGTAATAGTGACAGCATTTTGGTTGGCAATTTCACTGACTTCAATATTTAAAGCCAAGTTGATGCTGTTAGCGGATACAACTGTTGGTAAAAATTTTAATCCCACACCAAATTCTTTGAATTCAATAGTGACATTTTCATCATTGGGGACAGGGATTGGAAATTCACCACCAGACAGGAACTCGGCCTGCTCGCCGCTGAGTGAGGTTAACGTTGGTTCGGCTAGTACTTTTGCAAGCCCATTGGTTTTAGCAATATTAAAAGCGGCAGTGAATAGGGTATTGCCACTTAAGTAGCTAGCAAATAAGCCGTTATCATCAATATTCAGTGGGTTAGGGGCTAATTCATCAACCACCGGCCCGACAACCGCGCCATTACCTGGGTTAAAGATAGGAAAGCGACTACCATCAGTTGCTATAGCATCGGGGAAACTTGCACCGCCGTTAACCCCCCCCCAGGTCCAATTGCTACCATTTCGAGCAAAAATAAATTTCGAATCAAATTCGCGTACCAATGAGCGCTGGACTTCAGCAACGGTTACTTCCAACATAATTTGGTGAGAGCCGCTGACTTTCATTAAGTTAATTATACCGGTGTCTTTACCTGTGAATGTGTTGGCAATTTCGACGGCTGTTGCTATTTTCTCCGCGCTGCTTACTTCACCGCTAAGCGCGAGCTTATTTTGGCTGGTAAAAACCGAAATTTTTTCATTCGGCATGAATTCATAAAGTTTGGCTTTTAACGCATTGAGGTCGTGGGTGACTTCCACATCGAGAACAGTAATTAAACGATCTCTTGAATCCCAAACAATAACGTTGGTTGTTCCGAGTTGTTTACCAAGCACATAAATTTTATTTGAGCGCAAGATAAGTATGTCGGCAACGGCGGGGTTACCCACCGAGATTTTTTTCGCGCTACCGGGAATCTCAACAAGACGAGATTTATTTTGTGGTACAGCGACACTTTGAGTTCGAGCGGCAAAGCTGTAGGCACTAAATACAATGCTTGTTAATACTACCGAAATGACCAATAACCAATTTATGCTGATTATTTTAATTGGTTGTTTTTCCATGTCATTTACTCCCTGTTATCAGATTCTTACACTGACACGGCTTGTATCGGTGCCTTTGATGACGGTGACAGATTCAGTGGTTCGGCGGTAAATTCGCTTTGGTTTCTCCTCTGGGTCATTTGGGTTACGCAGTGAAAGCTGCAAATTCCCTTTTGATTTTGCTGTGATCAGTGATTCCGCTTGCTTAGGAGTTAGTTCGAGTGTTACAGCTCGGACAATAATGGGTTTGGACTCATCTGTACGTGCAGTTTGGTCTACAGCCAATATTTTGATTTTTTTCAAAACAGTATGGGCTCTGTTGACCTTTTCCTGTGCATAGATAACGTCAACATAGTCACCGGGGAGCAGGAATCCGGCCACACCAATGACATCGTTAACGCGGATGGTGACTGCTCGCATTTTAGGTGAAATAAGTGCGGCAAGAGTGGTACCTTCTCCGGGTAAGGCCAGGCGCTCTTGTCGTAGGATATCCCCTTCGAAAATTTCATTCCGAGTCAGCATTCCAATTACCTGAGCTGTGGTGCTATACCCGGTGTCGATAACGAGTTCTTCGGGATAGTATTCGAGCTTGATATGCTTTAACTCAAGTTTGGTGCCGAGTGGAATATTTTGCTGGGCTACGACTCGTGCAACACGCGGCTCTTCTTTAATGACTTCAACTACTTGTTGTTCAGATGGTGGGTTTGTTAACGTTGCTTGTTTCTTTTGGATCCAGTTATTAGCCAGCAATAATGCGCCGGTACCCATCAGAATTGACACAAATAGCATTAGAAATAGTTTACCCTTCGCCATAGTTTCCTCCTGCCTCGTCATGGTCGACGAAATAACAACCCCAGACGATCTCGATTAACTGTGGATTAATGAGCGGTGGGTGCTGATAAAAGCTAATTTGGTTACTACACATCGCCACTAAATCTCGCGGGTAGCAGGGCAGTAGTGGGATGTTGTTAACCTTATGAAGCTGATTTAGAACAAAGTTAAGTCCTTCATTAGTAGTTGTAATACCGTGTTTTTCGCACTCCTGGTGCCATAGATAGGTGTAGTCATCTTCAGTTATTGGGCCGAAGTTAATTTTGTAGCCGATACGTCGTAAGAATGCGTCATCAGCGAGTTTTGCTGGATGAATGTTTGATGAAAAGACCAGAACTTGTTCAAAAGGTATGTCGAAATGTTCGCCTGAAGCCATTGATAAATAATCGATGCTTTCTTCAAGGGGAATAATCCAGCGGTTTAAGATGGCATCGACCGAGACTTTTTGTCGTCCTAAATCATCAATTAGCAAAATGCCGTTATTGGCTTTCATTTGTAATGGGGCTCGGTTGATGCGAAATGTCGGGTCGACAGTAACTTCAAGCATTTCTGATGTGAGTTCACCACCGACAACAACTTCAGGGCGGGAACATAGCACGAGCCGATTGTCGTATCCGTCATCTAACCGTAGTGTTTTTTGCTTATTTGTTTGTACCGGATTATGGATGATTGGGTCGAATACTTGTAAAACTTGATTCCCGATACATACCGCATAGGGAATGTAGACATCGGATTGGAACAGGCGTACCAAACGACGTGATATATATGTTTTCCCCGTGCCGGGTAAGCCGTAAATGAAAATGGCTCTGCCTGAATTTAGTGCAGGACCAACCTGGCCGACAATGTCTTCAGGTAAAATAAGGTCGTTAAGACCTTCCCTTAGAATGTCAGGTGTGACGGATTCTTGTTTTGAGGATTGGCTGACGACAAGTTTTTTATAACTTTCGAGAGAGATTGGTGCCGGGCCAAGATAGCCGTCACGCATTAACTCATGCTGTGCGAGAATCATTCCCTTTTGTGTTAGACCGAAGCGCATGGCACTACCAAAACGGCCATCAGTTCTAACCTCAACTAAAGCTTCACTTTTTTGTTTTTGTATGAGTTGTTCAATTAAGTTTCCTGGTAATCCTATTTTTTCGGATAGCGAGATCAGATCAAGGTCAGTCGTTTGTGATAAGTGCTTGATCACTAATGACTCAAGAACTCGAAGAGGGATCCCTGTCTGTTCCAGAGTTCTGGGTTTAGCCGTTAAACGTTTGGGCTCATTGCTATCGCAACGTTCGAACTTAGAGGATGTGGAATTCAACATAATTATTCCTCTGGTTGTAAATTAGAGCAAATAAAAGTGACAGAACATGGTTGCGAGTAATATAGCTCCGCCCATTGGTACGGCACTTGACGCTACGGAGTTTATTTTGGGTGCTTGATAGTTTTTATAAATGATGGCATTACACCAGCGACGACATAAGTCATTAAATTCACCATAGCAAGTTAATCTTAATAATGACAAAAAACCAGCAGTAAATATTGCCACCGAGATAAGAAGTATAATATATGGGAACCCAACAATAGTGCCGAGAGATGCTAATAATTTAGCATCTCCGGCGCCAAATACTCCTACATAATGTAGGAATAAACAGATTATTAGCCCGGAGGAAAAACCAAGGCATGAATCAATTAAAGAAATGGAATGAATTGGAAATAAACCAAAAGTAGTTATAGTTGACTGCGTTAGCCCAATTATAATGATCGCAATGACAGTCTGATTAGGGATTTTACAAAACCTTAAGTCATACATCGCGGCATACATTATGATAGTTATAACTACAATGTTCATCTTCATTCCCTTAATAGTTATAGATTGATGGTGTTCATCAGTCGGGAATACGATAGTTATATATTAACCACCAGCACCCGTTGGTGTACCTCCAAGGTCGGTGTTGATGTCATCAATAACAGTTCCGACTTGAGTACCTAGTTCTTCAAAAGCAGTAACAACCGCTGCAGCCACAAGAGAACCTGCAACAGCGTATTCAACCGTTGTTAGACCTTCTTCATCACGGCAAAATTCGATTAAGTAATTCTTCAAGTTATTCATGCTTAATACTCCTTGATTAAAAAATAATGAGCTTAGTCATTAAATGCCTTATCACTAAGACAATTTAAACTTAGCTCAAAGGTTAAAAAAAACCAAAAAAGACAAAAAAATTAATATCGTGTTTAGTGATAAGTGAATATGTTGCCTAAGTTTATGTATATAAATGATTATTTGATTAAACCATAAGGCTAGTTAGTTTTAAGTAAGCTGATAATGATTTTATTAGTACTTTTTTTACTAATAACTTTTTTGTATTTCTTAATTCTGAGACATGTTTGATATGCGCATGAGTTTATTTATTTGGTTGACAGGGGGATCTTTATAGACTAGCGAATGATAATGATGTTTGGAGAGTAAAAGATATTCTTTATTCTTAATAAAGAAGGACTCTTATCTATAGAAAAACAATAAATATAAAACACTTTTCATATTTATTGCGGTGGGTAGTTTTTGAACATTTTAAAAATCTGCTCGTCAATGAACTCTTCTCTTGAACTGGGTGTCATGTTTTCTGTTAGCTTTCGCTGTGAGATTGCACGCCAGATAACATTATTGTTGTTATTTTCGATAAGCTCTACAACAAGTTTTCCATATTGGTATTCGCGAAATTGACTAGGGGCACTATAAGCCACACCAACATTTCGGTATCCATAGCCAAAACCGATCGATGTGCCGTACGAACGAAAATCGGACTGTTGTTGGATGTAATGTCTAATTGTGAGATCGGCTGTTGATTCTGTTTGTTCTAGTCCTTTATTGCCTAGTTCTGAGGCTATTGCATTTTCAACCCGTGCGGAGTCCAATGTGATAACACTGTTAGCAGGACGCGGGGCAAATTGGTAGGTTTTGAACTTGCTGTAGTTTAGCTGAACATTGTAGTCAGTGACGACATCAGTACTACATGCAGCGATAGTGCAGCTTAGTACAATTGTACGAATTACAGCACTCATATTGAATGTCCTAGTAAGTCGACTGGACGTAAGTATAGCAAAGCCTTTTTTTTTGATTTTGGTTGTGTTTTGGATTGCTTGGGAGATTGGTTTCTCATCAAAAGTAATAATAGTTGACAATATTTGGTTGTAGTCGCCACCATCGTCTTTCGACGATTACCGAAAGAGATGCAAGAATGGCTTGTGTAACGGTTCTGGATGGTATTGAAATTGATGAAAGCAAGGAGCTCGCGTTGGTCAGCGCGGCCAAGGCTTTATCGCATCCAGCAAGGATACGGATCCTTCGTATTCTGACCAGGCAAAAGGGATGTCTCAATAGTGATTTGGTTAATGAATTGGGTTTAGCGCAATCGACGATAAGCTATTTGCTGCATTGTTAGTTTCTTGATGTTTGGTGAAGATATGGGAATTTTTGAGCGTTTTTTAAGTATATGGGTTGGGCTTGGGATGGTGGTTGGCCTTGTTGGCGGATCATTGTTTCCCGGAGTTTTTTCGATTCTTGGTAATTTGCAGTATGCACAAATCAATATGGTGATTGCGGTTCTGATTTGGCTAATGATTTATCCGATGATGATGCAGGTTGATTTTCGTGCCGTGCGTAATATTCACCGCAGGCCGAAAGGGCTAATCATCACCATTGTCGTTAACTGGTTGATAAAACCGTTTTCAATGGCTTTGCTGGCCATGTTCTTTATGCGCTACGCATTTGGTGACTGGATCAGCTCTACACTGGCTGAAGAATATATCGCCGGTATGATTTTGCTTGGTGTTGCACCTTGTACTGCGATGGTTTTTGTTTGGAGCCAGCTTACAAAAGGAGATGCAAACTATACCGTTGTCCAGGTTGCGATTAATGATTTGATTATGGTTGTTGCGTTTGCACCTATCGCAGCCTTTTTGTTGGGAGTGACAGATGTGACAGTACCTTGGGATACTTTGTTGTTATCTGTGGCCATGTTTGTTGTCATTCCATTAATTGCAGGCGCTCTGACACGAAAAGTTGTTAGTAGTCAGGCGCAATTAAATAAGCTTTCAATAGTAATGAAGCCGCTGTCTATTATGGGATTAGTTGGAACGGTGATCTTATTGTTCGGTTTTCAGGCACAGACAATCCTTGATAATCCGGTTGATATTGTGCTCATTGCTGTTCCTCTATTGATTCAAACATATCTGATTTTCGCCGTGACTTACTTATGGATGAAAAAATGGAAACAGCCACATTGTGTTGCAGCACCAGGCAGTATGATTGGTGCGTCGAACTTTTTCGAATTGGCTGTGGCTGTGGCGATTAGTCTGTTTGGTATTCACTCGGGAGCTGCATTGGCGACTGTGGTTGGTGTACTGGTTGAGGTGCCGGTTATGCTGTCTCTGGTTGCTTATGCGAATAGAACGAAACATCAATTTGTTCCAGACGAAAAACAGAAAGTTGACGTTGCTTAAGGGACGTCCCCGTTGTGTCTGGCTGGCGATAGCGTACTTTATGTTTAATACTTTGATGTCTGTTGAGAGTAAGTTGTGAATTCAATGGCTTCTAATCCTTTGGGCCGGAAGTCATTATTTATTTTGAAGCCTGAATCCGTCGTTGAACTCGATGGAACGAACGTCTCTTAGTCGAATATCGTTAACGACTTTACTTGAATGGGGAAACTGGCAATAGATTTCAAACTCCCTGTGTAGTCCGTTATCGACGAATGCTTCCAGAATATCTTTGGTATCAGCAATGAGTATTTTGTCTTCCATTAAATGGCCCCCAATAGCTTGTTAAGCAGAGTGTAGGGGGCTGATGCTGAGTGAAGTGTGTTAACTGTGAGATACTTTTATGATTATCTCAGGTCGAATCATTCGCTCTTAGTAAGCCGTAGAAGCGATAGCCATAGAGCTCCAGTATTTTTGTAATTGGGTGTTTAGCTCATCAAGCAAAGAGTGAGAGCTTAATTCAACATGTTCACTGTCTGAGCGGATAACATGAGGAAGGTTGCTCTGTTTTGCCACATTATAGGTCAGGAATTTTTTATTGTTAGCAAAGTTAAAAACAAGCTGTTGTGCGCTTGTTTGTTTAGGTATTGAAAAGAGACCGTTCGACGATACGGTGAAATACAGTTCAGCTGGATATTCCATAAGCAGCTTTTTAGCATAGGCATCCGTAAAGTTTTGTTTGATATCGGAGGCTGAGTAAACTTCCGAAAATGGTTCAGTCGGTGATTGGGCATTTTCCATCAACCGGACGAATGCTTTGGAGCTGGTATCAATCCGAAAGTGCTGATCAAGATAACCGACATCAATGGTGTCATTGCGCTTTTGTTCAGCCTGTGCCAGTTGTTGACGGAACTTCTGTAATAACAGAGTAGACTGCTTTTCGTCTATGTATTTCTTTTCGCGCAATGCTTGTCGAGCCTTTGCCAATTGACGCTTAAGGTTATTCTTAAAGTATTGCCTGTTTGTTGATGTGTCGAAATAACCATTGAGTCGGGTCATCGTTTGCCAGATATCAGGAGCGTAGGCATCAATGATTTTTTCAGCATCGGACTTTAAGTCTGTCGGAAAAGCGGATAAAAGCTGATCACGGTTGATGTAGACACAGTTATTCTGGATTGTCGATACGAGTTCCGACATGCCTTTAAATTGTCGGCAAATGGCATGTGGTTGTTTTTCATAGTTAAATTTCAGTTCATGGATCAATTGAGTGTTAAGCGCATGCTTTTCAAGTGTTTGCTGTAAAGATTGATGTAGCGATTTGCTCAGTTGGCTGTAGTGCTGTGAGTGAAGTTTGATCTCGTTTTCAAGCTCTTGGATCTTTGCCTGATATGTTTCCTCTGGAGTCTCTAGTAGCTGAATTTTGTACTGTAACTTATCAATAGTGAGATTATAACAGTCCAGATCCTTATCAATTTCACGCTGCATGGAGTTGGCAATGGCATTTACATTATCCAAATTATTGAGATAACGCTTTTTTGTTGCCTCTAAGGTGGCAATAAAAGATGCAGCCTCCGGTAATTGGGTCTCTCGGAATAGTCGCTTTAATTCTGTTACATCCCCAATGAAGTTGGGATTTTGAAGCCAATGTTGTTCGAGTAGGTGGTGTGAGAGTGTATGGATATGAATGAATTCCTCAGGAACGGATAGCAGGTCATTTTGATCCGTGATCACATAACCACTTACGATTGCAGCATGGCGATCCTGCTCCGTATTGAATGAATTGATTTCAAGCTGACTCTCCGCATTACATGTCACAAGGCCGCAAAGGACAGATAATAAGCTTAGTTTACTAATGATGTTCATTTATTGTGTAGCCTAACCGTACTTCATTCGCATAAAGTGGAGTGTACTGTGAAATGAACTATATGCAACCCGTTTGTGTTGGTCTGTGGTCTTAATGTGCAAAAAAGTCTCAACAGCCCTTGCTTTTATAGGTGTTTACTCTGTTGCGGTAATGTTGTGATGATTGCGTTTATTTAGTCTTTTGTTGGTGATGTGTTAACGTTAACTGGACTGACCAGATAAGGGTAATCATTATGACCTGGAACAAATTGGAAGTGACAGAAGAGCAGGGGATAGTAACCGTCGCGCTAAATCGCCCTGATAAATTAAATGCTCTTGATATGGAAATGTTTATAGAGCTGGATTTGGTGAGTAAGCAGCTGAGAAAACGCAAAGATATCCGTGCTGTTATTTTAACCGGCAACGGTGGGACATTTAGTAGTGGTTTGGATATCAAAAGTGTAGCGACATCAAAGCAAAAAGTTTTGCGCTTGCTGGCAAAGGCATTGCCTGGTAATGCTAACCTGGCTCAACGGGTATCCCGTAATTGGCGATTGATCCCGGTACCTGTGATAGCGGTGATTGAAGGACGCTGCTATGGCGGCGGGCTGCAAGTTGTGATGGGCGCAGACTTTCGGTTTGTTACACCGGATAGTGAATTATCCATTATGGAAGTGCGCTGGGGGTTGGTTCCCGATATGGCTGGTTTGTTATCGTTAAGGGAGGTTGTGTCGAAGGATGTAGCGATGAGGCTTACCATGACCGGTGAAATTATTTCTGGGAAACAGGCACAAAAAATCGCGTTGGTTACTGAGGTCAGTGATGATCCAATGGCTACTGCACTGGAGTTTTGTCGCCAAATTGAACAAGCTTCACCTGATGCGCTGGCAGCAATTAAACATACGACTAATCGTTGTTGGAGTGGTAGTGAACGTCGGCTTCTTGCCCGAGAGACATTGAGCCAAATTCGTTTGTTATTGGGGCGAAATTTTTTTATTGCCGGTAAACGGCAGCGTTCAAAGACTGATATTGATTATCAGCATCGTCAGTCGTTTTGGTAATAACATTCTGAAAATGGAGGTGTAGATCACCTCTGTTTTTGCTTCTTGATATCATCTATCACTGTTGCAACCGCTTTGGCACCTTATATTGCGCTTCGACATCTTATACTGTGCTTTAACACCTTATACTAAGAGTTATAACTGCCGATTGAGGAAAGGTAATTGCGGCAAAGTGATAAAGATGCGTTGAAAGTGATTGGGTTTATTTGCCTGTTTACTTTCGTAATCCATATTGTAAATGTCTTTTTCCGGGGGCAATTGAATGACTTTGGCTTGTTACCACGTCACTTCACCCATTTTGTTGGAATAGTTGCCTATCCGTTTTTGCATGGTTCATGGGGACATTTAATCAGCAACCTTATTTCTTTTATCGTTCTTGGGTATTTAGTTTCTCGCTCTGGTCTGGCGCGCTTCATGTCGGTGTTTCTGATTAGCTGGTTTGGAAGTGGGGTTGGTGTGTGGGTGTTTGGACGCTTGCATTATCATATTGGACTGAGCGGAATAATTTATGGTTTGTGGGCATATTTGTTGGTGTATGCCATTATGTATCGCAGCGTTAAGTCGATAGCCATTGCCATGATAGTTATGTTTTTTTACGGTTCGATGATCTGGGGCTTTATTCCCGCACATAGCTGGGTGAGCTATGAAAGTCATTTTTTCGGCGCATTGGCTGGTATTTTGGCTGGATTCTCTTTTGCTAAAAGAGATAAAAGGCGAGAGTTATACCAATCAGGATAAGTTAAGTGTTCAGATTATTGCGCAGGGATACACTCTAGGCTGTGTCCCTCAATCGATACAAGACTTTATCAAACTTTACTCTGCCTTCTAAATAGCGCTTGGTATTGCATTTATCTGAAATCACAACTTTTATATGACGACGTCTGAGTTCCTTTCGGAATGACAGTGATATATAACCTTTATCCGCAAGCAGTGCTTTGGGAGTGCGTTTGATAAAACCATTTCTCCGCTGTACTGAAATTTGTCTAAGTAGTTGACGGGCAGGCTGAATTTTACTGTCTTGTCCGGCACTGATTTGCACGGCTAAAGGGATACCACTCAAGTCTGTTGCCAAATGGATTTTGGTGCCAAAACCGCCTCGTGAGCGACCAAGCGCATGAGTCTCAGATCGAACTGAACCGTTTTTTTGGCTCCCGCGGCAGTCTTATGGGCGCGGGAGCTTTTGGTTTGAAGTTTGGTGTGCTCTGTTGGTTTTGAGAGGTACACCTTATTGCAGGCGTTAGGCAGTAAGTATGTATTCTGTCTTGAACAAGATGCATATTGCATCTTGTTCTGAAACATCACATGTTCGCTTATACGTCATATCCTTTCTATAGTTGTTCTAACGGGATACAGACGCTAAGGGAAACAAGAATAGAACGCCTTTCATCTTCCGCCGTTAGGCGCTCGTAAGGTCTGTATTATTCAGGCGGGAGGAGGTGAAAATCATGCCTAAGTTTATTGATACCCATCCCATGGAACCATTCACCGCGGATGAATTGAAGAAGTTACAAAATGCGGCCCCGGATGAATTCGGGGTGACTCATCACGACATCTTGTTCAGTGAGAAAGACAACAAGATATATTGTGTTTTGGATGCCCCGAATGCAGAAGCGATCCATAAGCATCATGAGAAGGCTGGGATCAAATGTGATTGGGTCTGTGAAGTACAGTCAACACGCGAATAAAGTGGATTTGATATAGGGAGGCGAAAGCCTCTCTAGTTTTCACAAATCAATCATCGTTTTCAGGAAGCTGGTGGCTAGGATTAAATTACATGAATTTGGCAGCCATAACAAAGGTATCAGGGTGACGCGTTACACTCGGCGTTTTGGTATGGAGTTCAGCGGATTTGGTAAGTTCAACGTGGCGCACCTTATCCCTGACGTTATATGCTTTGACTAAATCATAGAAATAGTGACTCATAAGTGAAAGAATTCATGGTGAATGTCCAGTTTGTGGATCTGATGATTCGTAAGGGGTATCGCTGTCTTGTCGCATCGTGTTGTATTGTCTACAATGTCACACCTTAATTTACTTCAGGTAATAAAAATGAGCGACACTAACTCAAAACCAACTTTGCCAGATCATTTATCGGGTAATCCTCGCAGTCCACATTTTGTAGCAGAGTGTTTTGAACACCACATTGGTATTCGTCTTAATGGCAAAGAGCGTACTGATGTCGAGGAATATTGTATTAGTGAAAGATGGGTAAAAATCCCTTCACCTAAAGCAAAAGACCGCTATGGTAATCCAATGCTGATCACACTAAAAGGTGAAGTAGAAGCATTCTACAAATAGTTGGTTTCTTGCTGGCTATATCAATACATAGGGCTGTGTTTGCTCTATGTATTGTGTTCTAATCCTTTTCATAAATATCCTCTATGGCTCTTGAAAAGCGCATATAACAAGGCCATCAAGTGTGACGCATTAGACTCGGCAGTTTTGGTTGAGTCTATCTTAATTATCACGTATCTCACAGAGTTATTAAGTAATGTTATATTGACTTTAGTTGGCTTGTTTCGTGCCCATACTTGTACCTAAGGTTAGGCAGTCCAGAGCACTGACTATATTTTGAGTTGGCGCTTGGCCTGAGTTAGCAGAGCTTGGGCCTGATGGTAAACCAATAGCAACCTGATCATCACGAAGAGGCTTGAACATTGTACCGTTGGCCAGTTCAAAGCCTTCAATCAGCATCTTAGCTGAAGCAACCATCATATCGACAGAACCTTCAGGTGCTGCACCCGGCATATAAGGGTTAGCTAGCCCTCCATTGTTGTATAGCTGGACGTGTAATAGATCGAGCGTCCCTCTGAGCTCGTCGATCATTGGGATATAGGCCCCCCAGATACCTGAGTAGGCAATCATCCCACCCTGTACATAAGGATGTTCTGGAGCCATCGTCAGGTACATGTTACCGCCTGTGTTAGCTTCAATCTGTTTCAGAGCCCGAGGGAGCCGAGCCTGAATTTGGGTACCATGAAGCAGGTTAGAACCGCTTTCTAGGTCAACATCCAGCCCGTCAAATCCCCATTCCCGAATGATACCGGTCAGACTCTTGATGAAGTTTGTTTCGTCAGCATCGGTATTAAGGGTAATGGTTCCTTCTGCCCCTCCTAGAGACAGCACGATGATCTTGCCTTGTGCTTGTAGATCGCGAACATCTTGCTTGAACTGTTCCGGATTCAGTGCTGGACAAGTGCTATGGATGTCACCAGCGTACAGGTTGAAGTGAACGGTTCCATCGCTGTTGCGGTCGTTATCTGCAAAAGCGATGTCAATAACATCCCAGGCTGGAGAAATATCACGTATTCGTATAGGGCAACCTGCACCATTGACAAAGTTGTGCCAGTAACCAATTAGTTTGTGCTTGGTTACTGACTGCTCGATAACTTTGACAGATGAAGCAGAGGATAGGGCGGTGTTGCCTTGCGTATCAGTTGCTATTGCAGTGACGGTGTAACTGCCGGCAGAGCCTGCCGTCCAGTTCGTGCTGTATGGTGCGGTGGAGTCACTGGCGACTATATTGCCGTTTACCAAGAAGTCGAGTTTTTGGATGGCACTGTTAACGGATGATGCTGATGCTGATAGGGTAAACGCTTTACCTAGACTAACGGTTGTGCCACTCGCTGGTGAGGTCAGGCTGGTTACCAGTGCCTGGTCGCTGATGCTTACCAGGATTGATGATTCAGCGGCGTTGCCTTCGCTATCCGTTGCGATTGCTTTTAACGACACATCACCGACACCGGTAGCCACCCAGTTAGCCGAGTATGGTGCGCTGAGATCTGTGCCGAGGTCAGTGTTGCCTGCAAAGAACTGAACTTGATTAATACTGCCGTCGCTGTCGGTTGCATTAGCTTCGACAGTAATATTGCTGCCAGCAAGAATGATACTATTGTCGGCTGGTGAAGTGATGTTGACTTCAGGGACAATGGCGCATACACCTAGGTCGCTCCAGGCATCGGTCCAATGCAGCCCTTTACCTGGCTCGTAAGCCCATGACGCATTAGATGAGCACCAGCCGGCAATATTACAGCGATATTTGCTATTCAGGTTTTGAATTATATCTCCGTTTTGATATGCCTGGCCGAGCTTATAGGTCGGTACTCCAGCGCAGCCTCCGCTGTTTGCTTGTCCTGCTACAGCTACCGTCACCGTTTCACTGATAGTCGAGGCTTCCTGGTTATCGATGGCTTTTGCCATGAAATTACGAGGCCCTTCCTGAGCATTCCAGTTCAACTCAAAAGGTGCACTGGTATCTGAGCCAATTAACTGATCATCAAGATAGAAATCAACTTGCATGATGGTGCCATCGGCGTCCAGGGCATTTGCGGCAATCATTATGGTTTCATCGGTCTTAATTTGTGATTCCGGTGTAGGGTGAGCGATATTCACTGCTGGAGGCTGGTTATTAGATGCGCTGACTACGGAAATATCAACAGAATCAAGGCTTTTTTTACCTTCGTTATCTGTAACACGCACGTTAATACGGTGGTTGCCGGCTACAGCTTTCCAGTTAAGGCTGTAAGGTGCTGTTGTGATAGTGCCCAGGGATCGTTGGCCAAGCAGGAATTCAACATTTTCTATTGTGCCATTGCGATCGCTGGCTTTGGCAGTTAAAACAATAACGCTGTTTTCGGTAAATTTCGTATTGTTTAGGGGGGAGATGAGAGTCACGCTAGGTGTTTGGTTACCGGAAGTGCAGGTACCAAGCTCTTTCCATTCTTGCCAAGGACCTGAATGAGCTGCCGGGTCGTTACCTATATTCCACCAGTTAGATTGGTATGTAATATTCTTATGTTGTATTGAAGTACCACAGGTATAGATACTGTCATGCTGCCATTGTTCAATTTGAGAGCAGTCTACAGTATGGGCTTGCCCAACAGCACTGAAGCTTAGCATTAGCGCGAAGGTTATTAATGATTTTTGCATAAAATATCCTTATTAAAACATCATTAGATCATTAAGTTTAATGTGGTTTGTTTCGTTATTGTTCCCTTTATTTCAAATGTTTACTTCAAGTTAAACGTGATAATTTTATTCCCTTTAAGAGTGCGTTAGTGGGATTTCGAGATTATTGTTTTATCCTCTGAGCGGCTATCACAGGAAAGCGAAATGCGTACGAAATATTAGTTGGTAATTTGCGAGTTAAACGAAGATTTTAAAGGGAAGGAAATTGGTGAACTGACTGTTAATTATGCATTTTATTAGTCTATGTTTAATGGGTAGAACTGAATGTTTAAACGAATATAGGGAAAGGTTCATAGACTTTGGCGAGCTGTGGGAAAGGACAATCAGGGAGATACCCTTATAGATAAAGTAAGTGAACACAAAAGTAAGTATGCGGATGAACTCCTTCATTTAGCGCAACTTGATAATGCAGGCTCAAAATTGCTTGTGGTGCAGACAGTTATCCTCGTGGCATTGGGCGTAGCGATGTTGCTAAAGAGCGAGAGCCTTTTTACTCCGGCTTTGCCTATAGAATGGATTAGGCTGGTGGCACTGTTGCTGGCGGTATTTTCGTTTGTTTGTGGTTGGGGGCATACTTTACTTGCATTGAAGATCGAATTACGCGAGTTTCAAAATAACCAAGCTAGCTCAAATGTTATGTCCGAAAATCCTGTTGGTATCAAGCGCAATTCGACGGCTGAAGAGATTGACGCGATTGCAAAGCTTTCGGAAGTGATTAGTGAGAAAAAGAGGAATCTCAGGCTTGCTTACGAAGAACTGACGATGGGCGCTTGGTTTATGGGAATCACAGTAGCAGTATCGATAGGAATGAAGTTATTGGGTTAACTGGATTGTTTAGAAAGTGAGCTAGGTGAATATGAAAAAGATGGTGACCAGCATTCACTCAGAAGACGTGCATTTGAATGGGGGTATAAATGCGTAATTCTATTTTCTGGCCACCATCAAAGAGGATTCTTTTGTTCCTGTTTATTATTGCTGTAAAATAGGAAGTTAAAAACAGAACAAATTAATTATAAAGGTTCCTCTTTTATGAGCAGTCAAAGGTTGAAAATTCAGTTTCAACGACTCTATAACCATTTTTCCGGTGAAGATTGCGAAACAAATTTGCAGGATATTGCAGAAGTGCTTTTTTGCACCCGACGCAATGTGCGTATGGTCATTAATAAAATGGTTGATAAGGGCTGGATTGACTGGCAACCAGCCGTCGGGAGAGGAAAACTGTCAAAGCTGGTTTTCCATAGTTCTGATAGTGAATTGCAGTATATGCATGCCAAAAAGCTGGTGGCCGAAGGTAAGTTGGAGCCTGCACTGGATGCCTTGGAAAATAATGCGGACAAGCTTGCTCAGTTGATCCAGGAACAACTTGGGCATACAACCGCTCAAGGTAAGCAGATTGTTCGTTTGCCTTATTATCGTGCGTTTAGCAACCTTAGCCCGCTACGCCCTCTGCGTCGATCTGAGCAGCATTTGGTGAGACAAATTTTTAATGGGTTAACCCGGATTAATGAGGAAAAAGAGGAAGTGGAAGGTGATTTGGCCCATCATTGGGAATCACTTTCACCGCGTCACTGGCGGTTCTACATTCGCCCGGCAGTAAGGTTTCATGATGGTAAGTTGCTTGATTGTGCCGATATTATCGCCACCCTTCAACAGGTAAAGAAGCATCGTTTGTTCAGGCACATTAAGAACGTAGAGTGTCCTTATGCGAACACCATTGATATTCACTTGAGCTGTGATGATTATCGCTTGCCTGAGTTGTTGACTAACCTGCAGGCGGTGATTCAGCCTGCAGATACAGATTTCGCTAAAGATAATGAGTTATTTCCTATAGGCACCGGCCCGTATAGGGTGATTCAGAACGATAAGCAGCGTTTTAAGCTTGAAGCTTTCGACCAGTATTTTGGCTTCCGGGCGTTAATCGATATTGTTGACATTTGGATGCTATCGGAAGTCGCAGCTTGTTATTTGCAGCCTGGATCTGACACCAATCAGTTCAGTGGCCTGAGTGTGTCTACTCGTTTAAAACTGGATGAAGGGTGTAACTACCTGTTATTAAACAGGGTTACCGGATTAAGCAATAATGATGAGTGGCTCAGCTATTTTCAGGGGCGATTAACGGCTTTGAATATTTTGCGCTTGTTGGATAAAGATAAGATCGGGGATTTCCGGCTGACCAATGCGTACGGTATTTTGCCGGGCTGGGCGCATGTTCCGTTCCAGCCTGAAGTGATATCGGCTCCGGCGAAAAGAACGGTAACACTGGCTTTCCCGCGGCAGCATCCTGTTTATCCGCATGTCGCTGAGACCATTCGTACTGTATTGGCAGAAGACGGCGTGAAACTGAAAGTTTTAGAGCTCTCTACAATGGATATTTTATCCGGCAAACATGCGGATAAAATTGATATCTGGCTGGGAGGGATGAGCCTTACCAACTACCGAGATGATGCGATTTTATCCTGGTTTTTCAATTTTGATCATATTGCCAGGGTCATGCCAAAGGATGAGTTTGATGAGTTAGAGCGTGCTGTAATGCGATGGCGAGCAGATCCGGTTAGAGATTCACCTTGCCAGGATATTGGGGCTAAACTGGTTCAAAGTGGGCAAATTATGCCACTATTCCATAATTGGCTGGGTGTTGACGACACCGGTTCGCTTCAGGGTATGCAATCTAATTCGATGGGCTGGTTTGATTTTAAATCGGTCTGGATGAAGCCCGAACACTAAGGTTCTGGCTTTAAACTTCAGGCCCGTAATTATAGAAAAACAGGCTAAACAGCCTGTTTTTTTCGTATGGTATTATTCGTCGCCAATTCCCCAGTTTCTGCTGGCAAACCACTGACCGATTGGACGCCAAACCATATCAAGGATCTTTTTGTACCAAGGGGCTTCTTCTGCATTTTCTGCTGCAAGGATAGGCTGTTCGGTTAAGAGCTTGTCATTTAAATACCATTCGACTTTCCCAACCAGTTGCCCTTTGCTGACAGGTGCCTCTAGTTCATGGTTATAACTGATTCTGTATTCAAGCTCTTTACGTTGGCGGCGCGGAACTGTGATGATGCCGCTATCTGCGACTTCAAGTTTGATGGTTGAAGGGGAGCCATACCAAACTTTGAGAGGGGACAGTTCTTTATCACTGAATTGTGGTGTGATGTCCTGGAAAAAACGGAATCCCCAGGTAAGAAGTTTCTTACTTTCTGTTCGTCTGGCCCCTGCACTTTCTGTACCCATTACGACAGCTATCAGGCGCTGATCATTTTGCTGTGCGGAAGATATCAGGCTGTATCCGGCATCTTGGGTGTAGCCGGTTTTTACGCCATCGACATTGAGCGTGGTATCCCAAAGTAGCGCGTTGCGATTACCCTGCTTTATATCTCTGAATTTGAATGATTTCTCTTTAAATAAAGGGTAAATATCAGGCAGCTCATGAATGAGTGAGCGGGTCAGCAATGCTATGTCATAAGCTGTGGTAACTTGGCCTTCGGAATCCAGCCCATGCGGATTGGCAAAATAGCTATTTTTCATACCGATTCTTTGCGCATGTATATTCATCATCTCGACAAACGCAGATTGATGTCCGGCTACGTGTTCTGCCAGGGCTACGGTTGCATCATTTCCGGACGCAATAATTACTCCATGGTTTAAGTCGGCGACAGTTACTTCATCTCCGACATTGAGGAACATTTTTGAAGAGCCTGGGAATTTTTTCCCCCATGCATTTTCGCTGACAATGACCTTATCGTCGGCAGCAATATGGCCAGCTTTCAGTTCCTGACCGACAACATAACTTGTCATGACTTTTGCGAGGCTTGCCGGTGCTAATTGTTCGTGTTCATTTTCGCTGGCAATAATTTGGCCAGAGTGATAGCTCATCAATATCCAGGCCTTCGCAGCTATTTGAGGGGGACTTGGCATGGGCTCTGCGCGAGCAGGTGTGAGCCAGCTGGTGGTACATAACAGAATAACTAGGAAGAGGAGCGGTTTCATTGTCTTCAACATCATTATTTTACAACCCTTGATAGCTGTTAAATATCGCTATATTGAGCTTAGTAAAAACATGTGAAGAGAAGGGTAAAATTCATATCAGCCTTATTGGGATAATAAGGCTGATCATAGAAAGAATTTAATATTTTATGGCTGTTGCATTGAATACGGTGTTAATTGCTTCCGGCTAGAGAAGAGTATGACAGGTTAAGGTCGTTCTGCCCTTGCATAAAAGAAACATGAAGCTCTATCAATTGAGCGTTCTCATGTTGCCATCTTGTATCTGGTTGTCGTTGGCAGAACTCAGTCATGGCAACAATCATACGATCCAGTTTTTTCAGGCACCAGCGTTTCATCACCATATCAAGTTCCGGATTACAGGCCATTTCTTGCAGTTTGGCATATGGAAACTGTAAGTAACTGAACGCTTTATCCAGCCCGGATTTGTTTTGATAATAAGTACTAAGGCGATGGCATGCATCTAGCCAATAAGCCAGAGCTTCACTGTGCTCGTTGGTCTCTATTGGCCCAAAAACAGCGTTGGGCGCATTGCTGATCGCATTAACCAAGATGTTGGTATTCCGATGCTCTCGGGGTTGGTACCATCTCTTTATGTTGGTGAGCCATGACTGAAGTTCATTCATGCAACATCTTCCTTGTTATCTTCCCAGTTTGCGACAAAATGGTTGTCGCCGATTTGTTGATAGCCACCGACATCAATCAGGCTGAGTGAGCGAATTTTGTCGGCGCTTACTGAATAGTTTGGCTCAGAATCAACAAGTTGGTGAAATGGAAGATCGGGATCCGGAACTGCAGAAATTAATAACCTTGTGTAAGGGTGGGTTGGATTTCTTAGAATGGCGCGTGTATCTCCCCATTCTACAATGCGACCGCGATACATAACGGCTGTTTCTTCCGCAATGTAATGAGCAGTTGCCAGATCGTGGGTTATGTACAAAAAGCCAATGCCTTTTTTCTCTTTCATTTCCTTCATCAGGTTAAGGATGCCAAGGCGGATAGAGACATCAAGCATTGATGTCGGCTCATCTGCGAGAATGACTTCAGCACCAACGGCAATGGCTCGGGCAAGATTGATACGCTGACGTTGGCCACCACTGAGCTGATGGGGATACTTTGCCAAATCAGATAGAGGCAGTTCAATCAGGTTCATCAGATCTTCAAGTTTTTTCGGGAGTTCTGCTTTGCTTTTAACTTGTTTGTGGATCATCAGTGGTCGCGTCAGGTGATGCTCAATGGTAAGGGTTGGATTAAGGGAGCCGAAGGGGTCCTGAAAGACCATCTGAACTCTGCTGCGATAATCGAGCACTTCTTTGCGAGATGATATATCAGCAATATTCTTGCCCTTGAACAGGATATCGCCGTTAGTTGGTGTGTGAACCTTGGTTATAAGCCTTGCACAGGTACTTTTTCCACAACCGGATTCTCCTACAAGGGCGAGTGTACGACCTTTGCAGAGTTTAAAGCTGATATCGTTTAATGCGCGAAAAATCTCTTTGGAAGCGAATCCGCCACCAGCTGAAAACTCTTTGGTTACATTTTTTACTTCAATGATTGGCTGGCTCATGCTGTGATGTCCTCTGTCACTTTAATGTGCTCTGATTCTTCGTGAATATTCGGGAAAGAGGCCCAAAGTTGTTGCGTATACGGATGCTGCGGGTTGTTTCTTATTTCTCGGGCACTATTTATTTCAACTATCTGTCCGTGACGCATTACCGCAATGCGATCGCAAAGCTGACTCATTAAGGCGAGATCATGGGTGATAAAGAGAACGGAAAAATCAAACTCTTTTCGTAGCTGGTAGATTTGCTGAAGGATCTCACGCTGAACAACAACATCCAGTGCCGTTGTTGGTTCGTCCATAATGATCAGCTTAGGGTTGAGGCTCAATGCAATAGCGATTACTAGTCTCTGACGCATACCACCACTGAACTGGTGTGGATACTCAGATAAGCGGTCGCGTGGAATATTGACCAGATCCAAGAGTTTTTCTGCTCTGGCATAAGCCTCTTCATTGCTGCAACCAAGGTGGTGCCTCATTACATCGGCAAATTGCTCTTTGAGGGGGAGTACCGGGTTAAGTGAGTTCATGGCGCTCTGGAAGACCATTGCAATTTCTTTCCAACGAATAACCCCCATCTCTTTATCACTGAGCTTGAGAAGATCTGTGTTGTTGAAATGAACCTCACCGTGGGTAATTAGTGCAGGCGGCTTATGTAGCCGGTTAATTGCAAAAGCTATCGTACTCTTGCCGCAGCCTGATTCTCCTGCGAGACCGAAAATTTCACTTTTACCGATATCGAAGCTGACTTTTTTGACTGCGCGAAAGTCACCGTTGTTTGTGATATAGGTGACCTCAAGCTCTCTCACTTTTACCAATGGATCGGGGTGAAATGCCTGTTCCATGGTTCTCTCCCTAAAACAAGATAATAGCGTTAATGCGCATTGCAAATTATTATCATTCGCGCTCAAGGTAAAGCAAAGAGATGCAGTAGGTGATGAACTCGACAAAAATTTATTAATCGTTTCATTATTTGCGAACTCGATCTGCCGAAATCTTGAAAAAACAGTTTCCTGTTAAGGGTGTGTTGTATTTTTGTTTGTCTTGTTGCTAGTCTTCACGTTAACAATTGTTTACCGTGTTTAGATTTGTCCAAAGTATTTATTTCTCAAGGGAGCTGAGAGACAAATGAAAGTAAAGCAGGTTGTATTTACCTTCGCAGCTTTGTTGCTGGCAACGCCGGTACTGGCCGCAACTCCGGGAATGGATTTAACTCAGTCAACCATAGGTTATACGTCGTTACTGATTTTTGGACTGGCTTACTGTCTTGTTATGGGGGAGGAGTATTTACAGCTGCGTAAGTCGAAGCCGGTATTGTTAGCTGCAGGTATTATCTGGTTGATGATCGGCTTTGTTTTTCAGCAGCAGGGCCAAATTGATTTAGCGAAAAATGCCCTTGAACATAACTTGCTGGAGTATGCAGAGTTACTGTTGTTCTTGTTAGTGGCGATGACTTATATCAATGCAATGGAAGAGCGCCGACTGTTTGATTCCCTTCAGTCTTGGATGGTGAGTAAGGGGTTTAATTTCAGAACGCTATTCTGGCTAACTGGTATCCTTTCATTTTTTATCTCTCCCATTGCCGATAATTTGACGACTGCGCTTTTGATGTGTGCTGTGGTGATGAAAGTTGGCGGGGACAATAAACGTTTTATTAATCTGGCTTGTATTAATATTGTGGTTGCCGCTAATGCTGGTGGAGCCTTTAGCCCTTTTGGTGATATTACAACCTTGATGGTCTGGCAGGCTGGATTAGTTTCATTCATTCAATTTACGGATCTGTTTGTACCTTCATTAATTAATTACCTGATACCTGCATTCATTATGTCGTTGTTTGTACCCAAAACTCAGCCTGATACGGTAGGGGAATACATTGAGCTTAAACGCGGTGCTCGCAGAATAGTCGCATTGTTTATTCTAACGATTATGACTGCTGTTGCCTTCCACGCCTGGGTTCATTTTCCTCCGGTTATCGGGATGATGATGGGACTGGCCTATTTGCAGTTCTTTGGTTTCTTTCTGGTTAAAACATTACCGAAATCGCTGGCCAAGAAAAGGGCGAGAGCAATGGCTCAGAAAGATGAAGTCGCATTGAGTCGATTGGGATCTGTCGTGCCGTTTGATGTCTTCAAACGAGTTTCTCATGCGGAGTGGGACACATTACTTTTTTTCTATGGCGTTGTGATGTGTGTGGGTGGCCTGAGCTTGTTAGGGTACCTGGGGGTAGTTTCAGATATTATGTATAGCCAGTGGGATCCGGTGTGGGCAAATATAATGGTGGGTGTGCTATCAGCAATAGTCGACAATATTCCGGTAATGTTTGCGGTCTTAACGATGCAGCCAGATTTGAGTTTGGGGAACTGGTTGCTTGTGACGTTGACGGCTGGAGTCGGTGGTAGCTTGTTGTCGATAGGATCGGCTGCTGGTGTTGCGTTGATGGGAGCAGCTCATGGGAAATATACATTTTTTGGTCATTTGAAATGGTTGCCTGTAATTGCACTCGGTTATGTGGCAAGCATCATATGTCACTTGTTACTTAACGGTCATTTGTTCTAACCGTGGCTTTCTGCTTGGTTCTGTGGGCTTAGTGAAACTTAAGTAGATAGATTGCTCTGTTAATTTGTACCTATTGAACGTTCATTTGTACAATTTTAGGAAAGGATGAACAAAAAGGGGTAGCAAATGCAAAAAAGAATATGGATTTTTTTTAGCATTATAGTGCTAAGCCCAATGCATCAGGTTATAGCTATAGATGCTGAAACATTTTTTAGATCGCCTTCGGTTAAGCTGGCTATTGTAAAGAGCACGGGTAATATCAAAGTCTCAAGTAAAGACCAGTTTGATAAAGTACCTTTCAGTTCATCAAGCTTGGTTACACCTGTGTTGACGCTTATTCAGCCACCAGCCTATTTTTTAGATGAAACACGGTGGGGATATCATACGGAGATCAGCACGACTTATTTTTTGCTGGATTATGACGAAGATGATTTGCGTTATCGCGATGGTGATTTTGAAGGGTACTCCTTGTCTGTAACTCCTGTACTGTTTTATCAGTGGGGGGATAAAGAGCTGTGCAGTCACTGTAAAAGTTGGCGAATAGAGCTGGGAGCTGGAGTCAATTATTTGAATTCAGAAGGTGATTTGACAGCTGAAAATGGTGAAAAACTGAGATTTGGTAATACTGGGTTTGGCTTTAATTCTCATCTTGGGGTTGTCGTGAATTTCAAAAAGTGGGAGTTGGGATTACGGATGGTTGTTCCAACAAGAGTTGATGATCAAAATGTCAAAGTCAGGCATGCTTTATCATCAATCGGCTTAGGATATCGGTTTTAGTCTGGCCTTATAAACGCCAGAATAACTCCAGCGATCCAATTGAATTGGTCGAGTGTTGGTCTTCTTTATATTCGCGGCTGCTGGTGGCAAAGCTGAGGCTAACTCCCCAGCGAGCTTGATAGAAGACGCCTCCAAGGACAGCCGTTGCCTGTATATGTTCTATACGGTTATCTGGTACTTCATCAGGACGATCGCCTTCAACCGTAATATCGTTAAAACGGTAGCGGCCTTCTATACCTGCAAAGAGGAAATAGCCTTTGGGGCTGGCAGATAGCACACTGATATCGACAAAACGGCCAGGAGAAAAGCCGGTTGTACCGAAATTAGTCTCGAGTCTGTTCCCCCATCGTGCAATTGAGCCGAAGGCAAGTTCACTTTGAAAATTACCTGCGTTAATGCGTCCCACGGTACTGAGATCATATTGCTCGAATCCAACAGCATCATTACGACTGAGAAGTCGGTGCCTTTGATACCCAAGATTGAAAACTACTTGATTTTCAATTTGATAATCCCATCCTATGGGTTCGTCTGAACCGATTATGCCATGGATGAATTTTTGTCCGTCTTCTGCAAAAGAGTTCGGGCCGACAACGCCGATCATTGCTGTGTATTTATCAACAAGTTTCGGAGAATACTGGTAGATCCCTGACTCAAGAAAAAGCAACCCGGCGTAGGGTCTTTCGTTTTCAATCGGTAATGGTTGCTCTATGTCTTCTGGTGTCCACATCTGTTGCCCGAGGCGGACATTCCAGCCTTTGAACGTTGCTTTATCCAGAGGCAGCAAAGATGCGATATAGCGGACAGAGCTAGGGGCGATGACCTCCAACTTAGTCGTTGACGAGGAGTTATACTCCAGAAAAATACCATTGGTGTAATTTTGGTCAGTTCCAACGATGCCGTCATTATCGATCGAAAAAGAAATACTTCCTGAGTGATAAGCTTGTGCTGTCGGTGATAGCAGGATGGTAAGGGTGATAATACCAGCTGAAATATGCTTCATTTACAGTCCCTTGCAACAACGTCAGGATGGTTATTGATTTATCTTACCTAATGGGTATTAATGATCGCTAGTTATAATATTGTACTAAGTGCATTGAAGTGGACCTAGTGTGATGTGGATATGGAAAGTGGAAGGAATTTATTATGTCTTCAGCGTTACTGCCTTGCTCGTTGGTTTCGGTTCAGTGGCTGGCTGAGTATCTAAATACTCCGGATGTCGTGGTTTTGGATGCTAGCTGGTTTTTACCGGGATCTGATCGCAATCCGCAACAAGAATGGCGGGAGAAACGTATTCCCGGTGCGCGTTATTTCGATTTTGATAACAAAATTGCGGCCCCGGATACTGAATTGCCCCATATGCTTCCTTCCGCTGAATTGTTTTCTCATGCTGTATCAGAGTTAGGGATCAAGCAGCATGACACAATTGTGGTTTATGATTCACAAGGGATGTTTTCAGCTCCGCGGGTTTGGTGGATGTTTCGGGCTATGGGGCATGATTCGGTTGCTGTACTTGATGGCGGTTTACCTGCTTGGGAGAAAGCGGAGTTAGGCTTTGAGAGCGGCACTGCAGAACAGCCTGATATGACAGATTATCAGGCGACTTATCAATCTCAATGGGTAATTGATGCTGATGAACTTAATTTACGTTTAGCTGCGCAGGATACCGTTGTGCTTGATGCCCGTTCCGCCTCCCGTTTTTATGGAACTCAGCCAGAGCCAAGGCAAGGGGTAAGAAGTGGTCATATGCCTAATGCGAAAAGTTTGCCTTTTTCACAATTAATTCAGGATGGCTATTTTCTTGATGTTGAACAGCTTTCCAAGCGGTTTGATGCCTTAACAGAGCCCGATCAGAAATTGATTTTCAGCTGTGGCTCTGGGGTGACGGCTTGTATTCTCGCTCTGGCTGCTGAACTTACGGGTAGGAGTCAATTAACGGTATATGATGGTTCTTGGAGCGAGTGGGGGCGCAAGCTAAAGTATCCGGTTGTACGTTAATACTGATATGAATAACAGAAAGGCCAGCATTTGCTGGCCTTTCTGTATATTGTTTAGATTTGACTATTTAATAGAGAGGTAACCGCGTTGTTCAATAATGCTTTGCCCTTCAGGCGAGATAACAAAATCGATAAATGCTTTTGATCAGCCGCATCATTTTTGACGGCAGCGATACCCGCTGATGACCCTACCCCTTGAACGGCAATGAAGGCTTCTTTATTCATATTTGAATATGTTTCAGCAAGCAGTTCAACAACATGACTGATGTGGAACCTGAAACCGTTATGGTTTCCTTTGCATGAACACTGAATGCAAGGCCGGCGAGCAACGCACATACGATAGTGGCCCCGGTTAACATTATCTTTCTCCAAAATAAACCAGAAATAGTCGCTGATTATACTTGTGGGGGTATTATTTCATTTGTGTGAAAGTCATAGTTAATAACACCACGCTGAATAATAACCCGGTGGGCTGGGTTGTTATTCGCTCTGGTGTGAATTGTTGGCTAATTTATCTGTAACTAGCTCTTTCTTTATGACTGTACATTTCCTGATCAGCCATGGCCAGAATAGAGTCTGGCTCACTAAGATTGCCAGGGTAGTAAGGGGCAAGGCCAATGCTGATGCCTATATTAAATTCTTCACGGGCCTCATGGGTAGTGTCGTAAAGCATCTCTACCCATTCTTGGCTTGTTCGCTCTTCTCCGTTAGGAAGTAAGACAACAAACTCATCACCACCGATTCGATAAGTTTGGCTGCCAGTTGGTGCTGCCCGAAGTAGAGTCGTCGCAATATCAATGAGGAGCTTATCACCGAATCGGTGGCCATGATTGTCATTTACTTGCTTGAAGTTGTCGAGATCGATGTAGGCCAGCATACCTTTTTGTTGCTCGATTGCCATTTGGTCGAAGCGGCAAAATAGAGCTCGCCTGTTTTGTAGGCCTGTCAGATCGTCATGTAGCGCTTGTCGGCTCAGCTTTTGTTCCAGATTTCGAGCTTTGGAGATTTGAATGTTGAGGTCGTCGATAAGTTGGCGGTATTGGTGAAGTATCTTAATAAAACAGAAACAAACCATAAATACGCCAACATGCATGAAAATATCTTCGGTATTATCTAGATACCAATGGTTATTCAACTCGGGGATATCGTCGAGTAAATCAGTTGTGATACCTATACCGTAGCTACCCAGTGATAGGAGTAACAACCCCCGCATACCTGTACCAAAATCCTCTCGAACTAACTGAATACTCAGCACTAAGGTCAAAATTGAAATGACTGTTTTAAGGTTTCCGTTTGACGGGATAAAGCTTAAAAGGAGTACTGCGATACAGACTAAAACAATTAGTTTTGGCGGAAGTTGGGAGATACGATTCATAGACCCTGAAAACAGCTAAAAATTAGGGGGATTATTTGTCTGACATAATCTCAAAGAGTATTCATCCAAACAAGTGATTTACTTTATTCTGGCGCGAAATTTTACCTCGATCTTTCTAAAGGAAAATTGATATTTTCGTGTGGGGTGATTTTGACCCGAGATTTTAACATTTTATACAAAAGAAATATGATCTTCCTGCAAGGAGTCATGAGAAATATGGGGGGTAAATAACCGTTATTACGCTTAAGCTCAACTTCTAGTGTGAGCTGTTTCAATTATTGCGAAATTTGTTGGCTAGAGGCCGTTCTGGGGTTTCTGTATTTAACTATCAAGATATAAATAATTTACTTATAGATTGCTGCTTTTCGAAGCATATTTATAGGTAACTCGATAAGTGCGCATTTTTGCAATCATAGTTTCACTTCTGGTTGTAATACGAACTCTTTGATATACAGGGTTTGTAACAAATTATTTCAGTTAACAGCATTGTAACACTTTGCTGTTTGTGTCTATCCTAAAAATGACTAGGAATTGTTGTGCTACAAGCACATAGACACGGCAATTAGAGAGGTCGGAATTATGCTGACAATGGCAAGACGGGCGCAGCCGAACAAAGCCTTAATATCTGAAAGGATACAAAAGCTCATCAAGGTTTTGTCCAATGGCGTTTATGAAAGAGAAGAAACAATAAAATTGTGCTTGCTTGCCGCTTTAGCTGGTGAAAGTGTTTTTCTATTAGGGCCTCCCGGAATAGCCAAAAGCTTAATTGCTAAACGACTGATTCAGGCTTTTGATAATAGTAAGTTTTTCGATTATTTGATGACTCGTTTTTCTACGCCTGAAGAGGTGTTTGGCCCTTTATCTATTCAAGAATTGAAAGACAATGGTAAATACGTTCGATTGGTCGATGGTTACCTGCCAACAGCGCAAGTGGTTTTTCTTGATGAAATCTGGAAGGCTGGCCCGGCGATTCTGAATACACTACTTACTGTAGTAAATGAACGTACGTTTAAAAACGGCCAGAACATTCTCCCTGTTCCGATGCGCTTACTGATCACTGCTTCCAATGAGTTGCCCGATGAGGATAGTGGTCTTGAAGCGCTCTATGACCGCATGCTGGTGCGTGTGTTTGTTAACCGTATCCAGGAGAAACAAAACTTCAAGTCCATGTTGATGGGGGATGGGCCTTCGGATCAGGAGCTTGAACCAGGCCTTGCAATTACTGACGAAGAATATGAAAGCTGGCAGGCTCATATTGATGACATCAGCTTAACTGATGAGATTTTTGAAAAAATTTATCAGTTGAAAACAATGATTGAGCAGCGAGCTGATGAAGGCGACGGTTTTGCGTCTGAAGATAGCGATTTGTACATCTCTGATCGACGTTGGAAAAAGGCGGCACGTCTGCTAAAAGCCAGTGCTTTCTATAGCGGCCGTGACTCAATCAACCCACTTGACCTACTGTTGCTGCAAGATTGTTTGTGGCATAGCCCTGAATCGCGAAATGTAGTGCGCTCCATTATCCGGGATTTTGCTACTCATAAGGCGTTCAACCAGGAAGCGGCTCAAGAAAATGCTAATGAAGCACAGAAGATTATAGATGATGTGCATGATGAAATTGCCAGTGAATTGTGTGTGACATTTTCTCGTGAAATGAAGATGCGCAAGGAACAATGCAAGTATGACTTTACTGGCGCAAGGCGTTACAACATCAACCATAATCCGCGGATGATTAAGTTAGTTATGTTGCAGCAAAACCCATCGGTCTCAGAGCAGGAGAAAGGAGATAGCCGTTGGGTGTACGTCGATGGCGATGATTTCGAGAAGAAAATCAAAACGGGTCAGTGCGATATTTACGGCTTCGTGAACAAGAATACACACCTGTGTCGCTTGCAGTTTGAAGTTGATGCCCAGCATCGCCTGGTGATCAAAGATATAGCAAATCGTTCTGTATTGGTTGGTGTTACGGGAGCAGAAAGGATCTCTGATGCCAAGCAACAATTGTGGCAGGTTGAAGCAGAAAAGGCCGCAGCTAAGATCGTTGATGCCGAACATAGTTTAAAAATCTCACGTAGTAGTTTCCGCGGTGCACTTCCTCATAATTTTGTGTCAGCGGATCTACCTGCCCTGATTGAACAGAGTATTGTGACTGCATCTGAATCGGTAGCAGAGTTGAAGCTTGTGATAGAAAAAAGTGCTTTTCGCATTTCTCATCTCTCGGAATATTTTGCTTAAGCGAGGGATAGACGATGCCAGTTTCTGAAAGTGTAAACCTCGCATTGATGATCTCTGAGTCAGGCATCATTGATAACGCGGTTCATGAGTTGATGATGCGCCCTCAGCTGCTGATGGCGGCTGAGTCTAACCCCGACATTAAGTCGGCGATGAAGAATCAGATCATCAAGTGGCGAGGTCAGGTACAACAACGCATCACTAAGGTGAATGTAGAAGATTGCATTCACCGGGAGGTTGAGTTGTATCACGAGGCAAGCCAATGGGACCCGGAATTTTTCGCCGAGCAAGTTGATACGCTCGTTAAGCGATTGGAAGGACACTCTTCATTTTATTTCAAGGCGAAGAGTCTGATTGACCGGGAAAACCAGAAGCACAATCCAATGTTTCAGAGTTACTTCTGTAATCAGTGGTATCAGTACTTAGCCAAAGCGTTAATTGAAGCCCAGCAAACCGAATTAGAGCAGCATAAGGAAAAGCTGCTTATCGACTTGTATCAGCGTATCGAAACAATGCAACAGATGCAGGAAGTCACTGAAGCGGGTGATGAAAAGAAAGCTGGCCGTTTATGGGATATGGCCAAAGCCAAATTAACTCGGACAGATGTTGATAGTCTGAAATCTATCGCCAAGTTTTTGAAGAAAAATGATGGACTTCAGGAGATAGCCGAAAAGCTTGGGCGAATGGCTAATGAAGTTGATGATCCAAGCAAGGAACGTGTTCGCTCTGAAGAACTGAAGATGGTTGAGGAAAGGAGTGACAGTGTCGCTGATGATATTGTCGGTGTGCACGAAAGCGATGATTTATCCAAATTATTGCCAAATGAAGCGATGTTCCTTGCCTATCCCGAACTGGAAGTTGTGTTTTATAAGCACTTGGTTGATAAACGTCTCATGAACTACCGGGTGCAGGGTAGCCAGAGAAAACTACGTAAGGTTAAAGCGTTTAAGCGCCAGACCAAGCAGGTAGAACAGGACAAAGGGCCGTTTATTGTTTGTATTGATGCTTCAGGATCGATGAATGGTTTTCCCGAACAATGCGCTAAAGCACTAGCTTATGGCTTAATGCAGATTGCTCTGGCTGAAGATCGTGAGTGCTATGTCATTATGTTTTCGACCCAGCAAATTACTTATGAGCTGACAAAACAGGATGGTTTGAGTGAGGTGCTGAACTTTTTGTCTTACTCATTCCATGGTGGTACTGATCTGGGACCGGTGTTGGATCAGTCGATAGCGTTGATGAGTAGTGAAAAGTATCAGAATGCAGACTTGATTGTTCTTTCAGATTTTATTGCGCCTTCTCAGCCGGAAGAGATGATGAAGCGGATTAAAAAGCTCAAAGAGAAAAGGAACCGTTTTCACGCCGTCAATCTATCGAAATATGGTAACCCGGAGCTGATGACAATTTTTGACCATTGTTGGTCATATCACCCGTCTAAGCTAGGTCGGTTGTTCAAATGGAAATAGTGCTTGTTTGGCAGTAAACGAAGAAAAGCGACCGAATGGTCGCTTTTTTTATGCTTCTTCATAAAGCGTCTCTTTTGGGGGCTGGTGGCTGGTATTGGGCCTTTATTAAAGTAATTTGCCTATCAATAATATATGCCAGTCTTATTTTTGAATGTAATTACATGCATCTAGCAGATTGTTAATGGGTGTGGGCTATGCTTATAGCAGTTGATAACAAAATAAGGAAAGAGCTGAGCCTATGATCCGGCTGAGTTTTTTCTGATGTGGAGGAAGTTAGATGAAGCTTTTCTCTTTTTGTGCGCTGGTATTTGCATTGCTCATGACAGCTTTTTCTGCACATGCCGATGACGTGTGGATTATAGAAATAAAAGGGGGGATCGGCCCGGCAACCAGCGATTATGTTGCGCGTGAAATAGAGCAGGCCGGGAAAGAACAAGCCTCTTTTATTGTGCTTAAGATGGATACTCCCGGCGGACTTGATACCTCGATGCGGGACATTATCCGCGCTGTCACCACCTCTTCACTGCCTGTTGCTACATGGGTTGGCCCTTCTGGATCACGGGCAGCCAGTGCCGGTACGTATATATTACTGGCAAGCCATATCGCTTCGATGGCTCCGGGTACAAACCTGGGTGCTGCAACGCCGGTTTCGCTAACAGGTCCGGGACAGGAGCAGGATGAAGGCAGTAACCCTTTAGCTCCAAAAAAAGAGAAGAAAGAGCAAAAAGAAGAGGAAGCGGCTAACGACGGAAATACCGATGAAGCGGCTAAAGATGATGAGCGTGTTACTGCAAAAACAGCAATGCAGAAGAAAGTCATCAATGATGCCACTGCTTACATTCAGGGGTTGGCAAAGCTTCATGGCAGAAATGAAGAGTGGGCAGCCAAGGCGGTGACTGAAGCTGCCAGTCTGGATGCAGAAAGCGCGCTGGAAAAAAACGTGATTGACTTTATTTCAGCGGATTTAGACAGCCTGATTAATCAGTCCAATGGTCGAACTACAACAATTAACGGTCTGAAAGCAAAAATTGAACTTGTTAATGTTGCTTATATTGAGCGAGAACAAGATTGGCGCTTTCAGCTGCTCTCCGTTATTACCAATCCTAATGTTGCCTATATTTTGATGCTGATCGGTATCTATGGCCTGTTGCTGGAATTTTATAACCCCGGAGTTGGCGTTCCTGGCGTTCTTGGCGGAATTTGCCTGCTACTGGCAATGTATGCACTACAAATGCTGCCGGTTAGTTATGCCGGGCTAGGGCTGCTGTTGCTCGGTATTGCCCTGATGATAGCTGAAGCCTTCAGCCCGAGTTTTGGCATTTTCGGTTTAGGGGGCGTCGTAGCCTTTGTGCTGGGATCAATCATGTTGATGGATACCGAAACTCCGGGATATCAAATTGCCGTTCCGTTAATTGTCGGGCTGACTGTGGTATCGGCGATGTTTACCTTTGTGATCCTTGCTTTGCTGTTGAAAACGCGACGTCAGCCAGTAACGACTGGTGTTGAGATGTTACTCGGCCAACACGCGACCGTTGTTAGCGGCTTTCCAGGTAATGGCATGGTATTGGTAGATGGAGAAATCTGGCAGGCAAGGTGTGAACGACCGTTAGAAAAAGGACAAATAGTAACGGTTAAGAAAGTGTCGGGGTTACATCTAGACGTTGAAGATAGTTACTGTGATTCAACAGGCATTGATAAGGAATAATTTATGGTTACTTATTCATTTGCAACGATAATCGTGCTGGTGTTGGTTTTAATCATCAGCATGTTTAAAGTGTTACGCGAATATGAACGTGGAGTGGTGTTCTTGCTGGGGCGTTTTTATCAGGTAAAAGGACCAGGCTTGATCATCATCGTTCCAATCATCCAGCAAATGGTACGGGTAGATTTACGTACCATTGTTTTGGATGTGCCGACACAGGATTTGATCACCCGGGATAACGTGTCAGTGCGGGTTAACGCAGTGGTTTATTTCCGGGTTGTTGACCCTAAAATGGCGATCAATAACGTAGAAAATTACCTAGAGGCGACGAGTCAGTTGTCCCAAACGACATTGAGATCTGTTCTTGGCCAGCATGAGCTGGATGAATTGTTGTCTGCAAGGGAAGAGCTCAATAAAGACTTGCAGGTTATTCTGGATCAGCACACTGATAACTGGGGGATCAAGATTTCTAATGTCGAAATAAAACATGTTGATCTTGATGACAGTATGGTACGAGCATTAGCTCGCCAGGCTGAAGCCGAGCGTTCACGTCGTGCGAAGGTGATACATGCAACCGGTGAGCTTGAAGCATCAGCGAAGCTTCAGGAGGCGGCGAAAGTTTTGAACAAGGCGCCGAATGCTGTTCAGCTTCGTTATATGCAAACACTGACTGAAATTTCGAATGACAGGACAACGACAATCGTTTTCCCTATGCCAATAGATATGGTTGATAAGCTGTCTGCTGCATTTGTTTCGCCTAAAGAAGAAAAAGGCGGTTAACGATCAATAATTTTGCTGGCGACCATGTATTGGCTAATACAACATATTGATTAATCCATGAATGGTTGCCGGCAAAGTAAGCTGAATTTCCTCATGATTTTTGCAGCATAAATGTCTGGTATTCCAAATCCTCAAACTGCCTGTCTAATAGAATAAGCCCAGCGATTGTTGTGAGCAGCATAGTTATCGCGAAGCCATAGCCATAATAAACCGGGCCTAAATCTATGCTGTAGTGCGCCAGGAAATAGTTACTGGCTGCCATCAACGCGGTGAGGATAAGGGCTGCGTACCGCTTATCTAAGTAATACATGACGTTAAGAATTGCCATTACCAGTACTTGCAGGCTAACGCCGACTAAATCTACGTGTAGTAGGTGCAGATAGGCGAGATCTATATCCAGTGCCAACAGAATATCTTCAGCCCACAGTAGTAATAGTGCCAGGGTCATCCCTTGAACTTTGAAAATTTCATAAATACTTTGCCGGCAGGCAAGTACCATTTTGTCTTTAAGCAAGTAGATGGAATCGAGCGTCGCGCCTTCCCGCACTGCATCATAGAATTTGAGGCAGGCATCAGCGAAGTCGGTTTCCATACGCAGCATAAAAACCGCCATGCCAGGTACAATTGCCAGATAAGCAATGAATATAGGAAGGTCATAAATGTATGACGCACGGAAAAGTGCTATAACTTGATGGGAGGTTTCTTCACGAAACCAGAAAACGAATTTATCTAACCAGACTCCGAGGTTATAGAGTAAGCCGCAAAGAATGAGGGAGAAAAAAGTTTTTTTGCGGCTAAGGAAGTCGAATGAAATAAGGCGTTCTGCAGGAAAATCTCGGATAACATGGTAGAGAAAAGCGAATGTCAGTAATGCCTGGCTGATACAGAATATCAGCATTAAGCCTAATAAACCGAAAGGTGGAAGAACCAAACTTAAAAAGATCATCATGCTGTAGCTGATTACCATGGTGAAAAAGATACGGTAATACTCCTTCATACCACTAAGAAAAATGATAATCAGCCATTGATTACAGAGCAGTATAAACGAGGTGAAAATCGTAATTCTGACGGCGGGTTCAATTTCTGGCGACATTGCCAGTATGCCTCCCCCAATGATTCCCGCAATAAGGCTGGTAACCAGCATGGAACCAAGAAGGTTGGGAACAATTTGGTGCTCATGTCGGGAAAAAATCAAATCTGATATAAATCGTGTCAGTAAAAGCTGGAAGAGGCCGCTAATGATCAAAGAGCCGGCCATTAGATAGGTCACAATAACCAGAAACTGGATGATAACGTCATTAGGAAAAATAACCCCGAGGCTAAGTATACCGATGACTAGCAATGCCAGAATAGAGAGTACCCATGGGCCAGAACTGATCAGTCCTGCCAGTCCGTAGGCTTCTACTATGGAAAAAAGTGATTTTTTTTTGAGTATTTTTCTCAACTCAAACCCTATGCCAGCCATGAATAGCCTCCTTATATAAACGTCGGTAAGCATCGTACATCAAGCTTTCGTCGTAGAAACGGGTGACACGGGCTTTCCCTATATCTCCGATTTTGAGCCAGGTGTTTTTGTCACTCAGTATTTTTGCAATCGCTTGGGCACCATCAATTGGACTGGCAATAGGAATGATTTCACCAGCCGAGCCAATTGCGGCATCTTCACCGGCGGCACCATCAATGATTTCTCGACAAGCACCTACTTCAGTTGCAATACAAGGGATACCCGCTGCCATAGCTTCAAGCAGTACCAGTGGCTGGGCTTCACTGATTGATGTGAGCATCATAATGCCAAGTTTTGGTAACATTTTAGCGACATTCTGGCTTCCTACCATTTTGATGTTGTTGTCTAGTCCCAGACTTTCAATCAGCAGTTCGCATTCATGGACATAATCTGGGTCTTCCTCTTTGGGGCCGATAATCCAGCCCTCGAGTGTCGGTATCTCTTCCATAGCTCCGCGAATAGTTCGGATGAAGGTTTTAATGTCTTTGATTGGAACAACTCGGCCTACCAAGCCGACAACCATAGGTGGGGAGTCTGGCCTTTGTTTGTATGCTTCATGGAAACGTTGGGTGTTAATGCCGTTGACGATTACCTTGGTTTTATCTTCTGGTGCACCATCAATATGTTGGCGCTGTCTGTTACCTTCAAACAGTGCAACAATCCTGTCTGCCTGGTGATAGGCGGATAAACCCAGTTGTTCAAAGAAGCGAATCCAGGTTTTTCGTGTCATATCCATATCTTTATGCATACTGATATCGATAAGGTTGTGTCGATCTTTGATCCAGTTAGCCTGTGCCAGATCTATTTTTCTCTCTTTAGTGTAAATACCATGCTCAGTAAGCAGGTATGGCTGGTGGGTTTGTTGTCGGCACAGGGAACCCAGGAATCCAGCATAACCTGTCGAGATGCTGTGAAACACCTTAGCTTTGGGAAGATTCTGTGAAATCTGGGATAGAATAAAAAGAGGCTGAAAAATATTACGGTAAGTCCAAAAGTAATCGACAAAAGACTGGTTTTCGGCAGATTCGAGATACTGATTTGTTAGCACATCCCATGATGCCCGGCTGTAAAGAAAATCAGCTAAACTGAGCTGGCTATCTTTTCCTAACAGGTTTGCTGTTGTTATTAATAATTCATTGGGGATTGGTGTTTTTTCTTTTGTAAAATATGAAAGGAATCGGCTCCAAACCTGAAATTGATTGGTTTTGCCGGAACGGGGTTTAGGTTTGATTTTTTCTTGACTAGATAGTAAGTAATGAACCTCGAACCCTACAACATTATCGGGAAATTCATAACGAGGGCCACTATAAAAATCAGGATGGCCTCCAAGGAAGATTAAATGGAAGGTAAATTCGGGGAGCCCACTGATAATCTGATGTACCCAGCTGGATACACCGCCTCGAACATATGGATATGTACCTTCGAGCAAAAGACAAATATCGACATCTTTGGTCATGACCAATACTCCTTAATTTGGCTTAATTGCTCGCCTTTTTGTTTGGGAAAGAATGAAATGTAATACCTTGCTTTTTGATAGTCCTTTGTGATGTAGGCGGCTTCGGCCAAATAAGGTGCTACTTGTTTTACCAACAACCCGCCATTTAGAGCTTCAGTCAGATAAATCATGGCTTCTGCGGCTCTTTTCTGTTCTAGCATTACTCGGCCTAGCAATAAATTACAAGAGGCCCGGTTTTCTATATTATTGGCTAATTTAAGGTAGTGCTCAGCTTGTTCAAGGTAGTGTTTCTTTATAATTCCTTCAGCGATACCTAAATAACAAAGCTCCCAGTATTGCTGAGCGATGTCGAAGGCTTTGCCTGGGTGTCTTTTGTGCTCTAGCTGCTTTTTAAAAAGTACGATGGACTCGTTGATTTGAGCTTCAACGCCTTCTAATGAAGCATAGGCGAGGAGTCGCACGTCATCAGAAAGATCTTTTAGAGCTAACTGCAATAAGGGAACCGCTTGCTGACGGGGTAAATGGCGGATAGCACCAACGGCAAGAAGTCGCCTGTCCGGGTCATTATTGTAGAGCAGGATATCGCGGAGGGCTCCGGTACCGAATTGTACATCCAGAAGTTCCCCGGGGTTTTGCGGTAATGGTGCTTCTTCGCATTCTTGCCATGTAACCGGGCTTTGTTTTCTTGGCAGATGGAGTGCAATCAATAATGAACAAGCAGTGCCGATAATGCCAAAGAGTGGCAGCAGGAAGTTAATCAAAAATAAAAATGACGCAGAGCCAAACAGTGGAAATTTGAATTTGTTAGGCAGCAATAACCAGCTTAATGCAGCAAAGCTGGCACAGGCGATAGCATGTGACGCGAAGAAGGTGAGCCACATGGCAGTAGTCATTTCGGAATCAAAGACGACATAGAAGCTAATACCTTCAAAAGCTATCGTCTGAATACATAGCCAGGTCTTCATCAAAGGCTCCTAATTCGTTCATTAGAGATTTAATTTGTTTGTTATCCTGATCTAGTGAAAATGGGCCGAGGATGTCGATGTCATTATGTTTCTCGTGAAGATGGCTCTTTAATATTTCACGTAGCCGTGTTACGTATTGCTGGGCATCGTAAGTAGTGGTCAGAGGAAGTAATACCGTTAGGGCGGGTTGCCCTTGATTAGTTTGGCAACTCCAGTACACATCCGCACCACGGCGATAGTTGATTATTGAATCCAGGATGTCCTTGTGATCCCCTTGGATGTCAATGCAGGCTACCAGTGCTGTATTGGCACCGTAATGACGTTTGTTATATTCAGCCCGATCCAGATAACGCAAGAATAAGTTATTTTGATGGCGTTGAAGTACGGGAGCGACGATAGCATCGCTAAGTAAATCGGCGGCATGATTTGCCACCAGCGACAGTAAAGCAATGTTGGCAGGGGTTAACATATAGAACTTCGTGCTTTCGGCAAGAACAATAGCTTGTAGTCTTTTTTGTGTATCCAGTAATGGGATACATAATTGGTAACGGGATTTATGGGTCATGTTCTCGCCCAGCTTTGCTGGAGACAATAGTTTTCCGCACTTCAGCATGTCGAGCAGCATTGGGTCGTCAGGAATCATCTGGTGGTGATCTCCCAATATAGCTTGTGCTTGATCATCCACTTTTCCATCAATGACTCTATAGATACCGGCTACTTCAAGACCACCAATATTTGCAAGCAGGTTGAGTAGCGGCAGGCCGAGCTGATCGAGTCGATGCTCACCATATTGGCTGGCAATTTTCTGGAGTTCATTAATACTGGCGCGAAGGCTGACAGTTTGGCCCGCTGTGCGTTGCTCCAGCTGATCGTGTGAAACTTTTAGTAAATGGTAGTGTTGGGTAAAGCTGTCAAGCCTCTGATTCATATACTGATGATCAAGAATGTGTTTTTGATTAATATTGCGCCAGTAGTCGTGAAATTCTCCTGTAATCATTGTTGCCAATACTGTTCCAACGGCTATCGAGAAAGGGAAATATTCGAGATGACCTGTGATATTCATAATACTGGCTAAACCGGCATTCATTAGCAGGGAGCAAATAATACCTTTGGCAAATCCATATCTAAGAGCAATGAGCAGAGGTCCAAACATAGGCCAGAAGAACTTATGTTGGTCCAATGTCGGGGTGAGAAAATCCGATTGTGCCCAGACATAGATAGATATGACCGAAACAACGGTCGTTTCCAGCCAGGCGAAGCCTTCCTGTTTAAAACCGATAAGAAACCGGTGCCATAATTTGTTCATTGGTGACCTTTTAGTGGGGCTTATTTCATTATTTTTGTTCGATGTTCAGGCCTTCCAGTAATTCTTCAATAACGATATGGCCGGTACCGCTGACACTTTCTCTTCCCCATCCTCCACGAGTTCCTGTGGCACGCCAGTAGGTGGTTTTACTTTTGGCTGATTTTACTTCTAGGGTTATGCCTACGGCAGGTTCACCGTCGAGGCCACTTTTATAATGCCATTCTTCAACAGAGCCGGTAATGATGTAGTCGACAGGTTGGGAGGCCAGCCAGGTTTGTGCTGCACGCCGTTTTTCCATGGTATCTAAAATACTTGCGAGATCATTGGACTGGCTGGCAGGGTACATCAGAGCATTAATGCCTTTAGCATAGAGTTGTGCATTAAGAATTTGTTCTGCTTTCTCTGATGCAAGTGGGGTGTTGGAATTGTTAACCATTGGCATAACAGCCCAGTTGCTATCAGCCTTAAAGGCAGGGCTTTCAGGCACCTGATAGCTGGAGCAGGCGCTGAGTGCCAATGAAGTTGCGATCAATAGTGTCCGTTTCATCATGTTTTTCCTTAGAAGCTGTAGTAATAACCCATTGAAAGTTTGAGAGACTGATCGCCATTTCTGTCTTGGCTTTGCCAGTCTACAGATAAGAAAAGCTCATCATTGCCAACCACACGCCAGCCGAGTCCAGAGCTTAAGGTCATATCTAGCTGACTGTTGGTAACGTTGTAACCCAATGAACTATCAATCCAATACCGTGGAGACGGGACAGTAGCGCCGGGAATGCCGGGTTCGCCATGCCATACCCGTTGGCCCAATGCTAAACGTTGATATTCATCTTCGATGAAATCACGACTGGTTAGCTTGGTTTGCCCTTGATGCCATGTGTTAACGCTGTTTAGTGGCTTATCGCTTAAATCGACTTTTTGCATGCTAAGGGAACCATAGATTTGCCAAGCCGGATCAGCGAAGAAAAATTGTTCAGCTACTCGGATGTTGAAATCCCAGCCTTGACCGATCTCATCATTAAATCGGGTTGAAAGATCGTGCCAGTTCAGTTGTAGTGCGATTGACTCGCGTGCGGTAGGTTGATAACCAAGAGAAAGCCCTAGCTTGTTCGTTTGACCAGCAATAGCCATGAGCTGGCTCGCCTCTATATGACTATTAATCCCAAGATTGACCGCAGCATTCCAGTAATTATCGACAGGCGCTTCATAACTTGCAGTCAAACCGAGACGTTGATCACCAAGGCCTTCGGCAACATCAAAGCCAACTTTCCATGAGGCATCAAGTTGTTGATATTGGTATTGGCCACGCAGGCGAGTTTCGCTGGTGATATCGTTTCCTTGTAACTGCTCCGGTGTGCCAGCGGACTGGAAGTCTGTCCCCAGGCGCCAATTGCCGTGTTTGTGCGGTGAATAGTAATCAAGGCTGAATCGGGTAATGTCCCATTGGCTGTTGTGATTGACCTGAGAGCGAATGCTGTGATTTTTATTTGGGTGCTGGTTGACATGGATTTTCAGTAATTGATTTTCAGCTATTTGATCGGCCTGATTTCCCAAATTATTCTGGCCATGTTGCCATGCTTTCTGGTGTTGACCGATTAATTGAAGCGCTCGGTTTTTGTCCGCTACGGGTAGATTCAGGCTGTTTACCAGCAACTCTTCCATAGTGGCGCGGTCTTGTTGTTGAATTGCGATAGATAGTTGTTGCCAGCCTGGAAGTTTGTAGGTCTTAAGCGCTGTTCTCCTGTGCCAAAACAGAACATTATCGGCTTGGTTATTAGCAAGGAAATACTGGAAAAACTCTTCTGTGCGGCTATGGCTTGGAGCTTCTAATGCAGCTTGAGCGGCAAGCCTTTCTGCAAATTGCTCTCCAGCAAATATATTTACCAATGAGCGATAGGAGATATCGCCATCTTTTAGCTTTAGTAATTCATCGACAAGTTGGTTAGCGGCATATCGGCGTAGCTTGAATGCCTTGTCATACTGGCTTTGAATATCTAGTAAGCTTGCATAGTTGAGGATAACGGCAACATCTGTTTGTCTGTTATTAAGTAATAGTTGTTGATACCAGGCTTCAGCTTCCTGATTTCTGCCTAATTGCTGGGCTGCGGTGGCAAAAACAAGCCATAAGCTTTCGTTACCACGTAACTCTGTTTTGTAGTGGTTATACGTTTTTGCGGTTTCTTGATGGTTATCTGTGTTGATTGTCAGCCAGAGAATACCATTGATGACAGATGCATTTTGCGGTGACTGCTTGAGAGCTTGTTGATAAAGAGCTAAGGCTTTGTCAGGTTTATGGTTTGCGATTGCTTCCTGAGCGCGGTAGAGCAATATGTCAGTTATGTTACTCAGCTTATTGTCGGAACTTGCCAGATGAAGCAATTCATAAAAAAGTGAAGAGTCATCTTGTTTTTCAGTAGCCCTTAATGCTGCGAGGAAGGCGTCTTGGTTACCTTGGCGATGATATAGCGTAATTAAATCGTCAATGTTTTTACGAGAAAGAGGGGCATTGATACGTAAATATCGGTATAAGTCGATATTGTCGCTATTGGTTTCCATCAATTGATGTTGAGCCTGTTTGGCAATCTCTCGATTACTCGTTTCCCAAGCGAGTGATAATACGGCTTCGAGATAATCTTCATCAGCATCGCGCCATTTTGATGGTGTAGTTAAAGCAGCTAATGCCAGTTTGGGCTGAAAAGTTCTTATATAGGCATCTGAAAAACGTAGTGCCTCACTAGTTGTTGGTTCACGAAGGCGAGTAAGCTGTTGCCATTGCTTTATGACTTCATTGTAGTTTCCTTTGTATTCATATAGGCGAGCCTGATGGTTAATAAGTTCTGTCTCTTGTGGGCGCATTGCTGCAAGGCGTTTTACGCTTGAGAGGGCACGGTCGGTTCCTTGAGCTTTTTCAAGTGCATTTAACCAGTTGGTATATTCCGAACGTTTGATTTGGTTTCTGTTTACAAGGCGCTCAAAAAACACACTCTCGAAATAGATATCACCTAGTGCCCGTGATTCTTCAATACCCGCACGAAGTTGATGGTCTGTTGGGTGATAAGCCAAGAGTTTATGACTAAGGGTTAATGCATTCTCGATATCACCTTGCCAGCGATAGAGGTCGTGTAGTCTGGTTATCGCAGAAGGCGAGTCGCTGTTTTGCACTATTTGGTTTAACAGAGACACAGCCATGTGAATATTGCCATTATTTAGAGCAAGCTCGGCAGTACTTGCACGTAATTTATCGGTTGGCTCAATATCCAGTAGTTTTTGTGATTGTCGTAAAGCGACATTAGGGTTGCCTATCAATTTGGAGTGGTCAATTGTTAGTTTGAGATAGTCAGGATCTAAGCTTATTTTTCCTTTATACGCGTTAATAAATTGCTTACTCAGTTGCGGGGAATCAGATGTGACGAATAGGTTTAGTAACTTCTGGGCTTCATCGAGGTTTTCAAATTCCCTGAAAGCATCAAACTGCAGCTTTAGTGAATTCTCATAATCTGAACTTTGCAGTGCTAATTTGATTAACTCGTTGTAACTTGTTTCTCCGCTGTGTAAGTGTGGGATTAACAGCTCGAACCCTTTTTCCGTCATTGAAAGCGAAATTGCAGCATCTGCATATTTACGAGCTAAATCGGCTTCAGGAATATATTGGATCGATTTAATTAAGTGTCGTAGTTCTCTGTTTGCGCTTGTCTTGCTATCCGTTTTTTCTTGGTAAGCTTTTTCAAGCAGTAAGCTAAGATAGACGTCAAAGGCTGCCCAGTCTTTGGTTCCATCTTCTTTAGTGAGTATGTTGGCTGTTAGTTCCAGTGCGTCATCAAGTTCACCAAGTTGCTGGTAGTTATTGATGATTTGCTGGATGATTTCTCTGTTCTCAGGCTCCCTGATGTACATTTCATGAAGAAATGCTAGTGAGACCTCCGGTGAAGTTGAACGTTCAATCAGTTTGGTTAACATGTCTTTACTGGGCGCAACCAGCCACAACGCCCATAGAGATGTGAGCGTTAAAATCACCAAAGTAAGCGTATTGGTCAGCCTTAGCCTTGGCTTCTTTGGTTTATTCGTCTGTGGTTTATCGCTAAATAATGTCATGTTGTCTGAGACGGTTACCTTTTAGTTCTTATCGGTTTTTATGTGATTATGATGCCGCGTTATTTCAAAGAGTATTTGGGCAAACAAATGAACCGGAGAAAGTGCCAGCCATCTCGGTTTTAAAACGAATATCATTGTTGTTTATTGCCATACGTTTAAGCTTGTCTTGGGTTTTTAGCTGGCAGCCGGAAGCATTGGCCACTTCAAACTCAAGGGGGACGTTGCTTGTGAGTGTCCACCGAACGTTTTTACCGTCAATTTCCCAGTTAATGACCTGGCCATTTGCATTTTTGAGCCGAATGTTTCTATCTGGCGATTGGGAAGTCGAGACAGCACTTCTTGCGTTATTCAGGATCAAATATTTGCCGTCAGGGCCATTATCCCAGCCTGCGATATTGCTCTTATTCATATATGGGAAACCGAGTTGTCTGGGAAGTCGGACACTTCGTATGCCAGAACTGGTTATTTGCCAACGGTCGTTAAGTGTTTTTGCTATTCCAGTCTCATACAAGGTGCGGGCGCGTAAAGCATATTCGCTTAAATAAAGAGGGGTCACTTTTTGGTTTAACGCCCAGTCATAGACTTTAATTAGTCCGTTAAGTGAAGCCGGATAAGCACCAGAATACATGTGGTAATAAAGACTGATACTTTTCAGTCGGCGTGGGCTCCCGAGGAGCTCAAAGGTTTCAACTGCTCGGTTATAACCGTCATGGTGTTCGCTCCATAAATTTGTATAGAGGTTTTCGTTCATGACAGGTGCATAAACTTGAACGGCTGACGGATGCCAGGCAATAGTAGGAGATATATGTGCAAGGTTATTGTCGCCATGAACAACATAGGTGTTACCACCATTAACATTCAATAAGTCGGCTTTATCGGCTATGGCAAGCACATCTTCTTTAGGATCGGCATTGCCTGACCAGAGAATAAGCTTCACTTTTTTATTGCTTGGAGCAAGATTGTTGTTGATGTAGTTGGTGCTACCGATAATTTCGTTGTCGTAGTCGAGCTTATAACCAGGTATCGGTATATGATCGCCATATTGTTTTTTCTTGATGGTTTTATTGGTATCCCAGAAAAAAGGGTGGCTAAAGGTGTGGGAGGCTATTTCAATATTTGGAAGTTTAAAGATTTCCCTTGCAATGGCTTCCATATCATCGCTTTCGTTTGGATACAGGCCACGTTTGCCGACTTCACCTTCAATGACAGAGACCGTCTGCGGCAAGGTATATTTCGAAAATACGTGTTTTAGCAGTACTTCTGCGGTGTAAGGTTTGCCTGGGAACCAGCTTTTTGATGGAAAGCCATCACCGTCAACATGGCTTGTTAATATTCTTCGAGCTGATTCTGTTGTCGCATCAGCTACTGGAATGACAGGAAGAGATAAGGTTTTCTCGATAAGGTTGAAAGGGTCAATGAGCCATACCGTTAGCTCATTAGCAAGAGTTATAACCGGTAACGGTGAAAGAATCGCTCCCCCCCAGGGTGCTTTGATCAGGAGTGAAGATGTATTACCGGCTTCATTTTTAACCTCGATAAGTGATTCAACAGTTGAGTTACGGGGAGTCCATTGTGGATACGTGTCGAATTGGTTGAAAGGAGCAGGATAGTGGTTAGCTAACCAGTTTCTCCCTTTGGTTATTTCAATTTTCCCCGTAATTTCACCAGTTTCATCAATACCAAGTTTGTAATGTAATGTTTTATCTGTCGGTAATGCATTGATAAATAGTATTGGATGTTTATCAATTGCTTGATTAAGCCATTTCTGTAGATATGTGTTGTATTGATAGGATGAATCTTCAAGCCATAAAAAAGTTGCAGCATAGCGACTTAGGTCAATTGCCGAAAAATTAGTGGTTTGAATGTCGCGACATTCAGGGACATAACCATAGTATTCCAGCGGCATAGACATCATTCTGTGGCATGGAGATTCTGTTAATTGATGGTATTGGCCGTCATAAAATCCCAAGACTCGTTTTGGTACAGGTAAAACGGTGCTGACGCCAAATTCATAAAGCATTCCGTCGCTGACATAGGGGGTGTAGCCTTCATTGATAAGTCGTTTTGCTGCCGCTTTTTGTGCTTCACGGTTACTGGCAGAGATATAGTCAATGACAATAGCTTCAAGCCCGAATGATTTCACTTTATCTAACTGAACCTTCAACCATTCTGTGTCAGCAGGTTTTACCCTTTGGTAACTGCTGGTGGTTGGGTCATAACTGTGATGAAGTGATTCGGCTACGATAGCTTCAACACGTTTGGCAGTATTATCAATAACCTCAAAGCCTCGATTAAGAATGAGCTTCGGGCGATTATTTAACTCTGCGAGTGATTTAATAATGTCGGTAAGGGCTCGTTGCTGGCGTTGTTGCTGCTTTTCATTGTCAGCAAAAAGATAATAGCTATCGAGAGTATCTAGAAATAAACCATCAAACCCTTTAGCAAGGGTATCTGATGCTTTGTCGATTAAATGGCGTTTCCATGCAGGGGACGATAAATTCATGGCATAGCTTTGCCAGTTCGTATTTTTAGCGAGAGAAGCAGATTGTAAATTGGGAGGAAGCGTCTGCTTGCCATATTCGCCAATACTGAGATAAGCATATATATCGGTTTCTGCCTGGTGCAGAGTGTCAATTTGTTTTGCTGTGATTAAATTGGGCGTAACGACAACACGCTCGTAATTCATTAGTTCACGAACAGAATCAATTTTCCCGTAATAGAATGCGATTGAAGATGGCGTTTCGGCTGAGACGAACATTGGCAATAGCAGCAATGTTGTTAGTAAGAATCGCATAATAAAATCCTTTTAGCGGTTATAAGCAACTGATCCGGTATGCTTAATTTCTACTTTAAGCCTAAGCTAATGTGTCGTTAAGGGTTTGTTTGGTAATTTGTATGCTTTTTGTGATGTGCAGTGTGGTTTAGCCAATAATGTTGCCTGATTGTATTGGTATGCTGTCGAACGGCTGTGGAGGGTATTAGTGGAACGCCGGTCTTATTGTGGCAGTGGTTATGCTGTAAAATAGCGATTAAGTTAGTCCGGTCAGCCTTCAGATTGGCCGTTTCAAAAACATAGTGAAAGATAAATGACCAAGAAGAAACCGCAACAGACTTTGAAGAAGGGATTGCATCCACGAAATCCTCATCGCCAGCGTTATGACTTTGATGTGTTGATTGAAAGTTGTCCGCCGCTTGCGCCATTTGTCAGCGAAAACAAGTTTGGAGATCTGTCTGTTGATTTTTCCAATCCCGATGCAGTTAAGATGATAAATAAGGCGCTGCTTAAGCACTTTTATCAAGTTGAGCATTGGGATATACCACCGGGCTACCTTTGTCCACCGATCCCAGGCAGAGCGGATTATTTGCACTACATCGCTGATTTACTGGCTGAATCCAATGAGGGAGCAATTCCGAAAGGGCGACAGGTTCAAGGGTTGGATATTGGTGTCGGCGCTAATTGTGCCTATCCGATTGTTGGTCACAGGGTATATGGCTGGAATTTTGTGGCCGCTGATATTGATCCGCTTTCGATTAAATCGGCTAAGTTCATTGTTGAGGCTAATTCCACGTTGGCTGGTGGCATAAAATGCCGTTTGCAGAAGAATCCAGATCATATTTTTGAAGGAATGATCAATAGCAACGATATTTTTGATTTCACTATGTGCAATCCGCCGTTTCATCGTTCTTTAGAAGAAGCGACTGCAGGCAGTGAGCGAAAAGTGAAAAATCTAAGTGCCAATGCCAGAAAGAAAGGTACGCGTGGCTTTGAAAAACCGAAAAAGAATGAATCGGGTGTTCTCAATTTTGGTGGCCAGAAAGCAGAGCTATGGTGCCCGGGAGGCGAAGCGGCGTTCATCAATCGGATGATTAAGCAGAGCGTAGAAACAGCATCGCAATGTTTTTGGTTTACAACTCTGGTGTCGAAAAAAGAGAATCTTTCTGCAATTTATAAAGCATTGAAACAAGTAGGTGCTGTGGATGTTCGTACCATTGATATGGCACAGGGGCAGAAATTGACCCGTGTGGTGGCATGGACTTTCCTGACAAGTGAACAGCAGAAAGAATGGCGAGAAGAACGCTGGATGAGATAATGCCTGGTAATACTGATTTCAGATAGAACATAGCACGAATTGATAAAGCGGCCATTTGGCCGCTTTTTTTACATCTGTAGCTGGGTTTCAAGGCATTACTTAGTACGAAGCTTGTTATTGATATTTTGGATCAATTTTTGCGTTGTATCGATGGTGAGTTCAAGTATTGAGAGTGAGCAATGCTACTAGCTACTAATTGACGAGCAATAAGAAATACAGTTGTACAAAAATATTTTTTGTACAACTGTAGTGTATATACTAACTTTAGTTGTACAAGATTATTGTTTTGTACAAGGTGGTGCGAAATGTCTATTCCTGTTGGGATCAGTGCTTGCGTACTTGGTCATAAAGTTCGTTTTGACGGTGGGCATAAGCAAAACCGTTTTGTTGTTGATGAGCTGTCTAACTATGTTGAATTCAAGCCAGTTTGCCCTGAAATCGGAATTGGTATGACTATTCCTCGTCCAGCAATTCGCCTTTTGCAACTGCCAAGTGGTGATGAGCGCTTAGTCGATAGTAAAGAGCATGAAACAGACTATACGGCGAAAATGAAAGATTTTGCTCAACGGCAAGTTTCGAATTTTGATGCATTGTGCGGTTATGTGGTGTGTGCCAAATCACCTACTTGTGGGATGGAAAGGGTCAAGCTTCATATTACCAATGGTAATACGGTACGTTGCGGCAGTGTTGGTATTTATACTCGTGAGCTGATGGCGAAGATGCCCTGGTTACCTGTAGAAGAAGATGGTCGACTGCAAGATCCTGTGCTGAGGGAAAACTTTGTTTTTCGTATTTTTACACTGAATGATTTCTATAAGTCTTTGCAAGATGACAGAAGCCCGGGCGCATTTATACGATTCCATTCACGTTACAAGCTGGTTCTTATGGCGCATAGTCCAATAGCATATAAGGAAATGGGACGGTTAGTTGCCTTAATTAAAGACTGGGATTTAGATGAGTTTTATTTTGAGTACCGTCAGCAATTGATGGATGCGATCAAAATCAGGGCAAGTCGTAACAATAAAACGAATGTCCTGATGCATTTGCAGGGGTATTTCAAGCGTTCGTTGACTAAAAGCCAGAAGCAGGAACTGTCTGATTTAATCAACAGTTATCGAGAAGGCCATCAACCAATCTTGGCACCCTTGGCATTAATAAAGCATTACTTAAGTGAATATCCGGATCCATACCTGCAGTTACAAACATTTTTAGAACCATATCCTCAGGAGTTGAAATTGCGTTATGGGTTGTGAAGTACAGTATTACCCGATTAAAGATGTATCAGAGATGACCGGTGTGAATGCCGTTACATTAAGAGCCTGGCAGCGGCGGTACGGGCTTTTAAATCCGAAACGGACAGAAAAAGGCCATCGTTTATATTCAGATAATGATATTGAAAAAATCCGAAAGATCCTTTCATGGTTAGAGAAAGGTGTTGCAATTGGCAAAGTGCGGCCGCTTATTGATGGTTCACTGCTGGCTAGTGAGATAGATAATCAAGCATCGGAGAATCAAAAGACAGTAGCCTTGCTTATGGCTGCATTAGCAGACTGTAATCGTAGCAAGCTTGATCAGCAGCTAATTCAAATAATGAAAGAGTATCCGGTGGATGTGTTTATTGATCAAGTGGTGAATGCAGTTGAAAAAGAAGTAAATAATCCTGAAAACCCGATAGCGAATATTCAGCATTCACTTTGGCAGTCAGTGATTACGGAAAGGTGTATTGCCATAATTTCTCAGATGAGAAAACAGGCGACCAAGCTGTGTTTTTTGCTGAGCTTTGAACAACAAACAAATTATCGGTTATGGCTAAAGGCATGGATACTTACCAATAAGGGTTACGGTGTCACTGTTATGCCTGTTCTTGAAGGTAAGCTGTCGGCATTGATCGCGGCAATAGCGAAGCAGAAAACAGACAAAGTTGTTGTTTTTGGTGATCACAATATAGTTGCCGCAAATTTGACTCAGTTAGAGGTTTTAGCCAGAAGCCTAAATTGTGAATGTGAATTTGACGGTGATATTACCGAAATCCATGCAGACTTTAAGGGCAGTTATAACCTTTAGGAGATAACGATGGCACCACATCAAACTGGGTTAGTTTGTTTTCGCGCCGACCTTCGTGTTGTTGATAACACGGCGTTGGTGGAAGCTTGCCATAGAAGCGAGCAGGTTATAGCTGTCTTTATTTCGACGCCGATGCAGTGGCATGAACATAATGTATCACCCATCCAGGTGAATTTTATTCAACGACGGCTTGGTGTCATTAGAGCTCAGCTAGCTAAGTTAGGAATTCCGTTATTGATAGAAGAAGTTGCCGACTTTACTAAGGCTGCTCAAACCATAAACCAGTTGGCAATTAAGCATCACGTTGGCCATGTTTATTGCAATAAACAATATGAATGGAATGAGCATCAGCGAGATGAACTCTTAGGAAGCCTGTTAAGCCGACAGAATATTAAATTTAGCGTATTTGATGATGCTTGCGTTATTTCTCCTGGCAGAGTGCTTACACAGAAAGGTGATACCTTTAAAGTGTTTACACCTTTTCGAAAAGAGTGGCTTAAGATTTTCCGACGTGAAAGGCCGCAGGTTCAGGGAATGCCAACTCCGTTTAAGAGTACGAGCCAAATATCATCGCTTTTTTCTGAACAAAAGATTGAGCTGACTTATCCGCGAAAAGACAGTTTGCAATGGCCGGTAGATGAAGAAGCTATTCGTCAGCGATTACGGATGTTTTGTCGGGATAAGGTGGCTTGCTACCACCTGCGAAGGGACTTTCCTGCTGTTGATGGAACCAGCTGTTTATCGCCTTTTCTAGCAATAGGTGCATTGTCACCTCGCCAATGTGTTACTGCCTTGCTGGAAGTTTACCCTGAATCTACAGAACAGCTGGAAAGTGGTGCGTTTTGTTGGCTAAACGAAATCATATGGCGTGAATTTTACCGTCATTTGATGGTTGCCTGGCCTCAACTGAGCAGAGAGCAGCCATTTCAACCATGGACCCGCTATGTTCAGTGGCGTCAATCAGAGTCTCATTTACTTGCCTGGCAGCAAGGAAGAACTGGTTTCCCTATTGTCGATGCAGCAATGCGACAGCTAAAAGAAACGGGTTGGATGCACAACCGTCTGCGGATGATAACGGCAAGTTTTTTAACTAAGGACCTGCTTATTCATTGGCAAGAGGGGGAACAATGGTTTATGTCGCAACTGATAGATGGCGACTTAGCTGCCAATAATGGTGGATGGCAGTGGGCGGCTTCCACTGGTACGGACGCACAACCGTATTTCAGGGTATTTAATCCGACAACACAAGGGGAGCGTTTTGATCCTGATGGTCAGTTTATTCGTACTTGGGTAAATGAATTAAAAGATGTGCCGGATAAATATATCCATCAGCCGCATTTATGGTCTGGCGCGGTTAATTTGAATTATCCGCAACCTATTGTTGACCATAAAAGAGCGCGTATTCGTGCCATCGAAGCGTTCAAACAGGCTAAAGAATATTTTAAACATTCGTAGTTTTTTTATTCTGACTCGGATTAAAAAACACCTAAGTACATCAGGGGGATATATGGCAGAAAAGTCAGGTTATTTGACAGACAAATTTTCAGAAGTCTACAGTCAACTTACAAAACACAATTTGGCTGAACTCAAAGCTTTATATCATCAGGATATTATTTTTGAAGACCCTGCGCACAAGGTTGTTGGCTGGCAAAATCTTAATGATTATTTTGAACGTCTTTTAAAGTCGGTAATAGATTGTCAGTTCGAAATACATGAAACAAGTTCTGAACAAAATATAGCTTTTATTCAATGGACGATGACTTTTCGCCATCCGCGTTTAGCAGGTGGTAAGTCTCGTGCAGTAAAGGGCTGCTCTTGCATTAAATTCAAGGATGATTTGGTGATTTACCACCGGGATTATTTCGATATGGGAGAAATGCTCTATGAAGGGATCCCTGTTCTAGGTGGATTGATTCGCCGTTTAAAAGAGAGCTTATGATTATGGATAGCGTATTAATAACTGGAGCAAGCTCCGGAATTGGTGAGCAGTTGGCAAAGGATTATGCTGCGGAGGGGAGATTGGTATTTGCCTGTGGCCAGTCTGAAGAACGGTTAAATCGCCTAAGCGAAGCCAATCAAAATATTCAGCCAATTCAATGCAATATCACTGAGATAAATCAAGTTACCCAGGCTTTCTCTGGTATAAATCCTATTCCAGGCTTAATTATCCTCAATGCCGGTACCTGTGAATATATTGAACATGGTCAGGTAGATGTTGATTTATTTAAGCGCATTTTTGATGTCAACGTTTTCGGGATACTTAATTGTATTCAGGCATTGCAATCTCATTTTGGTAAATCAACGCACCTGGTTATTGTCGGCTCTACAGCTGCCTATGTTCCTTTGCCACGGGCAGAGGCATATGGCGCATCGAAAGCAGCGGTTGCCTATATTGCTAATTCATTAGCGATTGATCTAGCGCCTCAAAAGGTGAAAGTCACCTTGGTAAGCCCCGGATTTGTCAAAACACCACTTACCGACAAAAACGACTTTGCAATGCCTATGCTGGTATCAACTCAGTATGCCTCAAAAAAAATCCGTCAAGGCATTGCTGAGGGTAAAGCCGAAATTCACTTTCCGGTTAAGTTTAGTTTATTGCTCAAGTTCATATCTCTGTTACCTACCGGTATGCAGTTGGCTGCCATAAAACGTATGACAAGGAGGAAACAATGAAAATTGCCATTATCGGATCCGGAATTTCAGGTTTAACTTGTGCGTGGCACCTACATCAGAACCACGATATTACAGTTTTTGAAGCCAATGATTATATAGGTGGGCACACTGCAACAATTGATGTTGAAGTTACCAGCGGTAAATATGCAATTGATACTGGTTTTATTGTCTTTAATGACCGCACTTATCCTAACTTCGAGAACTTATTGGGCGAAATCGGTATTGTTGGCCAGCCTACAGAAATGAGCTTCAGCGTTCACAATGATAACAGCGGGCTTGAGTATAACGGTAATAGTTTAGCGTCGATGTTTGCTCAGAAACGTAACCTGCTAAATCCGCGCTTTTATAATTTTATTCTCGAAATACTTCGCTTTAATAAGTTGGCAAGGAAAGTAGATTTAGCCGGAGAGAGTAGCCGTACTCTGGGACAATTTCTGCAGCACTACGCTTTTAGTGATTACTTTGCCGAAAACTATATATTACCGATGGGCGCGGCTATTTGGTCATCAACACTGTCGGATATGCGATCTTTTCCTCTGGCTTTCTTTATTCGCTTTTTCCGAAACCACGGCCTGCTGGAAGTGATCAATCGTCCTCAATGGTATGTCATACCCGGAGGCTCAAGAGAGTATGTCAAACGTCTTGTTAGACCGTTTGCTGACAATATCCGGCTCAATCACCCTGTAATAAGTGTGCTTCGCAGGAACCGAAAGGTTACCGTGGTGACGGCTCAGGGTATTGATACTTTTGACCATGTCATCTTTGCCAGCCATAGCGATCAGGCATTAGCAATGCTGGGCGATGCCACAGCCGATGAACAGCGAATTTTGGGGGCGATGGCATATCAGGATAATGAAGTTGTGCTTCATACCGATACCAATCTGTTGCCGCAGTCTCGCTCTGCCTGGGCTGCCTGGAATTACCATCTTGGTCCTGAAATAGATAATGGTCAGCATCGAGATAACAAGCTAGCTTCGCTGACTTATAACATGAATATTTTGCAGGGGATAAACGCACCAGAAACCTTTTGTGTAACGTTAAATCAGACCGAAGCCATTGCCGAAGAAGCGATCCTAGAGCGCTTTGTCTATGCCCATCCGGTATTTACTACCGAAAGTATGTTGGCGCAACAGGCCCGTTCGGAGATTAACGGTTGTCGTAATACCTGGTTCTGCGGTGCTTATTGGTATAACGGTTTTCATGAAGATGGGGTTCGTAGTGCTTTGGATGTTGTTGATGCAATCGTCAATGTTAGTGACAAAACGACTATAATCGGAGCGATTTCGGCAGATGCTAAGAGCGAGCAACAGGAATTGCATACAGCTTATCGGGAGCAGCAATATGAATAGTGCACTTTTTGTAGGCAGTGTACGGCATCGCCGTTTTACACCTGTCAGGCATAGTTTTAGTTATCCGATGTTTATGCCTTTGATTGATCTTGATGAATTGGAAGAGTTACAGGCATCTGTCGTGGGCTTCGGGCAAAATCTGCTTAATTTTGCCCGGTTTCGAGCGGAAGATTATCTTAACGATCATAACACTAATGCATTTCCAAGTGCTGCAGGAGCACTGAAGCAGGCTGTGGTTGATAAAGTTGAGGAGCTGACAGGAGAGCGAGTGGATGGAAGGGTCATGCTTCTTTGCCAACTTCGTTATGCCGGGCTCTATTTCAGTCCGCTGAATCTGTATTACCTTTATGACCAACATGATAATTGGCGCTGGGTTCTGGCTGAGGTTAGTAATACACCCTGGAATGAGCGTCATTACTATGCGTTGCCAGCAAAGATGCGCTGGCAGAAAGATACCTGGTTAGAGAAGAAGGCGTTTCATGTATCGCCATTTAATCCGATGAGTCAAAACTACTATTGGCGTCTTAAGGATCCTGCAAGCCAGTTATTGATCCATCTTGATATCCATTCCAGCGACGATAACCAGAAAGTACTTGATGCCACGCTGGTTATGAAGCGTCGGCCTTTCACCAGTAAGGAATTTTGGTTGCTTATTGCCAGAACACCGGTACAGACGGCAAAAGTCGTTATCGGGATTTATTGGCAAGCTCTGCGTTTGTGGTTCAAGAAAGTACCTTTTTACAGCCACCCTGCAAGCTGATGGCGAAGTTGATACAAAAAGAATGTACCGTCAAAACCAAATACGGAAGAATGAATTGAGGGTGTAAATATGTTGAAGAGTGAAGTTAGTCGATTTGAATTGTCGGTAAGAGGTACGGATTTCCTTGCACGGCGAGCCGTTTTTCGGGTGCTTAAACAGCTTAAAGGAGTAGGCTTGACACTCATAGATCACCATGGTGATTCTTTTCAGTTTGGTGACGCTCATGCAAATCAGCAGGCGTATATTATTGTGAACAATCCGGCCTTCTACAAACGAGTGCTGAAAGGTGGGAGCATTGCAGCCGGAGAAGCATACATCGACGGGTGGTGGGATTCGCCGGATATAACTGAGGTGGTTAGGGTGATAGCCAGGAACCTGACGCTGCTTGATCGCCTGGAAGAGAAAATGAGCTGGCTGACAGCAATGCAATATAAATGGCTGCATCGAAGAAGGAGAAACAGTAAAGCCGTGGTGAAGCAAAATATTTTGGCGCATTATGATCTCGGCAATGATTTCTACCGTACCTTTTTAGACCCGAACATGCTTTATTCTGCGGCCATCTATGATGAGAATCACGAAAGTCTTTTTCAGGCACAAATTAATAAGATGGACAGATTATGCCGTCAGCTAAAGTTGTGTAGTTCTGAACATTTACTTGAGATTGGTACAGGTTGGGGGGCATTAGCGATTCATGCGGCTAAACATTATGGCTGCATGGTGACAACGACAACCATCTCTGATGCGCAGTACGATTGGGCGAAATCGCGAATTGAGCAGGAAGGGCTTACCGGCAAGATCATTTTGCTTAAGCAAGATTACAGGGACTTAACAGGTCAATATGACAAGATTGTTTCGGTGGAAATGGTTGAGGCGGTCGGTAAGGAATACCTGACTACCTACATCAAAAAGTGCCAGTCTTTGTTGAAACCGCAGGGTAAGCTGGCAATACAGGCTATTACGATAGCAGATCAGCGTTACGAGAGTTACAGCAAGGGTGTTGATTTCATCCAGAAACATATTTTCCCAGGTGGTTTTTTACCCTCAATTACAATGTTGGCCAATCAATTGACCATGCACACGGATTTCGTCATCAGAGATATTAAAGATATGGGTTTTGATTACGCAAAAACCTTGTCTGATTGGCATCAGAAGTTTAATGCCAGTATCGACACTCTGAATAAACAAGGGTTTGATGAGCGATTTATTCGAATGTGGCGCTTTTACTTTAGTTACTGTGAAGGTGGTTTTTTAGAGCGCCGGATCAGTACGGTACAGCTGGTTGCCAGCAGAACCGATTAGTGTAGACACAGAAGATAGCGGAGGTATGGTATGCCTTTACGTGAGCTATTAATTGTAGGCGTGTTATTTAATATGTACTGGCTGGTATCCGTGGTAGGCCAAAGCCAGTTTATTTGGTTGTTGGTCACTTTGCTACTGATGTGTTGGTGGTATTACAGCGACACCTGGCGGTTTTCACTACTTCTTGGCGGAGCCGGTATCCTGATGGATTTGATGTTAAACAAGCTGGGGGTGTTTCATTTCACACAGTCATTTTTCCCTGTTTGGTTGGCGTTGTTATGGCTTGGCTTCGGCTCATTTGTTTGGGTAATACGGCAGGTAATAGCGTTTTACTCTCCCTATTTCATGAAGCAACACCGGACCTGGGTTATTACTAAAAATATGGATGGGTATTATGTCGGGCGAGCTGAGGATGTTATCGGTGAAGCAACCGGCCATGTTACTGGCAACGCTCTGAATTGGCAGTATGTGTTGCGGGTTCCGGTTGGTAGCACTAGCTATGATATTAGCTTTGATGACAGGATGTTTCGGCAGGATGATAAAAGGGTATTTAATGTTCCTCATGATTAAAGGAATTGGGAGCATCAATGAACGAATTAGCTTGTTGGTAGATATTATTCATAATATTGATTTAAATCCGTAATTGTTTTTGCTTCCAATTCATAAGCACCTTCGGCATTGTGCACTTCTTTTCCATTCAGAGGTGGGTTAAACACACAAGCCATTTTCATTTCTTTAAACGCGCGTAAAACGTGTTTGTCATTTTTATCCAAAATATAAATTGTGCCTGGTTCAATCGGATGTTTCATGCCGTCATCCAAATTTTCCACTTCACCTTCACCAGATATACAATAGACAGATTCCAAATGATTCTTGTAATGCATTTGGAAATCAGCCCCTTCATAAATTGTGGTAATGTGAAAAGAAAATCCCATTTTATCTTCTTTCAATAACAGGCGAGTACTTTCCCAGTTTCCATCAGGTGAAATAACTCTTCGCTTAGATTGGTTTGCATCAGATAAATTTCGTATGATCATATGATTGCCTTATTCTTAGATTTTCTTGGTCACAATGAATATGGGGTGCCTGTTAAAGTTAACTTTTATTGAAATAGTTTTTTTCTTCTGGAATTTGTGTCTCTTTTGCACATACCTCTTTAATCGCTGATTCCACAATATCAATTCCATTTTTTAGGTTGTCATCAGAGATAATTAAGGGGCACAAGAACTTCACAACTTGATCTTCGGCACCACTGGTTTCAATAATGAGCCCTTTTTTAAACGCGCAACTTGTGATTTTCCCCGCAATGTCTCCATTGACACAATTTATGCCTTGAAACATTCCGCGTCCTTTAGTTGTAAAGTTGCCTCTACCATACTTGCTTACAATGTCTTTTAGACGATTTGAGATATATTGGCCCTTACGTTTGATCTCTTTTGAAAAGGTATTATTAGACCAATAATGCTCGATGGCCGTTTTAGCGGTAACAAATGCCAGATTATTACCTCTAAAGGTGCCGTTATGCTCTCCTGGTTTCCACTGATCTAATTCTGGTTTCATCAACACAACAGCAAACGGTAAGCCGTAACCACCCAAAGATTTAGATAAGGTGATGATATCAGGCTCGATTCCAGCTTCTTCAAAACTAAAATAATCGCCCGTGCGGCCACAACCTGCTTGGATGTCGTCAACAATCAATAAAATGCCGTGCTTTTTGCAAATAGTCTGAAGGTTGCGTAACCATGCAAAACTGGCTGCGTTAATGCCACCTTCACCCTGGACGGTTTCGACAATAACAGCGGCTGGAGAATTGATACCACTGCTAGAATCAGATAAAACCTTATCAAGATATTCGGTCGTATCAATGTTTTCGCCCAAGTAACCATCGTATGGCATACGGTGCGTACCGGTTAAGCTTACTCCTGCGGCATCACGGTGATGTGAATTTCCCGTTGCAGCCAGTGAGCCAAGGCTTACTCCGTGGAATCCATTGGTAAAGGTCACAATGTTTTGTTGTCCTGTCACATTACGGGCAATTTTCATTGCCGCCTCGACGGCATTAGTGCCCGTTGGCCCAGTGAATTGGACAATATACTCCATGCCACGAGGCTTTAAAATTTTGTCGTTAAATGTCTGTAAAAAATCACCCTTGGCCTTGGTGTGCATATCAAGGCTGTGAGTAATGCCATCGTTTTCGATGTAATTTAGCAGCACTTCTTTGAAAATTGGATTGTTGTGGCCGTAATTAAGGGTTCCGGCTCCGGCTAGAAAGTCCAGATATTGATTGTCGTCTTCATCCCACATGAATTCACCTTTCGCTCGACTAAATATGCGAGGAAAAGAACGGGCATAGCTCTGAACTTCGGATTCGATTTCATCAAAGATTTTCATTACATTTCTCTTAATTTTCTAAAAGGGCCGATGCGCACAAGCATTTCCGAGTGATGTAATCCATCAAAGTGAGTTTCTCTGTCCAGCCATGCTGATGACTGGAAATCTGCTGATAACTTCGTTGCTATGCTTTTAAATAAGGCCCAGGATGCTTGATTGTCTTGCGTAATAGTCGTTTCTAAGTAATTGATATTCTGACTGGCTAGGCGAGTTAGAATATGTGCCAACATGCGGGATGCCAGGCCGAGGCCTCTGGCTTGCTCGGCAACAGCCACTTGCCAGATAAACAGTGTATTTGTTCGTTCTGGCACCACATACCCGGAAATAAACCCTACTAATTCACCATCCATATCCGCAGTTACCGAGGTATCTGAGAAATGCCCGCACTGAAGTAAGTTGCAGTAGCTGGAATTTATGTCTAGCGGCGGACAACGTTCCACTAAGCGGAAAACAGCCATACCATCTTTGAGTTCAGGTGCTCTTAGTACAACATTTTGTAATGAAGACGCAGAACACTCCTGATGGTAGATAAGAGATTGATTAGACATCTAAGTATTATCTCCATTGAAAATATTGGGTGCGGGCGCATATAAGCCGCTTTGACCTGGTGCTTAATATTCATTATGGTTTTTTTGTTTCGAGCACTAAATATAGCAGACGAAAGAACAGTTAAGTTCCAACCATGAAAATTTAATGTTTCTGAGGGATGGTTATGGCAAGAAGGATATGAATGAGTTTATACCCAGCTTACCTCAATATGCAGGATTCAGAGTGATGCCAGCCAGTTCAACTCAAGGAAAACGCGTGAAGGAATGACTGCTCCTTTCGAGTGCATTTGACACAGAAGTGGGCTGGTTGGATCACACCTGAAGGGGGAGCGTTTTTCTGCGTATCACACAGTCAGTCTCCCTCGGTAATCACATGAGTACACTCAAACTAATGCGTTAAACAGTGTTTAATTTGTTGCTTACATTCGTACATGTTTTTGTCTGCTTCACTGATCAGCGATTGTATGTCGTAATAAAATGCTTCATTTCTGTCTATCGCGACATAGCCAATAGAAGCTGAAAAATGGATATCTTTAATTGATAGTTTGTCACCAATATTTATCAGTAATTGATGATAAAGCTCCGAAAACTCATCTTGGTTTGAACAACTGGCAAGCAGAACAAATTCATCACCACCTATACGGCCAACAATATCTGAATCGCGGCCAATTTGTCTTAGCCGGCTTGCAGTTTCGACTAAAACTTGATCACCAATGAGGTGACCATGTTGGTCATTGATGGTTTTGAATTGATTAATGTCGATATAGAAAAGCGCCAATAAACCTTCTTTGATAACGTCATCGAGTTCTTGCTGAAGCTTTTGGCAAAATGCCCGACGATTGAAGACATTCGTCAAGAAGTCGTAGCTAGCGAACTGAAGCAGCTCTTGCTCTATTTCGTGCTTCTCTAAAGCAACAGCACAAACAGAAGCAGCCATTTCCAATACTTCCAGTTCAAAAGGCGTTGGAGAAGCAGGGTAGTGGCTATAAGTCGCAAATGTCCCCAGTACCTTATCTTTTGATGACAGAATCGGAACTGACCAGCAGGAGATTAACTTGGCTTGTTGTGCGATTTGTCGAAATTCAATCCAGTTGTCATGTTCATTGATATTTTCAGTAATGACTTTTCGCTTGGAATAAGCCGCTGCGCCACAAGAGCCAATATTGGGCCCTATAGCGACACCTTCTATGGCTTGATTATAGATATCAGGCAAATTGGGCGCGCAAGCACAATGCAGCGTATTGCTATCATGATTTAATAACAGGATTGACGTTTGTCTGTCACTGTATATCCTTTCCGTCACATGAATGAGTTGCTCCAGCATTTCCTGCTTGCCTTGTCCCAGCGCGAGCATACGCAGGATTTTATTAAAAGCTCTGTGCGCATGAAGAAGTTGGTTGATCAAAATGCATTCCTATCAGGCTTTGTTATTATTAGGTGTTTTAAATTATTGTTTAACTTGATTTTATAGAATAAAAAGTAACCAACAAAGAGTAGTCAGCTTTAGATAGATATTTATTTTGAAAATGTGAACTCGGTATTCGCCATGAGGATATCTGACTTTATTAACTGACCCCACGTGACATAACAACAATTCGTTTTAGGATCCAGCGCAGCAACACTGGAATTTCATCAACGTTTTCTTCATCGGTGAATTCGACAATAGCCAGCGCGACATCTGGCTTAGCGTGGCGTTTAAGCGCCCTTGCAATAATCTTTTTAGGTGCAACGGGGCTGTCATGTGGGATCCTGGCCAGTCGCCGGAACAGTGGTTCGAAACCCTGATTAAATAGGAAGTGCTCAATATCACGGTTAGGAAGAACCGTGAGGCGGTGTCGTTCGGCATCATTACCTAATAGGTTACGTACTGTATCGGCATATTTTTTACCGGCCTGGTCGCCGTCGGCTACCAGATGCCATTCGATACCCAATCCTCTGGCTACTTTGATCAGCGGCCTTAGCCCGCTCTGGGCAAACTCAATAATCTGAACACCTTCGGCAGCGAGGTTATAACCGCAGATGCGCGCGAATTCATTGAATAACCATACTTCGGTTTCCCCCTCAACTAATAACCAGGCACGGGCAAATAGCGCATTGGGGCGGTGAAGCCGGACATGGAAGGCGACACGCCGCTCTTCATCCCGAGAGAGAGTTCTGTTCTTGATGTTATACACATGGGTACGATCCGGCTCACGGATTAATTTTTTGATGGTTTGTAACGGAACGACAGATGTAAGATCGGAACTGTTCGTTGTTAAGATTTTTTGCATTGGCATGTTGGTGATGAACGTCCATGCCTGATGTAAAATGGTTGGATGTAATCGGCCTTCAGGATCCTCGAGGATCATTATCGGGCGGGAGATACGTTTCAGTTCGATTGGGCCACGAGCGCGGATAAACGCATTGAGTAACCCCATTAGAATCAATCGTCCTTGTTTAGTCATATGGGGCTGGGTAAGTTGCTCTAGCGGGTTCTTTGCATATTGTGCTCTAGTAGGGAAATGAGCGCGGTTAAACTGGGCAGATCGATTGTGGGGTGTAAATGCGAAGTAGTGATCAACTAAGGTTCGCAGTGCATTGATACTGCTTTTAATCTCATCAGAACTGACATGACCTGGGCGCGTCAGTAGGCGTTGGCATGTATTATCAAGCCTGCGTTGGATTCGGGCACTCTCGCTGTTATCTCGCTCATGCTGACCATTTCCGTTTTTACCGTTTCCATTGCCGTTTTGATAGTGGTTTCGAAGGCGCCGGGCATCTCGGATACGGACGATTGGATGCAGGGTCATTAATTGTTTCGCTATTCTATCGGTGTCAGGGCAGTCAATGATTTTCCCTCTGCTGTCCAGAAAAGAGCGGTGGGTAATGATTTTGTCGTCTTTAACAATACTGTTTATCTGGTAAAAGAGTTCTTTGACCTCGTTCTCTCCTGTAACCCAGAGAGGCTCAAAGGCTTTGTATCGCCGTGCTTTATATTCACCCTGATAATCTTCACTCCAGTGGAGAACGATTTGAAGCTGGGCCATTTTTTCATGGCCTGCACCGTAATCGACATGGAAGTCTGAGAATTTAAAATTGTAGAATAAAGCATCAGGAGATAGGGCAATACTAAGCGCATCAAGTAATGATGATTTACCCCATGCATTTTCACCAATGAGTACGGTTAGCTCATCGAATGTTAGTGATAATCGTTTGATTCCTCTGAAACCGGATACTTCAATTCTTTTTAGCAGCATATCTCACCTCTAGTAATAAGATTACAGTACCTTGATTCGGGATGGGTATGCCGATATCACAGATTAATAAGAAGCTATTGATAGTTAATGACAAAATGGTTCCTGTGGAAAAGGTTGAGGTCGGGAATTGTGATTGCTATAGTCCCGTGACCATAAATAGCAAGGCAATTAGTGGTATGTTCAGTTGCTTAGCAAGAAAAGAAATGTAATTACAGGAGATGTCAGATGGCTAAGATTATTCATTCAATGGTTCGGGTTTTGGAACTGGATAACTCGTTGAAATTTTATAAAGAAGCACTGGATCTTGATATTGCGGAGCGTCTGGACTTTGAAGGTTTTAGCCTTGTCTATCTGCGTAATGACGAGAATGATATGGAGCTTGAGCTTACATGGAATGAAGGTACGGAAGAAACATATACTCACGGCTCTGGTTATGGTCATCTGGCTGTAGCAGTCGATAACCTAGAAGTTGAGCATGAGAAACTGCTTGGTCTGGGTTATGAACCTGCAGAGATCAAAGAATTCTTCCGTAATGGTCAGTTGTTGGCGAAGTTCTTTTTTATTCAAGACCCGGATGGTTACAAAATCGAATTTTTACAACGACATGGTCGTTACCAATAGTTTAGACCTTGTTTATTCCTGCCATCACCAGAGAGTTGTTTGAATGGTGGTGGCGATGATTAAGCATGCACCAACTCCTATAATGATACCTGCACACCTCTAACCATATATAATCCGTTTTTTTACACGAGAATGCTTGTCATAAATCTATCGTGATTGTGTATTAAATAACTATATAACCTCTTCATTGCGATTATTGATCATCACCTGTAGGCTTTATTGCTAATTAACCAAGACAAAATCGAGTTGAAGAATAGAAAATTAATTTTAGGTGTTGTTTTCTGTCACATTTTGGGTTTAACCTAGAGCAATCAACTATAAGGTATGTGACCTGAATCATATTTAATTGATTCATCTGAACACCGCGTTACCAGGGAACATCAAACATATATGACACACCACCGCTCAGCGAAGATTACTTTTGCACACATCAATGACACACATTCACACTTTGAACCCTCTTCAATTTCACTATCGCTGCCTGAAGATGTTCTTGATACGGAAACGTCAGTCTACGCAAGTTGTGGAGGTTTCTCGCGTGTGTCTTCGGCGGTTAAGGATGTTAAAAGGCAGGCGCACCTTAAAGGGCGTGAATTTATGTTTGTTCATGCCGGTGACTGCTTTCAGGGAACGCTTTTCTTCTCTTTATATAAGGGATTGGCGAATGCCAGATTGCTTAATGCAATTGGTATAGAAGCGATGGCGCTTGGTAACCACGAGTTGGATATGGGCAATGACATTGTGGCTGACTTTATGGATCAGGCAAATTTTCCAATGTTAGTAGCCAACTGGGACTTGTCTGAGGAAGATCAAAGTAAGTCAAATCCATTACGAGGCAAGGAGAATGTCTATGTGTTTAATAGTGAATTAGAGCATGGACGTTTCATTGTTAAAGAGGTAGACGGAGAGCCAGTGGCACTCTTTGGCTTGGCTATTGAAAATATGGCTGGCATTGCTAACCCGGATCCGGATACGCATTTCCTTAAAGTTGTCGATGTGGCTAACAGTACCATTGCTGCGATTCATCAACAGGGAATTAATAAGATTGTATTACTGAGTCATCTCGGTTATGAACGAGATCTGGAGCTGGCTTCACAGATCGAGGGGATTGGTGCAATTATAGGAGGCCACACTCATACGATGCAGGGTGACTTTAGCAACTTGGGTTACGGCGTCACAGATAGCTACGCAACAATGGTAAATGGAACTTGTGTTGTACAGGCTGGCTGTAATGCACTTGCGTTGGGCCAACTTGAGTTGGATTTCAATGCTGATGGTACGGTGGAGCGAGCCACTGGTGTTAATCAGCTTTTGCTTGGTCGTCAGTTTACGGTTGATGCCAGCCGAAGCGAACATCTGGATGATAATAGTCATGACGCTGTAAAACAGTATCTTAAGGCCCAAGATAATGTACGCTTTTGTGCTAAAGATCCGATTATCGAAAACATACTGAACACGGAATATCGCCCGAAAGTACGTGAGTTACAGACACAGCATATTGCTGAAGCGAGCGAGCCACTACGACATGTCCGAATTCCAGATCATCGTGGCGGAAGCCAGATAGCCCCGCTGGTGGTTGATAGTTTTGTATGGCAGGGGCGTGAACTTGGGCATGATATTGATTTTGCCATTCATAATGCTGGTGGTGTGAGATCGTCACTCAATCCTGGCCCTCTGACTTCGGCAGATATTGCCGGAAAGCTATTGCCGTTTGCTATTGGATTAATGGTATATCAGGTCAAAGGTAAACGAGTTCGCGAAGCGCTAGAAGGTGCGATCAATAATGCGATAGATAATGGAGTAGAAGGAACCGGGAGTGGTAGTTTCCCTTATACCTCACACTTGAGGTTTACTTATCGTTGTTGTTCAGAGCCGGGCAATAGAATTGAGAACTTACAAACGTGTAAAAGCGGTGTCTGGGTAGATGTTGAGGATGACTTGATCTATACATCAATTTCTTCAGGCTATACAGCGACTGGTAAAGAAGGTTACGGAGCACTGCTTGATTGTGTTGTCGAGCCAAAGGCGTTGAATGTAACAATGGCAGAAGCCTTTGAACGTTATGCGAGGATGATGGAGTCTTTAGAAGCGCCTTCCGAAGCATTAGTATCCTATATCCCGTGTGGGTGTGAACAGGTTGTAGCCTGAAACAAGGTTAACCAGAAGTACGGATTGGGCCAGAATGAGACTCACTCGTAAGGAGCACATTCTGGCAAATTAGCTATGCCACTTCAACCGGGGGATCTGGGAATAGATTGATATTAATAAACATTTTAAATAAGCTCGTTATAAGCCAGGCTGTTTAAAACTGATTATAGATATTTAAATTTTTATTCCGTCAAAAAATATATCACCAGCAATATTTAAGTGTCATTTGGTTGGCGCTTTTGTTTTCTGATTTTATTTTGTATTCAACAGTAATATGTCTATCAATTTTGTTATAAATAAAAATTAAGAAAAGTTTAAAGGTTTTTCTAAAACTGTCGATATGTATTATTGAAAGGCAAGGTTATTGTGTAGAGGTGGTTTCAATGAATAAAGACTGGGTAGATATTGCTATGGTTACAGGCTGGATTTCAGCTTGGAGTGCTTTAATTTACTTTATTCCTGCAGCAGGTGTTTAAGCGTCAGCATATAAAACACTTTCAACAAAGTAATAATTTGATGTTTATATTTAGACTAATTGTGTCCTGTCGTTGGTACGCAGAGCTGTTTAATTGTGTATAAAAGCCGAGATAAGTCTCGGCTTTTTTGATCAAGGCTTTATTTAAGCTGAAGCGGCTTCTGGCTCTTCAGTGTTGGCAACTTCATTTGCAAGTCGGTAAGCGGCAAGATCTTCAATTGTCAGCACTGGCATGTCGAATTTCTTACCGAACTCAATAACTTCAGGTAGGCGAGCCATTGTGCCATCTGGGTTGGTTAGTTCACACAACACACCATAAGGTTTCATGCCCGACAGGCGCATTAGATCGATAGTTGCTTCAGTATGACCACGGCGAGCAAGGACACCTTCAGGATTGGCTTTTAGCGGGAAAACATGGCCTGGGCGGTTCAAGTCTGATGGTTTGGCGCCGTCTGCAATTGCGGCTTTGATTGTGGTAACACGATCAGCTGCAGAAACGCCTGTCGTTACACCTTCGGAGGCTTCGATTGTTACTGTAAAGCCTGTTTGGTTCGCACTGGTGTTCTTCTCAACCATCATTGGTAGCTCAAGCTGACGAACACGTTCTTCGGTCAAACAAAGGCAAACAATACCTGAACATTCACGGATCATGATGGCCATTTGTTCAGGGGTAAGTGTTTCTGCTGCAAAAATGATATCGCCTTCATTTTCACGATCTTCATCATCAACAACAAGAACACCACGGCCGTTACGGACAGCGTCAAGGCCGGCTTCAACACGCTCGAAAGGCGTACCATAAGGGGATAGTAGAGACTGATTCATGGTAATAAATACTCCAAATAAAAAGATACCAGAATCAGGGCGTGAAATGACAGTGTCTCAGCTTAGCTGAAATAGCTTTACAGTAATACACGGTAAAATAATTATGCCTACGGGCGATAACCTGATCGCAGGTATGACATAGCTTCTGTAGTGTAAAAGCAAGAGGCGTATGGCCTCCACTGATCCTCTTTCATCCGGACTATAACCGTCGGCTCTGGAATCGTGCCTATTTCTAAGCTCTGGACCAGATCTGCTGACCTTAACAGAGAGTTTAAATCACCATTAAGCGCTCGCGGGCTTTTCAATGCGATATATTGCTGCATTGAACTACCGCCGGTGGGGAATTTCACCCCGCCCTGAGAATTCTTGGAAATCTTAGGTAAATCAACATGTAGACGCAAGGAAAAGTGCTGATTTTTTATTGTAAATTTGAAGTTATGAACAGGGCGGTTGCTTTCTAAGCGATTATTGGCTGTTCATGTCGATATTCAATGCCTGTTGAGTTGGATTAAAGGGAACAATTTATTCCTGAGCCTATTTTACTGTACTCACTTTTTCTGTGTATCGGTATAGCCCTTTAATGATTAAAGGAAGGCAATAGGTTGGCAGTTGGAGAGCACCCATTAGTACCAGGAAGTCTGGACCAAGGTAACTACCGGCAACGGTGTAAGTCAGCAGAACATTTCGATTAGCTGAAGTAATTGCTACGAGTAAGCCCTGATCGAGTCCCAAATATCTATAGCATAGATAACCAGCAAAAAAGTAAAAGCTACAAATAGCGACACCAATTGCAAGGTAAAAGAAGCCGTCTGTCAGAGATTGTTCGAAAACCTCCCGGAAAGGGCCGATAAGACCAAATGGAAAAGCCAGAACCAGAATGATGGTTACTTGCGATAGCTTTCCGTGTATCCGGTGTAAATGGTGATAAGGAATTAAACGGTAGCAGATCGCTGAGAACAGCATAGGGCCCAAGATAAAGATCACTAGACGCTGAAGGTAACTTGTTATATCCAGAGAAAATTGCTCATCCTGAAAGATCATTAAATTAATGTAGAGTACAACAGGCATTAATAGTGTAGAGGCAATGGTCATTGCCATTGCCTTTAATGGTTCTAATCCCACAGAGCGAGCTATCGCAGGTGTTGCAAATAGCGAGCCTGTCGCAGAAATAGCGGCAATTGCTAAAATCAGGTCATCACTAGCGTTCATTGTTATAGCAATAAAGCAGCTTAGCAAAGTAAGTAACGTTGAATGAAAAATGGCATAGATCCAGATCTGTATTTCTGCCATCTGGCTGAGCAATAGGCTCTGGGGCATACCTAGTAAGGTAAAGAGCATTAGGAAAAAAAGAATATAGGGCAGTGAAGGAAAGACTGTCGCTGATAATACCGGAAATGCAAAACCTATCGCAGCAGCAACGATAAGTAATAATGAAGAATATCTGGATAAGAGGCTGATCATAAATCTATCTCTTTACTTTTGTTGCGATATTGTTGCGTACGTTGGGGTTGAATTGCAAGCTCGGAAAAATACGCATTGAGTTTAGAGTCAGGCGGATATTCACTCGTTAATAATGATTGTTTATGTGTTCATTAACGACTTGTTTTAACGAACTTTTAACGCATTAGGAAAACTTATACTGATGTTTAAATATTGTCATTTTTTTGAGGGAAAATTAAGCAGATAAAATTATCTCAGTTCAAAAATAAGACTAAACGAGAGGCAGTCATGGCACAGGCAATAAATTTTAATACCATCGCAACTCCTGCCGCAATGGATAAAAAAGCCTATGCGGTTAATATCAAAGGATTGATTGCACACGCATTGGATATCTTTTGGGGCTCGCCAAAAGCACCAAAGCAATACAATGTTTCTGACTTATCGGTTCACCTACAAAAAGACATTGGTATCTATCGGTAACAAGTATATTGAACACAGGACATAAAGAAGACGCTGGCAATTGCCAGCGTTTTTTTATGCGTGAATTAACCTTATTTATAATGGTCAATAGGGGTATAGGGCTGTTTTTATTGTTTTTTCCTCAGAATTGTAGCTAGGTTTAATTATTTTCCTTTTGGCTATGGCATGATGACGTCGTAAATGCATGCACCTCGGAGATAAATTTAGTGGGTTTTTTATCGAAATTGTTTGGCTTGAACAAAGAAACTAAAGTGGCTGAAGTTGAGCCAGTAGAATACGAAGGGTATTTGATTTACCCCGATCCTATTGCCGAAGGTGGTCAATTCCGTATTGCAGGCCGAATCTGCAAGGAAGTCGACGGGGAGATAAAGACCCATACATTTATTCGCTCAGATTTATTGGCATCTAAGCAAGATGCGGTAACGTTCATGCTTGAGAAAGCCAAGATGTTCATCGACCAGACAGGCGATGGCATGTTTCGTTAAAAATAGTAACTGAAATATGCTGGCACCTGCCGCTAGCATATTTGTTTTTCTAAGGCAGGTGGGACTACTGAGAAGTAGTTAACAAGCAAAGTTCATCAAGGATAGATGGGTTTTCTGAATTCCAAACTGATTTCACTACGATATCTCTTCTTGATGTGTTTTAAGCGGTTGTACTGAGTGTTCAGGATATCCGTTTTGGACAATATAAGGTTTTCCTCGATTGAATTGGTCGTATTTACAACTAATCGTGTGTATTTTGTTAATTTAATTCGAGGTTTGACCTCTGTCCAGGTGGTAAAAACGTTCTTTTATTTCTGTTAGAAGGTAACATCCGTTGTTAATTACAGCGTAGATGTTAGATGATTTTGTTTTATTCCCACAAAGTACTTGATCTTACTTTGTGGGTTGGATACAAGATTGTTACTTCTTTGCCAATGTTCAGGGAATAATAATGCAAATTGGTGTGCCAAAAGAGATACTCGCTAACGAAACGCGAGTCGCTGCAACACCTAAAACGGTTGAGCAGCTTTTAAAAATGGGGTTCAGCGTTGCTGTTGAACATAATGCTGGTATTCATGCAAGCTTCGACGATGCGGCCTATGAGTCTGCGGGAGCGAGCGTTGTTACAACAGAGGAAGTATGGCAGTCAGATATTATTCTGAAAGTTAACGCTCCACAGGTGAACGACGGAACCGGTGTTGATGAATTTGACTTGATCAAAGAAGGCGCAAGCCTTGTTTGTTTCATCTGGCCAGCTCAGAACCCTGAGTTGCTAGAGAAATTGTCGGGCAAGAATATTAACGTAATGGCGATGGACTCAGTGCCACGCATTTCAAGAGCCCAGGCACTTGATGCCTTGAGTTCTATGGCAAACATCGCTGGTTATCGTGCTGTTGTTGAATCGGCTCATGAATTTGGTCGTTTCTTTACCGGCCAGATCACTGCTGCAGGTAAAGTTCCGCCGGCTAAAGTACTTGTTGCAGGTGCGGGTGTTGCTGGTCTGGCTGCAATCGGTGCAGCTGGTAGCCTGGGTGCGATTGTACGAGCATTTGATGTTCGACCTGAAGTTAAAGAGCAGGTTGAATCAATGGGTGCTGAATTCCTGGAAGTTGATTTCAAGGAAGACACAAGTACGGGCGATGGTTACGCAAAAGAAATGTCTGATGAATTCAATAAGGCTGCTGAGCGTCTATACGCAGAGCAGGCAAAAGACGTTGATATCATCATTACAACCGCTTTGATTCCTGGTCGTCCTGCCCCGAAATTGATCACCAAAGAGATGGTTGATTCAATGAAAGCGGGAAGTGTAATTGTTGACCTTGCTGCATCGAATGGCGGTAACTGTGCATACACTGAAGCCGATAAAGTTATTACGACTGAAAATGGTGTGAAGATTATCGGTTATACCGATATGGTTGGTCGTTTGCCGACTCAGTCTTCGCAGCTATACGGTACTAACTTGGTTAACTTGTTGAAACTTCTTTGTAAAGAGAAAGACGGCAATATCGATATCGACTTTGATGATGAAGTGCTTCGCGGCCTGACTGTAATCAAAGAAGGCGAGGTAACTTGGCCAGCTCCAGCAATTAAGGTGTCTGTTGAAGTTCAACAACCTGCAAAAGAGGTGGAACAGCCTGTCGTTGTCGAAGAGGAACCAACTTCTCCGATGAAGAAATACGGCATTATGGCTGCAGGTGCGGCTGTTTTTGCCTGGGTTGCTAACTACGCTCCGGCGGAATTCCTTTCTCACTTTACGGTATTCGTACTGGCCTGTGTGGTGGGATATTACGTTGTCTGGAACGTTACCCATGCATTGCATACTCCTTTGATGTCAGTAACCAATGCGATTTCGGGCATCATTATTGTTGGTGCACTGCTACAGATAGGTCACGGGATTGGTGTTGTTACCTTCTTGTCATTTATCGCCGTATTAATTGCAAGCATCAACATCTTTGGTGGCTTTACTGTTACCAAACGGATGCTTGAAATGTTCCGTAAAGATAAATAAGGAGTAACACATGTCTGCAGGAATCGTACAAGCGGCATACATTGTTGCTGCAGTACTGTTTATCATGTCACTAGCGGGACTTTCCAAGCAGGAAACAGCGCGAGCAGGTAACTACTACGGTATTGCCGGTATGGCAATTGCCCTTTTCGCGACCATTTTTGGTCCAGAAGCCCAAGGAACAGCCTGGATTATCCTGGCAATGATCATCGGTGGTGCAATCGGTATCCATTTCGCCAAGAAAGTTGAAATGACAGAAATGCCGGAACTTGTGGCAATTCTGCACAGCTTCGTTGGTATGGCTGCGGTACTGGTAGGTTTCAACACTTACCTTGACCACGGTGAGCTAACTGGTGCGATGCTGAATATCCACCTTGTTGAAATTTTCTTAGGTGTCTTCATCGGTGCTGTAACTTTTACCGGCTCAGTTGTTGCATTCGGCAAGTTGCGTGGTGTTATTTCATCTAAACCACTGACGCTTCCACATCGTCACAAGCTAAACCTGGTTGCTGTTATCGTTTCATTCCTACTGATGGTGATGTTCGTTAACGCTGAAGGTTCAATGTTCGCATTGATCCTGGTTACACTAATCGCTTTTGCATTTGGCTATCACTTGGTTGCATCTATAGGTGGTGCTGACATGCCGGTGGTTGTTTCAATGCTGAACTCATACTCTGGATGGGCTGCGGCAGCTGCTGGTTTCATGCTGGCAAATGACCTGTTGATCGTAACTGGTGCATTGGTTGGTTCGTCAGGTGCGATCCTTTCTTACATCATGTGTAAGGCAATGAACCGTTCGTTCGTCAGTGTAATCGCAGGTGGCTTCGGTACTGATGGCAGCGCAGCTGCTTCAGATGAAGAACAGGGTGAACACTATGAAGCATCAGCTGAAGAAGTAGCAGAAATGCTGAAAGATGCACGTTCTGTGATTATCACTCCGGGATACGGTATGGCAGTTGCCCAGGCTCAGTACCCGGTACATGAAATCACCGATAAGCTGCGTCGCAAAGGCGTTGATGTTCGCTTCGGTATTCACCCTGTAGCGGGTCGTCTGCCTGGGCATATGAACGTACTGCTAGCTGAAGCTAAAGTGCCTTATGATATCGTTCTTGAAATGGACGAAATCAATGAAGATTTCGAACAAACTGATGTAGTTCTGGTTATCGGTGCTAACGACACGGTTAACCCGGCAGCACTGGAAGACCCAAATAGTCCGATTGCTGGTATGCCAGTTCTTGAAGTGTGGAATTCAAAACACGTTATCGTATTCAAGCGCTCTATGAACACTGGTTATGCGGGCGTTCAGAACCCACTGTTCTTCAAAGAAAATACACAAATGCTATTTGGTGACGCGAAAGAGTCTTGCAACAAGATTCTAGAGCATCTTTAATAGTTATTTGATGTGATAGCAAAGGGAGCCTGATGGCTCCCTTTTTGTTTTTGGTGAAAAGCCATTGAAAAATGATAGGGCACTAGCTTGGTAGTTTGCTGCTAAATGTCATTAAAGTAATGATAATTTTCTGACATTAACGGCGCATAGAGTGATACACTTTGCCCATGAAAAAGTATGTCTTATTAATTTCGTTGTTGTTTTCTGGTGTTTGTCACGCCGAGGCTGATAATTTGCCTGAACGTTTGAATGCAGTACGTTCTGAATTGCTCAACAACGAGTCTTTGGCGACATACGATTTCAGGAAGCTGCAAAGCCGTTTCCCCAATCCGTTACTACTGCCATCAAGCTTGCTTCCACAGTCTGCTGTATATCCGCTTAAGTCACTAAAACATCTTTATAAAAACGCTACGACATGTAAAGGCCCTTGGCCTGTAAGTCCATTGGTTACTCAACCTGTGGTTTTTACCCGGGCTATCTGTAATAACACGGTGTTACCAAAGGGATGGTTTGTTCGCTCCGGATATATCCATCCAGGCGGCGGAAGTTATGCTGTTCGTTATCTTGAAAAACACTCTGAATCTGTTGAAGTTTTGGATAGGTATTTGCACATTCAAGAGAGGGAGCTTGCTCCGACGAATACGATTCTTGGACGCTTGCAGCGTATGAGCAATGAAGAAATTCAGGTTTATATTGCAGGGGCTGAAGCATTTATCTCAAACGGCGAGCTATGGATTAGAAATGGGAATGAATACCGTGTTTATGATCAGCCGACCTGGGCTTTTACCTTAAATAAATTTGATGTCAATTTCACCCGCCTTAACCAGACTGATTTCTGTTTGGTTAAAAGTGGTAACATCTGTTGGGAAAAAGAAGATCAATCCCACCTGATGTTTTACCTTTTGGTCGGGTTATTGGTAGCTAATGTGGCATTGCTGGTTGGGTGGGGAGTGTACCGCCTGCGCATTCGTCGTCGGGCAATGCAGGAGCGGATGTTGGTTTTACAGATCCTTACTCATGAACTGCGTACGCCGATTGCAAGCCTAGCGATGACCGTTGAAGGCTTCAGGCGTCATTTTGATGCTTTGCCAGAAAGTCTATATGATGAATTCAGGCGTTTAACAGAAGATTCTCGCCGTTTACGCCAGCTTGCAGAGGCAAGTAAAGATTACTTGCAGGCGAATCAGCAAGAGCTGAGTGTCCAACAGGTTGACTCTTTTAATGAGTGGGTAGAATATTTAAGTGAGCCTTATGATGTTTCGCTTAAGCTCGGTGAGGATCGTTCAGCAAAGGTAAATATATATTGGCTGGGTACTTGTATAGATAATTTATTATCTAATGCCCAGAAATACGGCTCAGCGCCTATTACATTAACGTCATCATTCAGCGACGGAAAGCTAATTGTAAGAGTTGAAGACAAAGGACAGCTCGGTTCGAAAGACTGGGCTAGATTAAGAAGGCCCTTCGTGAGTGAAAAAGGTCTGGGGCTTGGTCTTACAATCGTTGAATCGATGATTCGTCGAATGGGGGGAAGAATGAAACTTATCGGCCCTCCGACCACATTTATTTTGGAGATACCGTGTGAATCAAACTCTGCTTCTGGTTGAAGATGACCGCAACCTTGCTGATGGTTTACTCGAGAGCTTGAGAGAAGCAGGCTATGAATGCCTGTATGCTGATTGCGCTACAAAAGTTGCAGACTTATGGGCGAATGCCGATTTGGTTGTCTTAGACCGTCAGTTACCGGAAGGTGACTCGTTAGATTATTTGAATGGTTGGCTTACGATAAAAGAAGTGCCTGTCATTTTGTTAACGGCCATGGTGTCTGTTACAGACAAGGTTGTTGGTTTAGATTCAGGTGCAAAAGATTACCTGACCAAACCTTTTGCCGAAGAAGAGCTACTAGCTCGGATCCGTGTTCATTTGCGTAATAGTAGCACCGAGGTGAAATCAGCAAATACGATAATCAGCGGGAACATTGTTATCGATCTTGATAGTCGTGAAGTGAAGCAGGGGGAGGAATTGATAACCTTGACTCGTACTGAGTTTGAACTGCTTGTCTTCCTTGCCAAGAATGCCGGCCGGGTTTTCACCCGTGACGAGTTGCTTGATCAGGTATGGGGCTATAACCATTACCCAACTACTCGAACCGTAGATACGCACATTTTGCAATTACGGCAGAAATTGCCGGGTATTGATATTGAAACGCTGCGCGGTGTTGGTTATCGAATGAAATCATCATCGTAATGAGAAAAGTTTCCCTTACATGTGCTTTATTTGTGCTTCACTCGGTGTTTGCAATACCGAGTGCGGCTGCAAAGTGGTTTACGGGTCAGGATCTGTATACCGTTGCGCACCAAAGGCTGCTCGAAGGCAACACATCAGACAGCTTTGAAGGTATGGTTCAAGCCTGGCAGCAAGAACCCAATATAGAGCAAAGAGATAACTTGAACGATTTGCTTAAACTGGGCATTACAGAAGATTGTGGCCGAAGTTTATCGCAAAATGCTTTGCCTGAATGGTTACCTAACTTAGTTATCCAGCGTGAAGTGATTCAGAACTTAAATCAAATTATGCTCACGCTGTCGATCAACGGGGTTAGCAACAAAAACATTTCTGAAATCAAATTGGTTAAGTGGCCAGATGAAGTGGTAATTGCAAATTCACCGATTATCGGTGCAGGTGGTTATTTTTCTGTAGAAACCCGCCGTCTTGAAAAGCCAATTACAGCAGGGCTTTATCAGCTAGTTATTAGTGCTAATGAAGAACAGAACTTCAATCATTGGGTATTGCTTACTGAGCCACCTATCCGTCAGCGAATTGCCTGGAAAGACAGTAAAAATTGGCGGATAGAGCGGGGGGGATTACCGAACCCTGCTTGTCCATCGCCAGTGCTTTCAATGAGTATGTATGATCTGAATGATACGTCTTGGACGCCACTTTGGACTGAAGATGTTGATGGCAAACTACCGACAACCTTGCCAAAGATCGATGTGCCAGACGGTCGATATTGGCTAAGTGTCGGGTTGATTGAAAGTCGGTGGCAAGGAGAGGTTTCTGTTCTTGATATTCAAACTATTACTCGACCAGTTGATTACCCAGGGTTCTGATTTTACATCAAAAAATATAATTTGATTCAACTGAACACTTTTTACATTAAAAGAGATATTTGAATTGCACGTCAAAAGATGTATTATTGATGCAACTTTTAAGTGCAGGTTTATATTTATCTATGATGCAGATACTCGATAGCGAAAAAGAACAGCGGATCCTACCTGTTTTTCGTTTGGCATTCCGTCCGTTTTTTTTGGCCGCAAGTGCTTTTTCTGTTGTGTCTATGCTGATTTGGGCCGCGTTTTGGTCCGGAAAATTTAATGTCAGTGCTTTGATGTACGGTAATCCGTTGTGGTGGCATAGTCATGAAATGTTGATTGGCTTTACCGGTGCAATAATTGTCGGCTTTTTGCTGACTGCAGTTCAAAACTGGACAGGTAATCCAGGTGTCAGGGGCTGGAAATTAGCAACCATTTTTCTATTTTGGCTTGTTGCACGAGTAGGGCTTTTAGTCGGAACACCTAGTGTATTGCTAATGATTGCCGATTTAGTATGGATGCCATTAGCAGCCTATTTCTTGGCAAAGCCAATTGTTATTCGTAAGCAGTGGAACAACTTCTTTTTTGCGCCTTTAATTTTGCTGCTGACTTACTTGAATGTACGTTATCATTTGGCTGCCCTAGGATTTGGCGGCGGTGAGATTCGTTCAGTTTCGTTCATGACTGTTATGGTAATTTCCGTAATCGTCCTTGTTGTTGGTGGTAGAGTGATCCCTTTCTTCACCTGGCGCGGAACCAATACAGAGCAAATAACCCGTGTTAAAGGGATTGAGTTAGGCTCGCTGATTCCTAGCTGGTTGCTATTGCTTGCCGTATTGCTGCCATTACCTGATGCAATCAACAATGAGGTCTTAGCTACGTTACTGTTTTTAACAGGTATTGCTCATCTGATTCGGTTTGCACGTTGGCGTACATTATCGACGTTAAAAACGCCTTTGTTATGGTCATTACATGCAGCGTACCTGTTCATGATTGTTGGAATATTCGCGCTTGGCTTAAACTATCTAACTGGTGATGCAAGTTACAGTGTAGCGCTTCACTTCATTACCGTTGGTGGTATAGGTTGTATGATTCTGGCTATGATTGCCAGGGTATCATTGGGACATACCGGGCGTAGCTTACAAGTGGGTAAGGCAATGGTTGTGGCATTTGCTCTTCTTCTTGTTGCGGCTCTTGTGCGTACTGTGCTGGTTGTTCTGTTCCCAGCTTTGATACTAAATGCGTATATCATTTCTGCTGTTCTGTGGTCAATGGCGTTTTTGATATTCTCCATGGTTTACTATCCAGTATTAACTCAGCCAAGAGTTGATGGTCGTCCGGGATAAAGAGGTGACAATAAAGCTAATTATCCATAGAATGGCAACCCCTTTAGTCGAGTAGAATTTATAGTTATGTTCAACAACGTGCCTACACTAACTCACGAGCAGCAGCAGAAAGCGGCTGAAAAAATCCATGAACTGATGGCGAAAGGCATTAGCAGTGGTGAAGCCATTATGATTGTTGCTAATGAAATTCGTGAAGCTGAAGCAAAAAAAAATGCGGCACAGAGTGAAGACGAGCAGTAACTAGCAAGTTATTAGTTAGCGAATGATTTTAAAATAGGCACCTTTTGGTGCCTGTTTTTTCATCAAAATGTGCGGTTAATCTCATCTGTTTTAACTGACCTTAGCAAACAGTTGCATGCTGAAATAGAATAATATTACTTCAGTTTTTGTAAGGGTAATTTTACAGGGGGCAGGATGAATAACCGGTACCTGAAGGCGCGTACATTAGCGAGAGTAAAACATAAAGGCCAGTTGTATGGTGATGTTCCGTATTATGTGCATCTTGAGGCTGTATCCCGGTTAGCAAGTCCTTTCGGCACTGATGCCATGATTGCTGCCCAACTGCACGATGTGTTAGAGGACACTGAAACCACGGTTGAAGAGATTGCTGCTGATTTCGGATATATGATTGCTGACGCTGTCGGCTATATGACAGATGGTAAATTGAAAGATCGCCTGGAGAGAAAAACTCACGTTAACTTACGACTTTCGTCGCTTGATATTAGTGAGGAGGCTGGAAGGATCGCATTGATAGTCAAGGCTTGCGACCGTCTTGCGAATGTCAGAGCGAGTCTGCATAGTCCTGAAAAGTATTTTTCCATGTATCAACAAGAGCATCCGGCTTTTCGGCAAGCAGTATACCGTAAAGGGCTCTGTGAAGCGATTTGGTGGGAGTTGGATAACTTATTGAAACTGTCAGAAGCATCGTGATTAGGCTTAACATAGCGAAAGGGGCTGTTTAGCCCCTCTTTAATCTGGTAACTTCAGCTGTTATTTTTCTTCATCGTAGATAGTTGGAATTGGCTGACGCTTATGTTGCGTTGCTTGGTAAATTTCAACCAAACGCTCTGCTACTTCGGTTTCAACAGGCTTTCCTTCCAGGAAGTCGTCAATCTGATCGTAGGTAACCATTAGCGCGTGTTCATCTGGTTTTTGTGGAGCCAACTCTTCCAAATCCGCAGTAGGAACCTTTCTCACTAGGACTTCTGGTGCACCAAGCGCTGCAGCAATCTCGCGAACCTGACGTTTATTCAGGCCAAATAATGGTGCTAGGTCACACGCGCCATCACCGAACTTGGTATAAAAACCAGTAATGTTTTCTGCTGAGTGATCTGTACCCAAGACTAAACCACCCACTAATCCTGCGATTTCGTACTGTGCAATCATCCGGGTACGCGCTTTTACATTACCTTTGACGAAATCCAGCTTTGCATGGCATTCCGGAATAAGGTCGGTATCTTCCAGTGCTTTTAGTGTGTTTGCATGTGTACCATCAACACCGTCTTTTATGTTGACGCTCACCGCATGGCTTGGTTGAATGAAAGAAAGAGCGAGCTGAGCCTCATCTTCATCGTGCTGATTACCATACGGTAAACGTACGGCAATGAACTGATAGTCTTGAGTATTAGTTTCGTCATTTAGCCGGTTGATAGCCAACTGAGCAAGGCGTCCACAAAGAGTGGAGTCAACACCACCGCTAATCCCTAGAACAAGAGATTTACAACCTGCTTGTTTAAGTTTGCGCTGAATAAAACTGATACGTCGCTGAATTTCAAAGTCAGTATCAATTTCTGGCAATACGCGCATTTCAGCGCGAATTAGCTGTTCCATAGTCAATGAATCCTCAGGGCATTGCCCACTATCTAGTCATTTAGCTTGTTCGAATGCAAAAAATGGCAAATTTGCATTAAACCTTTAATAAAATCATGCGATAACTCTAAGTAAGGATCAATCCTGAACTCACAATAAAATTGAATTTGTGCGAAATCGGTATAAAAAAGGGGCATTCTAGTCATGACAACATCAATTGCGGTGTTTGGTAGCGCGTTTAATCCACCTAGTTTAGGTCACAAATCGGTACTGGAGCGCTTATGGCACTTTGATCGAGTCTTACTATTACCTAGTTACGCTCATGCCTGGGGTAAGGCGATGATTGATTACGATGCTCGTTGCGAATTGGTAGAGGCATTCATCGATGATTTGGCTTTACCTAATCTAGAGCTCTCACGGCTAGAGAAGGAAATGGCTGTAGGGGATGAATCGATCACAACATTTGCTGTGCTGACTGAGCTTCAGACGCGGATGCCTGAAGCAGAACTTACATTTGTTGTTGGTCCAGACAACTTTCTAAGCTTTAGTAAGTTTTACAAATCTGACGAAATCTTGAGTAAGTGGCAGATTTTGGCATGCCCGGAAACTGTTAAGATTAGAAGCACAATAATACGTGATAATATTGTCAAGAGTCGCAGTATCTCACATTTGACAACAAAAAAAGTGGCTAGAATGCTTACTGATAAGGCTCATTATAGTTTTCGTGAACATGACTGACATATTGTAGTAGAATAGAGCTCGTACTGTGTTGGTCTTTGGCGTGGAAGGCTTGGTTGTGAATAGTAGAAACAAGAAAATATTGTTTAGTATTGTACTCACCGGAGTTGTTAACGTGTCTGATGTATCGGCTATACCGTGTCAGCAGTATGATATTCGTGAACTTGCTGCTTTAGCTGATGAATATGAAGAGAAGATTGTCACTTTATGTTCTTATGTTGACCCTCAGCATGATAAAGCATTACAACAATTACACACTGCACATTTAACCTGGAAGCAGGAGCGCGAAACTAATGATGACTTCTGGGATGACTGGCTCGGTCTAAGTGATTCTCCTGTATTGTCTTCGGAGTCTAATTCAACGTTTTATGGTGTCGGGTTATGGATGCCGGAAAAATATGAGGATGTTGATATCTTGAGAATCGAGGATGCAGAAGAGTGGATTAAAAACCACGGCTTGCAAATGAGTTTAGGGATGATGGGTAACGACAGTCGCTCTCCCAGAGTTAGATTAGACTACCGTTGGCATAACGATGATAATGATGATGTGTTTTTGCAGGTAGAAATCCCTATTCAATAAAACTGTTGAATTCGATAAAAAAGCGACTTATCAACGTCGCTTTTTTTATCTCAGTAATGCAGCCTTAAGCCAGTGTTTCACCCAGAATCGGCTTTGCAAGTGCCGAGATAGTATCAGCCGGCATTTTGAGCTTATCTGCGATTTGATTCAGCTTTCTGCCTGAGCGTGATAACTTCAGTGCCTCGCGCATTGTGATGCAGGCTTCAAACTCATTGGTAGATACACCAATAACATTTGAAATGGCGCTAATAGCTGATTTATCCGTTACCTTGTCACCTTTTATTAGAAGACTTAGCGACTGGTCAAAATTATTGGGTAGAGAAGGGCAAAGTGAGTTTGTTTTTACTTTTAGTTTTGTGGCCTGATCTGCTACAACACGAAGCAGATTTGTCACAACTTGAACTTGCTCAGGAGAGTCTTCTTTTTGTGATTCTGTACGTAATTCGTTTAGTAACGCTGAGTCCAGTGCCGTAACTTTGAAGAAGCCAGCATTGCGGCACACAGGTATCGTCAGACGCGCAGAGAACTCAACTTTCTCAAATTTTGTTCCGGGAATAACTGTTAATGCATGAAGGCAATCGAACGGAATCCAAAAGCCATTACCTTTTGAGACTAAGAATTCTTGTTTACCAAGCCGGATAAGTGCAGAACCTTCGGAAACGACAATCATATATGAGGTATGACTTTTACGTCGTGAACCAACGTACAGATAATTATGGATACAGTGTGAAAATTCAATAGCCTGTTTCATAGTGAAGTCTCTAGCAAAAAAGCACGCACATATTGTTCTGTTTTTGCTTAAGGGTCAATAACTGAGGTGGTTAACAACAATTTTTGACGATTTTTTAGCAGAAATTGCTACTCTAACAACAGACATAACCCAATAATTTGGGTTAATCTGCTTGAAATTTATACATAATCATGTGGTTAGACCTCCAACCATTGGTGTTGTAGCTTCTAGCCATTGGGCAAATTGATAAATCTGCGTAAAATGACGCGGTTTTTATTTGATACGAAGCATAATTGTGCAAACAGATAACGATATTTATAAAGAGATCCGTCCTTATAACGATGACGAAGTTAGTGCCGCTATTCAACGTCTTGTAAACGATAAAGAATTCATCACTGCTATTTTGAATTATCGTTTCCCGCAATTATCAGGCGTATTGGGCTGGTTGCTGATCCCAATAATCAAGCGTTTTTTAATCAAAAAATGGTCGAACGTCAAAACGGTTGAAGATGTTCAGCTACAGGTTGCGAAGTATATGAATGCAACCATAAATCATTCATGTGACGGTGTAACTAGCACAGGGTTGGATAAGCTTGACCCAAACCAAGCATATCTATTTGTTTCCAATCACCGGGATATCGCAATGGATCCGGCGATGGTCAACTGGTGTTTGTTCGAACATAATTTTAAATCTGTACGTATCGCAATTGGCGATAACTTACTGAAGAAGCCTTGCGCGACAGAGCTGATGCGTTTGAATAAAAGCTTCATTGTTAAGCGTTCAGCAAAAGGACCTCGAGAGTTGATGAAGACGCTTGGTCTGCTTTCAAGCTACATTTCTAACTCAATTGAAACTGCTAATTCTATCTGGATTGCGCAAAAAGAAGGGCGTGCTAAAGATGGAAATGACAAAACTGATCCGGCAATTTTGAAGATGTTTTATATGGAAGGGCGCAAGCGTAAGGAATCTTTCGCAGAGTTTATGCCTAAGCTAAACATTGTGCCTGTTGCGATCTCTTATGAAAATGATCCGTGTGATATTGCCAAAGCCAAGGAGCTATACGAGAAAGCAACTTCTGGTAGTTATGAAAAAGGTGAGTTTGAAGATATTGAAAGCATCATCCAGGGCATTGTTGGTGAAAAACGTCATATCCATGTGAGCTTTGGTGATGTTATTAAAACATCTTTTGAAACCCCCGAAGAGCTCGCAGAGGAAGTTGATCGCCAGATAACTCAGAACTACCATCTGTTCCCTGCAAACTATGTTGCCGCAGAACTTGAACATGCATCAGTGACAGATGCTGAGAAAGCTCGCTTCGATAAAAAGTTTGATGAACAACCTGATGGTGTTGTGGAGATACTGAAAAAAATGTATGCCTTCCCGGCCTTAAAGAAACAGTAATAACAGTGGCCTAATAAGAGAGGCAGTGGATAATAATATCCACTGCCTCAATACTGCAAGTCCTGGTTTGCACTCAAAGTTCTGACGATAGCCTTAGGCGACAGGACTTCAACTCTTCGGTTTTCTTGCTTTTCCTTCTCACTTTTACCGATTGATAAACGTTCGCTGCTTCCCGCTGCAACAATTTGAATTCTCTCTTCTTCTACACCAAATACTGAAGCTATATAAATAGCTACGCTGAATGCTCGCTCGTAAGAAAGAATTATATTGTCTTCCTCATTTGCACTGTCATCGCTATGTCCAACAACAACGATAAAACTATCGGGGTGCTGCCTGAGTCGAATTGCAAGAGGGTCGAGAAGAAACTGATTTCTTACGCTAAGATCGTAGCTGTTTGAATCAAAATAAATAACTTGCCGCATTTCGGGCAATTCAGTTAGTAAAATTTGGGGATTAGGCACCACGCTAGTATTAGCAATAGGAGAAGGGCTGATATTATTTGTGACGCCGTCACCTCCATTGCTACATCCTGCTATCAAAAAGCATGATAAAAAGATGGAAATGAAGGATTTGTATCGATAGTTAATGAGTGGCATTAGTAAACCTAAAGTAAAGCTATTACTTTAGGTTTAGATCATCTGCTTAGAATCACAACTGCACTGTTGAGATAGTTAATTCACTGTTTAAACCGTGATTGGGTTTGGCGTGCGGTAAGGAGGAACAGCCATACGCTCAGCCATAAAATCAATAAAAGAACGGACTTTAGGTGCAAGGTATTTACGTCTTGGATATACGGCATAAATAGGCAGTTCGACATCAGCTTTCCACTCCGGCAGAAGCCTGACTAATTTACCTGTCTCCAGTTCATCGGTAATAAGATAAGTTGCAAGGTAAGCAACACCTAAACCAGATACTGCAGCATCAAGAACCGCAGGAGCATTGTCTATGCGATAGTTGCCTCGTGCGCGAATAGATTGCCGAACACCGTCACGGGTAAATTCCCAATTAACATACTTTCGCTCACGACTTTGGTAAGTGATGCAATTATGCTTACGCAGATCACCAGGTACATTAGGTTTACCATTTTGAGCTAAATAATCAGGAGAGGCTACAACAGCAAATTCACAGTCGGCCAATTTTCTCGCAACCATACCTTCTGGAGGATGTTCATGGATAGCGACCCAACAGTCAAACCCTTCTTCGAGTAGGTTAGGGCGGTGGTCAAACAGACTGATCTCCAATTCCAGTTCTGGATGTTCTTGCTGGAATTCTGCAAGAGCCGTTGTAATGCGCGCCTGACCGAAAGATTGCGCAAAGCCAATCCTTAGCACACCTTTAATTTCATTTCGATAACCTGCCACCATGGCTTCAGCTTCATTAACTGTATCAAGCAGTTGCTGACCATACTCGGAATATTGCTGGCCAATATCCGTTAATGCCACTGTTCGGGTACTGCGTTGTACTAATTGGCATCCCAAACGTTCTTCAAGAAAGCGAATCTGTTTACTGACTTGTGATTTGGAAATACCAAGTCTTTCAGCGGCACGGGTGAAGTTTTGTTCGTGGCCAACAGTAGCGAGGATCACCATTTGTTGAAGATTTTCTAGCATAGGGAAGAACCATAGTGGAATAACCGCGGAATTATACCATTGATTATAAATCAATAAATAAAGTCTGGGTCACACTGTCACAACATAACCTAGTAAAACTACGGTTTTTTTCTATTAAAACGTAGCTTTTATTTAAGCTCTCATGAAAAAGGTGAATATAGCCATGCGATGCAGGTAGTGGATTATGCTGTAGATGTTAGTCGCTTTTTATTATTATAAATCAGATGGTTAAAGGTATTATTTCTTCATGTGCATGAAGTCGATATAGATTTGTAACTAACTTACAGCTTGATTTTGTTATTAGTCATACATTCTGATCTTGTTGTTGAATTAGTATTATCGATAGTTGAAATCAAGATTAACGATTTAATTAATTCGTATTCAATAAGTAACATATAATGTGAGCTCTAACAATTTGCCTGGTGCACTATAACTTTATGATTATAAAAAATAATTTTTACACAACTACAAACTCAATATTAAGCAAGATAAAAATACATGGATATGCTTGATTATGCTAATGTTAAGTAACACTTGATAAAGTTCTGCGTCGCTATCCATTCAGGTATCTACAATGATACAAATACAAAAAATTCGGGCGAATTTAACAAATTATGATGTGCTTGAATTGTTCCAAAAGGAGCTACAGTAAACGGAAAAGCAGATTATCAAAAAAAGTGGTCTTTACTGTTACTTTTGGTGTTATGAATGTTTTTCTATTTATCGCCCTTGTTGTTACCAGTCAAAGGGATTCGGCGCGTGATTATGCAGCAAAAGTAATGAAAAAAGCATTTGTAGCAGAACGTGCCATACATATTATTGATGAAGCCGCAGGTACAAAGATTCTTTAGCAATCCCAAAATATGAGCCTTGGTGGGTAGGGCTGCCATATAAGTTTGCTAAAGAGGCTCTTAACAGCCCCTTTAGCTTAAGCAGCAATAGTTGTTACCTTCGACTACATTTGAACCACAAGAGTGTGATTTTTTATCAGCAATTCTGGGCGTGCTTTTTTTAGAGCTGTTTGCTTAAAATCATCTTCATCAAGTCTGTAGACTGGTCTGCTTAAAATTAGCTGACCAATTAATCGTACTATCGGTGATAGTAATTGATTGCCAGCAACACCTGTTATTGCTTCTGGCAAGATCTCCAGTGACTCTACTTCCAAGTCGTTTAAAAAGATTGCTCCTTCATCTTTGTCATAGTAGGGAATAGCACTGAAGCTGACATCAATGTTGATTTCCTGTTCCGGTTGACCGGAAATCATCAGCTTAGCTTCAGAATTGGCATCGAGGTTTACACGTTCATTTGATATCCGTCCAATTCCAACCTTAATATCGTTAAATTTAACATTTGCATAGGCCAAGCCTTTTATCCCGACAGTGCGTTCAAAAGAAGCCTGGCTATCCAGATATTCTTGGATCTCATTTTCTGTGACGCTGTAACTAGCGCATGAGGAGAGAAAAAGCGTGAGCAGTGTAAATGCAAAAAAATTTTTCACAATAGACCTATGGATAATTTAAATTCCCAATAAATTATCATCAATCTAACGATTTTGCTATTGCAGATCCGAGACAGTCTAAAAGCAGAATTTAAACTCGTCTTTGTATAGCTTTTCAAGTTTCTTACGATATTTTTCACCTTGTTTAAAGGTATATTTATGCCTCATCTTCTTATGAATCATCTCTATTTTTTCTCGAGTTTTAAGGCATTTTTCGGCTTTGGAGCTTTTTGCGAATACATCAAGAGATAAACTCAAAACCAATAGTATGAGTAGGGCTGATAATGTGATTTTTCTTTTCATGCTGAAGCTTTCTAGTAATTAATGGTGTGACCTACATTACATATCGAATCATCAGGCAGATACCAGAAAGCAAAATCATTTCGTAGTAAACCTCAGAAGGAGTTAACAATCGACCACATAGTTACTGTACAGTTGGCTTTTGATCAAAATAAGTGCCCGGGTTTTACTCGAGCACTCATTATAGTTGTGGCTATGCTGATTCAGAGAATAGCAGTTCGAAATCATAATTATTACGTTTCAGAGCATTCTTTAGCTTGTTTAAAGAGCTTACTTGCAATTGGCGGATACGTTCGCGAGTAAGACCAACCTCATCAGCAACCTGCTGTAAGGTTTGGGTTTCATGGCCAAGCAAACCAAAACGACGGCAGATAATTTCACGATCGCGCTCGTTAAGACTCTCCAATACTGAAATGGCCAACTTTCTTATATCTGCCTGGTTGAGCTCAGTATCAGGCTGATTTGAACCATCATCAGCAATAAATGCAGAAATTGTCTGAGAGTTGCTATCATCGCTAATCGCCTGATCAATTGACACAACTGGTGCGTCATACGCTAAAACACCTGAAATATCATCTACAGAGCGTTCAAGCTTTTCTGCAATGTCTTCATGGCTAGGCTCTTGGTTAGAACTCTTCATCAGCTGCTTATGTGTTCGTAAAATCGTGTTGATTTCTTTTGACACGTGCACTGGTAGACGAATAGTACGAGCTTGATTGTGAATCGCGCGTTCAATAGTTTGCTTAATCCACCACGTTGCATATGTTGAGAAGCGAAAACCTCGCTCAGGATCGTATTTGTCTACGGCTGTGATTAAACCAATATTCCCTTCGTCGATAAGATCACTGAGTAACATTCCGCTACCACGATATTTTTTGGCAATACTAACAACTAATCGCAAGTTGCTTTCAATCATGGTCGCCTTGGCATACTCATCACCCAACAAACTTTTACGGCTATAAAGTATTTCTTCATTCTTGGTGAGAAGGGGCTTTTGCGCGATCTCCTGAAGATAAAGATGAATAACATCCGCATCAAAACCATGTATTTCTTGTGACTTGATATCCATATCTAATCCCTCAATAACAGGTAAAACGATGTTTATATTTATTGTTGTTCCTTAAAGACGGTAACATACACATGTTGCATATTCTATTCGTTTGGTTACGGAAAAATGACAAACAGGTATAACATTTTGTTATTTGAAGGTATGAGATCTATGCTATTTGATTGATTTTGCATGAACTTCCAATGTTACATGTCTTTTTATTCTCAAATGGAATATATGTCTTGCAGGTTTTGATGTTGAGTGTTCTTTTAATCAAAATTTAGCAAAACAAACAATTTGGCTGTGGGAATTATCAGAGATGAACACTTATAACCACTATGATGTTAATGACGATGTTGTGAATTGTTACATTATTCGATGTGGAGAAACAATAGATAGAGGATTGAAAGAAGATATGACAAGTGCGCAATAGGTGACAGTGTCACAATGAGTTGCTTATTAAAGAGTAAGAAACTTAAATACGACCAAAAAAAACTTTCTTTTCCCATAAATTTCGGATCGCTCTATATGCTTTCCAAAACTCTTTTTTTGCCGGTCAGTACCACCGTTATATTTTGCGTTTATATCGAATACTTTACTTTGTAAACCGGCGCAGGGTAGATAGCGATATAAACGTTCGTAATCTTCTACAGATTTAGAATGTAATGGTGATGAGAATATAAGAGTCCCTACCAATATAATTATTCGATACATACTAAGCACCTTATGTCAGATAATAGCGATAATTTACAAGAGTTTTTGGGCTAAAAGTAGAAAAGAATCAATGTTTGGGAGAAAGTACATATTTTTAGCAGAGTTCCTGTCATGCAAAAAACACCTACTGCTTGCAACCTACTAAAAATGTTGAGTTATTTCTTTAGGGATACTTCAAATTCTTACAAAATTAGATGCAAAACTCTAATTTCAGGTGATACTTATTAAGCGGAATCTTGTGCGAGAGGTATGTAGTGACTGAATTAATCGTTGAGTTAAAAGCATGTCCTGAGTGTGGGCAGGACAGTGAATTCTTCTTTGATGAAGAGCGGGAAACAGTCACCTGTATCTGCGGAGCCATTATTTCAGAGCCTGTTTTTCATTAGTCATAAATCAGTTATGAGTTTTATTTACTAGTAGTATGTATAGATCTTGAGCTAATTCTTTCCACTCTTTATAATGGAGAATCATTTTGTAACTACTATCCTTAAATACTCATTTCTCATGTGCATATAATGCCCTGTGTGAAGTGGCATAGTTAATTTGGCCACCTGATTAGAGGTGATATCATCACCTCGGAAGTTAACAGGTGACACAATGACAAAACGTAGTAGAAGAACATTTAGCTCCGAGTTTAAACTTGAAGCCGCACAGTTAGTCCTTGACCAAGACTACTCTGTAGCTGAAGCAGCCAAAGCAATGAATGTAGGTAAATCCACTATGGATAAGTGGGTTCGCCAACTCAAAGAAGAGCGGCAAGGCATTTCACCTAAAGCTTCTCCGATGACAGCAGAGCAAATCGAGATCCGTGAGTTGAAGAAGAAACTGGCCCGCCTCGAAGAACATAATGAAATATTAAAAAAGGCTACCGCTCTCTTGATGTCCGACTCACTGAACAATTCTCGCTAGTCGAGAAACTCAAGTAGAGCCACAGTGTCTCTACACTTTGTGATGTGTTCAGCATCCATCGAAGCAGTTACAAATATTGGTCTGCCCGCCCTCAGGTGATTAATCCTGATTACGTCGAGTTGTGTAGCGAGGTTAAAGCCGTGTACCGCATCAGTAATGGCTCTGCGGGTGCCCGAACTATCGCAGATATCGTTACGGCAAAAGGAATACCATTGAGCAGGTATCGTGCCGGCAAGTTCATGAAAGAGCTTGGCTTAGTTAGCTGTCAGTTGCCTAAGCATGCCTATAAGAAAGCCACTCAAGAACATGTTGAAGTCGCTAATAAATTAGACCGCCAGTTCGCAGTAACGGAGCCGAACCAAGTATGGTGCGGTGATGTCACGTACATTTGGGTCGGAACGCGCTGGGCTTATTTAGCCGTGGTGATAGACCTCTTTGCAAGAAAACCCGTCGGTTGGGCAATGTCGCTATCACCCGATACCAACTTAACAGGCAAAGCTCTATCGATGGCTTTTGAAGCCAGAGGAAAACCGCAAAATGTAATGTTCCATAGTGATCAAGGCTCGCATTATACCAGTTTGAAATTTCGACAATTACTCTGGCGATATCAGATTGAGCAAAGCATGAGCCGTCGAGGGAACTGTTGGGATAATAGCCCGATGGAGCGCTTCTTTCGAAGCTTAAAAACGGAATGGGTACCATCAATAGGCTATGAGAGTTTTGCCCAGGCACAGCGTTTCATTACGAAGTACATCACAGGATATTACAGCGAGATCAGGCCACATCAATATAACGGTGGTCTGACACCAAATGAATCAGAACGCTTGTTCTGGGATGACTCTAAAACCGTGGCCAATTTTAGTTGACCACTTCAGTGACAACTCTCACAAGTTCATTACAGGGCTTTCATACGCTTATAGGCTCACGCTAGAAGAGTTTAGGAATTAATCGATAGTGAACTCTTTGTCGATACTCTATATATTCCGGATTTTCAGAGAGAAGCCGCTCTTCATAGATTATTCTAGTAACTAAGAATATCCAAGTAAAACAATATATCGTAAAATTCCATATCGATGGTGCAGCGAGAAGAAAACCCATATGGGTTATAGAATACCCAAAATACATAGGGTGGCGGATAAAACTATATAATCCATTACATTTGATTCCACGATCAGCCGGAACAATTCCGAAACTTCGACGCAAGCTTAGCTTGGCACCAAAATGGATCATAAACCCGATAAATATAAATGTGACTCCGGTTGTTGGCAGAAAAAGTTCTCCTCCTTTATCAACAAGCATTGGTGTCATTGTGCCTGCTAATGCGATGATCCAGTCGCGTATGCTAAGTGATATTTTTTCTGTTCTGTGGCGACAGATGATAAACACCAAAACGACGCCTTCTGATAACAAAATTAGTGAGGTATATAGTTCCTGAGGCGGGAATTCTTCAGGTAGAAAGCGAAGTAAGAACCAAATATATAATCCGATCAGGAAAAACTGCTCAGCGACATCAACGATTCGCCTAATACTGGCGGAGACATTGAAAATTTGCATACTAAAGTCCTTTTATAATGCAGGAGGGCGATTAACTTAATAGTAGCTACTAATCGGTTGAAATGTAAAAGTTGTATTAATTAACTTGCGGCGTTTCTTTGCTTTAAATTACAGACGGATTCAAGCTCGTAACGTCAATGTAGACTAGCAGGCAACATTTGGGACTGGGCCTTCAAACCAGTCATGGTGGAAGCCGTCAATCTGGATATTATGTTCGCCAAGACAGTCGCGGCGATGGCAAGGCTGATAAACACGAGGTTTCCGTTTGGCGTGGGGAACCCACAAACCGTCAGCAATCATCCATTGACGCAGGGTTTCAACGGATACGTGAATACCATGAAGCTCTGTGAGTTTTTCATGAGCCAGTGTTGGGCCAAAGTCCTGGTAGTGTTCATGAATTAATTTGAGGCACTTAAGCCGAGTATCGTCATTAATTTTGTTGGGTGATGGCTTGCCTCGGCGCTGGTGAGTTATGCCTGCAGCACCAAGTTGACGAAAGCGTGTCGCTAATCGTTGGATCTACCGAACACTTAATGAAAGTATACGGGCAGCATCCATTCGTCGAATACGTTTTTCACAAACATCCCGGATAGCACTCAGGCGTAAAATCTCTTTGTCATTCATGGTTACCAACATCGTTTGTTAATCTCACACAGATCAGATAGGTACTGATCACCGTAGGAAAACAGGACATTTTCACTTTGCAGAAAAGAGACATTTCAACTTTGTGGCCATAGCTCAGTGCGCATTATGGTGGTTTATGTTAAAACAAATAACTAGCTATAAATCAATTAGTTAAAATCCTTTCTTTGCAGGAAGAAAGATTTAATGCGAAATCGACATGAACTTACTCAAAATTACATTTTTCGGTTTTATCAATGTGGGTTGAGCATAGAAGATACGGCTAAACTTTGTTTTAAAACCGTGAGAACGGTCACGCAATGGGATAAAGGAAAACCAATCCCACCGGAGTGTAAACGCCTTATGAGGATGTACTCTGGCTTAGAGCTTGACTCTTTAAGCGATGAGTGGAGGGGATGGAGTATAAAGGGAGGGAGATTAATAACTCCTAATAGCTGGTCATTAACCCCAGAGAAGATAATAACAGGTAATGCGTTGTTAGAGATTAATGCTGAAAGTGACAGGCAACTTAAAGCTGAAATAATTAAGACCGCCAGACAGCTTCAGAACCTACCAAAATCCCCGTCTTAGTCGGACGGGGCGTTGTATATGTTTTACCACCAGTATGCAATAGACAATTTGTCTGGGTCATCGGGAAGATCTAATATAGTTCTTTCATCGACTAAATAACGACGTTCAAAGTTACTTCCTTTGGCACCAAAGGGAGGTAAGCCTGCAAGAAGGTTTACGGCTTGTTCCATGTTAGGGTCTTTCAAAGAAGAACCACTCTCAATTTTATCTTTAATCATAGGAACAATTGTTCTATAAATTTTTTCTGACTCTGCTTTACTTGTGAATTGACCATACATAGCCTTAGCAAAAGCAGTCAATGGAGATAGCTCTTTTAATGCAGTGATTAATGACACTCTTTTGACTTCCTAATGATGATAAATGAAACAACAAGTGCATACCCAATAAGAAGCAACTGCATATTTAACAAGCCAGAGGAAAGCGTTTGATCGCTATACTTTATTAAAGGGTAAATTGTATCAAGAATTGTTAGTAAGGGATAAGAAACCGCTATAACTTTAAGCTCTGCCATATTGAATAATTTAACATCTCTATAAACACTAAGCAGAGCTGAAATAGAGATTAAAGTTGATAACATTAAAGCAAAGATTAAAACTCGCTCAAGCGTATCTCCGATATAATTGACAGAAGGAATTAGCGATAGGCCTAACAGTGTCAAAACTGACAAAAATCCTGCCATTTTTTTCATTTTTATCTCCTAGCGACATAATGAAGCAGTAACTATGATAACAAAAACAGCTAGTTGCGGTCTCACCAAATCATTAGTTAATTTGACTAATTGGTCATTAAATTCAACATGCTGCGTCATGAACAAATGGTTACATCTCTAATCCTCTTGATAAGATTTCACGCCTTGTGCACATTATGGCAGCTCATATTAAATACAGTGCACACCCATATATAATCATTTCTTTAAAATGAAATGAACAGCACTAACAATAAGTCAAAACTAACAGAAAACATCATTTTCAGAATGTACAAATGCGGTTTAAGCATCGAAGAGACCGCAAATCTATGCTTCAAAACCGTGAGAACTGTCATAAATTGGGATAAGGGAAAAACAATCCCCCCAGAATGCAGACGATTAATGAAACTGTATTCCGGCAGAGAACTATCACCAATCAGCGATGACTGGCGACAATGGAGATTATCAAAAGGCGAATTAATCACACCTAGAGGATGGAGTTTGACTCCTGACAGAATTATCACAGGAAATGCCTTGCTCGAAATCGGAGCTGAACAAGACAGTAAAAACAGAGCAGAAATCATCAAAACTGCAAGACTTCTAAAAAACCTTCCTACAACAACCCGCAGATAATAAATAGCCCCGTGATAGAACGGGGCATAATAACAAAACTAACAATAACCAAACTAATGAAATTGTTGTCAGTTCCGACCGCGTTGAAGGACATGGTGACCACAATTAACTTTCACCCCGTATTACTAGACGGGGAACACTATTGCGATGCTGATGAATAGAACGTTTCAGCTTTATCTGCAATTTCTCTTGGCGTGAAGATCTCAAAACCTATAAGTACAACAGCAATAAAAAAGAATGCGGCAATTAATGTCGCTCCTTGGTTATTGAATTTCAAATGAATGGACATAATAGCAAAGGTGATCATTATTAACCCTGCTACCATAAGTAACACTGTAAGTTTAGGATCTATGGTTAAAAGAGCATTCGCTGCAATTAAACCAAATAGCCCGAGAACACATAAAACAAGGATGATGATGTGCCAGTCTTTGTTGTTACCCATATTAACAGGTTTAATCTCAGGGGCTGGGTTCACTGGGTTAGAGTGACTCACTGCAGAATTAAAAAACGACATATCGAAATTTGTATTCTGTGTGAAGTCTTTAATCTCTCTAATATCGGCAGCAAGTTCTTTGATTTGCTTAACCTTCTCATGGTCATCAGAATTCATTAACGACCCTCACCATTAAAAGAGTTAACGATCCTGTCTATATCTTTTATAACTGCATTTCCATCCCATTCTTTTGATGAATTCTCACCTTTAATGACAACAATTCGATTGTTTTCGAGATAGAGACTAGTACCAGAAAACGTAAAATTATGAATGTCACCTTTGACCATACTTTGAGGTATGCTGATTAAGACATCACCAACAGTTGGTCGTGTATCACTTCGAGAGATTGTCGTATCATCATCATCATTAAAAATAAACTCAAATACTGCTCCAGACGTAGAAACAGGATAAATAACAGTCTTGATGCTTATATTTTGAGCTAGGTATCGAGAGATATGACGATTAAACAACTCGACATATTTTTTAAGCTTAGATATTTTTTGCATTTATCAAACCATTTATTGTTCGTCTTATACCAATTACGTTAAATAGCTGATTTTGTATAGTAAAACTATCAACTCAGCTTCATATTGTATGCTGCCTGACATTTTACACAGTCATGGTAAGAAAACCATGCAGATATGCCGTGAAAGTTTGCTACAGTTTGAAGGCGAGAATAACTGCAATTAGAGCGTATCCCGTTTGAGGTCAATACTTGGCTAAACAGCTTATAAACCAAGCTTTACTGCTATTACGATGAAGAGGTGTGGGGAAGCTACAGCTCAAGAGGCTAATAATGAGCTGTAAGCAGGAAAGCACACTTATGCGTGGTCTAGTACATCTTTAGGCCAGAGAAAGTAAGGGCCGAAACGTTTACTATATTTAAACTCACCACCAACAGATTTCCCTTCACCCGTTAAGAAGTGTCTTTCATCAACTAGCTGTAAGTAACCAGCAGTTAGCAATTTATCTAGCAACTCATTCGTTTTCAGACCAAGGCTTTTGGCTAGTTTAGAAGTCGTTAGCTTAGTATGTTCAACATCGTCGTGCGGGGTTTCATCTGCAGACGAAGTAGGGTCGGTAATCTTCTCAAGTGAGATACGAACCTCATCGCTAATGCGAATGATCCTTTGTGCTTCTTCATAGGCATCCTTATAAACCTCAGGATCAGCATTGCGCGAAACATAGATACCCATTTCGTTATTATTAACCTGGCTGAATTCGTATAGGTTCAAACTGGTGATGATGCATGAATCTTCGTTTAGATAGCACTTTGCATGAAGGTTCTTACAGAAACTGGTACGGACGAAGGAAAGCTCTTTTAACCAGTTGATTTCTTCAGGTTGAAGTTCACTTTTCCCATAAACAATGCGTACATCTATCTTTAAACGATCTTTATCTTCGAGCAGCTCTTTAATGCGGTCATTCAACTTCAAAAAGGGGCTAATCAGTGTCAACCTTTCTGAAGCTCCTTTAATAAGCTCTTCTAGATAGTAGTTTGTAGCACTAGTATTCAAAAACTTAGCCATGACAGAAATCCATTATGATGATAAGCATTTTGGCATCCTACCTTCTGACTCTCGATCTATTCCACAAAGAGTAAATGTGTTTTTGATCAATGCGATGAACAACAAACAAGGTTGTATTCCAAGCACTATTTTGCACGGTTAAGGCAGTGAAATTTAGGGGGTATTACGGGCCACCTTAGCTATCTCAAGCCGTGACCACAGATAGCTATCTCAGCCAAGCCCTACCGACAGGAGAGGTCCCCCTAACCCAAGAGCAGCGCGTACACCGCCAAGTCTTGCTTATCAAGGGTGAAGTGAATGATGAGCTTCACGCCCGTTCGTTTTTGAGCCTCTCATATTCATCTAGTTTGTAAGTTAGAGATCATTTCGACTCTGTTTTGGTTTGCTCCGTAGGGGGCAGGCTCAAAAGCCGCTGCGGCCTACTCATCACCCTTGACAATCCAGCCCCAGCTCAGTGTGGGTCTTCCATCTAGTAAATGGCGGGCCATGGGCAACAAGTTGCCCGCCACCATTCACTAGCATGGAGAACGCGCTGATGACCACTTTCTACCGCACGGATTCTTTTAACCCTTCGAAACTCTGGTTGCTTCACCGTGACCAGCATGGCCATTTTACTCTGGAGCAGCAGGTAAACCGCCGGACGACCGGAGTACATAAGCGGGTGACGTTGATGTGGGCGCTGTCAGCCACATCAACTCAGTCATTGAACGAATGGAACAAGGCGTAAGGAGGCGGGGCGATGAACACTTATAAACTGGTTTTACCTGATGAGTATTACGAATACATGCGCGAGGCAGGGAAGCTACTTGATGAGAACTTTAACCTGCCGCTTACCGACCCTAAGTGCAAAGAAAACCTACACAGGGTTGAGCAGCTACATGCCAAGGCATCAGCCGTCAAGGAGTCAGTCCTCAATAAGGATAGGGGGGCGAAGCAATGAGCAGGAACGCGGAATACGAAGCAAGGATGAAGGCCAAAGGGTTGAAGAAAGTGACAGTGTGGATGCCGGAAGACCGCGAGGCGGATATCCGGCAGGCCATCAACATGTTGGTCGAGAACGACCACCTGACGCTGAACAGCCTGCGTGATGTGGTCAGCGGGAAGTACGTTTCTATGCACCGTCACCAGTGACGGCACCTTTATCGGTTATGTTCGGGTCTGATTGCGCAGCCGCTTGATGCATCTGACCCGGATGATAACTATCAGCTTTTTCAGCAGGTAGTTGATAGCATCCCAAGCTATAAACGCGAACAAGACAGTCATGAAGGTCGTCGCAATCATGTCGACGACTAACACATCAAGTAACTCTGAAAATTGTTCATTGGTCAACGTTATACAATCCATTTTTAATCTCTCCCTTTAAATTTCACCGTTGTTTTCATTTGTCACCAGCCCCGCCAGCGGCATGGCCGAGAAGTCCGGTTCTCGGGCCAGTTCGGTCGGCTGGCGTTCTTCGCGGATGTCCGGTATGTCGTTGACCGGATTGCACATCAGCAGTTGCTGGCTGTCGCCATAGTTCACTTGGACTAAGCAGGGGTCGAGCACGGTAAAGCGAAATCCCATCAGCCGGAGGTGGTCGCTGTAGACATAGCCGCGCTGGCCGTCAGGGTTGTGCTGTTCGAAGATGATGGTGGTCAGGGTCTGGCGTTTGTCGCTCAAAACCTTGATTTGGACGCCGGAGACAAACAACTGGCTGACGTCATAGGGCCATGCGGTTACAGCCATATCAAGGTAGCGCCCCTGAGCAGGAGCCGCAGGGCTATCGAGACCACGAGGAACACCATCAGCCGGATACCCAACCAACGTGTCAGCGGGACCAGTCGGTGCAGCGGTTTGGCCAGCAGCCGGAAGGCTTTGTGCTGGCTGAGCTTCTCCAGTCGGTACTGGAGCATCAGAATTACCACGAGTAGCGATTTCATAGATAGAATTCCCAACGAAGTAGATGCAGAGCAGGAAGACGACAAGGAACAGCAGGAACTTGGGTTGTTGCAGGATGGACGAACCCGCACCGCTCTTGGTCACTTGCCCGGTGACGGTGGAGGAATACATCAGGTGGACGGCCCGGGGAACGCGCACGCCCTTGGTGGTGTCATCCTTGGTCGGTTTGGTGGAGGTTGATTTCGGGTTGTGCTCCCATAGCCGCGGGCGACGTTTGGTCAGGAAGAATGAGTCTTTCGAGCTGTGATGGATGGCCAGCTCGGCGACGCCTTTGACCTCGGCGGGTATCTGGCGGATGTCCGGGGTGCAGAGGGTGATATCCCAGTTGTATTTCCGGTGGCGCATGAAGGCCATGTTGAAGTTCTTCGGCAGGATAACGCAGCCGGACTCATCGACGATGCTTTCCCCGGTATCGTCGAACGCGACGTCTTCCGGTTGGAAGTCGGCCAGCACCTTGTTGTAGAAATCGACGAAGCCCTTGGGCAGGTTGTCGCGGAAGGCCTCGACGCCCAAGAAGACGTTCTTAGCTATGTCGAACCCGGCGGTTTTGTTGTAGATGTCCTGCGCCTCATCAATGAGGATCATTGCGCCAATCGGGCACCAGTTATACCAGTGCTGCCAGAGGCGGATGCCGTTCTCGTTCATGGAAGATATTCGGATGATGCGGGCGGTGATCGGGAAGCGTTCGCCGAGCCGTTTCTCGATGGTGGCGATGTCCTGCATGCCTTCGACGTTGGTGACAACGACGCGGCCTTCGCGCAGGGCCGGGAGGATATCGAACCAGACCGCGCAGGCGGATTTGTACGAGCCAGCCGCGCCGTGTCGGATGATGGTTGCCATTGTTATACCCCCATAAAATCCATGACGAAGCGGGTGGTCATCGCTTCGATAACCCGCATGAAGGCCGAGCCGACACCGTAGGCCGCGGCGGCGTTGCGCACGTCCGGGTCGAGGGAAGAAAAGGCCGAGTCGATGAACTGGTAAACGGACAGGTCGTTAAGCAGCTCGCTAGCGACCCCGTGGGCAAACTTCATGCTTTCGAGCATCATCACCAGTTTCATCTTGATGGAATATTTCAGGACGTAGGCATACATCCGCTCGATAAACGACGGGGTGTATTCGAAGAAGCGGTCGATGTGGTCAGCAACATCAATGAACCACTGGAAGGTGCTGTCGGTAGTATTGGCCAATGCCGGCACGGCGACGGCCATTAACAGCAGGGGCAGATAGCGCATTATTTCCTCCTGACGAGAATGATGGAAAAGGCAACCAGCGAGGCGAGGGCAAGGACGACCGATTTGATGGCGTCACTGTTTTCTATCCACGCATCGTTCTTGGCGGTAAAGCTGCGGTTGGCCACATGGATGTTGGCCGAAAAGACGGGCATGTTGCCGGACTCGGGCAGGGAGACGTCACCCAGGCTGTCGGCAAAGGTGTCCATTAAGGTGCTGATTTCATCGCGCAACCCTTCGATATCTTGGTCGAGCAGGGCAATCGCGTCCTTGCCGAGGACATCCCCAAACGGGTCTTCGCCATCGGTCGGGACTTTGCCGTTGAGGCGCAGGCAGATGAGCCTGTTTTTGTTCTCTTCCTTGTTGCAGTCGATGTCACCCGCGGGCTCGCAGTCCTGACCCTCGGGGCAGTCGCCTTTGCCTTCACCGCCTCTTTCACCATTGCCGGGTGAAACCGCATTACCTTTGTCGCGGATAGCCTGAATCAGGTCGCCGTTGATACCGTCCATGTGTTTCATCATCTCGGTCATTTTGTTGTCGAGGATGTCATTGCCGGATTTGTTGAGGTCGCGGATTTCGGTCAGCAGGCTATTGGCCTTATTGGTGTTGTCGGCAATGGCCTTGGTGTTCTTCGCCGTGATTTTGGTGTTGCTGCTGACATCAAACGAGGTCTTATTGTGGTCACGAACGGCGAACTGGACTTCGTTAATCGCAGCTATCAGGCCTTCGGTGCCGGAGCAGTCACCGTCCACCGCAGGGTCACACTCATCAATGCAGATATCCCCGGCGGCGGGGTCGCAGTCGGGGCGCTTGTCACACAGCCAAGGGGCTTCGGGGGTCTGGCAGTCTTCGTAGCCTTTGCACAGCTCCGGGAACTCTTCGCAAAAGCTCGGTTTGTCGTCAGGGTCGGTGGAGCCGTCATCGCCCCCGGGCTCTTCCGGTTTGACACCTCCCGTATCATCACCGCCTTCTTCACCAGTCCCGGGCTTGTCGCCCGTTGGGTCGTCATTCTCATCGTCGCCTTCGCCCGTGCCGGGTTTGTCACCACCTTCACCGTTGGGGTCTTCTCCGCCGTGCTCCTCGGAGCAGGTGACTTCGATTTGCTGGGTGTCATGGTTACAGGAAGCGTTGCCGGATTGGTTGGGGCAGCTGCGGATAGCGTCATCCATGGCTTCCGCTGCTTCGGGAGTGTTGCAGTAGTTTTCTTCCGAAGAAATCGGAATACATTCTGTTGAGGGGTATTCAGCAGGTTTTGTACCTTCCGGGCACTGCTTTGATGGCACAGCCCAAAATAATAATACAGACCAAAACGGATGGTCTTTTACCGGAGATTGCTCACAGCGAGCTGTGACAGGTACAGCATTAGGATACCGCTCAAAATCCGGCTGGTTCTTATTAAACCAAGTGTCACAACTTGAAAATTGAGACTGATGTATATAACCGTCCACCAAAGGGTTAACTCGCCGCCAGTAGTAATCAGCAGCTTGAGAGCTAAAACTCACCAGTGTGAGCAAAATAATGAAATACCGCATAACCAATCCCTTAGTCAGCCATCAAAAAAGGGGCCGAAGCCCCTTGTGGTTAGTGGGATTGCACCCCGGACACAAAGCCGTAGACAAAGGTCATGGTGGAGGCAATCCCGAGTAAGAGTTCCGGAGGAACGGCGGGCATTACTTGTTGAGCCACTTGAGCAGCATGCCGACACCGAAGCCGACCACGGCAAGGCCGACGACCGTACCGACTACTGCGGTCTGGTTGGCGGTGGCCTCACCGCCTGCGGCACTCAGTTGCTGGGTGTAGTCGCCTGCGTGAGCAGCAACAGTGACAAACAGTGAAGTGGCAACCACACCAGCGCGAGGTGCATATTTCTGGAATTTCTCTTTCATGACATATTTCCTTATTTGACGTTGAGTTAAGCTTTGCCCAGCCACCGAACCAGTCGGCCAGCACTGTGGCCGAGGAAGAACGACAGCAGAAGCATTCCCGAAACCTCGATAAACAGCTCTTTATCGAAGTTCTGATACATGGCCACATCGTCGGGTTGCAACAGCACGTACCCGGCGCATTGCTGGACGGGGGTATCGGTGATGTGGCCTTCGGATAAGCAGCGCATTTTGTTTTCGGTTTCCAGTTAGCCTTTTAGGTAAGGCAGTATGTGTGTGTCCCAGACCCAAATCGGCAGTGCCTTGTGTTCGGACTGGAGTCGGTAATAACGGGCGATGATGTTGCATTCCATGGTGTCCCCGTTAGCTCGCTTGGGCGGGCTTGTTGGTTGTGCTTGGAACGCCGAGCAGGTGCCAGCCGGAGAAGTTGACGTGCTTACCACCGTCACCCGCGAACGAGCGTTCGATGTGCTGAATCTTGTAGTCGGTCTTCTTGTCGATAAGCTTTTTCAGGTCAGCACCGCCGCCCATGGCATCCCAGAGGTCAGGGGAGACGCGGCATTCGACCACCTCGGACGGGTTGAACAGTTGCAGGCGGACAATGCCGGAATCGCGGGATTCCCCGGTGTTCGGGTTGGCCGTGGTTTTCTTCTCGATATCATCAAGGTCGTTGATGCGGGCGGTTACAATCATCGTTAAATTCCTTATTAGTGACAGTTATTGACACAAGTCCAAGGGGAGCTTGCGCTCCCGTCAGTCGCTTCGCGCTCAGCCTTCGCGCGGCCGCTCCAGACGGTCTCGCAATCAGCCTCGTCGAACACATAGGCGTTCATTTCGTCAAGGCGGTCGAGGTAGCGCTGGTATTCTTCATATTGCTCGTCGGCCATCCGCAGGTATTCGCCTTCACGCTCAAGGGCATCGAAGACATCCGTCACCCCGGTCATGATGCGTTTGGTGCCGCGCAGGAAGACTTCCTTGTTCTCGGTTTTCCATGTGCGGGTTCGGGTGGCCAGATAGGCGGCTTTGAACACCACGCCGACCACACGCGCCCCAGCAACATCGCCGTAGCGGGTGGTGCGTGGTTTGGTGCTCTGATGCTCTTCGCCGTATTCGTCGATGAGCTTTTCCATGATGTGCGGGACGTGGTAGCGGGGTTTGATAGTCTGGTCGTCACGGCGGACAAACACGCCGCCCATGGCAAGGCAGAACGCCTCCCAGTCCGATGAATCTGCGGCGCGGCGGATGTTCTCAAGTGTCATCCATTCGCCGTTATCCAGATGTTTAAACACGGTATCGTCCTCTGTGAATTCTTCCCTTATCCGGCGCAGTTCGCGCCAGACTGTGACGGACGGGCCGCCGATGAACTGGAACTGGCGGATGCCATTGACCCGGGCCCATGTGACTACGCGCTCGGCTGCGGTAATGCCGTCCAGCTCGGTGGCGATGTCATCGCCGATGTGCTGGCCGTCGATGTTCTTTGACAGGTACTTGGCGACATAGCCGACGGCAGAGCCTTTCGACCAGTCAATCGGCTCGGCCTTGAAGCGGTACTTGCTGGCACCGGGTTCGTCTGGTGAATCGGCCATGGCAGCGTGCCTAAATAAACGCGTTACAGTGTCACAATGTTGCTGTTCCATAAAAAACAGCACATGCCAGTGCGGGCAGCCGTCAGCGTGGGGTTCGACCACGCGCAGGCCGTACACCTTGATTTCAGCCTTGTCCAAAGCCTTGCGGAAGCTCTCGAACATGTCGGTCATGTAGTTGTGGGCGTCCTGCGTGGTTGGTCGGCCCGCATCAAGCCATGCTTGGTTAACCTTGCCCTTGGAAACCGAATGAAAGCGGCTAGGGCATGTCGGTGTATAGAACATGGCAACGTGACCACTGGCCTTGGCGATGTTCTCGAAACCTTTCAAACGGACGAACATTTCAGCGCGGCGTATCTCCGGGTTGGAAATGGATTTGCCGGACAGCTCATAAAGTGAGAACCAGTTATCAGAGTCATCCTCGTCGTAAGCAATGGTGCTCCTGAGTACGTCGGCATTGTCAGCATCGCGTTGTCGGCGGCGGCCCAGTGAGAAATCCGAGCAATATGCCTGACCGTATTTGTGGACTAAGGTCAGGTCGCGGGCTGCGCGTTCTATCTCAATGGCTGCATGTTTGCGTAGCGAACGACGCCACCAAAGCTCGTTGGTTGCGCGGTTAATCAGGCTTTTCAGTTCGCCGTTTTCCTCGGCTTTTTTGATGAGCTCAGGACGGAATGACAAGCCGTAATCGGCCAGAATGTCACAAGCGCGATTGAATGCCTTGGTGACATCCTTGATACCCGCGACCTGACGCATGACATAGGCTGACTTGGCCTTGGCGAAGTCACACAGTTCTTCATCCGTTGAGGTGTAGCGGAACTCCATCTTGGTCAGACGCTCATTGGCTTCTTCCAACGCTCGCATGGCATCAAGTTGGCCAACTTTCTTCGCCATGTTGATATAGGCCCGGGACATTACCGGACCGAAAGCACGGTGTGGTCGCGTCAGGTTCAACACGTCCTGACACGGTGAAACGAACGACGGCTTGATATCATCTGACGCGTCAACCGAATGAATCGGTTGTGATAACGCTTGTCGTTGAAGCATTGACGACACGTAATCTTGCGTTGGCCGGGTATGGTCAACAAAGCCCGGCAGATGACCGCCGTTGTTGATGTCCGGTTTGGTGTACGACGTACACAGGGTTCGGGCTGGCAAGAAGTTCACATACTCATAGGTATCGGTTGCCAAATCGTGGACTAAGATTCGCTGCATCATGATTAGGCATCCTTACCAGAAAGGTTGATTGCATCATGGTGACAACACAGGGCTTTGCCAGTGGCCAACGCAGCAGACAGAGTTTTGTATTCGACGATTTCGCGGGTAATGAAGGTATGCGTTTTCTTGTAGGTTTCAGCGTAGGCAGCAGAGACAGCCACAATTTCAATTGCATTTTCAAAGAAGCGGACGCCATCTAGAAGTTCAAGTGTAGTTGCCATATGTTCCTCAACGCTTGCCAGTTACGAAGTGCTGTAACTATAGGTTACTACCGACCGTAACTGCAAGGTACGCACAGGCGTAACTAACAAGCTACAATAGAGGAAAAATTGGAGGGTTTATGTATCAGACAAAATTGCTAGACAGCTACAAATCAGCGAAAAACTACATACAAGACAAACAAATTGCGGCTGATTTAGGGTTACCAAAGTCTAGAATTTCCGAAATGCGCAAAGGAAAGCGCTATCTATCTGATAATGAAGCAGTTTTTCTGGCACAAGAATGTAATATCGACGAGAAAGAGGCATTGATTGGCGTTCACGCTGACCGCACACAGGACAGCAGCATCAAAGCGATTTGGGAAGAAATAGCAAAAAAGCTTAACGGCCAAGGATTTCAATCGTTTGGGGTTGGTTTTACGGCCATTTCCTTGGCTGGTTTGGCTGGCATGAACTCCATAACCCAGTGCGCATTATGTATATTATGTTAAATACAATCTCAAGTAACAGGTTCTTTTACGTTGAGGATTGCTCTGGCCGCTATATTCTCTCAATTGAGCGGCCCCTCTCGACACAGTTCGCCAAGCATACTGGACAATTTAACAGTATTGGCTATTTACCATAAAATAGGTAATTAACACCTATTTTTAAGCTCTGCTGCAAATGGTCAGTTTGCCTGGTTCTTCAAAGCTAGCTTAAATTACCAAAAGTAATTAAATGCCGAGTTAACCGCCAGACTCAAAGAAAAAAGAAAAGCCCGAGCAAATACTCGGGCTCTTTTTGTTAACCACCGGCTAACTTTACTGTGTGGCCTTTTTTTTCAAGTGCCACTTTGATGATGTCGCGCTTATCACCTTGAATCTCGATGTTTCCATCTTTAACTGAGCCACCACAGCCACAGACTTTTTTCAGTTCTGCAGCTAGCAGCTTGAGTTGCGCATCTTCAAGATCAAGGCCTGTAACAATACATACGCCTTTGCCTTTCCTACCTTTAGTCTGACGTTGAATGCGTACAACACCGTCGCCTTTAGGGCGTTCAGGTGCAGCTTTCTCTTCTTTGATTCGGCCTGTTTCTGTTGAGAATACTAAGCGGCTGTTATCACTCATTTGAAATAAATCTCGTCTACTTTCTGGGATTTGTGAGCCTGATAATAAGTTCTTCAATCGAGCTTGCGGATTACCAGTTTCCGAATATTATCAATAAATGATAGTAAAACGGAAACGGTTATGATTCGTAACGTAATTTTTGACCTTGGCGCTGTGGTATTTGACTGGGATCCAGTTCAAATCGTGCAAACTTTTACCTCTTCGCACGCAGAGCAAAACATGTTGTTGAAAGAAGTTATCCATCATCCTGATTGGCTTTCTCTCGATCGCGGCACTATGTTACTCGCTGAAGAGATCCCCAAATTTGCAGCCCGAACAGGATTTTCAGTGTCACGGATGCAAAATTTTATCGAACATACTTTAAATAGCTTGCAGCCCATTGTCACAACAGAACGTCTTCTTTACCAAGCAGTTCGTCACCATTACTCTATTTTCTATCTTAGCAACATGAGTAACGCTTTCTTTGAAACCTTATATGATCGCAATGAGTTTTTCTCATTGTTTACTGGCGGTATAGTTTCAGCTAATGAGTTTGTGATTAAGCCTGAGCCGCAGATTTACCAGATACTGCTTGAAAAATCTGGATTACTTGCCAGTGAGTCACTCTTCATTGATGATAATGCAACTAATATTGCAGTAGCAAAAAAGCTGGGGTTTCATGTTGTTCATTTTGAGCAAACTGATGCCTGTTTCACCAAAATCAGAGAAATATTGAAAATTTACGAATAATTGACTTTGCTGTTCAGCGATAATTATGCCTCTTGGTATATGATTCAATATAGAACGTATGATGTGCTCAACTCACTAATTAATGATGATGAACGTAATTATTCATCTACTGTCTATATTGAAAACAAATAAACTCTTAGGAGCCTGTGTGTGAAAAAAATTCTGTTACCGGCATTGATCTTGATCTGCTCAACTGGGGCGAACCTAGCTATGGCTGATGGTAATGACAACAAACAGAAATCAATTGTCGGCCAAATTGAAACCATTAAAGTTCATGAACTTGACCTGGACTTTCAGGCCCGGATTGACACTGGCGCGAAAACAACCTCTATTCATGCTACTGACATCAAAGTTATTGGTGATAAGAGCAATAATATGCGCGATCACTTAGGAGATATCGTTGAATTTACGGCCACTAACGAGAATGGTGAAAAGGCAAAGTATAAAGGCAAGATCATCAAAGTTAGTAAGATACGTAATGCTCAAGGTGTTGAACGCCGATATGCGGTAAAAATGGATCTTGGGTGGAACGGCGAACATAAGACTGTGGCTGTTAACTTACGAGATCGCAGTAAACTCGACTATAAACTGCTTATCGGCCGCAACTGGCTAAGCGGTGATTATTTGGTAGATGTCGATAAAAAAGACGAAGATGACTAATTTGGCTTCGCACCAATGTAACAGCCCTGACAGAGATAAAATCTGTCAGGGCAAAATTCTTATTTAGTTTTTTATTCGCAAGGCTAAGTTGTTACTGGAGTCATGCGAGCTTGATACCATTCCCTTCACTGTAGATTTAATTGACTTACCCTACTCTATTTTTGTTTTAATTTTTTAATGACGGCATCTAAATGCTTTTTGATAGCAACGGGTGAGCCTTTTAATAAGCGACCACGCAAAATCACATACCATTCGTTAGGGGTTCCGCTGTCATTCATAAGCTTGAAACCTCTGTACTCTTCGACCTTCTGCGCACTCTGTTGAGGTTGAGAGTTGAGGCCTTCGAATTTTTCTGGTGGCATGAATGTTTTCATATCACACCACCAGTCAATGCTCTTTTTGACCAGTGTGAATTTGTTTTCAACTGGACGACCATTGATGACAGTTCGCCATGCATTCGGTTCGCCAGTTGTATTTTCAATATTATGCCCTCGATGGAACAATCTTTTCTTCATTTCCGATCCTCAACGATGTTGAGCCAACGCTGTATAAAACATAAGCACATAATAAGTATCAGTAGTAAATAGAGATTTTCCTTCCAAATACTTATTTCTTACTTTGTTATTGAAGCATTAAGTTAAACGTTTGTCTTCCTGACATGCTTATAAATTTATGGTTTTGAGTGAGTTTTTTTTGGTTTTGATATGTAAATTTTGTTTTTTATTATATCATTAAAATTATAGTGCACTAGGTATTGACAGCTATTATGACTAAAAAAATCAAGCCGATAAAAGACAATGAACAAAAAAAAGCCAGTTTATTGATTTTCAATCAATATATGGACTCTATTGAACCTTGGCAATTCCTAACCCATAACCAGTATGCTAAAAACACTTTAGTTGCGTTCAAGAATGATTGGAACAACTTCCTGGCTTTCTGCATCGAAAACAAAATCACTGCTCTGCCTGCGACCTCAGATACAGTTCACCGATATGTAGATTACATGTCCCGCAAGAGAAAGCTGTCAAGCTTAAAGCGTTACATGGTAACAATTTCATTGGTCCATCGTTGCCACCATCTTACTGACCCCTGTGCACATACAGAAATTCGTATTGAAATGCAAAAACAACAACGCGAGAAGCATGATGATTGTCGGAATGCTTCTGCATTTCGAGATGAACACCTACAACAATTACTCAATCGTTTTGAGCTTTCTACCAAATTTAAAGATATTCGCGATATGGCTATTTGGGCTGTCACTTTTGAGGCTATGCTAAAACGTAGTGAACTGGCAGCTATCACCATTGACTCTCTTGAAATACATAGCAACGGGTTAATCAATATTCATGTTGAAGATAAAGTGATTGCTCTTAGTTCTGTTTCATCAAAAGCTCTACAGCGTTGGCTGGTTGCCGGGATGATTGACGATGGGTTTATTTTCCGTCGTATCGATCGCCATGGAAATATTGGCGAGCAAGCATTAGATCATTCATCAATTTATCGCGTTTTTCGCCGTGCGAGTGACGAACTAAACTTACCGTCATCCAACCTTTTCTCGGGACAATCACCTCGTGTTGGCGCTGCAAAAGATTTGGCTGATTCAGGTTTATCTATTACCGAAATTCAAGAACAAGGACGCTGGAAAAGCCCCGCTATGCCAGCTTTGTATGCCGGTCATACTGACCGTCATGACCAGGAAATCGCTAAATATATAAAGCTTAAACCTTGGGAAAAGTAATTAATTTATGGGTTATGATGCTGAATCAACTTAAAAATTATAGTGCGTTAAAACTACAGAATCATCTGAAATAAAATGTTTTTATTAATCTAAACTCGGATTTTCTGCCCAATGTCCACTGTAGTTATGGGGATTTTCTATATGTACTGTGATTCGTTCGAATAGCTTCTCGAGCGGTTTCAGTTCACCAAAATACCCTGCCTGATTAGCATCAACCCATTCTTTGAGATTAATCCCTTCCCAGCACAGTTCATAACCGGCATTGATTGCAAGTATTTCGAAGAAGATCCGTTGCACCCTGCCATTGCCCTCACGGAAAGGATGTACGACATTCAACTCACAATAATAGTGGGAAATTCGAGCAATGAAGGCGTCAAATGCTAACTCGCAAAGGCAGCTTTCTTTTTCCAGTTCACGAAAAAGCCGGTTCGCTTCACGCTCAATATTGTGCATATGGCAGAAGCGCGTTTGCCCTTTGGTAATATCTACCTGTCTGATTTCTCCAGCCCAGGGATACAAATCTTGAAATAGTATGCGATGGATTTTTTGCAGGTAAGGAAGGTTGAATTGGTCAAATTCAGGCTCAAAATGCTCGGCTCGAACCCGGGTAAAGTCACGCTCGGCAAGTTCAAGCTCATCTTCATCCATTATGGATAAGTAATTTTTGAGGACCGATGTGTTTGGATAACAGTCTGGGTCCTGACTCACTCCATATTTATCTCGCATAACGCTGCTTCAATTTGGTAATTTGCTCGGCTTCGGTTAACGATTTAACTTCTACATTCACCTTAGATGGCTCAACATCAAAACCTTCTAGCTGCAGGCTCGCTCGGTAATTTTTATCGCGCAAAACCTTAAACCGCTCCAGTTTTTGTTGTTTTGTCAGCATAGTTTTCCTAGTTATACATCTATAAACCAGTATTGCAGCTGGTATTGAAATCGCCAATAAGCTTAGCGCAGAACGAGAAGCTGGGTTGTCGGTTAGTTCAAGAATTAAGACAACCCGCCTCATTCTAAAGCCAGTTAATCGTTAACAACCGGCTTTAATTGCTTGCTCAAGGAACAGCTTGAATTGATGACCATGATGTTCCAGCATTTTAGGGAACATGGAAATCGGTGTCATACCCGGGAAGGTATTGATCTCATTCAGCAGAATTTCACCCTCTTCACTCAGAAAGAAGTCAATACGAGACAAATCTTTCAACTTCATATGTACAAAAGCTTTACGGGCATAACCGCGAATCTGTTCGACTTGCTCATTAGTCAGATTGTCAGCTTCAACCATCGTTGTCGAGTGGCTATCAGCACTGTATTTTTCTTCGTAGGTATAGAACTCATCTTCAGGGCTCAGAATTTCGCCTGGGTTGGTAATAACCAGTTCATCACCGTATTGGTATGCGGCAATTTCCAGCTCTCGTGGTTTGATCGCTTTTTCGATAAGTACTTGTTCAGAGTAGCTAAACGCATTATTTACTGCCTCTGCCAATTCCGATTTTTCTGTCACCTTATAACAACCTACCGATGAGCCTTGGCAAGCGGCTTTAATAAAGATTTGCCCCCAGGTATCCAAAGCCGCTTCAGCCTGTGTATGGGCTTCTGTATTATTTTCACTAAGGAAAACATACGGAGTATTCGGGATGTTCAGAGCATCAAACCACAGTTTCGTCGTGATCTTGTTGAAGCAGTTTGTGCTTGCTTCAGCGCCACAACCAAAATACGGCAAGTTCGCCATATCCAAAAATGACTGTAGGTCACCAGTTTCGCCAGGATAACCGTGAATACATGGAATAACATACCCAATGTCTGTTTTCTTATCGTCAACCTGAAGCGTTTGATCAAGGTTTAGCTGGCACGGTCGGCCGTTTTGATTAAACCAGCCATCTTCTTTCATCTCAACACGGGTATAGGCAATACCATCGATCTGCTTGAGCTGCTGTTCAATGTAATTAGCAGAAACAAGTGAAACCTCATGCTCGGCACTACCACCGCCGCACAATAATAAAACATGGATTGAGCTCATTATCATCCCTTGTATTACAACACTGGTAGCCAAAGCTCACCAGTTACTATCTGTTAACGCTTGGAGCTAGAAAGAGTCATGATGAAGCGCCCAAGCTAAAATCTTGATCAATAGTAATAAAAAAAAGCAAACTATTGCACCACATATGGCACTCAATAGTGAAATACTTCAGAATTACTAATAATCCTGGTTATAAAACCCACAAAAATGAGTTTACGACCTAATTAATTTAATTGAAGTATTTAACTGAAAAGAGAGCCTAATGGCTCTCTTTTAAATAATGTTAGTTCAGCTTTGTAAGCTTAGGCGTTGGGGAGGATTTGATTTCGCTAAGGCTTCTGACAAATGGTCCGTAGTCTTTTACATCCTGAGGTAATGCACTCAGTGCTCGTTTGGCTTCTTCGAGAGTACGGTAATGTCCGAACAGCATCGTATACCAAGGTACACCTTGAAGTTGCTTTTTGTTCATCCAAACAGGCTGATTGGACGGCAGTTTATTCATATACGGACGGAAACTTTTGTTATGGCTCAGAGCCAGAACCTGAATCGTATATCCTTCAGGTTCGCTATATACAGGTTTTGCTGGTTTTGGTTTGTAAACCGGTTTAGGGGCAAGCTGTTTTTTCTCTTCAGGCTTCGGAGCAACAGCGAGTTTTACCGGTACTGGTGCTATCGCAACTTTTTTAGCCACAGGTGCAGATTTCTCTATCTGAGCTTGTTGAACTTTTGGTTGCTGAATTTTTGCTTCCTGAATTTTTGCTTCCTGAATGCGTTCCATCAAGCGAAGCTGCTCTGCAGTATAAACCTCTTCAGATGATGAAGAGACAATTTGCATATTGTCATTATCTGACACACATCCGGCCAATGCCGTTACTACGGCGAATACGGCGACTTTCTTCATTATAACTCTGCCAAATCTAAAATCTGTTTTCATTCTGCCGTTGGTTTTTAACCCAATCAACCCTAACTTTAAGATAGATCAATAACTATCAGCCATTCGTCACAGGATTCCATTATAAACTACATCATTATTCCCATTTTGGAGCTCTTCATGGCCGATCCACATTTTCAAAGCGAACTTGACCGCCTTGATTGGTTGACTGTTATTCTATACCGCGGCGCTTTGACGCTTTCTGCCGCAATAATGTCTATCATTGCCTGGGAAGCAAGCTTTGCAACTCCCGCTCTTGTCATCGCTGCACTTATCGCAGCTAATACCGTCCATATATACGACAAGCGTTTTCGCTTGCTCATTGTCGGCAGCAGCTTGTTTTCAGCTATCTGGCTCATCACCGGACTTTGGAACCCGCTTGCTCTTGGAGCAGCTTTATTTACCTTCAGTGCACTGGCAATCAAAGAATACTTCTGTTTCCAGTTAAAAGTTCTGATGTTAACACCACTGGCACTGGCTGGCTTTTGGTTCTGTCAGGTATTTGGTCAAAGCCAAATCAGTATTGCTTTTAGCATGGCTGGCTCGATTCTATTAGCCGTTGCTGCATTTTCTAAATGGCGAATGCCAATCCATTATGACATCGGTGATAAAAGTCGTTATCAAATCTAATCGTCACTTAGGTTAATAATGTCCTGCAGCTGTGGGCAATAGCATTAACTCGCAGCTGTTTATTATCCCACTGATTAACTCCTTCTCAGATCAATCTAAACAACTTGGTTTTGATCACAGCTCGCAGACTTTAGCCACAAACTCCAACGTCCATCCGTTACACTCTTCATAACTATTTCTTATGCTTGGTGATGTTATGGACGGACTGGATAAACTGCTTAAGCCAAAGTCGATCACTGTTATTGGTGCTTCAGACAGCCCCAACCGAGCCGGAAACATCATTATCAGAAACCTGCTATCCGGTAGTTTCCACGGGCCTATCATGCCGGTAACACCTAAATATGACTCTGTAGCTGGCGTTCTGGCCTACCCGACTATTGACTCCCTACCCCGTATACCCGATTTAGCAATTGTGTGTACCAATGCCCACCGTAATGTCGAAATTATCCGTCAACTGGGAGAAAAAGGAGTCAAAGCCGCGATAATCCTGGCATCAGGAATGAATGTAGATTTCAGTGACCGGGGTGAAACCGAAGAAGCCCATATGTATTCTGTTGCCCGCCAATATGGTATGCGTCTTGCCGGGCCGAATAGTATGGGAATTATCTTACCCTGGCTCAATTTGAATGCCTCGTTTTCACCGGTTCCGGCCAACAAAGGGAAAATTGCGTTTATCTCTCAGTCTGCCGCGGTCTGTACTACGATTCTGGACTGGGCCAGAAACAAAAGTATCGGCTTTTCAACTTTTCTTTCGCTTGGTGATGCCTGTGATATCAATTTTGCTGAACTACTCGACTATCTGTGCCGTGACAGCAAAACTGAAGCAATCTTGCTCTATATTGATTCAATTAAAGATGCCCGCCGTTTTATGTCTGCCGCCAGAGCCGCGGCACGCAATCGCCGTATTCTTGTATTAAAAAGCGGTCGAACCCTTGCAGGCAGTGCTGCAGCACATCTTCATACCGGTGGTGAAATCGGTTTGGATGCTGTTTACGACGCGGCCATACGCCGATCCGGTATGCTGCGGGTACATAACACCCATGAATTATTTGCTGCCGTTGAAACACTTGCCCATTCAGTACCTCTCCGGGGGGAAAGGTTAGCGATTCTGACTAATGGCGGAGGCCCGGCAGTAATGGCGGTTGATGCCTTGTCCGAACGCGGCGGCAAACTTGCAACCCTCAGTGAAGAGACTCTCGAAAAAATATCGGAGGTACTTCCTTCGTGCTGGTCCCATTCGAACCCTATCGACATTATTGGTGATGCCGATATCAATCGGTACGAAAAAGTTATTCAAATTCTGCTCGACAGTGATGATTTCGATGCCCTGCTTATTATGCACTCCCCATCGGCTATCGCACTGGGACATGAAACCGCGCGTCGTCTGATCGAATTGCTGAAATCCCACCCTAGAACCAAACGCTTTAATATTCTGAGTAACTGGTCCGGTGAAAACGAAGCCGCAGCTTCACGCCAGCTATTTACTGAAGCGGGTTTTCCGGCATATCGTACACCTGAAAGTGCAATATCCGCTTTCATGCATTTGGTGGAATACCGCCGCAACCAGAAGCAATTAATGGAAACACCGATCTCCTTTGGTGAAGTGCAGGCTAATCCGCGTCACGTTCATGATGTTTTGAATCACCTGATCGCGCAGAACCATACTCAGCTCAAAATCCATGAAGTCCGTCCAGTTCTGGAAAGTTACGGATTCAATACGTTGCCTACATGGATTGCATCAGACCCGGCGGAAGCCGCCCAAATCGCTGAACAAATCGGCTATCCGGTTGCCGTAAAATTACGTTCACCGGATATCCGCCATAAATCCGAAGTCCACGGTGTCATGCTTCACCTTCGAAATGCTGCTGAAGTGGCAAATAGTGCACAGGCCATTTTAGACCGGGTTTCATTAAACTATCCCGGCGCACAAATTGACGGCTTGTTGGTTCAACGAATGGCCAAACGTTCTGGAGCCCAGGAACTACGGATTTCAGTCCATCATGATCCGGTATTCGGTCCGGTGATCTTACTTGGTGAAGGAACGGGTGAATGGGATATTCACAAAGATGCCGCCGTAGCTATTCCACCACTCAATATGACATTGGCGCGCTATCTGGTAATCAATGCGATAAAAACCGGAAAAATTAAGCAACGGAGTCAGCCGGAGCAACTGGATATCCCTGCGTTGTCCAAGTTGCTAGTCAAAATCTCACAGCTTATCATCGACTGCCCTGAAATAATTGAGTTCGATATCCATCCGTTGCTGGCTGCTGGTGACGAGATGACGGTTATCGACGCGTCAATGACGATTAAACCTTTCGACGGCGATAAGCAAGTAAGATTAGCTATCCGCCCTTACCCCAAAGAACATGAAGAACAAGCGACACTTAAAAATGGAACTTCCATCCTGCTTCGCCCAATATTGCCTGAAGATGAACCCAAACATAAGGCCTTTATCTCCCAAGTTTCTGTCGATGACCTCTACAAACGTTTCTTCTCAGATGTCGGTGAATTAAACCATGAAGCCATGGCTAATCTGACACAAATTGATTATGACCGGGAAATGGCGTTTGTCGCGACACAGCAGATAACTAACGAAAAAGGTGAAAACGAAGAAGTAATCATCGGCGTCTGTCGGGCTTTATCCGACCCGGATAACATTGATGCCGAATTTGCGATTCTGGTTCGCTCAGATCTGAAAGGTGTTGGTTTGGGTAGCATCTTGATGGATAAAATTATTCGTTACTGTAAGCAGCGTGGGCTAGATCGGATAAGCGGAATGACCATGCCCTCAAACAGAGGAATGGTCATGCTGGCTCAAAAGATCGGCTTTGAAATTGATGTCCAAATGGAAGACGGCATTGTCGAAATGCTACTGCCACTAAAATAAGTAACAGTAAGCAGTATAAGCAATGGCTCATGTGCGCCGTTGCTTATTTATTGAAACTGTCTTTTCCACAAACTTTCAATATGCTGGATACACCAACTCTTAGCTTTACCCATACGGCTTCGATTCCAGGCCAGAACGATCTCCAGTTCATAGACAGGATCATCTCCGATCACCACCAGCTCACCATTTTTGATTGCTTCCTCTGCATAGCTGGCAGACATTGTAGCTATCCCCATACCTGCCTTAAGGGCCACCAGCTTGTCATACATCGAACTAACTGTCAGCAATGGCTGATCATCAAGGATATTGTGCGTCAAAGGAGGCAAGTTACGTGCGGTATCTGCAACTGCGATCCCCCTGTATTGTTGCCTGACAGAAGGTTCCAACGGATTTTTATGTTGGTGTATTGGATGATCTGGATGGGCTACCCAAACTGTATCCAGTTTACCTATAGGCTTAATTTTCACCTCTGGCGGCGCAACACTGGGAGCCGGAGCTATTAATATATCAGCCCTGTCCTGTGCTAGCGCCTCCCAACATCCCGCCAGGATCTCCTCCCGGAAGCGAACCCGGGTTTTACTCTGCTTGGAAAGCTCCTCCACCAGCGGCAGCAGGGAATCCAGCTTGACCAGCCCATCATAGGCTATCGTAATGTCCAGCTCCCAACCGTGGGCCAGTGCACTGGCATCAGCGATCATTTCATCAGCAGCACTTAGTAGCTGCCGACCTCTTTCCAATAATAGGTGTCCGGCCTTAGTAAATGCCGCTTTGTGTCCGGAGCGATCAAAGATCACCAGATCAAGATCCTGCTCAAGTTTCTGCACCTGATAACTCAGCGATGAAGGCGCACGGCCCAACTCTTCTGAAGCTGCGGCAAAACTTCCTCGGCGTTCGATTGCATCAAGTACCAATAACGCTTCAAAAGACAATAATTTATTCACATTCACTCCCGGCGGATTACTGTCATCCCTTTTGCTCTTTGTATCATAGGTTCATGTCCCATTCCCACGAAAAAGACAATGTAGTTCTTGCTAAAAAACATTAATTTTTATTTGATACATGCTATACACAAAACCAATAAATCAATCGTCGTCATGCTGAAAAAACATTTTTTACCGTTAGGGATTGTTACAACCCTCTCGTTGTTTGGGTTTAGGTCATTTGCTGAATCGTCTTCTGCAATACAAGTCAGTACCAAGCCAACAGTTGAATACCAATATTTACCAGCGAAAAATGCTGTAGATAAACAAGTATTGGACACTATCCAGTCATCAGATGCCGTTAATATAGTCCAAGACCTTAGCCAATCCGTTGTCGTTTTCTCGAAACCGGTTACGGTTGTTTTTGGAGCGCTGGACGGGCCTTTATATGATCCTGAGCAACATCAGATCCAGATCCCATACAGTTTTTTTAACCATGCGATTGAGCGCTTTAAATCCAATAACTATAAAAAATCAGGAATAAGTGAAGAACAAGCCGCTCTTGATACTCTGCTTCATACATTGCTTCATGAACTTGGCCATGCCTTCGTTGCCGACAATAACATTCCGGTGCTTGGTAAAGAAGAAGATGCCGTCGATAACTTTGCCACTGTATTACTGCTCAACTATATAGAAAGCGGCGATGAAGTCGCTATTAGCGCGGCAGATCTTTTCGCCTATGAAGACCAACAAATCGAAGCTTTCGATAGCCTGGATTTTATTGATGAACATAGCCTGGATATCCAGCGCTACTATTATACGCTGTGCCTTATTTACGGTAGCAATCCTGAGCAACACTCCCAGTTACTAGAAGATATCGAGAAAGACTTCAAAACTGAGCGGGAAGACGTTTGTGAGGAAGAGTTTGAGCGAGTCAGCCATAACTGGATGACTTATTTGAACAGCGAGAATATCTAGAGGCTCAAGAGAACGAGTTATTCACCAGGTAAAATTTCTATGCAAAATTAATTGTATTTACCCCGAGAATTTTCTCACTACAGTGATAGAGCATTCAAAAAAGTGAATAACCAAATTATTCTGGCTATTCACTTTCTATTACAGTCATCTTGATATTACTTAAAGGGTTTGCCGGCTAAGATTCACATCCCCGACACCAATATTGATATCAATAGTATGAGCACCGGTCCCTGAATACCTTAGCTCTTCTGAGACAACTGCGCGTTCTTTATGTAATTCGCCAGGCTCAAAGCCGCTCATCTGGATTTCACCCACTCCAACCTCAGCCAGAACAGAACGGTAATCGGTACTATCAACACTGATCCAAGCAGAACCAACGCCAATATCTGCAAATAGCGACTGACTAAATGAATCCACATTCAGATTACCTACACCAACACGGAAGCTCAGTGCCAATTCAGGTGGAACAATCAACGTCCATTTTTGGGAAACATCATCTTCATCAATTTTAAGAGAAGCGGTTTGCTCAGTAACATCTTCCGATACTTTTATCGTATCCAGATCAACGGAAAATAACGACCAACTGGATGAATCATCCTCAATTTTCACTTTATATGTAACAGCGTCACCATTGACTACCCTAACCTCAATTTTTCCAACAGGTACATCCAGAGCCAGTTGACTAAGCCGCTGATTGCCGTTTTGCTCTAATGCAATTTTTCCTGTTAATACACGGCTATCCTTCGCCGCTACCATATTGCTTATCATTAAAAATGAAATAATAACAACAAGTACGCCAATCCCTTTTTTCATATCCATGTTCCTTATATGAACCTAACTTAACACTAGGTTGAAAGCAGAGAGCATGCCAAACTTTTTTATTAACTTTCAATGCATTATATGGATATAACTATCACTTTTATTATATTTATTAGCTAAATTTGCCAGCAAATAGCAAAATTGACCACAGCGAAAAGTGGTAGTTACGTTGCATATTTAAAAGTGATTTAGAATAGGGATTTAATTGATCTGCATTAATATATCGCATATCGTTTTGCTCTAAAGTGGCCAGCAAGTGTCCGGGACGATATAAAATTGATTGTAAAATCAACGGTTAAGGATAAATCAAATATGGAACAACCATCACAATCGCTTTCGCAAAGCATCTCATACCTTAAGCATTGTTCATCACAATTGATGACAAACCGAGACTTATCAAACCTTAACGCATCAGCACAGCGTATCCATGAAATCGCTTCTATCGAATATCTAGAGTTGGAGCAAGCTTCCAAACAAGCGACCCGCATTCAAAAAGAACTCTTCCGCGCTGTTCATGCTCTTGAAAGTGATGATAAAGCTATTGTCAAAGATGCACTTCTCACTGCACTACAATGTTTAAACAACGAAGTGACGATTCCTCAACCAACAGACGAAGAATTACACGAAGCCAAGATTGCAAAAGTGGCTTGCGATCCAGCACTGGCTGGTTAACCATAAAGCTCAATAAGCATTCTAATAATAACGACTATATGTAGCCAACATGGAATCTCGCCGGGACCCTATCAGACGATCTTTCAAATAAACTGATAGCCAACCGGCTACTTTTTCCCGATATGCAGACACCTGAACGCCCTCAGTCGAGGGATTTTCTATATTATCTTTTCAGCTTCCCAATCAATCGTTTCCAGCCAAATGTGTATTTCAGGTTTATGCTTAAGATATGTACCCAAGTAGTATTGAGGTACTTATTCAGCACTGCGTTTTCATCTCTAAGGAGATTTTTATTAATCCATGAATGAAACTGAAAAACAGTTAAGTACAGCGGCAAAAGGAAAAAAACGCTACCGCAAGCTGCGCCTGTTCATTTATGGTCTGTGTATTCTACTTTGTATGCTGATAATTCCGGCAGTCATCATACCTCCATGGCTTGCATCCAAAGGGATTGAAATCAATGCGATATCCGGTATCAGCTTCAGTAAAGGACTGGTGATAGATGAACTTTCTATTGCGATTAATAAAAATGCCCTGACTTTTAAAAAGCTCTCTCTGGAACACTTTGTCGATGAAGATAGCGCTATTTCGAACTCATCATGGCGACTGTTTTCCCCAAAAACAGAAATCATACTCTCGCCGGCTGTATTCAATGCACTAAGACAACGAGGAATAAAACTCAGTGCTCTTTCCTTCTCTGATACAGCCTTTAATTTTACCGACCTTTCAGAACCTTATGTATTTAGCGCCCATACCAGTCAATTAAATGCCTCGCTCTTTGATAAGAACAACCATCCGATACTACAACAAATCAATGATATTAATCTGGTACTGACCACTCAGCCAACACTGGTTATCAGCGGCTTTGCCCGCCAAGCAGACCTAAGCTTGTTAATACCGCGAGATGAAGCTGAAAATCGCTATCCATTAAGTTTGGAAAGTGTCAATTTCTCGATTAGCTGGCAACCGGAGCGAACACCATTATCAGTTCACATTGAAAACCTGACTCCTAAATGGCCAACCACCACTGACGGATACAACCAGTCAGGGAGAAATATCGCACTGGAGCTCGACTTAAAGCATGCAGCAGACAGTATTAAACTGACTGCGGACCACCTTTGGGTCGACCAGCCGAGTCAGTTACCTGAGTTTATCGAGAAACCGGATAATTCAAACCAGGGGCTACATCTCGGGCGAGCCATCGGCCAACTATCAATGCTGCCGATCAGAAAACTGAAAATTGATGATTTCAGCTACGGAGAACTGATCATACATTCCTTGTTGGTGCTTGAGACACCACGAAAAAGAGAAAATAAACCGGACAAGCACGCAAAGCTCAAGCTAACAGGCAAAGCTCTGGGGCCAGAACCTTATGATATTGACATTCTATTGAAACACCGCAGTGAACAAGATGCCCATTTTTCCGGGAAAATATCAGGCCCCAAAGGCAATGATATACAGTGCAACGCAGACTTTTACTTTGCCAGCCCTTTGCCCCAATCGCTCTCTTGTAGTGTTACTTTCAACAATACCAAGGAGCTGACAGATAGGCTCAAATTTCATGGCATACCCAGCGCAGTGCTACATTCACCTCTTAAATTTACCGCTACCCAAACAGCACTGAAACAGAACACATCTCAACAAGCCACTGTCGATGCTCTTAGCCACTCCCGCTTAATCGATATTGCCGGGGCCGAATACCAAATAGCACTAACCTTACCAAACAAGGTTGATCTGGCTCTCAATCAATTTGCCTTTCATCACCCGATGCTTTCTCCCTCGGAACAGGAACAGGAACAGTTTCCTGTCTCAACACTAGCTTTCCAAACGGATGGTTCACTCAATCTCCGGGCTCAGTACCAAGATGGTACATTAAGGTTGAATCTGGCGGAGCCGACAGAACAAGTCATTATGACCAGCCCGCAACATAACAGTTTGTTATCTCTTCAACTCAAGCAGCTCACCTGTTCGTTGCAAATCGATCTGCCGACGATATCCGAGTCGTTACAATGTCACACCGATTCCTATTTTAAAGGTAAACTCAGCCAGCTATTTCCGGTTACTGAAGCAAAGCTGGAAACCATTTCGGCTTCCAGCGATATCGCATTACAGTGGTCAGCAAACGATCTTGCGGTGCAACTGAAGAATACGGAAATAACCCTCGACAAAGCTACCCTGTCACTTCATCCAGAACTCATAAACACAGAAATAACTGATCTTTCGCTTAATGTTGCATCCATTAAGCTAGCGCAAGTTGCCAATACCGATACGCCGGATAAGAAACGATTTCAGCTTTTGCCCGAAAGTGCAATTATCCTTAGCGGTGATATCTATGGTGAAAAGGTAATCATGGACGAGACATTATCTTCCACGGAACGCAAGACACTTCTGCATAAAAAAAACAGATTACCTGTCCAGAAATACAGTGCCAATGTCGAACTCAAATTAACCAATACCAGTTTGTTTCAGGCAAGCGAACAGCTAGAAATTGATACCCATTACCAAATCAGTTTGAACCTTAAGCAAAATAACCAGCGTTTACCATCACTCGGTAGTAACGGAAAATTCAGCCTGTCACCTAATATGCTCAGAGTTTCTGGTGAATTAAAGAATATAAAGCAAGCTCGGCTCATTCAGTTCACTGTTTCCTCAAATATGCGACAACAAAAAACCAGAATACAGTTACACCGAAATGACATTAGCTTTAATCCAAAACGTACTTTGCAAAAACACTATTTACCCCACTTACCGGTAGATTATGATTTAAATAATGGCAAGCTCAGTTTTGATGCCGATCTTATTATTAAGCAAGACACACTTACCGGAGAATTCAGCATTTTTGCCGATGCTTTAAGCGGTAATGCTCATGATTTTCATTTCGCCGATCTTAATGCTTCAGTTACTGCCGGTATTACTCCTCACGGTATTCGCTCCAAACATCCGATTGGTATTCATATCGGTCTTTTGCATGCAGGCGTATTACTGGAAAACATCTTTGCTTTAATTGAGTTCGATTCTGAAAAGAACCACTATGCGCTTCATCGTGCTAGTGCGTATACTCTCGGTGGTTCTATCAGCACTCACGGAGTAACCAGCAGCCAATTAGCAAACATTCCTTACATTCCTATTCTTGTTCATCATCTTGATTTGGAAAAACTGATACAAGCTATTGAACCAGAGGATATTGAGCTAACCGGCGTGCTGGACGGACGCTTCCCAATATCAATTCATGACGGTATGCCTGTGATAAAAAACGGGGCTTTACACTCCCGCTATCCCGGAGGCATCCTAAGATACAAAGAAGGGTCAGCGATTGATCAGAACATCGAAGCTGCTGATGAAAATAGCCTGTTGGTGATCAGTAAGATTCTCAAAAATTATAAATACGACTCGCTGGCTGTTGATATAGACTATTCTAAAGAAGGACAATTAAATGCCAGTTCAAGGTTTAAGGGCCATAATCCAGATTTTCAAAATGGTCGCCCTGTGAATGTAAACCTGAACATAGAAGACGATATACCAGCGCTAATAAAGACATTAAATGTCATTAATTCATCTAAGCTGGAGAGTCTGTTTTTAAAGCAGCTTGGTTTAAACGAGTAGCAATATTGCGCTTTTACAGATGATGACTTACAAAGGTCGTAGTCCATGGATATTCAGCTTAAACTTTCCTGCCTCGTCACGCTTTTCGTACTAACTACAACGCTCAGTGTTATTGGTACTGCTGGCTGTACGCCAACGGTACAAGTCTCACCATCAGACAAACCCATTGAAGTAAACCTCAATGTTAAGATCGAACACGAAATTCGAATAAAAGTTGACAAGGAAATTGATGACTTATTCAGTGATGAAGATGTATTCTGATACGGCAAGGAGATTGCCATGAAGAATTTTCTAGTCTTATTATTTGCTATTTTCATATCAGCCAATGCATTTGCGTTGGATTTACAACAAGCCAAAAACCAGGGCTTGATCGGTGAAGCTAACACTGGTTACGTTGCGGCGGTGACTTCTACCCCCTCATCAGCGGTGCGGCAGCTTATCTCAAGCGTTAACGCCCTTCGCAAGGAGCGCTATAAAAAAATTGCCGTCTCCCACGGCTTAACTACCGCTGAAGTAGGACGTCTGGCATACAAGAAAGCGATAGAAAAAACCGAACCCGGCCATTACTTCCAGAATGCTGCCGGCAAATGGATTCAGAAACAATCCCCCTAATGTTAAGTTTTACTTAACCCATCCATCAGTTTATTTAACTCTATCTAACCTGATTTTCCTCGTATACTCGCGTCATTCTTAATTTTCTATTAATGACTCACTAATGCTGTCGCTTTCCAACACCGTTAAGAAATGCCAGACATCCGATTACTTCTTCTTTATCATCGCTCTTGTCTGCCTACTTCCATTTATTAGTTCACCCGTCGCCCTAATCCTCGGTTTCACCCTTGCCAGTGTTGGCTTAGTGCCAACTCAATTTAACCTGGCAGCACTAACTAAAAAGCTGCTTTCCTACTCAATTATCGGATTAGGGTTCGGTATCCACCTGGATCAGGCAATTGAAGCCAGCAAGCAAGGATTAGGACTTATCATCGCTTCTATCTTCTTTACTCTAATACTTGGCTACTTACTGACTAAGCTCCTACGTATCGAACAGAAAACCGGCCACCTGATTGCTTCCGGTACCGCGATTTGTGGTGGTAGCGCTATCGCCGCAGTAGCTCCTGCAATTAATGCCAGGGACGATCAAACCTCACTCGCTCTAGCGACAGTATTTGTTCTTAATTCTGTCGCGCTTTTTGTCTTTCCTGCTATCGGTCACTTGCTTGACATGAGTCAGCATGCATTCGGTACTTGGGCAGCCATTGCCATCCATGACACTTCTTCCGTTGTCGGTGCCGCTAGTGCTTATGGTGATGAAGCTCTGAAAACAGCAACCACACTGAAACTGGCCCGCGCGCTCTGGATTATTCCTGTCGCTTTTATCAGCTCACTGATGTTCAAGGGAGACAGTAAAAAAATTGGAATTCCGTTCTTCATTGTTTTCTATTGCGTAGCAATCCTGTTTGCTCACTTTGTGCCTAACTTACAGCCGATTTATGATCAGGTGTTTTTTATGTCTAAGCGGGTACTCGTTGTCTGCCTGTTCTTGATAGGTTCAGGAATCACAGTCAACAAACTGCGCTCTTCCGGACTACAGCCGTTGCTGCTTGGTATTTTACTTTGGCTAAGCATTGGGATCGGATCGCTCACTTATATTCAACTTTTTTAATTTAAATTTTCAATCCCCCCTAAATAGAAAAAGCCTGATTCGTCTGTGACCAATCAGGCTTTTAAATAATGCCGTTAACTTTTATCTAACACAGTTAAATCAATATTCATTCTTGTTTGAGCAGAGACCTTTTGATAACGGCATACGTCAGCAGCAAAAACGCCGCCAAATCCAACAAGGCGCTGATGAGACCGGACGCCATCAACGACATCCCAACCAAAATGAGGACTCCTCCAACCCATTTAATCATTAACTGCTCTTTCCTTCGCTGATGTAACTAATAAAACTCATTATCGGAAAGCACAGCAATCAAAGAAAAATACCCTTTATCTCTATGAAATACCTTGCGGTTATAACCAAAATGCAGTTATGTGATATTTATTATGATAAATGGTTCTAATTTCTGCGAATGTTCGGTTAACGATCTTCTTATCTCATTAAACTATTTAGCATTTAGCGACCTGCAACTCATTCAGCCTGGTTGTCCAGCGATTCGAGCGAAATGCCTGTCGCATATGCCAGTTTGTTGAACTAATCACAGAGGCGGGTTTAATGCCATTTTTAAAACGTGCATTCATCTGATCAGTAATTGCCATCAGCTCCCGTCGCTTCATCTCTTTCAGCGCGCTAGTATCAAACATATCGAACTGAAAATGGTCATTTACAGCATCGGTCAGCTCATCCAGGATCACGCCAATTTTCTGATATTCGAACCCAGGTCGATAAATCACATTTAGCTGCTCCAGAGCTGAAGTCAAAAATTGATAGGAATCCTGACTCGGGCACATCAGAGTTCTGACACTGCTTTTGTTATGCTGCGGTAGTTCCTTATAACGGTTTGTACGCAGAAATACTCCGACAACCCCCGCCTGACTTCCCTGACGACGTAACTTTTCCCCCGCTCGCTGGCAATGAAAAGCCAGTGCAGCCTTAAGATCATCCAGCTCACTGATCCCGACACCAAAACTTCGACTGGACAAAATTTGTTTACGCTTTTCATCAACATCCCCCGGTGAAATACAGGCAACCCCTTGCAATTCGAGCACAGTTCTAGCCAGACCGACATTCCATATCCGTCGCATATCAGCCGAATTTTTATCAGCCAGCTCTAAAGCATTACTGATCCCCGCCGTGCGCAGTCGGGTCGCGGTTTTGGCTCCAATCCCCCAGATATCCTGAATATCCGTTCGCTCCAGTAACCAACGGCGTTTATGATCGGTATCTATCTCGATAACACCACCAACCCTTTTTTCATATCGCTTCACAGCCTGGTTACCTAGTTTGGCCAACGTCGGGGTTGATCCAATTCCGACACGAACCGGTAACCCAATATGACGCTCTATGGTGTCTCGGATTTCATGGCCATAACCAGTCAGTTCTTTATGGCTGAAACCATCCAGGCGCACAAACGCCTCGTCGATAGAGTACTGTTCAACATGGGGAGAAAACCGATAAAGCTCTTCAATAAAACGCCGGCTCATATCGGCATACAAAGTATAATTAGAACTTCTGACCGCCACTCCTAACTTCTTAGCTTCGCGCTCCACTTTAAACCAAGGCGCGCCTCGCTGGATTCCCAATGCTTTGGCCTGCTCGGACAAAGCTACACAGCAACCGTCATTATTCGAAAGCACGACAACCGGTTTATTAACCAATGACGGTTCAAACAACTGCTCACAACTACTGTAAAAACTTTTGGCATCGACTAATGCCCATACCTGATCCCGGTTACCTTCAAGCGCTTTGCTCACTGTCTTCTGCCTACTAGCTCAATAAATCATGAATATTCCGAATTACCACACCAAAGATTTCAGAGTCTTCCGGCATCGGAAACGGTTTAAAGCCAGGGTTTTCCGCCTTTAACCACCAGGCATCGTTATGCCGCACCAAGCGTTTGCAAGTGAATTCATCATAGATCCGTGCCACAACAATTCGCCCCGGCACAATAGGCTCAGCCCGATCAACAACCAACAAGTCACCATCAAAAATACCGACTCCAACCATAGATTCACCAGAAGCTCGCAATAAAAAAGTCGCATTCGGATTTCGGATCAGGAAATCATCCAGATCCAGCTCCTCTTGGTGTCCGTCAGCCGGAGACGGGAAGCCGCATTTAATCGATTCAATAAATACAGGTAAGACCGCCATATATCACTCACAATAAATACTGTATACATATACATGTACATACTACTCAAGAAGAGATAAAATAGTCACTATCACTATGTGTATTTTCTATATAAATGCACAGTATTTAGACAAGCTTCAGGAAATGATGGTATTTCGTACTAATAACGATGCAAAAAGCAGCAAACAACTTCTATTATTTAGTTTTATGCATCATTTATCTGTCAGCTTGTTAGACTTGCTACATAAGCACTATTCCTAGTCAATATGGGATCGTATAGGGAGACATTGGATGCATAAGATTTATGCCTTAATCGCGCTGTTATTTCTTGCCGGCTGTTCAACAACAGAAACTACACATACCAACAGCCAGTGTGTCGGCGCAATGACCACCCAGGAAGCCTATGGACACCTTGACCCGAACCGCTTCACAATTCAGGTTCTGGCATTGAGCAAAGAGCGAGACGTTCGCGACTATGTCCGTGAAATCAAAGGGCAAGCCCCAATTTGGGTGAACTGGAAACATAGCCTTGGCAACCGCTGGTATGCCGTTATCTATGGCGACTTTGCTACCAAAGCTGAAGCTAAGCGAGCTATCGACAGACTTCCAGCACGTATTCGCAAGCAAGGACCATTTGTCCGTAGTTTTGCCGAAGTACAAAACGACAAACAAACAGATGTTTTCCGTATGCGCTAACACTTTTGTATGGACTAAAATCTGACGGAAAATAAAGATCAAAAAAGCCGGAGTTATCTCCGGCTTTTTCATATCACCATTCTATGAATACCAATCAAAGTTACATCAACAAAGCAGAATCCTGCGAGTCTTCCGGTTGATTTGTTTGTTCGGCAAACTGGTTTTTGAGCTTAGCCAAGTGCCTGAACAATAAAATCACTAACATCACACCGGTTGCGGCCAAACCTATTCCAAGCCCCGCCCAGACACCTTTAAGGCCCATCAGTTTCATCAACACCCAGGCAGAAGGTAAACCAATTAACCAATAGCCAATCACAGTCGAGAGCGTTGGCGCTATTACCACTTTCATACCGCGTAGAATACTGATCGCTGCCAACTGCCATGCATCAACAACAAAGCACATTGCCACAATAATCATAACTCCGGGTAAAGCTGCAACCAACTCAGAGGCAAGCACATCACCTTCCACACTGAATACTGTGGTCAGAAATTCCGGCCAAACACTCACTAGTAAGCCGATCACCGCACTGGTTGACGTCACCGTCACCAGCCCCAGCATCGCATAACGACGGACTAAATCTGGCTCTTTACTGCCGACATGCTGACTGACTAAAATCGAGGCTGCCTGAGAAAAACCAAACGCGATGTTCCATGAGAAGTTAAGGCATTGCAACGCAATCTGATGGATAGCCAACGATACCGCACCTAATGTTCCGGCCAGCAATGCCGCCCCTGAAATCAGCGCGTACTCAAGCAAAGTAGCAATCATGATTGGCACACCGATCTTCAGCAACGGAATCATGGCACTGAACCGATATTCTTCTAGCTTTTCAAAAGGATCGTATTTACTATATTTTGCGTGGTTAAAAACCCAGTAACCATAACCCAGCATCACTAGGAAAGCTGCCAGTGCTGTACCATAGCCAAGGCCAGCCAGTCCCATATCCCACTTAAAAGCAAACAGGTAGCTCAGCGGTACATTCAACACAATTGTCGCAATCGACATAATCATTACAGAACGGGTATCGCCAAAGGCGCTGACAAGACTTCGTAATACCAACAACATCAAAGTCGGAAACATTGACCATTTCAGTGCATCAAGATAATCAATAGCCAGAACCACCGCCTGCGGTTCCTGATCGGCTACCAGCAAAAGATCATGCATCATCAAAAAGATAGGCTGAACTAATAAAGTCAGGATAACAGCAAGTAAAATACCGCCTTTCAGCGATGAGCGGATTTCGGCATCCCCGCGTTCAGGATTGGTAATACGTTTCCCGAAAGCAATCGCAATCAAGTTCGCGACACAACCGACAGTACTGCCTGCAATAATAAAAATAATCGAATAAACCGCAGCACCTAAACCACCTCCGGCAATGGCCAAAATACTAAGTTGGGCCATCATCCAGACATCAGTAAAAACCAGTAATTGCGCAACCAGCTGCGAAATAATCAGCGGAACAGCCAGGCTGATCAATTTTTTCATAAACTCCCCTCTTGTTATGAGGGTAATTTATGAGTTATCACGTTGAACTTCAAACAACTTTTAATACGTTTTGACTTTTTTGTCATACAAGGGGAATTAAATTCAATTTCTTCCCTGCTTTTACTGGTAATTCACCGAATAATAAGCCTCAATTAAGTCACAGCGACTCAATCAACTCAGGAAGAAGTTCGAACAAATCTCCCACCAGCCCATAATCAGCAATTTGAAAAATAGGCGCGTCCGGATCACTGTTGATCACTACGATTACTTTTGAGTCTTTCATTCCAGCCAGATGCTGGATAGCCCCCGAAATACCTATAGCAATATAAAGCTCAGGCGCGACAACCTTACCCGTCTGGCCGACCTGCAAATCATTGGAAACAAATCCAGCATCGACGGCTGCCCGCGATGCGCCAATAGCCCCACCGAGTTTATCAGCAAGTGTTTCTACCATAGCAAAGCCTTCCTTGCTGCCAAGCCCGCGGCCTCCGGACACTACAACCCGCGCAACTGCCAGCTCAGGCCTTTCACTTTCTGGTATCTGCTGGCTGACAAACTCCGACAGATCCGACGGGATCACCTTATCCAGTTCGATAATTTCAACCTGCTTGTCTCCGGCCTGTGCAGCATCAAAAGCGGCGCTACGAATGGTGATCACCTTTATCGGATCCTCTGACTTCACCTGCGCCAATGCATTTCCCGCATAGATCGGCCTGATAACAGTATCCGGACTCTGAATCTCAATCACATCTGATAACTGCCCAACATCCAACAACGCCGCAACTCGGGGCATCAGGTTCTTACCGAATGTGGTGGCAGCCGCCAGAATATGGCTGTAAGAAGCTGCACTTTCCACAACCAGCTCAGCCATGTTTTCTACCAATTGATGTTCATAAACCAGCTCATCTGCCAACAAAACTTTATCAACACCTTTTATCCGGCTCAGCTCATCAGCTACGACACGACAGTTCATTCCAACGATCAGAACAGCCACGGTTGAATCAATCGACAGCCCCGCCTGAATCGTCTTTAACGTCTCCTGAGCTACAACCTGATTATTGTGCTCTGCAATAATTAACGTCGCCATCAGATCACCTTTGCTTCGTTTTTCAGCTTATCAACCAACTCAGCAACCGAGCCGACCCGCATTCCCGCCTGACGCTGAGGTGGTGGCGTTATCATCAGTATTTGCTGGCGATGACTAATCCCGACACCCAGCTCATCAGGGGTGATAACCTGCATCGATTTCTTCTTGGCTTTCATGATGTTAGGCAAAGAGGCATAGCGAGGCTCATTGAGGCGTAAATCTGTGCTGATTATGGCAGGAAGTGTCAGTTTTAACGTCTCCAGACCGCCATCAACCTCACGGATTACCGTGACACCGTCACCTTCAATACTGAGCTTTGACGCAAATGTACCCTGCGAACACCGGGTAAGCGCAGCTAACATTTGGGCAACCTGATTATTATCAGAATCAATGGATTGCTTACCGAGAAGGACCAGTGATGGCTGTTCCTGTTTCATCACAGCACGAAGCAATTTTGCAACAGTCAGCGGTTCAAGGTGGGACTCTGTATCTATGTGAATGGCTCTGTCTGCTCCCAAAGCCAGCGCTGTTCTCAATTGCTCCTGACAGCTTGTCTCTCCAGCAGAAAGGACAATAACTTCGTCTGCATAACCGGTTTCTTTCAGCCGAACAGCTTCTTCAACCGCGATTTCACAAAAAGGGTTCATGGCCATTTTGACATTGTTGGTTTCAACGCCCGAACCATCACTTTTTACGCGGATTTTGACATAAGGATCGATGACCCGTTTTATAGCTACCAATACTTTCACAATGCATTCCTTTTTAAACAGAGATGCAGCCCGGGCAACTACACTTTGTAGCCTAGTTGAATTTACGTTTACGTCAACTGGACTATATTTAGCTGTATCTGTCATGACTCGATAATTGTTTTCGGGAAGGTAGGCATGGAAAGAGAAAGCATGGAGTTTGATGTGGTGATCGTGGGTGCCGGTCCTGCGGGGCTCTCTGCAGCGTGTCGGCTCATGCAATTGGCTCAGGAGCAGAACCAGACCTTGTCTGTTTGTGTGGTCGAAAAAGGGGCTCAGGTCGGAGCGCATATTTTATCCGGCGCCCTCTTCGAGCATCGTTCGCTGGATGAGCTGTTTCCAGACTGGGAAAGACTGAACGCTCCGCTCCATACCGCAGTATCAGAAGAAAAGTTCTGCATGCTGACCAATCAGAGTAACTATCTGAATATTCCCGAAGAAATCACGCCAAAACCGATGCTGAATGACGGTAATTTTGTTATCAGCCTTGGAAATTTCTGCCGCTGGCTTGGCGAGCAGGCCGAAGAGCTGGGAGTGGAAATATTCCCCGGCTTTGCCGCCGCTGAAATCCTTTATACCAAACAGGGGGCTGTCGCCGGGATCGCTACCGCTGATATGGGACTCGACAAAGACGGCAACCCGAAAAGCAACTATGAACCCGGTATCGACCTTAAAGCAAAATACACCATTTTTGCCGAAGGTGCCCGTGGCCATCTGGGCAAACAGCTTATCGGGAGATTCCAGCTTGATCATGATAAAGATCCCCAGCACTACGCTCTCGGAATCAAAGAGTTGTGGGAAGTCCCGCCGGATCAACACAAGTCCGGCTATGTTATTCACGGTATCGGCTGGCCATTGAGCCAGTCAGATACAACTGGCGGCAGTTTTCTGTATCACCTTGAGAACAACCAGGTCGCAGTCGGACTGATTGTCGACCTCAGTTATCACAATCCATATCTCAGCCCTTTTGATGAATTTCAGCGTATGAAGCACCACCCGCTCTACCAGCAATATCTTCAGGGCGGACACCGAATTTCTTATGGTGCCAGAGCGATAACCAAAGGCGGATACTCCTCTTTGCCCCGACAGCAATTCCCGGGCGGCGTTTTAGCCGGATGCGATGCCGGAACACTCAATTTTGCCAAAATCAAAGGCAGCCATACCGCAATGAAATCCGGCATGCTGGCCGCCGAAGCGGTTTTTGAAGAAATCAAACAGGGATTTCATCAGACCATACCCGGCTATGAGCGTCTTTATGCAGAATCATGGCTCTATGATGAACTGTATGATTCCCGGAATTTCGGCTCACAAATTCATAAATTCGGTAACTTGATTGGCGGCGCACTGGCCTCTCTCGAACATAACCTGTTCAACCATCATGTACACTGGACAGTCAAAGACAAAAAAGCAGATCATGAATGCTTAAAGCCAGTTGAGAAATGTAAGCCAATCCCCTATCCCAAGCCTGACGGCCAACTGAGCTTCGATAGAGCATCGTCTATTTACCTGTCTGCTACTCAGCATGAGGAAAACCAGCCCTGCCACCTGAAACTCAAAGATCCGGCTGTACCAATTGCTTCTCACTTACCGCTATACGACGAGCCAAGCCAGAGATACTGCCCGGCAGGTGTGTATGAAATCGTCACCATTGATGAACAGCATATATTTCAAATCAATGCCAGTAACTGCATCCATTGCAAGGCATGTGACATCAAAGATCCGTCGCAGAACATCGAATGGGTGCCGCCAGAAGGTGGCGGCGGGCCGAACTATCCGAATATGTAACTATACCAAACTGAATATCATAAAAAACGCCACCGCTGTTTACTAATAAACACTAAACACTGCGATGGCGTTTCGTTTTTGCTTTGGATAGAAAGATTAAATCAGCGAACGAGATTTTTCAGCCAGAGACCACGCCTCATCCGGCGGATAAACAATCCGGCCTTGAACACTTCTTCCAGAGATATACCGATAAAAGCACCAATTAGCCCCCAGTCGCACCAGATACCAAGAATGAAACTAGCCGGAGCGCCAACCACGATAAAACTGATCAGAGTGATGTTCATTACTGCTTTGGCGTCACCTCCAGCTCTTAGTAATCCCGGGATCACTGAGTTGACAGAAGTGAAATACAGCGAGAACGCCAGAACCCAAATACAGATATAAGCCAGCTCGTAAGTTTCAGCCTGAATCTTATACAGCCCCAACAGCGGATGTGCCAACAACAGCAATAGCACAACCGGAATAGTCATAATCGCCAACCCAGCCATAATGGCACTGTTCGCGCACGCCTGCGCCTGACGGAACTTACCCGCTCCCAGCAACTTACCGATATGAATCGCCGTTGCCTGCTGCAAACCGCCAACAGGCAACATAAACAGTCCCTTAAAGGTTCGGATAATGACATACCCAGCATAAGCGACAGCACCGACAGAGTTCATCAGCACGGTGTAAAACACACGAGCTCCCTGCCAGTAAAAGCCATCAATCGTATTCGGATAGCCCAGCTCAATGATTTTCTTCAGGTATTCCCGATTCGGCGTTAATAAGTTCGCAATGGTGTATCGGCGCAAAAGAAAGGTCAGTAAAACGAAGCTTTGCCCTGCACTGGCAACCAAAGTTGCAAAGGCGGCACCTCGCAAACCTAAAGGAGTAAACAATGGCTCAGCAATACCCGGCAGTTTCAGACCGAAAATCAAAATGTAGTTACCGACGAAATTGACCACATTGAAAAAGATAGAAACCTTAACCGGTGTTTTCGTATCACCAGATGCATTAAATACCGCAGAAACCATCTGTGAAAGCAGCATACAAGGTACTGCAAAAGCGACAATGCGCAGATAACTCCCTGCAATTTCAGGCACGGCGGACCATTGTTCTCTCAGTTGAAAGATATCCGTGGTCAGAATCGCAATCAGCTCTTCAGCAAAAAAGTAGAATATTCCCCCCAGTAATAATCCGCACAGCCAGCCTGTGGAGATCATACTCTGCGCGACATGCACCAGCTTGTGAGATTGATTCGCCCCAGAATACTGAGAAATCAAAATACTTCCCCCGGTCGACAACGCAGCAAACAACAGGAAGCTGAATGAGAAAAGCTGACTCGAGTTACCCAAGCCTGAAATTGCGCCTTCTCCCAGCTGGCCGATCATCAGGGAATCCACAAACCCCATCAGGGTGAACAAAATTCCCTGGATCATAATCGGCAGCGCCAGCCAGATAATAGGAAGCGCCAGATTTGGCCTTACATGCCGGATACTATTTTGAATCAAGTTCATCGACTACTCGCTTGATAACTGATTGCAAACACTGCACATCCTTGTCGCCTCGGGATAACTCCCATTCAAACCATTCCAAATGTCGCAGACATTCTTCTTCGCTGTTGGTTAAACTGAAGAATCGAACTATATAAAGCGGTACGGATTTAACAAAGAGATGAACAAGAGAAAGTTCCTGATCAGAAAGTGAGGATGATTTCCGATATTCACTGATTATCATCCGCCAGATCTTAGATAATATCTCGACCGCTTCATCTTCAGCTAACTCGAAATCATCAGAGTCCAACTCTTCACGGCTATATCTTTTCTTCAATTCACGAGAAAAGAATATCCGGCTGCTCCAGAAGATATCAGTCAAGCGATAGTCATAGCGGGAAAAATCAAAATCAATGACCTGAGTGAAGTTTCCTTCTTGATCATAAAAAAGATTAAAGCAATGCAAATCACCATGGATATAGCACTTTTCAAGCACAGATAAATCCAGCGTCGACATTTCATCTTCGAGCTTATTAAGCAAGGCAAAATACTGTGGCAATAGCTCCGCCATTTTAGCCACAGAGGTTCTCGACTTATCTGCTGCCTCAATTTGCTGTTGGAGGCCCGACAACCAATTACGACAAGCTTGCATATCAAGAAAACCAACCCGTAATCCCGGATAAGGTTCATCAAAGTTTTTGGTGGCTTTGTGAAAATCAGCTAATGCTCGTACCGTTTCCTGATGTGCTTTGTCCGGAATATCACTTGACCAGTTATAAGTCATATCCGAGATAAATTCGGTCATCACATAAAACTGCCCATCGAACTCCAGAAACAGGTTACCGTTTTTATCTTTAACAATGGCCGGTGTCGGACAGCCATGACGATTTAAATGCTCAATCAAAGCCACTTCATTCGTGGCTAATTCCCGGGTATTGCTTTTAAAGCAGTTCTTAAGAACGTATTTCCCCTCTTTGGTCGGCACAATAAACACTTCATTGGCCATACCGAAATAGCACAGGGTGACATTGTCATTCGGGTATTTTTGATAGGCGTCTAATACAAATTGTAAACGCCGCTGTACTGGTTCTGCTAACATTATTGTTATTATTCCTGATATCAGATAAACGGGACTCAGCCCAAATAATTCACTTCTCTTCACTTAACAGTAAGAAGTAAACAACGGGATAAATGAAAAGGTTGATGGTTAATAAGAGTTATTGCTTGAGAATGGCGTCAGCTTGAACAATGAGGGACACTGTCAAACAGACCGAAGAAGAATAACAACAGCCCGGATCTACATAACGTGACTGTTTTCACAGTTATGCCTGATTTATTTGATAAATCAGGCATTATTGTTTGTCAAAATGAGTATTAATGGAACCTGATGGCTAAATTGGCAATTTTATAATTAACAACCTATTTACACTCATCCTTAATCCAGTTCAGATAATCAGTAAATCCGGCTGTTACCGGCATCTGAATAATCTCTGGTGTGTCATAGTCATGGTTAGCGAGGATATCGGCTTCAACCTGATCATAAAGTGATGTTTTGGTTTTAATCATCACCAATTTTTCATGATCAAAATTTACCTTTCCTTCCCAGTGGTAGTAACTCTCAACAGCTTGTACCTGAACACAAGCGGCAAGGCGCTTTTCAATCAGAGAGTTAATAATTTTCTTACCAATTACTTCATTCGCAAAGGTCGTCATGACCACACAATATTCATGTTCCATTGTCATTGTTATTTCTCTTATCTACCCGTAACCGTCTAATTATAAACTAAAAAGGGAGCCATAAAGCTCCCTTGATTCAGACTTGTTATGGTTTTACTGGCATTTCGAAACCATAATCTGCTGTGGCTTGCCGTCTGCACTGAACTCCAGACTCCAGACATAACGCCCGGCTTCAGGAATGGTTACTGCGGTATCTTTGCCGTAACCACCACGTGCTAACTTCCCTTTTTCACCCGGTTTCAGCGACAGGCCGTCAGCTGTGAACTGAGACGACCAGTCTTTACTAGCATATTGCATTCGGTAAGCGCCGGCTTTTTCTTCTTTCACTACCTGATAGACATTGCTGCCTTTATATTCGAAAGCTCGGGCTGGCTTATGCTTCCAGCCGGAATCAGCGAAGTCACCGACAACATACAAGGTTTCGTTTACCGGACCTACGCCTTCAACGGTCGGATTGTCACACTGAGCCATGAAACCTTCCCCGGCCAGAGAAACCGCAGCAGCTTCTTTCACTTTCACTCCTGCGGCCGACGGTGTTTCAATTTTCAGGAAGCGAGCTTCAAACGCTGTCATCGGAATGTAGTATTTGCCGTCCTGCATTTTGAATTTATTACCGGACATCAAATCAACTAACACGCCTTCAGAACCAATATCAGCACCATCTAACGGAATGATATCAGCTCTTGACGTCGTGCTGACCATATACAGCAGCGCTTCATTGTCCGCTTGTTTGTGATCAACATAAATCGCATCCGTTGCCATCACATTAGTACGCTTACCACTTGATAATGCAGGATGACCCGCTCGAAGCGTCATTAGCTTTGAAACATAATCCAGAAACCCTGCCTGACGCCTATCAAGTGACACCGTCATGCCGTCAATTTTAGCGTGTGAACGAGCCACATGGTCATCACACAAACCTTGAACTGCACAGTCCTGCTCTACCTTCGCGGCATACTTTTCTACCTGATCACCAATTTCTTCACCGTAATACATGGTAATCGGTCCGGTATAAGCAGCGAGGAATGAAATAGCTGCTTTATTACGTAGCCAGTATTCAGCATCCTGTGGTGAAGCAATCCCACCTCGTTGAAGCAGATCCCCTAGTCTTACTAGGTCATGGTTACCCAACATCAGGTTTGGTTTGGCATGATCCGGATACAACTTATGTAAATCCATCCCTTCTGCCAGCCACTCACCGCCTTTACCACCAACAGCGTTCTCGTTAGCCGCAAATGTTTCTACAACACGGTAACGCATCGGGAAATCAAAAGCAGAACACAACGCCGGATCACCTTGTGGGCCATAACCAGTTTCATTGATGTAATTTTGGTTATTCCAAATCTCTGCCACCATATAACCCATCGGGTTCACTGTTTCACCTTTGGCATTGGTGTAAGTGACAGACTTAGAGGCTTCATCAACACTCTTTCGCAGCTCTTTCCAAGCGTCAGTCGGCACCTGATACGCCTGATCCAGACGCCAGCCATCAATCTTTAGCTCTTTAATCCAGTACGTAGCGACTTCTTTGTAGAACTCCAAACTTTCCGGATAACTTACCGGGTTGTTTTCACCCACAGGCAAATGTCCCTGAGGTGAAGGCACTACATTACCTTTATGGTGGCCGAATACACCATCAAAGAAAACATAAAGTCCTTTTTCATGTGCCTTCTCCACCAGCTCGCGAGCTTTATCCATCGAACCAAAACGTGGATCAATCGCAAAGTAGTTACTGGTGAAGTAGCCGGTTGCATCTAAACGGTCTGCCCAGTGATCTTGACCTTCCACAGGAACGGAATCAAAAATCGGTGTCAGCCAGATTGCATTTATCCCCAATGACTGGATGTAATCCAGAGAGTCAATCACACCCTGTAAGTCACCTTTATGGTGACTTGTACCGTAGCCGGTACCATGGCCAATGGCATCATCACCATTAACAAAGCTCTCAACCATAATCTGATAAATACGTAAATCATCAGCCTGCGCAGTCATAGCTGCATCACAGGCATAAGCAGGTGTTTCCGCAGAAGGTAAAGAGCCAGAACTACCGCAGGCCGAAAGTGAGGCAGCAATAGCTAAGGCAAGGCAAGGCAAGGCAGGATTTAAGATTCCTTGTGTTCACGATGGTCTCCTTGATTTATATTTTTATCAGGTACATCGCGATTATTAATTACTTTAAAACCGATGAGACCATCCCCCATCGACAGCCTAGCCGGCGTAGACTGGGGGCGGAGAACATACAGCAGGGTTTATCAGTTCATTTTGCCTGATGATAAATGCCAGGAAACTACAAAATGAGATGCTGAAACTATTTTTCCCAAATCGCTAACATTTATCTCTCAAACAAACTGTTACTCAAGTCGAAGATGTTTAGCTTATAAACCAAAGTTATACAAATTCGTGAAGGCATCCACAATTTCGTTATCAATCCGGATAGCGGCTATCTATCGCCTTCAATGAGCGTAAAAATAACCCAAGCCCACCGAACGATAATACCAAGATCATAATCAGTTCAAATGCCGTCATCGTATTAAAACTAAAGCGAATACTTGAAATCACACCAAACACTAGCGCAGATAAGGCGCCGACTGTTAACAACCAACCCAGAAAATTCTTTCCATTGAAAAATATCAACCCGATACCAAACATAAACGGAATCATAATCATTCCGCCAGTCACAGAAAAACTGTTTCCTAATAGCGATAGTCCATAAAGCCGGGCTCCTAAACCAAAACTAGATGACACCGAAATAGCATTAAAAAGTAAATAAAATGGGAGTCTCAATACACAATGCTATGAAAACAATGTCTTTAACCTGATCTGCTTACCGTTACGTATTCACGATACAAAAGGAAAAATATCAAAAGCTGTTTTTTCAAATTGGCTTCTCACTGTTACAATAATGCCATTGAAATTTTAGGTTATAAAAAATGCAGCAAGATCAATTCGAAACCCTAGTAAAATCTCTTTGTGAAAAAGACAGCCTTCCTCTGGTTCTTGAAGCACTAAAAGCTTGTGAAGAACAAGAAGTAGTCGAGGCCGCAGAGTCTTTGACTGGCCAATTCAAACTGGCTGAAATCGACGGTGAAAAGCGCATTTATCATGTATCAATACAAGAAAATGATGAAGGCGAAGAGCAAGAATATGCTGAGTGGATCATGAATGACGGAGATGACGTCATCAAATTTGTTGCCTGGTTCTTCTTTGATATGTTTGAAATTAAACAGAAAGATGTTTACCAAGCCGCTGGTCGCACGTACCAGCAACCAAAGAGAAAATGAGCAACAGCTCAGAGGTTAATCTTCCTCCTCTGTGGCTAATTTCAAGCAAAATGCCAGTTAACAACTGGCATTTTTCATAATTAACAAACCAATTTTATAAACGTTAAGGCTTCGTCTGCTGAGCTGTTTGCTCAAAGACAATAATCCGATCGACTATCCAGCTAACGGCTAGGTAAATAACAAAAAACAAACCCAGGCTAACCAGTGCTTTGACTACATCAAACGGCCATGAGAATAAATTATACTCAAACCCGATAGCACTCCTTAATGCCCAAGCCAGTACTGCGGTAACTAAAAGTATAACAACCTCTTTCACCGGTACCTCCTTTGTAGTTCGAACTTAACGTTCTTAACATGCTCAACAAGTAGCATTTAATTTATATTCACAGACACTATAAAGAAATATCAACCATCAAACTGTGAGAATACGGGTTATCTTCGATAATTTTCTTATCTTGCTTGCCAAGAATTACATCCAACCAAACACAGCCTGCTAATTTCTAACTATTATTTACTATGCAGTCGTTTGACACTTGTCATGCGCATCAACTCAGTAGCCAGGTTATGTACCTGTGTTTTTACGTCACACCAGCAGGAGACAAATGATGAAATACAAGATTGTCTGCGATAAACATGAATTTGAATTTGAAAATAAAATCAATGCCCTTCTTGATGAAGGCTGGAAACTCTACGGTGAAATTGTTGTTAACTTAATCAGTTCTGATGGGGAAATAACATGCTGGTATACCCAGTCGATGATGAAAGATGACTAATTTAATCTGGACTGCAAAAGCTATATAACCAATATGACGATTATACATAGCGTGTTGCAGTCCACCTTTCATGAGGTTACCTATGGCGATTTATACCCTGATACTGGAGTATGACGGTGCGACGTATATGTCGCAGGTAGAAGCAAGTGATGAGCAAACCGCCTTAGGTGCATGGTCTGAAGAACAAGATATCTGCGCAATCGACGGCTTTCCCCTTATTGATGCCGATAAGATCCTGAACAATTTAGCAGAACAAGCACCGACTCCGGTAAGCAAACTGCTTAATGTCTGGAACTCAACCTTTGCTGTCGGGCACGATTTGGCAATTCTTCACCTAATCAAGACTGATACCCAGCGCGACAACTAAGCAACGTACCCTGTAAGCTCACTGTACCCCGAACAAGTAAAACCAGTCGTGGTAAGTAATCAGATAATCGCACAGGAAAATCACACAATAACCGTACAAATATCAGGCAGTCTGCACCATGCGCTGCTGAAGATAGTCATGGGCGCTATCAGAGATATCATTGCCATATGGCACTCGACCCAAATTACTCGCCGCAACCATGGTAGAGCCTGAACCAAAGAATGGGTCTGCCACCACTTCTCCTGCCGAACTACTTTGTTCAATTAAGGTTTCCAGCAGCGCAACTGGCTTCTCTGTCGGGTAGCCTCGATAAACCCGCTTTTCAGCCAATACATCAGGGATACCGAGATTGTTCAGCTTTCTCTTGCCCTTCTCAAAGAACAAAATGAATTCATATCTTGCACGGTAGTGATACCCCATGCCAATCGCGACTTTATCCCAGACAATAGGTTTCCAAAACTTAAAACCCACCTGCTCGGCAATCGGCTTAATATAGAACATGGTCTCTTGGTCACAGAACAGGTAAAAATGGCTATTGTTCTTTAATACTCGGTATACCTGTTCTAACAAGGTTTCGAAACGCTCATTAGGGAAAATTGAAAACCATTGGTTACTTGAGCCTTTACTGTTTTTCAGGCGGGTTGTTGTACCAACCGCTCGGTGCTTTTCCAGAGATTCATAAGGCGGATCGGTGATCAACAAATCAACACTTCCTGCAGGCAGTGTCGACAACCACTCTACGGCATCTTGTTTATATAGCTGCATTTATAACCTAAAAAAGAATGAACCAAGCAACATGGGCTGTGAGTTGTATCAAATCTGACTAGAAATGGAAAGTCACGAGATAAGGAAAGTGATTAGATTCCGGCAACCCCAGCCATTTCGCGTAGAATATAACCTGTCAGGTATGCCAGCCCTGCCGCCGTTCCCCCAGTCAGTAGAGTCCGTAGACCCGATAAAAAAGCAGGTTGACCGAAAACCATACTTTTCAGTGCGCCGATAAGAAAAAACATTACACCGGCAAGGCCAGCGCTGATAACAAACTGCTGTGACATGAACAATGATGTAGAGAGAAACGGCAATAAGGGAATGGTACCTATCACGACAAAAGCAGCAAATGTCACGCCAGCAGAGCACCATGGGTTGGCTACTGTTCTATGAATACCGTGCTCTTCTGTCAGCATGGTATCAACCCATAACGTCTTATCATCTGTCAGCGTTGCAACGATTTCCTCAAGAATATCCCCGTCAAAACCCTTTTGACGGAAAATCTGCCGAATTTCTTCGCGCTCCCCGTCAGGAACAGTATCAATGTGCAGTTCTTCCATCTGGCGGACACTATCAGCATATTCCTGCTGCGCTTTGTTAGATTCGTAATTACTGATGGCCATACTAAAGCCATCCGCTATCAGGTTCGCAAAACCTAAAACCAAAGCAACCCCGGCAGGAAACCCGGCTCCAACAGCACCAGAGACAACTGCAAAAGTAGTAACACAACCATCGATACCGCCTAATACAGCATCAGAAATATTTTGTGATTTAGGTGCCTGCTGTAACCGTTGCCGAATAGCATCTGGTTGATGGTCTCGATGGAGCTCGTCAATCTTTACCTTTTTCATACGGCAGACTCCATTATTCATGGTTAACAATAAAGACTCACAAAGCAATTCAATACTCTAATGTTAGACTTAAATGCAGTTGTTTATTTTATCGATAAAGGAAAAGCCAAACAGTAACTCTACTTTTTGCCATTAAATCAGCTAATTTATTGACCTATTCACATAAAACTATGAGATTTTTCGGTAAAGTGGTTTTTCTTCATTCCGACAGATAAAGATAATTATGACCATAATCAACGAAGATAGATTAATCCAACATTTTATTGAGCTGATCAAAATCAACAGCGAATCACGAAATGAAAAAGCAATAGCCGAAGCCCTTGCAGAGCAATTAGGTCAGATTGGTTTTGAAGTTGCGAAACTACCTGTTCCTGAAGATATCTCAAACGGTTTTAACATCTACGCCAAGCTTCCAGGCCAACTTGAAGGCAGCATTCTACTAAGCTGTCATATGGATACCGTTACACCTGGCAATGATATCGAACCTGTAATCAATGGCGGTATTATCAGTTCAAAAGGTGACACTATCCTAGGCGGTGATGACAAGTCAGGCATTGCAGCCATTATGGAAGCAGTTCGTTGCATTCAAGCTCAAAATCTTCCTCACAAAACAATCGAACTTGCTTTCACCGTTCATGAAGAAGGTGGACTACATGGCTCGCAGCATTTCGACATGTCTTATGTCAAATCGCAAAACGCTATTGTCCTGGATTCCGGTGGCGATATCGGCACCATCATTACAGTTGCACCGGGTCAGCAAAACCTGAAAGTTAACATTACCGGCAAACCAGCCCATGCAGGCTTGGCTCCGGAAGAAGGCATCAATGCCCTAACGGTAGCAGCAGATGCAATCAGCCAGATGAACCTTTCCCGTATCGACAATGAAACAACGGCTAACATCGGTGTTGTTAAAGGTGGCCAGGCAACAAACATTGTAATGCCGGAGCTGTACCTTGAAGCTGAAGCGCGCTCTCTGGATGACGATAAGCTGGCTGCTCAAGTTGAGCACATGGTGAGCACATTTGAAGTGGTTGCGGCTAAGCACGGTGCTAAAATCGATATCAAATCAACTCGCGCTTACAACGCCTACCGCATTGATGATGCTGATCCGTTCATCGAAAACGTTAAAGCCGCGTTTACCGACAACGGTGTTGAGCCTCAAACCAAATCGACGGGTGGTGGTAGTGATGCCAACATCTTCAACGGAAAAGGCCTTAAAACCGTCAATGTTTCTACCGGTATGGCAAAAGTTCACACTACCGAAGAGTACATCAAGATTGCTGACATGGTAGGTGTTACTGAATTCCTATATACCTACCTGACTAAGTAAGTCTGACTAAAAGAAACCGAGGGTTTTGCCTCGGTTTCTTATTCTGCAGGAATACGCCTTTTCAGCTGACAAATCCATTTTCCAATACGATCATAATGTGAACCTTGCCAGTATACTTTTTTACACCCTTGGCACTCCCAGAAACGCTCAAAAAATTGCAGCACCTCTTTAGGAACCTGCTCAACATCATGAGTATTAAGCTTTTCTTTATCAATTGGTTGCAAGATTTGATTGCAATGGGAACAACGGGTAAACGGACGAAAGTTCTGCTCTAACTGTAAACGCTCAACGACCTCAGCCAATTGCTTCTTAGTGTTGTGATTACGGACCCAATAACCATGTGTGACATTGCTGTATTTAAAAATACCGCGATCACGAGTTAAGATTATCCGCTTCTCCCGCAGTGACAAATCGACAATTTCATTATCGGTAAAATCATTTCTATATAAGGTGTCAAAGCCAAGTAAGCGTAGTTTCTGAGCTAACTTCCCCAAATTCACATCGACAACAAATTTTATATCCCGCAACGGTGCCGCGCGTAAGTGGATAACCGATGAAATATCCAACGCTTCAATCACAGGATAAACCGAAATATGTTCGCCCCCGCAAAGGTTAAAATCAAAACCAACCGACTCCCCATCAACTAGAATCAAATCAATTTCTGTATGAGGTACACCGATAGCTTCAATCGTATCTTTAATCGCCGGCTTGCCATTAAAAGCATAAGAAAAAACCACTTTGCGCTGTTCTGGAGGCAAGAAATCATTAAGTTCTTCGTAAAAACGAAAGTAGGCAGTACGAAGAATTGGCGCATGCTGATCGTCCTTCATCGGCTGACTCTTCAATCCAAATCAAATCCCTAACAATTACCCTAGCTGAAACAAGTAAATCAGCAAAAGAGTTAGAATGACGGGAGTAAACCCTTAAAATACAAACTGCAACAGCCCGATATCTCAGATTGTACAGACATCCCCCTATAACCGACTAAGCTTATTATAGAGTGTTAATACCGTAACCCATAACACTAAGGTTGGACTATGTTCGATTGGCTAAAAAACATCTTTTCTCACAAACCAGAAGAGACAACTGACAACTTAGTTGAAAAACAAACTGAGGAAAAGGAGTTGCGCGAAAGCAAACAAGAAAATATTGCACGAGGGTCTTCTTCCGATAAAGAAAACGAGCAATAACAAGCCGACTCCGGCGGCGGAATGTCGCCGGAGCAAAAACAGCACTAGTCTGTCCTGACTGGGTTCTCTGTTTTCTCAGAACTTTCCTTACTCTCTGTCTCAAGTTCTGACTCCCGAGGTTGCTCAAAAACCATGGTTTGAACTTGCTCAGTGTACAAGTGATTGATCTGAGAGTTATCAAACACTGCCACACCAAAGAGATATTCTTTACTTAAATCATCAAATTGAATGTCTTCAATCTTGGCATTTTCACCTGTTGTAACACGCTTTCGCTTAAACTCAATTGTCCACATGCCACTATCCCAAATAGCTTTGGCACTAATATCTCCACGGGAGCCAGTAAAGGGTTCTACCAATACCGACGATAAGCGATTGCCGGGTTTGAATATATCCAGAAAAGCGACCTGATCTTCCACACGCAAAGCATAGCTATCAATGTCATTCCATAACTTTGTCCCTTTCGCCGGGCCTAACTTGTCATCAGTTATATTGTCACGATATCCGCCTCCGGTTTGCTGATCATTTTTACGGCCCCAATTTTTATTCGCAATGGGGTCAATATTCGAATCAACATACTGATCATCAAACTGATCTGTCAGCCCGGTTCGAACCGCCTTCCAATGCCACATATCAATGGTTTCTTCAGCTATCCGGGTAAATTTCCGACCGGGATATTGATTTTCAATATCTGCAACTTTGCCTTCTGCATCCACCATATGACAGGCTATATCACACCCTTGGATCCCAAAACCTTCAGCCTTAATATTCCAGAAGATACTTGTCTTATCTTCATAATAAGTATTTTCGTGGCCGGTTTGATCCTTATTCATTAAACGCTTCCATGTATTGTCTTGTTGTTTTTCCCAGGGAAAGCGTTCAACACTTTTGGTTGGATCCTCCCATTGGACAAAAAAATACACATAATCATCATCATAAAGAGAACGAATCGAGTAATTAGTCTTGAAAATGCCATCATATTGATTTGGTTTATAAGGCGTTTTATCCAATACCAACCGTAATGGCGCCGCTTTTATCCAGGCATCTTCTGCAACGCCATCAAGCTCAATTGCCTGTTGGGTTCTGAAACTGATCAAAGGAATTTCAGCGATAGCCGGCAACGATGTCATAAAGCCGATAGCGATGAATACGGGCTTCACCGTAAAAACTTGGTGCTTGCTCATCTTTCTTCTCCATCCGCATAACTACCCTCTTAAATACCCACAGGAGCATCGTGAGGTCGCGTGAGTATAAATATAGTGCAACCTCTGTGATATTTTCTCTCCTATTCGCAACAACAGCTGACGACACACCCTATAACATTGCGGAAAATCAAAAAGGTGAAAAATTAACCACATAAAAAGCAAGAGTTAACTACACTTTTACTGGACTTAAAGCGTATCTGACAGGAGGTAAATATGAGCTTGATCCCACGCGATTCATGGTTTGATTTTAATCAGATGTTTGAAAACGCATTTCCAGCTTTAAGGCATACTTTCGATATTGAAACACTATCCCCAAGGATTGATATTATCGAGAAAGAAAACTGTTATCAGATCACGGCTGATCTTCCAGGCGTAAAAAAAGAAGACATAACGGTGCAAATTAACAACGGTAACCTTTCTATTGAAGCTTCGACGTCAAAAAGTGAAGAACATAAAGAAGGCGATCGGGTTCTTCGCAAGGAGCGATATGAAGGTAAACTAATGCGCAACTTTTACCTTGGCCATAACCTGAAGCAAGATGATATTCATGCTTCATTTACTGATGGTGTTCTAAGGGTAGAAGTTCCCAAAGCCGAACCAACACCACCAGCCAGTAAGCAAATTGAAATAAAATAGCGAATTACCACCATACCTAGTGTTACGCTGTAACCATCAAGGCTGATTTAAAATCAGCCTTTTTATCTTTGTTATCTTACTTAAGGTATACTTTTCCCATATCCCAATACACTTAACTGTTCCCTTTCATATGGCTAAATCAAAACCTTTTGTTAGTATCGAAACCTATGGTATTCACACTACATGGGACGCTGAATCAAAACATCTGCCGAAGATTAAAAACTTCACTACTGATGTTCCTGCAGAAATCGACATTGAATTTGGCTTTACGGTAAATATCAAAAAAGCCCGCGGTGAAAAAATCCGCTACTGTATCTACCATCCGAACATCACTGATGATTCCGGTGAGATAATGGAACCTTTTGATGGCGAACTCCACGTCCGCACTAATGATTGGGACTTTTATCTTGGCGACACCATTTGGGAGCCAATTTCAAACAAAATCGGTAATTGGCGAATGACCATTGAAATGCACGGCAAAATAATTGCCGAAAAAACATTCAAAGTCTATTCCCGTGACGAGGCTGAATTTTGGAAACGCCGAGGATATTAAGCCTTATTAAGGTTTCCTTATAGAGAAATACAAAAACGGCACCATTCTTGGTGCCGTTTTCATTTTCGAAAACAAATCTAAACTGATTTATTTCTGCTTATAACGAGCAATTAACAGGCGTTGAATTATCGCGCGGCCATTGCGTAGTCCCATCGTTCAATGACAGAGGCAGAAAATTGAGTCCTGTGCCCATTGATGCCGGAGGTAAATCATCCTCAAGTACATACATACCTGTGTCAACAACGCCACCTTTAGCATTCAAACCAACCTGAGCCGATGCCAAACTAGAATAGCGCAAGCCGAACATATCAAAATACGGACGCCAATCCTGATTGGTCAGCACACTTAAAGATACCAGCATAAAATCATTTCCTGGTATCGAACGAACATTTTCTCCACCATACACTGCGTGACCTGAATATGGGAAGCCACTGAAGCCAAGCCTGTCCCGGTTCTCCAGCCACTCAGCTTCATTACTTGCATACTCATGGAAAATGCGGCTGTGCTGATAAAGCAAAGTGAAAGCATGGAAACCATTGTCTAGATTATCGCCTGTCACCATCGCTTTCTTATCAAGACGTAATGCCATTTGAATATAGAAAGACATACGATAGCCATTATGAACCGCATAGGCATTGCTCTTCCATGGCGCTGTATAGCGATCGGTCGCACCGTCCTCCATCACTCTACATTTACTCTTGAGCACAACACGCTGGTCGGCACTGTTTTTTACCTGTGCAGCATCAGACATAAATACATAAAACAAATCCTTATTGTTCATATGACCATCAGTAATGGTCGTTGTGTTGCCATCTCGCACATAATGAGACTTCCATTTCACGTAATACGGGAAAATATTATTCGAATTTTCCCCGGCGCGAGAGCTATATTTAGTCCAGTCATCAACATCTGCGGCTTCGACATACTGCACATTAAGACGATTCGTTTGCAGATTATGGCCCAACTCGTGATTATCCCCCCACCCTGTTGGCGATATCACCCAGGAAGCATCCCAAGGATTTCCACTACAACCACTGCCACAGTGAGCATTCTGATCATAGTTGGCGTGCTGAATAATGGTACGTTGATGCAGCGACGTATCGAAACAATCTTTATTGGTAAACAACTTACCACAAATTGTTTTCACATCAGCAGGTAGCGACTCTTCCAGTGTTTTTCCCTGAATTTTATAACCGGCAAGGGTATACACACTGTTTATATGATCTTCTTCAATCGATTTCAGCAATGCATTGACCGTCGGGATCTCACTACCTATCGCCCCCAAGAAACGATCTCGGCGTAAGTGCTGTTCAGCTCCATCCGTACGCAAATCAACATGAGGCAATTCAGTGCTTTCAATTGCCTGATTAAAACGAGTGATTTCAGCCGGATCACTGAAATCCATAATCGCCGGATGCTTTGCTACACCTTTCACCGATAGTGATACCTGAACCGGCTGAGCATTTCCTTCCAGATAGGCATAAATAGGACCGCCATATGGCGTCGAAAACGAGATGGTTTCCCCTGCATCAACTGATATTCGTTGCTGCTCCACCTCTAATGGGCCACGGTAAATTTTCGTTTTATAGGCACGGTTGGTGTTACTACGATGATAATTAAGCTTAATTTCCAGCTTCACTTCACTATTATCAGTTCGGGTCACTGTCACCATTTGCCCAGGCAGCGCATACCATCCAGTTGTTGTCCACTGGTCTGAATAAGGCACACTAATCGTTCGAGTTTCCTGCACTGTTGCCGGATAGCTATAGTGCGCATTACTTCCCTTGAGTACCTGTGAACGGTCAAGGACGTGCACACCCAAATCAGGCTGAGCAAGGTTATTCTTACGCGCATAACTCACAACCCAGTCTGCAAACATGGCCTGCTGCCATGCTGCCGGCTCAGTATGTTCAATGGGGTAATCAATCGTAGAGCGGTACTTATCAGCCAACAACAAGCCAGCTTTAGCCAGTGAATGATTGTTAGCAGCAAATGCGTCTATATTATGGCTATCTAGCCAAACAGCCATCTGACGATACCAATCAGCAGCTCGCTTGAAGGCATCCATAAAAGCAGAGTCTTCACACCAAATATAATTCGTATCGCATTGTTCTAACGCTGTAACATCAAACTGACCGGCATCTAAACGTGCTAATAGTTCCTCAACAGCCTGAAATGTAGAATTTTCATCTTTTAATGACGTTACTGGTAAATCCTTGGCAATATGCTGGCTCCAGTAATTTATCTTCCAATCCAACCCCATAAACTGGTAAAGCGGCGCATGCATTGGACTACCTTCATAGCCATAATTCATAACCAAAATAGGGATTTTTAAGGCTCTCGCTTTATCAATTGCGGCTTTCAGCGGCGCATAGCCACGTTCATCATCATCATCACCCAATACGATTAAATCAGGTTTAAGCTCATCTATACAGGTAGACAACGTCTCGTAATCACAACTATTTGCCTGATTCATGGAATATTGGTTTGGATAGTACTTATCTAGCCATTCGCGCATCTTTACATTGTGCGGCGACCAATAACCATCTTGAACATGCGAGGATACCAACTTCAATTGATGAGTAGCATCATCATTCTTTATCAGCCAATTAATGGTATTTTTCAGGAACTGATCCGTCGCAGGATTAGTATCTACCGAAAACATGTTGGCAGCCATCGCAGCATAACGGTAATCATCTTGCTGGCCAGCATAAACTAACCCGTGAGATGACGGCTCAGTCGGCTTCTTGAATGCCTGATTAGAACGTAGAACCAAATGTGTATTCTCAGGCATGGATGAAGACAGCGTTACACTCTGATGGCCTGGATCCCATGATATCGATGTACCTACCCCCTGATACAAAGTATCAATCAAAGCCTTTCTCTGAGCTTTAATTTCTGTGATTTTCCCCTGACTAAACTGAATCAGCTCATGAGCTGAAGCAAGCGTATGATCTTCACGCTCAATTGCAGCCTGAACGTTAGTAATGAAAGCCGCACTGATACTGCAATCGTCAGAGATTGCACCTGTCGTATATTTATTACCGTTTAATTTCCCGTTACAGCCTGTCACGGATTGAATTTGAAATCCGGCATCAGGAGTAACTGTAAATGTATGGTTCTTACCCTGCTGCACAGATTGGTTGGAAGGCGAAATTTCTCCGCTACCACTTACTTGCGACGTTAACTGATATGTCGTTGAGCTGCTATCGCCACCGCTATTACATGCAACCAGAAGACTTGCTATCCCCAAAGTCACAGCGCGCTGATAAGACGGAATATGCCTCATCAATTACCTCTTCAATATATTGTTATTCTTTATTGAGCAAAAAAATGCAATCAGGCTGTTTGATACAGCACATATAAAAAGGAGTCAAAGCGTTTGTGCGACATCAGGACAGGGGTTAACAATCCCCCCATTCAAAGAAACGAACTTAAGTCACTGACTATCTAAGGCAATCGTCAGTAATTCACAAGCAAGCGGGCTAAACATAAAATAAAGCTATAAAAATTTGTCGGTTATTTATTATTCAGCTTAGTATTATTCTCTCGGTGGTATGCATAGATGGCATGATCCAATATCTTCCTATCAATATTTTCAGCGTGGGAGCTTACACCTTCCAAAGTCATCCCCAGTCGCTCGCACACTGCTCGGCTAGGTACATTTTCGGTCACAGCGGCTATCTTGACCACCTTAAGGTCTAGTTCATCAAATGCATAATCATTATTATTTCCTAACAAATCATATAGTTAACACCACACAAGTATAAGCAAAGAAACAAGCTACCTAGAGTGTGCTCTCAATTATCCATTAGTACAGATTTATTGGATTCACTCAGCAAGGTGGTTACAATGTTCTCCTTTCTATACACTCTCCAAACAGGTTCTTTATTGTGACAACCTCTCAGCCGGCCAATACTGTTATCGTCCTCGACTTCGAAACAACCGGGCTTTCCCCTAATATGGGCGATCGTGCCATCGAAATTGGTGCAGTTAAATTGAATGACGGCATTGTTGTTGACCGCTTTCAGCAGCTAATGAACCCAGGTTTCAGAATCAGTAGCTTTATTGAAGGCTACACCGGCATCAGCAACCAGATGTTGCAATCAGCACCTGGTTGTGACGAAGTGATGGAGCAGTTCGCCGATTTTATTGCTGATTACAATCTCGTTGCCCACAACGCATCATTTGATCAGCGCTTTCTTGATGCGGAACTCGATCGAATCGGCTGTAATTACAACGGTCAATTTACCTGTTCAATGCTCATTGCCCGCCGCCTGTATCAGCAAGCACCAAATCACAAGCTCGGTACGCTGGTCGAATACAAAAATATTGATAACGATGGTGTTTTTCACCGAGCGCTGGCCGATTCTGAAATGACCGCCAAACTTTGGTTGAACATCCTTGAAGATCTGGAGTCAGATTATCAACTAGGTATGCCCGATTTCTCGGTCATGCAAAAGTTATCACGTACCGCAAAAGCGTCGGTTCCGGCCTACCTCAGGAAAAAGGCTAACCGCTAACAAATAAGGAGCAACAATGGGACTGTTCGATGCAATTTTAGGGAACGCCGGTGAAATGAGCACCGAGGAAGCAACGGAAGAACTCACAACGATTTTAGGGCCTGGTGAACAAATAGAGCTAGCATACAAGCTAATCAGAGATATGATCGTGCTAACCGATCGTCGTTTGGTCTTGATTGATAAGCAAGGTGTGACAGGTAAAAAAGTGGAATATCGTTCTGTTCCATACAAGTCCATCACCATGTATACCGTTGAATCGACAGGCCACTTTGACCTGGATGCGGAACTAAAGCTTTGGGTTTCAGGGCAACCCGCTCCGATTGCCTTAGAATTCAATGGCAAAACCAATATCTATAATATGCAAGGATTACTGGCTGCGAAAATTGCCGGGAAATAATATCCTTTAACGCTGTGGTATTCCTGTGTCTTCAGGAATATCACAGCATAATACTTTCAAATTTTATAACTTCAATATTGCTTTCAACCAGGTCGATATATCTTGTACTTGTTGCCAGCAAACCTGATGCTCCATTGGATATGTGCGCCAGTTCGGAGACAACCCCGCCAAGGATAAATCACTTACCGCCTCTTCTCCCATCGAAGGCAAAACAACGGGATCATAGCTACCATGCATTACCTCAAGCGGGATAGAACGATTAGCATCTGTGATTTCAATGATTCCAGATGTCGGGAAATAAGTAGAAAGAGCTAATAATCCCGCCAATTTACTCGGAAAACTGAGTGCGGCATGGTAAGCCACAGCCCCACCTTGAGAAAAACCAGCCAGAATAATACGTTCACTGGCAATACCACGTTCAATTTCACGTTCAATCAACGTTGTTACTTGTTGCGCCGACTCCAGCAACTGAGCTGTGTTGATCTTACGCCCTGAGCCCATCTCAAGAATGTCATACCAGGCTGGCATCACGATCCCGCCATTAACCGTAACCGGCAAAGACGGTGAATGAGGGAAAATAAATCGAACAGGTGCATTTTGAGGTAATTTTAAATCTGGCAGAATCGCTTCAAAGTCATGTCCATCAGAGCCAAGTCCATGAAGCCAGATCACGGCAGCAGTTGCAGCAACATTTGGTTCTACTTCAACACACGATAAATATTCCATACTTTATCTTTCAGTTTGATATCAAATCTTTACACCATACACTGCCGTAACTCATAAACAAACACCTGAACCAATACTAAAAATACGACTAGTTCAGGTAACGTCAGTAAACTGTATTACTCTGGCATGACTCGCGCAGTTTTACCGTCGATATTCACCCGGACACGCTGCCCAACCTGAAAGATAACATTTGGATTAACTTCCTGAACGATAGCTACCGTTTCTCCGCTATCCATTTTAATCGTCAGGTTTACACCATTACGGCGTGTTACCCCTTCCGCGGCCTTGCTACCGGCAACACCACCAAGTACACCACCACCAATAGCTGCAATATCAGAGCCGGAACCACCACCTATTTTCGAACCAAGGATCCCACCGACAGCAGCACCAGCAATAGCACCAACAACCTGACCTTCACCTTCTATCGTTACAGGTTCGGTTTTGACAATGGTACCATAGCGCACTTGCTGAATAGTTCGAGTATCAGCAACACCGTAAGAGTCGCCATAAGGGTTATTAGAACAGCCTGAGAAGCCAAGAGTCGAAAGGAACAATACAATAAAATAAAAAATTCTCACATTATCACCTGCATGACTTACGTAATTGACACCCAATGCCATAAGTATAGCAAGATGCTCTTTTTATCCCGCCAAGCTCATCAACACCGAGAGTAATAACAGCAACAATTGCATATTTAGTATTCAATGATGCTCGGAAACACCGCTTTTTAATTGATTTTTATCCAAAAACGGATATTTTATGCACCTCCCGCATTCACCTTAGCCATTCAACGATGAAAAAGCGAAGCCCTTACACCCGATTGATGGTGACATCTGTTGCTTTTTCAATGCTCTATTTCTTTTTATTTGCTGCCAGTACGCTTCCAGGGTATTCCCACTTCCCTTACACATTTCACTGGAAAACAGAAGTAAGAGAAACCAATCGTTCCGAGGAGAAACGGGAAAAATCTGATAGTTTTGATTTTGCCTTCTTACCTGCTGAACCACCAGCCGACTTACAGAGAAAGCAATTAACTTTACCGCAAATCATTATTGAGCCGGCTAAGCATCGGCAGTCAACAAGCAGCCAATCCCTTTGGAGACTTCAACACCAGTTAATCCATAACCGACTCATCGAAAAACGATTTATCTGGCAAAAAACAGCTCATATAAAACAAATAAGGCCTTGGCACTTAATTGCAATGAAGGCTGTACAATTACCTGCACTAATAATGTTTCAGTCACCGTCTGAACACCGATTGGGCGGTTGGAAAGAAAGTAACGCAATATACCGGGCACTCAATGACCATCCGGTGTAATAGTGCTATCACAGCCATACCTTTTGAAATTTAAGACCATTGCCTTACTAAAAATTTATACCTATTGACCCAAACTATGTTTAATTATCGACCTAGACTTGATTTGCCTTTACTCATGGCAATCTCAATGCTTATGTTCCTCGGCTCCCTGACTGTTTGGAGTGCCAGTGGATTCAGTGACCCCATGCTGGAGCGACACCTAATAAGGGCACTTATAGCATTAAGTGCTATTGTAGTTATGTCCTCCATTCCACCGATCAAATATCAACACATTGCACCCTATTTATATGGAGTAGCCACCGTGTTACTTCTTGGTGTGATTATCATGGGCGACAGTACCAACGGTTCACAACGCTGGCTCGCTCTTGGACCCATTCGTTTCCAACCTTCTGAGCTGGTAAAAGTCGCAGTACCTATGATGATTGCCTGGATGCTGGTAACCGATGCAGGGAGACCGGATTTAAAGAAAATCATGACTTGCCTAATGATTACTGCGATTCCGGCAGGACTTATTTTTATTCAGCCTGACCTGGATGGCGCAATATTTACCGTCATTTACGCACTATTTGTACTCTATTTTGCGGGTATGAGCTGGAAAATCATCTCATCCTTTCTGGCTGCAATAGCAACAGCGGTGCCTATCCTATGGTTCTTCGTTATGGCGGCTTATCAGAAAAAACGTGTGACTCAATTCCTTAACCCTGAATCTGACCCACTTGGTGCCGGTTACCAGATCATCCAATCGCTTATTGCAATCGGTTCTGGTGGTATAAAAGGAAAAGGTTGGACTAATGCAACCCAAGGTCATTTAGGCTTTATACCTGAAAGCCATACTGACTTCATTTTTTCCACCTTTGCCGAAGAATGGGGGTTTATTGGTAGTGTTATTCTTCTGAGCCTTTACCTTTTCATTACTGGGCGGGTTATTTGGCTTGCTTGTCAGTGTGAATCACCATTCAACCGCCTGGTAAGTGGCGCACTGGCACTGAGTTTTTTCCTATATGCCTTTATTAATATCGGTATGGTCAGCGGCGGCTTACCAGTAATGGGAAGCCCACTACCTTTCTTCAGCTACGGCGGTACTGCCATGATCACCCAAGGCGTCTGCTTTGGCATCATCATGTCTCTTTGCCTGTACAAGCCTTACAAGAAAAGATAGTCCGCATCCAATATAACAGACGGGCTTGCATTCCTTTGCAAGCTCGTTTATTGCAAGCCCGCATTGAAATCAGCACAGATGCTGTACAATATTTCCCTTCAGTTTGATATTAAACCTTAATTCAAAACACTCGAAATTTTTTTGAGCATCGTATCTGCGTTAGTCGGCTTAACGATATAGTCATTCGCCCCAAGATCTAAACAACTTTGGAAATTATTCATATCTGTGTAGCTAGTTAGCATAATTACCGGCATATCAGCCAATTGTGGCACATTTTTCATCGCCGCCAATGTTTCAATTCCATTCATTATTGGCATATCAATATCTAGTATCACCAAGTCAGGAAGTATCACTTTGGATTTTAAAATGGCCTCGACACCATTCGATGCCTTCTCTACATGAATACCTTTAGGCTCAAGCATCGTTGAGATAATCTTCAACATAAACTCCTGATCGTCAGCCACGACAATAGTTATACCCTCAAGCTTATTTCCTCCGGATTTAGCCAATTTTGACTGTTGCTCGCTAAGATCGGATTCCAGTTCACCAAAGAACACATCACTTTGATCTTTCAGTTCATCGAGCTGTATCCCTACCTGATTATCTTTCAAATTGTCGAGAAGTTTTTCTAATTGTCCCGCCTCAAGAGTATCGAATAGTTTTTGTACTTCTCGTTTCAATGCGCTATTGGGTATATCGCCAAAAATACCATTAAAACCACGGGTAATCTTTTCGATTAGAGAGACATGTTTTTTACCCACAGACTGATATTTTGTTTTCAACCCGCCAATTTCATCAGTAATATGCTTGATATCCTTATCAACCTTTTTCGCTTGTGACTCCAGTAAATCTGTCTGGATTTTCAAAGTCAAATACTCGTAGAGTTTTATCATCGAAAAGGCAACTTTATTGTTATCATAAATAGGCTTTATGGTTTCATAGCAATCAAAAACACCTTCAATACATGACGAGAAAGCTGTTTTTCTGTATTGTTTATCACAAAGTAACAAGGAAGCATGAGGTAAGCTAAAAATATTTCGAAAACCTGAAGGGCTTTGTAAAAATTGTTTTACTGCCACAGCCTCTTCAACTTATTCGAAAGCATATATAAACAACAATGGCTTATCATCCTCTGCTAAAGAGATAAGCTTTTCACTCTGCTTATTTCCAATGCACTCAAAATGAATGCTTGGAAAATATGGGCACAAAATATATCTAACAATGTCAATAAATCCCTTTTTGTGATAAAAAACAACAACACTCGCGTTATCACAACTTTTCATCATTCCACCTTAAGCAACACAGTTCAATCAAGTAAGAGTCAAACATCTTCAATAATTTTCTCTTTCGTGAAAAAATCATTTAGACGTTCAATTTCCAAACTTAACTCTTGTTCAAGTTTTTTAATTTCACCCCAACTCTCATCAATAGCAAACATTTCCATGCCTTCAAATATTTGACCTAGCTTTATTATTGCGCTTGAGTTTGAAGCACCTTTTGCAGTATGAGCAGCACGTCTTAATGACTCTCCATCACGAAGGTGAATAGCGCTTAACACGTCATCATAATCACTTTTTAAACTGCTCCAAAAAGAAGACAGAATAGTATTTATTACTTCTTTATCACTAGTACCTAAAATTTTAGATAAATTATCAAAGTTAACAGGGCTTTCTTGTCGCGACATTGAGTTAATATCACACTCATTATCATCACCTTCCAACACGAAGGGTTGCTCATCGGTATTTTCAATCAGCAAGCATTGATTTCTAACCCAAACAGATAATATCTTCCTTAATTTATCCAATTCAACAGGCTTGGAAACATAGTCATCCATACCTGACTCCAAACAGTGATCCGCCTCTCCCACCAAGGCATTAGCAGTAATCGCGATAATCGTTGTGCGGTGCCCGCTACACAGCATTTCCTCTTCATTTCGTATTGCTGATGTCAGTTCGAAACCATCCATATTTGGCATATGACAGTCCGTTAGAAGAAGATGAAATCGGCCTGTACGCCATTTCCCCAAAGCTTCTATACCATCATTGGCCATTTCGAAGTTATATCCCAACTTAGACAACTGCTGCCCAATCACTTCCCTATTGGTCGGCTGGTCTTCAGCTACAAGGATCAAGCTATCACTATTATCAACATCCCCAAGGTTCACCATACCCGCATGCTCTCTACAAAACTCTTTGTCCTGCCATTTATCAAATGCAGCACTCTCGCTACCTGACATTATCGAAAGCGCATAAATGAGTTCTGAAGGTTTTAAGGGCTGAGAACGAACTATGTAAGTATTACCTTCCACGCCACCTCTATCGGAAGATATTTCTTCATCCAATAACAAAACATTTGGCTTTTCCATATATGAAAGATCAAATACTTTCATAACTTCATCAACTGTATCCAAACTATCAACAATTACAATGTCGACATTCCAATTGATGTAGTCAGTATTTGACATTTCAATATTTACATCATCAATATTATTAAAGTTGCATTTAACTTGTTCTAAAACATTACAAACAACCACATTCAGTGATTCATCAATTAAAGCAACTAATACATTGGCTGAAATAATATCCACATTAGATAATTCACATTTATGCTCTTCGTCTTTTTCTATAGGGATGACAACATTAAATGAGCTACCTTTATATAGCTCACTTTCAACATCAATATAGCCATTCATCATATCAACAAAAGACTTAGTAATAGTCAGCCCCAAACCTGTACCACCGTACTTTCTGGTCGTAGATGAATCAGCTTGGGTGAATGGCTGGAAAAGCTTTCCTTGCTGAGATTTACTCATCCCAATGCCATTATCCATTACTTCTATACCAATATTTAATTCGCCATCAAGGCCACAAACCAAGCTTGTTCGAACAAAAACCACACCCTGTTTATTTCTGTCTTGAGAGAACTTAATCGCATTACCTAATATATTCACGATAATTTGTCGTATTCTTACAGGATCAATAAGTAAGCGTTCAGGGACATGAAGTTCAGGTAAGATATATAATTTAGCATTATGATTAATCGCATGCCCCCATAAAGCCTCAGCACTACGTTCAATAATTGCTAACAATGAAGTTGGTGCTAAATCAAGCTCCATCTGGCCTGACTCTATTTTTGAAAAATCCAATATCCCATTAATAATTTCCAGTAACGAGAAAGACGAATCCCGTACAGTCGCCGTCATCCTTTCCTGTTCTGGGCTCAGAGACGTTTCCCTCAACAAGTCAATCATTCCGATAACGCTGTTCATCGGTGTCCGGATTTCGTGGCTCATTACAGCTAAAAAATTCGACTTCGCTTCATTCGCCTGACGAGCTAATTGCCCCTCTTTCTTAAGTGCTATTTGCGTTAAACGCTCATCTGTAATATCAAGGTTCACGCCAAACATTTTAATAGCCTGGCCATTTTTACTGACAACATCCGCAGCAGCCTTTACCCAACGAGTGTCACCCGTTTGCTTATTGTAAATTCGAAACTCTGCGGAAAATGAAACAAGATCTTCAATCGTTCTTTTTATTTTAACTTCTGTGTCATCAATATCATCAGGGTGAACCTGCCCACGCCACACATCATAATCAAGATCGGTTATTTCCCTGTCTATGCCATATATTTCATACATCCTCGCATCCCAAGACAGGTCATTATTAACCATATCCCAAGACCAATTGCTGATCCCACCAGCCTCAGATGCTAAATCCCGCCCTCGAATTAACTCTTCCCGTTGCCACTTTGATTCTTCCAGTTCTCTCTCAAACTGCTTCCGATCACTGATATCTTCCACAATTGAAATAAAATATTTAGGTTTAAACAGTGAATCACGAACCAGCGATACCGATAAGTTAATCCAAACTATTCGCCCATCTTTACTGTAAAAGCGCTTATCTATACTGTACGTTTTAATCTCGTTATCAATGACCCTCCTGACCATAATAAGATCTTTCTTCAGATCTTCCGGGTGAGTAATGGCCTGAAAGTTAGTCTTCAATAATTCTTCTTTACTATAACCAATAATGTCACACAGCTTTTGATTGACTTCTAACCAACGCCCGCTAATGTCAACCCGAGCAATACCAACAGCAGCCTGACTAAACGCGGCCCGATAAATCAACTCATGTTCAGTTAAATCCTCGGAATATTGAGAATCCTGTTGTGGGAAAAAATGCTGAGAACAATTTGCCAGTTTTTTTAGCGGTGCAATAACATACCAAATCATTAACCCGGCTATAGCCATAACACTCACCAAGATAACTGAAATCAAGGTCAATGTTACTAACTGAATTGTTTGGGCTTCTATAACCGCACCCAATATAACTTGTTCAAAAAAATCAAAATAGCTAATAACAGCCCCCACCAAACCAGCACATATGCAACAATAATAGTACCTTGTTAGCAATGTACTAATTTCACGCGTTTTTTCTTGAGCTTGATTGAGTATTCACACTTTCCTTTGCCATACTGTCTTTGATACTAATAGCAATGAATATCCATTCAGCATCATCAAGGAAGAAGAATGAAAGACGAAACGCTATCGATACACTACGGTTACGAAACCGATCCAACAACCAAATCTGTTGCCACACCTATTTACCAAACAGTGGCTTACGAATTTGACAACGCCCAACACGGCGCGGATCTGTTTAATTTAGAAGTGCCCGGTAACATCTATACCCGAATAATGAACCCAACCAATGATGTGTTAGAACAACGTATGGCGGCACTGGAAGGAGGAATCGCTGGTTTGGTTGTAAGTGCCGGAAGTGCGGCTATTAATTACGCAATTCTCACCCTGGCAGAAGCCGGAGATAATATTGTTTCCACTCCGCAGCTCTACGGTGGCACCTATACTTTGTTTGCTCATATGCTCCCCAAACAAGGCATCGAAGTTCGTTTTGCAGAAGATGACAAACCAGAAAGCCTTGCCAAGCTCATTGATGAGAAAACTAAGGCTGTATATTGCGAAAGTATCGGAAACCCAGCTGGGAATATTGTCGATATTGAACGTATTGCTGAACTTGCACATGCTGAAGGTGTACCCGTTATTGTCGATAACACCGTTGCGACACCTGCACTCTGCAAACCCATCCATTTCGGTGCCGATATTGTCGTCCACTCATTGACAAAATATGTTGGCGGCCATGGCACCACTCTGGGCGGCGCTATCATTGATTCAGGTAAATTCCCTTGGAGCCAGCATAAAGATCGCTTCCCTGTACTTAATCAGCCAGAGCCTTCATACCATGGTGTTATCTACACTAAAGCTTTCGGTGAGGCCGCCTTTATCGGCCGCGCCCGAACCGTTCCGTTACGTAACACAGGTTCAGCGCTATCACCATTGAATGCCTTTATGCTGATACAAGGGCTGGAAACGTTACCACTGCGAATGGAAAGGCACACTGAAAATGCTCTCAAAGTTGCTGAGTTTCTGAAAAATCACAGTAAGGTTAGCTGGGTTAGCTATGCCGGATTGCCCGATTCCCCATTCTACCCATTAGCTGAAAAATACATGAATGGTAAGCCATCAGCGATTTTGTCTTTTGGCCTCAAAGGTGGATATAATGCCGGTGTTCACTTTTATGACAGCCTGAAAATCTTTAAGCGTCTGGTCAATATCGGTGATGCTAAATCACTAGCCTGTCACCCTGCATCAACTACCCACCGCCAGCTCAGCGAAGAAGAGCAGCAGCAGGCCGGTGTCAGCCCTGAAATGATCCGCCTCTCTGTTGGGATCGAGCATATTGATGATATTTTGGCTGATCTTGAGCAGGCGCTAAGCGCATAACCTGACTTAACATCATCAATTCATAGTGTAAATCACATGTAGCAACTAATAGCAGTTGCCACATTCAGGGATATATTTAGATGTAATAATGTGATTTAGCTGCCTAACCCCCAAAGTAAAATGAGCTACTTATGCCATGTTCACCTTTTCAACTCTCTTTGTATTCAGAGCAGATATCATTCGATTAATTTGTTTACTGCTTAATTCGATGAACCATTGAAACTCGTATATACAGTTCCAGAATGGTGAATTGAGCCAATAGAACACATTACGTTCAACACAAGCCTAACTAGCGAACCTTTCTATACTCAATAGTGATTTAGTTATATCAAAACCCTGTAGGGAATACGCTATGGGTAGACTATTGTTTCTGTTTATTACCTTTATCATCTTCGGGAGCCAGCCTCTTGCAGCATTAGCCGTGAGTGATTCTGAAAAATATGCCCACGCCCGAGAGAATATGGTCCAAAGCCAGCTAAGTAAGCGTGGCATTGTAGACAAGCGAGTGCTGATGGCTATGAAAAAGCTCCCTCGACACCTTTTTGTCCCGAAGATACTGGCTTTCAAAGCATATACAGATTCCCCCCTGCCGATAGGCGAAGGACAGACCATATCACAGCCCTATATTGTTGCCCTGATGACGGAAGTACTTGAACTCACTGGCAGTGAAAGAGTACTTGAGATAGGAACCGGCTCTGGATACCAGGCAGCGGTGCTTTCCCAAGTAGCAAAAGAGGTGATTAGCATCGAGATCAAGGAAAAGCTCTGCACTAAGGCCAGCAGGCTTCTGAACTCTCTTGGCTATACCAATGTTGAGGTACAATGTGGTGACGGCTACTTCGGCTGGAATAAGGGAGCGCCCTATGATGCAATAATGCTCACAGCCGCTGTTGACCATATCCCCCCGCCCCTTTTGGCGCAGCTCAAAGATGGAGGGCTGCTGGTTCTTCCTCTGGGAAACCCCTTCAGCTATCAAAATCTTGTGCTCGTCACCAAAAAGGGGGATGACTATAAGGTTTGGCAAATCGCCGGTGTTCTCTTTGTTCCCATGACCGGACACGCAATACAGTCCTCCGGGGAATAACAATGACTCTCCTTGCTGTTTTCCTGGTATCCCTCTCTTCTCTTGCCTTTGAGATACTTCTCGCCAGGATCTTCTCAATCAGTCAATGGAATCACCTCTCTTTTATGGTGATCAGCATCGCGCTATTCGGCTTTGCTGCTAGCGGCACCGTACTGAGTATTCTTGATTCAAGGAAAAGTGACTGGATAAAACGATTAACTACAGAGAAAGCAACAACGGTTTTAGTACTTCTCTACAGCTGCTCAACGCTTACTTCTTTTATCATTCTTACCACGCTTCCCATTGATTACTTCAGGCTATCACTGGAGTCGATTCAGGCATTCTATCTTTTTCTCAGCTATACGCTTCTCGCAATACCGTTTTTTTTCGCTGGATTGGTTGTGCTGACAGCTTATGTAGAGCAGCCGGAAAACACAGGAATCATCTACTTTTCCACTATGGCCGGTTCTGCTCTGGGAACCATTCTTCCCTCCTTATTACTACCTTTTATCGGGGAAGGAAAACTCGTCGTGGCCGTTGCAATCGTCCCCCTTTGTTATGTAAATGCAGCCGCTTTCATAAAAAATGAAAACAACATCGCTTCCCGTTTTCCTATCCGGAATCTTGTGATCACCCTACTAAGTGTTTGTTCTGTGGTGCTGACTGCGACGTTGCTCTTCACCCCATGGGGCAGCGCTCAGCTGGCTGTCACCCCTTCACCGTATAAATCACTGAGCCAACTTCAACAGTTTCCACATTCAACAGTAACAAAATCAAAGAGCAGCATAACCGGCAAAATAGAAACCGTAACCAGCCCTTATATCCGTTATGCCCCGGGCCTCAGTCTTAAATATAGCGGCAGCCTTCCTGTGCAAAAATCCATTTTCCGGGACGGAGACGAGCAGTTGGTTCTCTATGGCGCTGAGGGCAATTTAAAGACGTTCGACTTTGCGAAATTAACCTTGCCGGCGGTAGGCTACGATCTTGTACCTTCCCCCCAAAGCGCACTTCTGATCATAAGAGAGGGAGGGACCAGCGTACCTGCGGCACTTTCTGCTGAGATCCCGGAACTGACCGTTATTCATGAAAGCCCCGTCATATCTCAAGCCATAGGGGAACATTATCATTTGCACACGACGTCCGAAAATCCTCGAATATTTCTCAGGCAATCGCAAAAAAAATACGACATCATCCATATTGAAAAGTGGGGCACATCCCTGCCTGGCTCAGCGGCTTTGAGTCAGGAATATCTTTTTACCACAGAAGCCTTCGGAGAGTACCTGAACCACCTTTCTGAAAAAGGGATAATTATCATTTCACGCAAGCTGCTTCTTCCTCCATCCGACTCGATCCGTCTTTTTTCCACGGCACTTCATGTACTACAGGAGCGCGACCTAAAAGACCCACAGCATCACCTTGTTCTATTAAGAAACTGGGGGATTTTCACGCTGATCATCAGCAAAAATCCTATCGAAAATACAGAAATTCCAATGGGTTTTGCTGAAAAGCTGAATTTCGACATTGTTTACATCCGGGATATGCAGCCTTCTCTTGCCAATCGCTTCAATGTTTTCGAACTCCCCCATCATTACCTTGCCATCGAAAAACTGATCCAGCATTACAGCGAAAAAAGGGATAAACAATTTTTTGATGATTACCTTCTGGATACTGCACCTCAGGATGACTACAGACCATTCCCAGGCCGCTTTATCAAGTGGGACAGGTTAGATGATTTGTACCGGAGCTTGGGAAGCAGACCCTATTCGATGCTTCTGTCCGGTGAGATCGTCATTGCTGTGGTTTTTTTCGAGGCACTGACTGTCGCGGCCCTGCTATTATTGCTTCCTAAATTGCTAGCCAAAGGAAGAAAAGAGCAAGTTCCTTTAACGCAGAAGTTTTACTTCTTCTCCATAGGGGCAGGATTCATGTTCGTGGAGATTTATTTTATCAAGGCCTATATCCTGATCTTTTCCAGCCCGGTGCTCAGCTTTACTTTTGTCCTGGCAGGTATTCTGCTCTCTTCCGGGATCGGCGGGTGGTGGTCTCAGAAAATGAGGAAGAATGCAGTTATCTATTCTCTTACGACTCTCCTCCTAGCACTCCTTGGTATTATTATCTTTATAGATCAGCTACTAGATTACCTTCTAGGATTACCCGAGCTTCTTCGTTATTTATTCGCTCTGCTTATACTCTTTCCGCCAGGGATTTTAATGGGAGTGCCGTTCGCACTGGGAATGCGCAGTCTCCTTACAACCCCTTTACAGCGAGCCTATGCCTGGGCGATAAACGGATGCGCCTCGGTTCTCACCTCCATTGTCGCGGCTGGACTTGCCCTGCATTTCGGTATCCAATCCATTATGCTTTGCGCAACAGTATTTTACTTATTAGCGGCACTTTGCTCGAAAGGTGCAGGGACAAATCAAATTGGAGCAAGCAACCAGATCTAGTAACATCGTGGTTAAATAACTGACAGATCACATCCCGACTAATCCAATTTAGGCTACTCATCTTTAGGAGGTTTAATCGGCACAAAAGTACGACGTTGACGAGCTTCTATCCCCTGCTCTTCCCCTCCAACAAGTTTACCTCTTATAACTGGTGTAATTTTCCCTTCATCTCCTGAAGATACAGGTTCATAATCGGAATTATTTCTATCTTCTCCACTTTGTACAGTGTTCATTTGCTTTTCAAGATACTGAAATTCATTGATTGGAGTAATGATCACACTTTGCTTATCATCTTGAAGATTGTCGTTATTTAAACGCTCATCGTTAAAGCTAGCTTGTTTTGAGGTGTCAGCTCCATTTGTGATATTAATTGATTTCGATAATTTCGGTAATACCTCAAGACTTTCATTGCTAATGTCAATTATCAAGTGTCTAGATATAATACTTTCTGATTTGTTATTTGGATGTAAAGCATTCTGGACTTGTTTCTTTTCCTGATTCTGTTCAGTAACTATTTTCTTCGTATTAATTGAGTTCTCTATCGACTTATCATCACTCTTTGTTTCGACTGGGATCAGATGCATTTCCTGCTTAAACTCTGTATTAAGCCCACTTAACTTCGAGCCACCACTACGGGGTTCATATATATCCATTAGTTGACCGTGTGGTGTTGGCATTATATCTAGCTCAATATTCGTGTTATCTCTTAAGCCTAACTTTGGACTTTGAAAGCTAAAAATGGCTAATTTTTCATCCCAAACCTGCAAAATTGAAAGTTCTTTTTGCCACTCATCATCAAAGCTCACAGCCAAGTCCGTTACATGAAGTTGTGTCGATAACTGCCTATTTGCCCTTTCATATCTCAAGTGTAACTTCTTACGCATTTGCTCCCAGTTCGTTCCTCCGGTCATCAAATATCGAGTGCTATCAGCCCAATATTGATAAGCAATAGCGTTATTTTCTCTATCTGCTGCAATTGCAGCCAAAGCTTCTGACAGCCCTGCATGTTGCCACATGTTCTGGCGTCCAAGTTTGGACTCCGAGCTTAAAAACGTAATTGTCAGCTGATGCCAACGCTCTGATGCCTGCGTATTACGACCAATATTAACTAAATAAGTCGCTTTACTGTACGGTGTCAATTCAACATATACAGCCGCAGGATAGGCCGAACCCGAAAAAAGAATTCCAATAAGAAATAACTCTCGACATCGTAGTATTTTCTTGCTCATCGGAATGTCTCCACTAAGCAGCGACCAGGGTGATAAAAGCGTGACTGAAACTGTACATCGCGATATTCCTTAACATTACGAGGACGGTAGAGTTTACCATTTGCTTTATAGAGCAACGCTTCCATCACCCCAGCATTCGTTTGAAGCGTTATACTTTTTTCATAGGCACTACTTAATTCATAACGTCCTTCGTACCATCCTCGTTCTGGATCATAGAGCTCTTTAACTAGCGTCAGCAATCTATCTGTATAATCAGTTTTCCACAAAGCCCACATCTGAAAAGCGACACGAGTTGAAACTAAAGCCAGCTCATCATGGGAGCTTCCGTCATCTGCGACCGTAATCCATGGCGTACCAAGCGCATACAGGCTGTCGTAAACAAAGTAAGGTTCACCCGTAACGACATGCTCACCACGGGCCGTATAAATTCGATCTACATCCCACCGAGATTCTTGCAGGCGATAAACTGAATCCGCCATTGCAGCAAGTACCTGATTGCTGTGATCTGAATCAGCTGAGTGAGTATCATCAATATCATCCCAATTAAACTCCATCCCCAAAAGTAGATATGGCGTACTATATACAGGCCTAAGCACATCGTAATGACGAGGGTCACGACCATCAAATAACAAATCAATACCATTGATAGTCACCACCTCATATGGATCCAACCTCATCGCTTTTGCAGGCACAATTTGCCAATCGAGATAACCATAAGATGTGTATTCTTCAAGCCCTAAACGACCTTCTTTATAACGTTGAACTTGCCGACCGCTAATCGTGGCCCCAAATAATTCTCCGTCTTCAGTCACAAGTTCACAAAAGTTCCAGCGTAAAACAGCTTTATCGATATATTCAGAAAACTCAGGGTTACGCTGTTTAGTCATTGCTAACACAATAAGCAACCGCCCGATATCTATTGATGACCAGCCGATTTGTTCTGGTTGATTAGCATAATTAACCATTTCACCCGTTGCTGTTCCATACACTTTATTTGGAACCCCTGTTAGACCCAGAGACATCTTCGCCAAAAAGCTGATGGCAAGCGACAGTCGCTCATCGTGCTCTTTTGTCGTAATAAACTCGAACTCTTGCGCTGCCATCAGTGCAACCAGATAATCAGCTAATGATGAAAGACTCATTGTGGGATAACGGTCTATTGAGTTAACTAGGCCAGTTTTAAGCTCTGTATTATTTTCAAAGTACTGCCAAGCTGTTTTCGCCCACGCCAGTTCCTGCTCAGTTAAGGTTCCATAACGTCCCTGTCGAATCATCTGCGACTCGCTAAGAGTAGTAATTCCGTTTTGCACACCTTGGTAAATCACCCCACATGAAGACAAGCAAAGTACCGAGCATAATAATAGTGTTTTTCTCAACATCTACATCCCTTAAATTGAGAACAACAATCTAGCTTTGTGGCTTCTTACGCGGTAAACATTGACCTTCATAACCGAACGGTGACTCAAGTGCTTTCTCCCACAGGCTGGGAGGTAGGTTATCTTTATATTGGAGTAACTTCCCTTGCTGTTTGTAAAGAAGGATTTCGAGAGTAATGCCATTATTATTCGATGTGAAAGTGTTAATTAAACCTGTACCATTTTCAAACATCCCTTCATAGAACCCCTTATTACGATCATAAAGGTGAGAAATGTGCTCAAACAGCAAATCTGTATATTCCGTATCCCACAGCACCCACATCCCCATTGCCCCTTTCACTGCAACAGCAGAATACTGAGGCAAAAACTCACCTACTTCAGAAATGGTATTCCAGGCAAAACCATCAGTGTAAATCGTATCGTAAACAAAATATGGAGGCCCGGCTAACTGATGCTCTGTTCTTGCTGTAATAATCCCGGTTTGTTTGTATCTCTCTTCTTGAACACGATAAATTTGTAACGCAAACTCCGCTATCCAATCATTCGAATATTTATAATCATGAGGAGTACGATCTTCCGGAAGATCCCAGCCTAATTCAACACCATCCAGAACGTAACTCTCCGTTACAACGTAACTATGCGCTTTTAGCTTACGTGGGTCACGCGTGTCATAAGGCACATCATATCCATAAAGGTTTATCGTACTATACGGCTCTGGCATTGAGGCCTGAGTCGTATCAAATCCCCATAACTCAAAACCTTTTGCAGCATATTCTTCATAACCTAATCGCCCTTCCTGAAGATATTGAACAGGTTTACCTTTCTCCAACAAGGCACCGAACATTGTTCCGTTTTCATCAACAACATTACAGAAATTCCAACGCAACACTGCGGAATCAATACTTGTGGCATATTCAGGATAACGATGCTTAATAATATGTAACCAAATCAGCAAACGTCCCAAGTCCAAAGCTGAATAACCGATCTCCCCTGGCTGGTTACCGTAATCTACTTTTGCTGCGGTTTGCGTGTTATACGCTTTGTTTGGTAACTCGCCTTTAAATAGATCCAGGGTATTGAGAGTCGTAAGTATACGAATCAACCTACGATCAAACTCCTCTTTATCAATAATCTCTAGCTCATAAGCGCTAACCATGCCTGCCATATATGAGGCAGCATCCCACCAAGTCACCGATGGATAATTATTAACGGCATTCACCAAGCCTGTCGATTCTTGATAGTTATTCTCAAAATACTTCCAGGCAATTCTAGCCATATCCATTTCTTTTTCTGTCAACTGTCCTTGCCGAGGCTTAGGTACAGACCAATGACTTTTACGTTCGACAACATCATCAGAAAAAGAACTGTATTTATTACCGCAGCCAGCTGCCATTACCGCTATAAGGCAGACCATAAGATAACGCATACAACACTCCCTATTATTGCGTTTTAATTAATTCCTACACTTAGCAGTGGACCATTTTCTATATAAGCGAGTGACTCAAGTACAATGCCGTTTGTATTGGCAGTGATTGCTTTATTTATTCGCCCATCACTTTCATAGCGACCTGAGTACCAACCTTTTTCTTCCGAAAACAGCTCCTTAGCATCATCAACCAATAACGATGCGTAACCTGTGTCATATAATGCAAACCATCCAAATGCTGCTTTAGTAGAAAGTGTTTTCAAATCTGAAGCATCTTCCCCTTTATCTGTTATTGCATTCCACTCTTTACCATCGGAAAAGACTGTGTTGTAAACAAAGTACGGTGCTTGATCAACATTATCTTCACTCACAGCGGTGAGCACTCCGGTACGCTTATAACGATTTTCCTGAGCTTTATAAACACGATGTGCAAAAATCTTTGAAACACTGTCTGCACCGAACTCCAGGCTATCAAGAATATAAGACTCACTCACAACATAGTTATGAGCGTGGTATTTAGCCGGGTCTCGCAAGTCTGTCGGGATATCAACTCCATCAATATTTCTAAACTCTAAATAATCTATGTACTTCATGGCATTAAAAACATCACGCCCCATTAAAGATAGCGCCTTCGACGCATATTCTTCATAGCCAATTCGCCCTTCTTGAACAAGTTCCATGCCACTGCCACGACTATCCGGACGAGAACCATATAAGTAACCATCAGTTATCATTTCGCCGATATCCCAATGACCAAGCACGTTATTAACAAGTCTATTAAATTCAGGATATTGCCAAACCATAATATTAAGTGGAACAAGGATCCGTCCAATATCAATTGCCGACCATCCAATTCCATTTTCAACCGGTTTATTGGCATAATCTACCATTTGCAATGTTTTCGTATTATATGCTTTATTAGGTAACTGACCGTCGATAAGAGGTAAACGAGCCAAAGTTCGAAGTACTTTTTCAGTACGTAACGTAAAATCTGGTTTGCTAATAACATTCAACTTTTCAGCTGCCAACAGCCCCATCAGGTATGAAGCCGTGTCCCACATCGTCGTTGATGGGTAACCATCAACTGAATTGACTAAACCGGTATTTTCTTGGTAATTATTTTCAAAATATTTCCATGCCGTACTAGCCCAAACAAACTCTTCTTCTGTTAATACCCTACTTTCACGCAAAGGAATAGCTTCAGAGGCTTCAAAGGTTATATTCCCCAACGTTTGAGCGGATTCTCTAGTCTCGATACTGAACGCGATTATAAGAGCAGTTAACAAGCCGACAATAAACACAATATGATGACGAGCATTTATCAATGCTTTTTTAAATTCCATATTCTAATTCCTCTGATTCTTGCTCTTGGCTATGTTCTGAAGGAGGAGTCCAATATGCCGCATATATCATTCCCCACATGGCCATCATATTGTTGATAATCCAGAAGCTATTCAGTACAAGACCTCCAAACGAATAATTACCGTAGCTTTCTGTTAGATAACAGAACCAAGCGAAACACATACTAAGCAAGCTTAAGCTAAAGACTAATATTTGCGGTATAACCAACTGTCCAAAAGTACCGCTTTGACGCTCTTTCGGTGTTGAAGGAAAGCTTATTTTCCTTCCTCGTAGTACTGTCCATAATGCACGTAAATTCACAGGGAAAAACGACAAGTAGTTTGTTTTTCCTTTATAACCAGCAACTCCCCATGTTCCGACCATCATGGCTAACTCAGCAGTAAGAATAAAAGGCAAAAAGTGCAAGTAAAAGGTTGTATCATAAGCGCTTACTGGCGCGATACTTGTAAGAAAGTAAACGATTGGACAAGCAAGAAAAATAACATTCCAGATTGCTGATAAATTAGACCAAAAACTTGCTCCGTACATCAGTTTCTGTTTCAGGCCCATCCCTTTTCGAAACAGCGGATTGTCATTCATGAAGATATCAATTGATCCACCAGAGTACTTAAACCTCTGGACTGTCCATGCTTGTAAGTCCTGAGGTGAAAGCATTTTGCTCTCAACCTGTGGATGCATAATAGATCGCCAGTTACGTTCTGTATCTGAATGAAGAACTATTGATGTGTAAATATCCTCAGAGACATGAAACTTATACGGTGTAAATTCCGTGTCGATAATAATTTCCTGGCGAATATTATCTGATAGCTCTTTATCAACAACTTTCTCTTTCGTGATTTTTTTTATCTGCTTCTCTATTTGAGTGTGTTCTTTGCTAATCTGCTCTCCATAACTACGTAAAGCTGCCTCCATCACAGCCTCACGACGATGTACAGAACCCGCACCACAACAAAATGAAGCGTTCACCCAATTCCGACGACGCTGAATAACGTCGTAAAACATCTGTGGATCACTTACAAAAGGGTCATGCCCGATAGTAACAGGGCCATAAAGCCGCTCAATACCGTACCCTACAATTGAACCAATTCGACCAACCTTTCTCTCTAACCAGTTTGGTAAACGCTCTCCTTCCGGTAAGTCGAAAAACCACTGAGGTGTTTGTACCCAAGCTACATCAGGATCACGAAAATAACCAAGCGTATGCTCAAGAATGGTAGGAAATGGACGAGTGTCAGCGTCACATATTACGATGAAATCACCATATGTTTGTTCTAAGGCATTTCTTAAATTTCCGGCTTTAAAACCAATATTGTTCGCTCGAGTAATATATTCAACGTCCATTTCAGAAGCCAATGCTTTCATTTCTGGACGGCGACCATCATCCAGAATAAAAATTCTTATCTCTATATCGTGGGGATAGCGAATTTTTTGTGCATCAAGAATACTTAATCGAACCAAATCAGGTTCTTCATCATAACTTGGAAAGAAAACATCAACACTTATTGGCCGTGTACTACTGCTTTCAGGATCACCTGCTGCCACACACTCATTAATAGTAAAAGGTGGCGCTTTACGAGGTTCATCTTTGGTTTTCCATAAATTAAATGTGAACAAAGCCGAACCAATAAACGCACAAGACTCTGCAAACACCAATGGAAAAGAAAACCACATAGCCTCATAGTTCAGAGCATATGTCCAACGCCACCATAAATACCATATACCAAAGGTTAAATTACAAGTTGCTAGATACTGATACAATAACTCTCTAGACAGACTGTAAGGAACTGGTTCAGGTGGTTTACGATGTTCAAATTCCTTAAAATAAGAATCCATTAGCTTTACTCCGAAAACTCAAACAGTTTGAATAGAGAGACATCAACTATGATAATTTCACACCCACCATATCAAGTTCGGCATCCATATTCTTTATTCATTAATAAAACAGTTCCCTTAGTAAAGAGGACTGATTAATTGTTTACATATCTGATGCTTGATAATTATTTTCACTGATCACATTTCCTTTAGAATCGATAACTCTAATAAGAAAATAATGTGACAAACCTATCATTTCACGATTTAACACAACATTACTTATTGTATTGTTGATTATATCAATCTCGTCAATACGCCATGATTTACCATCATATTTGTTTTTTATTTCAACCACTGAATCAAAATAATCTAGCAGGCTATCATTAATAACACTTATCGATAGCTTGGAAACATTTTCATTACTATCAAGCTCTGCTATAGCAACCACAGGCTGATATGCTTCTTTAATCGCAAAGTATCCAAGCTTCGGACTTCGGTTAACATCTAAAACAGACCACGTAATTGCTGGCCAGCTATCTACAAACATAAATTGATAAACTGCGGCCACGCCTTTTTCTTTTTTCAATCTTAGATGTTCCGCCGCATATTTTGTTACTACTCGCTGATACTCCTGAGAATTAATCACAAACTGTGACAAGGAGTCACCTTGCGGAACGCCAGCAATACTAACGGTTTCATGAGGCTGATAATTATGATATTTCAGCTTTGTAATAACTTCTTCAGATAAAGGCCACTCTGACGGGGTGCCTAAAATTTTATCTATCAAATCAAGCTCCGGTAGCCCTTGGGCACCAAACTCACTAACAATAACCGGAGCTTTAAAATCTTTATAATCTCGATAAGTTCCTGAGTACCAACCGAGCCAAGGGTGCTCATAGGTGTATGATGCTTTTCTTACAACTCTTCCATCATCAGCCTTTAGTAACTGCTGGTAAACAGACTCGGTCAGAACCTTGTTTTGTTCAGGCGAATAACTACTATATTTGTATTTCATCCAATCAGCATCCCATGGTGGTTCATTATGAGCACACCAAAAAGCAATTGAAGGATGATTGAATAGCATATTTGTCATATCTTGAGTTTGTGTAACCGCCTCAACAACAAAATCAGGATTATCCGTATATCCCCACTGCAATGGAAAGTCCTGCCAAACAATTAACCCTTGCTGATCAGCTAAATGATAAAAGTCCTTACCAGCCACATGGGCATGAACCCGAATGCTGTTAATATTGGCTTCTTTCATTAACAACAAATCAGCTAGGTAGTCCTTTTCAGCAATCTCTCCCAACCATTGACTCGCGATATAATTAGTTCCACGGATGAAGTATGGAATCTCGTTTACATAAAATTTCCCTTCCGCTTCGTCTAACTTAATTTTGCGGAAACCAACACTAGCTTCATTTATGTCAGACACCCTATCACCAACCCAAGCAGCAACTTCGAATCGATATAAACTCGGCTCTCCCCAATCCCAAGGCCACCATAATTGCCTTTCTTTTATCGGGAGATCCCAAGAAACCTTTTGCTCACCTCTTTTCACATCAGTTAGCAATTGATAGGTTTCAGGCATTAATTCACTGCCCGTCTTCTCAAGGCTAATTCTCAACTGAAGTTCACCTTGGTACTGACTATCAATTTCAATTGATACTGTGCCTGAAGTTAATTGCTTATCTACATCCCGTACAATAGGCATTATTTTAACGGCCTTTATTGCAACAGGTCCTGTTTCGCGTAACGAAACCGCCCCCCAAATACCGCCAGAATTTTTATCTTGCCCTCTATCTGACCAAGCCCCTCCTGGACGAGTATCATGATGGCTCATAACACCTTTAATTGTGGTTTTGTGTAACGACCAATCACGCTTTTGCTTCTCATTTGGGCTATGTACCCAAACATTTAGCAAATTACCACCACGCTTAAGCGCTCCTGTCGCTTCAACAACTTGTGGTGAAAAGTATCCTTTATGTTTAGCCAGGTATTTACCATTTAATACAACGGCTGATTCATAATCTATTGCATCAAAATGAAGCCAGTAACGAGATTTAGGCAACATTTCACTTACTTGAATTTTTTTCTGATAATATCCGGAACCAGCATGTTCAACACCAGATGAAGTCCAATTACCTGGAACCACAACATCATGGAAAGCGGAACTTCCTTGTTCTTCATCAATTATCTCAAGTTGCCACGTTCCTCCTAAAGAGCGCTTACTTGTTTGCCACTGCTCTTTCGGCTTTTGATAAGCACAAGATGATAATGAGAATAAAACACACATTAAAAGTATTATTCTCATAATGCTCCTTAACACTATCGACTGGATATTTTTTTATGGAGAACAAAAGTGTTTTTACTGCCTTCTTTGATAAAATCAAGTTTGTCCATGAGCTCGATAACAATAATAAGCCCTCTCCCCGACGTTACCCAAGTGCTCGGGTCTTCTGGATTTGGCTCTATAAATTCTGAATTTATATACTGTTTAAACTCATCCTCGGCGATAGAACTACCATAATCAGACACGGCTACTAACAAGTCACCATCTGAATTTATTAAACACGATATTTCAATCGTACAACCATCAACATAATGATAGGCATGTTCATAAGCATTATTGACAATTTCAACAAGACAAAGCTCTACCTGTTCCACAACACCATCAATAACATCAAGTTGCGAAACAAATTGCCTTATGTCATCTGCTATATATCTCGAAATATCAGATGAACTTTCATACTGCTTATTAAAACGATGCAATAACATCTCCATTATGCAGCCCTTTCTTACTCATTATTCATTATTCATTATTCATTATTCATTATTAAATAAATCATTCCGCTCCATCAGATTTAGTCAGGTATAAATGATTACCACCATTAAACCCAGCTAATGGTTGAACATGCCTTCTATCTTTTAATACATGTACAGCATCCATCTCTGTTAAAGATTGAGCATATCCATCATGACTAATGAAATAATCACCAAAGACAATTTTGTTATCGACATAAGCATCATGACAAACTTGAACATAATCGCTTATCAGGCTCTCTACAATTACAGAGCCAGTTTCAATTTTACAGTTAGCTCCAATAACAGCAGGCCCTTCAATAGTCGAGCCACTCTGAACTTCACAACCGCTGCTTATAATCACAGGAGGTTTCAACTTACATTCATCAAGATTTAAAACAGTATTGATTCCAACCCAAACACCAGGTTTCATTTGAGTGCCAGGAATCGGGTATCCAGGTACTTTTCCATACAAAATTTCTTTTGTCACCGCCCATATATCGCTGATATTACCGACATCTAACCATTGAAAACTCATATTAGTCGCATAAAACGGGACTTTCCTTTCAACTAACAGAGGAAATAATTGACTACCAATGTCGAATTCCTCGCCTCTAGGAATAAACTCAAAAATGGCAGGCTCAAAAATATAAATCCCCGTATTTATTTGGGTTGATAAGGCTTCATTTATACTTGGCTTTTCCTGAAAACTTGTAACCTGACTATGCTCATTCGTTACCACTACCCCATACTTACTCACTTCACTAATATCAACATCACGAGTAATAATAGTTGCAATGCCGCCTCTTTCCTTATGCCGTCTCATCGCTTCCGTCAGATCAAGATCAATCCAGGCATCACCACATACAACAACAAATGTTTCATCAAAAAAACCAGAGAAATCCTGAATTTTCCGCATCCCACCAGCAGAACCCAGTGCCTTGCTAACAAATTCTCCATCCCGAATTTCACCTTCGTATGAATATGAAAGCTGAACATTGAAATGATGGCCATCACCAAAATAATTTTCTATCACTTCAGCAAGATGGCTTGTATTGACAACAATTTTATCAATGCCATGTGCGGCAAAAAGCTGAATCATTGATTCCATAACAGGCTTACCCAAAATAGGAATCATGGGCTTAGGTATCGTATAAGTGATCGGCTTAACACGAGTTCCTTTGCCTGCGGCCAGTATCATTCCTTTCATATTCAGCTCCTTATAATTTAGGCCACTGTTGCTACGGCATCTTCAATCGAATCATAACAATTAATTAATTTCTCCATGCGCGTTAGTTTTAATAACTCTATAACTGCACGCTGCGGATTAACCACACTAATTTTTTTGCCTTTAAGCATTTTATAAACCCCCATGATTGCACCTAAACCACTACTATCCATGAAACGAACATCAGACAACTCCAAAACTAAACTCGTACCAACTGTATCTAATAATTTTTCGACTTCCCCTCGAAACACTGGTGCTAGTTTTGCGTCAAATCGTGCCTCTTTTATTTGAAGAATCGTGCATTGACCACGGTGGATAATCTCGAATCGCATAATTTCTCTCCTTTTAAAAAGCCAGTCCACTCCATGACAAGAATACTTACATCATCCTGAAACTGATCTGATTGCTGCCAATTTTTCACCCTATCGAACAATCGTTCAGTAAGCATACTTGTTGGATGTTTATATAATTCTTTAATCGTTTTTATTAGCCTTTTTTCTGTATATTGTTGCTCTCCATTTTCAGCTTCTGTAAGGCCATCTGAATAAACCCAAAATTTATCGCCAGGCTCTAATTGAATTGTTGATGTTGTATAATCAACAAAATCAAATGCGCCTATCACGAAACCATCCTGGCCAACAAACTCAGCATTTCCACCTTTACTATGCAACCAAACAGGAGGGGGATGACCAGCGACTGAATATGAGAGCAATCCTGTTTTAACATTCAAAACTGCATATACCATAGTAAAATAGAGTAGATTATCATCATCACTCTGGTATATTTTGTTTAATTGATTCAATACTTCATGGGGAGGCGTTATTCTATAATACGGATATTTGGGGATGGGAAATTTTACTATCGAACCTTTCTCTGAATGAGCACTTAAACTTTGCTGAACAGAAAACGACATTAATGCCGATGATACACCATGACCAGCAACGTCTAGTAAATAAAAGGCAACATTATTATCATCAAGCTGAATATATCCAAGCATATCTCCACCAATCTGAGCACTTGGTACAGAGACATAGCTTAACTCAACGCCATTCAACTTCTTTTTCGAAGGTAATAACTTTCGTATTAAATCCGCAGCCGAGTCTAAATCTTTCTTTATTGTCGCGTATGCCTGATCTAATTCTAACTTCTGATGCAACACTTCATTATGAAGGGCCAAAGTACGAAAACCGGCCTGAATGCGAGCAATGATTTCTTCTACTTTTGTGTCTTTTACAACAAAATCATCAGCTCCGGCATTAATTCCCCTGACAATTGATTCATGATCATCTTTACCAGATAACAGAACAAAGAAAATATAACGAGAATAATCTCCTGACTTCAGTCGATCACACAATTCAATGCCATCCATACCTGGCATCATCCAATCACTCAGAACAAACTGAATATTTTTACATTCATCAAGAACCTTAAGTGCCTGAGCGCCATCGCTTGCGGTTGTTACAGTGTAACCTCGCTTGGAAAGCACTGTTGCCATAAACATCCGCGTTGCCCGGTTATCATCAACCAAAAGGATCTCGCCCATTTACTTAATTCCTGCTAGATATAACAGCCACTAAACAACATGTTGCATAATGCGTTTTTTTTTGTCAATTTAAATACTCAACATTTACAACATAGAGTCTAGTAAAGCCAACATGAAAGTAGAAATAATCATACAAATGATTTGCTGTAGGACTGTGAAATACAAGATAAATCACAAATTTTTTTGTGCTTCTCCTAGTGATTCAGTAGTTAACTAACTAGTAGGACACCATGGTATATTTTATAACTCTATTAATAGCTTGCTGTTTAGCATTCCCGTTCCCCGGATATGCTAATGAGTATTTATTAAAGTCTAAACAGTATGCCCCCCTTCCTAAATCGCCAAACATCACAACATCTCCCCAAGACGATGATGTAAAAGAGAACACTGAATCTGAATTAATCTGGAAAGGCGTTTCAAGCTCATTTGCCCTCCCTTTTAAAGAATGGGTGCAAAACGATAAAACCCTGTTTAGCGGCCTGAGTGGAAATGCGGCAATTGGCTACCCTCTTCTTGAAACACCGGCAGCTAACATTCCTGCAAATGCAACCAATGGCCCCACAAACAACAACACAGCGGCAACGCTATCGCTTAAATATACGCTTCTTGGTAACTGGTTTATTGCCAGCACTTTCTATTACTATTTCGACAAAGATCAACAACAACCTTGGAACCCGGATTTCACCTATGTTTTCGGATACAATGATTGGCGGCCTTATACTTTTAGCCTTATGTATGCAAACTATGGTGGAAACCGTTTTTCATCAACAGAAGATCAACCTGTCACCAACTTTGACCAAGGAACATGGTCAATAGGATGGAAGTTTCCGGTAACAGCCCCTTTTGATGATTGGCTAACTTTCACTGATAATGGGGCTATTGGTTGCCAAATCGATTTTAACTACACTCCTGAATACTTCGATTTAGCCTCAACAAGCTATAAAAATGGCCACAGAACAATGAGCCTTGGCTGTAAGTATTCAATTATTGGTAACTGGTATGTCAACGCCACTGCATTCTATTATTTTGACGACAACCAAAAGCAGCCCTGGAACCCGGACTTTACCTATGGCTTCGGCTACTTTGACTGGCGACCTGGCACAATAACTATTCAGTACAACAACTACTCGGGGAACCGATGGAATCATTCCAAACGCAGTGCAGGTACTGGACGCTTTAAAGATGGTTCAATTACCATCGCTTACTCATTTTCATTCTGACTCTTGGAACTGCCATTGTATATCCTACACTCGCTGATGAATCCAGGAAGATATTAGGTGTCATTTTTATGTTTATAATTGATTTCAGTTTCTTAAACACAACTTTCTATTATGCGAACTAATTAAACTATCATTTGATATTACAAAAAAATAATAGTCCTGATTCATTTCATACTTCTGAATAAATGTCCGGATATGATTTAAGATACTTTTCGCCTCGTTATAACGATACAAATAGTCTTTATCGCACTCATTGACCACATCCAAATCAATACGAAGTCGATTAAACTGGTCCATAAGCTTACTCACCCGCTCTTCATTTTGTGCTTGCATAGCTGAATTCGTATACAATTTATCAAACTCGTGCTTTTTCCTTTCCCATTCACCTATATCGTTTATTTTAGAACTGATTTCAACTTTCTGTGAACGCACATCTCTTAGCTCATTGTCCAACTCACTTTGTGCTTCTGAGAGTTTCAACCTCTCAGAAGCCAACTCATTATCGAGTTGTAATTGATAGTTTTCCCTAAATGCAATCAGCTGTTTTTTATACTTATTGTTATAACGTTTCGCTTGTTTAAGCTTCGATTCTAAAATAGCAACCTGACTATTTTTATCAACAACAATAGCACTATTCGAATTTAACTCTTGTTTCAAATAACCTAATTGTTCAGACAAGGTCAATAATTCAGACTCCAAAGTATCAATTCTAGAACTCTGAGAATTAATAATTGACACCTTTTCATTTATTAGTTTTTCATTTACCTTATTGGTCCATGCAGAATAAGTTATTTGAGCAATAAGAACGGTAACAACCATAATAATAAAGACCCACACCCTGCCTACAGGTAGAGAAACCATACTTTTGTCACTCAAGTTTATAGCAACATCCCTATCCATTTAATTACCCCTTACTAAACAGCTGAAACTCTTACTTTACATTTACACTTAGGACAAATATACGAATCCCTTAGAATCATTTGCTGGCAGTTTGGGCACTCAACATGTCTTTTATCTTTACTTAAGTACATGAGTATCGCCCCTACTGGACCTAATACGTAGCCTAATAATATCCCAGCTAATAAATGGCCTTTTTTATAACCGAGGCATACTGAAACTAAAAAGAAAAACAAATAAAAAAGTAACCAAAAAAACATAGCTTACTCCAGAAATTCTTCTCTTTTACATGATTCCAGGCTTAGATAAAGCCCATACTTACCAACTCATGACAAGTTATACCGATTGCATATGGATTATATGCAGTTCAATTTCCCTGTCAGGCTTTTTATCGTTAGCACAGCCAGACTCGAAGCAACTTATGATACAAACTTTGAAGCTACTCACATCTTCATAGATTAAGTCCACGTGTTATGTAACACCTCACGAAGTCTGACTGCGATTAATATTTTTTTGACTTATCATGTTGTTAAGTTCGCTTTATCAGTAAGTATGAAAATGAAGCCATGGTTTTGCCGACAACTTTCAATCACTTATATGGCTATGCTCATAATCAGTAGTTCCAGCTATTACTCAATAGCATCTGAAACATCAGACGAAGAACCGCCAAGCTTTTATGGAAACCGCTCTGTTACCCAACACAAACCTGAACAAAAAACACCTGAAATTCGATTCCAAAGACGAGCGGTAGCACCTCCAATAACAATAGAAAACGATATACCCACAAGTGCTGAAAGCCAAGAGTCCAAATCAACAACAGAAAATACATTTGAAACCAAAGGCTTATCACTAGCAAAACCTGTGACTATCCCTCTCACTAGACAAGAGCTGATTCTGGCTAACAAAGCGAGATATTATATTGAAAGAAATTGGAATTCTGATACAGGGCTAATTGATTCCGTGCAAGGGTATCCACATAGCACAATGTGGGATATCGCAAGCAGCCTAGCCGCATTATTAGCGTTAGATGCATTGAAACTGATGCCTTCAAATGAAGCATCATTTAAAATAGAAAAAACACTCTCCACCTTGGCAAACTTCCCTCTTTATAATGGTAAGCTGCCAAACCGTGAATACAATACACAAACGGCTCTCCCATCTGGTCGATTTAGTAAGAGTAAATCCAATGGAAATGGCTGGTCGGCATTAGACATTGGACGCCTTTTAATATGGTTACATGTCACCTCAAAAATGAAGCCTCAATTTTCCGAACAAATAAATCAAATCATAACCAAATGGGATTTAAGCGCAGCTATCCATAACAAGACATTATATGGTGAGCTCAAAACACGAACAGGAAGAGTGTATAGGCAAGAAGGTCGGCTTGGTTATCTACAATATGCCGCCACGGGTTTTAAGCTCTACGGCTATAATGTTTCCGAAGCATTCAGTAAAAACAATATCAAACAGATAAACGTCAGTAATGTTCCTCTTCTTATTGATACTCGAAATCTACCTTTTTTCACAACAGACCCTCATGCTCTTAGTGCAATAGAACTTCACATGCGTGATAGCTGGTGGAATCAACTTGATGAACTCTATCAGCTTCATCATGAGTACTATAAGCGTACAGGGAAATCATGGGTGTTTGCCGAAGATGCAATGAGCCACTCGCCATGGTTTTCATACAACAATATATACTTTTACGGCACTCCTTGGCTCAGCACATCTGCAGGAGGAAAACCTATAGAAAACCCTCAGGTGTTTAGTAATAAAATAGCGATAAGTCTTAGTGTATTATTCGATGATGAATTCAGCTCAATGATCAAAAAACAAGTTATTAATAATAGCCTTGGCTTACGCTCTGTCCCAACGGGCACCTACGATAACAATGCTCCGAACCAAGCTTTTAACATTAATACGAATTCACTTGTTTTAGTTTCTCTTTGGTTTAAAACCCGAAATTATCGCTCCATAATCGATGTAGTTAATGAACATGATTCAAACTCATAAAAATAGACAAAAAAATATCAATAAATGACTAACAATCAAGTCATTAGTAAATCAATCCCTTTGTTTTATCACCTTTAAGTTGTTTTTCTTAAATTTAAGACAAATTCAGACATTTGTTGCAACCTTGGCTGCTAACATTTATTTGTTTACATGACTCATAAATGGAATTTATATGTCTTCATTACCCACTTTAAAACTGTCTCTGCTATCAATCGCTATTGTAGGTTCATGGGGCGTAATTGCCTCAGAAAAAATTCTTGACCCTCTTACTAGCTTTGATCACAAAACATGGTGGAAATCCGATGGCTGGAGCAATGGCTTTCCTTTTAATAACCGTTGGGAAGCAACTTCAATTCGCAACAACACAAACGGAATGCAAATTGTCTTGTTTAAAGAGCCCGCCGAGTATAGTAACTATGCCTTCAGCTCTGGTGAGCTACGTAGTCATGACTTCTATAGCTATGGTTGCTTTGAAGTTGAAATGAAACCGATAGCTAAACCTGGCGTTATAAGTTCATTTTTCTTGTTTGCAGGTCCTTTTGATACCCCTGATGGAGGTAATGGCAAGCATAATGAAATCGATATTGAGTTTCTTGGTAACAATACGAACATTCTTCAACTAAATTTCTGGACTAATGATAATAGCTATATTCAAAGCCATGAAAAACTCATTTACCTTAATTTTGATGCGTCAACTGACTTCCACCGATATGGCATAAAATGGACAAAAAAATACATCCAATGGTTTATCGACGGAGAAATCGTCCATCAAGTAAACAATACGCAAAGTGATCCTATTCCTTCATCTCAAGACAGCAAATTAAGGGTTATGGCTAACGTCTGGCCAACCGATACAGCGATTGCTAACTGGGCTGGAGAGTTTGATACCAGCACCGAAAGTGAACTTATTGCCCGCTATAAAAATATTCGCATTCAAGAAGGAAAAAACTGCAAAATAACTCACTGATTGATTTTCCATAACAATTCGATTTAGCAACGTATCTGGTAGCAGCCTAAAGCTGCTACCAATTCATTTATTTCCTGCTTAACACTAACTATTATCAAGCAACGAAACTGATATACTGATTCACATCTATATTCTTATAATCTCTATTTCAACTAACCCGAGAAATCACAATTTGCCTCAAGATAATGTCTTAACCGCCAGTAAACCGGACATCATAAAAATAGCGACCTTCAATCTATTCAATTACCTTGAACCGCCTTTTGCGTTCTATGATTTTGACAACATCTATGATTCGGAACAATGGCAGAAAAAGCAGCGTTGGATTTGTGACTACCTCTCTGAATACCAACCCGATGTTGTCGGGTTTCAGGAAGTGTTTAGCCCGGAGTCCTTACGGGAACTCGTCAAGAAACAAGGCTACCCTTATTTTGCCGTTATTGACGAAGCGACATTGATCAGCGATTACATCTATCAAAGCCCTGTTGTCGCAATAGCATCCCGCTACCCAATACAATCAGTCGCTCCGGTAACAGCCAATCCAGAATTGTCCTCCTTAATGGGTCTCAGCGACAACTTCTGCTTTAGCCGCAAGCCATTACGAGCCTCTGTAGAGTTACCCAATCTCGGTTTGTGCGATTGCTACGTTGTGCATTTCAAATCAAAGCGACCAACCATTGAAAATGAAGATAGCAACGACGCCAATATCGTAAAAGCTATCATTACGGAGGTAACCGGTAGCTGGGCTTCGTCTGTACAACGCGGTTCCGAAGCAGCCTTACTACTTTCCGCCATCATTGAACGACGAGAACAAACCGGTTATCCGGCATTGTTAATGGGTGATTTTAATGACGACCTGAAGAATGGCGTATTACAACATTTACTGACAAAAACAGTTCGAGGCAAGAGCCAAGCAAACAGTAACGAACTTTTAGCTCCCTATCTTCTAAAAGATAGCTGGACGTTATTCCAATCAACGCGACTTTTCGAAATTAACCAACAAACGTCTTCGCCAGAAATTGGGACTGTCGATAACAGCCATGTACTTCCTAGACGACCGTACAGCCACTACTACGGCAGTAAAGGCTCCGTAATCGATTATATTTTAATCTCCAGCGAATTTGACCCGGAATATCAAGAAAGCCTCGCGGAAGTTGTTGACTACCACACCTATGATCGACACCTGCTTAATCCCGTCTATGAACGAGATAGCCAGAGCACCGATCACGCCATTATTATGGTTAGCCTGAAATTACGCAGTTAGCTTTTGTTCTTTGTAAAAAGCATCGTCAGACAGCCGTATCTATATAGCAGTGCTAGCTGAAAATGAGAGGAAACCCTAATTGAACCTCACCATAACAGGTAAGCCCTCAACTTTCAGTTTATCGGGTAACGGTTCTTCAAGGATCAGCTTCACTTTCAGCATACTCTTCTGGCCTTCAAACGGACCTGCTAACTGCCGCGGTATTTTATCAGCAAGTTCAACACCTCTCCCGACTCTGGCCTTAACTGCCTCGCCACTGGAGAACTCAATCACAGCTTTATTGTCTTGTTGCACCTTCTCAATATGTTTAGGTAATACATATGCATTAACCTGGTACTCATTGGCAGTAGCAATCAATAGTAACGGGGTTTCTTCAAATACCCAATCACCGGGTTTGATAAGAACATCAACAATCCGTCCTTGGCTAAATGCGACCGGCTGTAGCTGAGTCAAACTACTTTCCAACTCTGCCAGCTCCCGCCTGATTTCATTTAACGCGATTGACTGTGGGCCAGAAGAAGCCAATTCCTGAATTTTCCTCATCTCATCAATTTTACGTTCTAATGCCTGCTGATAACTCAATTGCGATTGGGTACGGATTTGCAGCACCGCTGCAAAATCTGCGCTCGAGACTAAACGTTGTTTCTTGTATTTCTCGTATTCTTTAAATACCAACTCCTGGTTTTCTGCGCCTTCCCGCGCAATTTTTATCTCTTCATCTAACGCTGCCATTTTGGCTTGGTTGTAACTTTTCCAATCAAATAGCAACTGAGATAACTGAAAACGACGCTCGGAAATACCGGCACGCAGTAACGGTGAATTAACTCGCATTAATGGGGTTCCTGCCTCAACGTCATCCCCGACAAGCACAAAAACATCATCAACCTGACCTTCTCCACTCGCAACAACAAGTTGCGGCTCAGTGGTAACAATGCCCGGCGCAGTGGTGATCAGCCAATCACGCCCTACATACCAAAGTAACAAAACAACCGGACTGAATGTCAGAATCAAGATCAGATACCAACGAAAACTAAACGCCACTCGCCGTGCCGGCGCATACGGAACCTTAACGCCTTCATCTTTGGTTGCATCCTGCTGTTTAGGTGAGTTAAACGTAACTTTCACTACGGCCTCTTATCACGGCGAAAATGCAACCAACGGAAATGCTGGCCACGCTTTAATACCCACCATGGTGCCATACCACTTTCTTCATGAGCTCGTCGGAATAGTTCATTTAAAATAGCGACTGCAGCCCACATTCGGGTAGCAAAGGTATAAACCGGATATACAACCAGCCAAGGAGCCATTTTTAAATCCTTCAGCGGCTGCTCGGAAATCGCGATAACAAAAACCAATAGATTGATAACAGAAAAGAACAGGTAGATCAGGTACAAACCAATCAGCAAAGCTGCAACGAATTGAGATGGATAGCTAAATACAAGCCACCAAGAATAAATGGCCACCAGCAAAGGCAGAACTATATTCTGACCAATACCAAACACCAATGTATAGATAAATGTCTTCCAGCCCAGAATCCTCGGCGTCATCGAGTAAATATGCTTTCGCAAATACAAAAATAATAAGTCACCATCCCAGCGCAATCGCTGCTGACACAATGTCACGACTGTATTAGGAACATCAGTATGACCTACAGCCTTGGCAGCAAAGCCAATTTTCATTGCCGGATATCGACGTAAATAATGTTTGATCCTGACGGTAAGATCTAAATCCTCCGCAGTATGAGTATCCCACCCCCCAATGCCGCGGAGAAAATCACGCCGGAATGCGCCGAAAGCACCGGATATATTATTAATCAGGTTCCATTCACTAAGACCTGTTTTTCCGCCATGCATCGAAATCATGTATTCGATTCCCTGCATTCGGGTAACAATGCTGTCATCAAGATTACGCACACGCAACGCCCCACCAACAGCAGGAACATTCGGATCATCAAAACAGCGAACAATTTCATCAACCATATCGTTATCAAATGAAGTATCGCCATCAACATTAATAATGATTTCACCGGTTGCTACTGCCAGTCCTGAGTTGAGTGTTGAAACCCGGCCTCCACGCTGCCATTTAGGCAACAGCACCAACTGCCGATTGAATAGCCCATCAAAATCATAAATACAGGAACGGGCAACTTGGTAGGTATGGGCATTTTGCTGAGCACCATCAATAACAGCAATAATCTCAATCTGTCCCGGATAAAGTTGCTCTCGCAAGGTCTCAACAGTAATTCGTATTGCTTCACCTTCGGAGTAGCAAGTAATAATGCAGGATACTTTTGGCAACGGACCTTTTTTCTTTTGCGCACCACTCTGATATTGCCGACTGAACCATTTCAAAATACCGCTTAATGTCAAAATCATCAAAGGCAATTCAAAGGCCAGCAACATCGGCAACATCATTGCCATCACCACAGGCATATTGGCAATGTTACCGGTCAAATCAACCAGCAAATAGCGAACTGCAAACCACCATTCACTCATAATGAACCACGTCCGCCAGCCATGCTTTTAGCCAATCCTCCGCTGACTGTTCTTCAGGGATCGGCAACCCTTTAACCTGAACAATAAGCTCTAACTGTTCGAGCCCCTCAACATCACCTAAGATAGAAATCCGCTCCCTCAGCACCTCCCAAACCTTATCACTGGTATGTGACAGCAAAAGAATGAGAACATCATCGGAATACTGGCAAACAACATCCGTTTCCCGAAATATCCCCTGCATGCGCTTAACCAGCTCTGTAATTCTCTCTTGCGACTTCGTCAATCCCAGGTTTATCTTTACTTCAGCCAGGTTCGATAACCAAATCATCATCATGGTGTTATCACCACCGTAACGCCTCTGGTTAGAGCTCACCCATTGCACCAACCAAGGCAAATGATCCACCGTGATCGGCGCCCCCCATGTCAACGGAAGGTGTAACAGGTGGGAGCCTTCCAGTGCAATCTGACGTACCAACTTCCCCGGCATAAATTCATTAATCGGGGCAACAGTTAAATCATCAGGGCTTTGTATCTCTCCGCAATCATGACAGCGAACTTTAACCAGCGATTCTATAAACCTGGCGTAGCATGACAGGCAGCTGTAACGTTCCAATGGCCTGTCGTAATCAACCCCTATATGACGCAATTTTGTCGAACATTTCGGACACTGCATAATGCCCGATTGCATGAACACATCCTGATCATCAACATACCCACAAATAAAGCAGTGAACACCGGGCTTAAGATGAATATCAATGCTATTGCACTCCGGACAAACATCGACATAGTTAATCCTTGCCCCATGGCATGTGCGACATAAGCGAAGCCTGTCGATTAACTTACCAGGAACAAGCAAGTGATGATCAACTGCCCGCATCAGGGTCAAATGAGATTCCTCTCCAAGCAAGCAATCCAGTAATGGGTAGGAATAACCTTTCAGGGATACACCCGACCAAACAGGCTTGATATGCAGATAAGGTCTTGGCCAGCAAAACCAGGCTATCAAATCAAGCGGTTCCGGATGCGATGTGAAGTGAAGCAACGCCAGGCGATCCAAAGTTGGCGGAATACGTTGCCACATATCATTTAGATAACCATCAGCCAATGCATCTGACATCTTGCTCTTAGCAACACAAAATACAGGCTGAAGGCAGCGAGACTCATCACTTCGAATTTCCAGTAACAGCTCATCTTGGTGAGCGGGGTCGACATTAAGCAGTGCTGAGGGATAACTATCGACAGCCCATTGTTCAACACTTTCTACACAAGACGTCAGTTCAGGCACTGGTTCACCAATGACCTGAATATTCATGTAGTTATTTGCCGTTTCCGCCATCACGCCTCACTATCAAGTCACAAAGAACATCAGCAACTAAACTGTCCAAAATACCAGTTCGCCGCTTCCATATGAGATGACTGTTATCACTCCTGTTTTCGTACTTAGCTGATTAATAGCTTAGGCTTAATAAGCGTGTTCTATTCGACTTGTATATAAGAAGGATATAAATTTCATTTCGTCTTTTGAGAGCAACACCGGTCAAAAACATGAGTTCGTGTCGGTTTGAACAAATTTACATTAGGTTAATTACTGCTTTTTTTGGCATAATCGCCCTACATCGATCTTAATGAGCATGAATACAACCAATGAAAACCCAATCCCCGACCAAACGACTGCGTAGCATTGCGCTACTTGCCGCCTGCGGTCTGAGCTATACCGTTAGTGCCGCAAACTTCCCATATGACTATCTTGAAGTTCGTGTCCCATTAAGCCCTGGGGGGTTAGGTGCCGCCGTCAGCCAGCAATTTCATGAAAATGCCCATGTTATGGTTGAAGCAGAAAGTACATTTGAAGATGACTGGCACATAGGTGGCGGTGTCGGATTCAATGCACCGGTGAACCAATTCACCGATATAACAGGCCAGCTTAAAATCTTGTCGATCAAAAACAGAGATAATGATGACTTTGATAAATCATTCGGGCGACTGGCTACTGAATTAAACTTTGGCCTTCATGCATGGATTCTTCCTCAGCTCGAGACCGGAGCTTCTGTCGGTGTGATCTCCGCAGATGATGACTACAACATATTAAGCGTATCGGCACGTCTGCATACCAGCGATGCTTTCTCCATGGGAGCCGAATGGCGAGTCAGCGGTATTGAAGATCACGCCATTGCAGTCTCGGTTCGCTACCCGTTTTAACGGAATAAACAAAAAATCTTGTCGTAAAAAAGAACAGCTCATATAGCAAACGCTATAGGCTGTTCTTTTTTATAACCCTGATAAATAACGACTTTCACTCAAAACTAATTCCTCTCAATTCACAAAAACCTCATCGCTCAATATTCAACCTCGTGAAGTGCGACACAGTTCTCACTTTGTAAGACAAATCTATCCGTTACATGATTTAAGCGATCTAGATCCACAAATTACTCCGCAATTGTTCTTACTATCAGCCCCCACTCTTTCCAGCAATAAAAAACGACACGATGAAAAAACACCTTTTAGCCTCAGCAATCCTCCTTTCACTAACGGGACCATCCATTGCAGCCGATGGTGATATCGTTGATGTCACTATTTTAGGAACGTCAGATATTCACGGCCACTTCATGCCCTGGGACTATGCCAGCGATAAATTAAATATGCGCGGCAGCCTTAGTCAGATTGCAACCAAGGTAAAAAAAATACGTAACGAACAGCAGAACGTAATCCTTGTTGATGCCGGCGATACGATTCAGGGCAACTTTGTTGAAACTTTCAAAGACGAACCAGTTGATCCTATGATGCTGGGCTTCAATGAAATGAATTATGATGTCTGGGTATTAGGTAACCATGAATTCGATTTTGGCTTAAACATCCTCAATCGCTCCCTATCCCAATTCAAAGGCACTTCACTTGCTGGCAACATTAAGCGCCCGGATGGCAACCCGTTCTTGCCGGCTCATACCATCATTGAAAAGAAAGGTATAAAAATCGGCGTCATCGGTATGGATACACCTATGACCCAGGTCTTTGCCGAAGGAACCAACCGCTTAGAAGGTGTTACTTTCACAAACCCTTCTCTGGAAGTGAAAAAAGTCATTAAGAAAATCGATGATAAGGTTGATGCGATCATCCTTGTCGCTCATATGGGTCTGGACAACGAAAACAACATCGAAGCAACCGGTGTCCGTGACATTGCCAATGACAACCCGGAGCTGGATGCCATTGTTGCAGGCCATATGCATACCCGAATCGACAAAGCGACTGTTAATGGTGTGATTATCACCGAACCGGATAAATATGGCCGCGCACTGTCACGCATTGATTTGCAATTTGAAGAAAAGAACGGCGAATATACGCTAATCAACAAAGACAGTTTCACTTACAAGATCAAAGGCATTACATCAGACAAAAAAATGGAAGCGCTTTACGCCCCATACCACAAGCGTCTGCGTGAAAATGCTAAGCGGTGTCGATCTTGTTCCAGAAAACGAAATCAAAGGCATACCTCAGGTTCATATTCAGGATACCGGTATCAGCAAGCTGTACCAGGAAGCGAGTATGCACTATGCGCCAATGGCAAACGTTATTGCGCTACAAATCGATAATGACAAAGCCGAGCTGGATGTTGGCCAAATCAAAGCAAAAGACATTGCCTACAACTACCAGTACGCAGGCGGTGAAATCACCGTTTATGATATGACGGGTAAAGAGCTTAAAACCTATATGGAATGGTCTGCAGGCTATTTCAACAGTGTTAAAGACGGCGATGTTACATACAGCTTTACCCCTGAACGTCGTTCATCAAAATATTCAACCAATGATTTCTTCGCCGGTGTCACTTACACCATCGATCTGACAGAGCCTGCCGGTCAACGGATCAAAAATCTTCAGTTTGCTGATGGTAAGATGATCACTGATTCCACTCCAATTCGCATCGGTATGAACAGCTACCGTATGGGACACCTGACCAAAGCCGGCGGCGTACTGGAAGGTCGCCAATTCCCTGTATTGTTTGACACTGAAGCAGAATTTGGAGAAGAAGATGGAACTATCCGTAATCTGACTATCCGCTACCTGACAGAAGTGAAAAAAGGCCACTATGAAGGCAAACCAATACACCGCTGGACACTGGACGGCCTGCAAGGTTACGAAAAAGAACGTGAGATAGTAAAACAGCTTATCAATACAGGGAAAATAAAAGTCCCAACCAGTAAAGATGGCCGTTACACCAACATTGCTTCTATCAATGTTAAAGACAAACTCTTTACTGATAAAGCGGAGTTCAACCGTTATATTTCCCAGCTTGAAAAGCAGCTAAAAAACGTTAAATCTGCGGCGGAAAAACAAAAAATCGAGCGCGACATCATAATCGCCACAGCGCTTAATCAAGCCTAAACTGACCTTTAATCGCTTTAACCTTTTCTATTTCCCTTCTTGCCTCCGGACATACCGGAGGCTTTTTTCAGGCTAAAAGAACAACTTCTGTTTGAAATTTGCTCACCGTCTCAATTTCGAACTTATCTGCAATCAAGATAATATGATTGTGATATCTAGCCGTATTTTCACGCTTTCTTACAATAAAATCCCACATTAGTTACAAGTACATAGATATTTACGCTAGCTTAATTAATTTTTTACAACATGAGCATCTAATCTGAATAAATCCACACTTCACTCAGACTGATTTACAAGGGGTTGTTATGAGTACCGATGGAACAACAGTCGATAGACCCGCGAAAAAGAAACTTAGTTTTCCTTCCGCTTATACGGTTCTATTCTGTGTCGCTGCTATTGTGGCATTACTAACTTGGTTTGTTGATGCGGGCGTCTACAACAAACTATCCTATCAAGGTGAAAGTTTCATGATCACCTTTGCCGATGGCAGCACCGAAACACTTCCCGCCACACAGGAAACACTGGACAACGTCGGCATCAAGGCGGACTTAGAAAAATTCGTCAATGGCGATATTTACAAACCTGTCGGTATTCCTAATTCTTATACCGAAGTTGAGCCTAATCCACAGGGCATTCTTGAACTGTTTAAAGCACCAATCCAGGGGATGTACCAATCTATTGATGTCGTCTTTTTCGTTCTTGTTATTGGTGGCTTCATCGGTATCGTCAACCATTCAGGCGCATTTGGCGCTGGTATCAACCGCCTGTCACAAGTCATGACTGGGCGTGAAAAATGGCTGATAGTGATAGTTACGGCATTAATATCCCTAGGTGGTACCAGCTTTGGTATGGCCGAAGAAACCATTGCATTCTACCCAATCCTTGTACCTATCTTTATCGCAGCCGGATACGATGCCATCGTCGCCCTCGCCGCAATCTACCTGGGTTCATCAATCGGTACTATGTGCTCTACCGTCAACCCATTCAGTACGATTATTGCGTCGAATGCTGCCGGTATTAACTGGACACTAGGCCTTAGCTCCCGTATGGGTTTACTGATTGTCGGCACAATTGTCTGCATGCTGTACATCATGCGCTATGCCCAGCGTGTTAAAGAAGATCCAACGCAATCTTTAATCTATAACCAAAAGAAAGAAATTGAAGCACGCTTCCTTAAAAACATTGATAAGGACGCAACAGTAACCAAGCTTGATAAGAAACACACCATCATTCTGACCCTGTTCGCTTCAACCTTCTTTATTATGGTTTACGGCGTTTCCAGTCTGGGCTGGTGGTTTGAAGAAATGACCACACTATTCTTCGTATCATCCATTGTGATTGCTCTGGTAGACCGAATTCCTGAAAAAGAATTTGTCCGCGAATTTATTCAAGGTGCCAACGACCTTCTGGGAGTTGCCCTGATCATTGCGATTGCCCGTGGGGTAACCGTACTAATGGACGGCGGTATGATCAGCGACTCAATCCTTAACGCCAGTGCTTCTATGGTTGACGGTATGGATAAAGGCTTTTTCATCGTTGTAATGATGCTCTTATTTGCCGGTGTGTCGTTCTTCGTTCCATCATCATCTGGCTTGGCTGTACTTTCTATGCCAATCATGGCTCCGCTTGCAGATGTTGTGGGTATTCCACGCGATAACATTGTCAGCGCCTATCAGTTCGGCATGGGTCTGATGGCATTCATCACACCAACTGGACTGGTACTAGCCTCACTGGCAATGGTCAATGTCACCTTCGATAAGTGGCTCAAATTTGTCCTGCCTCTACTTGGTATTCTTATCGCACTATCGGCAGCTACTCTGCTGATTAATGTCTATATCTAACCAGTTTTGAAGTAGCCCAACACACTCAACACCAATCGCACGGTGTTGAGTGTGTTTTTATTTATTCCCACAGCCCTCACAAATCCTTCTCCAATGGTGTTTCTTTTTCGTCTTTTCCCGAATTAACTTATTGCTATTATTTGTCTTAACAATAAGTTATTCATCAATTTTTGGCACAAAGCAAAGCCACGGGAGCTATGCTTTATGGATTACTTTAACGATGTATACGGAAAGCTATGCCGGAAACCCAATCTGAACCTTCAACACCGCAATTTACCGTTACCGCGCTACTCTATGATCAGTTTGATTTACTGGAAATCGCAGGGCCACTGGAAATGTTTGGTCTTTTGCCGGAGCATTTCACTATCCAGCTCGTATCACAGAACGGTCAACCGGTAAGCAGTATGCAAGGACCACAGCTGGTTGCTGATTTTAGTATGTATACTTCCTTTCAAACCGATATTTTACTGATACCGGGAGGTCCCGGTACTCAGGATGCCATTGTCAATCCTGTGCTGATGCATTGGCTGCAACAGCAGAGTACGAAAACCGGCTATATCTGTTCTATTTGCACAGGAGCAGCTCTCCTCGCTCAAGCAGGTTTTCTTAAAGAAAAAGCAGCCACTACAAATAAAAAACGTTACCGTTGGGTAACAGGATTCGGAACCGAAATAAACTGGTATCCGGTTGCTCGGTGGGTAAAAGACGGTCGAATTTTTACCTCTTCAGGCATTTCTGCAGGTATCGATGTATCTCTGGCAATTATTTCTCAATTACTGAATGAGGATGTTGCCCGAAAAACAGCAATTGAAGCTGAATATATCTGGGTCAATGACCCAAGTGAAGATCCATTTGCACCATTACATATTGTTCAGTAACTACATATTGTTCAGTAACGCCCAGATAAAAGACGCTACTCCCACATAATGTAGCATTGTGCCGCTTTTGCCTCTTTAAGCATTTCTAGCAATGGTAATGCGCGGGTATTTACGCCAACCACAGGCTCGACATCCTGTTCGTCATAATCATCAATATCTATCACCGGATCATTCCCTGCGTCAATTTCAATTTGTCGAATCCGATTAAGTGCCTGTTGTAAGTTATTCAATGCCACCGGCACATCTTCAGCATCTATCGCACCAGGAATGTTTTCACAAAACCCCATCATTTTCAGCATTTGCTTCGCGACATCACCAAACATGATGATATTACCGCTAACCTTGCAGTGAAAAGTAACCAACATGAGAACTCCTAACAGATTCAGTCAACCACAATGATCATTAAGCTATGTAACTAATACCAATCAGCATAAAGTATTTGGTCATTCTTGCTTGTTCTAGGCTGTGTCCCCTCGGAAAAATCATGAACATCCCCATCATTCAAGCCTTGCGAGAACCGTCGAGAGGTACTCTGTTTCCATCGCGCACTTGGCTCTTTTATGTTTAACACTCGCTTTAAAGCTTATTTCACTTCTAAGCATGTTCAAACACATCTGCCTGATCCTTACCAAATTCTCTGCTCTGTCATCTGCCCTTTTGCGTGAATCATCCTCACCAAATTCGGTATCAAGAATCCAATGCATCGACTCGACAAGCCAATGTGAACGCGTTGCATTTAACAAAGTTTTAGCATCTATCGTCACTAGACATCCTGAAACATCACGTAAATCTAGTAACTTAGGCTCTGTTCAGTAATTTAGTTGATAACCCAATTCCCTGCGATTCTCTCTGTAAAGGTAACCTTTGATAGTAAATCATCACTGCCCTATCTAATTTCCAAACTTTTTAACTATCCAACATAGATCACACTAATCCTCATATAAACCAAAAGAAAAACCACCCTCTGCCGAAAAGCTTCGAGTATTTCATCAGGCTCATCCATCAGTTATGCTAAACTACTTAAAAACAAAGCCTTGCATTTAGCAAGGCTTTGGATTTAGTGCCTGCACGCAGATGCAAAAAATCAGTTACTTATAAGTCACGCATTAATGTCTCGAATTCTTCTTCCGCAGACTCGATCATTTTTGCTAACTCTCGAGCATCATCATTCGCCATGTGTAACTGCCAACGTACCTCATCAGGACCGACTGGATCACGACACACTACATCAGTCGCTTTACCATCAGAAAAGAAATATAACTCATCAAATTCGGCTTTCAAGCTGTTATTCTTCTCCTTGATATTGACCTCCAACTCTCCTGTCGGAATAACTGTTACATCTGCATGTAGTCCTCTATGACCAGGCAAGATAAATTGCCGATGTACAGCTAACATACTCTGCCTCCACTCTTAATCCACCTTCAAGTTAAGTTTAGCTAAGATAGGCAGCTCTCGATGGGGATTCACAAAAACAACACAATCATTCAACATCTTGATTGATATGGATCAGAGAATGTTTTGCCGTATATGATAAGGAGTGAATAAACCTTTAAAGCTCTTCAATTATAGTGAGCGTTTAAAACAACAAAGGCGCTTTCGCGCCCTTATAGTGATGATGAAATCTAACCATTGATCTGCAGCTTTGACCAAAGCTTCAACCAGTTTTTCTCAGCAATTCGCTGTCTAAAAATCTCAGGTCTCGAATTGTTGGGATTAATTCTAACCTTTAGTGACCAGTTTTCTCCAAGACCAAACGGAGCGCAAAATACCAGCTTATCATCAGGCTCCAAGCGTACACCGACACAAGTCGGTACCTCTATCCACTGTGAAATAGCGGCTACAGTATCACTATATGGTTGATGTCCATGTTTTACATGCATTCTGGCCTGATTTCGAACTTCCCAACTCACCACCGGAAAGCATTGCTGAAGTTGTGCTTCTATCTGCTGTTCTGTTTTCAAACAAACATGCTTGGTATCAAAATAAACAAAATCAATATCGTTCAACGGGGTCATCTGCTCTTTTCCATGAAGATGGTCCCAGATGGCATTACGTAAAAATCCAGCCCCTAAATACCAATCAGGAAGATTTAGCTCTCTTGCCGCGCGTAGACAATCCATTCTATATTTATCGGCCAAGATAAGCTTCGCCGTTTGATCTTGATAATTCATCACATATATTCTTTGCTCAACAATTAAAGCCGAACAACATCACCGACCAAAGCAACACCAGAAACAAATGTACCTGAACCACACTGGAAAGTGCTTCGGTCAGATGTCAGGTTATCTCTGTAGTTAGATTTAATATTAACAACAGCATTACCGCCTTCTTTGACTGCACGATCTTTAAGTGTGATCATTGCAGATAAAAATACCCATTGGCATGCTTCCAAGTCAGTTTTATTAAAGGCGTTAGTTTTTTTATTTGTTTTAAACTCACCAAAGTTTTCTTTTACCTTGCTGAATTTTTGGTCACCAAAATAAAACTTAATATCCGAGCCTAATTTTTCTTTAGCATGCGCTAAATTTAGCGCATCTTGTATGGAGTAACTCGCAATATCATCTTTCGCAAAAGCATTAAAAGGAAAAATGCAGATATTAATCAATAAAGCAATAAGTAACTTTTTCATTTTGTTTAATCCTTGTTAGAAGAAAAGTGGAGATACCGAAAACACCAATACCTCATAGAACAATAAGCTATTGATTTAGGCAGCAAGCCATTGTGACTCAATAGAATCCAAGCACATAATCCCTATATTCTGCAAGAGAATCCGGCAAACCGTGCTATTGATCTAATAATTCCGGACTTTGATAGAGTTCATTATTAGTAATCTGTATAATAACAACCATTAAAACGGCGTACAATAATGACTTACGGTATGAATAACAGAAAACTTACCCTCTCTACACTTTTCTTAGCTCTCTGCCTATCTAACACTGTTCTTGCCGATGAAGCATCACCGTCAGTGCAAACTAAAGTTCTCAATGGTCAAAACGCATCAGCCCTTGCAGAGAATTTACTTCCCTGGCAGGCCGCAATCCTGACAAAACCCAATTTCAGGGATAACGTTATTTCTGGTTGTGGCGCCGTGATCATCAGTGAACACTGGGTTGTAACGGCAGCCCACTGTGCCGAAGCAGCCGCTAATCTCAGCGACACTCTGGTTGCAGGTCTTACCTATATTCCGCAAGGTAAAAACAAGGATTTAACAGCAGAATATCAGTTCACCATTGAGCAAAAGATTTTGCATGAAGGTTATAAAGCGAGCACTTCAGGAACTAAATCTATCAACGCTGGCGATGTCGACCACGATATAGCCTTAATGCGAGTCCAAGAATCACTGATAACAGTTGGTAAACCAATCAAAATAGCCACTGCAGAAGAACAAAACCAGGCAAATACTCAATTTATCAACACTTGGAATGCAACAGGTTACTCAATCGGTAATCTGATTGCCTCTGGATGGGGGGATGTGGCCCCGTCATTTAAACCAAGCAATGAACTTCAAGTGGTAAAGCTGGGTGGTATCCCAATGTCACAATGTAATTCAAGCTACGTAACGACATCTAATTCACACTTTGTCTGCGCCGACTCAAACAACCCGGCCATTAAGAAAGATGTCTGTGCCGGAGACTCTGGCGGTCCGCTGATTTGGCAAAATCCAAATAAAGCGGGAGACGCTGATTTAGGTCTTCGTGTTATAGGTGTTACCAGTAACGGACCAAACTGTAGGTTCAAAAATGCGGGTTACCTTGCTTCACAAAGTAATGGCCTATATACAGAACTCGCCTCTTACCGTGACTGGATCGAAACAAAGACAGGATTAACTCTTGATAATATCGCTACATCAGACTTTAGCCACGACCCGTTTAAGGTAGTTAGAGAAGATGAACATGTTTCAACTGGAGGCTCATCTGGCGGTTCTGTGCCTCTCGCAGCCCTGTTAGGATTAGTTCTTACTGGCTTGCTTCGCCGAAGGTGCTAATAAAGATTAACAAGACATTCAACGTAAAAAGGGCTCCGAGAAGCCCTTTTTATTTATCATGCCTTACGAATAACTACTCATCTTCAAGCGCTACCAATTTAGTAGAACCGCCATGAAATTTCTCTCGATGGCGCTGCACCATTGCAAAGAATCCAGGAATAAGGAACGTTCCCGCTAGTAACACGCAGAGCAAACCGCCGGTTAATGAAATACCTAAAGAGTTCTGGCTGATATGGCCAGCTCCCGATGCAAAGATCAACGGGGTAATACCCAGAATAAACGACCATGATGTCATATTAACCGCGCGGAAACGCAGCTTACCACCACGAACTGAAGCCTGTTCGATATCCAGGGATTTTTCTTCTCGCTCAATCTTGGCGAACTCCACAATCAAAATTGCATTTTTCGCCGCCAGTGCGATCAACAGCACCAAACCTATCTGAGCATATAGATTCAGAGGCGTCCCAGTTACCGCTAATGCCAGGAATGAGCCCAGTGTTGCTACCGGTACGACCAAAATTATCGCTAATGGAATACTCCAGCTTTCGTACTGTGCAACCATAAAGAGATAGATAAAAATCAAAGCCAGAGCAAAGGCATAAATTGCCTGATTACCAGCCTTAACTTCCTGATATGCCATTCCGGTCCATTCATACTGGTAACCCTGTGGCAGAACCTCTGCCGCTACACGCTCCATAGCCGCAATGGCATCACCGCTCGAGTAACCATTTGCCGGGCTTCCCTGAATGACTGCCGAACGATACATGTTATATCGCCATGCTACATCCGGCTCAAATACCTGCTCAATGGTGGCCAATGTACTTAAAGGGATCATTTCTCCACTTGCAGAACGGACATGGAAACGATCCAACGAGTCCAGGTTACTTCGATATTCACTGTCGGCCTGTACTGTTACCCGGAAGTTTTTGCCATACATAGTAAAATCATTGATATACATCGAGCCAAGGTTACCCTGCAACGTCTGGAACACCTCCGTCAGTGATATCCCTAACTGCTTCGCCTTTACCCTATCCACATCAACATAATAATGCGGTACGTTGGCACGGAAAGTACTGAAGGTATATTGGATCTCAGGTTGAGCATTCGCTTTTTGAATCAATTCCCCCATCACATTAGCCAAATCTGTACGGCTTCTGCCCAATGTATCTTCCAGCACAAACTCAAACCCCGATGCAGCCCCCATTCCCGGTACGGCAGGTGGCCCCATCGCAAATACAATCGCCTCTGGCAATTGTGCAGCCGCACGAGCATTAATACGCTGGGTAATTGCAAATGAAGAGTGATCCCCTTGCATGCTATTTCGTTCATCCCACTCTTTAAGCTTGATAAACATCGAAGCGCCATTGGATGCTGCCGCACCTGTCAGGAATGCATAGCCATTAGCAACAGTAATACCTTCGACCCCAGGCTCTTGCTCAACTATTTCCTGAAGCTTTTCCGTTGTCTCTTCCGTACGTGATAATGAAGCCGCATCAGGCAGCTGAACATTAACCAGCAAGATTCCTTTGTCTTCCTGCGGCACAAATGCAGTCGATGTTGTTTTTGATAAAAAACTAACAGCAATCACAGCTATAGCAAAACAACTGATCAACAAACCTGCTTTACGAACTAGGAAGCCTGCAATAACCCCGTATTTCAAAGTAACGCTATCCAGCCCCCGGTTAAACGTCTGGAACCAGCGAGCAGTATTGTCACCTCCTTGCTTCAGCACCAATGAACACAGTGCCGGAGATAAAGTCAGCGCATTAATAGACGAAATCACCACCGAAATACAAATAGTCAACGCAAACTGACGGTACATAATCCCAGTGATCCCCGGCAGCATGGCAACCGGCAGAAATACCGCCAGCAATACCAGTGTCGAAGTAATGATTGGACCTGTCACCTCTTTCATTGCAATTAAGGTTGCTTTGCGTGGTGTCAGCGTCTTATCTCGTTTCATATTGGTATCAACATTTTCGATAACCAATATTGCATCATCAACGACAATACCAATCGCCAGGATCAGTCCAAACAGTGTCACAGTGTTAATGGTAAACCCTGCCGCCAACATAATGGCAAAGGTGCCAATAAGTGAAACCGGAATAGCGACAACGGGGATCAACGTCGAACGCATACTACCCAGAAACAAGTATGTCACTGCAATAACGAGGATCACCGCTTCAATCAGCGTCTTAACAACCCCTTTTATCGACTCAGAAACAAACAGCGTTGTGTCATAGCTGGTTTCATAAGCCATACCGTCCGGCATATTTGCTTTCAGTTTATCCAGCAGTGCCATGACTTCCTTACCACTTTCAAGCGCATTCGCATCAGATTGAAGTGACAAGGTCACAATAGATGCAGGCTGACCACGGAACAATCCGTTGCCATCGTAAAACTTCTTACCCAACTCAACACGGGCAACATCTTTCAGGTAAACAACCGAACCATCTGGATTAGCCCTCAGCACTACGTTCTCAAACTCGCTGACAGATTCTAATCTACCTTTGGTTACCAGGTTGAATTGTACTTCCTGGACATTATTGAATGGTGGCGCCCCAACCTTTCCGGCTGCAATCTGGACATTTTGTTCAGCCAGCGCAGTATTAACATCGGAAGTTGTCAGGCCAAGGTTGGCCATTTTTTCCGGGTCTAGCCACACGCGCATAGCATATTCACCACCACCGATGACGTTAACTTCACTAATTCCTTTAACGCGGGCCAACTGATCCTTAACGTTCAGGTTTATATAATTAATAAGAAACTTATCGTCATACTGGCCGTCAGGTGAATAAAAGTTCAATACCATCAACAAATCAGGTGAACGTTTTTTTACCGTTACACCAACCATACGGACTTCCGCTGGCAATTTAGACTCAATCTGTGACACCCGGTTCTGAACATTAACCTGAGCCATATCAGGATCCGTACCCACATCAAAAGTCACATTAAGATTGTAGGAACCGTCATTGGCACTTTTCGAGGACATGTAAATCATATTCTCGACACCGTTTACCGATGCCTCAATAGGATCAGCAATTGCCTCCTCAACAACTTCGGCACTTGCCCCTGAATAGTAAGCAGTAACACTGACTGATGGCGGACTGATTTTGGGATATTCTGCAACAGGCAAATTCATCAGTGCGATCGCACCAGCCAGTGTCAGAATGATTGATATAACCAGCGCAAATTTAGAACGCTGGATGAAAAAGCGACTTAGCATTTTTTATTCCTTAGCATCCGGTTGTTCAAATCGTACTGTCATTCCATTACGAACGCGCTGCAGCCCTTTGGTCAGAACAACATCATCTGCGTTCAGCCCATCACGAATAATGACACCCTGCTCTGCCTGCGCCCCAAGCTGAACATTACGACGTTCTGCTATGTTTCCCTCTTTCAGCACCATAACAAAGTCCCCTTCAAGATCACTTTGTACCGCTCTGCGAGGAACCACATTCATCTTTACGGGTGTTTTTTCTCGCAAGAAAACCTGAACATGCTGACCTGGCAACAAACGCTGCTCGGGGTTTGCAAATTTTGCACGCATTGCAATGGTTCCCGTATTCAAATCAATCCGGTTACCAATAAAGTCAACTTTACCCAAAGATGAATAATCCTGACCATTATTAAGCGTCAGCACGACCTCGACATCCCCTTTCCCGTCACCACTTCCATCCAGTTCATCTATTCCTAAATCCAAACGCTGACGTTCACTAATGTTAAAAGAAGCTTGTATCGGGTCGAGACTAACCAGAGTCGTCAACACACCCGAATTTGGCGACACCAAATCACCAATGCTGGCTTTACTATCACTTATTCGCCCAGTAAACGGCGCAACAATGCGGGTAAACGACAAGTCAATTTCAGCAGAGTTTAATTGCGCCTTTGCAGCTTTCACCTGCGCCTCAGCATTGAGCTTCTCCGCAGTCAAACGGTCAAACTCTGACTGGCTAATACTTCCTTTAGGCAACAAATTCTTGCCCCGTTCCCAGTCGAGGTCCGCACGTTTCAATGTCGCCTCAGCCTGTGCTATCTCAGCTTTAGCACTAGCAACTTTTGCCTCATAGGCGGCGGGTTCAATCTGAAATAGTAACTGTCCTTTTTCAACAAGTTCACCCTCTTGAAAAAAACGATCTTTCAGATAGCCGGAAACCTGAGCCGTTATAGCCACGTCCTCAATCGCTTCAGTACGACCGACAAACTTTTTGCCTTGCTGATAATCAATAACAGTCACCGGCTGTATTGCTACCAAAGGGTTAGCCGACGATTTCTGTCCAGAGAACTTATCGCCACACCCAACAAGCAAGCTGGCACTAATTAGTGAGGCAACCATAAATTTATTATTCATTTTGCTAACCATAGGTAATGTATAAAAATAAATTGCTGGCGTAATAAATATTGAAAAAGCCAATAATTCAATGATATAAGCAATAAAGCCACGTTAGCATTGAGGCTTTAACGAAAGCTGAACAGGTTTTATTAGTAACGTTTTTTTACTAGAGTAAATGTTTCAAAACATTTCAAATCAAACCGGAAACAGATGAATAATAGAAAATAGAGCTTTTGATAATTCGATTAATTAATGCGGTAGAAAATGGCAAAAAAAATGCTGCCAAGCGGCAGCATAAAAATAGAAAACAGTAAAAAAAAAAGAAGGGATTAATATTAATCAAGCTCAGGAACAGTAAAATCATTTTTAGGCTGGTTCATTTTTTTCTGTAGCAACAAACCAGAAGCCTTCATGGTGTAACCAAAAATTGCACCAAGAATCAGTGACGGTATAACTAACTGCCAGTCTCCTCCAGCAGCAAATGTGGCACATGAACCAATGAATGTGCCCGGAATAAATTCAAGCCATGATTTTTTAGCCTGAACACACATGAAAAACGCTACAACCGCAGTAATAACATAACCAACAATTTCAATACCAACCATTGTCGATAAATGAATAATCACCAATGCCCAGAAAACACCACTTAGATTAGTCGCTATACTAAGTCCAAGACCTTTCAGACCCTCTTTAGGTGAAGCGAAGTAGGTAGTACATCCCAGAAAACCAGCCCAACTCAACAGGCCCAAAGAAACAGCAACCCATCCCCAAACACCTGAAAGAATACCTGTTGTTATAGCAATGGCGACCAATACCGACATGTGAAAATCTCAATTAACTATGAATCAGGAAACAGTTTAATTGAGAGAATTAAAAGTTAGAGTGATAATGATCACAGTTACAATGTAATCAATGCTACTCATTTTTTACATATAAGATCTCGATCACCTTAATACCGATTTTTTCAACATTATGTACCAGATACACACTAGAAAATAATAATCACATAACACACACCATCAACTTAGTGTTTACTATGATAAACAATTGATAATGCCGAAACTAACTCTAAAAATCACGGCAGACTATTATCGGTCTCCTCTAGACTATGGTAACGTTAGTCGTCTTTTATTTCTGAACAGCTTGCTAGACAACGATATCATCGCTCCGCGCTTTCAGAACGTTCTTTATCGGAGTTTATATGGGACCATTAATGCTTGATGTATCTGGCTATGAGCTAGATGCCGAAGACAAAGAAATTATCCAGCACCCGACCGTTGGTGGCATTATCCTATTTAGCCGGAATTATCACGACCGTAAGCAGCTTAGAGCGCTCACCAAAGATATTCGCCAAACCGCACAACGACCTTTTTTAATCGCCGTTGATCAGGAAGGCGGACGTGTACAACGCTTTCGAAATGAATTTACCTTGCTGCCACCTGCCAAAGCTTTTTCACAAAGCAAAGACGGGCTTGAACTGGCAAAACAAGGCGGTTGGCTAATGGCCGCTGAACTACTGGCGATGGATATAGATCTTAGCCTGGCACCTGTCCTTGATCTTGGGTTCGACTGTAAAGCTATCGGAGACAGAGCCTTCTCTGATGAACCTCAACAAATTATTCAGTACGCTAGCAAATTCATTAAAGGTATGAAGCAAGCCGGAATGGCTGCAACAGGAAAACACTTCCCTGGTCACGGTGGTGTTATTGCTGATTCACACCTTGAGACACCTGTAGACTCTCGCGAGACCATTAAACAGCACGATATGACAGTGTTTAAACACCTCATTGAACATGAGTTGCTTGATGCAATGATGCCAGCCCATGTTATTTTTGATGCCTACGATGCTCAACCGGCTAGTGGCTCAGAATACTGGTTAAAAGAAATACTACGCCAAGAACTCAACTTCAAAGGTGTCATTTTCTCTGATGACCTGAATATGAAAGGTGCCGATGTACTTGGCAGCTATAGCGAACGGGCAATTGCAGCACAGCAGGCTGGATGTGATATGGTGATGTTGTGCAACAATCGTGAAGGTGCTATTCAAGCTCTTGACGGCCTACCGCAAACTCAGGTTCTCCAGCTGGAAACACTCTGCAAAAAGCCGACGGGTGAATATCGAGATCTCATCAAAACCAGAAAATGGCTAGAAACTCATAGAATTATCAGTGAGCTTACCCATACTTGGCGAGAAAAAAACGCGTAATAGCAAAATTTAAATCAGGTGGCACAATGCCACCTGATTTTATATCAGGCAACACACACAATAGGCTCTTCTTTGCGCTGCGGTTGCATTGATTTGCAATAATAAGCAAAATCTTTAAAAATCATTGGCTTACCAAAGAAATATCCTTGCTGCAGGTAAACCCCCTGTTCAGCAAGGTACTGAGACTGCTCTTCAGTTTCGACACCTTCCGCAATCATTTCCATCCCGGCTTCTTTACCGAAAGCAATAATCGAATTAAGCAATGATACTTTAATATCAGTGGTGCCAATATTCTCGACAAACATTTTGTCTATTTTCAGGCTTCTGATATTTAGCTGCTGGATATAACTAAATCCACCATAACCTGTACCGGCATCATCAAGCTTTACATCAATGCCTTTAGAACGAAGTTGTTCAATAACATCAGACGCCATTGCAAGATCAGTAAACTGCTTCCGCTCTGTTACTTCAAACGCAACCTGATTCAGGTTAATATCAGAGCCCTTCAATATCCGAAGTAATTTCTCCATAATATCCGGACTTTCAAGCTGATCCGGCACCACATTAATACTGATAATCTGTTTAGTTATGTGCCAATTCAACTTCCTTATTTCCAACGTTCCTTTTTCAAGTAACTGATCAGTAATTGCCAAAATCTGCCCACTCTTTTCCACATAAGGAATAAACTCCATTGGAGAAATGACAGCTTGGCCCGGACGCTGCCATCTTGCCAGCATCTCACATCCATATAGGGAGTTACTGGAAACATCTACGATCGGCTGATAATAGGGAACAAATTCTTTTTTAGCTAAACCGCGCTCAACCAATGAATGCAACGACATTCTTCGCCTAACGGCGAGATGGTAAACAACCATACAAAACGTACCAACCGCTAAGCCAAAAATAAATAAAGGAAGCCACAACTGTTGTTTGTAATGCTCAATAAGTTCCCTTTTTACATAAGTATCCACACGAAGCCCATCAGCTAAGTCCGCAGTAAATAATGGTTCTGAAGTAAACAAAGCTGCATCCCCTCGCCAAAACGCTATCCCCGGATTTTCCAGCGAAGAAATAGAACTCAACACACAGTTATCACAATATTTATTTCTGATCGTATCAGAAACAATAGGCTCCATGTAAACCCAGAACGATCCTCTTTCTTCTTGCCTCTCGGCAACCAGCAAGTTCTGTTCTTTATCTGAATCAAAAGCAACCCATAACGAAACATTAGACGTATAATTTTCAATCAACGGGGCGATGTGAGGCTGGATATTTGCCCGAGAGAAACTACTACATTGTCTGCCATCTGACGTTTTGATCGTAACACGCTTAATCACATAATCATTATAAGTAATACTTTCTAGTAAATTGATATCAGAAGCACTGCAATCAAACTGAAAATTATGGCTTAATGAAGCAAGAAGTTCCGGAAAACGATTAATCTTCATCGAATGGATATTCAATAAGTCCTCTGAATCGGTGCTAATGATATATGACAGTTGTAATTTGGAAAAAAAACCACTTGTGAACGAGAACAAAACAGCCAGCCCAACTACAAATGCAAAGCACGCTAAATTATGTTTTATTCCTACACAAAATTGAGTTAAACGTAATACAAAATGTCGAAGTCGTTTGCCAGATAACATAATACTTAGAAGAACCTTCCCTCTTAATCGCTGTTCTTGAAAAGCAATCACCTTACCATTCAAGTGCAACTTGGTTCATTTATTTGTTACCCAAAGATATTCATTAATAAGCTAATTAACAAGTAGTTCATTTAATCAATAGATGACACAGATCACGCCTTGAATAATTACAGCTTTAATCAAGATAGGGATTCAATTGCATAAGATAAGATATTGTTAACAGGAAGGAATGAAAGCAAAAGGCAACATATCAAAATGGAATACAGTACAAACAAACACAAAAATATAATGGTCGACAATTATATTGGCCCCATTAAAACAAAGGCGCCTAATGGCGCCTCTGCTTTATAATGAGTCTCGTGAGTAGTCTATACCCTTAGTGCATTTTTTCTCTTTTATAATGACTAAAGCAGCGCCGACAATAAAGGCAATGACTAACAGAGTTTCCATAATTAACCTTATAAAGCTTTGATTTAAAACGTATGACATCCACTTTGGGAGTGATATCAAATTAAGGGTTCAGCTGTAGTCTAAAAAATGCCTCTTAGTAGAAGCAATTTTTAGACTAGAAACAAGATAGCCCATCTGCGTTATCATTGCACTTGCCAGTTATAAAATTGTGATAAAAGAATGATCATAACTTGTCAACACAGTGCTACAACGCACCTTCCTCTAGTCATAAGACGGTGATGCAAAACAATTTTTTATTAACATCTCAATTACAGCAATAAAAATTGAACTGCTCATTTCCCTGCATTATCGTGTTCCTGCTTAGCCTGTATATTTTGCTTGAGTTAGAAAAAAATCACCACTTAATTTTTCCCAACAATTCTTTGATAAAAGCATTAGTTAATCTAATACTATTATCATCCAGTCGCTTGGTGGCCCAGCAAACCTCATCCTTAACAAGGATATTTACCTCGAGATCATACTGTCGGCCTATTTTTGCAAGATGATGAGTATATCCATCAATCAACCACTCCTGCGAAGCGCACTCTTGCAAAGCACCCGGGGAAATTAGCAATCACGTTAAGAAATAACGTCTGATGGGTATCTCATTGAAGGGAGAAACGTAATTCGTTACGGAGCCGATTTTTGCAACTGCAATCGCTCGATATCATTAAAGAAATTAATCATCTTCGCGCGACTCACGTTATATTGGAAATCTGTACTGTCACAAAGTTCAGCGTTATAGGATTTCTTATCATAGTTTTTTATGCGAACAAATTCACACGTTGCATGTTGCTCACAAGCTTGATCCCGCTCTTTACGGAGCTGATTCCAGTATGTTGAAAAATGCCTCAGCGCATAATCAAGCTGTTCGTAGTTCTCCGCCGTTAACTCGGGCCGCAAGATCCGCAATTCTTGCTGCCTTTCATCGATAAATTCGTCAAATGTATCGCTAAGCGAATAGGTTGAGCGATCGTAACACTCCCCATCAATAAACGTTGTCTTTTGGCCTGCAATATCACTCACTGTTTCCTGCGACGTACACGCCGCAACAAAAAACATAAATAAAATTCCACTGTACAACTTCATAGCACACCATAAGAAGGTTCAGGACAGCAATAGTAGTCAAATTATGAGCGAAAACTTTGACAAGAGCGCTCTTATACTTAATGAATCTTAACAATAAGACGCGCTAATCCATTCGTCATTTAGCCCTGTATCGAATTCTTTACTAACCCTATTGTCATTTGCAGAAGCAAGTTTCAACAAAATAGTTACACTTAATATTATCTGGTTATACCTAGACTTATCGCTAGATAAGCCGTTTTAAACATATTCGAAGCAGTCTTTTTTTATGGTATAGCCATCGATTTCATTTGCTGTCCGCCTCACTTTGAGGCAGCAACAGAAGGAGCTTGCGATGAATGTTCAGGCCTTACCGATGCATCGATACATTGATCATAACGGAAGTCCCGTCGATCAACTCCCCGTATGGGCCGACCAATCAACCCTGACTGGTTTTTACCGCGATATGGTATTAACCCGAGTTTACGATAATAAAGCAGTTGCGCTGCAACGTACCGGAAAACTAGGGACCTACCCTTCACACGTTGGCTCAGAGGCGATTGGTATTGCCGTAGGCCGGGCTCTACAGCCAAATGATGTGTTCATTCCCTACTACCGCGATATGCCAGCTATGTGGGCTCGTGGAATCGCAATGGAAAAAAATCTCCAATACTGGGGAGGTGACGAGCGAGGCAGCAACTTTTCCTTCAATGATAAACATTGTCGAGATCTGCCATTCTGTGTCCCTATCGCCACCCAATGCACCCACGCTGTTGGCGTGGCCGCAGCACTGAAGATCCAAGGCCAACACCATGCAGCACTAGTCACCTGCGGAGACGGGGCTACCTCAAAAGGAGATTTCCTTGAGTCCCTGAATTGCGCTGGGATCTGGAACATCCCGCTGGTCTTTGTCATCAACAATAACCAATGGGCAATCTCTGTCCCAAGATCCATACAATGCGGCGCTGAAAAACTTTCTGATAAAGCAAAAGGTGCTGGCATAGAAGGTATTACTGTGGATGGCAACGATGTCATCGCCATGTATGATGTTGTTCTCAAAGGCCTGGATAAAGCACGCAAAGGAAAAGGTGCAACGCTAATCGAAGCCATCAGCTACCGCCTGGGGGACCATACCACTGCGGACGACGCCAGCCGATATCGTAGTGAAGACGAGTTACAGCAAGCCTGGCAATACGAACCCATCATCCGCCTAAAACAGTTCTTAATCAATCAGGGGTGGTGGTCCGAATCAGATGAAGAGCAATGGCTCAGTCACTGCCATGATGTTGTTGAGAATGCCGTCGATAATTACCTCTCGCTAATACCGCAGCCACCAGAGTCTTCTTTTGACTCGCTCTATGAAACACCGGATGCCGATCTTTGCAAACAGCGAGATAGCACTATCAACAAAGCGATGCGAATGCAGGGAGGGCGCCATGGCTGAGTTAACATTACTGGAAGCCGTTAATCTCGCCCTGCACCATGAGATGGATAGGGATCCCAATGTCATCGTACTTGGCGAAGATATCGGAGATAACGGCGGTGTATTCCGGGCCACCGTTGGACTAAAAGAAAAATATGGCTGTAAGAGAGTCATCGATACGCCACTAGCAGAAGCACTGATCGGCGGTGTTACTGTCGGAATGGCAAGCCAAGGCCTAAGGCCTGTTGCTGAATTTCAATTCCAGGGCTTTGTGTTTCCGGCGATGGAACATCTTGCCTGCCATGCAGCCCGAATGCGTAATAGAACTCGAGGACGGCTCACCTGCCCCGCTGTTTTTCGCGCGCCTTTTGGTGGGGGAATCCATGCTCCAGAACACCACTCCGAAAGTGTCGAGGCGCTATTTGCACATACCCCAGGTATCAGTGTTGTTATCCCATCCTCACCGAAACGTGCATACGGGCTTTTACTGGCAGCTATTCGCAGTAATGACCCTGTCATGTTTTTTGAGCCAAAGCGGATCTACCGAACTGTAAAATCTGAGGTTGAAGACAATGGTGAGGCGCTACCGTTAAACATCTGTTATGCCTTACGAAAAGGTCGAGATATCACACTCGTAACCTGGGGAGCCTGCGTCGTCGAAAGCTTACAGGCTGCAACCGAGCTCTCCCGTCTGGGAATTGAACTTGAAGTTATTGATGCAGCCACCGTGAAACCTCTGGATATGGCAACAATATATAAATCTCTGGAAAAAACCGGCCGATTACTTGTTGTTCATGAAGCCAGCCAAACATGCGGAATTGGTGCCGAAATTCTGGCCAGAACAGCTGAACACGCAATGTGCTTACTGAAAGCTCCGCCTAAACGCGTAACAGGTATGGATACTGTAATGCCGTATTATCGCAATGAGGATTACTTCATGATTCAGGAGGAAGACATCACTATCGCGGCTAAAGAGCTGATGGAGGGTTGGAAATGAAATCCTTTTCCTTACCCGATCTTGGTGAAGGCCTGGCCGAATCGGAAATTATTGAGTGGCACGTAGATATCGGTGATACCGTCGAGGTTGACCAAGTTATACTAACCGTCGAAACAGCAAAGGCAACCGTTGAAGTTCCCGCTCCATACGGCGGGAAAATCGTCCACCGTTACGGCAATGAAGGTGATGTCATTGGTATAGGTAGCCTGCTTTTGGAAATCGATGAAACAGAAAAACAGAAGCAAGATAAAACAACAAAGAGCAAAGCCGATGCGGCAACAGTAGTAGGTAACGTCTCTCAACATCCACAAGAGGTCAACATTGATGAATTTTGGGTTGGCCAACCTCAAGGCCCCAAGCCAAGCGACACTCTGCAAGCCTTGCCTTCTGCACGGCGACTAGCTCAAAAGCTTGGGGTTGATCTGCACAATATCGAAGGTAGCGGCCCAGAAGGAATTATTATTGATAGCGACGTTTATCAGGCCAATGACAAACAACGCCCCGGGACTGAAGTACTGAAAGGTGCCCGGCGAACCATGGTTAATACCATGACAGAGTCGCATCATAATGTCGCTTCCGTAACGATTACTGAAGAAGCTGTGCTGGCAAATTGGTCGGATAATGAAGACATTACCAGCCGATTGATACAGGCTATCGTTGCAGCCTGCCATCAAGAGCCAGCGCTTAACGCCTGGTTTGATGCTGAAACCATGACACGTTGCCTCCACAGTAATGTCAACATTGGTATTGCCGTCGACAGCAAGCACGGGCTTTATGTTCCGGTATTACGTAATGCTGACAAATTCTGTGCCAGTGAAATACGCCAATGGCTAGACGAAACCGTAACAGGGATCCGTAACCGTAAAATCGGCCGGGAACAACTGCAGCATGCCACTATCACACTAACTAATTTTGGTGCAATTGCCGGTATTTTTGCTACTCCCGTCGTCACCTCACCGCAAGTCGCTATTGTCGGTGCCGGTCGCATCATCGAAAAACTGGAACTTCATGACAACAAGCCTGTTTCAATAAAAGCACTTCCCCTATCAATGACCTTTGACCATCGAGCCTGCACTGGCGGTGAAGCTGCACGCTTTATGAAAGAGATGGTCAAGCATCTTGAACAAGGTGAGTAATATCAAACTGAATTATATAAGCCACATAAAAAATGCCAGTCCTCGGACTGGCATTTTTACTTAAAACACTAATCGATATTCCAGATTAATCTTCTGCTTCCGGATTGACTGGTTTCTTCTTTTTCGGGATAAAAACGTTATCGCCAACAGACATATTATCGTAAAAACGCTTATCCATTTTCTTCTTAGGCTTAGCTGAAGAATCTGACTTTTTAGCCACTGGCTTCTTATTTGTTGGCTTCTTCTTGACGAATTTTTTCTTGGGTGCCGGCTTTAGGCCTTTAAACTTACCTTCCAGGCCTTCAATCGCTGTAAAGCTGATTTCCTGCTGCAGGAAAGCTTCTACATTCTTAAAGCTCTTCCAGTCTTTCGGGCCAACGAAAGAAATCGCATCACCTTTATTACCTGCACGACCGGTACGGCCGATACGGTGTACATACTCTTCAGCATGTTTGGGCATATCGAAGTTAATAACATGCGAAACCTTATCGATATCCAAACCTCGAGATGCAACATCCGTGGTTACCAGAATCTTATGGCAGTCACGCTCAAACTGACTCATGATGCTATTGCGCTGAGTCTGGTTCAAGTTACCACTCAATGCAACAGCCTTCAGCTTACGCTCATTCAGTTCATTAGTCAGGCGATCTGTATCTGCACGAGTTGCCGTAAAGATAATAACCTGATTGTATTCTTCTGTTTCCAGCACTTTATCAAGTAAGGCCTGCTTATGATCAAGGTGATCACACAAAATAAAGCGCTGGGTAATATCTGTATGCTCTTCAGCCGAATGGCCCACTGAAATACGCTTTGGCGCATTCAGCATATCTGATGCAATATCAACCACATCTGTATGATCAAGAGTTGCCGAGAACATCAGCGTCTGACGACGACGGTGACTAGCTGCTTCATGAATACGGCGTAGCTGAGCTTCAAAGCCAAGGTCCAACATACGATCAGCTTCATCCAGGATCAGCATTTCAAGACCATCAAGATGCGTGCTACGGTGCTCAAGGTGATCGGCAAGACGACCTGGTGTCGCAATCACAAACATAGGATCTTTACGCAGCGCTTTCACCTGATCATTGAAGTTCTCACCACCTACGATCAATGCGCCATCATACGGCGTACCCGCATTCAGAGTACGAAGCTGAGCGAACACCTGCTTCGCCAGTTCACGAGTCGGAGTCAGTACTACAATACGCGGATCACGACGGGTAAACGGCTTGCTGCGATACATACGCTGCATAGCAGGAAGCAAAAACGCTAGTGTCTTACCGGAGCCAGTCTTAGACGAGGCCAGCAAATCCTTGCCAAGGATGGCAACAGGAATAGCCGTTTGTTGAATTTCAGTTGGTTTATCGAACGCCAAATGATTCAGTTTCTTAAGAAGGCGCTGGTCTAATCCAAGATCTTTAAATTGCAAAATGGTGCTCCGGTAGATTGCCCTATTCTGGGCAGATAATATTACAGTCCTACCCTACGTGACCCAACTCACATTAGGATGAAAATTGTTAGCGGCAAATTATATCACAATTATTGAAGCAAACACCCACTTTACAAATGAATTATTCGTTATCACAGAAGAAGATAGTGGCGACATTTCGCATTGTATGATATTCCATCACAAACACAGCAAAACCATTCAGCAACTTAAGAGATAAACGATGCAATCGCCTGTTCAATCTGCAAAAATTCCACTAATACTAGCAGCATTAGTCACAACCACTATCGCTTGGTCCGGTACTAACCCTGCCTTCCCGGAAGTATGGCTCGCAGAGATCATTCCCATTCTGCTCATCTTTGTTCCGCTGGTTGCGACCTTCAAACGATTTCAGTTTTCAAATGGCGCCTACCTGTTCATGGCCTGCTGGCTCGTCCTTCATACAATTGGTGCCCACTTCACCTTTGCAAATGTACCATTTGAGTGGTTCAGTGACTTAATAGGTTCAGACCGTAACCACTTTGACCGTTTCGCCCATTTCTCAATCGGTTTTTATGCCTACCCTATTGCGGAATACCTAACAAGAAAAGGCCATTGCAAACCGATGCTGGCAGCCTTATTCGGACTTTGTGCAATCATGGCCATTGCAGCTGCTTACGAAATCATTGAGTGGTGGTACGCCGTTTTAGCCGGAGGGGAAGCAGGAATCGAGTTTTTAGGCTCGCAAGGCGATATCTGGGATGCCCAACAAGATATGCTAGCCGATACCCTTGGGGCAATAACAAGCCTGCTCTTTTTCTTCTATAACAAGCCCTACAAAGCAAACTAAACCAATTAATACAAAAAGGTCGCTCATTATCGAGCGACCTTGTCTTACCTATCAAGAACCATTCTTAGGCATCAGGATAACCATTCGGGTTATTAGACTGCCAACGCCAGGTATCTGCGGTCATATCACCAATGGTTCGTGTCGCTTCCCAGTGTAATTCGCGCTTAGCTTTACTTGGATCTGCCCAGCACTCAGCAATGTCGCCCGGACGACGTGGCGCAATTTGGTAGGCAACATCAACACAAGCCGCTTTAGAGAAAGCATTAACCATCTGAAGTACGCTGAAGCCATTGCCTGTGCCCAGGTTATAGATATGAAGACCCGCTTCTTTGCCTTTATGATTCAGAGCTGCTAAGTGGCCATCAGCCAAATCAAGCACATGGATATAATCTCGTACACCAGTGCCGTCAACCGTCGGGTAGTCATTACCAAACACTGACAAATACTCTCTTCGGCCTACAGCAACCTGCGAGATAAATGGCATAAGATTGTTCGGAATACCTTGCGGATCTTCACCCATCTCGCCGGACTGGTGAGAACCCACAGGATTAAAATAACGCAGTAAGGTGATGCTCATTTCAGGATACGCGTTCTGAATATCTGTCAGGCATTCCTCTACCATCAGCTTACTACGGCCATACGGGTTAGTCGCTCTGGTAGGAAAATCCTCTGTAATAGGCACAGAAGCAGGATCACCATAAACTGTCGCAGAAGAACTGAAAATCAAGCTAGTTACGCCAGCAGCGCGCATTGCTTCAACCAACACCAAAGTACCATGTACATTGTTGTCGTAATATTCTAATGGCTTTTCTACCGATTCACCGACAGCTTTCAAACCGGCAAAATGAATAACAGCCTCAACCTCATTTTCAGCCAAAACTTTATCAAGAAATGCGCGGTCACGGATATCCCCTTCATAAAATGCAGGGATTACACCGGTCAGCTTCTCAATTCGCGCCAAAACGGTTTTCTTACTGTTATATAAATTGTCGACGATGATTGGCGTCATGCCAGCTTCAATCATCTGAACACAGGTATGGCTACCGATATAGCCCATTCCACCTGTCACCAAAACACGCATGGGTGTCTCCCTGTCTATTCTCGAAATTTTGTCAGGCAATTATGCCCAACCAATTGAATATGATTATATCAGAGCTAAAATGACACATTCACTAGATTAAGTTGATTATGCCGAAAAATACTGCATGAACAAGCCAAATCTATACAGACGGGTCAAATCATTAGCATTACCTTTCATTTAAAAATCTCACAGGACAACACAAATAAAACACTGTACAGTAGTCTAGCTTTAACCAGAATGGAATTAAATTATGAACGCTAAACCTCTTTTTAAGCTCTACCGTCAAGTGATTCTCCTCCTCTTCCTGATCACCCTGACAGGTTGTGAATTAGTGGGTTGGAAGGCCGAACAAGATAAAACAACGCTTCAAGAAGCTGGCTATACCGAGCACTTTCTCACCCTGGCCGACGGTGGTGTCATGAAATTCTGGGTCGGTGGAAGCGGTAAGCCCCTACTGCTACTCCATGGGTTTGGCGGAACGGCCATCTCCACCTGGAAAAATGAAATGCTTAGCCTGAACAAAGATTACATGGTTATTGCACCCGATCTTGCCTGGTTTGGTGAATCATACAGTAATGGAGTTCCTAACCTGGACACGCAAACCAATGCTGTCTGGCAAATACTTGATTCGCTGAATATTGATAAAATCAACGTCGCTGGTATTTCATACGGCGGTTTTATCACCTACAACATGATGACTACGCCAGCGCGTATTGAAAAATCCGTTATCATTGCCAGCCCTGGCCCCCTGTTTAGTGATCAAGATGTTGAGCTGTTGTGCGAAAGAGCCGGAGTTGAAAAACCAGAACAACTATTCGTGCCACAAAACAGTGATGAAGTAAGACGTTTGTTTGATCATGTTTTCTACAAGAAAAAACAGATGCCTGACTTTATTGCCAATCAGATCTACCAGAATTACTTCGATCCTTGGAGAGAAAAAAAGCAACAACTGATTACTAGCCTTATTAATGACCGGGCTCGTATTAATGATTACCCCGTGAATGATCTTCCGCCCAGCATGCTAGTTTGGGGTGACAGTGATCAGATTTTTCCCCTTCCAAACGGAATCAAGCTCAGTCAGTACATGAACACTGCATTAATCGTTATTCCTGAAACTGGTCACGGTGTAACCAATGAACAGCCAGCTCTGGTAACAAAACTGTTAAATTCATTCATTTAGTAGTCACTTCGTTTCATAATTTGCAGAAAAAATTAGACAGACATAGCCGACTGAATTATCCTAACCATTAAATGCATCAAGTTGCGCAAAGTGGCTAAGTTTCAACAAGGATGTGAAGTCTGGCTATGACTACTGTAATAAAAAGTAACCAGCTTAAAACAAGCAGTTACACATATATTGAAAAACGGGAGCAAACCCTTCAAAAACAACTCTCTTTATTGTTTCCGGTTACCGGTTCGGTTTGCTTGCTTTGTGCTTTTACCTATTTTGTCGCTGATATATCAACCACTTTCACTCTGGCTGCTCTTTCTGGAGCCGCGCTGTCATATATCCTGTCATTGATAAACATGCGTAAAGGCAACCCATATCTTCTAATTTGGATTTTTATCGGATTCTCTACCATTGTTTGCTGCTATGGGTTCTATACAGATAGCACCAATCTGGTCAGTAATACCATCGCGTTGACAATACCTTTATTATGTTTTTTCTCACTAAGATACAAACATGCTTTGTACTACAGCTTGTGTTTTGGCTTGCTCTACATCGTTCTTAGCATTGGTGAAATATCAAGCCAAGAGCAGCAACTCACTGACGTTTTACAAAATATCAGTTGTTACACCATGATTTTCATTATGGCCCATTTATTGGCAAGGCATCGCAATGAAGCCATCTCAAAAGTTCGAAAAACAGCAACTACCGACTTTTTAACCGGCCTAAAAAATCGCCATGGTATTGAATCTATATATCAAAATGAAGCCGCTCGCTGCCAGCGCTATATGCGTGATTTCTCGATGCTACTACTGGATATCGACAACCTGAAAAGCATTAATGACCGTTATGGCCTACAAACCGGCGACCAAGTGTTAATGATGCTGTCAAAACTTCTGAAAGAGAAAATTCGTAAAACAGATCATATCGCCCGCTTAAGCAGCGAAGAATTTTGCTTGCTTTTACCTAATACAACCGTTTCCCAAGCTGAAGAGATGGCTATTCGCCTTAAAGATGATATCGCCAACTGCTCTCTTGAGCTTGAAGACGGACAAACAGTCACAATCACTATCAGCATTGGCCTAACACCTGTTGAATATCAGGAGTTCAGTTTTGACTACTCGAAAGCAGACAGTGCTCTGCAAAGAGCCAAAAACTGGGGACGCAATCAGGTCGTAATCAACCAATAATTCTTTTTCTCAAATACAGTATGGATGAGTCCATGTTAGACTCATCCATACTGTTTTGAATATTAACTATCTAAAAACTATGAACAGCAAAACCCTATGCCAATGGAAGTGCTTTTCTGTAGAACAAGCGCAACAAACCCTACCCGATGGCCGCGAAGTTGAATTCACGACCGTTAAACACCCTGGGGCCGTTGTCATCATTCCTGTGAACCAATATGGTGAGCTGGTTATGGTTAACCAATACCGCCCGGCCATTAAACAATGGATTTTAGAATTTCCCGCTGGCACCCTTGAAGATCAAGAGAACATTTTAGAATGCGCTAAAAGAGAACTCGCCGAGGAAGTGCAACTAGCAGCCACTGAATGGCAATCGTTAGGCGAATTACTACCAGTGCCTGGCTTTTGCGATGAAGTTCAATATATATATCATGCACAGGGACTATCTGATTGCCACGGAGAACTTGATGAGGACGAGGTCATAGAGATCACCACCTTGTCTGTTTCTGAGTTTGAAGAGAAGATTGCGACTAACCAAATTCAGGATGCCAAAACCATCGCAACCTTTTTCAAAGCCAAAATGATGAAGCTAATTTAACACGGTTGATAAAGCAGATATCGGTGAGCAAATTAATGAACAAATTATTTTCAATTCTTAACAAAGCCGCGGCCATTATTGCGATGCTGATGTTCATCTCTGGTGGAGGAATGGCTCTTTTTGTAATGGTTTACGGTAATTAACCCTCAACACCAACACAACTATTTTAAGTAAAATGCCTGACCAAAGTGTCAGGCGTTTTACTTAAAACAACAATCTTCATTACACTCTTATACCACCATCAACCTCAAGCACTCGACCGGTAAAATAATCATTTTCGATAATAAATTTAACCGCATGAGCAATCTCGTTAGCCTCACCCATCCGGCGAATAGGCACCATTTCTTTTAACCTTTCGATGGCTTCTGGTTTTAGCTGTTCAGCCATCGCGGTATGAATAATACCCGGCGCAACAGCGGCCGCCCGAATTCCATAACGCCCAAGTTCTTTGGCCCAACAAACGGCTAAGGTTGCTACTGCTGCCTTAGAGGCTGAATAGTTAGTCTGGCCAATATTACCCGCTCTGGAAACACTCGATATATTGATAATAACCCCTTTATTCCCCATCGCGACCATCTGAGCTGCCGCTTCACGACCACAAAGGAATGTACCGGTCACATTAACATTCATCACCATATTAAACTGCTCAAGCGACATCTTACTTAACTCGCCATCTTTAACTTTTACTAGTAAGCCATCTCTCAACACACCCGCATTGTTCACAAGGCCATTTAACTGACCAAAATCATCCGCAATTTGCTTAAAAACCGCCTCAACCTGCACTTCATTTGAAACATCTGCTTTGTAGATCAAGCTCTTTTTACTCAACATCTGGCATTGTTGCTCTGTTTGCTTCAGCCCTTCCTCATTAAGGTCAATCAACGCCAGCTCTGCGCCGGCCTGGGCCAGAGTAACCGCCATCATTTGTCCTAGTCCCTGTCCTGCACCAGTTATCGCTATAACGCAATTTTTCACTTCCATATAGTCCTCTCCCTCTTTCCCAAAGTTCAATATAGAGACAAGCCACTACTCGCTTTCATTTTTATCGTGATAAAATTCAAACAAACTGGAAAAGTCTCTTAGCTCATTCCCTCTGGCGTTGTGAAAGGCATAGAGATTCCGCGCTAATGTCCCCATAGGAACCGCTGATTGACTATGCAGAGCAGCATCAATACCCAAACCAAGATCCTTAAGCATTAATTTCCCCATAAAGCCCGGCTGATAATTATTACTCGATGGCACTTTCTCCATCACACCGGGGCATGGATTATAGAGCTCCAACGCCCAATTACGCCCGGAACTTTGCAACATGATATTGGACAACACTTCAGGGTCGAGGCCATTATCTATACCAAGACTTAATGCTTCGCATGTACCTGACATCAATACACCTAACATCAGGTTATTGCAGATTTTTGCCATCTGTCCATCCCCGGCCTTACCGGCGTGAAAGATGTTTTTCCCTACATGCTGCAGCACCTTTTTTGCTTTATTAAAGGCTTCATCACTACCACCAACGATAAAGGTTAAAGTAGCGGCTTGAGCACCAGCAACCCCACCAGAAACCGGAGCATCGACAATCTCAAGGTCTTTATTGGCCGCTTCGCTCGCCACCAGCCGCGCTGATTCAGGATCGATCGTGGATGAATCAATAAGAAATGTTCCTTCACTTACCAGATTCAGCAAACCAGCCCCACCATGGTGATCGCCAAGATACACGGCGCACACATGCTCTCCCGCAGGAAGCATCGTAATGACAGTATCAGCCCCCTTTACAACGTCATCCAATGACAGAGCAAGCTGAGCACCTTCACTTTCAAGTTGCCTCGCTGCATCGGTATTTACATCAAACACTCTGACAGTACAGCCAGCCTTCAATAAATTCTTGGCCATGGGGTTACCCATGTTACCCAATCCGATAAATGCGATGGTGCTCATGACAACACTCCTCTGCTTTCAATGTGCTTATGAATGGCTCGGCTTGCCTAAACCGGCTAATGGGTGTTCTTCATCACTCCATAATGGGGTAAAAAGCATATCTATCACCGCCTGGTCCACATCTTCGACTCGCTTAAAAAGCCAATCTGGCTGGCCACATTTATCAATTAATCGAGCTCTTACCCCTTCTTCAAATTCACCCAATAAACCACACCGAACTGACAATGTGAGCTCCAACCGAAAACAATCTTCCAATGAAAGCAACCGGTATTGAGTAAATTGCCTAAAACAGATAGTGGCAGTGATCGGGCTCCCCTCTATCAGGGTTTTCTTCGCTTGCTCTATCCATCGTCCCATCCCATCAATGGAAGCAATTTGCTTATAAATCAGCGGTAAGTTACCAGACAAACAGGCCGCCTGAATCTGAGCAAAATAAGGTATAAGCTGGCTTGATGGATAGAATGGCAAAGCCGCCTCTTCCAAGCCGGAAAGTAAATCAGTCACGATAGCGAAATTATCAGCCTCAGACGGCCACGGGTTCATCTGCAATTTTTGCAAAACCGCTTGTTTCTGTTCGGAAAGAAGAACATGCTCTGTCAGCTTCAAATCCAAGGCATCACTGGCATTAACTTGCGCACCGGTAAGGCCAAGGAAAAGACCTATGCCTGAGGGCAACTGATTAAGAAACCAAGTGCCACCGACGTCAGGATAAAGGCCGATACTTATCTCAGGCATCGCCATTCTGGAATTTGGTGTTATTACCCGGTGGCTGGCACCAATATATAATCCGATACCACCTCCCATAATGATTCCATCTCCCCAAGCAATAAGGGGTTTACTATAAGAATGGATCAGATAGTCACAGCTATATTCGACAGAAAAATATTCAGTCAAAAATTCCTTGGCCGAGCCATCTTGAAGACCTTGCTTTATCTTTTCCGAAGAAGCCTGCATCATGTGATACATGGTACGAACATCCCCTCCGGCACAAAAAGCCTTATCACCCGCTCCATACAAAAACACGCAGACAACAGCATCATCACTTTCCCAGGATTCGAGCTTCGCTTTAAGCTGTTTAAGCATTTCAAGAGTCAGGGCATTAAGTGATGCAGGGTTGTCCAGCTCAGCAACACCGATTTTGTTCCCGCTGTTACAGCTCAGCTCACTGAAATTCACATTACCGGCCATAATCGTCTCAACTTTGTTTTAATCATAAAGCTTAAACATCGCTACAGACCTGGTGTTTTGACTACTGGGTGTCTGGCTATTTTGCACCTCATTGATTCTTCCACTCAGGCCGACGTTTCTCCAGAAATGCTCTGACACCTTCAGTTTGATCTTCTGTATCAAAAAGCTGCACAAACAACTCTCGCTCTTTAAGTAAGCCATGCTTAAGGGGATCTCCACGACAATTCTGAATAAGCTGCTTACAGGCGGCCACAGATGACGGGGACTGATTAGCGACGGAACCAGCAATCTGCATTGCCCGGTCAAGTCCTTTTCCCGTTTCAGCGACTTCTTCAACCAGACCTATCTCAAGCCCCTGTGAGGCACTTACCCGCTCACCGCAAAGAATAATGCGCTTTGCCCAGCCTTCGCCCACCAGCCAAGCCAAGTTTTGTGTGCCTCCTGCACATGGCAACAAACCAACTTTAGCTTCAGGCAATGCCATCTCAGCGTGGGTTTCCGCAACTCGGATATCACAAGCCAGCGCCACCTCAAGCCCACCTCCCATTGCATAACCGTTAATTGCCGCAATAGAAACACCGCGAAAAGCAGAAAGGGCTTCAAAAGCACGACTAAAACTTTGCGCCATCGTAACCGCTACCGATTTCTCACCATCAGCGAACAAATTCAAATCTGCACCGGCAGAGAAAAACTTCTCACCCTGACCGGTAATCACTAAAGCATAAACATCTTTATTGCTATTTAAGTTTTCCACCAGGGTATTTAACTGCTTCAGGCTTTCAACTGTCCAGGTATTAGCCGGAGGATTGTTCATTGTGACCACAGCGACATGGTTATCTATTTCCAGCAAAAGCGCATTATCATTGGGCATCGCGATATCCTCTTTCTCTTGCTGACTTACAAGATCCTAAAGCCGGACAATTGGCAATAACTCGAACTCATAGCAATTCACTACCGTCAGCCAATACCCGCCTTGCGATAATCAAACGCATAATTTCATTCGTACCTTCAAGGATCTGGTGAACCCGCACATCACGAAAATAGCGCTCCAGCGGATACTCCTTGATATAGCCATAACCGCCATATAGCTGCAGAGCTTGATCGCAAATTCTGAATCCAATATCTGTCGCAAAGCGTTTTGCCATAGCGCAATAGGCCGTTGCCTCAGGATGATGACAATCCAGCTTGCTTGCGGCATAGCGAACCAACTGCCTTGCTGCGACAAGCTCAGTGGCCATATCAGCCAGCTTAAACTGCACCGACTGAAACCGAGACAATGTCTGGCCAAACTGCTGGCGCTCAGTGACATACTGCCGGGCCTGGTTTAGGGCTTGTTGAGCCGTACCAACAGAACACGTCGCTATATTAATCCGCCCACCATCTAAACCTTTCATGGCAAACTTAAAGCCTTCACCTTCACAACCAAGCAAGTGTTCAGCAGGCACAACAACGTCTTCAAAAATCACCGCACGAGTTGGTTGGCTATTCCATCCCATTTTGGCTTCTTTCCGGCCATAACTCACTCCTTGGGCATCAGCTGGCACAATGAAAGCTGAAATACCACCAGCGCCTGTGGCCTTGTCGCCATCTCCACCCGTACGAGCCATTACCAATAAAACATCAGTATCACCGGCTCCGGAAATAAAGGCTTTTACACCATTAAGAATATAGTTATTACCCTGCCTGGCCGCACTGGTTGTAAGTGAGGCAGCATCGGAGCCAGCATTAGCCTCAGTGAGACAATATGACCCCAGCCACTCTCCAGTCAGTAATTTCGAGCAAAAATGTGCTTTAGCCGATTCAGTGGCAAAAGAGGCTATCATCCACGTCACCATATTATGGATAGTCATGAAAGCTGTAGTTGAAGTGCAGCCCATCGCCAGCTGCTCGAAAATAATAGATGCATCAAGTCGGCTCAGGCCTAGCCCCCCATCATCTTCCGGGACATACAAACTAAGCAAACCCAGCTCTCCCGCATTTTTCAAAACTTGCTTCGGAAAGAATTGTTTCTCGTCCCATTCGGCGGCATTCGGAGCTAACTGCTCTAATGCAAATTGCCGGGCCGTGGCTGCAAATGCCCGCTGGTCTTCATTTAATTCAAAATCCATCGCCCCCCCTAGCGCAACTGAATCGTCAGGTTAGGGCCCGTTGGGATATCGTCTTCGAACCAGCGTGAAGTGATTGTTTTCGTCTCGGTATAAAATCGCACCGCTTGTTTACCATAGGCATGAAGATCACCATAGAAACTTCCCCGCCATCCTGTAAAAGAAAAGAAAGGTAATGGCACGGGAATGGGCACATTAATTCCGACCTGACCAACCAGGATCTCATGCTGGAATTTCCGCGCCGCCGCACCACTGGCGGTAAATATCGAAGTCCCATTGCCATACGGATTAGCATTCACCAGAGCAATAGCTTCATCAAGTGTATCGACTTCAAGACAGATCAAAACCGGTCCAAAAATCTCCTGCTGATAAATAGACATCTTGGTGGTAACACCGCTGAAAAGTGTCGGCCCGATCCAGTTTCCATCCGGGTATCCCTTTACCTCACAATAACTACCATCTAACTCACAAACAGCCCCTTGATCCTTCCCTTCCTGAATTAATTTCAGTACCCGCTCCTTAGCAGGCTTGCTGATCAAAGGACCATAACCGGCTTTCTCATCATTCCAGGCTCCAGGATTGATCTTTGCCATCTCAACTTTCAGATCAGGTATCCACTCTTTTGTCCCATCAACAAGTACAGCAACCGAGATTGCCATACAACGCTGCCCTGCCGCCCCTACTGATGAACCGACTAAGTTACTGATCACCTGTTCTTTATTCGCATCCGGCATTACCACCAAATGGTTTTTTGCTCCGGCAAAAGCCTGCACACGTTTCAGGTGATGAGTACCGGTTTGGTAAATATGGCGGGCAACCGGAACAGATCCGACAAACGACACGGCCCGAATATCAGGATGAGCCAACAAATAGTCCACCTGTGTTTTTTGCCCATGTACTATTTGCAAAACACCAGACGGAGCACCCGCCTGCTTAAACAGCTCTGCCAGCCGGATTGATGTCAGAGGAACCTGATCTGAGGGTTTCAGCACAAAAGTATTACCTGCCGCTATCGCCATCGGAAACATCCATAGTGGTATCATGGCCGGAAAATTGAATGGAGTAATACCGCAGCACACACCAAGCGGTTGGATAAGCGAATAAGTATCAATTTCCGCCGCTACATTCTCTGCCGTTTCCCCCATCATCAGGCTGGCGATATTGGCCGCCTGCTCGACAACTTCAATTCCTCGCCAAACATCCCCTTTTGCATCCGCTAAAATTTTCCCGGTTTCACTGGAAAGCAGCTCAGCCAATTCATCATGGTGAGTTTTCAATAATTGCTGATAATTCAACATGAGTCTCGCCCGTTCTGGTACAGCTACTTCCTTCCAGCTTTTAAATGTTTCGCGGGCACTGGCAATAGCTTCTTCAATTTCATCCTCAGTAGCACAAGGCAGTTGCGCAATCACCGAGTTTGTCGCCGGATTAGTAACATCCAGCCACTTCAATGAGATAGACTGGCGGAATTCACCATTGATATAGACAGGAACATGATGACTCATAATTGCTCCTCAGCGTGTTTTCACCCTTATTGAATAGCTTTCAACCTGAACTGTTTCACCCTGACTCAGTATCCAATAACGCAGCTCTGCTTGGCGTTATCAGCAAAGACCAACTAAGGCACCTCAATTGCCACAGCAGTTGCCTCACCGCCTCCGATACATAAGGCCGCAATTCCTTTCATTGGCGCAAGGCTCTCAGTCGTTATTTGCTGAGCCTCTGAAGCTCGACTGATGGCGAGATTCTTTAGTGCGTGAATCAGAGTTACCAGTATTCTCGCTCCACTAGCTCCAATCGGATGACCAAGCGCACAGGCTCCACCATGGATATTAACCCTGGACTCATCTAACCCAAGCTCCTGAATAGCAATTTGAGTTACAACGGCAAAAGCCTCATTGATTTCCCACAAATCAACATCAGCGACAGACCAACTAAGGTCTTCAAGTAATTGACGGATGGCATAAACAGGAGCAATAGTAAATTCGGATGGTTGTCGGGCATGTGTTGTATGGGCTTTGATAATGGCCAATGGCGTAAACCCTTGCTGTCGGGCAAAATCAGCATCCATCACCAGCAGCGCTGCCGCGCCATCTGATATCGCACTTGAGTTTGCCGCCGTCACCGTTCCTTCTTTGGCAAATGCCGGGTTTAATTCCGCTATTTTTTCAATCTTAATTTCACCTGGGTGTTCATCCTGTTCAATTAATGAGACGCCACGCTTACTGCCTTCCAACCGAACCGGAACAATTTCGTTATCGTGTACATCCGTTAACTGAGACGCGACGGCTCGCTCTGTTGACAGGGCCGCCCAGTAATCCATCTCTTCACGGGTATAGCCATATTTATCCGCAATCTGCTGAGCATAAAAACCCATGAGCTGCCCTTCGTAGGCATCCTGCAAACCATCGAGAAACATATGATCATAAAAGGTACTGTGGCCTAACCGGATCCCTTTGCGGGCATCCTTTTGCAAATAAGGCGCGTTGGACATACTTTCCATTCCGCCGGCAATCACAGTCCTTGCTGTCCCGGCTTGGATCAGGTCATGTGCTAGCATGACCGACTTCATCCCTGATCCACACACCTTATTAACCGTTGTACAACCGGCCGAAACAGGAAGCCCCGCCCCCAATGACGCTTGTCTGACCGGAGCCTGCCCCAGCCCCGCAGGAAGTACGCAGCCCATAAGCACTTCATCAATAAGTTCAGGCTTAATACCCGCATTATCCAGTACACCCCGAATGGCAAACGCCCCCAATTGAGGTGCCGACAGCGATGAAAACTGACCTTGAAAACTCCCCATAGCCGTACGGCGGGCAGCCACAATCCAAACGCTTTTATCCATTACTCCGCCCTCTCTTTGACGATAGCAATATGCACGAAAACGAATGCCAGTAATTGTTAATTTTAGACAATTTCGATTTCTTGACGTTTACGTAAGCATAGCACTAACATTTACGTAAACGTTAATAACAAACCGAACAATAACCTGAGGCAATCAGAGCAATTCCGGCCGTTTGAGAACAATCCAAATTGGTGAAGGTATAGTGGCTCTATATTCAGAAACAAAATAGAAACACAGGCGAAATGCTGCTAGCCAGCAATGCATGCATTTTCTTTCCGTCAGCAGCATTTCACCAGTGTCACTACCTGAAAAACCCCTTACCAGGAGGGTATCGAACAATGGAAACTTTCAAGATCAGCGAGTTGGCGAAAGAGTTCGATATAACGACCCGTAGTATCCGTTTTTATGAAGATGTCGGCTTGCTACATCCCTCCAGAAAAGGCAGTACCCGAATTTATCAACACAGGGACAAAGTCCGGCTCAAACTGATTCTAAGGGGAAAGCGACTAGGATTTTCACTGGCAGAAATTCGCGAACTTTTCGAGCTATACGATACTGACCAGAGTAAAAACCAACTACATGAAATGCTGAGGATCATTGATGATAAACAAGCTATTTTGCAGCGCCAACTCGATGACATTAACGCAGTCATGAACGAATTACAGACGGCAAAAGCACGCTGTAAACAAGCATTGATTGACTCAAGTAATCTTTAGCCTCTACTCCATAAACATGTCCATAAACATGCTCATTCATCACTACTTGGTTAAACCGGAGATGTTATGAAAGATCTGTTCACTCCACTGAATTTTGGTCTCGGCGAAACACTGGATATGCTGCGCGAACAGGTCAACAACTTTGCCTCGGAAACCATCGATCCACTCGCCTCGCAGATTGACAAAGACAATCAATTTCCCCATCAACTCTGGCCATTGATGGGGAAAATGGGGCTGCTCGGTGTGACTGTCAGCGAAGAATATGGTGGCGCAGATATGGGCTACCTCGCCCATGTAATAGCAATGGAAGAAATCAGCCGCGCTTCGGCTTCAGTAGGCTTAAGCTACGGCGCACACTCCAATCTGTGTGTTAACCAGATTTACCGAAACGGCACAGAAGAACAAAAGGCCAAATACCTTCCTGATTTAATCAGCGGCGAAAAAGTCGGTGCACTGGCGATGAGCGAAGCAAACTCAGGTTCGGATGTTGTCAGCATGCAACTCAAAGCCGAACAACATAGTGATACCTTCATCCTGAACGGCAGCAAAATGTGGATCACCAATGGTCCTGATGCGGATACTTTTGTTGTCTATGCCAAAACGGCTCCAGAAGCGACCTCTCATGGCATTTCTGCATTCATCATCGAACGAGAATTTACCGGATTCAGCCATGCACAAAAGCTAGATAAGCTCGGAATGCGAGGTTCTAACACCTGTGAGTTAGTTTTTAATAACTGTGAAGTCCCTGCAAACAACGTATTAGGCGTTATCAATAAAGGGATCAGTGTGCTGATGAGAGGTCTGGATTATGAGCGAGTAATCCTAGCCGCTGGGCCACTAGGTATTATGCGGGCATGCCTGGATGTCGTTGTTCCCTATATTCATGACCGTAAACAATTTGGTCAGTCGATAGGCGAGTTCGAACTGGTTCAGGCCAAGGTTGCCGATATGTATACCCGCACCAACGCAGCCCGTGCCTATGTCTATACAGTTGCCGCTTCCTGTGACCGAGGTGAAGCTACCCGCAAAGATGCCGCAGGAGTGATCCTCTACAGTGCTGAACTCGCTACCCAACTTGCCCTTGATACCATTCAGTTACTTGGCGGTAATGGCTACATCAATGAATTTCCGGCCGGCCGCTTACTCAGGGATGCAAAGCTCTACGAAATTGGAGCAGGAACCTCAGAAATTCGCCGAATGCTCATCGGGCGTGAATTGTTTGAAGAATCAAGATAAGGATAACATCATGGCAATTATTCAAACGCACGTCCATCCCGGAGAGGCTCAATTCAAACTCAATCAGCAGAGCATGGCAGAACTAGTTGATGAACTTCAGACTAGAGTTCATCAAATCCTTCAATGTGGCGGCGACGAATCTATAGAAAGACAAAAAGCAAAAGGTAAATTACCCGTCCGAGAGCGAGTCGATACCTTACTCGACAGAGGAAGTCCTTTCCTTGAAATCGGCCAGTTTGCAGCCTGGGATGTTTATGACGAGGATATCCCCTGCGCCGGTGTTGTTGCCGGAATTGGCTACGTTGAAGGCATTGAATGTATGCTCATCGCCAATGACCCATCAGTAAAAGGCGGAACCTATTATCCTTTAACAGTCAAAAAACACCTTCGCGCTCAGGAAATAGCCGAACGTTGCCACCTGCCTTGTCTCTATCTGGTCGATTCAGGAGGTGCCAACCTGCCTCATCAGGCTGACGTTTTCCCCGACAGGGATCACTTCGGTCGGATTTTCTTCAATCAGGCTCGCATGTCGGCCAAAGGTATCCCGCAAATCGCCGTTGTGCTCGGCCTTTGCACTGCCGGAGGGGCTTATGTTCCGGCAATGGCAGATGTATCGATAATCGTAAAACAACAAGGAACCATTTTTTTAGCCGGGCCACCTTTGGTTAAAGCTGCCACCGGAGAAGTTGTTTCCGCCGATGAACTGGGCGGTGCCGACGTACACTGCAAAACATCCGGAGTTGCTGATTACTTTGCCCATGACGAATACCACGCCCTTGAGCTGGCACGTCAGGCTATTGCCAGTTGCAACCTAACGGCATCAGAGCTCCCTAAAAAACCAGTCGCGCCGCCTCGCTATCCGATGGATGAACTATTTGGCATTGTCGGTACAGACCTGCACAAACCCATCAATATCAAAGAAGTGATAGCCAGAATCATCGACGATTCTGACTTCGACGAATTCAAAGCACTATATGGTGAAACCCTGGTTTGCGGTTTCGCCCGACTCTATAGCCATCCGATCGGTATTGTGGCCAACAACGGCATTCTTTTTTCCGAATCAGCCCAGAAAGGGGCACATTTCATCGAGCTTTGCGCCAAACGGAAAATTCCCCTCCTGTTTATCCAGAATATTACTGGCTTCATGGTTGGCAAAAAATATGAGTCAGAAGGGATCGCCAAACACGGCGCAAAAATGGTGATGGCTGTCTCCTGCGCCGACGTGCCCAAATTTACCGTCATCATCGGCGGTTCATACGGTGCCGGGAACTACGGCATGTGTGGCCGGGCCTACAATCCAACTATGATGTGGATGTGGCCAAATGCCCGAATTTCAGTCATGGGCGGTGAACAAGCCGCAGGAGTACTGGCTCAGGTAACCCGTGATATTAAAGAACGTAAGGGGCAAGCCTGGAGCCAGGAAGAAGAAACAGCATTCAAACAGCCAATTCATGAAATGTATGAAAAACAGGGTTCCCCCTACTTTGCCAGTGCGCGGCTTTGGGATGACGGAATTATCGACCCTCGCCAGACCCGCGAAGTTGTCGGTCTAGCTCTGACGGCATCGCTGCGCGCGCCGATCCCCGACAGCCAATTTGGAATTTTCAGGATGTAATATGCCCAGTGTGGCGAGCCAAGGAGTTCATAATGAACCAGTCCACATCAAGTCTTTTTAATCTGCATACAGAACTTGATGCTGATGTACTTTGTACTGTTACGAATACAGGCGTAGCCACTTTGTCCCTCAACCGGGTCCACAAACATAACGCTTTTGACGCAGGTGTCGTTCAGGCACTTAGCCACTATCTCTCATTACTTAAGGAAAGAAGTGACATACGTGTACTGGTTATCAATGGCAAAGGACATCACTTTTCAGCCGGAGCCGATCTTAACTGGATGAAATCCATGGTGGATAAATCCATTCAGGAAAATCACAATGATGCGACCCAACTAGCAAACCTGCTGGCAAAGCTCGATACTTTCCCCGCGCCAACAATTGCTCAGGTGCATGGCAGTGCCTATGGTGGTGCCCTTGGGCTGATCTGTTGCTGTGATATCGCCATAGCCAGCGCAGAAAGTCATTTCTGCCTTAGCGAAGTCCGGCTCGGCCTGATCCCGGCAACCATAGGGCCATATATTTGTCGCACGATCGGCCAAAGACAAGCCCGACGCTATATGCTGACAGCAGAACGTCTTAATGCAGCAACCGCGCGAAAACTAGGGATCATCCATGAGATAAGAAGCTGCTACGAAGAAACTGAACGGCTTCTTTCTCACCTTATCGATCAACTCCTTCACAACAGCCCCGAAGCTCTCACCCAAGCAAAATCACTTTGCCAGTTATGTGATAACCGAGAAATTGATGAAGAGCTCAGAGATACAACCAGTGCACTCATCGCTGATATTCGAGTCTCGCCCAATGGCCAGGAAGGACTAAAAGCATTCTTTGCCAAACGCCCGCCAGCATGGAGTGCAAAGCATGAATAAGCCAACAAATAAGGCCGCCATCCCAGTCACTTCAGACGAAACTGAACATCCCATAACCAACAGAAAGATTTGCCGATTATTGGTTGCCAACAGGGGGGAAATTGCCTGTAGAGTTATCGCCACAGCGAAGAAGATGGGAATAGAAACAATAGCTGTCTACTCTGAAGTAGACCGTTCATCAAAGCATGTTGATATTGCTGATCGCGCGATCCTGATAGGCAAAGCACCAGCAGCAGATTCATATCTTAATATCAACAACATTATTAACGCAGCCAAAACAACAAAAGCTGATGCCATTCACCCTGGCTACGGTTTTCTCTCTGAAAATGCCCAGTTCGCTGAAGCCTGCCAAAAAAACGCGATTACTTTTATCGGCCCACCCAGCAAAGCGATGCTGGCGATGAGTTCGAAATCTGAAGCCAAGTCGATTATGGAAAAAGCGCAGGTTCCGTTGATACCGGGCTATCATGGCGAAGACAACACAGTCGAAACGTTACTGAATATTGCCGACAAAATTGGCTACCCAGTACTACTCAAAGCGGCCCTTGGCGGCGGTGGAAAAGGAATGCGCATTGTTAACTCTAGTGATGAAATGCCTGAGTCTATTGCCAGCGCACACCGAGAAGCCAAGTCCGCCTTTGGTGATGACAAACTGTTAATCGAAAAATACCTTCCAAACTCAAGGCACATTGAAATCCAAATTTTTGCTGATGAGTTCGGCAATACCATTTATCTTTCTGATCGTGACTGCTCTATCCAACGACGCCACCAAAAAATCATAGAAGAAGCGCCCGCCCCAAATTTACCGATATCACTCAGAAAAACGATGGGCGAAGCCGCTGTCAATGCAGCAAAAGCTATTAGTTATATCGGTGCAGGAACAGTAGAATTCCTACTCGATAATGAAGATAACTTCTACTTCATGGAAATGAATACCCGACTCCAAGTAGAACACCCTGTCACTGAGTTAATCACCGGGCAAGACCTCGTGGAGTGGCAAATAAAAGTCGCCGAGGGTGCCCCATTACCACTAAGCCAAGATCAAGTTCACCATCACGGACATGCCATTGAAGCTCGGATCTATGCCGAAGATCCCGAGAATGACTTCATCCCTTCATCCGGACACATTCAGCTCCTGCAGGAACCGAAACCCCAAAGCACCCACAACTCAACTATCAGGGTAGATTCAGGCATCCGAAAGGGTGACGCTGTCACATCTCATTATGACCCGATGCTGGCAAAACTCATTGTCTGGTCCGAAAACAGGGAGCTCGCTACCCATGAAGTATCCTCGGCTTTAGCGAATTACCGCCTTATCGGTCTGACAACGAATATCCAATATCTACAGAAAATCATTCGCCATCCAGCATTCAGAGAAGCCAGACTCAATACTCATATCATTGAACATTTCAGAGACGATTTTGAAAATGCCAATGCACCAACACATCGCCTGACTTGTGATTCATCCAATAGCAGAAAAATAGAACAAACCGTTCCTAAGCTCGCACTATTTGCTGCAATTGCTGCTATTGGGGAAAATTTAACCTCACAAATAACGCCACATTTTCATAACTGGCGGCTTAACCAGCCCCCTTATCAGGACATCCCCATTTGCCTGCCACATGGGGACTGCTATCAATTTCGTTTCAAGCTCCCTCTGACTGCCCTCAAAACAGGAAAAAGCACAGAACATTCAACCGGCACTAAAAAACTTTTCCTAACGCAGGTTACTATTCACACACAATCTCGTAAGCAACAATCGCAATTCTCCACAAATCAAAAAATTAATGTGTTATCGGCGTCCATTAAGCCCCATTCAAAGAAACAGACTGATTTTCATATAGAAATTGATGGAGCATCAGCACGTTTTGCCGTCATCCATTGCCAAAAGCAATATCACGTATTCCACCAGCTCTGGTATGAGCATTTTGTAATTGGCCATAACACCGATTACCAGCACATTCAGGATGAAGAAAATCAAGCATTAGCTCCACTCAACGGTATTATCACTGCAATCCTCTGCCAACCAGGTGATAACGTTGAAAAAGACCAACCGCTACTGATCATTGAAGCAATGAAAATGGAGTACACAGTCAGAGCTCCGCATGCAGGTACGATTGCTAATTATGACTTTTCCCTTGGCGATCAAGTCGAACACGGTGAACAACTGGTCAAGTTCAAATCAATAAACAAAGGTGCATAAATGACATCATTCCCCAAAAAAGTCACCATTGTTGAAGTAGGCGCTCGTGATGGACTACAAAACGAAGCTCAAGTAAGCACCGCCAGTAAAGTCGAATTTATTAACCAACTTTCCATGAGCGGACTTCGTCATATCGAAGCCGGTTCGTTTGTTTCCCCCAAGTGGGTTCCACAAATGGCCGACTCGCTGGAGGTGATGAGACAAATCCAGAGAAAAAACGGTGTGACCTACTCTGCCCTTACCCCAAACATTAAAGGCTTCGAGTTAGCGCTTGCAGCTGGTGCTGAAGAAGTTGCAATTTTTGGTTCGTCATCAGAAGGCTTCAGCCAACACAATATCAACTGCTCGGTTGCCGAAAGCCTTAAACGCTTTGAGCCACTCATGTTCCTCGCTAAGCAACACAATATTCCAGTTCGAGGTTACCTCTCTTGCGTCGCAGACTGCCCGTATGATGGCCCAACCCCGCCAAAGCAAGTCGCGGATATTGCTAAGGCGTTAATTGATCTGGGCTGCTATCAAATTTCTCTCGGAGATACTATAGGCACAGGGACACCTCTGCGAATCGCAACTATGATAGAAGCCGTACACAAACAAGTACCACTCAAACAACTTGCCGTACATTTTCACGACACCTGGGGACAAGCGCTGGCTAATATTTACCAAGCTCTAACAATGGGAATTTCAGTTATCGACAGCAGCACCGCTGGGCTCGGAGGTTGCCCGTATGCTGATGGTGCAAGCGGAAATGTAGCCACGGAAGACGTCTTATATCTCTGCCAAGGGCTAAATATCGAAACTGGTATTGATATAAATAAGGTCGCCGAGGCTGGTTGGAGAATCACAAAGCAACTAGGGCGTTACCCCATATCCAAAACCTCGCAGGCTCTAAACGCGCGAAACCGAAGAATGAATAAAATCAATTTATAATAATAGCAAACAACTAACATGTTATTATTCACACGAAACATATAAACCAATTAAATATAATTGTATAACTAACAAAAAAACGACGGCCACGTTCGAACAGTCGTAGCCATCGTAAAACGCTTCTTTCAAAGAGCTAACGAAATGCCAAATAAATTAATTTAATCTGGACGGGATTACTGCTGAGACCTCAAACCTCGTTGTTCCGCTTCCAATTCATTCGCCACTTGCCAGATTTTTTGCTCTCTTGATTGCTGTTTATCAAACAAGTTAGTGATTCCCTCGACACTAAGCTTATTCATTGGTCCAATATAGCTTTCAGCATGATCAGAAAACAGTGCCCTGAGCTCCTCCATTGTAGGAAGACAGTAATTCACCTTCTCGTAAGAATCAAAGATATTATTAACAGTTAGTGAAATATCTCGCTTAATTCCATCTACGTCTGAGCCATCCATCGTTCATTCGCTCCATCGCCACCCTGTACCTCAATGTACAGATTTCTAAACTTAATCAATTGTAGTCAAAATTTATTATCACACAAAAAATTCAGCCAACATCAAAATTGCGACTCAAATTATCAGTAAAACAATATTTCTAACCAAATAAAATGGAATTACAGTTCGTATAGACACCACAAACCACTCCTGAAATATTCATTTCCTAGAACAATATCTCAAATTATAATTATCAAGTCTCATTTCTGGTTTCATCCCACAAAACAGCTATACTTAAAAATGTTATTAAATCATGGTGTTATTGATGATGCTTAGAGATATTCGCCTATTTAAGCACTTTAACTACTCATCCTTGTTTATAGAACATCTTCGAACTTTCAATATCAGCACTCTTCTTGAATATTTAATTTTAATCACATGCTTCTTAACGACACATTATCTGTATGCAAACCATAAAACGACTGAATATGAAGATGAGTCAGCAATAGAAACTAATAATGATGAACAAATCGGGGGGATAAAAACGTGGATCGATGACACCCAGGTTTCTATTGCTGACAGCATTCATGAATATGGCACCTCATTTGATCATTTTGTTGGTAAAAAAGATCATGAAGTTCCTATCAATAATCGAAGTTACCTTCGGCTTCGATTCAAAAGCCGTTACTCACACAGAGAAGACCTTGAAACAGATGCCAATGTGTACTTGAAACTGGATTTACCTCATACCAAAAAGAGCTGGAAACTGATTTTTGAAAGTGACCCTGATGACTTTGACCGACTTGAAGATAAAGAGCGAGGGATCAGTGCCAACAGTGAAAGTAGCCTGACAGGTGCCGTTGGTGGTATCCGACTTCAGGGGCGAAAACTCGGAGAGTGGAAAACAAACTTTGATCTTGGATTAAAAATCAAATTACCTCTCGATCCTTTTACTCGTGTCGAAGTATACCGAACCGACCAACTCAGCTACGAGTGGACAAGTCGCCTGAAACAAGAGGTGTTTTACTATAAATCAAAAGGGCCTGGAACATTAACCTCATTAAATTTCTACCATGCTATTAGCCAGGCTCCCTCAACCATCCTCAAACTAGGAGTGAACGCCCAGTATCTTGACACAGATAATAATTGGGAAGTGGTGCAGCAAGCTGAACTATTCGACAGAATCAATGAAGATAACCTTCTTCAATATACAATCGGTGTTAGTGCCGACTCCAGACCCAATTATTCGATAACAAACTCATGGGTCTCAATTAGCTGGAAACATCGCCTGTACAAGAAATGGTTATATTTTACAGCCACACCAGAATTCGATTTTCAGGAAGACTTTAACTACAAAATCAACCCCGGCATCATGCTTGAACTTGAATTATATTTCAGCTCAGCAGAAGGCGGTATTGATCGACTGAAAAGAAACATCCCCTCGCCTTAGCCTAATGCCTAATCAAGCTCTTAATATGTTCGGACATAATCGACGAACCAGCTATTCATTAATATATAGAAAATAATTAATTTAAAGAAATGCTAACACCCAACGTAAACGTATAAGCAGAAAGCTCATCGAGTCCAACCAACGAACTCGCTTCAGCGTATCCATACCAATCACGGTTAAACGCGCCGGAAAGTCCCAAGTGAACACGACCGTAAACTGAATCATCAGTATTGACGATAATAGGCAAAACACTTCCTGAGTTATCCGACTGAAGCTGGCTAATAATACGCTCCGAACCACTATCTATATCGTAATGCACGTAGCCCCTGATATAAGGCTGGAAAACTCCTAAGCTTGACCGCAATGGGTGGGACACACTCATTCCGGCAATAACCATAGTTGACTCAAGGTTATTAATATTATTAACTTTAGAAATAAGGTAATTAGAGTTACCCTTTGAAGGGCGTTCTGTATAACGTTCAGTATCAGACAAGGTGTACTGGATGCTACTCTCGAATGCTACATTAAGATAATTAAAATCTACGACATAACCGCTCCCCAGTGAGAACACCCAAATATCTGAATCAGCTTCATTCGTATCATTAAAGACACTATCACTATAATGGCGAATTCGCCGCTCTATATCCGTATCCATCAACGCATAACTGGCCGTAAAGTCAACGAACCAATCGTCATGGAAATAACTGAAATACCCTGATGCAACCAAACCATCAATTTCATTTTCTTCATGCTCGCTTTCCACTTCATTAAATGGCAAACCAAGAGCAACGCCAAATAAATAATGGTCATTTAAAAGATAGTCGCCACCCAGTGTCACCGAGTATCCATCTATTTCAGAATTAGCATCATTCAGAAAGTAAGCCTTATCATTAGCTGCGCTTATGGAATTAGAATCCAGCCGAACATATGCCCCTAGGCGAGAATAATTTTGCTCACTTAAATACCCATCTTGATATAACGTCAATTCAGATAATTGGAAATTTAAGCCAAATGGTAATGTCTTCTGTTTAGCGGCAAAACGGAGGTTACTGGCACGCTGAACCATCTCATTACCACTCAAGCCGCGAAAGTTTGTCAACGAAGCAGAACCAGAAGCGGCATGGGAAAGCTCACCTTTACCCAGTTTATCGCCTCTTACGTTACTCGCCAATGTCATCAACTCCGAAATAGCATCATACACTTCATCAGAAATCATATCTGTTATTGTTTCTGAACTGTCTACCTCAGTAGCATAAGCACCTTGATTAATTACGATTGTGCCTATAATAAGAACAGGTGTAATGACAGTGATCCGCTTTGTTATTATATCCATAAAGCCCCCAAAAACTGCCGTTCATCGCGCCCTATAATTCATTATTAATGTCTAGCAATGGGCACATAGTTCAGTATAGGAACCTGTGCAATATCACCCTGTCGCAAAAATAACCATATTGGATATTTTTTACGGTTAAAAAATTATTAAAAGGAAAAACGAATACCATCTTTAACTAAAATAATGATACTCAGTTGAAATATTGAAGGTTTTATAGATACCTTTAACTAGCTTATCCAAATATTGTATGGCAGTATTCGAGAGTAAAAACTAATGATTATAAATAAATCAGTCGGTTATTTTTACCTACTGAAAGCAATCCAAACAAAGTCACTTTCACTTGAGCAAAAAGAGCATGTCCGATCATCAAGACGCGACCCGCATGGTAAAGCTAGGCAAAGCTATATACTTTGACTGCTCAACTAAGCGCCTCACCTCCAAACAACATACAATCGACCTGAACCGGGCAGAGAGAGAGGTTTTATACGCCCTGATCATCAACTCGCCTCGTATGGTTTCCAAACCAGATCTACTGGCCGCAGGCTGGGTACGGAAAAACGTTACTAAGACATCGTTATTCCAAACAATCAGAAACCTCAGGATAAAACTTAAAGAAGAAGAAAAAGGCCAGATAATTGAGCTAATCCCAAAATTGGGATACAAAATCAAAATAACGCCATACGTTGAACCTCAACCATCAACGGAAGTTACAGCCACTGGTTTATTACCGAATTTCCCAAGAAAAAAAAGTATTAAAAAATCAAAACTATCAATTTTGGCTGTCGGCGTTTTGTTATTTATTGTCTTCAGTTTAGCAGGCTATTTATATTTACAACCGAAAGACTTTGTTCACAAAGTTGTTAATAAAGATAATAACAACACCGTTATTTTATTAGCTCAAAACGAAAAAGACCTTGAATTTCTCCAAAATCGAACAAATCAACATATTTCACCTAGTGTATTGAAAGATAAATTATTTTTCATTGCTAAGACGCAAAATTACTACTCTATTGCATTTTGCGACAAAAACAACCAAAACACCTGTGAACCTAACTCTGCCCGAGCATTAACTTTCAAGCATATGGATCTCACTTCATTTTGGCCTCTCATGACAGAAGAATCATTATCAATTGGCTGTATGTCTGTCTTTAATGACGATATCACTATCACGTCTTCAGCTAAATCGTACAACTTATTCTTAGAGAACGGTAAAGTCTCTCCAAATTTATCCCAGTATTTTGTTCATAAAAAAGACAATAACTACTGGAACTTCACCGGGATCAGCTATCGAATGAACAATGAACAAACAGAGTTCGTTCCGGTTTCATTCAAAGGCGGAGAATTTAGGCTAAAAGAAACAAACGTAGAACCGTTTATTGCAGTGACAACCACAACACCGGAATACTTTTACTGGATCAAAACCAAGGAAGAACTCACTGAGATGAATATTCAGCTTCCAAGTCAAATGGAAACCTATTTCGACGGCTTATACAGACAAGCCATTGGCTATGATAGCTTTATGCTGTACCGTCAGGACGGACTGTACCTTTGGTTCTCCAACGCTGCTGGCTTTTATTGGTTCAACAAACAAGGCTCAGAAACCTCAGACTTTCCCGAATTCAGCACCATTGCCAAATGTAAAAACTTCCTCCGGTTAAACCCTAATCCCGAATGTAATTGACCCCTCAGCTCCGGCTAGCTAATAGCCGGAGCCTACCCTCTCCAAACTAATCCCCTATTGGTTATACCCAAACAAATTGTTAACCTAATGTAATATTATTTGTTGGGAGAAATCCGATGAATTGGATAAAGCAAGGATTGTTCATTATATTCTTCAATTTTCAGCCATTCTTTAATCTGGCTTTCCCTATGATGTTCGGGCTTTGTCTACTAGGTGCTAGTATGGGATTGCTCCTGAAGATCCCCCCCTCAAATGTTCAGGAATATAGTGATCTCATCAGCTTAGGTTTTATCGTTTTAGCAGGCTACCTTGCCACGATAAAACACTATTACCCTCTGATTTTAGCCTTTGCAGATACTCGTCGTAATCAAATCGTTATCCCATTACATACAAAAAGAGGCATCAAATGATGCCTCTTTTTAGTACTTTCAGATGTTCTTACTAGGTACGGTAAAGCACCTTGATGATATGATAGCCAAACTTGGTTTTAACCGGACCAATTGGCTCTAGCACCTTACCAGTAAACACTGCTTTATCAAACGCTGGTACCATCGCACCTTTACGGAACTCACCTAGGTCTCCGCCACGCTTGCCTGAAGGACACGTTGAGTGCTTCTTTGCAAGCGTTTGAAATTTAGCGCCTTTTTTTAATTGCTTCAGAATGTCATCTGCTTGTTCTTTGTGCTTCACCAGAATATGAAGCGCTGCTGCTGTTGAAGCCATGATAGCAAACCTAATCTAACTATAAATAAATCGCGGAAAGTGTGCGACAAATCCCTTTAAGTAGCAAGAACAATTAAAAATGCCAGCCTATATTCGGCTGGCATTGATAAAAACATAGGAAGAGCTTAGCGACTCGATCTCAATCACTTACTGCATCTTAAAGATTTGCGATGTTTCCAAATTTGTCATCTGACGGATCTGACGCCATACGAAGTAAAAAATCCCCATCATCATCGCCATAGAAGGAATCGCTATCATCGGGTAGCTCATCAGCGTCAATTGACCTAACTCCTCGTTAAAAGCTTGCGAACCGGACGGGCTGGTCACAATCATCGTCGCCAACACGTAATTCATAACAGATGAGAACACAAACGTACTAGCAAACAGATAATTAGACCTCAACAAACACTTGTCAAAGTCAGCTTGTCTACCATTCTCAGTTAGCTTTTCTTTAATAAGCGATAAATTTAACACTGCGTCATTAAACAGCATCTTGCTAACAACTGGATATTTGGTAAAGGTTGAAATGAACACAGCCAAACCGATTAAACCCGGAATTAACGCTTCTTTTACGGCTAACCATTTTGTATCTAGTTCAAGTAAACCGATACCGCCCGTTAGAAGCACACTGACAAAGCCAAGCAAAGATATAAAGTTAAATTTCTTAAACTTGATTAGCTCATAGCCACCAAACACTACAGGAAATGCTAAAGCGACAACTAGCGCGCCTACCGATCCTAACTGCTCCTCACCACTCATCTTCATGAGTACGATAGAAGGAACAATCACGTTAAAAATCAAATCAGTAAATGGATTCGCTTTCTTCTCTACCATAATCTCTTCAAACGTTACTTAAAAGTTAATTCCCGACCATTGTTCCGCGAATTGACCCATCTGTAAAGAGTCTTACTCTTACAAACTGTAAATTGACATAACAAAGCAAGATATTCTGCCTGTTTAGCCACCTGCAAATTCACCAAACCTCCCCCATACTCAATCGACATAGCAAAAACAAATCAGAACAACTATGAAGAAGCAAGGAGTGGAGTAATGACCAAGCCGATTATAGCCAACAATCAGCCGATAAAAGTTAGTCTAGAACAAGATAAGGAATACCACTTTTGCACCTGCGGACGCTCATCTAACCAACCTTTTTGCGATGGTTCTCATATTGGAACAGGCCTCACTCCAAAAGCTTTCAAAGCAAATAAAACGGCAGATGCCTATTTATGCGTTTGTAAACATACCAGCAATGCGCCTTTCTGCGACGGTACACATAAAAAATTCTCTGCACCCGATGTCGGGCAAGAAGGTCCAGGCGTCACGACGCCATCAGAAGGAATGCCTATAGCCTCACCCACCAAAGAAGAACCAAGCGTTGCTTTTATACATCAACTTGCGCGTGAAGGCCTGTCAGAAATGGGGCATCATGGCCCCATGATAGCAATGGGAGTCCCACGCTATCAGCTACCTGACTGGGATGAGATTCAGATCATGGTCGCTCAAATGGCGACAAGACCTTTATCGGAGAATACCACCGTAGGAAAAGAGTTAGTGATCGGTCCCAAAGCTCGAAAGCCCGTTGTCTTGGATATTCCCTTATTGATTTCTGACATGAGCTTTGGGGCGCTCTCCGAGGAAGCGAAAACTGCGTTAGCTACAGGTGCCGAATTAGCCGGTACTGGTATTTGCTCCGGCGAGGGCGGAATGCTTGTCGAAGAACAACAAGCCAACAGCCGTTATTTTTACGAACTTGCCAGTGCAAAATTCGGCTATCACGAAGAGCTGCTGCATAAAGTCCAGGCTTTTCACTTCAAAGGCGGCCAAGGAGCTAAGACAGGAATAGGAGGACACCTTCCCGCAATCAAAAATACTGGCAAGATAGCCCAAACTCGCTGTCTTAAACCCGGTACAGACGCAATATCTCCCCCAACTTTCACCGATTTAAAAACGGTGAAAGACTTCGCTGAATTTGCCAATAACGTCCGGGAAATCACAAACGGAATCCCTATAGGTTTCAAGCTCAGTGCCAACCATATCGAACGTGATATCAGCTTTGCCCTTGAAGCCAGTGCTGACTATATCATCCTCGATGGCCGCGGTGGCGGAACTGGTGCAGCCCCACAAATATTCCGGGATCATATCAGCGTTCCCACTATTCCGGCCCTTGCCAGAGCCCGGTATTTCCTCGATAAACAAGGCGTATCAGGTGATGTAACTTTGATCATTACAGGAGGTCTTCGCACACCAACGGATTTTGTCAAAGCATTGGCCCTGGGTGCCGATGGCATCGCCATCGCCAACAGCGCTATGCAATCGATAGGCTGTGTATCTGCTCGCATCTGTAACACCAATAACTGCCCTGCAGGTATCGCAACTCAAAATAAAGACTTACGCCAAAAACTCAATCCGGAAAAAGCCGCCAAGCAACTATCTAACTTCCTGAACGCCTCTACAGAACTGATGCAAGTATTAGCAAGAGCCTGCGGTCATTCACATCTCAACCAATTCAACAAAGATGACCTCGCTACGTGGCATCATGACATGGCACGTCTTGCAGGTATCGAATACTCCGGCTTTAAACAAAGAGATTGAAAATTATATTCTTCCACTCGACAATTCGCCTGGCGGGAAACTACCTTTACCTTCAGCTAACTCACTATCGATAAAAGAAATTTTCCTAATATTCTGGTAGATTGTTACCCACACGGGTAACTTATACCAAACAAAACAATAACCTAGCCTGTTTGGTTTACATGGACAAAGGATTCTACAATGCTTGATGCAGCTAATACTGCCCTCGTCATTATTGACGTTCAGGGCAAACTGGCCCAAATCATGGACCAGAAAGATACTCTGTTTCGCAACCTGGAAACGATTGTAAAGGGAGCAAAGGTTCTCGAACTTCCCATCGTATGGGTTGAACAGATTCCGGATAAGCTTGGTTCGACTATTCCGCAAATCTCTGATCAACTACAAGATCATCAGCCTATCGCTAAAAACAGCTTCAGCTGCTACAAATCATCCGAATTTGTTACTGCGCTTGAAGCAACTGGCTGCAAAAACGTTATAGTGGTTGGTATCGAGGCACATATCTGCGTATACCAGACTGTTCGACAAATGCTTGATGCCGGTTACCATGTCGAAGTGATCAGCGATGCAGTATCGTCTCGAAATGCATTAAACAAAGAAGTGGCATTAAACAAAATGCAAAAAGCCGGTGCCGAGCTTTCATGTACCGAAATGGTGCTTTTTGAATTACAGGCCGTAGCCGAAGGCGATCGCTTCAAACAAATCCTAAGCATCGTTAAGTAATACCAAACTAAACAATGATTTGATACAACAAAGCCGATGAGTAACCATCGGCTTTGTTATCTTTAATCAGTGTCGACATTCATCGAGACAAACCGTTATCAATGCTAACTAAATTGAATAGCCAACACCCGCACAATATGATGAGATAAAAATCAGTCCCAGCGCAAATGTCATTACATTCAACACAGGCTTACTCTTCGTCAAGATAGGCATTAACCAGACACCAACAGCAGCCAATAACAGTCCCAGGCTAAAAACATGAGCCACAAAAGGCCCAATCTCATCATGTATTTCAGCTCGCGCCGCCAAATCGGCTAACTGAGGAACACCAGTCAGAAAACAGACAACACCAATAATAGCGCCAAGACGTGGCAGGTACTTATTCACCTCATCCACTTTATGTTCAGCCCTAACCAAAGACGCATGAGCAAGCAAAGCACCACCGCACAATGTTGTTGCAATGAAATGAGCAGCAACAAGCCATTGTTCACTACGCTGAACCAAACCGTGGCCAAGATAAACCAAACCGCTAAGTACCACAACAAACAGCATTACCTTTCTAAGCTTGTCACTTCCCAGCAACGCTTTTTCAGCAAACCAATATAGCAGAGCAAGCACAAAGAAAATGGTGACTAGCATAGCCTCAGAGCTAAAACTATAAACTGAGTGGATTTGTGACAGCATTAAATTCACTTCCCTTAAAATCAGTGAAGCGAATAACATAAGCCACAAGACAGGCATCGTCCGATGCAGGCGATCACTTTGCCCAAAACACAATTTTCCGCTAAAAATCACGGTTCCCAAAATCAAAAATGCACCAATCGACAACTGGGCAAATACACTGGATAAAATAAATGGCCAATCAAACCAAGCCATGGTCTACCTCTTCTATTCCACTAAAGGCACCAGCCTCAAGAGTTCGGATAATTATTCTTAGATATGAAAAGCGCGTATTGTGCCTGAAGCAGAACCAATCTGCCAGACTGAGACCAGTCACAGATAAAATCAGAGCTCGAAGATAAAATACAGTCCGAAAAGTTGACTAAAACAACATCAATCGCTATCTTATTTTCAATTGAAAAATAAGTGAGTGAAATGTGCTTATTTAGGTGGGAGTATTGTGACAGCCCCATCGTCACCAGGCTTCTAATGTTACCCTGATTGATTAAGCAGAGATGCCTATGTTTGCAATTACCCATGTTGATGTATTTGATGGCCAAAGCACCCAAAAGAATCAAGCAATACTTGTAGAAGGCGATACCATCCATGATATCGTCCCAATGGAAAAAGCCACGTTGCCAGAACAGACATTTAATGGCACAGGCCTTACGGCAACAGCTGGCTTCATAGATATCCAGCTTAACGGTTGTGGTGGCGTACTGCTAAATACCGATATCCAAAAGAAAACACTGGATATCATGAACCATACCAACCTTAAATATGGAACCACCCAATATCTACCAACCTTCATCACGAGCGGTAATGACTCCATGCGTAACGTGATCGACCTCATCGGTGATATTGAAAATAGAGCGGCTGACGGTATCCTCGGCCTGCACCTTGAAGGTCCATTTATTAGCAAAGAAAAAAAAGGGGCGCATGACCCAATCCACATTCGGCACCTGGATGAAATGACAGCTTACTACCTGGCTGATCATGCAGACAAAATTAGCATCGTCACCCTTGCGCCGGAAAATACCTCTCAATCTGTTATTGATATCCTCAAAGAAGCCGGGATAACTGTCTCACTTGGCCACACCAACGCAACTTATGACGAATTAGAGGCTAAAGTGGGTCTTAACATGGCTACCCACTTATACAACGCAATGTCCTCTTTCGGCTCAAGAGAGCCAGGGGCGGTCGGCTATATCTTCGATAAAAAACCTCATGCCGGAATCATTGTAGACGGTATTCACTGTGCCTATGCATCCGTTCGTATCGCCCATGAAATCCTAGGTGAGAAGTTATTTTTAATTACAGATGCGGTTACCCCGGCCGGTACCGATATCACCGAGTACGATATGGCTGGCATCAAGGCCTTCGTTACCGACGGTAAATGTCATTTTGAGGACGGTACTATCGCTGGCTCTGCTATTACCATGCTCGATGGCATTCGAAACTTGATCCAATATGTCGGGATCAGCCGTGAGGAAGCACTTCGAATGGCAACCCTATATCCGGCAAAAGCATTAAATATTGATAACAAATATGGAAAACTCGTTTCCGGATATAAAGCCAACATTACGTTACTTTCAGAAAACAATGATATCCACAGCGTCTACCAAATGGGTGTAAAACGAATTTAAGTTATTAAGTAACCTTTAAAATCAATCGCAAGCAATATGTATGTTTCTTTGCTTGCGATATATTCCCAACAACAAAGAACTGCCACAATCAAAATATAATCATTAAATTAATCACATCCATATAAAAACCATTACCATATGAAAATTCAAACAACTACAAGAGGTAAACTTCACTTACATAGTCAACTTTAGCCCCCCCTCAAGCTTTTACGTAAACAAGCCATTGCGCAACCAAGCCCTCATGCAAAAAACATCACATCCCAACACGTAAGCTAGCCCACACCTCATACAAATACATGCTTACAGTGCAATTTACAGTCAACTTACACTACAACCATGAACGAATAGCAACCAATCACTCTTCACTCATGAGTACATAACACCAATTTCTCAGCAACCACGACACTATCAAATTATTATTTCACAACTCATTAAACTTAATTCCATTTAATGAAAAATATAAACCAATGATATATCGGCAATAAAACACCTCACATAAAAATAAAGAATTAAAAGTCCCTAAAAAAGTCAAAACTCATTCAACTTAATACAATAAATTTGTGCTATTGATATTAGAAAACGTAGTACTTTTGTGTCATCATCCGCGCGAAACATTGGTGATAGATATATTAATAATCACCTTAATTCATACCAATATAAAACACCATTATAATTAGCAAGGATGGTTTGATGAATAAGAAGTATTTAGTCATCGCGCTTGGTCTTTCCAGTTCCATGGGACTAGTGGGATGTAACGATGATAATAACAGTGGCAACTCAACGGTTAATCCAGCAACACCTTCCACACCAGCGACCTCATATAGCGTTACCGCTATCGACGGCTACCTGAAAAATGCTCAAGTCTGGCTAGATCTTGATGGTGATTTCCAATTGGATGAAGGTGAACCATCTGCTATTACTGGTGATGGCGGTAAAGCTGATCTTGATGTAACCGGTATCAACAATCCGAAGAGCTACCCAGTCATTGTCCGCTCAATCAAAGGTAAAACACTTGATGAAGATACGGGCAATACCGTCGCAGCCGATTACGTAATGTCTGCACCAGCCGGAGAACAACACGTAACCCCTCTTTCCACACTGGTCCACGTTCGCCTCGAAACCAATAGCTCACTGGATAAAGAACAAGCCATTGCAGAAGTTGCAAGCGAGCTGGGTATCGATGACAAAGAAGTCTTGGGTGACTTCATCGAAGAGAAAAACAGCGAAGCCGCGTTCGGTGCCCGTAACCTTGTTTCCGCCGGAATCCTGCCAAAAACCCCAGCTGAATTAAAAACCGAAGCAGATGAAAATGCCCCAGGCACATTACTCTCCAAAGCAACAACTGCCAACACCACCATCAAAACATTCGTTGAGCAAAAAAAACAAGAAGCCCAGGAACAAGGTGAAGAGCTGGATCTTAGCAACCAGCTAATGGATAAAGAAGGCAACATTGTTAGCGATAACGACGCTGACGGTGTTCCAAATACCGACGACTTTGCACCAGACGATCCTGAAGAATGGCTTGACTCTGACAGTGATGGTACTGGCGACAACGCCGATAGCGATGACGACAACGATAACACTCCTGATGAACTTGACGCCTTTCCATTCGATCCAACCGAAACCATCGATACTGACGGTGACTTCATCGGTAACAACGCCGACAATGACGACGATAACGACCGCGTTCTGGATAACGACGATGCTTTCCCACTAGATAGCACCGAATCTCTCGACTTTGATAAAGACGGAATCGGTAATAACGCTGATACGGACGATGACAACGACGGTACCGAGGATAAACACGATGCCTTCCCGTTTGACCCGACTGAAACCATTGACACTGATGGCGACCAAATCGGTAATAACGCAGACACAGATGATGACAACGACAATGTTATCGATACCGAAGACTCATTCCCGCTAGACAGCTCTGAAACAACAGATACAGACGGCGACGGTATCGGCAACAACCGTGACACTGACGATGATAACGATGGTATCGACGATGAAAACGATATCGCACCAACCGATCCTAATGCTGGTTTATCTGACATCGCCAAAGTCATCGCTTTCTTCCAGGAAAGTGGCAACATTTATGTTCCGTTCACTGATGGTAATGATCAAGAAGGAGAGAAGCTGGTCGTTGAAAAATTCACCATTAACGGTACTGATGCTAGCCTTGCAACACGATATGTTGTTAATGCCGATAAATCTCTCTCTGAAAACCCGTCATCAGAGCATACAGAAGTGCTCATGACCGCCAACGGCTGGACAACAATTGCTGACCAATTTGCTGTCAGCATGAGCGACAATCGTATCACTGTCTACCCGGCCAATGCTCCTGAAATGACTTATACCGCTTCCGGAGCCGTTAAAGATCTGACAGAACAGCTTATCGCCAGCAACAGTGGTGAATGGGGCGAGAAAGTCAACCAGCAAGCTCACTACCCTCAAGGTGCAGCTGGTGCTGTATTGACCTTAACTGCAAACACCGACATGTACGAGCTGGACGATCACTCTCCATGGTTCTGGCATGGTAACAACGGTCAGGATGACGGCCAAAATGCAATTTCGTTAACTGAAATTCAATCAAGTACAGCAGCCGGAAATGGTGCGCCTGTAAGTACAACGAAAGGTATCTCCCTCGGTCACGAAATTGGCGTTGAACTGGTTCAAGACGGTACAGCCAACTACTACAACTGGCAATGGCAACAAGGAACGGTTACTCTGGTTGGTTCTAACAGTTGGACCATGAAAACCATCAATGGTGAAGAGATTCTGGAATTCACCGTCCCTGAAGCCGTTATCTCACAATGGGGAAATAACTGGAACTACGACACCCCTCACCTGCTGCTTTCAAACCATGATGGCAAAATTCGTTTCGGCTCATTCACACCGGCAGGTACAACCGAAGACGATGACTCTGCCCTACTGCTGAACAGCATTGCGTACAACGCAATGCTAGAAGCGGTTGATATGTCATCTGCTCCGGCGTCTCTGAAAACTTGCACGACAGGTGACAGCTCAGAAAAAAGCGCTGCAACCAAGGCTGATTTCGAACAGGCTCTGACTGACTGCGGCGGCGTATCAGAACCGATTTCAACTGAAATGCTCACCGGCAAAAACTTCCACCGCGTCAACAGCGAAGGTGAAAAACGAGATTATACCTTTAATGCAGACGGTACAGTTTCTGTTTACAAAAATAACGTGGAAGCCTATAAGCAAAACTGGGCAATTAATGGAAACTATGTTGTTCTTACTGAGACCTGGGGAGAAAACGGCGAAGCAAGCTCTGAATGGATCTGGGCACTGCTTGACCGCAATGACTCACAATGGTCTGTGAAGTTCTACGATAGTGAAACCTATCGAAACGAGCAGAATAACCTGGTTACCGAGAACTATGTCTGGTCTACCGTTTTCGACCTTCAGCCAGTAAACACAGCGCCTGCGTGTAATATTCAGGAAGTCGAAACCGGAGCAACACTTGAAGGTTTCAATACCCAACTGGCAGCATGTAGCGATACATTACCAACTGTAAGTTATGCAAATATTGCCAACGGAGCTCTGACTCGTGTTAACAGCACTGACCAGGCCCGTGCGTATGTCTTCCACAGTGATAATACAGCAACCTATTACAAAAACGGTCAGCCTAAGAGCCGAATCTGGAACCTGGATACTGAAGGTACACTAAAAATCGCAGCAAATGAGACGGCTGAATTTTATGACCTGTTACGTGTTATTAATGAAGGCTCTGGGGAACTGGAATTCGCAGTATTCAGCAACGAAGACAATGCTATCTGGAAAACCAATTACAAGGATTTCGATCCAAATATCAATCTTGTTGAATGTGAAGTCATGAACTCACCATGGGATGATGCGAACAATCGTCCGCTGGTATTCAGCAGTTACGAGGAATTCAAACAATCAATTATTGAATGTCAGGCCATTCAAAATGGTACAAGCGACACCCGTATTGCTAAATTCAGCACCGATTTCATCGGCAGTGGAATTGTCCTTGCTGCAAGCAGTGACAATGAATATGAAGAATATCGCCTCAATGACGACGGAACAGGTACTTATACCTTCCGTGATGAATCCGAGAATGGTACTGAACAGCTAACTTGGTCAATCCACGAAGACAGCATCTTAAAGATTGAAATCAACTTCACTGATGTAAGCGGTGTTGCCCATACGGCTAACGACTACCTGGCGATTATTTCAACCAATGGTATCCAGTTCAGCCTGAAGATATTCAGCCAAAGCACAGAATGGCAAAGTGTGAATCCGAATGGCGGTGGTGATCTGTGGGGCGGTGTATTTAGCTATCCGGAAGCAAAATAATCCCGGCAAGACAAACCACTTAGCACGTTCTTGACAAGCTATTGGCAAGTTAAGATAAAAAAATGCCAGTCAGAATATCTGACTGGCATTTTTTACAGCTATAGGTCAAGCGCAACAAATAAGAATAGTAAATGCACAAAAGCGACTTTAATGCTCGCCCTTATTATTAAACTTATAAATCATGCGGTTTTTGCTATAAGCTTATTCTTCAAGTTCGCAGCAAAATCCCTACCCATTTGAAATTCACGCAGTTTCGAATACAGGTAAGTAACAACGATAGAGAAAAACAGGTAAGACAGTGAAAATACAATCGGCGAATTAATCACATTGGCTTCCAGACCCCACATAACGCCAGTGATAGTAACCCCCATCTTCGCCATCATACCCATAAGCAGCATCAGTAAAGCTAACTGCGGGTATTGCGTAGAACAACGAAATGCCAGCCAATAACCGGTACCAACAGCTACAGCAGCAATCCCAAACCCGGCCATAAACGAATGAAAATGCTCACCAGAAAGTACTCCACCGAGAGACGAAATCAGAAAAATCAAAGCGAACTTCATAAACACACCTCAGCATGACTAATGAGAAAAAGATTATTTCGATCCATATCATCGTTGACATATCTATTTTTACACTTTTCACACTTAATTCATACTTGCGCAATATTCCCGCAGCGAATAATTAATACGCAAACTTCAGGCGCTTACATGTTAAAACGCCATAAGGTCTTGTATTTTAATGAAATAGAAAACATAGCATTACAAATATGTTGGACACAGCTGAAATTGTAAGAAATCTTTTCAAACACGCGATTGTAAAAATTTGTGCTAAAAAAAGCGGACTGTGCTCGTCACAACCAGGATGAGAAATCGCAATTCGAAGATTTTAAATTATTAAATATGGAATTTAAGATTTAACAAACAACATCATCGTTATCAGACAAAAAAATATATCTGAACGCCGAAAAAAACGTGCAATTCCAAACCGCACATAAAAAAACACCCGGTTAAAACCGGGTGTTTTCATCAGTATCAAGCTCTAACAAGACCTGCGTTATGCTGTCAGCACATCTTCCAGCTTCTCAATTTTCACTGCCGCGACCTTAAACTCAGGGATCTTAGCGTGTGGATCCGTGGCCGTAATGGTCAGACGGTTAGCAGGTGATTCTGCGAAATGGAAAGGTACAAAAACTACCCCCTGCTGCATTCGCTTGGTAACAAACGCAGGTGTATCAATATAACCACGACGAGTCGATACCCGAAGCATTTCGCCATTACCAATACCTAAACGCTCAGCGTCGGCAACCGAGATCATGGCACGCGGGCCTGCCAGCTTATCAAGACCTTTTGTCTTGCGGGTCATGGTGCCGGTATGGAACTGCTCCAGCAGACGACCTGTCGTCAGAACAAGCGGATACTCGTCATCCGGAAGCTCAGCGGCATAGCGGAACGGAATCGCGACCATTTCTGCCTTTCCACGCACAAACTGCTGCTCGTGCATAATGCGTGTACCTGGATGCTTTTCATCCTTACACGGCCACTGAATGCCTTCACTACCGATTCGCTCCCAGTGAATACCTGCATACTGCGGTGTCAACTGTGTGATCTCTTCCGTGATATCCTGAACGGATTGATAATCCCAGTCGCTGCCCATGGCATTGGCGATACTCTGGATAATCCACCAGTCTTCCTTCGCTTCTCCCGGCGCTTTAACCACAGGAGAAATACGCTGAACACGGCGTTCTGTATTGGTGAAGTTACCCGATTTTTCAGCAAATGAGCATGAAGGCAGAACCACATCAGCATACTGGGCGGTTTCTGTCAGGAAAATATCCTGAACGACAAGGAAGTCCAGCTTCTCGAGTCCTTCAATAACATGCGCCTGATTCGGATCACTCAATACCGGGTTTTCACCCATGATGTACAAGCCCTTCACCTTATTATGACAAGCAGCATCAATAATTTCAGTCAGAGTCAGCCCAGACTCTGAAGGCAGATCAGGCTTATTCCACGCCTTAGCAAACTTAGCATGGACATCAGGGTTATATACCTTCTGGTAACCCGGCAAGCTATTCGGCAAGGCACCCATGTCACAGGCACCCTGAACATTAGACTGACCACGAAGCGGGTTAATCCCTCCACCCTCAATACCCAAGTTGCCACAAAGCAGCTGCAGGTTAGCAATTGAGCGCACATTATCATGACCGGTAGTGTGCTGAGTGATACCCATTGAGTAGTACACAGCCGTACGGTCAGCCGTGCCGATCATCTCGGCCATTTTGATCATATCGCGAGCTTTAACACCCGTGATCAGTTCAACTTTATCCGGTGCATAATCATCAGACATTACCTCGGCTTTCAGCTGTTCATAACCTTCTACACGTTCAGCAATGTATTGCTCATTTTGCCAGCCGTTCTTAATGATTTGCTGCATGATACCGTTCATCAACATCACGTCCGTACCCGGGCGGTGCGCGACGTAAAGCTCGGCATATTCAGCCATATCAATACGCTTAGGATCGGCAACAATCAGGCGAGCGGTTCCCTTTCGGATTGCCTGCTTGATATGCGAAGCAATGATCGGGTGAGCCGAGGTGGTATCAGAACCGATAATAAACACCAAATCAGAATGTTTAATACCTGGAATATCATTGGTCATCGCCCCGCTACCCAGCGACGCTTCCAGACCGGTTACGGTAGATGCGTGGCACAGACGAGCACAGTGATCAACGTTGTTGGTACCCAGCTCACGGCGAATGAATTTCTGGAATGCGAAATTATCTTCGTTCGTAGTCTTCGCAGATGAGAATCCAGCCAACGCATTTGAACCATCTTGTTCCTTGATGCCACCAAGCTTTTCAGCCACCAGCGAAAGTGCTTCATCCCAACTTGCGGGCTGCAACTCACCATCTTTACGGATAAGCGGAGTATTCAGACGCTCAGGACTATGAATGAAATCAAAACCGAAACGACCTTTCACACATAGCATGCCGTCATTCACTGGTGAATCTTTAGCACCTTGTACATAACGGATCTCATTACGGCTCTCATCCACATACATGGTGACCTTACAGCCGACACCACAGTAGGTACAAATAGTATCGACAGGCTTAAGCATTTCGATACGCCCCTGTGATTTATCTCGAGCATCAACCAACGCACCAGTCGGGCAAACCTGAACACAGGCACCGCACTGAACGCAGTTGGAATCGCCCATGCTATAACCATTTTCGAAACCAGGTCGGCATTGCGGACGGTTAGCACTGCTGCCATCCGGTTTTTTCATAAAGCTCAGCGCACCATGAACGGCATTCTCGTTGCAAGCCTGAACGCACTGACCACAGCTAATACAACGGTTAGCATCAAAAACAATAAATTCAGACGAAGTATCGACACAGAATTTCTGACGGTTTTCCATATCAAAGTCGTTATTATCAACTTTGTATTCCGTCGCAAAGTCACGTAGCTTACAGTCGGTATTGGCCTGACAGCCACACTCCAGGCAACGCTCTGCTTCACGAATCGCTTCTTCATTAATGAAGCCTTTTTCAACTTCATCAAAACTCAGCTCACGGTCTTCAAGGCTCAACTCGGGCATGACTGAACGCATCGCCTTTTTAAGGTTGGCAAAATGCTGAGGATCAACTTGCTTAACTTTGGCTTCTTTCTGGGAATTGAACGGCTTAACCGGAATCTTCTCCATGTCACCGTTAAAGAAACGGTCAATAGCTTCGGCTGCTACACGGCCATCAGCAACCGCTTCAATCGCAGTAGCCGGACCACGACGGAAATCACCGATACTGAAGATATTTTCATGGCCAGAATGCATCGTGCCGGCATCAGATTCCAGGGTTGCCCAGCGCGTCAGCGGCAATTCGATATTATCATTATCAAGGAATGCCAGATCTGGCTTTTGCGAAACTGCAGCAATCACAGTGTCGAAATTTTCTGTGAAATATTCGCCTGTCGGCTGAGGACGGCGACGACCTGATGAATCAGGTTCACCGAGCGCCATTTTCTCCAGTTTGACTTCGCATACCCGGCCATTTTCATCTGTAATATTTTCTACAGGGTTGGTCAGGAAGTGGAATTTCACCCCTTCATGCTCAGCTTCTACGATTTCATAATCTTCAGCCGGCATCTCGTCGCGGGTTCGACGATAAATAAGTGTCGTATCTGCACCATCTCGTACAGCAGTACGGGCACAGTCAATTGCGGTGTTACCACCACCAATCACAGCCACCTTCTTACCTGTGGTGTACTGCTTCTCGGTGACATAATCTTTTAGGTAATCCACACCCAGGTAGCAACCATCAAGATCACTACCTGTATAATTCATTTCAACGGCTTTCGAGGCACCGACAGCAAGACAAACGGCATCATACTCTTTCACCAGTTCAGACAACAGAAAGTCTTTACCCAGCTCTTTACCGGTTTCAATCGTCATACCGTTACGACACATCAACTCAACTTCTTTATCGAGGATGGCTTTTGGCAAACGATATTCAGGAATACCATAACGAAGCCAACCACCTGTTTCCGGCATCGCCTCGAATACAGTGACACTGTAACCCTCGTTACTCAGATAATAGCCACAGGTCAAACCACCCGGGCCACTACCTATAATAGCAACCGACTTATCCTTGGCAGGCTTACGTTCAGGAACATACTGCTCCTGCGCTTCCAAATCAGCATCAGCAGCATGGCGTTTCAGCTGACGGATCGCCAATGGTTCATCAACAAGACCACGACGACACTCCGCTTCACAGAAAGCCGGACAAACACGACCGATAGAAAGCGGCATCGGCAGTGTTCGTTTAATCACCTCAATCGCTTTTTGGTGATCATTCTGAGCAATGTGATACAGGTAGGACTGAATATCCACCCCAGCCGGACATGCTGTCTGACATGGCGCTTCACAGTCGGCATAATGATCCGACAGGATGCGGTTCAGCGCCTTACGGCGATCCGCCGCCAACGCTTCACTCTGAGTGGTAACCTTCATTCCTTCATAGGGTTTAATTTCGCATGCACGTTGTACGCCTTGTCCTTCGACTTCGACGACACACAACCCGCAAGGTACTTTTTCTCCATCTTTATTCAAACCGCATAAAGATGGGATCTCTATCTGGCATTGCGTCGCGGCTTCAAGTAACGTCTGCTGACTATCAGCAGTTACTACCTGTCCGTCTATTGTGACATTTTTCATAAATTGCCTCATTCTGTAACTCGGCGCGGCATCAAGGCAAACAGTAATACGATAAAAGCAATTTAATGCCTGAATTCATGTATTAGCTAACTTCTTGTTCATAGGGGAAAGCCAGGTACAGCGCTCAAGGATGATCAGTAGGAAATCATCATTTTTCTTATCCCTCCAACCTAGCAGAGCCAGAATAAAATTCCTTGATTTGGAGCACTGTAGAGAATTATTTTTCGCACGAAATAAAGTGACAAATATGTTGTATCTATTTAATTAGCTAAATCATACTGAAATTTATTTAAATTTTCTGTCACTTCGTCTCACATATAACTCCAAAGAGGTAAAAACAACGATTTCACTTGTTTCTTCTAACCTCAATCAAAGGTGAACCAACCACTCATCACACTGAAAGAAGCAAAAAAAACATAGCTGAGCTCAATCCGAGTAAACTCTGCATAAGAGAAATAAATCGATAGCAATCACATAGTTATTGAAACCAAGAAGATAAAGCCATACATAAGACGTGACTTTGCACCTTTATCCAGCATATAATTCGATGATAATTTTAATAATTTCTTGAACTTCCGGGCGAAATATGGCCAATATTCTCGATTCTGTTGATCTGCGTACTCAGCTTGTTGGTGAAAACCGACTCGAATTGCTTATCTTCAAACTGAACACATCTCAATTATTTGCCATCAATGTTTTTAAGGTTAAGGAAGTCGTAAAACTCCCTAAACTAAATAGCTTACCCGGTTCGCACCCCAATATTACAGGCGTCGCCAATATCCGAGGCCAGTCTATTCCTGTAATAGATCTTCGCCAGGCCATAGGCATGCGCCACGTAGAAGGCAGCGGCGAAAGTAATATGATTATCACCGAATACAATCGCTCTATTCAGGCGTTTCTTGTCGGTGAAGTCATGAATATCGAAAACCTGACCTGGCGTGATATTCAGCCGCCACCAAAACAGGTTGGTCGTAATAACTACCTGACAGCACTGACTAAACTACAACGTGACGGTGTAGATCGTCTCGTCAGTATTATTGATGTAGAAAAAGTCCTGTCAGAAATCATCGAATACAACGTACATATTTCTGAAGATGTATTAGACGACGAAATCGTCAACCACTTCCATGGTCGAAAAATACTTATTGTTGATGATTCATCGACAGCCCGAGCTCAGATCCGTGATACTTTATCCCAGCTGGGACTAGAGATCATTGAAGCCACTGATGGCCTAATGGCACTGAACTTGCTTAAGAAATGGTGCGATGAAGGCAAAAACATCAACGATGAAATCCTGATGATGTTTACCGATGCCGAAATGCCGGAAATGGATGGTTATAAGCTGACTCATGAAATCCGAAACGATCCACGAATGAAAGATATTCACATTGCGCTGAATACTTCCCTGAGCGGCAGTTTCAACGAAGCCATGGTGGAAAAAGTCGGTTGCGATCGCTTTATTTCGAAATTCCAGCCAGACTTACTGGTTGAAGTCGTGCAAGATCGCTTACGCCAAGTTCTTTAAGCCTTTTCTCTCAATAAAAAGAACTCGCCTTTCGGCGAGTTTTTTTCTATCTGCATTCCACCCTCCTAGCAATATATCAGGCTGAAATGAAGTACAGACACTTTCAGCAACACTGTTAGCCAATAGCGCTCATCCCAAATCATTCACAGCCTCCTTGTCATAACCCGTTTCTAACTCATTCCATGCCTTAAGTGTTTCACCATGCAAAATATCAATCTGCTGCGCTTTTACATCTTCTGCCCTGAGCGTTAACTGCAACGCCAGCAAAAACATGATGAGGATAGGAAGCACCCAACCGGGCGCTCCACTGTTATTGTTTCTTGTCATCACTGTATCCTTGCCATTGGCTTTAGCCATATGTCATCCGCTATTAATAGCTATGTGCGGTCTGAACTGACTCATTATTACTTCGCAAGGTAACGCGACGGTCAAAGAAATCCCCTTCAAAGTTCTGCTCTGATTTCAGCGGCTCCTGATCACCATAGGCAGCAGCGACAATCTGGTTTGCATCTACCCCTTGCAACTCCAGGTATTCACGCACAGCTTCAACACGACGCTGAGACAAACTCATATTCTTCTGGCTATTACCACGACGGTCGGCATAACCAGCCAATTCCCAACTAACTTCCGGTGCTTGCTTCATTAGATCCGCCAGTTCATCTAGCTGAGTCTGGAAATGCGGTTCAATCGTGGCAGAGCCCGTACGGAAATGGACGTTCATCTCCAACGCAAGGTCAATCTGGTGTTGCTCAATTTTTTCCTGCAAGAATCTGTCTTGCTGAATCGCATCCTGCTGCAAGCGGGCAATTTCAAGTTGCGCCTGGTTATAGTGCTGACTGATACGCTCTAGCTCGGTATTACGCAAAGTCAATTCAAGCACCTCTTCATCTTGCGCTTTAATATGATCTTCCTGGCCAACCGTAGTTCCGATAATACCGCCGATAATACCGCCGATAACCACACCAGCTGGGCCAGCAACCAGTGCACCGAATGCTGCGCCTGAGCCCATACCAATTAATTGTTCCTGCTGGCCGAGTTTATATGCATCATCAGTTTCTACAACGGTATTGGCCTGAGCGGCAGAAGCAATAACAGAAGTCATTAAAGTCGTGGCGATCAAAGTGGAAATTAGCTGCTTTTTCATTGTGAATTCCTCATTCATTAAACACGTTCTGACGTTGTTGTTTATGTCGTTGTCGTTTCGATGAGGTAATTAAACCAAGTAGTTCTGGCAATATCGGGGATAAAAAAAGGCAATGTGCTGATCAATTGTGGCAAAAAAATGGCAATCGCTTATCACTGCTTTTCTCTGCCTTTTTTTCTTGTATAGTCACTACATCAATCCAGGGCCTGGCCGTAAACGAAGGTAATCCATGAGAAATATTGTCATTGTCGAAGACGAAACGGCAATTCGAGAAAACTATATCGATGTATTAAAAAAACATGGCTACGGTGTGAAGGGATACGATAACCGCCCTGAAGCGCAAGCAGCCTTTGAGCAAGAGCTCCCTGATCTCGCGATTATTGATATAGGCCTTCAGGATGAAATTGATGGTGGCTTTTCGCTCTGCCAGTCGCTGCGGGCCATGTCGCCAACCGTACCGATTATTTTCCTTACTGCCCGGGACAGCGACTTCGATACCGTCTGCGGCCTTCGCATGGGTGCGGATGATTACCTGACCAAAGATACCAGCCTGCCCCATTTAATAGCGCGTATTGCAGCCCTATTTCGCCGCAGCGATCTTCTTGCAGCACCGGCAGAGCAAGAAACGCTGATTGAGCGCGGTCCGTTAACCATCAACAAGAATAAGATGCAGATTTTCTGGAACAAGCAGTTAATCGAACTTACCGTCACCGAGTTCTGGATGGTTTATGCCTTAGCCAAACGACCGGGGCATGTCAAATGCCGCCATGATTTGATGGACGAAGCCCAAGTGGTTGTTGATGACAGCACAATTACATCCCATATCAAACGGATCCGCAAAAAGTTCCTGCAATATGATGACAACTTTGATTGCATCAATACCGTCTATGGCATGGGCTACCGCTGGGGTGCATAACGGAAAAGAATGAATAGACTATCCAAATTACCCATTGGTCTGAGAACCAAAGTTATCCTGATTTCCAGCTTCCTGTTGCTCCTGCCCTGGTTGGGCTACAAATATATCCTGGAAATGGAAAAACTGTTGCGTCAGGGACAAGAACAGACACTGATCGGTACAACCAGGGCGGTTGCGACAGCACTGAACGAACGCCCGAAACTATTCAGTGATCAAGCCAGCTTTCTGCAATCAGTTAAAAAGGGCCATGATTTATATGCCTATGAATTGCAAACCCCAATTACACTTGACGGCCAATTAAGTGACTGGACTGACTATGACGATAAAATGGTGCACTACGGGCGCGATTACGTGCAATTCAGCCGTCTTCCCTACAGCAATACCAGCATCAGCTTTCGTCATATCGTCGGTAAATATGATGGTTATCTTTACGCGGCCTTTGAAGTTTCAGACAGCGCTCCAATCATGCGACGTAAAGATTCTGTGCGCGTCGACCGAAATGATCACCTGACGATCGCAATGACATCACCTGACGGCGAATTTTCCCGCTATGTTATTTCAGCCTATGAAGATGGCTGGGTTAATGCGTGGCAAATAACCGATGGCATCAGCGATTCAGCTAGCCTGATCCAACAAAAGCACATCCAGGGCTATTGGCGCACCACCGACAAAGGCTACAACATCGAGTTGCGGCTTCCACTCTCATACCTTGGCAACAAGCTCGGCTTTGCTTTTTACGATATCAACAACCGCCAGAACCGGGAAATTGATACCATCATTGGTACATCCAATACATCCCACCTTAACAGATTAGGAACCGTACTGGTGCCCTCACCCGAAATCGAAAAAATCCTTAAAGGAATGGGACATACCAGCTCCCGTATCTGGGTTATTGATCGCCATCAGCGCGTACTGGCGCAAACCGGTGATATTCAGGATTCAAACGGTGTGTGGTCGTCATCGGTCAAATACGGTGACAACGATAACACCTGGTGGTCATCCCTTGAGAAAAAACTACTGCATCCGCTTTATTACCGATACTTAATCACCGAGCCAAGCGAGTTCGTCGACACACAACAAGACGAGGCACTGGTTAAAGGCGTTCACGTCTCTCAGGCATTGCAAGGTCGCGGTTATTCCCACTGGCGTCGTTCAGAAGACGGTAAGGTAATGATTCTGACAGCAGCTTATCCAATTTGGCTGGACAATAATGTTATGGGCGCTGTTGTAGCCGAAGAGTCCACAGTTGGGATCCAAACCCTACGTAATCGGGCGCTGGAAAAGTTATTCAATGCCATCTTAGCTGTGATTGCCATCGGCACTATCACCCTTTTCCTGTTCGCCTCAAAAATATCCTCACGAGTGAGAAAGCTACGTGATGAAGCCGAGCTGGCAATTGACAGCCAGGGGCGGATCCAACAGCCTATATCGCCGACACAGGATACCGATGAAATCGGTGATTTGTCCCGAAGTCTGGCCGGAATGGTCACCCGCCTGGGCCAGTATAACCATTATCTTGAGAACCTCTCCTCCCGACTCTCCCATGAATTGCGTACCCCGGTTGCCGTTGTACGTTCATCGTTGGAAAACCTTTCGATGCAGAACCAAGATGATGATTCCCAGCGCTATATCGCCCGAGCACAGGATGGCGTCCAGCGGTTAAGCACCATTTTATCGAGCATGACAGAAGCAACCCGTATCGAACAGAGCCTGCAAGGAGCCGAAAAAGAACGCTTTCCTTTCAACGAACTGGTTTCAGGTTGTTTGCAAGGCTACCAGATGGCCTTTCCAAACCAAACTTTCACGGTACATGCCGGTAGTTCCGATATATTCGTAAACGGCGCGCCAGATTACCTAGCTCAATTATTGGATAAACTTATCGCCAATGCTGAAGATTTCAGCGATAACCAAAATCCGATTGAGGTAATCCTCGCAAGAAATGGCTCCCAAGCCGTACTTACTGTCAGCAACTACGGGCCGCTATTGCCTGAAAACATGTCAGACCAACTGCTCAATTCCATGGTTTCAGTTCGAACCCAGAACAAACAGAGCAAACCCCACCTCGGCCTGGGACTATTCATTGCCAGACTAATTACAGAGTTTCACCATGGTGAGATTAAGTTAAGAAACCGTGCAGATCAGAAAGGCGTTGAAGCAATGATTACCTTACCTATCGCTCCAGAAGAGAGCTAATACTAAGCTCATACAAAAAAACATCTTCACACATACAAAAAGAGCACCTTCGGGTGCTTTTTGTTTCGGTTAAATCCGTAAATACCTACATTTTGCTATACCATTACCGCCGCTGTATATATTCCTATAGCAATTAATATCGCTGCAATGGTTAACAGTACTTCAAACATCTTATCGAACATGGACTATCCAACCATTGAAAAAAAGTTGGCGATTGTACTCACTAAGTACTTCTTACCAAACAACCGCACAGATAATACCAGCAGAGGCTAAATCCAAGCTGAACAACGCACCCCAGAAATAAAGTTCTATTACTCTCCTTGATACGCCTCAAATAAAAACATCCGTCAAACCATCCTTTTCTGTCATTTCCATGTAATAACTCGCAGTGTAAAACCAAATAATTTGCTAATAAATAAACACTTACCATTAATAGGCATTCGTATTGCGTCAATTATCAAGCCAGAAAAAATGAATTCACTCAAAAAATATATATTCATTGCAACCCTGCTTATCAGCAAACAAAGCTATTCCATTGAAAGTAATGCTATTGGCCTGCCTTTCAACGAATATAACGCCTTACAACTGCTGGCTAAGTGGAAAGTAAGTACAATAGAACTCCCGACCTACATCAGCAATGTTCATTCTGATATTTATGGTGAAGATAATAATAAAAACCAGTTAAGAGATGATTACGAAAAAGTGCTACTGTCCATTTATCAAAGGCCTGAATATGTCGTAATGGGGCTGCTGGCAGCAAAAAAATGGGATCGTTTGTTAGATATTTATAGCAATAGCTTAATTATTGAAGATACTAATCAAGCTAAAGAAATTCTAGCTGAAAGTTTGGCAATCAATCGCTGCTATTATCATTTACAAACCATAGATAATAACCTCAGCTCTCCGGTATTGGCTTACTTCAACACAGATCAAAGAATAAACGCCAAGAAAGAAGCAGAACTGAAATTAATATCGTTAATTGGCAACCAGCAAGAAAGTCTTTCATTAAATCGTCAGTCCTGCCGTGTTTTTAACACCATGCTCAAAACAGCACTCAATACAGAGGCTCATGCTGAGCTAAATTACTAGCTCAGACTCTCAATCAATTTTATCTGCACTCTTACTCTGATCTGCAGGCAAGCGTGACCTATCTGTCTCGCTGACATCAGCCTGTGCCATTAACTCCTGCTCTTTCTTGGTCATTGCCTGATACTGAGCCTCACAGACAGTTTTTGTTACCTTATCTTCTCCGTAAGTACCTAAACAACGCCCCATGTAATCCTCATATGACATTAACAATGTGTCCGAATGTGCCGCCGATGCCATGACCACCAAACCTGCTCCGGCAAGTATTACGCCCATCTTCATCATCGCTTACAACCTTTGTATCGCCGCCTTCCAACTTCTATAAGTGAAGTTGATCGCAAAGCACTCTGCCAACAAATTAATGAGAAGAAAAAAAGAAAGGAGCCAATTGGCTCCCTGCTTGGTGTATTAGTGATAGTAATTTACCAATACTAATTAGCCCCGGTAATAGTTCTGCGGTACAAACGGCATCTTCTCGACTGTCATTGGCAGCTTCTTACCGCGAACTTCCGCAAAAATTTCTGTTCCTAGCTGAGCTAAATCCGTTTTGACATATGCCATCGCAACAGGCACACCCTTTGTCGGCCCAAACATACCACTGGTAACAATGCCAATTTCATTATCATCAGCATCGAACAGCTTGCTGCCTTCTCGAACAGGCGCCTTAGTCTGGCCAATCAAGCCCACACGCTTGCGGGCAACATCTTTAGTTTTAATTTGCTCAAGAATAATCTCAGCCCCAGGAAAACCACCAGCCCGTTCACCATCAGCACGACGAGGCTTGCTGATCCCCCACAGAAGGCTGGCTTCTACAGGCGTTGACGTGGTATCGATATCATGTCCATACAGGCACAGGCCACACTCAAGACGCAGCGAGTCACGGGCTCCGAGGCCAATCCACTCAACTTCAACCTGTGAAAGTAATTCGCGAGCCAGTGTCTCGGCTTTATCCGACGGAACTGAAATCTCGTAACCATCTTCACCGGTATAACCTGAACGGCTCACCAAACACTCAACGCCTAACAATTCAACCTTAGCGGCATCCATAAAGACCATATCGCTCACGGACGGATTCAAACGAGCTAACACCTCGGCAGCTTTTGGCCCCTGCAGTGCCAACAAGGCACGGTCTTCAATCAGCTCCAGCTCAACATCGTCAGGCAAATGTGCCTTAATATGGGCAATGTCCTTCTCTTTGCATGCCGCATTTACAACAACGAACAAATGATCACCCAAATTGGTAACCATGAGATCATCCAAAATTCCACCCTGCTCATTAGTAAAGAAGGCATAACGCTGTTTTCCGGCAGGTAGGTCGATAATGTCTACCGGAACTAAAGCTTCCAATGCTTTTGCTGCATTCACACCATGGAGACGAAGCTGCCCCATATGCGACACATCAAACAAGCCAGCGGCCTCTCGGCAATGAATGTGCTCCTTACGAACACCCAATGCATATTGGACAGGCATATCATAGCCAGCAAAAGGAACCATTTTTGCGCCCATCTCAACATGAAGTGCGTGCAGAGGTGTTACCTGTAGTTCTTGAGACATATGTTTATACTCCATCAACTGCGGGCTGCGGCTACTTTCCATTTAACTTGTTGCAACTATGCTACAGCCAGTTTCCTATAGTAAACAAAGTTTCTTATTGATCAAATCGTGCTACATCGCATAATTTTAGTTAAAAGGAAATTTATACCAACAGTTACGACGCCGTAACCCAAAGTATATGAGCATCTTCAACACTGACCGAAATTAACATATGGCCCATTGTGGCATCGTAATAGACCGAATCACCTTCGCAAAGATTTACTGGTTCGTAAAACTCTGAATAGAAAGTGATCTCACCAGATAGCACCAACATGAACTCTTCACCGTCATGACGGATCCAATCCGAATAGTCTTCAAACTGGCGAGCCCGCACCCGAGATTTGAACGGCATCATCTTTTTATTAGTCAACTGAATTGCTAACAGCTCATGTTCATAAGTGGTTGTTGGGTGCGGCTTACCCTGATCGAGCCGTGTGATATCTCGTCGACCTGTTGCTCTAATCTGCTTAGGCGGGGCAAAAAGTTGTGGTATATCAATCTCTAAGCCACCAGCTAATTTCTGCATGGCCTGGAACGTCGGGGAAATTTGTTCGTTTTCAATCTTAGATAATGTTGAGCGTGCCAGACCGGTTCGCTTACTCGCCTCTTCAAGTGTAAGACCATGAGCAACCCGTATTTCCTTAAGTCTTTTACCCAGTTGTAAAGGCTCGATTTTCTCTGCCTTCTCGGATTCACGCTCTCTTTCAACTGTCATCGATGGATAAATATCAACTTGTTGTTCGTCGCTCATTACACCTCTCCCTGGTACTTCAGTTCCTTCATTCTGGCATAGCCAATAGGAAACTCAAAAGTCATACGAATCAAAAAGTATGACCGATACGTCATATTTGAAACAAAGTTTCCAAAAGGAAACATCATAAAATCCGGTTACTCTTCAACCAGATTTTAGTCATAAATTTGGTTTGCAGCACACTCTATTCACCAATAAGAAAAAAATCCCAAAACTATTATCCCCCCCTTAATATCACTGAATTAGCTTACAATTTTAACCATCCAGCAACCGCCATTCAAAACCACAATTCGAACAAAAAACATCCCTTGGGCAATAAAATAAAATGCCACAACACAATCGTTTGCCCAAAATTACCGAGCTTAAAGTAGACGATGTTCCACTATTGGAAATTTATGTTTGATCGGCTATCTATAGAAAGGTATGTTACGCAATTGTTAGGCATGCAAAGGAAGTTACGCGCATATCAGGCTCAACACCTAACATTAAACTGCAAGCATTATCCATAAAAAAACACGCAACAGCTCTGGAAAAAGGAATCCGCTACCTGGGGCGCGACTTGAGGATAACGTGAAATGAAAGCTTCATACCAAAACCATGACTTAGAGATGTTCTTTTCCACTGATCTTGCTCAGGTGGACGGGGCTGTTAACGCAGGTATCGCGGCGGATCTCAACCGCCAGAACCAGCAAATCGAACTAATTGCATCCGAAAACATCGTATCTAAAGCGGTTATGCAAGCTCAGGGGAGCTGTTTGACAAACAAATATGCCGAAGGCTACGCCGGTCGTCGCTACTACGGTGGCTGTGAACATGTGGACGAGGTAGAAAGAATTGCCATCGCCCGAGCTAAACAGCTTTTCCAATGTGAGTACGTCAATGTTCAGCCGCACTCTGGAGCTCAGGCCAATGGCGCGGTAATGCTTGCCCTCCTCCAGCCGGACGACACCATTCTTGGTATGTCGCTGGATGCCGGTGGCCACCTCACCCACGGTGCCCGCCCCGCCCTTTCAGGTAAATGGTTCAACGCTGTCCAATATGGTATTGACAATGATAGCTGTGAAATTAATTACGATCAGGTTCGAGAGCTTGCTATCGAAAGCCAGCCTAAAATGATCATTGCTGGTGGCTCTGCTATTCCGCGTAAAATTGATTTTGCTAAATTCCGCGCCATTGCCGACGAAGTCGGTGCGTACCTGATGGTCGACATGGCACACATCGCCGGGCTGATTGCCGCAGGCGAACACCCTAGCCCAATTTCTCATGCCCACGTTATTACCACAACCACCCACAAAACCCTACGTGGACCTCGTAGCGGCATGATCCTGACCAACCACGAAGACATCAACAAGAAAATCAATTCAGCCGTATTCCCAGGCCTGCAAGGCGATCCGCTAATACATGTTATCGCCGGTAAGGCCGTTGCCCTTGGTGAAGCACTGGAACCTGAGTTCAAGCTCTATATAAAAAATGTGATCAGCAATGCGAAAGTTCTTGCCGAAGTCCTGCAAGCTCATGGATGTGACATCGTTACCGACGGAACAGACACCCACCTCATGCTTGTTGACCTTCGTCCTAAAGGTTTGAAAGGTAACCAGGCTGAAGAAGCTCTGGAACGTGCGGGCATTACCTGTAACAAGAACGGCATCCCATTCAATCCTGAAAAGCCGATGGTAACATCAGGTATCCGACTGGGCACACCGGCCGGTACCAGCCGCGGCTTCGGGGCTGATGAATTCAAGCAAATCGGTGAATGGATTGGTGATGTTCTGGACGGGCTGGTCGCTAACCCGAAAGACAACAGCGACGTTGAGAAGCGAGTAAAACAGCAAGTTCAGAAGCTTTGCGGCCGCTTCCCGCTCTATCACTAAATCGTCATGATCGCCGATTCAGAAGCCCATCGTCGATACCCAGTAATAACAATCAGCGGCCCGGTATTTCTCTGCCGGGCCTATAGAAAAAGCAAACGATATCTGCGGAAACATTGCGCAAGGAGTTATAAATGGAAAATACATTGAAGTTCACTAAAAGCCACGAGTGGGTACGCAATAACGGTGACGGCACAATCACCATGGGGATCTCAGACCACGCTCAGGGCCTGCTTGGTGATGTTGTATTCGTAGATCTGCCGGAAGTCGGTGATTCAACCGAAGCAGGTGAGACCTTCTCTCTTGTCGAATCGGTAAAAGCGGCCTCTGACCTTTATGCCCCGGTTACCGGCGAAATCATTGAAGTAAACGAAGAGCTGGAAGAAAGCCCGGAGCTGGTTAACGAAGAACCTTATGAAGGTGGCTGGATTGCTAAAATCAAACTTGCTGATGTTGAAGAGCTAAGCACGCTTATCGACGGCGAGAAATACCTAGCAACTCTCGACGAAGACTAATCGAACGTTGGCTTTTAGGTATACAGGCATAAATCCAACGCCTAAAAGCCATTTTCAGTTGTTTCGATGATTCCCATAATTTACCTCATGCTCACAGGTAATAGGTAGTAACTGTTCAGGAAAGAACCATGACCGACATGACTCTTCTAAATGCATTAAGTGACGATAAGGAATTTGCAGGTCGTCATAATGGCCCGGATTCAGCACAACAAAAAATCATGCTGGAAACCATCGGCGTAGCAAGCGTCGACCAGCTGATTAAAGAAACCGTTCCGGCGGCAATTCGTCTGCCGGAGCCCATGAAGCTAGACCAGCCGCAAAGCGAAGCGGAAATGCTGACAGCATTAAAAGCAATCGCCGGCAAGAACACAATTAACCGCAGCTTTATCGGTCAGGGTTACTACAACACCTATACCCCTAACGTTATTTTGCGTAACGTATTAGAAAATCCGGGGTGGTACACGGCTTATACACCATATCAGCCTGAAATTTCCCAGGGCCGCCTTGAATCCCTGCTCAACTATCAGCAGATGATCATGGATCTGACCGGCATGGAGCTGGCTAACGCATCACTGCTTGACGAAGCCACAGCCGCAGCCGAAGCCATGACCTTGTGCCAGCGAGCAAGCAAAAACAAGAGCAAAGCCTTCTTTATCTCTAACGACCTGCACCCACAAACGATTGACGTTGTACGCACCCGTGCAGGTTATATCGGCATTGAAATCATCACAGGCGCTATCGACGAGCTGGATAACCACGACGTATTTGGTGCACTGGTTCAATATCCGGGAACAACAGGTAATATCGTCGATCTTACCGACATCATCGAGCAAGCACACAACAAGAAAGCTCTGGTCGCTGTCGCTTCCGATCTACTGACTCTTACCTTGCTGAAATCACCCGGCGAAATGGATGCCGATGTGGTAATCGGTAGTGCCCAGCGTTTCGGCGTACCTATGGGCTTCGGTGGCCCACACGCCGGCTTTATGGCCACCAAAGACAAACACAAGCGCACCATGCCTGGCCGTGTTATCGGCGTATCAAAAGATTCAAAAGAGAACCAGGCGCTTCGCATGGCAATGCAAACACGCGAGCAGCATATCCGCCGTGAAAAAGCCACTTCGAATATCTGTACGGCACAAGCTCTGCTGGCAAACATGGCTACATTCTATGCCCTTTACCACGGTCCTGAAGGCCTTCGAAAAATCGGACGCCGTGTCCACCACCTTACGGCAATACTGGCGACCGGGCTGCGCAACTCAGGCATAGAGCTGGACAACGACACTTTCTTCGATACCCTGACCTTAAACACCGGCAAGAAAACCAATGAGTTTTACAGTAAAGCCCTGGATGCCGGTATTAACCTGCGTAAATACCCTGCTGCCGACAGCCAAGCTGAACAACTAGGGATCAGCATTGATGAAACAACCAAGGTTGATGATGTCGAAGAACTTCTAGAGCTATTTAGCGGTAACGATCTGAAAGCATCGATGTTCACCGCAGATATCGCCAGCGACGAGTATGCCGCCATCCCTGAAAGCTGCCGCCGTACCAGTCCATACCTGACTCATCCAGTCTTCAACCAGTACCACAGCGAAACGCAGATGATGCGTTACATGAAGAAACTGGAAAACAAAGACTACTCGCTAACCCACGGCATGATCCCGCTGGGCAGCTGTACCATGAAACTTAACGCTGCCGCCGAGATGATCCCGGTCACTTGGCCGGAGTTTGGTGCATTACACCCATTCGCCCCTATCGACCAAGCCAAAGGCTATGTCGAGCTGGCCGATAAATTCTCTGAAATGCTGTGTACTGTTACGGGCTACGACGCAATGTCGCTACAGCCTAACTCCGGCGCTCAGGGTGAATATGCTGGTCTGATTGCCATCCAGCGCTACCACGAGTCCAATGATGAGTCACACCGTAACGTATGTTTAATCCCAAGCTCGGCGCATGGCACTAACCCGGCATCTGCGGCAATGGTTTCAATGAAAGTGGTCGTTGTTGGCTGTGACGACCAAGGCAACATTGATGTTGAAGACCTGAAAGCAAAAATAGAAAAACACCGCGACAACCTGTCATGCATCATGATCACCTACCCGTCAACTCACGGCGTATATGAAGAAGCCGTTCAGGAAGTGTGCGAGCTGGTACACGAAGCCGGCGGTCAGGTTTATCTTGACGGTGCCAACATGAACGCTCAGGTTGGCTTGACCAGCCCAGGTTTCATCGGCTCTGATGTTTCTCACTTGAACCTGCATAAAACCTTCTGTATCCCGCACGGTGGCGGTGGTCCGGGTATGGGCCCGATCGGTGTGAAATCTCACCTAGCTCCGTTCTTGCCGGGTCACGTTGAAAATATGGAAAGCGAACAACCTCAATACGCCGTTTCAGCCGCTAACCTAGGCTCAGCTTCTATCCTGCCTATTTCCTACGCCTACATTGCGATGATGGGAGAACAAGGCCTGACTGAAGCAACCAAACTGGCTATCCTGAATGCTAACTACGTAATGGAACGCCTGCGTCCGCACTACCCTGTGCTATACCGCGGCACCAATGGCCGTATTGCCCACGAGTGTATTATCGATATCCGCCCAATCAAGGAAGCCTCCGGCATTTCTGAGGAAGATGTTGCCAAGCGCCTGATGGACTACGGTTTCCACGCTCCAACTATGTCTTTCCCTGTTGCCGGTACCCTAATGATCGAACCAACAGAGTCTGAAGACATTGCCGAGCTGGATCGCTTCTGTAATGCGATGATTGCCATCCGCCACGAAATCACCCGAGTTCAGAATGGCGCGTGGGATTTGAAAGACAACCCATTGGTAAATGCACCGCATACTCAGGCAGATCTGATGGAAGCAGAATGGAACCGCAGCTACAGCCGTGAACTTGGCTGCTTCCCTTCAGCTCAAACCAAAGACGCCAAATATTGGCCAACCGTCAACCGCGTCGATAACGTGTTTGGAGATCGTAACTTAGTTTGCTCCTGCCCAGGTATTGAGAACTATGTTGAGGACTGATGATTACAAATAACTAAGTTGGAAACTGACTTGATATTAAAAAGGCGAACCTTTGGTTCGCTTTTTTGATTACTCTAAAGTTGTTAAGAAGAAGGGAAAAAAACAGTTAGTGCTTTTACTAATTTAGCTGTCCATAAATTACTTAAAGTATAGAAAAGTCGTTTAGTAGTGTGTCCAGACCCAGTGGTGCAGATAAAATCTATTTACGCGTAATTCGATCATCTGGCGACACGTGCACATGATTATCATCTCGTGTTGCCAACACCCCACTCGGTGAGAAGATTAAGCTTAGCCTGGAATGATAAACTCAGAAACTAGCAAATCCCCCCCCCAAAAAAAAGAAATGCCAGTCAGCTCAACTGACTGGCATTAGCCATGATGGCCTTTTTTGCCTAGACTATTTTAGTCTACTAGCATGTTGAAATAAACGTTCGATGGAGTACTACCAAAAGTAGATATTTCCAAGATATCAGTTCTGCCATTGCCATTAAAATCGGCCATGTAGAAGTCTTCAGTCCTAGTTGTTGTTGGGACTGTTAGCTGTCCTTGTTCAGTTAACTCTCTATCCCGATTGAATTTATAAAAATGATAGTTTTTACTATCGTACTGCTTTCCTACAAGCTCAAAAGATCCATCTTTATCCATGTCTACTATTTGAAAGTAACGGGCTTTTTTTCCGCTAAACATAACTGGCAACTCAACTTCAGAAAAGGTGCTGTCACCATTATTCCAGAATACTTTATTTACCCCTTTATAACGTGAGGATTCGACACTCCCAAGTATAATATCCTTGTAACCACTACCATTTAAATCACCGATTGTGAGAGTTGCTGCACCTGCGCCTGAAAAATGTATGTCAGTGAGCGTAAAGTTACCATCACCACTACCAAAGTAAATTCCGCTACTTCTCAGTATTGATTCATTATTAACCACCGTCTCTTGACATGAAAATATCAGGTCATAGTTACCATTGTTGTTGATATCAACAAGCTCTATATCTGAAATTTCATTCTCGACCATGCTGTTTCGTCCCCGCAAACACCCGTGATTTGCTAAGATAATGTCAGCAGATGAGCTAAACTTTGATGAACCATCATTGAGATACACTTTTATCTTACCATCTCGGTTTTCATCGACAGTCACCAAATCTAAATGACCACTGCCATTTAAGTCAGCCAAACGAGCAAGCTTAACCGCTTGAGTATTTATTTGGTGAAAGACTTCAAAGTTCCCATTGCCATCGTTTGTATAAACTGTAAGTGGTCGATAATTTTTGCCTCCAACAATTAAATCAAGGTAACCATCGCCGTTGAGATCACCTGCTGCAGATGTTTTACTGGACTCCTCTTTCTTAATTTCGGTGAAAGAATTAAAGGAGCCCTTGCCATCATTTAACCAAAGAATATCTGAGCCACTATGATCTATTTTGGTCTCAAAGATATCTAAATGTCCGTCGTTGTTAAAATCAGCGATTGTCGGTTTACCGTCGAACCCACCTGAATTAATCCTTTGCCCGGAATTTACGAAGTGAAATTCCCCACTAGCACTGTCTACTTCTAACTTAACCGACTTATTTAGTACTTCTAATGGTGCTAAACGGAGCTTAGATTCATGTCTGGCCTCGGCTTTTTTTGTCTTAAGAATATAATCACCCGCAACTTGATGGGTCTTTAGGGAGCCGTTTTGGTAAACATCACCAGTCACACCGACTAGCTTATTATTTAGATAGACTTCTGCGCCTACTGCTGGCACTCCATCTTCATCTACTATGTTTAGCATCAGAGTGCCAAGTAGGCGACCACTAACAACACTGCTACGCCTTAACTCGAGCTTACAGCCCAACACTTGGTGCGTTTCTACATTGATGGTCGAAGTACAGCTTGCGTAAGGCACCCCACTGAACCCATCGCTAATCTCATTCGCATTATAAAAGCCTAGGTAGGTGGTCAGCACCTCTTCACCATAGGTGCCAAAGTTTTTAGACGCTTGAAAGGTACCGTTGCTATCAATGACATTGAGAGTTTTCTCCTGCATCGGGTTACCATCTGCCGTCATCCGTACTAATAAGGCAACATTCTGCAAACCGTCAACTTCGTCAATAATTGCTTTCGGAATATTAAACACAAACTCACCGTTTTGAGTTAATTTGTCTACAGTGAAGTTCACATCGGCCTGCAACGGGATGATGTCCACCTTAACATCCTCGCCCTCACCCAAGTTGATGGTGACATTGTCCTCGTTACTGCCCATCATGAGGCTGCCTTCGTAGAAGTTCAAACCAAGCTGATGCTCACCCGCCTCAGCGTTGATAATCACCTCGGTTACACCTGCTTCCTTGTTGATATCAAAAATATACTCATCCCCTTGGTTCAGAGACATTCCAAACTTCGGCTCGCTGAAGCCAGCAAGATCAGACGCTGGATACTCGAACTTGATCGTTGACAGGTAGCCCACATCCTCTATGTTCGTGATGGTATCCCCAAGGTTTGGCAATAGCACCAGGTCTATGTTGAAATCACCGTCAGCCTTTATTTCCTGAGCCAGCGCCTGCGCTACGTACTGAGTGCTATTCCGCTCCAGTATCAATACGAAATCATACATACCCGGAACTAGGGTAATCGTACCGTGAGACTCTACCGTGTTGTCTGCACGCAACGTCACCGACCAGTTCTCAGTCTGCGCCTCTCCCGTATTGACATTGGTCACCTTCAACTCACCAGTGAAACGCTGGTCTCGCTTACTCGCTGGCACCGGAGCATCCGCGTGCACCTTCAACTCACTGGTGAAGCGCTGATCTCGTTTGCTCACCGACACCGGGGCATCCGCGTACACCATCGTTCGAGCCTCGGCACCCTGCCTTGCATCACCCACCGATATCTTCTGGGTAAATACAGAGGCAAATTTCGGGGAAAGAGTTGTCTGGGTTCCCTTGCTGTCCGGTATACCTTTTGAAGATGAATCGCCTCCACCACCACAGGCGGACAGCACAAAGGCCAAGCCTATAACGCCCAGCAATCTTTTATAATTCATTGTTTTCATGCAATTTTCTAGAAAAAGTGAGTTTAATCACAGACACTACCAAAAAGGCAATTAATTTCAGTTCCTCATCAGCATATAATGAAGGCGTATCACATAAAAAATCATGATATACAGGTGGTATGATTATGTTGGGCTAGGCTAGCAGGGCAAAATCATGAGCATTTAACCATGCGGAACTTTCTCGAAACACAAGCCATTACAGTTAAATCGAAGCAAATAAATTTGAGGCAGAACAGTCGCTTGGATGACATTCTAAAAATCACGTAAAATGCGACGAAAAAATCTCAGCATCCTAGCCTCATCAATATAACGGTGGTCTAACACCAAATGAGTCAGAACAGTTGTTCTGGAATGAGTTTAAAACCGTAGCCAATTTAACTTAACCACTACTCTGGCCAGATTAGTTGATCTGGAAACCAAACTTACAGAAGACAAGGCTAGAAAAGTTAAACATCAAAAACCTGCACTGCAGCGAGCTTGGAAAAGTGAAATCCACCAGCTCAATGAACAACTTGGGTTGAGCTAATGAATGAATGGGTTTGCCTATTGCTTTCAGCGGTGGCTGAACGCAATGCGGCATAAGAACACTGCTTTAGAGAAGGTAATGATATTTATACCAGGCCTATAAGATATTCAAAATGAAGCGTGATTGACTAAAAAACTTAACTCATCAGCAGAGCTGACTTCGTATGGAACCATAGCATTGGCATCAATTGGCCGGCCGATTTTATCTGAAACGAGCCGGGCTAACGCTTCTGATCTAAGCTGGCCATCAACGTCCTTCAGCTGATTCAGTTCATCTTCATCCAGCTCCAGAGCTGTTCCCGGTAAATAAATCGTACCGTAATACAAGTCGATACCAAAAGCGACCAGCCCCGGAACAATGAACAAAAAAAGGCCTGCAGCGTTCAAAACCGCAATGGCCGGATCTATATTTCCGCCTCTCTGCCCTTTTCTCTCAGGGTGCAAGACTAATCCACAACCTGATAACTGAATCGCTAATATAGCCGTAAAAATAACCGCTATCGCTTTATTCCTCATATGGTTTCCCTCCCCTGCAAGGTTCGTATAACTTGATTCAGCAATGGCTTTCCATGCCTATTACTAATTATGGATATCAATTAAGGGCTTGCAGCGAAATTTTAAAAATAGTGCAAGTAGGTATCGCAGACCACCAGATAGAAGCAGAGCTGAATCGCAGCTAGAACTACGAACTACTCACACTTCCTGTTGATAAATTGTACTGTTTTACAGCAATCAAAACGCTCATGGTTCCAATCATCATGTATCAACTGTAAAGTACGCAAAAACATTACCTTGAAAGCTTGATGTCCAAGGTAACAACAGTAATTCAAGCAACTTAATGCAGCCCGCTTCTATCTAAGATGGACGAAGCATCATATGCTAATAATCAGGCGGGTTTGCAAATTAACAAAAGTGAAAACCATATGTATTTTGATGAAAATGTAATTGACAGCCTTGACGAACTTGAGAGTTTTCTACTGTCTGTTGAAAGTGGTGGACTAGGCCTGACAAACGTTGCAGGTGTAGCCCTGGCTACCAGTAATGCGGATGGCCGCCCTTTCATTGCAGTCTTAGATGATAATCATCAACTGATTCTGGGGCGTTGGGTGACTCAAGAGGTTTACGAAAACGGTAAAGATCTTGTTCGTCACGGGCCGAAAAAGCAGATGCACTAAGCCTTTTGCATTTCACACCCGAATTGCAAACTGCATATAGTATTCGTGTACTTATACGCCACCAGACAAACTCTGGTGGCGTATTCCGTTAAGACACTCTATTGCACCGCTAATTACATTTGAGTAAATTTTTCTTCAAACATCCGCACCATGCTCATTTGGTCAGAGTACACACAAAACGTCTACATCACCGACACAAAAGCGCTTAATTTTAAGCATTAATACACAAATAGAACGATGCATCGTGTCCGAGTAAAAACGTTACGACAAAAAGTTTTCAAAAAAATTGAAAATAGTCCTTTACAATAGTCGGGACTCAGGTATGATTCATCTCGCTCTATTGTTAAGAGTTATTAATGAAACATTAAGTAAAAGTAAAAGCTCAGGATTTCTTCGTTATTGTCGTTATTCTCTGTGTTTCCCTTAGCTTCATCGTCACATTCAATAATTCAAGCTCTCTAGCGCATCGCATCATTGCGAATTTTTTATGAATTTAAATATATAAGGGACATAACATGTCTAACAAAGTAACTGGTCTAGTAAAGTGGTTTAACGAAGAGAAAGGTTTCGGTTTCATCACTCAAGACAACGGCGGTGCTGACGTATTCGTTCACTTCCGTGCAATCGCTTCTGAAGGCTTCAAAACTCTTTCTGAAGGCCAGAAAGTATCTTTCGAAGTTGAACAAGGCCAGAAAGGCCCACAAGCTGCTAACGTTGTAGCTCTATAATTTGCTGCTAACCTTGTAGCATTATAAATTTCTAAGTCGGCGTAAATGGTATCACTACCATTTACGCCACTTTTCTATCTGTTCTTAAAACCATTTATACCCTTCTTGCGAACTATAAACATTTCTGACTATTTCTAACAATTACCCCCACGCTTAGTTCAAATCTTTTTTTAGCAATTGTCGTACGCGTGAATTTAAAATCTCCGTACCGCCTTTCCTGCCCGTGTTCTTGAGTCATCCGTCTGGCTATATGAAGAAAACACCCTTGCTTGACGAGTTCCATACGTGACAACTCTTTGTCTCCATGGTACACAAAGACAGACATATCTGTATCGAAAAACTGAAAACCATTTAAGCCTATCGCATTCTTAAGATAAACGACAAAATGACTCTTATGACCATCACGGATATAGAGTTCCGTATTGGAAATGTTAATTAATGATATTGAACTATCAACACCAGCTACCACCGCTTTACCCATAACGATTTCATCAGCGACTGTAAACGCTCCACCAAAGGCGTCTAAAGTAGTAATCTTGACTTCTCTTGAAAATCCCCTACTGGTTATAGTAAAACTACGTTTCATTTCCTCATCTTCTTTTTGACTTATTTTTATTACCGCAAACATTCATAAAATAAATTCATCCTAGAAAATCAATGCGTGAATGGTATTTCAAAATCACGAGCATTCATCAAGTGGGTATTAAGTTTATTAATCCAAAGCAAATGAACATTTAGACGATGAATGATTTATTTGGCTGTAATTTCAACCGATATATCACCAATATACCAGTCAAAACATTAGCGCAATGTTTAAGGTATTCCTATGCGGCATCAAAGCTTTTCTGACTATTTAATCTGACATGTTATCGTGATTCACACCTTATACTTCAACTTACTTTTCTTGCTAATACTCGAAAAAATATTTATTACCACCGATATCTTACGCGTTATGATTTCAGGCTACGTTATATTTTTAAAATAAATGATAAGCAAAACTACAATTAAAATTGTCATTACGGCATCAAAACCGCCAATTTTACAAAGCATGTCAAAAAACACATCTGCAATATAAAAATTCAATTTTGAGATTGTGATCATCACCTTCTTTTAAAATATAAGATACTGTAATCTCATAGATGGTAATGAAAATAACAATCACTTTGAGTGAATGCTTTTCATCTTACTATTTCAAGTAAGTCGTAAGGAATAAATATCCACCACGCGACTAATTATAAAAATCATAATTAATATTTGCTATCTGCTGATGGCTTTTATCAATAACGAAAACAATTAAGGTAAAAAAAATGATATATACGAAACCTCAGTATAAAGAACAATTCGAAAACTTTATCGGTGGTGAATGGGTCGCCCCACTTAGCGGTGAATATTCTAACAACATCTCTCCTGTAGACGGTGAACATTTAACTCGCATTCCGAGATCCAACGAAGCTGACATCGACATGGCTGTTGCCGCGGCAAAGAAAGCATTCGACTCATACAAACACACCTCAGTGATTGAAAGAAGTACCCTGCTAAATAAAATTGCTGACGCTATTGAATCAAATCTGGAAAATCTGGCGATTGCAGAAACCCTGGATAATGGTAAAGCAGTACGAGAAACACTAAATGCAGATGTGCCTTTAGTCATCGATCATTTCCGATACTTTGCTTCAGTAATCCGTAGTGAATCAGGCACAGTTTCAGACCTTGATGAAAATACTATTTCACAAGAAATTTTTGAACCACTTGGTGTGGTTGCTCAAATCATTCCATGGAACTTCCCGCTACTAATGGCAGCATGGAAAATTGCTCCAGCCATTGCAGCAGGCAACTGTGTAGTACTAAAACCTGCCAGTGCAACGCCAATGTCTATTTTGCTTCTGATGGAAACTATCCAGGATGTTCTGCCTAAAGGCGTAGTCAATATTATCAACGGTGCCGGCGGTAAGATTGGTAAATACTTATCAACTCACCCGGATATCAAAAAAGTCGGCTTTACCGGAGAAACAGCTGTCGGCCAACTAATCATGCAATATGCCTCTGAAAACATCATTCCTTCAACATTGGAGCTGGGCGGCAAATCACCGAATATCTTCACAGAATCGATCATGGATGCAGATGATGAGTTCTTTGATAAAGCCATTGAAGGTTTGGTGTTATTCGCCTTTAACTCTGGTGAAGTATGCACCTGTCCATCCCGTGCGCTGATTCAGGAATCCATTTACGAACCATTCATGAAACGTGTACTGGAACGTATTGAAGCCATTACCCAGGAAAACCCTCTGGATACAACGACTAAGATGGGTGCCCAGTGCTCTGTTGCCCAAATGGAGACAATCCTGGAATATATTCGCATCGGTAAGGAAGAAGGCGCAAAATGCCTGATCGGCGGTGAAAAATATAACAACCCAACCTACCCGAACGGCAATTATATTAAGCCTACCATCTTCAAGGGTCACAACAAGATGCGGATTTTCCAGGAAGAAATTTTTGGTCCTGTATTGGCCGTCACTACCTTTAAAGATGAAGACGAAGCTTTGGCTATCGCCAACGATACCATGTACGGACTAGGTTCTGGTGTCTGGTCACGCGATGCACACCAAATCCATAAATTATCCCGCGGCATTGAAGCGGGTCGTGTTTGGGTCAACTGTTACCATATGTACCCATCACATGCTTCATTCGGCGGTTATAAAAAATCAGGTATCGGCCGGGAAACACACATGATGATGCTTAACTCATATCGTCATACTAAGAATATCCTGATCTCTTACAGTAAAGACGCCATGGGCTTATTTTAACCAATGATGCTGCCATAGGGGCTGATGCTCCTATGGCAACTAGTATTCCCGAAGCCTGACATAAATTTTACCCTCCTTTCTCAAAATCCGGCCCATATAGCAACTCAACAAGGCAAACCAAGATATTCATCAAAATATGTGCAGACCATTTATGACACTGTGTTTATTTAGTTGAGCGGCTCTATTATCCCAGCCATAGCTAACACCTCAGTTAATAGCCCTCTGTTCCGAATAAAAAAGAATAGGAATAAGATGAAAAACACCAGAAAAAAAAGACTATTTGGAATAGCAGTCAATGCCGTATTAATGGCAACTGGTTTAATTCTTTCTTACATGAATGTGCTCGGTATTATTCCTATGATTATAGGGGCATTTTCCGCCATTGCCCTTTTTGCCAATGCTACACTATACATCTTTAAATATGATGAAGACGATGCTTTCGATGACACAGCCAAAGTTGTTGCACGAGCAGGCGTTGATGGATTGACTGAATTTATAAAAAAATAAACGGCACTACCGATTCACTTTCAACATTACTTTTCTGTCACATTTCCCCCCAAACAATCCGGTAACGGCAATATCCTCTATTAAACTATTATTACAAAGCAACACTTACTACCCGAAAAACTAAACTGATGAAGGAACAGTCCTTGATTACAAGCCGCGTTCTCATTTATCTCAACCTACTTTTCCCCAGGCCCTCACTTCTTTTGTGGGCAAGTACCTTCGTATTATTTGCAGACAACGCTTACGCTAACATTGAACCAACAGGAACTATCAACTGGGCTGAAATGTTCATGGGGCTATTGGGCGGCCTGGCACTGTTTCTCTTTGGCATGGATCAAATGTCCGATGCATTAAAATCAGCCCTTGGCGATCAAATGAAGGGATTACTGGCAAGGTTAACACGAAGCCGGTTTACCGGGGCTTTAACCGGCGCGTTTGTCACCGCGGTTGTTCAGTCATCCTCAATAACTACGGTATTGGTCGTAGGCTTCGTATCAGCCGGCATGATGAACATGGCTCAGTCCATTGGTATTATCATGGGGGCAAATGTCGGTACCACTATCACCGCCCAGATTGTCGCATTCAAAATAGAAGAAATTGCACTTTGGATGATCGCCTTCGGCTTTCTCATGCTTTTTACCGCCAAACAAGATCGCATCAAGCACTATGGCAGTATGCTCATGGGGCTAGGAATGATCTTTTTCGGTATGGGGCTGATGGGTGATGCAATGTACCCGCTACGTAGCTACGAACCTTTTATCGGCCTTATGAATAAAATGGTTCAGCCCTTACTCGCCATACTGATCGGCGCTCTCTTTACCGCACTCGTTCAATCCTCGTCTGCTACAACGGCTATTGTGATCACAATGGCAGGCCAGGGATTAATCAGCCTTGAAGCTGGAATTCTGCTGGCTTTCGGTTCTAATATCGGTACATGCATCACAGCCCAGCTGGCCGCCATCGGCAAATCAAGAGAAGCATTACGAGCTGCATGTGTGCATCTGCTTTTCAACGTGGGCGGTGTGCTTATCTGGCTACCCTTTGTCTCATTTCTCTCTCTCTGGGTTGTCAATATCTCCCCCTCTCACCCGGAGCTGGAAGGAGCAACTCGGCTGGCCGCTGAGGTGCCGCGCCAGATTGCCAATGCCCATACCCTGTTCAACGTTATCAATACTCTTATATTCATTGGCTTTACTAACTACATGGCAAAGCTTGTTATTTGGTTAATACCACATAAAAAACACACACAAAAAAAAATCATCAGCCCTAAATATCTGGATGACTCGCTCATCGAAACGCCTTCTCTTGCCCTACAGCGAGTCCAGCTGGAAATTGCCCGGATGGGCGAAATTGTCCATCGCATGTTAATTGAATTTCGGATAGGTACTTTAAATCAGGATCGTAACAAGCTTGAGAAGGTCCGAGAAATGGACGATCAGGTTGATGTCCTTGAAAGTGATGTATTACGTTATCTTGGTGCTATAAGGCAGCAAAGCCTTACAGAGCAGGAAAGCGCATATATTGAACAAGCCATGATCACCGCCGATGAATTCGAAAGTATCGGTGATGTGATTGAATATGATCTGACCAACCTCGCCTACCGAGCACTAGACGATAATATTCAGGTCAGTGACACAATGAGACACCTCCATTCAAAGCTTGGCGAAAAGCTCATTGACGCAATCGTCGCTACAATTCAGGCCATAAAGGAAGATGACCAAAATGCAGCGAATGAAGTGCTTAACATGCAACCTGATATTGACCACCTAATAAAGCAAGCCATTGATATTCAAAGTAAAGATTTAGCAAAAATAAGTGCAAACCAAATTGATGCCGTGCGTATGGAAATGACAATCCTCGAGAGTTTCAAACGGATTTATACTTTCCTAAAACGTATCGCCAGAAAAGTCGTTCCGCCAGAAATTAGAGACTAAAAGCAGTCCATCACCTCTTGCTATGAAGCGCAGACATTTCATTCAAAAATACATTTATTTAGAACTCTAACAACCACGATTATAGTGAAGAGCAACAACCTCGCTGACAACCTTTAGACCACAAATGGAAAACCAGAAGAAAACAATACAAACAAGAATAAACGCCAGTCAAAAATAGCCGTAAATCACATATTTCTAGCTTTTGTCATCATATCTGTTATTATTTCGCACATAAAATTCATTCGTACACTAATCTTTTCTATCTAATTGACTCAAAGGGCGAGACAAAGCCGAACGAAATATATTTAGTGTACTAATTAACTTGAGAGGGACAATGGCGCAAGTTAAGGATAAGTACAGTATCGAAAACACTGACTATACAGTCGGTCAGGACAACATCCAGAAATGGGGATTTGATGTTCATAACCCAGTCTTTGGTATTAGTGCAGGACTAACAATACTCTTCATCGTTGCGGTTCTCGCCGCAGATCCATCAACCGCTAAATCAGTACTTGACGGTATCAAATGGAAAATAATTGATAGCTTCGACGGTTTGATCATGTGGTCTGGCAATATCTTTTTGATCTTCAGCCTAATTTTAATCGCCTCACCATTTGGAAAAATTCGCATCGGCGGTGCTGATGCCAAACCGGAACATTCTAATGCTTCCTGGTTTGCAATGCTGTTTGCAGCCGGGATGGGTATCGGGCTCATGTTCTGGGGCGTAGCAGAGCCAGTCGCTTACTTTACTGGTTGGTACGAAACGCCGCTAGGTGTAGAACCAAATACTCCGGAAGCAGCCAAACTTGCTTTAGGTGCAACAATGTTCCACTGGGGACTTCACCCATGGTCAATGTACGCTGTGGTCGCACTTTCTCTTGCCTTTTTTGCCTTCAACAAAGGCCTGCCACTTTCAATGCGTTCCATCTTTTATCCTATCTTAGGTGATCGCACATGGGGTTGGTTTGGCCATGTCATTGATATTATGACTGTTATAGCAACACTCTTTGGCCTTGCCACTTCACTTGGACTCGGAGTACAACAGGCAGCAAGTGGTATTACACATGTCTTCGGCTTTGATTCGGGAATTGGCCTGCAAATTGGCGTCATTATTTTTGTTACCAGTTTAGCTGTAATCTCTGTTGTCCGCGGTATTGATGGCGGTGTAAAACTCCTGAGTAATACGAACCTACTTGTTGCTTTCGCTCTGCTGTTATTCATGACTTTAGTCGGTTTCGCTATTGCACTTGATTCAATACCAACCGCACTGATGGGCTACATTGAAAATATCATTCCGCTAAGTAATCCTCATGGCCGCGAAGATGAAGCCTGGATGCACGGCTGGACTGTATTCTACTGGGCTTGGTGGATTTCATGGTCACCATGTGTAGGTATGTTTATTGCCCGAGTGTCAAAAGGCCGTACAGTACGTGAATTCATTTGTGCAGTCGTCTTTATCCCTACGCTTATTACACTGGTTTGGATGTCAGTATTTGGTGGTATAGCAATCGATCAGGTCGTTAATCAGGTTGGTGAGCTCGGGGCAAATGGTTTGAATGACATCACACTGGCTCTATTTTACGTGTATGAAACATTACCATTAAGTACTCTGCTTTCTGTTATTTCGATTATTCTGATTATGATCTTCTTTATTACATCATCAGATTCGGCATCACTTGTTATCGACAGCATCACTGCTGGAGGAAAAGTCGATGCTCCTGTTCCCCAGCGTATTTTCTGGGCAACGATTGAGGGGGCTATTGCGGCAGTATTGTTATGGGTTGGCGGTAAAGAAGCGATTCAGGCGCTACAAGCAGGTGCTATCTCCACTGCCCTGCCATTCTGTATCATCTTACTGACAATGTGCGTAAGCCTAGTCATGGGTATGCGGACAGAAATGGTTCATTACAAAGTAGCTACTAATAATTAAGCTCCTACCCTAATAGCCGAACAAAACTCCATCTCAAATGGTGGAGTTTTTTTTTATTACTATTCGAATGAATAGCAACCGCCCTGCAGAGATCCAAACGAATTTACATTTTTCTTGAATTAATCATCAGAAAAGTCGTCCCGCCGAAAGTTCGGGGTAATCAATAAAAACGGCAGACATAACCAACTGAAATCAATGCAACCCTCAACTTCCCACTAGTGGGAGCTATATTCAAGCTATACTTTCACATCAGATATTTTTCATACAGGATCACCCAATGATGATCCTACCCAACTAAGCATTACAAGTCTGTAAGGGGCTAGATGTGCTACATTACCTGTCGGAATGGCATCATTACGTTTATGGCATCCTCACCTTCATCTTTATAGGCGCATATGTGCTCCACTTTCTTCCACAAGGAAAACTTGGTCGGCTAAAAGGAATTCTTGAAACCGAGACTATTCTGATGCTGGTTCTTATCTTTGTTGCCGTAATAGCCGCACGTGTAGAACACACTGGAAAAATGGCTAACAAGCGCTGGGAACAGGCCACCGCGCTCTTCAGAAGAGAAGGGTTTCAAGAATTCAAAACAATCACCTCGACAGAACAAATATTCCGCGAATTAAGCGATGCTCTATCCCATACAAAAAAAGAGATATGGGCTACTGGTTTTCGCCCTGATACCCCGAAAATTCTCACGAACTATTCCAGTGCTGCTGCAGGATGGTATGAAGACCTTGACCAATGGGCAAATGCACAATCAGGACGAACTTACTTACGGCTTGTCGGATTAAATAATGAAGCAACCTATGAATGGTTTCAGGAAGAATGTACGAAGCAGTTAAATATTAGTAACCGACAATTTAAAGGGCTCGAATGGGACGAAAAAGTGCCTTTTATCAACATGATAATTTTTGACAATGACGAAGTTTTCTTAATGTTTCGCTCAGATCCAGCACTGATTGAACAAACAATTCGCTACCGTATCAGAGGAGCCGAAATGACTAAATTAGCAAGAGAATGGTTTCAAGCCATGTGGGAAATTGCACAAGATTGCAATAAGGAAAAAAGCGGGTAAGGTTTCCCCTACCCGCAGCGATTACTTAAGTTCTATTTTCTAAAAGCTACTTTTGCTCGTTCTGCAAATGCTGTAGCAACTGATACGCATCAACAACACCACCGGTTGCTGATAAGTCAGAGAATGGAACCATCACATCTGGTGTCGCCGGGTTGCGAACCATATGACCTTCATAAGTTCTTACCGTATCAAGGATTGCCTTCTTCAGCTCATGTCCATTCAAATCAGGGAAATATGTTAAAGCAAGGGCAGCAACACCTGAAACAACCGGAGAAGCCATACTTGTACCACTAAATGCTTTATATTCATCACCCGGAGTTGTTGACATGATCTTATAACCAGGTGCGAATAAATCTACGCTATCTTTACCGAAGTTAGTAAAGCTGGCTGCCATCTTCTGGTCTTTATAATTTGCCGAAGCGCCAATATCCAGCCAAGTGCCAATACGTTCACCCGGATAGTAAAGAGAGAAACGGTTTGGATAGCTTGGCTTAATGTCGTTATCAGTATGGCTGTTACCAGCAGAGTGAACTAACAATACACCACGTCGAGATGCATAGCGGAAGGCTTCATCAACAACATCTTTATAAGGTGAGTATGCCTTACCAAAGCTCATATTGATGATTTTCGCGCCATTATCAACCGCATAACGCACTGCATTTGCGACATCTTTATCTCGCTCATCACCATTAGAAACAACACGCAGCGCCATGATCTTCACATTATCGGCCACACCACGAACGCCCAATTGATTTGAACGATCTGCAGCAATAATCCCGGCCACATGCGTACCGTGCGATGCATCCGGGCCAATAACGTCGTTATTACCATAGGTAAATTCCCATGGGTTATATGGCTGATCTTTTACAATCTCTGCACGTGGATCATAATAAAGGTTATAGTGGTACTTAACCGCTGAACTATAGCGATCCATCATAGAGTTCATATATTCAAATGAACGCCAAGTTGATAATGTATTCACTAAGAAATCAACAGCTTGAATTACTTCAGGATCATCACTGCTGATCTGCTCAATCGCAGCCAATGAGAAATCTGTCTGACCAAGTTTATTCTCCAATACTGCTTTACTTACCTGAGCCTCATCATAAAGCGCCTTAAAGCCCTGGTACTTACTCATTGCAGCTTCGGATAACGTCAGATATTCCTTCTCTATCCCTTCAAAATATGTTTTTTCCTCAGGGGTTAACCAAACACCAAACTCTTTATAAGCTAGGTAACGCTTATATTCACGAGTTACCGCAAGCGTATCATAAGCAACATGAGAACCATCACGACCACCAATGAAGTTCCAGCCATGGACATCATCTACATAACCGTTAAAGTCGTCATCGAATCCATTGTTTGGGATCTCATAAGGGTTTTCCCAGATTTTTCCCTGAAGATCTTCATGGTGAATATCTACACCTGAATCAATAACAGCAACAACGACAGGTTCATTACTTGGCTGTAACGTAATATTGTCGTAGACACGATCTACGCTTGAACCTTCAATGCCATCCATCTCAGGATCTAAATTGAACCAATCGCCTTCAAGTTGGCTAGAAACACTATCAAAGCTTCTCTTAAAACGAGTTTGAACTTGTGGAGCTTGTTCTACCTGTTCAATAATAGTCCCTTTAACTGTCGTTAGTTCTTCAAAGGGAACAGGTTGAACAACATCAATCGCTGCCAATGCTGGTGATGAAATTGCGGCCATTACGGCACCAGAAATTGCCGAAAGATAAAACTGTCTGGCTTTCATTATATTTTCCTTTATATAACGGTTCTTTATTAGCAATAAGCAAGTAAGTATTGATAAACAATCAAACACACCCCTCTCCTCTGGGCAGGCATCTATCAATACAAGGCTGCTTGACTAAGCTATTGTTCTTATTTGCAATTTAAAGCGAGACAGACATTAACATTCTGAAGATTGATGTAAAACAGGCACATATCACACTTAGTTATAACTAATTTTTATCTTTTTTATTCAAACCACATAGACTCAGCAATAGAGATTTTTGAGTTAAAACAAATAACTATATTAAAAAATCCGCTGAAATACTCTAAATTCACCCACGGCATACTCCTATTGCGCATAGCATCACACTTTTAATTGCACTAGATCTGAATTTGTTCCAAATAGGATATATATCCATTTGGTTATTTAACCATAATCAATTAACTAATATTACAATCATTTTATGGAACAATGATCACAGCCAAAACAAACCGACCTATTGATAAAAAACATTTTAAGATTTCAATTTATAAAATCATGCTGGATGCTAAGGAATAGGAATCCCCACAAAAACCCTTTACTGTTCAATAAGTAGACACGCACCCTGCCTTCTGATCTAGAGAAACCTATAGTTTTGCGGTTGAGCCGCTTTAATCGTGTTCTCAATGTAAGATTCTGCCGTTCTATACGTTGGGTAAATAACTTCCCAGTAATGTGCTTTTCTAGTGGTGGGTTTGATGAATAAACTCTGAAGTCGCAATCGATCGAATTTTGAATATCACAGGGGCATTAATTTCATAAAAATCCCTTAAAAATCAATATCGATTATAATTTCCTCCTGCAGCTTAAAATTTATCTGTTGACGCCATAATCGTTTGTTATGGCTAAATTTCAAACGGTTAGCTTAATTTGGCACGCTAGCGCCTAACAAATTTTCACCTCTGCCGTAAACCTGGACATCATACGCCACTTAAGACTTATGCATAAGATTTAGAAGCACTTTTTTGTTGTGTTAATTCAGACTGAGGATATTCAGTTAATATAGGAAGGAGGTTTTAACGATGCTGCATTTCGAAGGAAAAGTAGACGACCGCAAAAAGAAGAAATCATCTACCCATTAGTGCTAAGTAAAGCCGTTACATATTTTCAGTACGTTCATTAATGCATTCGTACGAACCCATTTCAAATTCGCGGCAAATCCAAGGCCGATTTTCGTAGATTGTACACATCAAGGTTTCGCGATCTAAAGCTGAACACCAACCATCATCTAAACGTGCCATGACTTCACCACCCCACGCGTCAGTTACAATATGTTCTTCTGGCACACCAGTATCAGTAATAATCATAACTTCTAAACGACAACAGCAGGCTTGGCAGTTGGTACATGTGACTTCAGGCTCTGGTAGATTTGTTACTTCAATGGTCATAGATAACTACATTATGCTCAATTACCAACATAGTACTCTAAATCGACCATTTTCACGAAACTCATTTGAACCTATACACTTGGTAGCCATAACGCCGGGCATAAGATGCGCCACTATAAACTCACCAAGCCCGCTAAACTCCAAACAAAAACGGCCGAGTGTAGCAAGTCACCTTGATGCCTTGTATGGATAAATATCACTTTATAGTCAAACCATTGCACATTAAAACCAAATAACACAATAGTGATGAACTATGAACGAGTCTAACGGCGTTGCACCATATTACTGACAAACATACTATAACGTTACCAGAAGGGGCCAAACAACCAGGATAAAAGGTGATTTAGGTCCCTCTGGCTAATCTTGATATGGAGCATTAGCGATATAAATCTGGAGCTTTAGAAATAAAATAGCTGTTCTTGGCTTACACCATCTTCATCAAAAGTAATTAAGCCAGCCCCTACAATTTCACCTACTTGCCACTTACACCAAGCCTTGTCGCCATCAACCATGACATTAGAGATCTCCATTTTATCGCCAAATTTTCTGAGCTCAGCAATATATCTAGGCAAATCATCTGTTTCATAGACAGAACCATTTTTATCGAGAAGCTTATATTCGGCCGTTACATTAGCAGCAATGACGTTAGCATCTAAGCTTCCAAACCCACTTGCATAATCACCTAACTTATCTTCTGCCGACATATTGTTGTCCTCTTATTGTCATAGATAAAGCTGACACCCAATTGCATTATAGTAGTTTGCTGCAATAGCTACAGCTATCTACCCAGAGCCATACCAAAACCGCCGAATGTAATGCATTACCTTGATGGCTTGTCAGCCGTGTGCCAAAGTGACACAACAATTGCTAATCAGTAACGACCATGCCATACTTTGAATGTGCCACTTTGACACTCAATGGAGGTTTGTATGGCTGCTTCACTACCACGTATCACTGCCCGTGTTGACATTGATACTCAAGAATTACTATCTCAAGCCGCTGCTATCGCTGGCATGTCTAGTATTAACTCATTTGTTCTTAGTGCCGCTGTTGAAAAGGCGAAACAAATTATGGAACGAGAACGAGAACTTAAACTAAGTCAACTAGATGCCATGATGCTCATGGATGCGCTTGACGAACCAGCTAAACCTAATGCGCGACTGCAACAGGCGGCAGCTCGTTACAAGGACAAAACGCAATAATGAAGACGGTACAATTAGACAAAGCTAAGCATGACCGTCATCGTTTTGATTGTGGTATTGATGCCCTAAACAATTATTTGAAAATCATGGCGAGTCAACAAGCCAAGAAAGATAACACCCGTACATTTGTGCTTGAAGATGTAGACTGTACCGAGCATGTTGTCGGCTATTACACGCTTACTATGACACCAATTGACTTAACATCACTATCAGCGAAACTACAAAAGAAGCATCATAATGCCAGCTCTGGCGGATTAATCGCAAGGCTTGCAGTTGATGAACGATACAAAGGTAATGGCTATGGCGAATGGTTGCTTATTGATGCACTTCGAAAATTGCTGATGGCCAGTGAAACTGTAGCATTCCCTGTTGTTATCGTTGACGCTAAAGATGGTGCAGAATACTTCTACGAAAAATATGGATTCACTGCATTTCAAGATGCTGAAAACAAACTGTTTATCACGATTGCAGATGTAAGAGTGAGCATTGGCGCTAAAGATATCGCCTTTAGCGGCTAACGCCTGCCACTAAGGAATCCCCCACAAAAACCCTTTACTGTTCAATAAGTAGACACGCACCCTGCCTTCGGATCTAATAGATTCACCACAAAAACAAAAGAATGAAGACAAGATGCATTATATTCAAATATTACACGAGTAGCTTGATAAGCAATGTCCCTACATTCATAAAAAGCGACTTCAATCACTGATGGATGCAGTACAGGCACTACTTAACGAAGATACACTGACGCTGACTTCGCTTGGCCGGGCGCTCTTGTCAAAAGCAAAGCATTGTATTAAGCGCATTAATCGTTTATTAGGTAACACCCACTTGCACCGTGACAGACTCGATATTTATCGTTGGCATTACCATCAAATATGCTCAGTCAACCCTCAGCCTATTGTGCTTATTGACTGGGTCGATGTCCGTGAATATGAACGCCTAATGGTACTCAGAGCTTCCAAGACTCTAGACGGCCGTTCGGTGTGTAGTGATCAAACATTCCCTTTTAGCGAATACAACTCACCGCGAAGTCATCACCAATTTCTCAATCGTTTTACCTTCTCACGTCATGCCTATTTTGGTGACCGCTGCCGGTGGGGATCCTCCAGTGCTGGATGTTTTTACATAGAACACATAAAAAAGGTTCATTGCGGATTAGCGTGAACCATAAAAAAGGCTATAGTTCAATTCACAGCCTTAATTTACGGTAAAACCGCGGCGAAATTTAAAATTTATAAGATATACTAATATAAAAAGAGTCGAGGCTAAAATCATATGTCTCATAGAACTTGTATTTACCAATACTCGTGTGACTCTCTTCTTTATCTTCAATATAGAAATAATCTGCCTCATACCCCGCGCGAAGACTCAAACCATTTAACGCAGGTGGTGTGTATTCAAGACCTAATCCATAGCGAAAACCAAAATAGTTTTCTTTATCTAGTACTTTATTCGACTCATTCAAATCTATATACGAAAAACCAAGAAGAGCAAATGGACGCAACCCATTATCAAAAGTATAACCAGTATTGGCAGAGAAAGACAAAGTCTCAGGTGACCAAGTGTACTTTGTTTTATGTTGCTTCAAAGGATTAGTAATATCAATATCACCATAATTTGTATATTGCGCTTCTAAGGCAATAATGCGAGTGATCTGATAGCCAGTAATCAATTTAAATGCATTACCATCGTCATTAACAGTACGTACATCGTTACGTTCATCAAACATACTATCATGGTCATTCAGGCCACTTGAACCAACACCGGCGCCGACATAAAAGCCACGAATCTCATTAGCTTGAGACGATGAGGCAACAAAAATCCCACAAAGAATAGTGACAAGAGTGAACAGTTTCATAATTATTTTATTGTACTGACTTTTAAAATCAGCGCGAAGTATATATAAGCAAATCACCGAAAACAATAGAACGGCGTACAATACCCACAGATCTAATTTATTTCACGAAACTATTCACAACGAAATGAATCGAAGTTCTCCAACTGCGCGCAGCAAATCACGCTTGAAACACCACTTACGACATAACTTGGCACAAATATCTCAATAGACAATTCAAGCACACAACCTAAGGGTTAATTATGACCGATATTTTAAAAACAACATCTGAGTCACAGTTTTATGCAACTCGTAAGTATAAAATAAAACACACATATACTATAGTAAGTCATTTATTTATCTATAAAACATACTGTCATTTTTAACGCTGTTAAAGACAACACAGCTCAGGAAGCAGGCTCAATGAAGTTTCAGCGTGGTTTTTCATTAATTGAACTAGTTGTCGTTGTTGTTCTGCTTGGTGTTCTTTCTGTAACCGCAGCACCAAGATTCCTTAATGTACAAGATGATGCCAGAGCATCTACCTTTCATAGTCTAAAAGGTTCATTCTCTACTGCTGTCACCCTATTTAACAGCAAATGGCTGATAGATGGCGAACCAAACCCCAACACCATAGAAGACCGTAACGGTTTATGGGGATATAAGATCTATAACCTTCATTACAATAAATACGGTTATCCTAGAATCATCGCAGATATACAGGAATGTGAAACTATTCTGGTAAACCTGCTTCCCGATTCAAGCCTTAACAGAGACGATTACACGGTTAATAAAACAGGTGAATATCAAGGTGATAACAAAACCGGTAACGTATGTAGCTACGAATTTATCTCCGCCCCCTTCAACCTCAGCTATCATGAAATCAGTGGTAAGGTCGAGTTAACTAAGCGCAAAAAAGCCAATTAAATCCCTGCACGCCCAACTAATCATATAAATACCAGCCATCTGTCTAAATTGTGAACTGAACTCTTAGAGACTCAGATAAATTCAACTACATTTTATATAGTTATTTAGACTGAGGATCATGTATGAAAAGGATAATTATATGTTCCGATGGTACATGGAACCGCCCAGAACAATTTGGTGAAGACGACTACCCAACCAATGTTTTGAAATTTGCTCGCGGTATTCGTCCTACAGATACAACCGGAGTCGGCCAAATCGTTTTTTACGATTGGGGCATAGGCTCCTATCACGATAAATTTACCGGAGGAGGCATTGGCAAAGGATTAGAAAAAAACATCATGGATGCGTATCGTTTTCTAGTTCACAACTATGAACCTGGCGATGAAATCTATCTTTTGGGCTTTAGCCGTGGAGCATACACCGTACGAAGCCTGTCCGGGATGATCAACAACTGCAGCATCCTAAAAAGTACTAACGGCAACCGAATTGAAGAAGCTTTTGAGCTTTATAAAAACAAGGATAACAAGCCACAAAGCCCCTACTCTGTCAGTTGGCGACAAAACTACGCCATCGAAGATAAAGTTAAAATTCATTTTATCGGCGTCTGGGATACTGTCGGAGCCATGGGACTGCCGTTCAGCATATTTAGTGATATTGACGATATACACCTGTTCTATGACCGGAAATTAGGCAGTAATATTGTCAAAGCACGCCATGCACTGTCACTGGATGAGCAAAGGGATGATTTTAAGCCCACGATCTGGGAACCCAAAACAGGAATCGATCTAGAACAAGTCTGGTTTGCCGGTGTTCACTGTGATGTCGGAGGCAGCTATAAACCCGATGCCGACGGTACTGTCTTGTCGGACATCCCCATGCGCTGGCTGTTGGTAGAAGCAGAAAAAAGTGGACTTGAGTTTGATCCCGCCTTAAAACCGATTAAAACCAATCCTTTTTCCAGCCAACATAACGAGTACAAGAAAAAATACTTGCTTCTTGGCAAACATGTCCGGGAAATACCCGATCAAAATCATATTCCTACCTGGGTACATCGTAGTGTTCAAGAACGATACGATGGCCGGTACACCAGCAAACCCATCGAGTCTTATATCCACAAATACGGTGAATGGCCACCGATTTGGGACAAATAAGTTATTTACCTAATAACAGAGCAGGTTCGCCCTGCTCTCTGTTTGCACTTTTGTACTAAAATAGCTAAGTAAATACTCTACTTTTTGAGTATTATCTCAGTTTTTCAGCTACCGCTCACTTACATTATGTGTTAGGCAACACATAATGTTTGGAGCATATGATTATGTATCAAGATAATTTTGTTAATGCGATTCAGCATAGAAAAAAAGTCCGTTTAACTTATATATCGAAAGATAACGGTGTGGTAACAACAAAAATCTGTGCACCAATAGACTTTGGCCCCAAACGTCTCGCGCAAAATCAATCTGATCGATACCACCTTTGGGATTTTGAAGGCGAACAACGACATCACATCCTTTCATTGCTACCTGAAAGCATCGTGAAAATGGAAGTATTACCGGAAATTTTTTTACCAGAAGATTTTGTTGTCTGGCCAACTAATTGGTTCGTTAAACGTGATTGGGGCGAATACAGCTAAATTGACGAGTATTGATCACGTCCTATAGTTAATAAGGAGGTTAACATACAGACAACGGAGGGAAGGAAATATGACCGCTCAAATTTCATACTCCAAGCTTGAAAAAAACTACACTCCTGATTTTCGAAACCGAATCAACATGGCCAGAAACACCAACGATGTTTACGATGTTTTCTGTCACACCATTGCGTCCATGTTTAATGAAATCACTGAAACACATAAATTCAGGGAGAACGATATCGACTTCTATCCCGAACGGGAGTGTCACTACGAGTTAGGAACTAATTTGAAGCGCGACCCCGCCGTTCTTGAATGCCTGCATACTTCAGATCTTGGCCGGATCATCGATGATATGGCTCAAACAGCAACAAACAGACATACCCATTTAATGAAACACCCGGAGAAAACCAACTCGAAAATAATGCGTCATTAGGTGAATGGTTGACGATCAACTGTGATTCAGGCACTTATTTGTTATAAGTAAGCGCCTGATTTTATTATGTTTAAACCAGAGTTACACCACCTTGAATAAGTAAGTGTACAGATAGCACTGACAAGTAAAGACACTCAAATACTTATGCTAATTGGTATTACATCAGGGGGTCATTGCATCACTGGTTGAATCCACAACATCATGAATAAACTCTGAGATATCCTCGCGGTTCAGCCAATGCGGTTTTAACCTAAAACTTTCCCAATCGGATAATGACTCCCAGGTTTCGCTCAACGGCGGGCTGTGAACAGCAAGAATGCCGATCAATATAAATTGTAATGCACTGATTAACGGATTTCGGTTCGAACACAACTTAAGTGCCGAGCCGAAGGACATTTTAATTTTTCGATTAGCTAAATCAACGCTGTAAACTTCATCAAGCAGTAAGTGAACCAACCCGCCACCAAACAGAAACAGGCCTGACAACCAACTTGATATCTCGCTGTAACCGAGAAGATAGACCAAATACATCAGCGCCAGCGCAGATAAGGCGATAAAAGCCAGTGAGTGGCAACAACCGCGATGAACGGTGATCTTCTCCAACAATGATTTGAAGTTATAACGTATCGTAAAGTAACAGAAAGAGGCATAGACAATCAGCTCTAACATAGAAACTGCACGATAAATATGCCCGACAAAACTAAAAGTCAGCAGACCACCAAACAACCTGAAAAGCGCACTCATTGATGTGGAGTTGTCCGAATCAATATCCGGTAACAACCCTCCCATGGTACCGACAAACATCAGCCACAAGGCGGTGATCGGGGCAATATGCCCCGCTGAAAGCAATGCGGTAGCCGCCAAACTACTGGTTAGCGCGGCTGATCCAAGATGCATTTTGAAATTAGCCACAAATATTCACACTGAACAAGACCGTTTTAACTATTTTCAGTTTTAGCTATTTTCAGCTTTAACTATTCCAGCATAGTGCTGCCGTAAAACAGTCATTGCCTCTTTAACTGGATAAATAAACAGCATTATGTATCAATTCTTTGTGACATCAATAAAAATCAATAATTTCCCACAATTATAACGTTAAGTGAATATAATTTAGTCACAATTGACCAACCACTGACAGGTCATACCAGACTGAACAATAATCTGATGCAATCAGAACGCTCTCAGCTGTTTAAAAACAATCCAACCACCAAAGCCCGATAACGAGTTTGCTATCAAAAGTTTAAGTTATTGAACTGCGGCCCGGCGCAGAAAATCGAGCCGCTGCTGTTCCTCCGGACTCGGTATATAAGGCTCCTGACTCAGAGAAGCCGTATCAAAAGGGTCCAGCCTAATGACATCCTGCTCGCTTACGCCGAAGCTCGCCTTTTCACCGGGAAACCCCGACATCTTTTCAATCACCCAATTACGAAGCTGATACTGACCGTCTGTTCCGCCCAATACACTAGAGTGAGCTTTGAGCTCAAAAATTCCTTCCCCTTCCGTTAAACGGGACTTGCCATTCAGGGCTGCAATCACCTTACCGTCGTTAGTAAACAAATTTACCCGGATACGGTAAATTCCTGCCTGTTTTACATCTACCTCCAGAGGTATCACCATATCTGCTCCCTGTGACACTGGTGTCTCAGCTGACAGCAGATAAGCAGCAGGAATAAAGAAGTTAAAGTCAGTCAGTAAAATATCACTGCCCGCTTCAAAATCGACCGTCGCTTTCACTCTCACTTCCTGAGGCCAACCCTCATCAGGCACTACAGTGACAAGTTTTTCTCCTGTCTGCTTAGAAGCCAGCACCTGCTTAGTCGTCGGCTCATAAAACTCGAACTTAATATTGCTGACAGCCAGCTTTGTATTCAGTGTGACAGTTACCGGCTCCGGGTAAAAAAATCGAAATTTGTCCAATGACAAAGATGCTGTACTGTTCCCCCCTAAGACAGGTACCTCGACAGCATTAAAGAGATTTGGCTGAAGGTAGCTCAAGCTGTTTTCGGTAATAGGCTGTGAATAAGGCGGGTATTTCACTTCTTCAGCGTAAGAGTTCGATATCGCCGCAAGCTGTTCACTGACAGCTTCAAGCTCAAGTTTTTTTTCTGGGTCAACAGGCTTTTCCTTGCTTTCTGATAGCTGTGATTTATCACCATACACAACAAACCGTGCTGCAAGTGATGTATTGTCTTCTTGCTGTAACGGTGTTGAAGCCGTGTCAACAATCATCTGTGGCTGAGAGCTGGTGCCTTCATTACTGTCCAGATACCAGTAAGACACAGCCGCACTTGATAGCATTACAATTGCAATTGACCGCGTGATTGTTTTTTGATTAGTCATACAGTTTCTAATGGATTGAACACACCAAGGCCAGGAAGAAAAGCACTCCCTGACCAGCCAATAAAACAATGAATTACTGAAGCAAGCCTGCAGCCAACTGCGACATCGTCTGGCTGTCTGAACCATCAACATAGCGGTAATAGTTACCTGTCAGCCAGTATTTCTCATCCGTTGTACTTACTGCCAATTTTGTACCGTCGGCTAATAAAGCCAGTTGGTTCGCAGCCGTCACCTGACCGCTATGGGTAGTCTTAATCAAACCACTGTGACTGTAGCTATCCCCCATCAGTAACGGGAAGTGATCCGGCATAAAATCGCTGACACCCTGAGTCTGCGTACCGAGCTTGCCATCATAATCAACACTGACAGAGCAGCTGCTGAAACTTCCAACACTGCTGGCACCGCAGGAAGAATGGCTGGCAACCACACCATCATCATGGCCCGGCAGAAATCCACCGGTCAGTTTGAAATAATCTGAGCCATCACCAGTAAAGCGGATCCGTGGAATACGACCATCCGGTATCGGGGCGAGCTGGCGAGCATTGGCAACCTTAAGGTCGTTTAACACACCTGTATTATCACTGTTAGGGATTTCGCCAAGCCACAGTTTGATTGCCGATTTCAGCACTGAGTTCATCCACCCACTGCCTTCAGCTACATTCACCGCCAAATCACCCAGCTCTGAACCGCCACCGGCACCGGCGAAATCAAACGTAGCCACAATTTTTAATGGTTCCATACCCGCATTTTCAAGCCAGTTTGTCTGATTATCCAGAACATATCTTGCAACAAGATCGCCGGTAGAATGGGTAACAAAGATACAACCGTTGGCACATGTCTTATTGCGAGATAATTCCTGCAATTTTGGCCAGATATAGTCAGTCGAAATTTTTCCGGCTATACGCTCCTGAGATGGCCAGTCAATCCTACCATCTGCTTTTGCCAGCCAAAAATCACGCCAGTAATCTGCACCATTTTGCTCAACCGATTTACTATCCGGTTTTGTCTGAAGCTGGCCGGGTTGAAATCCATGGATCAATATTATTGGATGTTCGCCAATTGCTGCATTTGCAGAAAATGATAAAGCCGCTAACGCAGTAACAATTCCCTTAGTTAGTAATTTCATTTTTGTTATTTCCGTTGTTATTGGACAAAAAAAGAGTAGAAGCTCTAACCATTTCAGACAAATAAGAAATAACGTTATGTTTGAGATCTTATGAAAAGATCACATTATCAATATCATTAATGAGTATTCAGTTATTCTCGAATGAAAAATAACTTCTTTTAATTTCACGTAGTAAATGCTGAATCACATTTTCAACGTTATTAATAACAAGCCTTCCTGCAGGACTCTTGGCGATGACAATCACTATTCTGCCCTGACGATTACACCTCCACCACGGTTAGACACCCGCCTAATATATTTTATTAACAACCTTCAAAGTAAAAGGAAATATTTTTTCGTTTAGATCACATCCTTAAAGGAAATAATTGCTCGACAAGCTGAAATCTACCAATCTAATAACAACAAACACAATAATTAAAATACCGCTAGGTTGATAACATGGACAGGACACGACTCTGGGTGCAAGCCTTACTGGAAGCAGGCCAGACAGAAGATGAACTGAACAAAGTGCTCAAACAAATCGGCGATCACCTGGGAGCAGACCTGAGCCTGTTTTTCTGGGGAAGCCCTCCCCGTTCGGGGAAATTCTGGACGCTGCGACATGGTATTGAAGAAGGCGACTACCAGTTCTATTTACGCCACAGCAACGATGATGCTTATTTAAAACACTACCTCAGCCATGCCTTATCCGGCCAAATGGTATTACTACAGGAAATGCTGCCGTTAAAGCAAATCCATGACGGCTGGTTCCGCGAAGAAATGCTGCCACGCCTTGGTATTCGCCACTCGATCAGCGGCTTATACCCTATTGCTCCCGGTCAAATGCTGGCAATTACCTTCCACCGCTATCATCAGCCATTCAACCATAAAAGCAAACGGCTGATGCAGCAGCTGCTTGACCAACTGATTCCCTGGTGCCAATTTTTCATCGCCCGCGACAAGCTTGAAAACCTGTACGGCTCAGCACCTGTAAGCAGAAGCATAATGAAACTACCGGAAATCCTGACTCAAGCTGAACACCATGTCGTCTCCCTACTAGCCCAGGGTTATGACGGCAGTGAAGTAACTGAAATGCGGGGCGTATCCAAAGAAACAACCAAGTCGCAAATCAAAAGCATCCTACGCAAAACCGACTGCCGTCATCAGAACCAACTTCTGCATAAGATTTACAGCGGTGATTAACTTACAACGCAAATCCTTCAATCAGCTTCTAACGAGCTGAATATAAAAGCATCCCCTTACCAATCAAGGTATACTTATCACCATTAGGCCCACTTATCATTTGCCCCAAAACGGATCTTGTAATGGAAGCAGAACAGCTTGAAATTCTTGGTTTTATTAGCCAATACCCACCCTTTGATTCTTTACCGGAGGAAACGCAGCAACATGTTGCGTTGCAAATCGAAGTCTCTTATTACCGGGCCGGTACTATGATTCTGAACTTTGGTGATGAAATCCGAGACCTTTTTCTGATACGAAGTGGTGCAGTTGAAATATACCGACGTAAAGGTGAACTCTACAACCGTATTGATAAAGGTGCATTATTCGGTCAGATGGGTCTACTGATGAACAATCGCGTTCGTATGCCTGCCAAAGCCATCGAAGATACCTTGGTTTACTGTATCCCAGAAGACGTGTTCAATAACCTTTACGATGAATTTGATTCCTTCGCTGACTTTGTTGAAGTAGAAGAAAGCACGCGTTTAAGGAATGTGGTTTCCAACCAGACAGATGCCAACGATCTTACAACCTCCAAAGTCCGCACCCTGCTAACCAGGGATCCGCTGATGATCGCTCGTGATGAATCTATTCAGGTTGCCGCTCAAACCATGGCAGAGGACAGCAGTTCATGCCTGCTGGTTGTCGACCCTGAAGCCCATACTGATGACGAAGACGGTGACCATCTTGTCGGTATTATTACTGACCGCGACTTATGTACCCGAGTTCTGGCCTGTGGTATTGATGTCTCGGCACCAGTATCTGAAGTGATGACAAATGAAGTCATTTCCCTTGACTATAACGCCTACGTTTTCGAAGCCATGCTTACTATGCTGCGTTATAACGTCCATCACTTGCCTGTCCTTCGAAACAGACGCCCGATTGGCATCATCGGCCTTACAGATATCGTGCGTTATGAATCTCAAAGTAGCTTGTTGCTGGTAAGCGCAATCTTCCAGCAACAGACAGTAGAAGACCTAAAGGCCCTATCAGAACAAGTTAAAGACTGCTTTGTCCGTATGGTTAATGAAGATGCCAACTCACACATGGTCGGCAGTGCAATGTCTGTTATCGGCCGCAGCTTCAAACAACGTCTGGCTGAGTTGGCAGAAGAAGAACTTGGTCCACCACCTATCCCGTACTGCCTTCTTGCTATGGGCTCTATGGCTCGGGATGAACAACTGATTGTGACCGATCAAGATAATGCCCTGATTCTCGATAATAGCTATGACGAAAGCAAACACGGCGATTATTTTTCTAAACTTGCTAATTTTGTTTGTGACGGGCTAGCCGCATGTGGTTACAGCTATTGCCAAGGTGAGATTATGGCGACCAATCCGGAATGGCGCAAAACCCGCCAACAATGGGAAGAATGTTTTGCCGACTGGATCGATAACCCAAAACCTCAAGCCCTTCTTAACAGCTCAATCTTCTTTGACTTGGATGGAGTCTGGGGACGTGAAAAATGGGCTGAACAACTTAACAGTTTTATTTTGCGTCGCGCCCGTAAGAACAACCGCTTCCTAGCCTGCCTGGCACGCAACGCTATTCGCCGCACACCACCACTGGGCTTTTTCAAAGACTTCGTGATGGAAAAAGACGGACAACACAACAACTCAATCAATTTGAAACGCAGAGGTACAGCTCCGCTAGCGGATTTGATCCGTGTACACGCCCTTGCTGTTGGCTCTCGCTCCCAAAACTCATTCGAACGTCTCGACGATATTATCGAAGCCGGAATCCTGCCGAAAGGTCGAGGTCAGGACCTACGTGATGCGATGGAGTTTATCTACATGGTTCGCATCCGCCACCAGGCTTTGGATGTTGAAGCCGGTATCGAAGCGGACAACAGTATCGAACCGGAGAACATGTCTGACTTCGAGCGCAGAAACCTGAAGGCAGCATTCCAGATCCTTAGTAATGCTCAGAACTTCATTAAGTTCCGCTATCAGGGCAATAGACGCTAATGAACAACAAAAGCAGTAAAACCCAATCACTGATTAATACCCGTAGTACGCCGGATTGGTCAACCTTCTATACCACACTGGCTGGTAATGCCAAAGATGCGCGATTAAAACATTACTACAGCACAGAGATTGTTAGCGGCGATACCCCATTGAAAGATGTCGAATTTGTTGCTCTCGACTTTGAGACCACCGGGTTGGATCCAAAGAAAGATGAAATTATCAGTATCGGGTTGGTACCGTTCAACCTTCATCGTATCCGTTGTCGTGAGTCGGCACATTGGGTCGTTAACCCGCATCGTCCATTAAAAGAAGAATCCGTGGTTATTCACGGGATCACGGATTCTGACGTCAGCGAAGCACCTGATTTACTCAGGATTCTGGAAGAAGTTCTGGGTGCTCTGGCGGGCAAAATTGTCGTGGTCCACTACCAGAGAATCGAACGCGAGTTCATGGACAGAGCACTCAAGACAAGAATAAATGAAGGTATCCGCTTCCCGGTTATTGATACGCTTGCCATTGAGTCCGCAATACAGCAGCGCCTCTATGGCGGTTTTTTGAATCGGCTAAAAGGTAATAAACCGGGCTCAGTCCGCTTAGGTAAAGCTCGGCAGCGATATGGTCTGCCAGCTTACCAACCACACCATGCACTGACAGATGCCTTGGCGACAGCAGAATTATTACAAGCACAGATAGCCTATTACTTTTCACCGGATACACCTTTATCGGAAATCTGGCAGTAATACCAATTAGCATAAAAAAACGCCGCTGATTACAGCGGCGTTTTTACTTGTACTTAATGATTAATCAATTAATCACGAAAACGTTCTGTACTAAAGCCCATCAGCAAACTGACACACATCAGAAGCAAGATGATGGTAAATGGCAATGCTGTTGAAATTGCACCAGCCTGCAAGGCCTCAATAGCCTCTGTACCACCGACATACAGCAACACTGCAGCAATAGCACCTTCAATTGCCGCCCAGAAGATACGTTGAGGCATAGGTGAATCCAACTTGCCACCAGCAGTAATGTTATCGATCACCAAAGAACCTGAGTCTGAAGAGGTTATGAAGAATACCATTACCAACACAATGGCTGTCACTGAAAGCAAATTACTGAAAGGTAAAGATTCAAACATTTCAAACATCGCCAACGGCACGGAAGTCAAGCCATTTTGACCCAGAACACCAGTACCGTTAATAATCTGATCAATTGCCTGACCACCAAAAACAGACATCCAAACCACAGTGATCAACGTAGGAACAACCAGCACCGCAATCATAAACTCACGGATGGTACGTCCTTTAGACACACGAGCGATAAACATACCGACAAATGGTGACCATGAAATCCACCACGCCCAGTAGAATACAGTCCAACCATGCATCCAGGTCTGGTCCTCACGACCATGCGGGTTACTCAGCGCGAAGAAGTTTTCTGCATAACCTGCCAGCGTAGTCGGGATTGAGCCCATGGAGATGGCAAAACCCACCATAGCAACAAAGACCAACAAACCAATTGCCACCAGCATGTTGATATTACTTAACAGCTTAACGCCACCATCAATACCACGAGCAACCGAAATTACCGCCAGCAAAGTAACGACGACAATCACACCAACCTGCAAGGTAATATCACTCTGGATACCAAGCACATGCTCAATACCGCTTGCAGCCTGTTGAGCGCCCAGCCCCAGAGAGGTAGCCAAACCAAACAACGTCGCCAAAACGGCGAAGATATCAACGATATGACCTGGCCAGCCCCATACACGGTCACCAAGCATCGGGTAGAAAATAGAACGAATGGAAAGAGGAAGACCTTTGTTATAAGCAAAGAAGGCAAGAGAAAGAGCTACAACACCGTAAATGGCCCAAGGGTGGAAGCCCCAGTGATACATGGTTGCGCCAAGAGCGACTTTAATCGCTTCCGGTGTATTCGCCTCAACATTCAGTGGCGTTTCGTACCAGCCGGTATAATAAGCGACGGGCTCAGCCACGCTCCAGAACATCAGACCAATCCCCATACCAGCAGCAAACAACATTGCCAGCCAGGAGGTCCGTGAATAGTCCGCCTCAGCGTCTTTACCACCAATTCTGATTTTTCCGTAAGGAGAAAAGATGAGGGCCAGGCAGAAGATGACAAAAATATTTCCTGACCAGATAAAGAGAACATCGAAGCTATTAATTATGCTGTTTTTCACCCCATTAAGGGCAGCTTTGGCCGTTACCGGATCACTAATTAACGCCGCAATCAAAAATAAAACAATCAAGCCAGCACTTGTACCAAAAACCGGATTATGGACGTCAAACCCCCACTTCTGGATGTTATCCTGCCCAACCGTATAGTCAGTATTATCTATACTGTACTTATCAACTTTTTTCATCATTGAACCCTACTCGGCGAACATTTCGCCAAGAATATTTAGCTCTATAAATAATATTCGAACGCATAGATAAAACCATCTCTGTAGCTAAAGTGTCAAGCTTAATTGATATTTATAGTCTTTTGCGCATTAAACAACCAATTTTCACGCGGATGAAAGAGAAAATAGTGATAAATTTACAAAATAATATTTCGTTCTCTAACAAATAATTCCATGTCTAAATTGTTACTCCCCTAAAGGTTAATCAGCAACAAACAGGTTCACTGTAGCAAAAGAACAATAACCTAATTGATATAAAACATAAGAAAGATGGTGTTTGAAACAGCATTTAAGGCTAAAAATACAAGCTTATCAGGCTACTTTGCAGAAAGAAGTGAAATACATGGGCGAATAACCTAAAGCTCACCCCCATCTATCATTAGCAAGAAAACACATATTAGCGTTAAGCTTGGCTTGGTGTCGAAATCTCCAATACGATACATTCCTGCTCACATAGAAACGGCCCATGAATTTCACCAGGCAGACGATTAGCGTAGTATCCCTGCTCTAACCATGTATTGTTGGTTTCATCATATAATCGCCCCAAAACAATAAAGACTTCTTCAGGATAGGTATGCTGATTGGCACCAAACGGTGTTGTATCGGCTCCGGCTTTAAACCGAGTAAGACGAGTGTAATCACCTGTCCTGTCATCCTTACTCAATGTAACTTGCTCAATCATACCGTCAGTCCCCTCGACAGCATGCCAGCGGTAATGATTCGATTCTGATAGCGCATTCCAATATTTCACCGAACCTTTTGTCATTGACTAGCCTCCTTGCAATTTAGATAAAAACAGGCACACGTGCCCCTTGAATACTGTAGAGCAAAAAAAAAGTTCTCGCCGACAAAGATACATTCGGCCAACCCTATCAGTGACGCTGTAACCAGGAGCTATACGCCATCAGACAACTTCACAGCGCAACCACTACTAAACAGAAGGCGAGCACTGGCTCGCCCTTCCCTTCAACCTCCGGAATATCCATCGCCCTCGTATCTCTTACTACCCTGATACTCTATGACCTTTCGAGCATCATCTGAAACCCTGTCTCCGAACCTATTAAGTAACTCTTGCAATTTCGGAGTGATCAAATTCGTACAAAACGGTTTTGCCGGATCAGCGTAGTAATAATCATGATATTCAGCTTCAGATGGCTCATAGGATTGATATTCAAGCACTTGGGTTACCAACGGCTGAGAAAACTCCTGCTGCAGTTTAAATAAGCACCCCTTCGCTTTCTGCTGCTGCGCCAAACTGTATACATAAATAGCTGAGCGATATTTTTCCCGTAATCCATGGGCAGACGTAGAACTATGAGTATGTAAGTGAATTTGAATAATCGCATACAAATTAATAATCGCCTCATCGTATTCGACGATGACACCTTCAGCGAAAGAGTCATGTTCTCTCGATTTCAGCCAGCCTTGAGAAACACTAACAACACCAGCCAATGAACGAAAAATCGCTTCAGTACACCAATAACAGCTACCACCCAAACCAACTTTTTGCATAACTGCGACACCTAACTGAGTTCAACGGATTCGTACTCATCGGCGTTTCATAATATGAAATTAAGCCGTTATTAATGTACGATGCATTCTTCACTTAATTCATTGAGCGTTTAACGATGGATAAATCGCAGTTACTCAAACACATTGTAGATGAGCTAAAAAAGGTACACCAATCTGCAGTGGATGCAGCAACACGCGCTTATGAAACCGCCACGCACGAAGAAAATGCACCAGAGCATCAGTACGATACCCTAAGCCTTGAAGCCTCTTACCTTGCCCAGGGACAGGCCCAACGCGTTGCCGAATGCGAAGACGAACTAACAAAATATGCCCAACTAAAGCCAAGAACATTTTCTGAGGATGATAAAGTCACTATTGGATGCCTTGTCCAGTTAGTTGATGAGGAGGATAAGGAGAAATATATTTTCCTCGGCCCAGCAGCCGGCGGCCTGAAACTAACGTTCGACGGGATAGCCATCAGTATCGTGACGCCATCAGCACCACTTGGACAAGCGCTGTCGGAGCAACACATTGATGATGAAGTTGAAGTGTATATCGGTCACGAACGTAAAACTTTCGAAATCGTTGCGATCTTCTGAGCTTAACCCAACAGCCAAACTCTCCATAGTCTAAGAAATTCAATCTATGTAGTACCTAGAAAGCTAGCCTCTATTCCTAATTGATAACCAGCATTGAGCTTATTCAAGTCGGTCGTTTATACGGCCGACAGCAAAGCTGTTTTGCGGCGCAATCACTTCCAAAGTACAATCGGCTGGCGGGTTTTCGATAAAATCAATCGCACTATTGTAATTATCTGCACGTTTGATCATCGCTTCTGCCAATATTGAAGAATCAGATAACTTTATTTCATATACTTAACGTGAGCTTCCATTTCTTCACCAATTTCCTTACGCATATTCATCAGCTTTATTGCCGAATCGCGCAAATGTTTATCTTCCTCTGACCGTGGGATCCATTCAGGAACCTGACTTGGCTTACCGAACTCATCAACAGCAACCATGATGACAATGCAATGTGTAGTCAGTCGCCTTTCAAGGGTTTTAGGGTCACTCGCCTGAACGTCTATTGCTATATGCATAGAAGATGTTCCGGTGTAAATCACCTTGGCACCAACTTCAACAAGATTGCCGACATGGATTGGTGCTACAAATCGAATCCCCCCGGCATAAGCAGTAATACAATACTGACCGCTCCAGCCTGCGGCACAAGCATAAGCCGCGAGATCGATCCATTTCATGACAGCACCACCATGAACCTTACCGCCAAAGTTGACATCCCCCGGCTCTGCCAGAAACCTCAAAGTCACTTCACGTTGACCACCGCTCATATGGCAACTCCTAAATCATTAGCGTTACTTAATTATCATATAAGCTTCTAGATCAAACACACTATCTTTACCTTATATAAACCCAAATATTAATCAGGCTTCTCAGGTTCATAGTCTGTTTTATATCACCTTTATCTTTGGCAAAAAAAAGCGCCCTGTGAGCGAGGCGCTTTGAACGAAAGTGAAAGAGTTGTTATTCGGTATAGTTTGAAGGTTGCTCCATCAACTGTTGAAGCTCTTCTATACGTTTGCTTAAGCCGTCTTTCTCGGCAAGTAGTATTTCTTGTTCTGCAGTCATGGCCTCAATCTTTCTGGCCAATTGTTCCGCTTCAGAATTATTTTTCTGTGCTTCTTGCTTTATTTGTGTCTGTAGTAATGAATTTTCTGACACTTTTTGATCGTATCTCTCCACTGTTGCTTCTATCTGAGCTCTTAACTTAACAACCTCCTCCCGACTAGCTTCAAGCTCAGCCTTTAGCTTCCGCTGCGAACGCTGAACCGTTTGCTTCGCTTTTTGTTCCTTTTCAACTCTTGATTGCTGTTCATCTAGCACCTTCTCTTTATCCAAGATGCTTCTTGTTAATTCTGCTAATTCTTTTTTTAACTGTTTCTCTGTTTGTGAATACAGTTTATTTTGGCTTTCAATCTGTTCTGACAGTTCTTGTTCAGCAGATGTCGCCATGCCCATAAAGGTTCGCCAGTTATCTGTGACTTTCCGGCTAGCATAATCCATAACATCAAAAGGAAAGCACAAACGCTCATCAACAGACTTACTTGCATGCTCAAAGCTGTTATCTATTTGCTCAAACATCCATGCTGTTTGATTATGGCTTCCCTTCATTAGCAGCTGAACCTGATTAACCGTTATTGCTTCCACGGCTCTCCCTAGCAAAGTAACTATCTGTATTTGCTTTAAATAATCATCACCCGACATAGTTGAAAGCGGTGGTATAAAAGCACTTTTATTTGGTTCACAGTCCATCCATCGTTCTCCCTGAAATTTGTTTAAAATGCATACAAATTAATAGACTAAAATGTCAGATTTGGCGTATAAAATTTCATGAAGAATCAAAAACTGTTTCAACTTCGTTACGTACTTCTATTTCATAATTCAACAGTTAATATAAGTGCGACACTCCCATAAATATTAAGCTGATATTAACCAGAAACTCGTACTTTCTTAATAGAATTCAGTTCTGAAATCATAGATATAAAACTCAATATCAAGATCGTCATGTAACCCAAACTCAACCAATCCAGGGAAAAGCCAAAGAATTGATACGGATGTTCTAACAGTGTCTCATAAATAACTGTACTAAAGACTCTTTGAAAGAGTTGAATAATACCTACTGCAAATAACAACCCGAGACTTGTTACAAGTGCAGTTTTAATAGCCAAGACTAATAACAGTTCCTTCTGAGTTAATCCCATGATCTTAAATGCATATAACTCAGCAACACTCAATTTAGCATTGCAGGTAATAATTCGACTTATGTGATAGAACAGCATAACCACAAGTACTAGGCAGCAAATAACAATCAAACATGAAATAAATATCAAACTAAGCGGGTCATTAGCTAACTCAATCACCCAATCAAGCCAAATAAGCACCATCAATAAAATCAAAGCGGTACAACTTACAAACACTGATGCCACTATGCCGCTGTGCCAATTGGTAAACAATCGACTTTTCATTAGTAAGAACGGCAAGGCTAACGTCCCCATGGCAAGGCCTCAGCTAGTACGCTCCGCTGAATAACAGATACTGGTATATGCTCAACAATATGACCATTACACAAATGTATCTTCCGGTCACACATATCAGCAACTGACGAGTTGCTGGTCGCTGCAAGTACAGCAGTACCAAATTCATCCGAAAGTTGCTTAATAATAGACAAGGTATCAAGCATTTCTGATTCACCAACTTTCTTAGGCAGTTCATCTAACACGACCGCACTCGGTCGATGAATAAATGCCCTCGCGATAAGAACACGCAACGTTATCTCTGAATTTAACTGTTCCGGTCTGAAACGGGCATAACACTCTATATTAAGCCTCGCCAGCATATCAGCGATCAAATTATCTCTTTCTTTTTTTGAGACATTATTCAGTAACAATGGAAATTCAATATTCTCAGAAACAGTATACGTTGGCACCAAACTAAAACCAGGCATAATATGACCAACGCTTCTTCGCCGAATTAACAAGGTATATTCTGCAGTCTTCGTTATTGCATTATCACCAATAATAACTCGACCTTTATAGTCACAGTCCAACAAACCGCAAATATTCAATAATGCGCTTTTTCCTGCGCCTGACGGGCCATAAAGAGCAACCGCTTCTCCGTTATCTATTCTTCCATCGACACCCTTTAGCGCCTCGCCTGCAAGCACATTGGGGCCATATTTTTTTTGTATCCTCTGAAACTCTATCATCGGCCCTCCTCGCAGACAGGCCTATATACCTATATACCTATGTGTCCAAAGAGGTACTCTCTAATTGCCAACTGACGTTGCTATTAAATTTTTTAGCACCTTTGCTCCCCCTCAAGGTTATTCCTGTAACACTCTCGGGCCATCCTGAACTTAAGTACTGTGCTTTATTTGGGCCTAGATTAACTACGAATAAAAGCGAGTACCACACGATGCGATAAATGGTGACTGAACAAGATGAATGGAATATAGAGTGATAAACAGAAAAATGAATGACTTTACATTTGCTTAAACAGCCCCTGAGCATTCCGGCTCACTGCAAGTTTTGTACTTCCTTCATTGAGATGAACATACATTCTTCCGGTAAAGTCGCGCTTAACACGCTCAATCGCCTCAACCCTAACGATTGTCGCACGGTGTATTTGCCAAAATGTATCTGGGTCCAACTGCTTAATCAGCTCCTTTAGCGGCGTACTAATAACATATTCATTATCGCTTGTATAGACGCTAACGTACTTATCTTCTGCTTTCAGGTAATTGACATCATCAACAGACACAAGGCAAATATCATCGCCTTTACTTGCCTTGATCCAGCGAAGATAACGATTTGGCGGCGTCTGGATCCTAGCGACCAAGCGTTCAATCGCATCAACGGCACCGGTTTTCTTTTCACTCTCCCCGGCTCTCACTGCAACTAAAAACGCCTTAATACGCTCACAGGTTGTCATCAGGCGTTTTTCATTCAATGGTTTAAGCAGATAATCGAACGCATGCTCTTCAAACGCCTGAATCGCGTACTCATCATAGGCTGTGATAAATACAATCACGGGTATCCTATCTAGTTTTCTCAATGCCTTCGCTACCGATATACCATCTAGCCCCGGCATACGAATATCTAAAAAGGCAATATCAGGCTGTAACAACTTAATACTTTCCAATGCTGCCTTACCATCCGATTCACTTGCAACGACATCCAGTTGCGGCCATACATCAGCCAGAGAATAATTCAAATGGTGACGTAACAGAGGTTCGTCATCAGCGATAATGGCTGTGATAGTTAATTGTTCCATCATTACATGTAGTCTCCCGGAGTGAGCTCAATCTTCGTAGTTACGCCGCTCCCTTCTGGCGCAGAAATAGATAAATAGGCTTGATCACCATAGAGCGCTTTTAATCGCTGGCGGATATTATCCAAACTTACGCCATGGCCTTGCTGAAAAGATTCGCCACTAAAACCAACACCATTATCTTTGATTTCAACAAGTAGCCGACCATTTAGGCTGGACATGAAGATTGCTATCTCACCGCCTTCTTGAAGCGGCTCTATCCCATGATATACGGCATTTTCAACCAACGGCTGTAACATATGAGGAGGGATATTCCAGTACTTATCGACACCATGCTCAACCACTATCCGATATGAGAGCCGTTCACCGAGCCTCATCGACTGAATACCCAGGTAGGCATCCAACAGCTCTATTTCGTCCCCCAGCATGATCCATTCACGTCGGCTCTTTTTCAAACTAATCCTTAATAATTCAGTCAACTGAACAAGTAGTAACTTAGCTTTACTTGGGTCTGCATCAATTAGCACCTGCAAGTTTGCTAATGTATTAAAAAGAAAATGAGGCTCTATCTGACTTTGAAGTACCTGGAGCTGGCTCACCACTAACGCTTTTTCCTGCTCTGCCTGATGCAATCTTGCCTGACGGAGCTTATTTTCATAAAGCAGAGCCTTTTCCCTGCTATAAAAGACGTAATAAATCAGAGTTAAAAAAAACAGAGCAAAACTAACAAGGGTTAATAATTCGCTTACACCTCCCTGGGTTCGATACCATACCGACCATAAGATGGCATGTAATGTCCCTAAAACCAGCGTACCACCAACCACTATCATAAAGTGTATTGATGAGCGCCAAGACGGTGAGTAATGCCGCAGCATCAGGCTAATCGCATTGCAAATTCCGCCATAGCCAAATGCAATTATCAGATGGCGACTAAACGCCCCCCCTTTAATCATGTAGGTAATCAACGCAATACCAATACAAAAAAAGATACTAATAAAAATATCCCTAACCGTATTATTTGAGTTTTTACGATCCATTTAAGTACCACAACACATAACTAGCAACATATAAAATCAGTGGATTATACAGAAATCACACAAGCAATTGAGTCGATTACTTCAGTTATGGGGGTTAAGACAAACTTAAGATGTGATTACAATGCAGAGATAGCGACAGTTCGATTTTCTGCAAATGTAAAGTAAGCTGCCTGAATATGCTCATGAAAAAGTTCAGCGGCCAAGGAACTTTTCGCCAGATATCATGAAAACGTTCGCGGTATAAGTTCACATATTCAGAGCAGCCAAGGAGAAAATGTTGACATTCAATTCCATAGTGCTCTCTAGCATTAGGACAAAACATATCGTTCCTAACGATACTTAGATTAGCTGCTATGAACTATATTTCACTAGTCTTGTGATAAATTGCCAATAACTTGAACAAACGGTAAATAAAAGCGACAAATAGTATATCCCATTTGTCGCCTAAGACTATTTGCCTCAATCGACTTGGTTGATATGATTGCGTCAAACCTAGTCAAATAAGAATTAAAGTCACCAATGCCAAATGCTCAAAGCCAGTTTAAAGAACTTGTTCATTCACGCCGTTCAGTCCGAAAGTACGACCAAGCGACTGAATTTGACCGCCAAGCGCGCCTTAAAGTATTATGAAAAACTGATCCCTTTTGTTTATCGCAATGACCGATTCGGCATATTCGGTGTTGCCCGCAAATTCCTAAGTACTATCCTAGGTATCAATAAGCCAATGGTACGTGAAGTTAGCAAAAGTGATCTCAGGGTATGCCTGCATAAAAGCAGCTCACTAGCAGCAATGACATTCATGACAGCTATGCGTGCCGAAGGTTATGACACCTGCCCAATGGAAGGCTTTGATTCCAAACGAGCTAAGAAACTTCTTGGACTCTCTAGCCAAGCAGAAATCACGATGATAATCAGTTGTGGCAAACGGACTGAAGAAGGAATTTACAGTGACAGGCATCGTGTCGATAATCAAGATATTATTAGTCATTAATTAACCACTTAACCTTCCAGCCCATACCTTCTCGATGTTAATTAGGTTAAGGTGTGGGTAAGCCCAATAAAGAAAAGATGATATGCAGTCACAGATTGAACAACTCATCAATTTAAAAAACACCTGGATGGCCAGTCATATTACCGAAGCGGAATTTCCCACACCGCTTAGTGAAAAAGGACTTGCACTTTATCAATCCCAGCAACAGTCCTGCGAACTGGTATCATCTATTTCTGGTGCAACTTCGAACTCTCTCTCGATTTATCCCGTTGACTGCCACCCTCTCACGATCCGCTACTCATTGGTTCTGGCCAGCAAATGGCAAAACGAAGAAGAAGAAAAAGAAGCGGTACTCGAATACCTGACACAAATTATGTTTGAAGAAGGCTCTCCGGCTCAACTGTACGTCGGTTTTTTCAATGGAAAACCAGCAGCTTGCGGAATGATTTTCCAGTCAGACAGCAATATTGCGCTTATTTCAGATGTTCATGCTCTCCCCTTAGCAAATCAACAAGAACTCATTTCTGAAATGGAGAATAGCCTAATGACGATGATAGCTAATGAAGGTAATTCGTTAGTGCTTTGCCGTTATTAACCCCCCCCATCTTGCAAACGCCAGAAAAACCTCGTAAATTTCTGGCGCTTGATAACATTCCCATAAAAAATATCTGTCAATAACCCATTCTTTGTTATTGCTTTTTGACGCGACTTGGTTCCCTTACCATACTAATTCAAAGGACAGAGTTAGAAAGGAATTGACGTGAAAGGAATCATTTTTACAGAATTCTTAGAAATCGTCGAAAGTGCATTTGGATTAGATGTTTGCCAGGAAATGCTAGATAAAGCGATAGATGACGGGGTCTATACAGCGGTTGGCAGTTACGACCACCGCTCGCTTGTAAAATTGATCGTCTCACTCAGCAAAATTACCGGCGTCCCTGCAGAAAATTTACAAGAAATCTATGGCGAGGCTGTGTTCATTCGCCTCTTGAAAACCCTACCAGCAATAAAACCGCAACACCACGATACTTTTAGCTTCATTAGAAATGTCGAAAGCCATATTCATACCGAGGTCAAAAAACTCTACCCCGATGCAACTCCGCCAAAATTTGATTTTCTGTCACAAACATCAACCCAACTAATCATGGACTATAAATCTGCACGCTGTATGTCCCATGTCTGCCTTGGTCTTATCAAAGGCTGTGCTAAGCACTTTAACCAACAACTCCAAGTTAGCATGGAACCCATGAATAAAGAGCAGAGTCACGTCAGATTTAACCTTGATTTAATCGCGGAGTAAGTATGGATCAGGAAGTACATATTGCTTTGCTTGAAAAAAAGCTACAGCGAGAAAAAGCAGCCCGAAAAGAAGCTGAAAAGCTACTCGAACTAAAAAGCCATGAGCTATTTAATGCGAAAAAACTACTCGAAACATCCATGGAAAAACTCAGAGCAAGAGCAGAGGTTAACTCTGAGTTATTGGCATACCAAGCCAAAATCGAAACCATGCTTGTTGAATACGGGCGGCTTTTCCTAAAGCTCCCTCCATCTGAACAACTCATTCAGGAACTTGCCGATTCGCTGGTAGACGGTATTTCTGTCACAGCTTGCTGTATCGAAATATTCTGTACACCGGATGTCGGCATTAACATCTGCTATGCTTCTGGCCGTCGACAGCAATGGTTACGCCCAGAACAACTCAGTAAACAAAAAACGTATTGGGACAATGATGAAGGTATTTTATGGATTTCGCTCGATAGCAACCAAACCGTAAACGGATATTTTGCCACCCGGATGAAAGCATCAGGTTCTTGGCTGCAGACTATCCAAAAACATATCACGTTATTCAGCGAAATGCTGCGGACATCCATCCGCCGGCAACTCACCCTGGAAGAAGCCATAACAGCTAGAAATCGAGCAGAAGCTTCCGAGCAAGCCGCCCGAGAATTTCTGGCAATGATCAACCATGAGCTCCGAACCCCTCTAAACGGCGTTTTAGGCTCCGCAGAACTACTTGATGATACCCGCTTAACACCACAACAACAAAAGTTACTCAATACACTCAACCACTCAGGAGAGCTACTTCGGGCAATCATTAATGACTTGCTTGATTTCAGTAAAATCAACGCAGGTATGCTAGAGCTGATTGAAAAACCATTCGACTGCCACAATATGGCACGAATGCTGGAAGATATTTTCCAACTACGCGCTTCGGAAAAACAACTTTCATTTAAGATTACTTGTAATAACACAGTTCCGCGCTGGTTAATCGGTGATGAAGACCGGATCAAACAGATATATGTAAACCTAATTGGCAATGCCATTAAGTTCACGTCTAAAGGCCATGTGTCAGTAGAGCTCGAATGGCATGATGAAAATTTACTTTTTACTGTCAATGACTCAGGTTGCGGTATAGCCAAAGATGAACACTTTAAGCTTTTCAAACCATTCAGCCAGGTTGACCTTTCAAGTAAACGCATTCATGAAGGTACAGGGCTAGGCCTTGCCATTTGTAAACAGCTGTCCGAGCAAATGAGCGGGAAAATTCAACTTGAAAGCGACTGCGGTAAAGGAGCTACATTTACGGTTAGCCTGCCTTTAAAAATACATAGAGCCAAAATTGAAAACGATAGCCGCTTATCTACCTCGTTACCAAAACTAGGATCGCTTAACGTCTTGGTGGTTGAGGATCTAAAGACCAATCAAATGCTCATCAAACTCATGCTCAGTAAAATGGGCGTATCCCCTACCATTGCCGATAATGGGCAGCAGGCTCTCGATATTCTCAGCAAACAACCATTTGATGTCATCCTGATGGATTGCCGGATGCCGGTTATGGATGGTTACTGTGCGACACGTAAACTTCGTGAAAACGGTTATTCAAAACCAATTTTGGCTTTAACCGCAGGGACGACCTCCGCTGAACGTGAAGATTGCATTTCAGCAGGCATGGACGATATTCTTTGCAAACCATATCAATCACAGGAACTAAGAGAGATGCTGGAAAAATGGGGAGCCAACTGCCCCCCAGGTTGATATCTATTTCGAAACTGTTATCAGAGCATTTGCGAGATAATCCAGTTGCTGTTCTTGAAGGCCTGCGATGTTGATCCGTCCATCGCTAACAGCATAGATCCCGAAATCTTCCCTTAGCCGTGTAATTTGCTCGGGACTTAACCCTGTCACAGAGAACATTCCTTTATGGTGTTCAATAAAATCAAAATTATCGGAGCCCTGAGTTCTAATAGCCTTAGTCAAGCCAGCTCGTAAGTTCAGCAAACGTTGATTCATCTCATCAAGTTCTTGCTTCCAAAGTTGTGTCATTGCATCGTCAGAAAGAATAGTCGCCACCAATGCCGCGCCATGATCAGGCGGCATGGTATAGGTCGATCGCGCAAGGGTCATAATACGCCCTTTGGCTTTCTGCGCATGCTTAAGGCTGTCTCCTACCACAATTGCAGCGCCGGTACGCTCACGATAAAGGCCGAAATTTTTCGAACACGAGGTTGCAATAATTAGCTCCTCAATATTATCTGCCATATGCTGCAAGCCAGCCGCATCTTGCTCCAGCCCATCACCAAATCCCTGATAAGCAATATCTACAAATGGCAGAAAACCATTCTTATTTGCCAGTTCTGTCACTGCCTGCCAATCAGCAAATGAAATATCGGCGCCCGTTGGGTTATGACAACAACCATGAAGTAACACCACATCCTTCGGCCCGGCTTTGGCCAATTCTGTCAACATTGCCTGGCTATTAACCTGCTTTGTCACAGAGTCAAAATAAGGGTAATACTTCACTTTCAGCCCGGCCGCTTCCATTACAGGCCTATGGTTAACGTAACTCGGATTAGAAATCCATACCGTAGTATCTGGCTGAGCGATATAAAGCAGATCGGCCAACATGCGAAGCGCTCCGCTTGCACCAGGAGTCTGTACAGCGGCTGCTCGCGAATGTGCAGTTGTACCGGTCAGCAGTTGATCCATCATCGACTGGTTAAAGACTTCATTGCCTGCCAATCCTACATATGATTTGGTGGTCTGCGTATCCAGTAACTGTTGCTCAGCCAAATGAACCGCTTTCATAATTGGTGTATCACCTTCACTATTTCGGTACACCCCAATGCCTAAATCCATTTTGTTAGCCCGAGAGTCTTCTCGGTAAGCGACTGAAAGCGACAAAATAGGATCGAGCGGAGCTTCGGTTAGCTGCTTAAACATTAAATTAATTCCATTTAGTGGCTCTTCATTTCATCAACCTATCACTTACCTCTTTAAAAATCACGTTGAAACAAATAAAAATATCAACACTATCATCTGGTTTTTTTAGCAAAAATGAGAACCATATCAGGCATAAACATTGATCATCGTTAACATTCCAGCAACTTAACTTGCAGCTACCTACGCAATGCCTAAATTTAGTAATGAAGGCATAAGTTTCAATGCATCAGCAACTGAACTTGGGGTGGAGGTAGTAATGAAAAATAATGTCGATATGCGTACATTACTGAGCGTTTACGAAAAAATTAAAACGCAAGGAAAACCAACAGAGCTGGGAATGAAGCTGGAGGATGTTACCTGTACAGAGAATCCTGACGGTTACTACGTCAATCTTGCTGATAGTAATGTCAGCCTAGATATAAATTTCCATAACACTTATCACTTCCATACCGCTAATGAAGATCCTGAAGGGGTCATCAATCAAACAACTGCAGATTTTCACAATAATAACGAAGTGCAGATTCAAGAGTTCCTTCACAAACTAATGGAAATAGATAAAAGATACTAAGTGTAAGCTGGTCTAATCATATTCAATGGTAATAATTTAAAAACCTCAAAACACCCACAACGATAACTTTCAATCATGGTACTGGGCTTATTTATAATTACAGCCCAGCACCTGCCTGTTCTGCCACTAAATAAACAAAAGATTAATCTTTGATTTTACAGTCACCTGACACAGTAAACATTGAAAATCAATAACCTATTACCATCATCAAACAAGGACAAAACCTAATCACATGCCGTTCAGTTTGCGTTCATAATGAGCATTGTATCGTCATCATTATAGTTAAGACCAAACATTCGACATATATTAGTCACTGTTACTGCCTTAATCAGGAAGTGAGCAATATGAATATTAAAAACCTCAATAAAAACGAACTCGATATAGTCATTGCAGCTTTAGGTGAATGTTACCGGCGCTTGAATGCCGCACAAATGACAGCCAAAGAATTATCACAAGAAGGTTTTGCTCTGATGTTTAAGTCCGCCTACACAAGCATGGCAAAGCGCTAAAACCATCAGTCCCTATAAACAAAAAACTCAGGCCTTTTGCCTGAGCTTTTTGTTTCGAACACTTCATATCGGCAGCTTACAATTAGCGGTCCCAATCCATGTTTTGCAATACCACTCGATAGCCGTCAATGTCTTCAAATGTTTTACCGACATTCTCCCAATATGGATTGTTGGATTCAACTACATTAAAACCTGCATCAATCATATTGCGGCAAGCACGCTCCCATACACGACTACAGTCAATGTAAAAGACCATTAAGTTATCCTGAGTCGGCGCCTTACCAGCAGTAATACCATGTTGGTGAACAAACTCTATATGATATGCATGTTTTTGGTGACCTAATACAACCCCATCAAAACCATCAAGACCTTTAAACTGCTTAAGCATTTCAAAGCCGAGGGCTTTGCTATACATAGATGTAATTTGATAAAGATTGTCGGTAGGTCTGACAACACGGAGTGTCGCGTCTCTAGGTATCATAGCCGTATCATCCTTTGAAAATAATTCCGCAGCGATAGTTACAAAGTTATTGTTTTAAATTCAATCCGAATATCTATTCAACCTTTGCTTTTAAGTGTGAGCTCTCACACCACATATACATAAGGTTTGATATACATATACTCTCACAGCTATTCGCCATATCGTCAAGTCATTAGATAATTTAATCTAAAATCTATGTTAGCTTTGTTGCTCAATGCACAATTTCGGGCAGCAAAATAACTCTCATCAAACATATATCGCTTGTTCAAACACCAATGATACTCGAACGAGCAGTTTGTTTATGTGAGACCTAAAAAGTCAGAACAACATTATCTTATGAATAATCATGTTAGTACTGTCAATTTATCGCATCACAAAAGGCTAAAACTCGACGTTCAGACTCAGCTCGCAACTCACACTGTAGATTTTCCCAAGCAAAGTCTTCTGGTTATATGCCTTTTTTCTGTAAATAACGTAATTGACTAATAACATTGATATAAATGGCAAAATCAATGCTATATTCAGCGACGTATCAGCTATCAATACGTTTTTTTCACACCAACACGTTATAATGCTGTCAAATTCTGCTATTTACCAATGAAGTATACGGAAAACCATGAGTAAAGTTTTTACCTTTTTAAAAGGCATGGCAATGGGTGCCGCTGATGTTGTACCAGGCGTGTCAGGTGGGACGATTGCTTTTATTACAGGAATTTACGATACCCTGCTAGAAAGTATTCGCCGAGTTAATCCAAACCTTATCGGTATCATCAAAAGAGACGGCTTCAAAGCCGCTTTCGAACATATTAACGGTACATTCCTAATCTTACTGCTATCGGGCATCCTTACCAGTATTTTTACCCTGGCTCGCTTCATCACTTGGATGTTACATACCCATCCAATTCCGCTATGGTCTTTCTTCTTCGGGCTGATCATCGTTTCAGTAAACCATATGTTCAAACAAGTAAAGCATTGGAAGGCCAACCGCTTTGCTTCAGTTCTGGCTGGAGCCTGTTTTGCCTATGGAATTACGGTACTCCACCCACTCAACCTTGAACCAACTTCTCTCAATATTTTGATAGCTGGTTCAATTGCTATCTGTGCCATGATCCTGCCAGGAATTTCGGGCAGCTTCATCCTACTCCTGTTGGGTATGTACAGCCCAATTCTTGCCGCTGCTAAATCGGTCGACATTATTACTCTGGCAACATTTGCTACAGGTTGTGTTTTTGGCCTACTCACCTTTTCCCATGCTCTTTCATGGGCAATCCGCCACCACCGGGATATTACCCTGACATTTCTAACCGGATTAATGCTAGGTACTCTTGGAAAAATCTGGCCATGGAAAGAAACGTTAACCTGGCGAATCAACTCCAGCGGTGAGCAGGTCCCGCTTCTGGAGCGAAACCTATCGCCTTTCAGCTTTGAACAAATCACCGGGCAGCCAGCACTATTAGCCTACGCTATCGCAGCCATGATCCTTGGCATCGCCCTTGTCTGGGGGTTAGAAAAAGTCGCTGAAAAGTAACTAGTTAATACGTTGCCCTGTCCCTAACAGGGCAACGAACTCGCAATGACCCCTCTTTCGCAAACTCCCCTCACAAAACCATCAGCCAACTGATTGATTTTCCATTACCAATGTTATGATTACAAAATCGCAACAAACAGAGATAACCTCATGACAAATCGATCAACTTGGCCCGCAATTGCTAAGCTTTTGATTGCCTTCCTTGTCGGTTTCAGCGCCTTTCAACTTACCAGCCTTGTTACCCAACCAACGCTGCATGAACGAAATATCTCTGAATATTGCGTGCTAAATATAAAAGGCTGTAAACAAAAAAATGCCGTCATCACGCTTTCTAGCGACAAGATCCATCCGATGCGAGAAACTGAAATTCGAGTTTTATGGCCAGATCTTCCACCAAGCACCGAAAGCTTATTGCTTTCCCTTGAAGGTCACGAAATGATGATGGGGGTATATCAGCTAAAATTATCTCGAGTTACCAGTAAGCACTTCACCGGTGAGCTGCTTCTTCCATTTTGTACCTCAAATGCAATGACCTGGAAAGGCAGTATTAAGCCCGTTTCAAATGCAGAACAAATTGAGCCAATTTACGTCTCATTAAGGATGGAAAAGTGAAATTTCAATGGATTGTTTTAGCCTTAGCTCTTACAGCCGGCGTTATCACCCGTATCGTTGTCGACGCCGATTCCCCTGCGGCCACATCACCAACTTCACCCATCAATTTACTGGAAAGCGGGCAACAAACCGTTAATCTCTATGATGCAGAAGATTCCCGCCTTCGCGTTATTTACTTTGGCTATACTCACTGCCCTGATGTGTGTCCGACTTCTCTTGCTGTACTGTCTGCCGCACTCAAAACCATCAACAAAGAGCAGCTAGGCAGACTCTGGCCTATTTTTATTACCTTAGATCCAGAACGGGATACACCGGAAAAAAGCGCGCAATACGCCCAGTACTTTAATCAAAACATTATCGGTATGACAGGAACCGCAGAGCAAACTAAAGCATTAGCTGAACAATATGGTGTTCTTTATCAACGTACAGAATTAGAAAATTCAGCCCTAGAATATGCCGTTGACCACAGTTCCTACTTCTATTTCCTAAAACCAGATGGCACCTTGGTTGAAAAAGTCCAACACACCTTAAATCCGGCAATTCTGGTTGAGGCTATTGAGCGCCTGCTCACTGAATCTCCTACATAAAATCTAAATCCGCGTATTTAAGTCTGTGATTATCTTATTTCTCGATTTTGAGAGTTGTTTTTACAGATAGATAGGTGAATTAGGAAGAAATTTGAGCAACATATGCCATACTAATTCTGCCGACTGACACATTTTAACACTCGGTTTGTAGTGGCAAATAAAGGAGAAGAAAGAAAAATGAACCGTTCATTATCTATCCTTACCGGAATTATTCTGAGTGCGACACTAATGGGCTGTACTAGCTCAGAGCAAGCAGAGCAATTGCAACAACTGACTAACAAAGTTGATATGCTCTCAGATCAGGTAGGTGCTTTACAGAGTCAGCAAGATCAAATGGCAGGTGCAGTTAATGATGCTCGTGCTGCTTCTGACGCTGCCTACCAAGAAGCAATGCGTGCGAACCAGCGTATTGATAATATCGCTAGTTCATACAGTAAGTAAAACTGAAAAAAGTGGCGCAAGCTGCGCCACTTTTTTCATTTTAAACTAGGTCAATAAAGCTATACCCTTTCCCGCGAACAGTTTTGATATGCTGTTTAGACAAACCAGATTTCACCATCTTTCGGCGAATATTACTGACATGCATATCCAGGTTGCGATCAAACGGGCTCAGCTCTTTTTTTAGAACCTCTTTTTGCAGCTCAGCCTTAGAAACCACAACACCATTGTTCTTTAGCAAATACTCCAGTAATTCAAACTCAGTACCTGTAAGGGGTAAACGAGCAATTCGCTCAGTCAATGATGATTGACAATGATTAATACTCTGCCGCTGGCGCTCCAGGCCAACCCTTCGCAGTATTACCGTAATCCGGGCTAATAGCTCAGGTACACGGAATGGTTTTGCCAAATAATTATCAGCGCCGGCCTGTAACCCCTCAAGCATTGAGGGTTCATCACCTAACGCCGTTAACATTAATATCGGCGTCGCAAATCGCTGGCAAATACGACGCGCCACCTGCAAACCATCAATATTTAGCAACATGACATCAAGCAGAACAAGATCGATAGCATGATTCTGCATATATGCAAGGCCACTCTCACCACAATGCTCACAATGAACATCAAAACCCTCTTCAGTCAGCACCTCCTGAAGAAGTGTGCAAAGCTGAATATCATCATCAACAATCAGGATCTGGGACACGATTTATTCACACAATAATAAAAACCATTCGCATTATTAACAATATTAATTTCCCCTGCAATAACTGACATCAGGTTGCACAGCGAGATGTACCCATTTCCACGTCCAACTGTTTATAGTTTGAGCAAAAGTTACAAAAACACCTCACCGTAATAGAAACCATGCCAGGCTCTCCCGATAACCTTTATCTTATAAATATCACAAAGAAGCATGAAGACCCTTTTCTTCTTAAAATCAAGCACTGTAGACAAGAGGTCTGACAACATTTTTCAATCCATTTACTGGCAATTTTTCTATATTGAACTAAATCAATGTCACTGAGATTACATGAGTTTTTCATTGCTCCGACTATTGACTTTACCGAAACCAGCATGGCTATTAGCCTTCTAGCATTTCCCACAGAGTTATTCACAGCTTTTGTGGATAAAGGACTTATCCCCAAAAACAATTTCGCCCATTTTTCACACTATCAACGACAGTTAATTACCAAACGAATGGCGATGAAAGCAACTATATGAGCAACAATTGTCAGCGTTAGCGACTTTTGGCAAATAATTCCGCCAAAACAACAACGTCATTTTGTCATTTAAGAAAAATAGATGAAGGGTCTATCAGGATAGGTTCAGCGCAGAAAATCCATACCTTACACCGCTATGTTAATTATCGGCACAAGGTATGGATTGAGAGACAATTTAAGATATACACAAGAAGCTTTAGGTATTCGCTTTCTATGGATAAAGATACTAATTAGTTAAGTTTGAAACGTCCCATTGCGTTTTGAAGTGTCACAGAAAGCTGACTAAGCTCACGACATGCTTGCGCCGTTTGCTCTGAGCCTTGTGCCACTTCTTGTGAAGCAACATGAATATTCTCAATATTACAGCTCAGTTCATCAGCAACGGAATCCTGTTGGCTACACGCGCTGGCAATCTGCGAGCCCATGTCAGCAATGTCAGCGATGGATTTTTCGATCGACAACATGATTTCTTGTGAATGAGTGCCCTGATCCACACAAGCTTCGATGCTGGTGCGTGATTGCTCTGTTGCATCTTTCGCTTGCTTCGCCATTAGCTGAAGTTTTTCAATAATCGACGTAATTTCACCTGTCGAATCTTGCGTACGACCTGCCAGGGTACGTACTTCATCCGCAACAACAGCAAATCCGCGGCCAGATTCACCAGCACGAGCAGCTTCAATGGCTGCGTTCAGTGCCAGCAGGTTAGTCTGCTCAGCAATACCGCGAATAACGTCAACCACGACGTTGATTTGCTTCGACTGTTGTTCCAGTTCAGAAACAGTTTCACCTGCCTGCTCAATAACGCCGGCAACGTTTTGAATCGAGGCAACCATTACTTCGTTGTCTCGAGCACCTTCTTGCGCTTTTTCGTTAGCAACCACAGATTGAGAAGCGGTATCTTCAGTATTACGCGCCACATCGCCAACTGCAGCTTTCATTTCTGTCATTGCAGTTGCAACTTGAGTGATCTGTAGTTGCTGCTCTTTCATACCCTGGGCTGACAAGTCAGATATTTGACTCATTTCTTCAACCGCGCTACTTAGCTGAGTCACAGCAGAGATAATTTCATCTATCAACTGACGCAGGTTATTTTGCATTTTGATTGAAGAGTCAGCCAGCTCACCTAGCTCATCATTGCTAATGGCATCGCGATCCAGTTGCTTAGCCAGATTACCACCAGCAATGGCATTCGCTTGTTCAACAACGAGTCTTAGCGGGCCACAAATAATGCGAGTCAGTAGCAATGTCATAACCACCATCAGGGCGAGGATAGCCATATTACTGGTGATAGTCTTCGTATTCAGGCCAGTCACTGAGCTCAGAATCGTCTCGCGGTTTTGCGCCATCGCATCTTGCAGAATATCAATCAGTGAATTGATATCTGACTCGATACCTTCAAAACGAGAAAGTGACTGGGATAAAATTGGGTGGGCAGTCGCTTTATCCATCGTAAGCATAGCGTCGTTGAACTTGGCCATGGTCGCTACATAGCTGTTCCAGTTAGTCATTAGACGATTAAAAGTTTGCTCTTCTTCACCCGGCCAAACAGTTTTACCATAAGCTTCCAATCCAGATTGGATATCCTGACGAATGCGTTCGTTACGCTGAATAGTCTGCTTAACCTCAGCTAAATCGTTAACTGCTAATAAAGCGAACTGAGTACGACGCCAATAAGACATTTTATCTCTTATTCCATCAACATGTTGCACGGCTGGCAGCGTGTCGTCGGTGAAGTTAAGTAGTTCATCCTTAATTTTTCCTAATTCACTGACCAGAAACATGCCAAAGCCTAGGTTGATCACCGCGATAGACATAAAAGCAACGGCAATCTTCTTGCCGATAGAAAGATTTTTGAGAAACATGAATGAGTTACCTTTGATTCTTATAGTGCAAAGTCGTCAGAGCAATATACATCCATATATGTGCAATTTGAGCCAAGTCCTGATGGGCGAGCACATACTATCATGCCATTTATCAATAATGATGACACCCGTACTATTCAAGCGACAAATATTAAAAAAATTTAAGAAAAATTAACTACTCATTGTAAAAAACCTTTCTAAAGGTCGCTAGTGTCAGTCATGCTGCACAGCGATATTTCTGCGAGGTTAAATCCTTCATACAAAAACTCTCACGAGATCCTGCTCACTCCCACAAACATCCATATATGTCATGCTTCCTAAATGCTTATGCAACGACAAGGATGATCAAATGCAAAATGGCAATCTGCTTCTCCAAAACATCACCCTACAAGGTAGCGAAAAACCACAGCAAATCTTGATCGAAAACGGTACAATCAAAGAAATCCAGCCTGTAAGCGAATCTATTACATTCAACGGCAATCGCCTTGACGGTGAAGGCGGAATGGCAATCCCCCCTTTCTGTGAGCCTCACATTCACCTCGACACAACCCAAACAGCCGGTGAACCAAACTGGAATATTTCCGGTACTTTGTTCGAGGGAATTGAGCGTTGGACTGAACGTAAGGCCATGCTTTCTGTTAAGGATGTAAAAATCAGGGCAAAACAGACAATAAAATGGCAAATAGCCAATGGAATTCAACACATACGAACCCATGTTGACGTATCCGATCCCGATTTAGTGGCCCTGAAAGCCATGTTGGAGGTAAAACAAGAAGTTAAAGATTGGGTAGATCTTCAAATCGTTGCGTTTCCACAAGAAGGTGTTCTCTCCTATCCCAACGGTAAAGAGCTACTGGAAGAAGCTGTAAAACTTGGAGCCGATGTTATCGGCGCCATCCCGCATTTCGAATTCACCCGTGAATACGGCATTGAGTCACTCCACTTTGTATTTGAACTGGCAAGACAATACGATCGAATGATCGACGTACATTGCGATGAAATTGATGATGAACAATCCCGTTTCATCGAAACGCTTGCAGCACTCGCACATAAATTCAACATGGGCAACAAAGTCACTGCAAGCCATACGACGGCCATGCATTCATATAACAGCGCTTATACATCCAGACTGTTTCGCCTGTTAAAACTCTCAGGTATCAGTTTTGTTGCAAACCCGCTGGTTAATATCCATCTGCAAGGCCGTTTTGATGACTACCCAAAACGCCGTGGTATTACCCGAGTCAAAGAGATGCTTGCAGCCGACATTAATGTCTGTTTTGGTCACGATGATGTTTTTGATCCCTGGTACCCACTGGGCACAGCTAACATGATGCAAGTACTTCACATGGGTCTTCATATCTGCCAAATCATGGGATACGAACAAATAGACCATGCACTTAATTTGATCTGCCGAAATTCCGCCCGAGCAATGAATATAGATAAGCATTATGGTATCGAGGTAGGTAAACCTGGCAACCTTCTGATCCTTCCCGCCGATAATGGTTTTGACGCGATACGCCGCCAGATTCCCGTTCGCTATTCAGTACGCTATGGGCAAATCATTGCACAAACCCAACCACAGATAACTCAGCTTAATCTTGGCGATAGAAACGAAATAGTGACATTTAAACGTTAATTTTTACCACGAGTCGACTTTAAAGAAATGCCACCGCAATAGCGGTGGCATTAAAATAAATCGTTATAGGTATGATTACATTAATAAGGCTGTTTACGACGATAAAAACCGACTAAAGACAAAAACAACAGCCCTATCCATGACCACGAACCACCATCGCCCTCAATCATTGCACAATTGGTATGTGCTATCCCGTCGACACCAGGAGTGCATTTTTTTTCCTTACTATTAGTAATGATCTCTGGCGCTATCACCGATTTACGTGGTTTAGTTCCCTTATAAAGCTCAATCCAGCTATGGTATGTACCAACACGAGCATAAAAACCTGGTCGCGTTATAGAACCACACACTAATTTACCAGCAGATCCTCCGCTGACAATTCCTATCTGCACCCATTCACCATTGACTTTTTGCGCTAATAACGGTCCACCGCTATCACCTTTACATGGGCTAGGTCCGTAAACTAAATCACTTTCTTCGCTATTAATCACTGTCGGCGGCAAAGTACAAATTTTAGTTTTGATTGCAGGATTGCCGATAATTGTATTTAACTCACTACCAAGCTCTAAACGGTTATAACAGTCAAGTATAGGAACAAAAGACAAATGAGCAGCTAATAATTGATTTTCGAATATTGTCGAGGCAGTGTCTATCGCTCCCCACCCGGATATAATTGTATTCTCAGGCCTGGAATGCTCATTCCACTCTTTTCCTAGCCTTTTATCTATCTCATCAGCCTCATTGGGAGTTGCAAGTTTAATAGACGCAACATCAGTAAAAGGACTTTCAACCCGAATCAGCGCAACATCATTATCCAACGCTGTTGATTTCAACTCAACAGTAGTACTGCCACCAGGCACCGTTTGCTGCTGAATTATCACATCAGGAGAGTAATCCTTATGAACAATAACATGAGAAACCGAATAAAGATTTCCGACATTTGTTATTTTGTTATCCGATACACCAGCCATCACGTTTATTTGTGATGGCTGCTTAACATAATAACCTGATTCTCTCGGACGGACGACGCAGTGCGCTGCGGTTAACACCCAATGGTCATCTATAATTGAACCTCCACAAAAATGACTATTACCATTTTTTGTATCTCGTAACGAAACCATCCAGTTTTCAGTTGGTTGTGGTTCAAACGGCATTCCTCCAACCACAAACGGAGAAGCATCAAAAGCATAAGTGTTAGGTATTAACGACGATAATAAGGCAACGACCGACAGCGATTTCATTTTCATTAAGCACCACCAAAGGTATAGAAATGGCAATCAAACTATCACTCAGGTAACACTTAAGATAATGAAATAAAAAATAATGCGAACGACTTCATTTCTCTATTGCTGCAAATAAAATATCAAGAAACCACAACTTAGAAGTCTCTCGCAAAAACTGGTTCATTACTATTGAGTTAATTCTTAATTAAAATGTGACATACATTAATTACAGACTACTTAAATAAGAACAATTCACTTCCTGATACTTTATATCAACATACAAACCACCAACATCTGTCGCTAGCGTTGGATAAAATCCATTATCACTGGCCATTTTCACTTTATCTAAATCAATCGTATAAACAGCAAGACCAAGCATATTTATTTCTGATGGAAGACAACTATTAGTATTACCGTCTTCGAAACATAATGGATGTGTTATCTCTATTTTTCCACATCCTTCGCCTTCAACTTTAATACCCAAATTCTCTAAAGTAGCTTTTGAAGCAACCGGTAGATTATCAGGTGTACTACCCATCCCGTTTGTTATTGAATTAATATCATAATAACCAGGGTCAATAGCTCCCAACTTACTTTGAACATTCGCCCCGGTTACAGTAAATACTTTTGTATTCCCTTGTACTAAATCTGTAAGATCGTCCTCATTACACCCTACTAGCGCCAATACAGATAATAAATATACAACCTTGTTCATTATCATTCCCTTGTTTAGTTATATTTAATTAGCTCATTTAATATTAGCTTTTATTTAACATTATTCCAAACTTACCCCAACAAGCCATATAAACCACCATTAATGTCAAGAATCAACGCAATTACAAACTGTTGCACCTAAACTAAATTGCATGAGCAGTTAATTATTTTAGATAAGAAACACCGAGTTAAACTTTCTTTTTTTACACAATTACAGTTCTTGCCATTTAATACAAAATACCAGCCCAACAGTCAAAAATGGTCATTAACTATACTGAAAAACACATATGTGTGATGAATAACTGTGATCTCTAGCCGGAATTCTTCCCTTATCACTAAATGCTGGGCATAATATTGCCACAACAAATCTACGGACTATTCCTTATGACTATCGAAAATATCGTTAAAGAGCGCTCTGGCTCTAAATGTGAGCTTTGTTCATCTGAAGACAATCTGAGCGTATTTGAAGTACCAGCTTCTCCTGACACTACTGCAGGTAGCTGTGTAATGGTCTGTGGCACTTGCCGTAGTCAAATCGAAAATGCTGACACTATGGATCAGAACCACTGGCGTTGTCTGAACGACAGCATGTGGAGCCAAGTGCCTGCAGTTCAGGTAATGGCTTACCGTATGCTAAAACGTCTTTCTTCTGAAACCTGGGCTCAAGATCTGCTGGATATGATGTACCTGGAAGAAGACACCATTGAGTGGGCTGAAAAAGGTATCGCGGCTGAAGAACTTGATTCAGTACAAACTGTAGATGTAAACGGTACTCCACTACAGGCTGGTGACAACGTTACTATCATCAAAGATCTACCAGTAAAAGGTTCTAGCCTTGTAATTAAGCAAGGTACTGCGGTTCGTGGTATTCGCCTGACTAATAACCCTCTGCATGTCTCTGGTAAAGCAGCTGGTACAAATATGGTTATCATCGCAGCTTACTGTAAAAAAATGTAATTATATTTACAGCAAGAACGGTATGAAAAAGGCGCGTTTAAGCGCCTTTTTTCTTTCATACTTCAACAACAAGCTGCTCTGGCTGGCTAATTTTTTTTATCACATCATCAGGAAACGTTGGAATAAGGCGTCTAATCGTATATTCATCTAAATAACCGCGACTAATAAACTCATCCAGGTCCAGATCTTTTGCCATTAACGTCAAATCGATGGCTGTATTGGGACGAGGAGCAAACCCGCAAAGACTTTTCATTCCTAAGCGCTCATAAAACCGTTTATGTTTTTTACTTGAACCACAAACTATTGCCGTTCGGCCAAATCGCTCATCAATCATATAAATATTACTAAATAACGCCAGAGGTGCGACTGACTCCAACCCTCGCTTTTCCGGTATAACCGCTAAACGACCCATTTCAATAATAGTGTCATACTCTTTCTCAAGCTCGGCAAATTCAGATTCAAATCCTCCCTTGCAAGGAATATCGACCCACCCCAATGGTCGGTGCAATATACTCGCCCTTACCGTAGCAAAAGGCTTACCATTATCTTTAAGCAAAAAAGATATGTTATTCGGTTTTTCATCATACTTGTCGGTAAATAACCCTCTCGTACAAACTGGGTTATATCCAACGGTTGTATAAGCTTGATAACGAATATTATAAGCAGTGATTTTTTCTTCTTCGGTACGACAAACGTGGTTCGTCAGGCTGTCATATTGCATAAGAATTCCAAATTTTCAGTGTATAGCCAAGTAACCTAAAGATGCTTGTTCAGCGAGATTTTATTGTCCTTTATTCCTGTTACTTTGCATTATCCAAATTAATCTACTGCTGTCAGATACTTACCAGCATTTATGCAAAGAAGCTCACATATCACTGCTTTTTTAACTGTATCTTTTATATTTTGCGGCACAATAACATGACTAAGCCATTGTTAAATAAAACATAAACGACATGGCATATGTGTGAAACAACTATCAGTAGGGATATCAAACATGGATTCTGCTTTACTCACAGTACTTTCCAACATTTACTCTCACCAACAAATAGCCCATGACGAGGCAACCCTTCGCGAATACGGCTTAGCGCTCAACGGAAGCATCACTCCCCCTACTGCCATCGTATGGCCAGAAACAGAAGAACAGCTAATTGCAACAGTGATAGGTGCCAACGAACACGGGTTTGAAGTTCACCCGGTTGCCCAGGGACGTAACTGGGGCTACGGTACAGCACAAGGCACTCAGCCCCACCAAGTAATTATCAACCTGAACCGCCTGTCTCAGGTTCTGGAGATTAACGAAGATCATGCCTATGTTCGTGTTCAACCAGGTATAACCCAATTCCAGCTATATCAAGCCTTAGTCGATAGCAACTCATCCCTACAACTTGATATTACAGCCGCTGGCTCACATACCAGTATTGTAGGTAACATACTTGAGCGCGGTTTTGGCCATACTGACTACAGTGATCGCTTTGGTAGTGTTCTTTCAATGCGTGTACTCCTACCAACAGGTGAAGTTATTACTACCGGGATGGGTATGTTCAAGACAAGTAAGGCTGAACACCTATACCCTTACGGGATTGGGCCAGTGCTTAATGGCCTTTTTTCACAATCAAATCTTGGCGTTGTGCTTGAGATGACCATTGCTCTGCAACCAAAACCAGAATATCAAACGACGGTAATGGTAATGTGCAAAAATGAATCCGATGCCCCTGATATGGTTGCGACTATCGCTGATTTGAAACTAAAAGGCGTGATTACCAGTGGCGTACATACCGTAAGCATGACGCGTGCCGTTGGTGAGTTAGCTGCAAAAGCTGCCGGTGCATGGGTACTGACCACATCCCTGGCTGGGCCTAAAGCAATTGTAAAAGCTCGCTATAAGTACTTTAAGCAAGCAATTAAGCGCAACATTCCTCATGCCCGTGTCTTCATGATGGATGATTTCCGCTGGCAGTTCCTTTGTAAATTAAATCAATACCTTAAATCCCCAGCCCTGTCTGGGCTCCAACTGGTTATAGACCTTAAAAAAGGTATTCCTTCTGATGACGCAATAAAAACACTGCTTGATCACCGAGAAGCCACATCTGAAATGAAAACCTCAGAATTTCCCGCTTGCTTCCGTTGGATTTGTGCCGTCAGCAGTTTCTCGAAAACGGAGATTAAAGAGATGCTGTCTATATGCCATCAAGTTTTTCAAAAATATGGTTATGAAGAAAGATATAGCATGACTAATGTTAACGAGCGTGCCGTCGTGATGATAGCAAATATCCGGTTTGGTAAAAGCGAAGAAGAAATAGCGAAAGCCAGAGATTTCCATAAGGAACTGGACAACGCCCTGCTATCAGCGGGTTTCTGCCCATACCGCAGCGGTTCAGGTATGTTTGATGCGATCAAACCTTATATTGATAACACGAATCTCGAGCTTCTCAATACTCTAAAGAGTGCCCTGGATCCAAATCATATTTTGTCTCCGGGTAAATACTGGCTAGACGGCTACTCAGAATCTAACGGCTCGAAGCTAAAAATTGGTAAATCGAGCACAAACAAGGTTACTTCAGCTGAGCCAACTTTGAGTAATACCATTTAACCAAACCGATACTTTGCAAACAATTTATAATAACAGACAAGCCTCTATCTAATTAAAATGATAGAGGCTCGATTTACCCAGCCCCGTAACCAACGCATGACAAGACTAATTGCTATTACCTCCCGGCCTTTTTTCCATATTAGGAATGTTACTAAGTAGCTTCTAAGTTCAATTAACCCAAAACATGTAGGGCTGGATCTACCATGTTTAAAAATTCACCAAAAATCATATTTATACGCAACTTCACTAGTAAAAATGTCAAATTTAACAATGTTCTATTAGATGATTAATGTATATAATAGGCTAATTAATGACTCATTAGCCTGTTACAGTAATGTAAACCCACGCTAATAGCGCTTTACCGTTGTAAGGCTGGCTAAATTCAGTGGTTGCATCGGTGTTAGGGCATAGATGTTTTTGAGTGCTTAGTATTCTAATACATCTTATTTTATAGGTTCGACATGAAAAAAATTACTCTTTTACTCCTATCTGCTTTTATTCTTTCGGGGTGCGTGACTAGAAAAGTACCAGTAAAACCGGAAGCCCGTACCGTTACTGCAATTTCAGAAATCGGCGTACAACAATTAAACTGCCAAATCGTTGGTACACATACTATCGATGATGCGCACCCTAATAACGTTGAACGTGAATTGAAAAACGAAGCTTACATGGCAGGCGGTAACCGCTACCGTATCGTGGCAGTATTAGATACCCACCGCTCTCGCCCAAGCAGTGTTGTAGCTGAGTTATATAACTGCCCATCACCATACAAAGCAAAACCTGCAGGCAATGTTGAACTTCTGCCTGGAGCATATAGCGTAAAACCAATTACGTTCACCGAAATTGAAAATAACGAATGTAAAATCCTGAACACCCACGTTGTTGAAAAAACATCTCCGGATAACCTTGAGATTGAACTTTCTAATGAAACATACATGATGGGTGGCAACCGTTTCCATATCACGAAAATTATTGATTCAAACGGTAATAAGCCAACATCTGTTGTTGCAGATATCTACCGCTGCAAACACACAACAGTTGCCTACTAATCGTACTTGGGCTGCTAGTTTCACTAGCAGCCCAACGCCTCTTTCCTACTGCGAAAAATCACTCAATCACACCTCATCTTGTTCAATTAATACCAAACTGAACAACAATTTGCGCCTTTCCTATTTGCCCTCTCATAAAAAACATGGTTAGAATAGCCAACCAATTGATAACAGCATAAGCTGCTGTTTAATATCAATTGGGATAATTGCAAAGTTCAGAAAAGAATTTATATGTTAGTCGGGGAGCCTTTGGCTGAGACCACTCTGGTGGGACCCGTTGAACCTGATCCATTTAATAATGGCGTAGGGAACTAGCAATCGTATCAATACAGGCGCTTTCCAGGCAGCCCTGTCTGCGATACCTGCTACCCTGCGCACTACTACAAAAAGGTAGTCGCTATGGCAGTTCCATCCAACACACCTATTACGTTAACAATTGCAGGCTCCGACAGCGGTGGCGGTGCTGGTATACAGGCCGATATCAAGGCCATTTCAGCAACCGGCGGATATGCTTGCTCAGTGATCACTGCCCTGACAGCGCAAAATACCCAAGGTGTATCTGGTATCTATCCTGTTGAACCGAGCTTTATCGAACAACAGCTTGATGCCGTTTTCAGCGATCTTGATATCAAGGCTGTCAAAATCGGCATGCTCAGCGATGCCGATATCATCCGTTCTGTTGCCAAAAAACTTCACCAATACCAACCTGACTTTCTGGTTGTTGATCCTGTAATGGTCGCCACCAGCGGTGATCTTTTATTACACCAAGAGGCCATTTCAACCCTCAAATCTGAACTGTTACCTCTTGCTGATGTGATCACCCCTAATCTACCTGAAGCCGCAGCACTGCTTGGTGCAGATCTGCCACTAAATGAGCAGGAAATGAGCAACATGATCGCAGCTTTACGAAAAGTCGGAGCCCGCTCAATACTTCTTAAAGGTGGTCATCTTGAACAAGAAGAAAACAGTACAGATTTTTTGATCCTTGCTGATGACGTGCTCCGTATGAGTACACCTCGCATCAATACCCGCAACACCCATGGCACCGGCTGTACCCTGTCAGCCGCGACAGCCTCATTCCTGGCTCAAGGCTTTGAGCTCATCGACGCTGTTCAGCATGCAAAAACCTATATCACCCAAGCAATTCAACATGCAAATAACCTTGAGGTCGGGTCGGGTCACGGCCCTGTCCATCATTTTTTTGCCGGACACTTCAAGCCAGAGCAGCAACAATGAATCAACATATATCAGCCCATTCCGGACTCGCCACTGATGTACACCTCAAAAACTTGTCTCTGACTTACAATGATTCCGAACAAGCGCTGTTTTCAAATCTTAACCTGAGGTTACCTTCTGGTCAGTGGACATGTCTGCTGGGCAAAAGTGGTTGCGGAAAAACGACGTTGCTACGACACGTTGCTGGCTTGCTCGACGCTCAGATCAACTGGAGCGGCGAGCTTATTACCTCAGATAACCAACCATTATCGAACCGTATTGCCTATATGGCACAGCAAGATCTCCTGCTGCCATGGCTCACTGTGTTAGATAACGTATGTTTAAGTCAACGGTTGGGCATTCGTCCAAACCAAGCTTCAGCGACGAAATCAGAAACGGATAAAGCCATTGAACTACTAGAAGCTATTGATCTTAAACAATACGCATCAGCAATGCCGCAACAACTCTCAGGGGGAATGCGCCAACGGGTTGCCCTTGCCAGAACACTGATGCAGAACAAATCGCTGGTGCTGATGGATGAACCCTTCTCTGCTTTAGATGCCGTTACCCGCTATAAACTGCAGAATCTTTCAGCTCAGCTGTTAAAAGGTTGTACCGTACTGCTGATCACTCATGATCCCCAGGAAGCATTACGTCTAGGACATAGTATCTATGTTATGTCCGGTAAGCCCGCGCAGCTAACCAGTCTGGAGGTCCCGCTCACACCCCCACCAAGGACATTTAATGCCGAAACGGCAGTTCATCAGCAAGCTATCATCGAGTTACTGGAGCAGGATTATGGCTGATTTTCGACTATCGAAACGCATGTTGCGCATTTTAATTAGCGGCAGTGGCATGTTGGCTCTATGGCAAGTCGCCATCGTGCTATTTGAACTTCCATCATTCATCTTACCCGGGCCTGTTGCGGTATTCAGCAAACTTGTTGAACGCTACGACATCTTATGGATCCACGCGATGGTGACTGGATCTGAAATCATAATGGGATTACTACTCGGGCTTTTCATGGGACTGTTTTTCGCCTTGCAGATGCTGCTATTTGCTCCGTTGCGACGCTGGCTGCTTCCTATTCTGATAACCAGTCAGGCGATTCCTGTCTTTGCGATCGCTCCAATCCTGATGCTCTGGCTCGGTTACGGTGTAGCATCAAAAGTGGTCATGGCGGCCTTAATCATCTTTTTCCCGGTTACAACCTGCTGCTACGACGGCCTGCGCCAAACACCAAGCGGCTATCTGGATCTGGCTAAAACCATGGGAGCTACACGTTGGCAGCTACTTTGGCAAATCAGATTACCAGCGGCATTACCAACCTTGGCATCCGGGATCCGTGTCGCTGCCGTTGTTGCACCTATTGGTACTGTTATTGGCGAGTGGGTGGGTTCCAGCGAAGGACTTGGTTATTTAATGCTTCAGGCAAATGCCCGTATGTTCGTGGATGAAATGTTTGCCGCCCTTTTCATCCTGGCATTCTTCTCAATCAGCCTTTATTTCACTGCCGATCGGCTCTTGAAAAAAGCAATTCCGTGGCAAGACAAATGACACTAGCTGAAATAACACAGTGAATATGAATTTCAGACTCGTATAACAATAAGCTATTAATAAGTAAAACTATATAAAGGAATACTTAATGAAAAAACTGTTACTGCACAGCATCGCAACCTTTTTACTCTCGGTGGCTTCATTTAATGCGACAGCAGAAAAATTGAGCCTGATGCTGGACTGGTTTGTAAACCCTAACCACGGCCCGATTATCCTGGCACAAGAAAAAGGCTGGTTTAACGAACAAGGACTGGAAATCGAGCTCCAAGAGCCTGCCGACCCTAGCATCCCGGACAAACTGGTTGCTGCCGGCAAAATTGACATGGCCGTTTCCTATCAAAGTACTCTCATTTCAAGTGCTGCAGCAGGTTTACCTCTGGTGCGTTCAGCCACTCTGATATCGGGGCCATTAAACTCTCTCATCGTTCTGGACAAATCCGGGATCAAATCATTGGCAGATCTTAGCGGCAAAAACATTGGTGTCGCTATCGGTGGCAATGAAGAGGCCACCATCGGCACTATGTTACGTTCTGCCGGTATCAGCATGGACAAAGTAAAAATCATTAATGTGGGTTGGGCACTTTCTTCGTCGCTTGCTTCAGGCAAAGTCGATGCTATCTGGGGCGGCTTGCGTAACTTCGAACTCAATCAGCTGGAACTTGAAGGTTATAAGGCAACCGCATTCTTTCCTGAAGAACACGGTGTGCCGCCATACGATGAACTGATTATTGTTACCAACCCATATAAATACAATCCAGAAACTATCAAGAAATTCAATACGGCTATCAAAAAAGCAACAGTTTACCTGATTAACCACCCTAAAAAAGCGTGGCAGGAATTCATTGCTTATTCGCCAGAAACCCTGAATAACGATCTTAACCACCGAGCATGGGAAGACACCCTGACTCGTTTTGCTCTGCGTCCAGGAGCGGCTGAACTAAAACGTTATGACGAATATGCCGAGTTCATGAAACAGCACAACATCATCAACACCTTACCCAAAGCGAAAGATTACGTCCTGACGTACTAGCACCCAGATATTACTTGAATTCGAAGGAAAGACTGTGAATCACCAAGATTTAATCAACGCCTGTCAGCAAGACTGGGGAAACTACACCCAGCATACTTTTGTCACCCTTCTTGCTAAAGCGGAGCTAAACGCAAAAGCGTATCTTCATTACCTAAAACAAGACTTTCTTTTCTTAAAGCATTATGCGCGCGCCTACGCACTGGCAATTTTCAAGTCCAACACCTTGGAAGAGATGCGAGAACCACTGCCAGGACTAAATGCCCTGCTCAATTCAGAGATGAGCCACCATATCGAGTACTGTTCTAAGTGGGGGTTGACTGAATCAGACATGGAAACAGAACCAGAAGACTTCGGTACTGTCTGTTATACCCGCTATGTGCTGGATACTGGTATGGCAGGCGATCGAATCGATCTTTTTGCTGCTTTGGCACCTTGTGCTATCGGCTATGCCGAGATAGGAAACCAACTGGCAAACTGGGATGAAACAAAAAGAGAAGGCAACCCGTATAAAAGCTGGATTGATCTTTACAGTGGCGAAGAATTTCAGTCCGGTGTTCAGGATACCATTGAACGCCTTAACCACATGCTTAATGAAATTCCATTACACAGCCAGCGTGGACAGCGCTTATGCGAGATATTCAAAACGGCAACAAGAATGGAAGTCGCTTTCTGGCAACAGGGGCTAAACGCTTCCACTAATTAACTCGTATCACGCCCTCACTTGAGGGTGTGTTTTCCACCTTGATATAAATGAGTCACAACCACTAAATCATATTCTTTCCCTCTCTCCTTGACTGATAGTCCCATTACTGCATAAGTTTTTAATACCAAAATGAATAATCAAGCAGTTCAATTAAAGAGGGCCATCATGAAAATCTATGAACTCGGACCGGCTCCAAGTGCTCGTCGTGTCAGCATTTTCCTGGCAGAAAAAGGCATCGAAGTGGAACGTATCCCTGTCGATATCTTAGGAGGAGAAAATCTTAGTGACGAATTCAAAACTAAAAGCCTCAACGGCCAAGTACCGGTATTAGAGCTGGATGATGGTACAACCATCTGTGAATCTGTTGCAATTTGCCGCTATTTTGATGAAGCCTATCCATCAGATCACGCCCTCTTTGGCGATACAGCACTGGAGAAAGCACATATCGAAATGTGGCAACGATTAATTGAATTGAGAGGGCTATTAGTTGCCATGCAGGCATTTCGTAATATCACCGGCATCTACCAGGATCGGGAAAAATGTATTGCTGAATGGGGAGATGAATCTCGACAGAGGCTTATCGACTTCCTGCCAACCATTGATAACCAACTCGCCACCTCACCATTTATTGCCGGCGATAAATTTAGCATTGCCGATATCACTGCCATTGTTCTGTGCGATTTTATGAAAAACCTTGAAATTGGAGTGGATGATACCCTCCCCAACCTCAAAGAATGGTACCAGCAAATTTGTGAACGCCCATCAATAAAAGGTTAACCGGAGATAGCCATGATCGAGCTTTACACCGCAGCAACCCCCAACGGTCATAAAATCTCTATCGCCTTGGAAGAAATGGGACTGGAGTACCAAGTTCATGCACTGGATTTAATGGCTAGCGAGCAAAAACAACCCGAGTTTCTTACCATCAACCCCAACGGGCGAATACCAGCCATCATTGATACAGATCACGACAACTTTGCTGTCTTTGAATCAGGTGCAATTTTGATCTATCTGGCAGAAAAGACTGGCCAATTCATGCCTGTAGATCCAGACAAGCGCTCAAGAGTCATTCAATGGCTGATGTTCCAAATGGGAGGTGTCGGCCCCATCATGGGTCAGGCCAATGTATTCTATCGCTATTTCCCCGAAAAAATCCCGGCAGCTATAGATCGCTACCAACACGAAGGGCGACGGCTTTTTGAAGTCATGGACACCCAGTTAGCTAAAAATGCCTACTTGGCCTGCGATGAATATACTATTGCCGATATAGCAACCTGGCCGTGGGTACGTATCTATGAATGGAGCGGAATTGATATCAACGGGTTGCCCTACCTTCAGCGCTGGCTGAAAGAAATAGCCGAACGCCCTGCATGCCAGAAAGGTATTCTTATTCCGCCACCATCAGAACTCAGTGATGAAGAAAAAGCGGAAGAAATACGTAAGATGGTCACACGCTAAACGTATAGCAAGCTGACCTATGATCTTCTCCAATCAATTTGAATTAATTATCTACCATAATGTCACTTAAGAAAAAGCCCCGGACATCATCTGCCCGAGGCTTTTCATATTCTTATCGACTAAAGGCTAAACCGTTATCAAATGCTCATCAAAACCCAGCTTGACCAGCGATTCAAACGCCGTCCAGACATCATCAGGGATCTCTTGCGCAATCGCAAAGCCTTGCTCAGGGTAATATTTGATGCGCTGAAGATCACCCAGCATCACATTAATAACATCACTGTAAGTCAATTGCTCATTCGGATATTCATCAAAACTCAACGGAGGTGATGCGACAAGCACTTGTTTACCAGGCCACTGCTTCATAAAAGTGGCATACGCCCTTCTTTCCATAAAAGGCTTTTGAACCAGAATCAGACGCTCCGGCTCCAACCCTTTGGCTTCCAGCAAGCTCCGGGTAAACTGTACATTCTCGCCGGTATTGCCCGATTGCGTTTCAACAAAGATTCGCTCTTGGGGAACCCCCATATCGGCAGCAATACTGGCAAACCATTCTGCTTCTGAGCCGGGATAAAGCCCCTTCGTTAACTCACCGACTCCGCCGGAGAAAACAATATACGGCGCATAGCCTTCAAGATACAAACGAGCAGCGTGCTCAGCAACACGGACATCATTACTACACAGCACAAAAATACAATCGCTCTTCTCCAGCGAATCACTGAGCAAATGGTAGTCCCAGATACGTTTTGCTTGTAGGTGTATCTTTGAAACCATATAAATATCCCTTCTCTTACCTATCCCGAATCAGTAAATGCTAACAATCGAAAAACGGAGCCTTACAAAGAATTGTTCTATGCTGTCTAACGCTAGCGCTGCCACCATTCAGGGGCAATATTACAGCTAGCATCACCAGCACTTAACCAGCCCTGCTCACCTTCGATAGTTAACTGAAGCTGCATAGTACGTTCAACCATCGCTTCAAGCTCAGCCAAAGTCGCATCGTTAATATACACTACAGAAACATTGTCATATTGCATAACTTTGCCTTTGTTCTGTTGCCACCAAACTGGCGCAGCATTATCCCCATAAGCAAAAATAACAACTTTCTTTGAGCGGTGGGAAGCTTTTCGGATACGCTTTTCTTCCGGCAAACCAAGTTCAATCCACAACTCGATTTCATCATTCAGGTTTTTAGTCCAAAGATCCGGCTCGTCGGTATCACAAAGTCCCTTAGTAAAAAGCAACTCTTCATCCGCATTTAAACCCCAGGCAACAAGGCGGAGCATAAGCCGCTGAATCGTCTCCGATGGATGACAGGCTAAAGTGTGAGTTTTATCAAGATAGACGTGTCGGTCCAGATCAGCGACGTTGAACTGGGCCTTATAAATGGTGGCTTTCTGTGCCATAACAAATTACCTAGGTTGAAAATGCCTGAAGTGTAGTAAGAATAAGACCAGAGTTCAATTTCTATTGGCTTTTCAAGGCAATAACCTGCTTATTAATAGTGGCCATATCTCTTGCCAGCTGCTGACATTCCATCTTGAGTTCAGGCATCGGCAGTTGGCTGAACTTCTTTTGATAATGTTGCCTGGCATTGGCCAGTGAGGTCTTCCACCCAATCATTTCAACAGCGGATAGCTCTTCATTAAGCAGACGCTTTCCTTCCTGAATGTAATCATGGGCAAGTTTGCCATAATTCTCGAAAGCACAAACACCACACTCTACCCAACACAGCCAAAACCTCAGACATATAGATAACTGAATAATACGTGATCCGTTATCTAATACCTGCCGATTTATGTGATCAAGCACATAGCTTAAAAACAACGTTTTATTCCATCAGGGCATTTACTTGCAGGTTTTTATCAACAATCGACTCTTTTTTAGCTTTGGATAAACGCTTTATTCGATATTCCAACTGCATGGCTTTTTTCTTATCGCCCACCAGCTCCGACCAGGCCAGCACCAAAGGTCCTTTACCTTTCAGAAACTTGGCTCCTTTCTTACTATTTTGATGTTCTCTGAACCTACGTTCAACATCCGTTGTCACACCACAATAGAGGTGATCAGAAGCTGTTCTAATCAAGTAAACCCACCACTCTGCAGCTTTGAGTTGGGCTTTATCCTTTTTCTCCACAACCTCAAAAAGCGCGGGCATCTCGGTAATATCGCTTATCATTGCTATGTTTTTCATGATAAAGAAAGAGCTCAGCAGCCACTAAGCCCTTTATACTCTTTTTTCTAATTAGGAGGTCAGAGATTCAATTAACTCTTTTAGTTCTGCTATTTCCTGCTTCATCTCTGCAACCTCAGCTTCAAGCTGCGCCACTCGCTCTATCGTCGGTGACACTCCCACAGCCTCAGGAGCAGCTTGGGTGGCCAAAGTTTCTATATCAACCTCACCGCAGAACAGATGCATGTATCGCGAATCCCGTTTTCCTGCCTCACGAGGCAGTTTGACGATATACGGGCCTTTTTCACTTTCCGCCATCTCAGACAACACTGTTTCTACTTCTTTCACATCGGTGAAATCACAAAGACGATTTGTTCGAGTACGGATTTCACCGGGCGTTTGAGCCCCGCGCAATAACATTACACAAAGAATTGCCTTTTCTTGCTGGGTAAACTGCAATGTACTGAACTCGGTATTACAAAACCGATGCTGGAACTTCGCAACACGGCTACCAAACCCCGTCACTTCCTGAACAATCCGCTTAGCCTTCAAAGCTTCGATCGTATCGAGTACCGTCGCTTCATCCAGCGACATTACCGGATCCCGGTTACTTTTCTGATTACAGGCCGTTGTTAATGCATTTAATGTCAATGGGTATTGATCCGGAGTAGTGACCTCTTTTTCTAACAAGCAGCCAACCACACGCGCTTCATTTTGTGAAAAGCAAATTTCCATGATCTTCCCTCACCCTTCTTATTTTTCTTACCAATACTGATTCCATTATTATGCAGCAGGTTATTATTCCGTTTGGTATTACCTATAGCCCTGTATGCAAAACAATGGGATCAGCACTGACCTGTAGGGAGATTAGCATGACTTGCCTGAACGACAAGCGCCACAGTCTCTGTTCGCCTAAAAATCAATCAACTGGTAATTATTCTTGAGAGATTACGCCAGCTGATTGAAATAAAACGACTTCGTGAAACTGGCGAGATTAAAGACATGATAGTTAAAGGGTTAGGTGAATTCAGCAGCAACGAAACGATTACGTCCCTGCTCTTTCGCTTTATATAAAACCTTATCAACGATTTGGTACATATTCTCTATCGTCTCCAAACCTGTCGGCACCCATGAAACCATCCCCTGACTAATCGTCAGAACATCGGACGTCGTTGATCTGGCATGTGGAATAGCAAGTTGCTGAATACAATCCTTTAATCTACTGCACTCACGCACTGCTCGGGTTTTATCACAATTGCTAATCAGTACGACAAACTCTTCACCGCCATAACGGGCAGCTAATTCTCCAGCTCTGCTGAAAGTCCCTTTCAGCTCTCGGGCAACGGCTTGTAAACAGCGATCCCCCTCGAGGTGACCATAGTAATCGTTATAGAATTTAAAGTGGTCAACGTCGATCATAATCACTGTCAGAGAAAGGTTATGACGTCCGTGCCAGGCAATAAATTCAACGAGCTTCTGATCAAGATAACGTCGGTTAGCAAGCTTTGTCAGGCCATCTTCATTAACTTGCTGCGATAGCAGCTCATTCGCCTGCTCTAGTTGTACCGTTGTCTCCTTGAGCTGGTGACGCATATGCGCAATTCTTTGCATCGCTTTTAGCTTAGATGCCAGTACAATCTTATTTACAGGTTTAACCAGGTAGTCATCCCCGCCCATATCGATCGCTTTGGCAATCATTTCAGGCTCATCATGGCCACTCAAGAAAATAATCGGCACCCAGTCATGGTGATTCAAACGGATTTGCTCGGCAACTTCAGTTCCACTCATATCCGGCATACTGACATCGAGCAATATCAGATCCGGATCAAATAACGGATATTTATCTATCGCTTCATGGCCGGAGGCAACCGCCTCGACAACATGCCCCAAACGCTGTAACCGCATTGCAAGCTGCATACGTTCCAAATGAACATCATCGACTAATAAGATCCGCATTGCTTCCATGTAAAGCATCCCGTTGTTCTAGAATCAATTGTCCTGTCTTTAATTTATAGCACAGACATATAAACACCAAAGTTTATATGAGCTTAACTTCACCACATCTGCACTAACGTGACTATGTTAACAAGTTTCTAAACAATGTTGGTATTTTCATTCAAATCATCGGATAAATTATCCTGATGAAAGCTCCGCTATCATTACTATGTTGACTTTTATTGACAGGACTATAGGATTCCCCTCCTTAACTATTCATGCTGTAGGAAATAGCGATGTCTGAAATCGAAAAAAAAGAAGAGCAAACAGTAGAAGAAGTGAAAATCACTCTTGACGACTGTTCTCCTGAACTACGCCAAGTTGTTGAATTTGAAGAAGTGCCAGAAGAGCTTCTGGATATGCTGGTAAACGTATACAAAGCATCAGAAGACACTTCTCGTCAGGCATGGGACCAACTGCCAGCAAGTGCGCAAAACGTACTTGATAACTTCGAGCAGTTTCACTCTCTAATCGCTCTAAGCCAAAGCTACTCAGGCGTTGACTTCCTGGGCGAAATGCAGGAATCAGAAAAACCTGCAGATATGTCTGATGACGAATTCGCAGAGTACAAAGCTGTAATGCTGGATAAAGTACTTTTCAACTGCGTTAAAGACATGTGCAAACAGCTTAAAAAAGCTCGTCGCAACCCGCCAATGAAACGCGAGTTCCAAGAAATCTTCAAGAAATAATCTTGTTGTTTACCCAAGGGAGGAACATACCTCCCTTCTCTTTCCGTACAAACATCCCGAACTGACTCATTAGAATAAAACCTACGAATCAAACTACTTATACCAATCACAATTTTTCATGGTAAACTTGTTTTTCGACGTAAAACATTAATGAACATTGCCCATATTTTGTTAAATGCCCCCGCACTTAACACTCTTGAAACCGCTAGTGTTAAAGGGCAATTTCAAGTACGCCCTCACTAAAGTGATTGGGGCTACTTTTATATTTAAAGTTACGCTTTTTCTCCGAAAAGCAGAGGTATAAATGTCAAGCAACGAACAGATTAAATTTCGAACTGAAGTTTACTTCATTCCGAGCCTGGGCATAATCCAATCTGCTGATTCAACACAAAAGCTTAACCTTTCTGAACAGAACATCCTCACTTTTCTGATTAACAATCATCGGCCAGTCACCAAAGGTGAACTGTTAAAGGCCGGATGGCCTGATCGGATTGTCTCAGAAGCTTCATTGTTTCAGGTAATCCGTGCACTAAGGGTTAAACTACAGGAAAGACGAAAAGGCGATGTAATTGAGACATTGCCTCGTGTCGGCTATCAAATCACCCAATTTGAACGCCTGCTATACCCAATGAAAAAAATCGCTACTGACCGACAGAAGCGTATAAGAAAACAGGTAGTTACTTACTCTCTACTTGCTGCATCAGTTCTTGTTACCAGCGCCTCTATTTATTGGAAAGGCAATCATTTCCAAACACCCGCACAAATTAACTTCCTAACAGAGACAGAAGCTTGGGATAATAACAAACTGATGTTTATTGCCAGCAATCAAACAGACCTAAACGATATAAAACAAAAGCTTAGCGATATCTATCGTGAGCATACTGCACGTTTCAAGCAGCCTACAATCCAAAATATTAAAGCCTATGCCTATAAAGGGCATGATATCTACTCTGTTGCATGGTGCCAGGTAGATAAAGAGAAAGCGTGCCTGCCGAACACCGATTTCGCATATACAATAGAAGAGAACGACTGGGAAAAATTCTCACAATTTTTAGTCACCAGTACACAGACCTTTCGTGAATCGCCTATCATCCAGACAGACATGGCGCGGGAACCAACGTCGCAAGTATATATGAACTACATGGATGATTCAGGTATCCAATCTAAGATTGTTCACTACTATATATCGAACAATTCACCGGGTAATTTCAGCTACTCTTATATGTCTTTTATTACTGAAAAAGAAACTGATTTTCACCATGCTTTATCTGTAAGGGCTGCAACAATTTCCGTTGTTGAAAACCACTCTCCTTTTCTGGCTACCGCCGAACTGAAGCCTGATATGTTCCATTGGGCATACCAGCCCAACGATATTATTATCGAGGACAAATCAACCGCGCTGATGACAGAATCCCGAATGCGTGAAGATTTCAAAAAAAAGCGTATCGTCTACAGCTACTTACTGTACCAACAACCATTTCTTAATCTGGTTTTCTACGCTGACACCGGCATTTACTGGGTTAATAACAGTACCAGCTACAACAAGTTGTTTAACGGTTAAAGTTTGCAATCAAAACCTGAACAGTAACCGGTTAATTGAACATCGTATCAATAATAACTTGTTATCATTGATAGCCAGCCTATAAAATGTAGCTATACCGTTTTGCTAACCATAATAATTTCATGAGTTTACCCTTGTTGAAGCATACCAAACGTGCCGTAGCAATATTAACTACACTTGTCTTCTCCGGGTGTGCCGTCTACGCTGGCTTTAATTATGACCAGCTCTATGGAACGCCTGAACCTCAGGAACGCATGTTCCCGACATCAACACCTGTCGCCCAGCGCTACCTGAGAGATGTTAAGCCGATCATTGAAAACCGCTGCGTGGTTTGCCATGCCTGTTACGATGCCCCTTGCCAGCTGAAACTATCATCAGCAGAAGGTATCGATCGCGGTGCCAACAAAGAAAAAGTCTATGAAGGCACACGACTTCTGGCGGCAAAGACTACGCGTATGTTCATTGATGCTCAGTCAACGGCTGAATGGCGTGAGAAAGGATTTACACCGATTCTCAACGAGCGCGAACAATCGCCCGAAGCCAATACTCAAGCCGGCGTTATGGCCAGAATGCTTCAACTCAAACAAGCGCATCCACTACCCGATCAAAAAATTCTCGACCATGATAGCTGGGACTTCTCGCTGGATAGGGATCAGCAATGTCCGACGATCGAGGAAATGAGTCAATATGAGCATGACTACCCGGAATGGGGAATGCCTTATGGCCTTCCGCAAATCAGCCAAAGTGAAAACGATACACTGATGGAATGGCTGGCTGCCGGATCACCAATGACAGGTGTTGCGCCTCCTTCAACAGCCACTCTGGAAAAAGTTAAGAAATGGGAAAGCTTCCTCAACGGTGATTCATTGAAAGAGCAACTCGTCAGCCGCTATATCTTCGAGCATTTGTTTGTCTCGCATCTGTATTTTTCTGATGAAAAAGAGCCTGTTTTCTTTAACATCGTTCGCTCACGAACTGCACCGGGAAAACCTGTTGATGTCATCGCCACACGCCGACCATTTGATGATCCTGGCATTGACAGAGTGTACTACCGCTTGGTACAAGTTCGCGAAACTATCGTCGACAAAACCCATATGCCATATGCATTAAGTGCAGAAAAAATGATGCGCTTTAAATCACTGTTCTTCGAACCGGAGTATACTGTTCACGCGCTACCAGGCTATGCACCAGAACTAGCAGCAAACCCGCTGATGTCATTTCAGCAACTACCGGTAAATGCCCGCTATCGCTTTATGATCGATAATTCGCAAAATACCATTATGGGCTTCATTAAAGGACCGGTTTGCCGCGGACAGTTGGCATTAAACGTAATTAATGACCGCTTCTGGGTGTTCTTCGTTGATCCAGATATGGCAGATATTCCTAGTGTCAACAGCTTCTACCAGGCTCAAGCAGAGAACCTGCGCCTACCGGCGGAAAAAGACAGTACAACCCTACCGATTACCAATTGGGTTTCCTATGCCAAACAACAAGGTCGTTTCCTGCGAGCCAAAAATAACCTCCTTAACCAGGCATTTGAAAACGGTGAGCACCTGACAACCGAACTAATTTGGGATGGCGATAACCACAACGATAACGCCACACTAACCGTGTTACGCCACTTTGACAGCGCCACTGTTGCCAAAGGCTTGGTTGGTGAGCCACCCAAAACAGCTTGGGTTCTCGACTATTCACTGCTTGAGCGCATCCATTACCTACTGGTTGCCGGCTTTGATGTCTATGGTAACTTCGGCCATCAATTAGTAACCCGGATGTACATGGACTTCCTTCGAATGGAAGGCGAATCCAACTTTCTGTCACTACTACCGGTAGAAACGAGACGCGAAGAACTTGCTGATTGGTATCAGGATTCAAACCAGCACCTGAGCAATTTTATTCAGGGAGATATCAACGAATTTAACCAGCCAACCGGGGTTAAATACTCAACTGACAATCCGAAAAAAGAATTGCTGGGTATGCTACAAGCGCGATTGGATGGCGTCAGTTCTGAAAGGTATGAACTGACTAATACTCAATTAGCACCGGACAGTATCGCTGCACTTGAAACTATCGGTAAGCTTCAGGGTAAACAGGCAACATTATTCCCTGAATTGACATTCATTATGGTTGAACCAAGCAACCGCAATGTCAAAGCACAGCTGTTCACTTTGGTTCGAAATAGTGCCCACAAGAACATCTCAAGCCTGTTTGACGAAGAATCAAATCGATTACCGGAAAATGATAACGTTTCATTAGTGAAAGGACTTCTCGGCAGTTATCCGGGGGCGTTCTGGCATATCCCTGAAGCACAACTGCCTCAGTTGGCATCTCAGGTTCAAGCGATCCAGTCTGAAGATGATTACCGAGAATTGCTCGATAAGTTCGGTGTACGCAGAACCAGTTCGGATTTCTGGTCGTTCAGTGACAAACTGAACCAGCTATACCGCTCTAATTATCCGATTGAATCTGGCTTGCTCGATTACAACCGAATCGAAAACCGTTAAAAATTTAGCCTGACGAATAAAAGCCTGCAATTTACAGGCTTTTATTTTTCAATAGTAGCCCGCATATAAAGTAATTGGTTCAGGCGGACTCTGAATAGGCTGCCAGCGATTACTAAACGTATACTTGGCATACAACTGAAAATGGTTTGGATCATAGGAGTCAGAACGCTCAGCATCCAACATGGCACCTAAATACCACTTCGGGGCAATTCGCTTTTCTACGGCAAGGCGCAATGTATAGCCAAAGCCACCTCCTGTATCTTTACTGCCATTTAGCTTATATGGTGCATCTAATTCACTCCATGAATTTGACACAGAGGCATAAGCAGAATACGCCCAAATATTCTGATATCGACCGTAATAACTGATCGGTAGAGAAAGGGAAAAGTACGACTGCGGGCTATAATATGGACCATGCCCTAGCGCATATTCCCCCAGGTTCTTGTCGTAACTCATATAAAACGCACTGGCTCCAATACTCAAGCGCTCGTCATCATCATTAATTAGCTTCCAATACCCGCCGCCCAGCAAAGCAAAACGAGTGTTATCTGCCACATTTTCACCGGATAAAGAATGATATTGAATACTGGACCATCCACCATAAGGCCCTCCTTCATCCCATGACACTCCTATATTTACACCGGTGCTTAATACACCTCCCCATTCCTGACTACTTTGTAAATCCTCTACAACCATGCCGGCATATGACACCGTGGTACTTGTTTCAGGGCGACGGGACAAGACAGCACGAAGAGAGTAGCTATCAAGGTCATAATTTTTTTCTATACCGCCAACTAGTTCTGTATTTAGAAAACCCATTGGCGTTGTTCCTATATCTGCGCGCCAGTCGTTTGCTTCCCAACCAAGTCCCACCGCCGTCCCGCTATCATCATGATCAAAGCTGACATCACTATCGTAAAATGTCTGTTTTCCAGAACTTAATTGAACATAATCAACCTTGACAACCAGATGTCCGTCATACTCAGAAAATGGAACTCTTGCCTCAAACGGTACTTGTAGCTCTTGGTTTTCGCCATCTTGAAAGCCGAAATCGAAACCCATTTTTATATGGCCATCTTCCCGTGCGCGTAATGTATCAATATCGGATTTTACGTTTCGAGTTAACCAATAATCATCAGCTTCAATATACATTGTCTCTAGCGACAATGTCTTTTCACCTTCACCTTCACCTTCACCTTCACCTTCACCTTCAGGCAATGGTTGCTTTTCCTGCCTGTCGGCTAGCAGTGTTTGATAAGCTAACGTCTCTGCCGTTTCCCATTGCTGATTTTCCATAGCGACAGTTAGCGATTTCCATTTATCAACCACGCTACCATCTTTCCGATCTGTCAATTGAGCTAACAACTGTGTTGCCTCTTGCCCTTCATTAGCATCGTAAAGCACTGTCGCCCATTTCACCTGATGTGCATAAGTAAAAAGAGGGTGCTGCTCCCTCACTACAAGACGCCACTGTTGAAAAGATTCCTCATCCTCAATATCAACCAATATTTTGCCGTAGCGTAATAATAACTCAGTACTCATTTCAGAAAGGTCCGGAGAACCAATAACAGCTCTAGCCTTTTCTTGATCGCCAAAAAATATCCAAGCAGAGGCCAACTCTAATTGGCCTTCTATTTCATCAGGCCGTGTATAACTTTGCAAAAGCTCAACCGCTTTATCGGGTTCCTGCTCATATAAGGCAACTGCACTATTTACTTTGAACTGAAATGTAAAGCGTTTGAGCGTTTCGTCCATTTCAACAGAACGTTGAGCTTTCGGAACAGCGTCCATTACTACAATAGCTTCTTCCAAACGTGCCTGTTTAGATAAGAACTCTCCATAAGCAAAAGCCATTTCAGGATCCCGACTCGATTTCGACCAATCCTCCATCAAGTTATTAGCCAGTGTTATCAGACCATTATCGAATAAATAATCTGCAATATCAGCTCTGATCCATGGGTCTTTCGGGCTCACTTTAATTAACTCATCAATGACCTTCGCAATTTTCAGCTTGTCATCGTCAACTGAGTATCCCTGCAATTTCTGAGCTAATATTTTTACTCTCAGCGCACTTATATCATCACGAACAACCTTTCTCTGAGCAATTGAGAAGGCTTCAGCCTGTTGCAAGGCTGTTTTATACTGCCCCTGTTTGCTATAGGTTCTTAATATCCCTCGTAGCGCGGTTTTATTTAGCGGTACCTTTTTTATAGCTTGTTTATAACGTGAAACGGCTGATGTGTAATTCAACCCCAAAAGAGCCAGGCTTGCCAGGCGATTATATCCATAGACAATATTAGGCGATAAGCCCAGAGCCTTTAGATAGTTTTTTTTCGCTTCAGTAAAGTTACCTTTTTCGACTTGTAAATCACCGCGTTCCAAGTAGGTCCAATATTGAGAAGTATGAATCAGTGAATTATATTTGCTTAAATTATCCGGATCGTCATCATAACGTTTTGCTCGTTTAAAATAAGAAAGTGCTTTTTCTGATTTCCCCTTACGTAAATAATATTTCCCCATAGCTTCTAATAATTCAGAATCTTTGGGACGGGTAGTCAGAGCATAACTAAGTTGCTTATAAGCAGAAGGTAACTTCTTGGGATCATCAGACTTCATTAAGGCAATCCCACGTAGTTTAGCTATATACGTCGGATCTTTTAACCATTCCTGCTCTTGACGCCAACGTGATTGTGCTGAAATATTAGCTTGCTGAATTTCTAAATCATCAGGAAAATAACTTGCTAGCAAAGCATGATACTTCGCCCATGAGGCCGTTACAGGCATATCAGACAATGACCTCAACCAAGCATCTGCGGCTTGCCTTCCTAATTTCGGATCAACTGACAACCTCTGTAATGTAGATAATACCCAAGTATTGGCGGGCTCACGCTTTCTCAAATGAGTGGCCAAATGTAGCTGCAGAATGGGAACACCTGGAAATTGATAGTTCATTTGTTCCAATTCATTTTTTACCCGAGTCCAGTTAGCATCTTTTTCACCAAGCAAAGAAAGATAATCTAACTTAATCAGGTTTGTTGGCATTCCATATGGGAAAATCGCCTCATACTTTTCTATAGCATCTTGGGTGCGCCCAAGCTTAGTGAGTAATTTTATTTGCCTGTATTCAGCACTATTATCCGTATGAGCAGACAAATATGTCTGTAATAACAATACTGAACGTTTTTTAGGATATAATTTCAATAAATCAATTAAAACTTGTTTCCCATTAGTAATGTTATTTCTTTGAACATCCAGCCTAGCTTGAGCAGCTAATCCAATCACATCCTTCGAATCAATGGCTAATAAGCGGTCTAGCGCAGCTTCAACTATGTCATCCCGGTACATTAACTCGGCAATATAAATCTGACTATGTAACCATTCAGTAGACTTAACTGTTCCGATATTTCTAGGAGGATGTGTTGATTCAGATGAGTCTGCGTAAATTTGTGCACGCTGTTTCGCCGACAATGACCAAACCGTCCCGCTATAGATAAAACAAGATAATATGATGGATACAATAACCGTCCGTAGTACATATTTTACAAGCATTGTGTCTCCCAATATGTTTGTAAGCTACCATCACTTGTAAATCGATAGCGGTTTTCATACCAACCACGGCCAAACAAGGCCAATACATTATCGTAATAATAATCATCCTGAAGACTTCGAAGCGTTTTTTCCACAAGCTGATACTGATTGTTCGCCAATTCTTCCTTCCCTGAAGATACTAATAGCGGCAACATTGAAGCTGAAAACCCAGGAGAGCCTTGACCTTTATAAGTTCCATTGCGTGAATTAACAAATTGAGGTGGTTTCCCTTGTCGGATATTTGCAGCAACCATTGGTTGCATCTTTTTCAATACTTTTGGCTTAAATGGATCATCATCAGCGAGCATTCCGGCCCACAGGTATGTCCGAATGGCGTTATAACTCCCTTTACCTTTTGTTTTCTTATCGCTGGCATATCCTTTCGATGAATACACAACCCAGTCGGGACTAAAACCTTTTGGCATTGATTGGATAATAAGGTTTTCACTGCCTTTTCTTAAAGCACTCCAGTCTTGATGAGTGAAAACTGTTGCCATCTTTTCAATTAGTTGAATGGGAACATAACTAGGATTTAAACGGTAGACATTACTCCCTAAGACAAATCCCTCAGGTGCAGGTAATAATTGGCGTTCATCTGTACTTAATTTAACCGTTTCCTCTCTCAAGATCCGGCTTGCCAATAAATATCCCATATTCTGGTAATAATCATTATTCCAAAGACGGCCAGCTTCATACAAAGTATAGGCAATCCAAAGATCTGAATCAGAAGCAGAATTATCATCCAGAATAGTGTAACGTCCTTGCTTATCTTTCCCCCATAGCCAGGCCGGAAGGCGGGCAGTTAAATCCCCTTTAGCTAAGTGCTTTTGCGTCCAATTAAATAATTGCTGAAACGTATCGGGGTCATTTGCCACTAAAGCAAAAAATAAGGCATATGACTGACCTTCAGAAGTCGTGATCTGTCTCTTATCTGACCCATCAAGAACACGGCCACTATCCTGAATATAGGTTGTCTTAAATGTATCCCACAGGGGCCAATCACACTGCTGACTCCAGAGCTGAGAACTAAATACCACTCCAAACAATAGTATCGTCAACCGCTTCATTTCTCCCCTCCTGCGGCTAATCTTCGTGCTGAAATTTGGCGCAATGTACGCAACAAGACTACCGACAACAAAAATGCAATAACAAGAACACACAAGGCTAGTAGAGCCGGATGAAAAGAAAAATGAAATAAGATTAAATCAACAACAGGTAGCTGCCCGGCATAAAAAGTATTTCCAACATCAAAACTAGCTACCTGTCCTGATTGAATGGTCACAACAGAACCAAACATATGAGCTACTTTTCCACTGTCATTCAGCGCCTCAGCAATCAGGGATAAATCTTTTTCTGTCGAAGCAACAAGCGAGATAAGGCTTCGGTTAGAGCTATATGGCGATTCCATCGCAACCATACTTGCAAATGGCCCGGATGACGTCACATCAACAACACCAGTTATATCAGAGTCTTCCTCCAAAGACTTAAACCATGTCGCCCAACCTAACTTATTATTATTAACAGGTAGCGCTAGCTGGCGAGATGTTTCATTTAAAATTAACTTTGCCCCATCAGGGAAACTTACATCCGTGTTCGAGGACAATAAAGATCCTATAGTTAAAATATCCTTGTCATTTAAAGACTCAGGTAACAAGTTATTAAGCATCATCACTTTAAAGGCAGGATAACCAGTTTTAGAGCCTATCAATCCCAATGTATCTAACATCAGTGAAATCTCAGGTAACGACGGGGTATCATTCATTACCACCACAGTTTCAGATAAATCAGCCATTCGTGAAAATGGATAACCAGAACTAGCAAAAGCTCTTAAATTAGGCATCTTTATATAATGAGAGAAACCGGAAAAGTCTAATGTTGAATCTGCATCCATAACTGCATAGTGATGGCTTTGACGAGCTGAATAATTAGTAGCATTTATCGAAGAAGAAAAGCTGAACTCAAATTTCATCGTATTTTCACTATCAATACGAAATCCTGGAATATGTGATACGGTGTTATTATCAATGCTAAGATCGTCCATTAACGGGATTCGAATCCCTGTATCTTCTGTGCTTCTTCCCTTTTCTGAAAGATTAAAAGCTTCTACAAATTGCCCATTAACCAAAAAACTCATCCTTGCCCCGGATTCGTTATGCATAGGTGAATATCGATAACTTAATTTGACAGGAATACCACGTGACTGCCACGCAAATAAATCAGGTGGTAAATTAAACGAAACACTAATCGGTGAAGATGTACGCCCTTCAGTTTCTAATTGGTAAGGTCCATCAACTAACTCCGCAAAAGTCACGGGGCGAGAGGTACTAACCCAATTAGGCGCATCATAAGGCTTCCTTGGCTTTAAGTCAGTTACACTATTTACTCTGGCTATTGGCCCAGTTAGCAAACTCTTCCCAAGAATCAGGCCTTGTACAGCCATCGTTAAATCACTTGCATCACGTCCTAATACCAATAATAGCTTGGCATACTCATTCGTAGGATGAGTGATTAACTGGAGCATAGGCCCTGAGACATTAGGCAAATCATGAATAAATGCAGGCTTATGTTCATTCGTTGCAAAAACAATCGCATGTTGATTAGGTAGCTTATCAATATAAACAGGGAAACTGACGCCTCTCCAATTTGCCATAGCGCCAAAATATGACGCCATAACTCCCGCTGCAGTTAATTCTGCTACATCTTGTTCCACTGGAAAAACAAATGGAATGGAAACATGAGAAAAATCCCTTTCATCAAAAAATGGGACAGGAAACAAAGACAAATCTGTAGCTAAAATCGATTTTTGCACCTGCAGACTGACACGACCAGACTTACTTATATCAACCCAGATACTTGAATCATCACGTTGTCGATTAACACTATTATTTGAGGCTATCAATTCAAATTTCAACTGGTTGAAATTACTGATAAACCTAGAATCCAATGGCAATGATGCATTTACTTTTTCTCCCAACTTATCATCAGAAATCACAATCACGCCCATAAGCTCATCATTCAAATAAACTTTCATATGAGAAACAGAAGCAACTAATGAAGGGGAAGGCATAAAACTAAATTCTAATGAAGCTTTAGAAACAATCTCATCTAGTCGAGAACCAAAACTTAAGTATGCTGTACTCGCATTACCTGCCAATGTTATTGACTGATTAATACCGAGTTGAGAAAACGTAATTTCCTTATTATCGACAAAAGAAAGAACATCATTCTTCTCTTTACATTCTACAAACAAAGAAAGTACTAAGCTAAAAAATAGAATGAGTATTTTTATAGAGATTCTATCCATTTAAACCTCTCTAGACATAACAACTTTAGGCCTAGTTAATAAAATAAAATCCCAAGCAGCTAAAGCATATGTAAATGGCAACCTAATAACTTTCGGACAGTTATTAAACAAAGTCTTATATCCATTAAAGCTTACTAAAATGACATTTTTAAGACTAACTAATGGCCTATCTGTTTGATACCTTTGCTGGCATCTATACCAATTATCAGCCTTAGCGAACGTACATTGAACGTAATCTATTTGCTGTTGTGTTGTTGGCAGATCAAGCTTCAGACCGACATATTTAGCACAATGAACAACATGACATTGAAATGCAAACTCGTCTGAAGAATGCTTCAATACTATGTCAATCTTTTCCACGCCAGATAGAATACGGTTATCTTTCATTTTTACTCGCAAACCACCCAAAGAATAATCCTTTACAGTAGCCGGATATAAATGTCCTGTTTCCAGTTTAATAATCGCAGGCATTTCAACATCAATACGATGATGCTTTCTAACTTGTTTAACCTCATCAGCAACAGCTATTGCTCCACCTAAAAGAAGCAAATTGTAAAATGTCCATAGTAAATTAATAATGGTTGTAGCAACTTCATCATCAGGCCCCCACCCTATCCGATGTAAACCAAAACAGACACCAGCAACATTCAACAATATTAATAATAAATAAGGTTTAGATATATTCCAGTCAAAATGTGACTGTTCGATAAGTCCACCTTTCTCAGTTACATTAAACTTACCCTTCTTAGGGGCACACAAAGCAACAGTAGTCGGAATAGCTATATACCAAGCCAAAACTGTTTCATAAATCTCTCCCCAAAATGAGTGACGATATTGTCCCTGAATTTTCGAATTCGCTAAATTGGCATGAAGCATATGAGGAATAACATACAAAACAATCGCTAAAGCTGGTGCATAGATGATATTCGCATGAAATATTAAAAAAGCTAGCGGTGCAACCAGAAACACCAATCTTGGGATCCCAGAAAGAAAGTGCATCATCGCATTTAAGTAACACAGCCTTTGATGCCACTTTAATCCTTTACCTGTAAGCGGATTGTCTATCCTGAAAATTTGCGCCATTCCTCTCGCCCAACGTATACGCTGTCCGATATGAGCCGATAATGTTTCAGTAGCTAAACCAGCAGAGATCGGCCTTCTTAAGTAGGCCGATTTATAGCCACGACGATGTATCTTTAAAAAAGTATGTGCATCTTCTGTCACTGTCTCAACAGCAATTCCACCAACTTCTTCAAGTGCTGAGCGGCGTAATATGGCACATGAACCACAAAAGAAAGTTGCGTCCCATAAGTCATTTCCATCCTGAACTAAACCGTAAAAAAGATGCCCTTCATTGGGAACTTTTCTAAAATTAGCCAGATTCCGTTCAAATGGATCTGGAGAAAAAAAATGGTGTGGTGTTTGAACTAAGGCTAACTTTTGATCATGAAGAAAGGCTCCCATCGTCATCTGAAAAAATGCTCGAGTTGGTACATGATCACAATCAAATATAGCGACAAACTCCCCACTCGAATGCTTTAGGGCATAGTTCAGATTTCCCGCCTTTGCATACTCATTTGTCGGCCTGGATAAATAATTGACTCCTACCTGCTTAGCATAAATTCTAAAATCATCACGATGCCCGTCATCTAGAATGTAAATATTGAGCTTGTCTTTTGGCCAATCAGCACCTAATGCAGAAAGAACCGTAGTTTTTACCACATCAAGATCTTCATTGTATGTTGGGATCATTAAATCAATCGTAGGCCAGGCTATGGTAGCCTCTGGTAAAACAACAGGCTTTCGTTTCAATGGCCAAATATTTTGGAAATACCCCAACACTAATACCAGCCATGAATATGTTTCTGCTAATAATAATATTAGCCCCATAACCAAATCTAACGAATCATCCCAATTTAGAGTTGATGTATAACGCCACCATATATAGCGACATGAGGCTGTTAATGAAAGTATAATTAAAAGAAAAACAGGAAGTCTACCAGAAACATTTTTAACCAGCATTGCCACTAACCAAAGAAGGAACACAAAAATAGCTTGAGACTTCCAATTAAATGGAATAGTGAGAAATAAAATAGAAAGCAACATAACAGAAGCCAATACTAACAAACTTATCACTTCAAAAAGTTTACTCTTGTTTTTATTCTCTATATTCGTTTTATCATTTTCTCTTTCAAAATATTTTATAAACCATGTAATCATTGGCATCATAAATGCTGCAAGCTTACTAATACAACCAGATAAAAAATTATATTTATGAAAACTCAAAAAGTTAATATTTGATTTGCTATCTTGCTTTACTAAGAACAACCAAAACAACTGAAAAACAAAACTAAATAAATCAACTAAACCAGGCTTTTTAAACTGAACATGCGGAAAATAATAAATCGGTAAGGCCCATGTTCTTTGTGTTCCTACTCTAGGCTGTAAAAAAACCAAACATATAACAAACCAAAAACACAACGTTAGTCGACCTAAAATACTAGGATTTGCCGCATTCACATAAACAGCATACCTTTTACGAAGCCGTCTTATTTCAAGAGGCTTGAACACCAACCCTGTACTAATTTCATACAATTTTTTGAACATGATTAACCCGGCTAAGACATGAAAGGCTCCATAAGGCTAGTGATTTAAATTCAATAGCCGCTTGACTATCAGGCGAATAACACCCTACTGTTTGCAAATTTGCAGCAGCCTCAGATAATGATTCATCATAATGTATATGCTCAGACACTAAGAAATCATCCCAATGCCGTTGCAATTCAAAGATAAAGTCCCCGCTGACTTTACTATTCAAAAAACATCTATTGGACAATAACTTAAGATTTGGAAAGCATCGCAACAACTTTCCTTTCGTATTTAAAATTGAATAGCATGCAACATCAGGATTTAACACCATGAAGTGCAAATCAATGCTAATGTGCAGAGATCGCAAAAGATCACTAAAATCAGGATGAAATGTAATTGTAGGTAAGTGAAGAATAATAAAATCGAAATGGCAACCTAATGTGTCGATAATCTCCGAAGGTTGAGTTTCAATAAGATTATAGGCCATATCTGCATCAAAAAATGTGTCCGTACCTTCACATGGTTCCAATCGAAGTGTAGATTCTGACAAATCACCAAAAGGAAGAAAAAATATGCCTTCTGGACTTTGATGAAATGCTAGCGTCCAGTCTTCCCGATGGTGTAGGCGTACAGCCCAACCATCTTGATCTGACATTGCCATTGAGAAAGAGGTACGAATACAATTTCTGCAGTCAAGATCAACAACAACAACCTTCTGACCCAGTTGATGGAAAGCACAAGTCAGATTAGCCGCTACAGATGCAGCCCCCACACCTCCTTTTATACCTGAAACTGCTATTAATTTTATCAAATATTAACCTTCCCTTTGCTACACACTCAGCTATTAAGATCGTCAATAACCAGTCCATGACTATAATCTTTTTTATTTTCGGAAAAAATGGCCCAACGGCGATTAATCTTCTGCTCCTTCTCATCTTCAAGTATTTCTTTATAGTCAAACTCATCATCTTCAACATAATACGAATTAACTATATATAACACGTCCGATTTAGCATTCATTTTTATAGTCTTTTTTTGTCATAAATAAGCATAAAAGCTCAATCAAATTAATACTACCAATAGATCATTTATTTATAACCACACTTTTATTATTATCAATAAGCACCAACAATCATTAATAAAAGCGTAGCATAAGCACCAAATACAACCACAATTTGCTATATTTATTATACTTTAGTACTAGAAAAGCTGAATTTTCCAAGTCTGGTAGACTATTTCATGTTTATTCACAAAATAATTTTTCAAAAAAACCTATTTTTTTGTCTTCATAAGCATCAAAAGTGGAAACTTTTATATCGTCGACTAACATTAAGTTATTGTCAAAAACACAACAATAAAATCATCACGATTATGATTAAAATTATCACATCCAACGACAAGCAGTTAATATGCAATTTCATGATTACCTATAACACTGACTCATCATCTAAAGCTGAGAGTATAAATAATGATACATTAGTAGTTAACATGACAACTGAAGAGTTTATAACTTCATTTAATGCAAACAATCATAATCTTGAATCGATGTATAATAGAATTTATTTCACAACGGACAGTAAACATATCATCACTCTTAGGGAAATGGCTGCAGATTTAGAGATTATCAAATCAAATAATAACGTTAATCTTCACTTACTAACTGAAGATAGAATATTTATCGGTATAGAACATACAGAACTGGTTCAATTTTTTGTGGGATTAAACCAGCTACTAGAAAACACAAAAACTGAACTTTCCTTTTTCATCTACGGTCAAAATATTGATAGCCATATAAAACCGTTAATGAATTCCCTTTGCAATTATATTAAAAGCCTTTCTACATTATATACCAATAATATTAACCAAGTGATTCACAATATTATTTTCAAGCATACAAAACAAGGTATCACTACTAATAAACAACATATAATATTGCTTCCGTCCACTCACAATCCAACAGAGCCTAAAAAACTTCACGTAAATAGTAAAACACCTGTACCTTACATTGAAAATGATGCTGAACATATACTTACGACACGTGATCTACTTAAAGACAACGAATTTTTACCACCACAATATCGAGCACTGAAAAACAAGAGCAAGTTATTTAAAGAGGCAAAGTCAAAAAAAAACGCCCTCGTAATTTTCCCATATCAGTCACATCATGATATAGATAAAATATCCAAGTTAACCTTCAGGTTAAGAATGACACTGGGTAATGAAATGAGAATAATTGTCCGAGAAGTTAATTGTCGCATGCGTTATATTGACAAGATTTTCTTATTTGAATCAGGTGTTAACCTAGTAATTCCATCACTATTACCATTTTCTGAACTTATCAATTTCTGCTATCAAGTAAAAAGAATGACTCATCAAATCTCCTGTAATATAAGCTATAACGACTTAATAAGTCGAAAGCCAATATTTAATACTCGTGGAGTTTTTGATACGGAGCAATTTACGTTTCACGTCAAGTCACTGATCTCTTATCATATTAATCATCACCTGGATTTTGCATTAATCAAACTAAAACCTCTCACAGATATTACCACAGAACAATGTTTATCATTATGCCAGATAAATCGCAATGGTGACCTGTTAACAACTTATGAAAATAGAATTTATATTTTTTTTAGTGCCACGAGACACAATGATATAGACCAAGCACTATATAATATTTTCAAATTTAAAGCGGAGCTTTTATTCACACAAAGAACCACTATATCAAACAGTAGTGATGTCAATATTGAGTTAAGTAAACTAAAGTTCAACTCTACACCTGCCAAAAACATAAGCCCCCCCCCCAATATTAGAGAGCGTGAATTATATAATAAAAACATTAATCATCGTCATGCTAAACGCACCCCATTAGAAAGAGTCCAACATAAGGTATCATCATGAACTTAAGCGACTTTTTACTCACGGTATTGGTGAGCATATCATTAGGCATTGTTTGTGGTGTTTTTTTTAAAGATAGTATTGTGAAATTCAATAATTACCAACAACAAAAACGTAGAAAGCTCAAACATTTCAAAGAGTATAATGTAAATAAAACGAAATAATGGCAGGGATTTTATTGTGGAACCGGACAAAATAAAAACACTTTCATTTAATATAGGTATTTGGAATCTATATTTTATCACCAAACTTATAATGAGCATTAAGGGTTCTATAGGTTTCTCCCCATTATATAACTTTACACTTTTTGTTTTTTTTCTCATTCCTACAAAAAAAGGAATGCCTGAAATACTTAAAAATTTCATCGGCTTTTGTTTGGCTATATCTTGTTTATATTACGATTCTTTTCTACCGCCACTTGCTCGTTTTGTTGAACAATTTTCACAACTGCAACAGTTTGACAGTACTTATCTCATCGAAATATTGTTCAGATTCATCGACCAAGACACTTTAGTGTTTTTTGCCTTTCTTTCAATCACATACTACCTTGCAAATAAGATTTTCAAAGTCACAAGTTTTGTACTTATTGCTATGTTATACATATCATTCATACAACAATCTCAGCCATTCTTTATTCAATCAGAGCAGGCACCTCGACACACTTTACAGTCAACAACAAACACATTAGTTAAACAGAAAAACGAGAGTCAAAGTGATTTAGATTTAAATCAATTAAAATCAGACTTTTTTATAAATGAAGAGTCTAAAACATCAACACTCCATAGCAAACTTTCCTTAGGCAGCAATTTCGACATTCTTTTACTTAATATATGCTCAATAGCTTGGGATGATTTAGACCTTACTGGACAAATTAACCATCCATTGTTTGATGAATTCGACATTTTTTTTGAGAATTTTAATTCTGCAACCTCTTACAGTGGACCCGCAATCATCCGCCTTCTTCGTGCTAGCTGTGGACAACAAGAGCATACAGATCTATTCTCGCCTCCGAACAATAAGAAGTGCTTACTATTTCAAAACCTAGAAAAGATTGGATTTAAAAATGAACTGATTTTAAATCACGATGGTAACTTCGGAAACTTCATGACTCACATTAGCAATAATGTTGGTGGTATAAAATCCAAAGTCGACTTAAAATCACTACAGCCCTATCAAAAAAGTTTTGATGGTTCTAGTATTTACCGAGACTTTACTATTCTCACAAAGTGGTTAACAGAATATAGTTCACCACAAAATGCACCAACAATAACGTTATATAATTCGATATCTGCGCATGATGGAAATAGAATCATTCGAAATGATACAAATGGAAGTCTATTAAGCTATAAGAAACAACAGAAAAACATTCTAGACGATTTATATAACTTTATGGATCAATTAAAAAAATCCCAACGCAACTTTGTTGTTGTTTTTGTCCCTGAACATGGAGCGGCCCTTCGCGGTGATAAAATGCAGATCCAGGGTATGAGAGAAATTCCGACCAGAATAATCACTCATGTTCCTGTTGGAATAAAACTTTTAGGGTCAAAACTTAACCTTCAAGGTGGTTCAATAAAACTGAATCAACCTAGTAGTTATTTAGCCATCTCAGATTTAATCGGAAATATTATTACTCATGATATTTTTTCTGGAAAACCATTCCACCTTACAGAACTTGTAAACGACCTTGACCATGTTGAGTTTCTTTCCCAAAACCAAGGCACAACTATGATGAATGTTCAAGGTTCTTATTATCTGACCCTTGACAATAAGAACTGGATTCAATACTCAGAATAATATTCTCCCCTACAATTCAGGGATCACTATGCACAAACGTATTTACAATCTGCTCAGATATTTCTTTTTGCAGATGATAAAATCGGATTACATATGACAAATAAATGAGCAAAGTCATGCTTGGTACACTGAAAAAAATGAAATCATCTCTCGACAAAGAAGTGGAATACCTACTTCCTGTCGGTGATGACTTTCTCCCCTTAAATCCATTAATCGGCAAAAAGCTGAAGGTGAGCTACACAGGCAATATTTTCTGCGATGCCTGCGGTAAAAAAACGAAGAAAAGCTACTCACAAGGTCATTGCTACCCTTGTATGAAAAAGCTCGCTCGCTGTGATATGTGCATAATGAAACCTGAGACTTGTCATTATGCCAAAGGAACTTGCCGAGAGCCTGAGTGGGGAGATACTCACTGTATGGTCCCTCATTATGTATACCTGTCAAATACTTCAGGGCTAAAAGTTGGGATTACCCGTCATACGCAACTGCCAACCCGCTGGATTGACCAGGGGGCAACCCAAGGCCTGGCAATCCTGAAAGTCAAAACCAGACAACTGTCTGGCTTGGTCGAAATTGCTCTCGCTGAAATGGTTGCGGATAAGACAAACTGGCGTGCGATGCTCAAAGGTGACAACAATGACATTGACCTAAAACAAGAAGCAGATCGTTTATTACCGGCCATTGAAAATCGACTAAATGAACTGCTTGAACTGTATGGTGATGATGCTGTTGAAAGGCTCGATGAAGAACTTTTAGCAATTCAATACCCTGTGACTCAATACCCTACGAAAATTAGTTCACACAATTTTGATAAAGAGCCTGTAGTAGAAGGTACTCTTCTTGGTATCAAGGGACAATACCTTATCTTTGATACAGGGGTGATCAACATCCGTAAATTCACCAGCTACGAAGTCTGCGTCGAAACACCATAGCCCTAAACTGGCTCCTAAACAACACAAGGCGGTACTTGGCCGCCTTGTTTATATCTATATTCATTTGACCTTTGGCTGAACATATTTACGATTACCATCTACGATTGCAACATCCCGGATAAAGTTAATGCCGAGAACAATGCCCTTTCCTGCGGTAAGAGCAAACTCAGTCAGTTCATTCAATTCACCCAACTTCGCCCGTAATTTAACGACGGCCTTCCTTTCCTTGCTGCCATTTTTACTTTTCAACCATCTTTCAACAGGCAATTCTACAGGCTGTCCTCCTGCCTTGAACTTAACCCAATCGTTACCATCACGCTCAAATTCCTGAACATCAGAAACACCAATAGTAGAAAGTTTTACTCCAGAATCGACCTTTACCCTCACATGCTTTTTAGCCGGGGCTAGCCATACCCACTCCTCTGCCCCCAAAATTAGTTTTCCATCTTTCGTCTTGGTAACAACAGGAACTGGCTTAGGTTTGGGTTCTGGTTTCGGCGTCACTTCCGGAACAGGTTTAACCTCTGGCTCCGGTACAATTACAACAGGCTCTACAGGCTTAACTTCACCACTAACTTCAGGTTCAGGAACAGGCTCAGGTTCCCGAGAGATCTGCTGGGCGCAACCAACCAGTAAAAGAGCGATAAAACAGGCTGCTACTGTTCTCATTTTGCGATCCCTTGTGCTATCTAACTACAAAAATAATACGCAGATAAATCATCTAGTAGCAAATTTAACGGCAAGAATAACTCTCTTCAAACCGATTTGCCTTCGACAGCAACCACTGCTCGTCATACCACCCCATATTCCGGCTATGTTTGGCATCGTCCCATAAACTTAAAAACCATCGGCGACAATCAAATCCCTCAGCTAGTTGAACACTCTCTTGGTATCTTTCAACAAGCTGTAAATCCGGGCGGACATCATAAAGATGAAAAAGGTCAAACTCACGATGCTTATAACCGACATCACACGGATCTACGATGGCTGAAACCTGATAAGTTTTCTGGTCAAACAGTATGTTCCCCACATGACAATCATCGTGAACCAAAGAAGAATGATGATTTATCGGTGACAAAATCTCTTCTTTTCTCTCCCATAAAGTCGAATAGATATCTTTGAGCTCGGAAGAAAAAGGTGAACAACTACTCTGTACATAACGCAATACAGGTGACATCCAGCTTTCATAGGCTTTTATCAAGCAAGGAGTAAACTCATTCTCGACTACTTCGAATCCTTCTGAAGCCTGATGTTCATGTAAAGCTAGCAATAGATTAGTATAACTCTCACGAAAAGATTCTACCGCAGCCGGATCATTGGGTAACTTATGTGCAGACTCTCCTTTGACCCACTCCAGCATAATATAGTCATACCCTTCTTCTCGTCCGAAAAACAAGACTTCAGGGACAGGACATGCCAACACTTTACTTAAACGAGATAACCCTTGGATCTCTTTCGCCTGGCGACCGATCTCCCTTGAAAACTTAACGACAACCTTAGCTCCGTGTGGTGACGCAACAAACACAACCCAGCCATAAAATGTTTCCTGAAAATTACATAAATCAGGACGCTGGCCAAAAATCGTCTGATAAGCGCTTTCAGCTATCTGCTTAAGTTGTGGTTTTATCATCAGCATTCCCTGTACAAATACCCGGCACTCATCACCAAAATATCAGTCTTGTTTCTCATGTTTAGAGTGCAACAATTGGCCTCTTCAAGCTAGGATTTTGGGTCAAAATAGTAAATTCTGAGCTCGCGCTCTCACTAAAATGTATCTAATGATTTACCGCAGAATAAAAAACAGGCGCAAGAAAAGTCAAACCACGATTAAATGATAATCATCACCAAAGAAACATTAAAATCATTAAGTTAAGATAAAAAACCTCGCTTACCTCAAAGGAATTTCATATGCAGTTTCCCTATATGAGGTACCCGTTGTTCTTGTTTTCATCAAGCAGGAAGATAACGACAATAGCGGGAAAAAAATCCAGAATCAAAAACTAAAATGCCGTATTAGCACACGGCATCAACAATTACTGAATAGCAATACCGATAACTTCAGATACTTCACGTAATTGCTCTTCATTATCAAGCCGAACAGACCAGTTAACACCACTTCCCATCGCTGTGATCACATTGGCTCCACCAATCAAATTCACATCATCGACTAAAGCTTGCAATGTCACTCGTGCACTGCCGTTCAGGCGAATAACTAACTCATGCTGGTTGGCAATAATTCGACCTTCAGAAAACGTTAAATTCATTAATTAAGCTTCTTTTTTCTTATGTTTCATCACAGCCATCGTCAGTCTGCTAGTGCAGACTAATCGGCCTCGTTCATCGGTGATCTCAATTTGCCACACCTGAGTGGTTGCCCCTAGATGAAGCGGGACAGCTTTTCCCTTAACAATACCGCTCCGTACAGCACGTACATGATTAGCATTGATATCTAAACCAACGCAATACTTTCCATCATCTACACACATATTGGCAGCCAGGGAGCCAAGTGTTTCGGCCAACACTACTGATGCACCACCATGCAACATTCCTAAAGGCTGATGGGTACGGGCATCAACAGGCATAACAGCACTCAAACTATTATCATCAAACTCACAGTACTCAATCCCCAAATGCTCGACTAACGTATTAACCGATGTCTGGTTCAAGCTATCCAACGTGAACGGTTTTTTCCACATACTCATGAAGTTACCTGTTATCCAATTCCCGACCAGAATAACATTCTGGCTCCTTGGCGACTATAAACAATCTCACTGCCATAGTATGATCCTGCGTTTAATCTTGCCTATAATTGGATGAAAGGAATTACTCATATGCGTCATTTTCACCCTCTGATCATAACAGGGCTACTAGCTTCAACAATGGCGCTTACTGCCTGCTCCAGCTCTCCTACTGGCCGTCAGCAGGTTTTGCTGTTTTCCAACCAAGATATGTCGCAACTTGGTGCGCAGTCTTTTGAAGAACTGAAAAAACAAGAAAAAATCAACACGGCCCCCAAGACCAACCAATATGTACAGTGTGTCGCCAACACCCTGACGTCAAAACTAAATCCAAGGAATGGCTTCAGCCAGTGGGAAGTCGTCGTTTTTGATAGCGATCAAGTCAACGCTTTTGCCCTACCGGGCGGAAAAATCGGGGTCTACACCGGTTTACTAGATGTTGCCAATAATCAGGATCAGCTTGCTAGCGTCATTGGCCATGAAATCGGCCATGTTATGGCCGAACACAGCAACGAGCGCCTGTCCCGCACACAGTTAGCCAATGTTGGCCTTCAATTATCAAGTATGGCGATAAGCGGTACTGAATATTATGATGCAGCAATGGCCGGACTCGGGCTTGGTGTTCAATATGGTGTGCTGATGCCTTACGGCCGTGCACAAGAGTCTGAATCCGACATTATCGGTCTGCGCCTAATGGCTGAAGCTGGATTCAATCCGAATGAAAGTATTACCCTGTGGCAAAATATGAATAAAGCTTCTGGCGGTAATCAACCACCAGAGCTTCTTTCAACTCACCCATCTCATGCGACGCGTATTGGCGACTTGAAAGCCGAGATCGGACGCCTACCGGCTTATAATGCCCCACATCCACAGTGCCAACTGTAGTCATATATCAAAACACCGATAACATAAAAAAGCGCCAAACGGCGCTTTTTTACTTCTAGCTTTGTTAGCTTTCAGTCAACTCAAAACCTGGTGTATAAACCTGAACACGGCGATTCTGGGCACGACCGTCTTCAGAATCATTCGGTGCAACAGGGTCTGTTTCACCACGTCCCTGGACAATTACACGATCTTTCTCAACACCGAAATGGGTGCCTAAATAACTGGCAACCATAGCAGCCCGTTCTTCAGAGAGTTTCTGGTTATACTCTTCGGATCCTCGACTATCGGTATGCCCAATGACATACAATTTAAGGCCTGGATATTCTACTAAGCGGTCACCTATTGGTTTCAATCTATCTATATCAGCCTGAGAAAGCGCGTTACTGTCAAAGGCAAAAGGTAGTGCCAAACTAAGAGCTTCAATCTCAATAACTTCAGGCTCAACAGGAACAGGTTCTGGTTCCGGTGCTGGCTCTGCGACAGGTTCAGGCGCAGGTTCAATGGCGACTGTCGGCTGTGCTCCCCAATGATATACCAGGCTCAAACCGTAAAAATGGACATCACTCTCACCCGGGTCGTTATCACCAACCTGATTATAATATTGGTACTCAACTCGTGCTGAAAGATCCTCATTAAAGAAATACTCAGCTCCGACACCAACCGTGCCGGAAATGCCGCTTTCATCTTCGTTGTTGACCCCGTTATCAACATCAAAAAAATAACCACCAGCCTTACCAAAAATATCGATATCGGACGTTGCCGACCAGGTGAACTTACCAACAAGATCTAGCCCTTGAACTTCAAAACCGCTATTTCCCTGTTTGAAATCGGCCTGGCCCAAGTAGGTATAGCCACCTTCGACGCCAAACCAGGAATTATAGTTATACCCAATAAAGGCACCACCACCCCAGTCATCACGTTCAAATGCACTTTCACGACCATCAAGAGCACCGTCAAAACTATCAAAGTTAGTACCACCAATTCGTGCACCTACATACCACGGATTATCGGTTGCAGCTTGAGTAACGCCAGAAACAAGCAAGGCTAGCGAGAGGAATTTGTATAGCTTTGTCATATGAATAGTCCTTTATTTGTTTTTTGCCACTACACCTTATGTCTAGATCTAAACAAAATAATTTACAAATATAGAAACACAAAAAAATCCTTCTTTTTCATATACAAAAAATACAGCAAGGTGATAGAGCTATTAATAATCAGGTAAACGTGAAAATAAAATATGAATAATGCAGATAAGAAAAAAGCCCACGACTGTGAGCTTTTTATGGTAATTATTTATCGGTTCACCGTCCTTCAGCTAACGCCTCAGCAGTAGCATCTTCCACCGCCATAAAGAGATAATCCACCACTCCCTTTGGCGATGTCATCGGGTTAAGCGTCACGTTCTGATACATAAATGACGCTTGCTGGGTAATTGGCCTGACATTCCGGCATTTAAACAAATACGGACGCTGACGCCAGATAAGAAAGCTGCGGCAACCGAGTTCAAAAACAGGCTTTGACTTTGCCACAAACCACTCTTCTGGAATTTCAGGAAAAATCTCAAACAGGTTCTTGCCAATCGCTTCATGGGCCTGCTTACCACTATGGTGGATCATAAAGCCATTCCAGACATGGATATTGAAATCCTTATCCAGTACAACAAGCCCGACATCGACATGCTGCACCATGTCAACCATCCAGTGAAACTGCTCAAACTCGGCTGGTAAAGAAAACATGGCTTAATCCTCATCCATCAAATACGACAATTTGTTATCAAGTAACGGCAGTGATTCATCCACAAACATCAGTAACAAATCACATTTAATGCCTGTCCCTTCTATACCGTAACTCACCTCAAATGTCATGGTTCTACGCCAGTTACCTTCCGTTTGCTCAATCATATTTTCAATCGGGATATGTTGTCCTAACAATACAGGGTGGCTTTGGAAAAACTTGACTTCCGCCTGCTGCCCCAGTCCCTTAAGAAACGAACCGACCAAAATATTACTGACGTCCATCAAAAGTTCCAGCTCAGAGTCTCCCCCCTCCGCAACAGGATATTTCATCATCGACATCAGATCATTAACACTGGAATCACTAAGTAAAACCAGTGCCTCACCCGCAATACCCTCGCCACTGAATCCCTGGCAGATCCCAGACATAGTACTGCTTGTCGACAGGTGGCGCATCGTCATATGAAGTTCACTAACTTCAAAGACATTGACATTCGGCAGCGGCAGATTTACAAAAACATCGAAATGTCGTGCCAATGAGTCCGCGGCACGGCCAATAGCAACGTTAGCCACTTCCAGATAGATATCACGACGACGGAGGGCTGGTATCGCGACCCGCTGGATAACGGCATCAAATGCAAGTGGTTCGGATGGGATCAGCGTCTTGAGCAAGTCTTTCAAATGTGCCTTATCTATCGGCTTTTTCAAAAACTCGATCGCCCCAAGGGCCTTAACCCGGGCCTGAGCTTGTGGCTGGATATCCCCCGAGACCACAATAACTTTAATATCTATTCCTTGTCGATTGATAGCTTCTAGTGTCTGATAACCATCCATTTCAGGCATTGTCAGATCCAGAAACATCAACGCAAACTTTTCTTTATTCAAATGCTGTAACGCTTCTACGCCATTAACAGCAAAAGTAACTTCAGCATCAAGCGAAGCAGGTAGTCCACGGGCCATCTGCTTACGGGCTAACGCTGAATCATCGCAGATCAAAATTGAAGTTGCCATGCTAGCTCCTTGGCGCTTCTTCTTTCTCGGAGCGCTTTTCTAATATTCTTATGTAACTCAACGATAATAACAGTTGAATAGTATCGGGTCTGCTGAAATACGTGAAAAGCATCAACAATACCTCTCAGGTAAGACCTCACGAAACAAAGTGACAGCGTCACGATGCTCGGCAATCTGAAATCTTCTTTTTGAAACCGCTACAGCATTCTATATTTACAATGTAAATATTTCTTTGATGGCAACTCTCCGATTAACACGGCTATTTAAAACATAACAAAGGCACAGTAGAATGCTAACCATTATCACTATATGACGTAAACGACTTGTCACCCTATATGAATGTTCATGAAGCCCATCACGTTGAAGGGCACAAACCTTTCTCGGTCGGTGTTATCGGTGGCGGAATTGCCGGCTCAACCATTGCCCTCCGCCTTGCTGAACTTGGTATCCAAGTAAAATTGTTTGAAGAAGGCAGCAGCCTGGTTAATGGCCCGCCCATTTGTCATTTACACGCCGGTGGTAACCTCTATCGTGAAATTTCAAATCAGCAATGCCAGGCTTTACTTAAACAATCCATTGATACACTGCGAGTTTTCCCACAAACAACAAATATTCGCCCGACGGTTATCGCCATTCCCAAACGTGATCAAGGTGATCCCAAGGCTCTTCTTAATCGTCTGGATCTGTTACAAAACACCTATAAAACTCTGGTCGAAAACGATCCCAAAAACCAAGTGCTTGGTCAGCCAGAACATTATTTCAAGTTGTACTACCAAGATGATCTTGAGCAGCTAGCCCAGTACCCGCTCCCTACTACGCCGACATCTCTCGATGACTGGATGATCCCAGTTGCTAAAAATCTGAGCCTGAATGAATTTAAATACCCCTTAATTCTGGTACAGGAATATGGCCTGAGTATCTTCCGACTGGCTTCAATAGCCAACTTGGCTGCCGAGAAATTACCAGACATTTCGCTGCATACGAACGCAAAAGTTATTGATATTAAACAAGATAGTAAAAGTTACGCTTGGTCAATAACCTACCAGCAGTATGACAGAAAAATTAAAGATCACATCACCCATACAACCAGTGCTGACTACCTTGTTAACGCTTGTGGCTATCGGACCGGTACCATTGATGATATGGCAAACCTGACACGTAAACGAATGGTTGAGTTTAAAGCGGCTTATGTAACTCATTGGGCAGAATGTGAAGGGATCTGGCCAGAAGTGATCTTTCACGGCGAACGTGGCACTCCGAATGGCATGGCGCAGCTAACTCCCTACCCTGGCGGTTATTTCCAGCTACACGGCATGACGGAAGATATCACGTTATTTCGGCAGGGACTCGCCACAACCACTGGCAACAGTGCGCAACCTCGGCTTAGTGAACCGCTTACAAGCAAAATCAAATCCGGCTGGAAAAGCTGCGATATCCATACCAGAACGGAAAGAGCTATTGAGCACGTGGCTAAACTACTTCCCACCTATCGCTCTGCTACAGTAGGAGGAAACCCCTTATTCGGAGCACAACAAATCCCCGGTGGTGACCCATCCCTGCGTGCAGCAGATATATCATTTGCCGGAAAACGTTATGCCCGCAGTGAAATAGTTAAAGCTTCGTCAGCTTTATCTGCAGCAGATAAAGTTTTAGAACAGCTGCAATGCGAAGGGCTGCTCCCTAAAATACCTCAATTATCAACGCTAGCTCTGGAAGCGCAGCTTCCGGTCACATCGGGGTTAGATCTGAACACAGTTGTTGTGATGGCGGAAAAACTTGCATCTTCACGCTCTTACCCCGAAGAACTTGCCCGCCCAGTCAGATACGAAATTATCTAGAAATTACCAATAAAGAGCTGAAAACCGCTCTTTATTGGTATAAACCTCATCAATAAAAGCCTGACTTTACATTCCTTCAGCCCATAAATATTCATAGATTTGTATTTTTTAACTACTTACTCAGCATATTCCGCTAATTCATTGAATCACTAGAGTGAATACTCCATTGTCCGCGCCAGCCAATGGAGCGCTTATTCCGAAGCCTGAAAACGGAATGGGTTCCGGCTATGGGGTATATGACAAAGACCGAGGCATCAATAGATATCAGCCATTACCTGATGGGCTATTACAGACCTCATAAATACAATGGAGGTATTCCACCGGCAAAAGCTGAGAATCAAACTAATTTACTGTCCGGAAATGGTTGGCCACTACAAAGTAGCCATCATTGCCTGTGTCAGGAAGATGGTTATCATCATAAATTCAATGCTAAGAGATGGCACTTTATGGGGTGAAAAAACAGCTTAAAATTTATCTGTTAACGCCATAGTCGTTGTCTGCCATGTCGCTATAAATGAATTACTCTTTTTCGGTCTGGTATTATTTTTCATAAAATCTATAATGCTCGCTTGAACTTCTTTAGGAGCTTATTTTGTGAGCAAGAAGCCAGACAGAATCACAGCTATGCAGCAAATCATTGATGCAGTCAAACAAGACTTTCCGCTATACCAATCCGATACTTTTGTGTGCGGCCCAGATAACAGTTGTATTGGTTGCCCCAAAAAACTAATGGAAATTGTAGATTCTGAATTAACTTACTGGCAACACCAAATAAATCGCGGATTGCCACCTACATTCGATGAACTCTCGAAATTCGGAAAAATGTGTAAAAACATACGTAGAGCTCTTGTTCGTAACAACAGAATTGCTTCTTGAATATAGCAATTTCAATGTTTTTACCTTAATGCTCTCTTATGTTCAGTTTCTACACTACACTTTTCGCAAAATGACACTGTCAAACCTTACGTTGATTTATTGTGATTAATCATCGATAGGACCATTACGGGCTAACGCCCGCAATAAGGTGTGCCCCACCGAACCAGCCAAGCACACCGAACTCCAAACCAAAACCGACGAGTGTAACAGGTCACCTTGATTGCTTTGTATGGATAATAAAACCAACTTCAGAGTAAAGTGAGACCCAGGCTTTAGCCGCATACGGGTTGAAAGTCGCGGTCAAAAACGACAGCTATAAGGGAAACAAAAAAACACGTTTCCTTGATTTGGCTGGTGGGACAATTGCGACAATCTACGGGATCTGATTAATTTATACAGCAGGCCTGCATTACCTGCTACTTGTCGCCCTGCTCTATTTCCCAGGCCTGCTTGTGATGTGCTGGGCACGAAGAGAGCAACAACAATCGTTTATCCAAAATAAGCGAGAAGCCATGGGGATATTGTTGCTCACCTTGCTTGCAGCTGGTGCGATTTACAGCCTGACGACAGGAGCTGTTACTTTCTAATACGCCCTCAGCGAATCCATACTTCAACGAAGTACCGCCTCAACGATCACAGTAAAAAAAACGGCTCCTGATGGAGCCGTTCTTCTTTATGAATAGAACACCGCAAGCCAGATTGTTTCCTGCTCAGGATCTGTCCATGAGACTTGGTGCCGTTGGTGGGCCGGAATATTAATATGATCGCCCTCTTGTAGGTGGACTTCACACTCTTTATCCGCAAACCGAATTCTCGCTTCTCCTTTTACCACTAACACCCATTCATGCTCATCTTGATCGTACCAATCATCAACAGGAGTGGTATGTCCTTTCGAAATTATTCTCTCAATGCGGACATGAGGCGTTTTGATGATATCTTCAAAAATTTCTTCCGGCAGATTAGTCGGGATATTGCTGAATAAGTTGATCATAATTCCTCTAGAAAAAAGGCGAGGAATTACCTCGCCTTTTTATTAGCCAATGACCTCAATATTTAGGTCTATTTATAAATCAATTCTTTGGCAAACTGACTTCAATCTTCTTATTTAATGCTTCAAGTTCAGCTTTCAATGCAGTTAACTGTGCTTCTTCTTCTGCAACTAAAGTCAACTTCGCTTCATACTTGTCACAATCGGCCTGAGAAACCCAGTTCCAGCCAGATCCTGTTTTGAACTCATCACAAGCTTGCTTAAAATCTTTGGCTACACCCTGAGCTTTTTTCACATCAGCTTCAGCACCGACGACCTGCTTTTGCAACACTAACTGTTGCTGGTAAAGCTCTTTGGAGTTAGTTAAAACAACCTGCTGTTTTTCAGCTGTAGTTTTTAACTCAACAACCTTGGTATCTAACTTCTTCTTAGTAACCGCCAGCTTTTTCTGTTGCTGCTTTAACTTTGCAATCTGTTTCTCATAATCAGATTTCTGTTTTTCCAGCTCAGATTGTTTCTGTTCCAGTTGCTTAAACACATCTTCAAGCTCCAAGGCCTTCTGAGTCTCGTAAGCTTCGAAGCTTTCCTGCAATGCCTGCTTGTTCTCAGCTAACTGCGCATTCTTTTGTAATAAAAGATCATACTCCTCCTGGCTAGGTCCAGGATTTCGATTCCATACAGCAGAAGCTAAAACGCTTCCCACAACAAAACCTACAAATAACGATACTTTCCAAGATCTCAGCATATACTTTGAACCCGCCCTTCCAAACAGGCACTCCATTACTACAAGTCAACCTTCCATACCCATGTAAGCAGCCACAAGACACCGGGTACTATCGATATATGAATAATATCAGCAAGATAATCTCTTTGTGTCATGTTTATATCAAAATAGGGATAAAACGTAATAAATTACTAAGTTTGTTTTACGAAACTAAACATAACCTCATGAAAAAGACGCAAACTAATTTGCGCCTATCAACCATTGCTTTTCGACACTTACTTCGAAATCAAATTCAACTTCAAATCACCTGGTTTTATCCAACCGATTTTCCGCAGGATTTCAGCAAGAAACAATGTAATCACGGCGGGTAACACCAAATGCATCAGCAGAATTACAGTGTATATTTCACCACTTTGCCATCCGACAGTATCCAGTGCGATAAATGATTGGATCTGGCCAACAAAACCAGAAGTTCCCATCCCTGCACCTAATGGCGTATTTTCCATCTTAAATACCAATGTCGCAATCGGACCAAGGATAGCCGATGTCAAAATTGGCGGAATCCAAACTTTATGATTCTTCACAATATTTGGCATTTGCAACATTGATGTTCCCAATCCTTGTGCAACGACACCTGCCCAGCGGTTCTCACGGTAGCTCATCACAGCAAAACCTACCATCTGAGCACAGCAGCCAACAGTTGCGGCCCCCGCAGCCAAACCATTTAAGCTCAGCATAATAGCAATAGCGGCACTACTAATTGGCAAAGTCAGGGCCATTCCCATCAATACCGCAACAATGATTCCCATCAAAAACGGCTGCAACTGGGTGGCATACATCACAACATCACCCAATGCCGTCATGACTGCCGCCACCTGAGGACCAACAAGGCTCCCTACGGCAACGCCGACAATAACGGTTACTGCTGGCGTAACCAAAATATCAATCTTGGTTTCATTGGCAACTAACTTCCCGCACTCCGTAGCAACAACAGCAGCAATATAAGCACCAACTGGGCCACCTAATGCCGCACCGGCAGCACCAGCCGTTGTGGCAGAAAATAGCACTAACGGTGGAGCCTTGAGTGCATAGGCAATGGCTACACTTATAGCAGGCCCTGTCATCTGCCTGGCTATTGGCCATAATGTTTCCGAAAAAAGAGGGATACCTAGCTTAGTGCCCAAGGTATTAAGAATTGAACCAATCAATAATGATGAGAATAAACCCAGAGCCATAAAGCTCATAGCATGGACAAAATAAGTCCGGGCGGAAAGATCGATGTTTTTTCGACTTAAAAAGCCGCTAATTTGATTCTGTGCTAACTGCATCGTAATACGTCACTGTATAAAAAGCTGTTTCTAAAATATTGACCTGGTGAAAATCAAAGTCGCAAATTCTACATGACTATGCACAAATGAACCATATTCAACCCAATACTGACAAAACACCTATCTGATATGACTCGCAAGCTATACCAAGCAGATAGCGGTTAACATACGAGAAACTCAAACTATCCCCCAGATTACGAAATTTAATTGCCAACAATATTTACTTCAGTCCAACCTCAACCATAGCGTGATACCTCAAATACCACCGGAGATAACATCATGCCTGATTGCCCACCAATCAAACCCGACTTAACACTGAGCCGCCTTGCCGCAACCATTACCCTTATTGTCAGCCCTTTTATGCTTCAAGCGGCAGATGTCCCTGATGTAATGAAAGCGGCTGTCTATGACCCGGACTTTTTTTCCGAAACCGCTTCAAATCGCGACAAGATTTCCAACTATTACGTCAGTGAAAAACTCGATGGTATCCGTGCATTCTGGACAGGAAGTGAGTTAATCACTCGTTCGGGTAAAGTTATATCTGCACCAGCGTGGTTTACCGCAGGCCTTCCGGAAAATACCGAGCTAGACGGCGAGCTATGGGCTGGCCGAGGGGAGTTCCAGCAAGTTGCCGCAACTGTCATGGATAAGCATCCAAACGATAAACAATGGCAAGCTATAAAATACATGGTCTTCGACATCCCCACAGGCACCGAAAGGTTTGAGTTACGACTCAAACAACTAACCTCTCTGATTAACGATATTGACCGAGCTTACATTCAGGCTGTATCACAACAGAAATTTAATAGCCTTACCGCGCTAAACGACTACCAAGCGAGCATCAGCAAAAATAACGGTGAAGGTCTGATGCTGCATCATCAAGATAACCTTTATCACCATGGTCGTTCTGATCATCTTCTGAAACTCAAAGACTTTCATGATGCCGAAGCCGTCGTTATCGGATATGAAAATGGGAAGGGGAAATACCTCGGGAAGATGGGCGCTGTCTGGGTTCTGAGCTCAAATAACATCAAATTCAAAATTGGCTCTGGCTTTAGCGATGCAGATCGTGACAACCCTCCGGCACTCGGTACTATCATCAACTATCGCTATAACGGCTATACAAAAAGCGGTATTCCTCGTTTTGCGCGTTTTATCCGAAACCGCCCTACACCTGATATATAAGAATCAAAAAAGCCGCCCAATCGAGCGGCTTTCAATCATAGAAGTAACTGTAAACTAGAACTTAAAGTTTATAACGTTTAACTTCTTGCTCCAGCTGATCAGCCAACCCTTTCAACCCTTCAGCCTGGTTTGCTGCTTCCTGAGCTTCACTCGCCAGCTGGTTAGCAACTTCCTGAACACCTTCAGTGTTGCGGCTGATTTCAGCTGTAACACTTGACTGCTCTTCCGCCGCCGAAGCAATCTGAGTAGCCATATCACTGATCACGTTAATCTCACTAGCGATATTACTAATACTCACGCCCGCAGCATCAACGTCCTGAACGCTGGTTTCAGCCAACTGATGACTGTCTGACATCACAGTTACTGCCTGACTTGTTGTTGACTGTAATGTTTCAATCATGCTCTGGATCTCTTCCGTCGAAGTATGAGTTCTCTGCGACAGCACTCGCACTTCATCGGCAACAACCGCAAAGCCACGTCCCTGCTCACCCGCACGTGCCGCTTCGATAGCCGCATTCAGTGCCAACAGGTTGGTTTGTTCTGCAATATCACGGATTGTAGCCAGGATAGAGCTAATTTTCAGAGCATGGCCGTTCAGATCTTCAATGATATTCACAGCGCTGTTTACTTCTTTCGCCAAATTACCGATAGATGACTGGCTCTGGCCTACCTGAGCATGACCTTCCCCAGTCATTGCTACGGCTTGCTCAGCTGTTTTTGCGGTATTCTCTGCGTTACCGGCAATCTCTTGGGTCGCACTGGCCATTTCAGTCACAGCCGTTGCCACCATAGTGATTTCATCCTGTTGGTAACGAATACGATTACTACGTTCTGATGCAGAATCAGCAGAATCAGCAGCTGAATGGTTAAGCTGCAAAGTAATATCACGCAGGTTTGATGCCATCGTATGTAAACGAGACACAAACTGATTAAAGTTTTCCGCCAGCTCACCCACTTCGTCATCAGATTGAACATCAATACGAACCGTCAGATCACCTTCACCGTTTGCGATATCTGACAATGCCGCCGATACGTTATTCAGCCCGCGGAATAGCTGGGAAACCAACCAAGCTGTAAACGCAGATACAAACAGCATGATCCCAAAACCGATCAAAAACTGCTTCATCAGCATCGCATTCAACGGTGCTTCCAGTGTTTCCTTATCCATCACAAGAGCTATTGCCCAAGACGTATTTGGAATCGCATTTACTGCAATCGCCTTTTCGCGACCATCAAGCTTAGTAAAATATAATTTTTTTGAAGCAATGACTTGCTGTAGGCTCCGTGCATTAACCCCTTGGCCCAAATCAGACAGCGGCTTCATCTGCCTGTCCTGATTAGGGTGAGCGACTACCAAATTGTTACGGATATCCAATAGCATGGCATAACCATCACCCGGAACAGAAATATCCAACACATCTTTCATCAGGTGGCCCAGTGCCAGGTTCGAACCAACGACACCCAACATTTCACCACTGCGATATACTGGCTCAGCCAAGGTTACCACCAGTGTCTGCATTGTATGGCTGACATAAGGCATAGTAGTGATTTGCTTACCCGCAGAAGAAGCTTGCTTATACCAACCGCGAGCGCGAGGATCATAACCAGCTTTGTTCAAAGAAGGATCATGGCGGTACATTACCCCTTCTTTGGTTCCATAATAGCTCAGGCCAAAACCGCCAGATGTTAAGGTTTGCTTCAAGTGTCCAACAATATCAAGTTGTGGGTCACGTTCAACGGCATTCACTGTCGCTGAAACAGCGCTCTGGCGCCCTTCGAACCAATCACCGATTCCCTTGCTATATGCATCAGCTGTATTGTGACTCTCACTCTCAATTGCAGACCATGCTTGATCTTCAAGTGTTTGGTAAGAAATGCCACCTAAAACAAGGATGGTAAGAAAAATCAGTGATACGCTTGCTAACACAAGCTTCATTTTTAAACTAAGACGCATAAATTCCCTTATTAGAATTATCATTCTAATTCACGAATATAATGAACCGTGTCACATACGACACAAGGCGTATAAAATGATGAGCGCAAGATGTATAAAACGTTGAACACAAGATCGCTCTTTGGGTTTATTTTGACCCACTTTCGTGGTGATCATACAGTTTTTTTAGTCAATAAGAAGTGATTTTTTTGCCTGAAACATCCTCCCATCAGGCATTCATTTGATGTTCATAAACACCCAGTAAAATTAATAAATATGAAGAAAAAATATCGTTACTCTGCATTGCTCGGATTGATAGGTTTATTGGCGCTTAACGCCAACGCTTCTCCTCACCTTGAAATAGAGGAAGACCATGACGATGTCATGAAAGCTGTTGAGCAAGGTTTGATTCAACCTTTTTCTGAACTTCAGGAAAAAGTAGCCCGGGAGATAAACGGACGGATCATCAAGGTCGAACTCGATGAGGATGACGATATATGGGTGTATGAACTAAAGCTTATCGACGCCAATAACAATATTATTAAAGTCAAATATGAAGCCAAAACACTTTCTATTATCGAAATCAAAGGCCGAAAGCTGGAAAATATCATCAAGGTATCAAAATGAAAATTCTTGTCGTTGAAGACGAAATTACTCTAGGCGAGCAAATTATATCCGGATTGGAACAAAGTGGCTGGGTCGCCGAACTGGCAAGTGATGGTATTGATGCCCTCTATCGGGCTACATCGGAACCATGGGATGCAATCGTCCTAGATCTCGGGTTACCCAAACTCGACGGTCTAACTGTTCTTAAAGGCATCCGTGATGAAAACGTTAACTGCCCAGTTGTGATCCTCAGTGCGCGAAATGAACTAACCCAACGCGTTGAGGGCTTGAATGCAGGTGCTGATGATTACCTTACTAAACCTTTTCAGATGGTCGAACTGGTTGCCCGGTTACGAGCGCAAATCCGCCGTTCATCCGGCAATGCATCGCCAGTTCTCCAGGCAAGTGGCGTGAGCCTGGATACCCGAACCTCCAAAGTACTCTATCAAGGCCAGGTCATTGATCTTACTGCGTTGGAGTTCAAAGTACTGTCTTACATGATGCATAATACCGATAAGGTTATTTCTCGTTCCGAGCTGGTTGAACATATCTACAAACAAGATTTTGACCGTGATTCAAATACTATCGAAGTCTTCATCGGGCGGATCCGCCGTAAAATCGGTGGCGATGTGATTAAAACCGTTCGAGGTCTCGGATACCGCATCAATGCTGATTAGTGCCAAAACGAAACATCTCCCAAGCCTTCGAAGCCGCTTGCTTATTGCAGCGGCTGTTTGGTTATCTGTCACCATCCTAGCTGCAGGCTACCTGGTACCCAACTTTATTAAAAGCTATCTAGTCGATCAGGAAAAACAGCAACTTTTCCTTTATCTTGATGAACTCACCGCACAGGTCGATGTCGACGCCAACGGTCGCTTTTCCCTACCTAGCAGGCTGTCTAATCCCAGATTCCAGTCCCCCTACAGTGGCCTTTACTGGGCACTAACTGTTAACGGTACTCAGCTTCGTTCCCGATCACTATGGGATACCCGAATCACAGGCAATGAAAAAGAGGGATATACCGGCCCCAACAACCAATCACTGCTGGTTGTAACACGAAAATTCCTGTTACCTGAAATCGATGAACCGGTCGAGCTTGCTATCGCAGCCAACCAAGACAAACTGCTCGCTACGATCATGAAGCTCACCCACGGACTGTGGATCATATTACTGATTATGGCCGTCGGTATTTTGATCCTGACCTGGCTCCAGGTTAGCTGGTCGCTCTGGCCACTAAAAAAATTACAAAACAACCTTAAGCAAGTTCGAGAAGGTGTATCAACAGAGCTCACAGGTTTCTACCCAGTCGAAGTCCGACCGGTCATTGACGACCTCAATGCGCTCTTCTTTCACTACCAGGAACTTTTGGAACGGGCAAGAAACCATGCCGGAAACCTGTCACACGCCTTAAAAACACCCATTGCAGTATTGAATAACGAAGTCGGCTTACTTGAGAAGGAAAAACAATGCAAACTAACGCCGCCCCTGCAGCAACTTCAGCAGCATATCGACTACCATCTCGGTCGCGCCCGTATGGCAGGTGCAGCCAACATTCTGGCAGCAAGAACCGCTCCCGCAACTCGGGTCGATGCCATTTCTATGGCTATGGATAAAGTCTATGCCCATCGCAATGTCGTACTTGTGAATGAACTGGACAGCGATCTCAACGTCGCGGTAGAAAAACGCGATCTCGATGAAATTATTGGAAACCTGATCGAAAACAGTTATAAGTGGTCAAACCAACTCATTCGGGTTCACCAAACCGATATCAGCGATCAACAAGTTTCCATCATTATTGAAGATGATGGCCCCGGTATTGATGAAAGTATGTATGAGCCTGTACTCAAACGCGGCATTCGCCTTGATGAAACGACCCCTGGTACTGGCCTAGGTCTCAATATAGTGAGTGAACTCGCGCACAGCTACCGGGGAAACCTGACTTTAGGTCGCAGTGAGCTAGGCGGGCTAAAAGCAGAACTATCCTTACCCCTACCCCGTATTTAATGCGATATCTGCGTGAAGATACCAATCTACCGCGAACACAGCCAATCGGCAGCATACACAAAGCCCGATCGCCTTTCAAAGCCGAAACTGTCGAAAAATGACAGATAAGCAGCCCCTAAAAAAGCAGCTTTATGCTGCTTATCCTCGGTCAGACAGGCCAAATGGTAAGATTCACAATCCGGACAATCACACCAAACACGAAACTACTTACTCCCAGCCGATACCATTTATACTCAGAAGTATTCATACAAATCCGCTGATAGAACATTTTAACAACCCCTCCCCAGTCAGCTGTACGCCAGCCATACTGGCCTACCCCCATAGTGATAAACATAAGCCCGAAGACAAGCAACAAAATCTCCGCAACATTCGTTATCGTTTCCAGCATCACTACTCCTTTCTTTCTGGGCATTCATTCTATTATCAATATAGCGCGAGCATGAAGAATTATTCAATTAGACCAAAGTAGGACTATCAATCAGCCAAGACATCCAAAGGCAAAAAGAAAACGTAAAAAAGGAAGATGCAACTATGTGTTTCATGCCTAAAGATTTACCGTAGATATTTATACCGATACTTATACCTTTCGTGTAGAATCCAGCCCCCGGAATTATCAACGAACGATATCGAGGCGATATGCAATTACTCGAAGCAAAATTACATAAAATTGACCGTCATAATTACCGCAGCTATTCAAGCCTACGCGGAGAATATCAATTCGTTGACTTCGACTTCTATATCGATACGACACAGGCCGACCCTTATGCACCTGCATCACGTGTTCGTGCTCGCCGTAAATGGTCATTAACCGACCTTGAATGGTTAAAAGAACAATCTGGTGATTACCAGCGTGCTGCTCGTGATTTTATTGCGCGCCAATTTGCTGATCTTGCGCAGCAAATTAATGAGATTCAAATTGACCGACCGGGTCAAACAATCCTGGATCGTACCGCTGTCGTCTTTGATGACGATGCCATCGAACTTCGTTTCCGGATCAACCTACCAGCAGATGGCCGTACCATCATTGCCAAAAAGACTGCAAACCTGCTGACCTTTACCATGCCAAAAATCATCCGTCGTGCCACGATTGCCCGTGAGCTGCCGATCGATGAAATGAAGCGCCACTGTGAAACAGTAGAAGATCAAGTAGCACTGCGCAGTCAGCTTGACGAAAATGGCCTGATGGCATTCGTCGCTGATGAAAGTATCCTGCCGCGTCTGGCCGGTAACTGTGATCAGCCAATGACCGACGCCGTGCCTTTTGTCAGCCCGGACAATCTGGCTATCGAACTGACAGCCCCGCATAAGGGTACTGTCCGCGGTATGGGGATCCCGAAAGGTATCACCATGATTGTCGGTGGCGGCTTCCACGGTAAATCAACGCTCCTGAATGCGATTGAAAACTCCGTCTACGACCATATTCCGGGTGACGGCCGCGAATTCATCGTTACCGATGATACGGCTTCCAAAATCCGTGCAGAAGACGGCCGCTGCGTGCACAAAGTTGACCTGACACCTTACATATCCAACCTGCCTATGGGTAAAGATACCAGCGCATTCAGCACCCAAAACGCATCAGGTTCAACCTCTCAGGCATCCTGGCTTCAGGAATCACTGGAAGCCGGTGCCAAAGTCTTGCTGATCGATGAAGATACGTCCGCTTCAAACTTCATGATCCGTGATGAGCGTATGCAATCCCTGATTGCTAAAACAGATGAACCTATTACACCGCTGGTAGATCGCATCTCGCTCCTACGTGACCAATTAAATGTATCAGTACTTTTAGTTATGGGTGGCTCAGGAGACTACCTGGATGTGGCTGATACTGTAATCCAGATGCATAACTATGAAGCCGTCGATGTAACCGCCAAAGCGCGTGAAGTCGTCGCCTCGCACCCTACTCGTCGCCAGCTTGAAGGTAGTTCTGAAATCAACCGACCGCGTACGCGTAAAGTAAGCCGCTCAGCCCTGCAAACCATGATGGAAGACGGTAAATTCCGTATTCAGGTGAAAGATAAAACATCATTACGTTTCGGCCGAGAGTTTATCGACCTACAAGCACTGGAACAGGTTTCCGATTCAAGCCAGCTTCATGCCGTTGGCTGGCTGTGGTTCCAACTTTCTCAAGGCAAAGGATGGGAAAACAACCCAAGCAAAGCGTTCCTGCATATGCTTCACGATGACTGGTTCCGCATGATGCCAAACTTCGGTGATTTAGCAAAACCTCGCGTTATTGAGGTTATGGCAGTACTCAACCGCATGCGTAGAGCCGAATTCAAATAATATCCGGCTTAATAAAGAATAAGCGTCCCAAATAAGGGACGCTTTTTTTATGCTTGTAAATTATAAAAACTTAAATAACAGAGAGTAAGCGACAGATCACAATTAGAGCATTTATTCAGCGAGACAATACCAATATGACTACGATTGAATATACTCATCGGTGAACTATCAAGGAGAATAAAAATTGAAACGTCTCATTTCTTTTATCGTCATCTGGCTATTTTCTTTTGCTTCTCAGGCTGGTACCACAACAGACGGAATAAACCAACAAGGTTACACCCAGACAAAATATCCGATTGTGCTTGTTCATGGCCTGTTCGGATTTGACTCTCTGGCTGGTATGGATTACTTCTACGGTATTCCGCAAACACTGACTAAAAGCGGCGCTAAGGTTTATGTGGCCCAAATTTCAGCCACCAACAGCACCGAAGTGCGTGGTGAACAACTACTCGCTCAGGTACAGGAAGTGCTCGCTGTTACCGGAGCCGAAAAAGTTAACCTGATCGGCCATAGCCATGGCGGACCAACCACCCGCTATGTTGCTTCTGTCGCACCTGAGCTAGTTGCCTCCGTCACCAGCATTGGTGGTGTCAACAAAGGCTCACTTATCGCCGATCTTACCCGTAACACCGTTCCTGAAGGCTCTTTTCCTGAAGGCATTGGAGTAAAACTAGCCGAAGGCCTGACTACTCTGATTAACCTGCTATCAGGCGGCAGCCACCTTCCTCAGGATCCGCTTGCATCACTGGATGCACTAACCACCATAGGACTAATGGAATTCAACCAGAAATACCCTGAAGGTGTGCCATCTACCTACTGCGGTGAAGGCGAATTCCTGGCAGATAATGGCGTGTACTATTACTCGTGGACCGGTACCAGCAATTTTACAAACCTTCTGGATCCTACTGATGCAGCAATGGTCGTACTAGGGCTGGCTTTTGATGAGCCTAATGATGGCCTTGTGGGCCAGTGTAGTACCCACCTTGGCAAGGTGATCCGTGATGACTACAAGATGAATCACCTAGATGAAATCAACGGTATGCTAGGTATTACCCACCTGTTCGAAACGGCACCAACAACGATTTACCGTCAACACGCAAACCGCCTGCAACAACAAGGACTATAACAATGAAAAAGATCGCATTTGTTTTACTGTGTATAGCCGGGACAGCAGGTGCGGTCTTTTACTATCACACCATTACAACCGATGAGCCCGCTATTCAGGTCGCTTCGCAACAAGATACTAAGGTTGATACCGAATCATCCCGTGATACATTCGAGTATTTCCTCTCTGGTCTTGGCGAAGCTGATCTAAATACCCTGAAACAGCACTTTCAGTCCTATAACAACCAGCAAGCTGAAGCCTATAGGCACAACAAACATTTATTCGAAAAATTCATCCAATACAAAACAGCCCTTCAGGCTCTGGAGCCGCAAACATTTGAACGACTTGATCTTACCTCGCTCCGGCGGCTACATGATCAAATCATCTCGTTACAACTTCAGTATTTCAACACAGAAGAACAAACCCAGCTATTTGCCGAAGAAAACCAATTACGAACGCTGGCACTCAAGCAACTTGAACTGAAACAGCAAGCCAACAGCCTCGAAGACTTTCAGAACCAATGGCAACAGGAAATCGATAACTTGCCTCTCCCCCTGCAAGAGAGCTACCAAAACGCGCAACTCCTGTCACAGTTGCAAGGGACCAAAACAATGGATACACAAGAGCGTTTCCTGGCAAACCAGGAGCTAGTGGGAACAGAAGCTGCAAACCGTTTAGAAGAACTGACAGAGAAACGAGCAGCATTTCAGCACTCATTCACGCAATACCTCTCTCTGCGGGCAGAGATTCAGGCCGACGACAGTCTAACCACTGACGAACAGAAACAAGCCATTAGTGAACTAAGGAAAACAACCTTTTCACAAAATCAGCAACGGCGCATAAAAGCACTTGAATCTATTCACGATGAGCAAGGAGGCATCGAAGGTTTGCCCGAGTTTCTGTAAGCCCGGTAAAACGAGTATTACATTAATTATTCCACTCTTTACCCATAAAATATGGTAAACAAAATTATTACCTTGTGGCATCAAAAGGCTAATAAGTGACTTTCGAGTATTCAATTTGTAAAAACAATACATTACTAACTATAGTGCATATGCTCCAATTAAAAAAAGAAGGATGAGTAATGACTGATATCATCATCGAAATATTGCGAGCTGTTATGGTCGGAGGGATAATTTTTTCCCTTCTCAAAGCACAACAGACCAAAGAATTAAGCCAAATTAGCGGGTGGCGAACCATTGTGGCCGGTTTTGCCTTTATCTTTTTTGGTACATTGATTGATATCACCGATAACTTCGAAGAATTAAACCAATTTGTAATCATTGGCGATACTGAAACTCAGGCCTTTTTGGAGAAGGGCGTTGGCTACCTTTTGGGTTTCATGTTGTTAGCTATAGGTATTCGGAAGTGGCTACCTAAGATCATTGAGCATGGAGAAATAACCAAAGATAAACATAAGCTTGAAGTGGAAAAAGAACGAGTGAAAACACTACGAGCAACTATGAACACAGTCCATGACATTGTTAATAATTTTTTGAACCAATTACTACTATTTCAATTTGAAGCTGAAGAGAATAAGACTCTAGAACCCAAATCAATAATTTTAATGGAATCTATAATCCAAGATACAGCAACTAAGCTTAAAAATTTAGGAGAGCTCGATTCAATAACAGAGCAGCAAATGGCTAACGGAAAAATCAAAATCGGTAATGAAAAAGAATCACCGCAACATAGTATCGGCGGTGTCGAAGAATGTTACCGTTCTAAACTGTCAGAGACCCATCCGAAGCAATAACGAATTTCAGGCGATTTGCATTAAGGTATTTGTAATACATATGAAAACAGCGGATAAATCCGCTGTTTTTTATTGGCTTTAACGATAATCGACTCAACCGCGTTTAAACTGAACCATCAGGCGTTGCAATGCTTCCAAACGCTCTACCAGCATTCGGGTACTTTCAACAGACATGTCACTAGTCTGAGATGTAAGAGATGTCAGCTCACCGATATGTTCAACATTTCGGACTATCTCACCACTCACTCCCGCCTGCTCTTCTACCGCCGAAGCAATCTGATGACTGCTGTCAGTTACCAGGTTAAGCATTTCATTGATTTCACTTAAACGCTCACCAGTTTCTATTGCCTGCTGACGACAATGGTCAGAAAGATCACCGCCACGTTCAACAGCTTCCACCGCCTGCTTGGCCGTTTTTTGCAAACGGTTAATCATTTGGTGGATCTCACCGGTCTGAGACTGGGTTTTCTGAGCCAGAGAGCGAACTTCATCAGCAACAACGGCAAAGCCTCGGCCGGCTTCACCGGCACGCGCTGCTTCAATCGCGGCATTAAGAGCTAACAGATTAGTCTGATCGGCAATAGAGCCAATTACATCCAGAATACCCTCAATCTGACGGCTGCTTTCAGACAAAGCATTGATAACCTGTTTTGAGTTATCCAACTCACTATGTAGTGAGTGTACTGACTCAATCGTACTTTCAACACTCGTCTGTCCGCTCGCTGCCATTTGCTGAGCTTGGGTAGTCAACTCCGAAGCCTGTGCAGCACTTTCGGCAACTTCTTTCACTGTGGCTGACATCTGTCCCATTGCCACACCAACCTGCTCAGTTGCCTCAGCCTGTTGGGCCAGATTCGTTTTGATCTGCTGAGTGTTAGCAAATTCATCTTCCGCCGACAGCAAAATATCACCGGAAGTCTCACTGGCACGACCTACAATCGCCCTTAATTCAGCACGGCGCATCCGCAATGCCAACTCTACTTCAGAGTAATCATCTCTTTTACCGGTATAAATCGGCTCCATTACCGGGTTATCGTACGCTTTTCTGGCATGCTCCTTCAATGTATGAAGACGCGATTGTCCATGACTACTGATCCCCAAACCAGCTAGCAACAGCACAGGCACCAGAGTTGACAGCCAAGGGCTACTATCCACCATTCCTTGAACAACAGAAACCAGCAAGGCAAGAACGAGAATTACATTTAGCCATACCCCCTGACGAAAACGGAAAGGGTTCCCCGCCGCACCATTATCCAGGGTCTTATACGCTTCAGCCGCTCGCTGAACTTCTTCTTCACTCGGGCGACTTCTAACCGACTGATACTCGATAACCTGGCCATTTTCATCCGTAATTGGAGTAACAAAAGCCGACACCCAATAATAATCACCATTTTTACATCGGTTTTTGACAATACCCATCCAGCTTTTACCTGCTTGGATGTATTGCCATAGCTGTCTAAATGCCGCCTTTGGCATATCACCATGACGAACCATATTATGAGGGTGGCCAACCAACTCATCTTCACTGTAACCAGCAACGTCACAGAAAGTCTGGTTCGCATAAGTAATGATACTCTTCGGATCAGTCGTCGAAATTAAATCTAGCTCAGCAAAGTAATCAACAGCCTTCCCTCCACTGTTGATTGAGGCTGGGTTTACATTTTTTGTCATTATTATCTCTAATCTTTTTGGGAATCTTTTCAGGTTGGATCGTCTCAACCTCAAACATGAAACAAATTTTCAGCACTATTGTGATATTTATTCCATTTAACAAATTGATGTAAATCAACCTGCACACAATTGTAACAAAGGAATAAATCAATATTGACAAATTAGCCGATTCTAAACTGCTTTAATGAATAGGGATATGTATAACAAAAAAAGCCCATGATATAAATCATGGGCTAGTTTCATATAAGCATTCTTATGCCTTGGAAAAAGAAAGAACTAACGTTGATAGCGGTGGTAAATCAAGCTTGATCGAATACTCCAAACCATGACTTGGCTCATCAGTGACTTCGGCAACTTGCTTCACCGAAGCCTGACTTCCCCAATACTTTTCATCATCAGTATTCAATAACAACTGATATTCACCAGCTTCCGGCACACCCAGGGTATAACCTTCGCGCGACACTGGGGTAAAGTTAGAGACAACGAGTACCTTATCGCCATTCAGAGCAAAACGCTCATGAGCAAGAATGCTGTTCTCGGCATCATCCTGTACCCGCCACTCAAAGCCTTCAGGACTACAATCCTGCTCGTAGAGTGCTGGGGTTGAGGTGTAAAGCTGGTTCAGGTCTTTTACCAGCGCTTTCATACCACTGTGTCTTGGATATTGCAGCCAATGCCATTCCAGCTGACCTTCATGGGCCCATTCCGCACTTTGCGCGATTTCAGCCCCCATGAAATTGAGCTTCTTACCTGGCTGACCATACATATAGCCCATAAAGGCTCGCAAGTTTGCCGTCTGCTGCCACTCATCGCCCGGCATTTTATTCAGCAACGAACCTTTACCGTACACTACTTCATCGTGAGACAGAGACAAAACATAGTTCTCGCTGAAGGCATAAATCAACGGGAAGGTAATTGTATTGTGGTGATATTTGCGATGCACCGGTTCTTCTTTCATATAAGAAAGGCTATCGTGCATCCACCCCATGTTCCACTTAAAACCAAAACCAAGGCCACCCATATCCGTCGGCTTAGAAACACCAGGATAAGCCGTCGATTCTTCGGCGATAGTCATCGCATTCGGATAATGACGGTAAACTTCCTCGTTCATCCAACGCAGTAAGCTTACCGCATCAAAGTTAACGTTGCCGCCTTCATGGTTAGGGATCCACTGATCATGTTCTCGCGAATAATCAAGGTAAAGCATTGAAGCGACAGCATCGACACGCAAACCATCAATGTGGTAGTGCTCAAACCAGAACAGTGCATTAGACACAAGGAAGCGACGAACATGATCACGACCATAGTCATAAATATAACTCTGCCAGTCCTGATGCCAGCCACGGCGAGGATCCGGATCATTAAACAACGCCGTACCATCAAAATTCGCCAAACCATGCTCATCCGAAGGGAAGTGAGCCGGTACCCAGTCAAGCACGATACCAATCCCTGCCTGGTGACACTGATCAACGAAATACTTAAAGTCATCCGGGGAGCCATAACGGCTTGAAGGTGCAAACAGGCCAATCGGCTGGTAGCCCCACGAACCGTAGAATGGATGCTCAGAAATCGGCATCAATTCAACATGGGTATAACCCATTTCCGTCAGGTAAGGGATCAGCTCACCAGCCAGCTCTCGGTATGTAAGAAAATCACCGTTCTCCTTGATACGCCACGAACCGGCATGCAGCTCGTAAAATGACAAAGCTTCCTGGTGTTTGGCTGTCACCGGACGGTTCTGCCATTTTTCATCATTCCAACGATAACGCGACTGGTCATAAACCTTTGAGGAAAACGACGGATACTGCTCGGAGTAATAACCCCAAGGATCCGCTTTGTGCGGTAGTCCATTACCTGAAGAATCTTTCAGTTCAAACTTATACAGCTCATTTTCTTCAAGACCAGGAACAAACAATCCCCACAAACCGTCATCCAGCTTCTGCAACGGGTGGCGACGTCCATCCCACGCATTGAAGTTACCTACAACACTCACTGCTGACGCATTTGGCGCAAAAATCAGAAAGCGAACACCTGATACAGGCGTATTGCCCTTGTTCAGAGTGATCAGCTGTGCACCCATCTCACTGTGCATTTGAGACGGAGAAGTCAAGGCATCGCCTGATGGCAGCAGATTGTGGAATTGGTACGGATCGTAAAGGGTTTGTTCGCCATGTGGCCAGTGAACGATAAGTTGATATAGTGCAGTGGTAAAATCCGTATCACCTTCTAATACAAAGCCACTGTCAGCTTCGCGGGTCAGCGTGAAACGCTCTCCTTTTTCAGTTAATGCTTCAACAGTTTCAGCCCCAGGCATCCACACGCGAAGTGCAATCTCCTGAGACTGATATTGAGGGCCTAAAAATGAAAATGGGTCCGAAAATGCAGCTCTTTCAAGCTGCATATATTCCTTATCACTGCGGGTCACGGTAGATGTGTCCAACGCATTACTCCTGATTATTGTTTTTGTGAAGCTTTTTCTCGTGTTTCAGTTAAACGTCTAGTTAGATCAATAATATTCTGACGTGTAAAGATATCGTCCAACGTCGTTGATAGTTTACGACGCCAGTTTGGATATTCGTCGACAGTACCCGGAATGTTCACCGGCTTATCCATTTCCAGCCAGTCTTCCAACTGAAGGCTTAGCAGGGCACTTGAACTTGCAGCCAAGTGCATTTGCATCCCTTCGCTAAGGTAACTGTCCATGGGCACATATGCAGCATTATGCCCAACACCTTCAGGAAGATAACCATGCCAGGCCAAACTATCAAGAATTTTTTGTTTGCTCTCAGCACGACCATCGAACAAACCGTTGAGCTGCTCTTTATCTGGGTACAAGCCTAGCTCTTCACCCATCTTCAGGTCATCACAATGCCAGAAACCACGAAGAGTTGGCATATCATGAGTACACAGTGCCGCCATTGACTGGTCCGGATAATGAACCGGAGAGTAGAAACCGCCGTCTTCTGCTGTTTCGAAGAAGAACACCTTGTACGAGTGAATGCCTGCAGTAGACAGTTTCTCAACAATTTCATCAGGTACTGTACCCAAGTCTTCACCAATAACAGTACATTGGTGACGATGACTTTCCAGCGCCAGAATGGCCATCATATCATCCACAGGGTAGTACATGTACGCCCCTTTTTTAGCACCTTCACCCTTAGGGATCCACCATAGGCGTAACAGGCCAAGAACATGATCAATACGCAGAGCACCACAGCTGCGCATGTTAGCGCGAAGCAGCTGAATATACGGGTCATAGGCTGTTTCTTGCAGTACCTGTGGGTTTAGCGGTGGCAAGCCCCAGTTCTGGCCTAGAGGACCAAGGATATCTGGCGGCGCACCCACACTGACGTCCTGACACAGCGCGCCGTGGTCAGCCCAGGTTTCAGCACCTGAATCACAGACGCCAACAGCAAGGTCTCGGTATAGGCCCATAACCATGCCTTTTTCGTCTGCCAGTTCATGAACTTCTGCAAGCTGAGTATCGGCCAGCCACTGAAGGTACATAAATAGCTGAACTTTCTTGAAGTTCTTCTTAATAAATGTCTGCACGGCTGAATTGTCAAAGTGACGGTATTCTTCAGGGAATACAGGCCAACCCCATACAGAATCATCTTCTTTCTTCAGTTCAGCATGTAGCGCATCGAATGCTGCCTGATGAAGCAGGCTATCGCCACCCTCTTCAACAAACTGCTGGAATTTCTGCGCACGTGCAGTGTTGTTGTCCAGATGACGCTCACAGAAAGTGTCGAACAACAACGGAAGTACAGCCATTTTCAGGCAAGACACTTCGCTATAGTTAACCCAGTTTGAATTACGGGCCTCAACAAGGCGTTGCTGGAACTCTGGGCTACCCACCAACTGCTGAGCCTCGTCACACTGAGCAAATTCACATACAGAACTTACATCAATGTACATCAGATTAAGCCAGCGGCGGGAAGACGGGCTGTACGGGCTCGCGCCTTCAGGGTTTGCCGGGAATAATGAGTGGATCGGGTTCAGACCAACAAAATCACCACCACGAGCAGCAACATCAGCAACCAATTGTTTCAGATCACCAAAATCACCAATCCCCCAGTTATGGTTAGTGCGAATTGAATACAGCTGAACGCTGGTTCCCCACACTTTCTTACCATCTAGCAGTGCTTCCTGCTTATAACAAGATTGAGGAGTAACGATCAGAGTCATTTCAAAAGGAGATTTACGACGCTTACGGAACACTTGCAGCTTGTGGTAACCCCAAGGAAGATCATCCGGCAGTGCGAATACCAACGAGCCACCTTCCGCACGCTCATCGCTGATTAACTGAGATTGCAACCAGCCTTCCATCACCTCGCCTTGCTCTGTTTCCAGGTGCCAGCTGAAATCGCTGATACGTGCACTCTGGCCAAGGTGCATAGCAATGCGCATTGGCTCCCCGCTTCGTACTACCTGTACCGCTGCCAGTACATCTGGGCGGTACTTCTTGTTGGCAGACTCAAGCAATGCTTCATCGTTCTTCGTATCATAACCAAGGGCAGCCAATAGACAACGGATCGTCTCGTCTTCAACCTTAGCTTCGTCTCCCCAAGCACTGACATAGCTATCTGCAAGACCTACCATGTCAGCAACTTGTTTTAATACTTGATCGTCTTTCATCGTTCTCTCCGATAGCGGCCTTGCGGCCGCTACGATGTTAGGGTTTTGCTGATATCAATTCAGACTCTAAATCACCAAAGGGGTGAATTAACGCTTCACTGCTTCTAGTTTCCAGATGTTATTGGCGTAGTCTCGAATACTACGGTCTGAGCTGAACTTGCTCATCAATGCTGTATTTAGAATTGCTTTATGTGCCCATTTAGCCTGGTCACGGTATTCAGCATCGATTTTCTCGTGAGTTTTCACGTAGTCGGCAAAGTCAGCCAGTACCAGGTATGGGTCACCACCTTCCAGCAGATTATGGCGAATCGCCGCTAGCTGGCCTGGGTGGCCTGGTGTGAACTCATCAGTTTCCAATAAATCCAGTGCTGCGCGCAGTAAGCTATCAGCGTGGTAATAACGGTAAGGGTCGTAACCCTCTGATTTCAATTTCTGTACTTCATCTACCAGCAGGCCGAAGATGAAGATATTTTCATCGCCAACTTCTTCGCGCATTTCTACGTTTGCACCGTCCATTGTGCCGATAGTCAAAGCACCGTTCAGAGCAAACTTCATGTTACCTGTACCAGATGCTTCTTTACCTGCAGTTGAAATCTGCTCTGAAACATCAGCAGCCGGAAACAGAATTTCTGCAAGGCTTACGCGGTAATCAGGGATAAAGACAACTTTCAGCTTACCGCCCAGACGAGGGTCGTTGTTTACCTTCTCTGCAACTTTGTTGATAGCGAAGATAATGTCTTTAGCCAGCGCATAACCTGGTGCAGCTTTCGCACCGAAGAAGAAGACGCGAGGATGCATATCAAATGTCGGATCGTTGATCAGACGGTGGTACAGCGACAGAATGTGAAGCAGGTTCAGGTGCTGGCGCTTGTATTCGTGCAGACGTTTGATTTGGATATCAAAGATTGCATTGGTATCCAAATCGATCCCCATGTTCTCTTCAACCCAGTTGGCCAAACGCTGCTTGTTCTCTTTCTTCACTGCCATATAGCGCTTCTGGAACGCTTTATCGTCAGCAAATTTCTCAAGGCCGGCAATTTTTTCCAGTTTCTTCGGCCAGTCATCACCCACTTTCTCGCTGATCAGCGCAGAAAGGCCTGGGTTACAGTACTTAATCCAGCGACGTGGCGTTACACCGTTAGTTACATTGGTCAGACGACCAGGGAACACTTCGTTAAACTCCGGGAACAAGTCACGCTTAACCAGTTCAGAGTGAAGTGCCGCTACGCCGTTTACCGCATAAGTGCTAACTACACACAGGTTAGCCATGCGAACCATGCGCTGAGGGCCTTCTTCAATAATAGAAAGCTTACGCTTCACTTCGTTGTTGCCAGGCCAGGTTTTCTCAACCAGCTTCATGAAACGGTGGTTGATTTCGAAAATAATTTCCATGTGGCGTGGAAGCATTTGAGCGATCAGTGATTCAGACCATGTTTCCAGTGCTTCAGGAAGTAGTGTATGGTTAGTATAAGCAAAGGTCTTAGAACAAATGTCCCAAGCAGCATCCCAACCTAGCTTGTATTCATCAAGCAGAACACGCATCAATTCAGGAATAGCGATGGTTGGGTGAGTATCGTTCAGCTGGATAGTTTCTAGCTTTGCCAGATCTTCAATCTTGTTACCTGAACCGATGTGGCGGCGAAGGATATCGGCAACCGAACATGCACAGTGGAAGTACTGCTGCATCAGACGCAGAGCTTTACCCTGGTCGTGGTTGTCGTTTGGATATAGAACTTTAGTTACGTTACCCGCTTCCAGTGATGAGTACTGAGCACCTACGTAGTCACCATCATTGAAGCGCGCCAGGTTAAACGGTGCATTTGAACGGCATTCCCAAAGGCGTAGTGGGTAAACACTATTGTTATCATAACCGATAATAGGCAGATCCCACGCAACACCTTCAACAGTCATTGCAGGAACCCAGCGACGGCAAGTACTGCCGTTTTCGTCGATGTATGATTCAACGTGACCGTACAGGTTAACAGTCTGGTTTAGTTCAGGACGAACCACTTCCCATGGGTAACCTTCAATGCCACGCCATGCATCTGGTGATTCAACCTGACGTCCATTTTCAAAAGACTGACGGAACAGGCCATATTCATAGTGCAGGCCGTAACCTACTGCAGGGTATTCCTGAGCAGCCAGCGAGTCCATGAAACATGCAGCCAAACGGCCCAGACCACCATTCCCCAAAGCAGGATCGCGCTCTTCTTCCAGAAGGTCAGACAGGTTCTGACCCATTTCTTCCATTACAGCCGCAACGTCTTCATACAGACCCATGCTGATCAGGTTATTACCTGTCAGGCGACCAATAAGGAACTCAAGAGAAAGGTAGTTAACGCTACGTGCTTTTTCTTCAGCAAGCTGCTTTTCTGTTTCCAGCAAGTTACCAGTGCTGATTTCAGCCAGCGCACGGCCCATTGCCATATACCAGTTACGTAAATTTGCAGTTTCAGATGTAACTGCATAAGTCGTTGTTAGATGTTTTTCTACAGCCGCCTTGAATGCTGCCTTGTCAAATTGTTGTGTCTGACCATTTGTAGTCATGGTTCAATCTCTCTCTAGGATTATTTCCAACTGCTGCCTATGTTGCCTTCGTCTGTCAGTTAAAACATCCTCCCACCGAGGGGAGGATTAGGGATGAGTGGTAGGGGCGTAGTTACCCAATTCCCTCCCCTAGTGTGACATCCTGCAAAATTTCGAGGCGGAGATAGCTACCACCACCCAACAAAGTGCAACCATTTTCACATGGGTAGGTTAAATTATATGCGCAAACAAAAGTTTATTTATTAAAGAATATTTCAACATGTGTGATCCGGCTCATATTTCCAGGGATGAGAGAACATAGAATTACTAAATTCACGTTGTACAGGGTTAAAGTTATGGCCCAGATCAAACGTCGTGAAAAAAATTTCATGCATGATTTTGGAAACAGCATTGCATAAAGCTCATATAAGCCACCCCGCAATATGATGGGAAATAATACCTAAGAGCTTTCAACGGAACCTGAAACCTTACATAAGATAGCAAGACTATGTGGATACCATCTAAACTGACTCGGCCGGCACGTCTTCATAATGCAATACTTCGCCCTCGTTTGCTGGAAGCACTTGAGCAGGCTCCTTTTTATCGTCTTGTGCTATTCCGCTCTCCTGCCGGCTACGGCAAAACCACCATGGCGGCACAATGGTTAAATGACCATCCTCATACAGGCTGGTTTAACATCGACGAGAACGACAACGACACATTCCGATTCGCCAATTACCTGCTTCAATCTATCAACAAAGCAAGTAACAACACATGCCTGAAAACCCAGGCAATGGCAGAGCGCCGGCAATTTGCCTGCCTGTCGACCCTGTTTAGCGAATTATTCAGTGAACTGAGCGATTATCACGAGCAAACCTATCTGGTTCTAGATGACTACCACGTCATTAACAACGACGATATCCATGACGGAATGCGTTTCTTCCTGAAAAACATGCCTGATAACATTACCCTCGTGGTTACCAGCCGTACTTTGCCGCCGTTGGGCACGGCTAACTTGCGGGTTAGAGACTTGCTCATAGAAGTCGACAACGACCTGCTAGCCTTCGATGAAGAAGAAACAGAACGATTCTTTGATAAGCGCGTTAGCAATACCGTTGAGTCCGACGTCCTCAAAACTCTGCGCGAACAGGTCGAGGGCTGGCCTTCTGCATTACAATTGATTGCCCTTCATGCCCAGCAACGACCGAATAACCTGGTTGAATCTGCAGTTTCAGTCGCCAGCTTCAACCGAGGTCACTTGTGGGATTACCTGGCAGAAGAAGTCTTTGACCAGCTAGATCAAGAAACCCAGCAATTCTTATTACAGTGCTCGGTATTAGATATGTTCAATGCCCAGCTCGTCACCGATCTCACCGGCCGTAGCGACGCCCTGGCAATGCTGGAGTCATTAAACCGGTTTGGTTTATTCCTCAACACACTAGAAGGCGACAATAACTGGTATCGTTTCCATAATTTATTTGCAGAATTCTTACGCCACCAGCGCTACTCACAAATCCCGCAACAACGTTCTGAGCTTCACACCCTGGCAGCCAAAGCCTGGCTGAAACAACACTCTCCGCAACAAGCACTTTTACATGCACAGAAGAGTGAAAATGAAGAGCTATCAATCCAGATCCTCTCCGAACACGGTTGGGAAATGTTCCATCATGGCGAGTTGAAGCTGTTACAAGACTCTATTGACGCCCTTAGCAGAGACAAACTATTCAGCACTCCCCGCCTTGCCCTGCTTCGACTTTGGCTGATCCAGAGCCAGCATCGCTATAACGATGTAGGCGATCTTATCGCTGAAGCAGAAGCTGAAATGCATAAGCACAACATCACACTGGATGATGCGCTACAAGGGGAATTCAATGCCCTGCGAGCTCAGGTTGCAATTAACCAGAGCAAACCTGAAGATGCCCTTATTCTGTCTGAACTGGCCTTGGGCCAACTACCTTCAACGACCTACCGTAGCCGGATCGTAGCTACCTCGGTAGTCGGTGAAGTACACCACTGCCTGGGTAACCTTAGCCGGGCGCTGCCAATGATGCAGCAGACTGAAAAAATGGCTCGTCAGTATCATGTTTACCACCAGGCTCTTTGGGCAATCCTTCAGCAGAGTGAAATTCTACTGGCCCAAGGGTATGTTCAGTCTGCCTATGAACTGCTGGAACAGGCATTCAAACTGGTTAAGGAACAACACCTGCAACAAGTACCGTTGCACGAGTTCCTTCTACGCCTCCGCGCCCAAATTCTATGGTGCTGGAACCGTCTTGACGAAGCTGAAGAGGCGGCGCTGAAAAGCCTGGAAGTCCTGGCTCCTTTCGATGAGACCAAATCACTTCACGCTTACTCTATGCTGGCACGAATCGCCGTTACCCGTGGCGAGCAAGACAAAGCCGCCCGATATCTGGAGCTCTGTAATAGCATGATGGAGCGCACCGATTACCATATCGACTGGCGTGCCAATACCGATCTAGCAAACCTGTTCCACTGGCAAAATACCGGCACGGTGGACAGTATCCAGACTTGGCTGAAGCAAGCCGAGGAACCGGAAGGTGCATGCAACCACTTCCAACAGCTCCAGTGGCGTAATATTGCCCGCGCCTGCCTGAACGTGGGTGAGCAGGAACGCTCGCAAAGCATATTAAAAATGCTGCAGGAACATTGTGATAATCACAATCTGATCACAGACAAAAATCGTAACCTTGTGGTACAAGCGGTGTTAAGCAAGCGTATGGGAAGTCGCGAAGATGCACTTACACAACTTAAAGAGGCGCTGATTCTAACCAATAGCACGGGGATGGTAGGGATTTTCCTCTGTGACGGCAGTGAAATCTACGATCTGCTGCAAGAGTTAGTTGACACCCGAGCTCTTAACGAACTTGAACTACACCGAGCGCGACAACTGCTACGGGAAATGACCAGTAAAGAGCGCAATCGCTCGGTTCACTTTGATGAAAGTTTTGTTGAAAAACTACTGAACCTACCGGATGTCCCTGAACTCATCCGAACCAGCCCGCTAACCCAGCGAGAATGGCAGGTACTCGGGCTGATTTATACTGGTTATAGCAATGAACAAATTGCCTCTGAGCTTGATGTGGCCTCAACCACCATTAAAACTCATATCCGTAACCTCTACCAAAAGCTGAATATTGCAAACCGCCAGCAAGCGATAGAGACAGCGGAAAACTTACTCAAGCTAATGGGCTTCTGATTTTTCGAAGCTCAACATACCAATCTGGATAAGTAGGTGTTCAGATAGTTGCGCAAGAAAAATCAAATACTTATGCTAATTGGTATCAAAGGTTAAGGATGACCTATGATTGAATGGAGCAACAATCGAATCTGGTATCAGGACATGCCGTTCAAAGTGAACGGCATTCCTGTCGGTGCCCGTATGACCATCATCCGGCTGGGTAATGGCAAGCTGCTGATCCACTCCCCCATTCAACTCACGACCCAACTTCAGTTGGAACTGAGCAAGCTTGGACAGGTCTACGCTATTGTCACCCCCAATATGAACCACCACCTTTTCCTTTCAGAATGGTGGCTGGCCTATCCGGAAGCCTATTTCTTTGCCCCACCCGGCCTTCAGCATAAACGGACCGATCTGGCGTTTGACGATGCCTTAAGCGCACAAACCCCAACCCTGTGGCGCCACCAGCTATACCAAACTCTACTGAGGGGAAGCGATCAAATGGAGGAGGTGGTCTTTTGCGATCCCGAGTCACAAACTTTGATCGTCGGTGACACCCTGGCCTGGTTAAAGCCCTCACCAAGTATTCTGACAACCGCCCTTGCGCTGATAAATGGCTGCTATCATTCACCGGGAATGCCTCTTTACTGGCGGATGACCTTCAAAGATAAAACCCGTCTGCGGCAATCATTACAAGAAATACTTACCTGGCCCTTTGACCGTGTAATCCTCTCACATGGCCAAGTCATCAGTAATAATGGTAAATCTATATTTCATCAAGCATTCAGATGGGCACTGTAAGCCGATTTTTCCGTTAAACCACCTATTTCAATAATGAACCTCAGGCAGAGGCCCACAACCTCTGGCTTTAAAACAAGCCAAATAACTCTTTTTTGCGGCTCATGTAACATACGTTAAATCTATGTTTTCATTTTCCTCTCATTATTGTATGACATATCTCAATTTTTAATATGCGATTGAGGGTATATTTATTTAGTTGCAATGTATTGAGGGAACAAATATGAAAGCATCTAAGCTGTACTTTAGGGATATTCTTGGCCTCGCCTTGGTTATCTCCGCCATTTTAGTAACTCTGGCAATGATTTTTGACGTTTTGGCTGTGCTTAATTATTTCTCCCATGAAGAAGCTTTAGCCTCAACGTATCTTCACGAATCTATCCCGCTATTTGTCTTCCTGATCCCGTTTTACTTCATCGGTAAATTTATCAACCGTCCGCAATGGGTTTCAGAAGTCAAAGCGTTCCGTCTGGAAGCGGCAAGAAAAGCCAGTGCCAGCCACTAACTTAAAAGCAATGTTTGGCCTGGAGTAACAACTCCAGGCTCAAATATGTCCAGCCTATTAGGAAAATACCTCGATATCATCTCCCCCCTCCATACTATTTCTGTCCCAACGCCCATTAAAAAAGCCGCCACTATTTTAGTGACGGCCAAGTGATTCTGCTTTCTAAAGCACTTAAATCATAATACTGGATAGTCGTTGAGACTAAATGTTACTCAACGACTTGTCGGATATTAACGTGGGCGAGCGAAATTCTGCGTCCAATAAATACCGTATTGCGAACCTGAGTTAGTCACTGATGCTGCGCCCATCTGAGTATAGTTAGCACTCATGATGTTCTTACAGTGGCCGGGGCTGTTCAGCCATGAAGTCATAACAGCACTAACATCTTTCTGCCCTGCCGCAATATTTTCACCTACAGAACGCCAGTTATAACCCTGAGCGCTTACACGGTCGGCTGGCTGAGTACCATCTTGCCCCGTATGGCTAAAGAAGTTGTAGTTAGCCATGTTGCTTGAGTGAACAAATGCAGCCTGCTCTAAAGAGTAATCCCATGTCAGTGGCCCTACTGCCGGCATCATCTCACCACCACAGCTTCGAGCCTGAGCGCGTGCCGCATTCACCGCAGCTAGCATCTGATCAGCTAAGCTACTGTTTGGATCTGGTGTTGGAATGGTTGGGTTAGATGGTGTATTACCATCATTGCTACTGGAAGAACCGCTGCTGCTACCACCGGTATTAGTATCACCAGAATTGACTACATTAGAGCTTGTATTTGATGAACCATTATCTGTAACTGTGCCGCTCTCAGAACCACCGCCTGAACCACAACCAGTTACAACAAACATCGAAATTAATAGAAGTGATAGTTTTCGCATGGGTACATCCAGTATATGTCTTATTGAACCAATGATTTCAAAATAAACTTATATGGGTATCTAACAGCAAAAAAGTATATTAAGAAAACTTAGATTAGTTTTGATACTAATATTCGCATCAGTATCAACGTGGGGACAATATACTGACTCAGAGCTGAACACTTCAATATGCAACGGTTACTTTTTAAGTATCCTGACAAACAATTTACAAACAATTGTATTGTTCAAGATCACAAAACAAATTTTTAAAACTATATAATTCAAACAATTAATTAAAAGAAATTATTTTCCACACAATGTATTTTAATTTATACATTGATGTATAAAATGATAGTAAATGACATCCTTGATTATGTCATAAAATAAAAGTGGCAAATTAAAAGTTAGCACTATGCTATATATTGCAGCATTAAAAAGACCACAAAATAATACACCTCGATAAATAATTGATGGTGATTATTTGTGGTCTATACAAAAAAGTCTCTCACTTTTTTAGTATTGAGTGAATAACACAGTCTTAAATTGCCTTATGCCAAATCATCCTGGGTAACACTTACCCCTTTTATTTGAGCAAACACTTCATCACCGACCGTAAGCTCTAGCTCATCCGCCGCCCAAAGCGTAATGTTCGCCCATATATTGGCTTCACCCACACGCAGGCGAACTGCCACCTTTTCATCATCATCAACAGGTAGAATCTTATCAACACGACCGTCAAGGATATTACGGATACTGGTATGTCCTGGCTTCAACTTAGTGATCGAGACATCATTCGAGTGAATACGTACCCTCACCCACTCACCACGGGCACGACTTAGCTTACTCACCCACAAACAAGCATTATGGTTAAGCATCACCTGAGTTAGAGCATATTTCGGATGGTTATGATTTACCCTGGCAGTGATCAGTGAGCTCTGCTCCCTGGCAGGTAACCATGGCCTCATCTCAGGAGATCCCCACACACTGTTTACATGGCCTGAAATCACGACCTTACCCTGATTAATCATCGCCATATGATCGGCCAGTCGCAAAATCTCATCCAAGCTATGGGTAACATAAATAATTGGCGTGTTCACTTCTTTCGCCAACTTCTCCAGATATGGCATCAGCTCCTGCTTACGCGGCAAATCCAGAGAAGCCAAGGGTTCATCCATCAACAACATATCCGGCTTTGTCAGCAATGCCCGCCCAATAGCCACCCGTTGCTTTTCACCGCCAGACAATGATGAAGGGTAACGTTGCAATAAACCCTCAATACCCAGCAATCGAACCACATCGTCAAAGTGTACTTCATCTTTATCACGACAGCCGTAAGTCAGGTTACCGGCAACGGTATAATGAGGAAACAAACGGGCGTCCTGGAATACATACCCGATACGGCGTTTTTCCGGTGGTAGGAAAATCCCTTTATCACTATCACACAATACATGGTCGCCAAGCTTAATTGAGCCACTGTCAGGCTTACTCAAACCACTGAGTACATTAATAAGGGACGTCTTGCCAGTACCGGAGCGACCAAATATTGCCGTGATCCCCTGCATTGGGAGATCCAGTTTTATATCAAGCTGAAGATCACCCAGCTGTTTTTGTACATCTATTGCTAACATTGCGTTTCCAACCGCTTACGGGCAATTCGGGCAAGAAGTTCAGACACCAGCAGAGAAGCCAGCGCTATAACAATGGCGATAACACACAAACGGGCAGCTTCGGTTTCGGCTCCCGGCGTTTCAATAAAGGAAAACATAGCCAGAGGGATTGTCTGTGTCTCGCCGGGAATATTCGATACGAACGTGATCGTGGCTCCAAATTCACCCAACGCTCGGGCAAAGGCCAGAATAGCACCGGTTAAAATTCCCGGTAATGTCAGCGGTAAAGTAATAGTGAAAAATACTTTCAGCGGGCTAGCACCCAGTGTACGGGCTGCCTGCTCCAGTTTGAGATCTACACTTTCGAGAGCCAGCCGAATAGACCGCACCATTAAAGGAAAAGAAACCACCGCCACAGCAATCACCGCCCCGCGCCAACTGAAACTAAACGTTAGCCCGAACCAGTCATACAAGGTTTTACCTATTACTCCCTGACGCCCCATCAAAGAAAGCAGCAGGTATCCAATAACAACAGGAGGGAGAACCAACGGCAAATGAACAATGCCATCTAAAATTGCTTTTCCATAAAACTGACAACGAGCCAGCATCCACGCACATAAAATGCCAAGTGGCAGGCTTACCAGCACTGCCACTCCCGAAATTTTCAAACTAAGCTGCAGGGCCTGCAGCTCGTATTCTGTTAGCACGCTTAGTTAACTCCAAAGCCGTATTTCTCAAAAATCTCGCGCGCTTGATCAGACTGTAGGAACTCATAATAAGCTTCAACTTGTTCGTCAGACTTATCTTTCACTATAGCGATAGGGTATGTGATCGCAGCATGGCTATTATTCGGCAGCTCAGCAACCACTTTTACCTTATCGGAAATCAAGGCATCTGTTTTATACACGATCCCAAGCATCGCTTCCTGTTTTTCTACCAATAACAATGCCGAGCGAACATTATTTGCCCGCGCCAGCAATGGCGATGCCTTCTGCCATAGTCCAATATTTTCCAGTGACTCTTTAGCATAGATACCAGCTGGCACATGCTTCGGATCGCCCGTCGCTAAACGCGTTCCATCGAGTGCCTTAGCTATATCCCACGAAGCATTTACTTCAATTTTATCGGCCGGATAAGCATCAGGAGCCACCAGCACCAAGCTGTTTTTCAGCAGGCTTTTACGCGACTGCGGCTCAATGGCTTGTTGCTTCTCAACATAATCCATCCACTTTTCATTCGCAGATAAATAAATATCAGCAGGTGCCCCTTGCGCAATCTGTCTGGCAAGGGTAGATGACGAAGCAAATGAAAGCGTTGACTTCATGCCTGTTTTTTCCTTGTATACCGCCGCCACTTCATTCATAGCGTTAGTCAACGATGCCGCAGCAAAGATAGTCACCTTATCCGCAGCCCATGCCGGATTCGACACACCAAGAACACAACTTACAGAAAACAGGCAGGTTAACAAGCGCTTATTCATAACTTCCTCTAATGTCAGTACACTCAATATGCGATATATAGTAAAGTATATATCGCATATTGAAAACAGATCCGAGTTGGATTTTTAAAATAAAGATTGATTTAAGAAGAATTAAATTAGAAAAACATCCCTTAGTGCTATCTCACCAATGAAAGGTTAGAATTGCCAGTCTTAATCGCCAATCAAGCATTGTCTTGTGTGGCTAAACGTTCATCACAATAGATCAGCCTATGCACTCCCCGGAACACTGCTTTACACCTTTTAAAGCCACTATCGACTCATTCAATATGCCGGAACGGTTCACTTTCCCGTTTTACTATGAGCCTCACCCGTTATGTATGCTGGCAGCAAAAGAGCTTCAAGAGCACCTGGAAACTCAAACCAACTGGCAGCATAACTTTGGTCTTAATGGTGATACTGGCACTGCGGTCGGTAAAATGTTTGGTGTGCTTCTGGTGGAGAATAAACATGGTGAGATCGGCTATTTATCGGCTTTTTCCGGCAAAATGGCAGAGAAAAACCTGTTGCCGCATTTTGTTCCACCAGTGTTCGACATGCTGACCGAAAACAGCTTTTTCCTGACCGGGCAAGATGAGATCAACGGTATTAACGCTCAGATAAAAACGCTGGAAGCTAATCCGCAACTCAATGAGCTAACGCAAGCGCTGTCTATGGCACAACAAACAGCCAATGAACAGATTGAAGCTCACCGCAGTAAAATGATCGAAGCCCGAAAAACCAGAAAGGCGAAAAGAGCGGCAGCGAAAGCTGAACTATGTGGTGAAGAGCTTGAGACAGTTAAAAACCAGCTCAGTCAGGAAAGTATCATCGAAAAACTTCAGCTACGGGATCTGAAGCTGGAATGTGACGCGAGTATTCAACACGCTCAGCAGCAGCTTGAATTGCTGACTAAAGAAATCGAACAACTTAAAGAAAAACGCAAAAATCTGTCTGCTGATTTACAGAAAAGACTATTTGAGCAATACCGTTTTCTCAATATCCTCGGTGAGGAAAAAGATCTTGGTGAGCTTTTCGTCAACACCGCGCAGGGTGTACCACCGGCTGCTGCTGGCGAGTGTGCCGCCCCTAAGCTGCTTCAATATGCATTTAAGTGGGGAATGAAACCACTGGCGATGGCTGAATTTTGGTGGGGTTCGTCGCCGAAATCGGAAATCAGACAACACAAGAACTTCTACCCAGCCTGCCAAGGTAAGTGCCAGCCGATTCTGGCACATATGCTGGTTGGTTTAGACGTTGATGAAAACCCGCTGCTGACCAATCCGGGGGAAGGTAAGCAGGTTGAAGTGATTTATGAAGACGCGGACATGGCGGTGGTCAACAAACCGGCCGAATTCTTATCTGTACCAGGAAAAACAATCGAAGATTCCGTTTACCGGCGAATGAAGCAACGCTTCCCGAAAGCCACAGGCCCGCTTATCGTCCACCGATTAGATATGTCTACATCGGGATTAATGGTCATTGCCCTAACAAAAAGAGCCAACAAGAGCCTGCAGAAGCAGTTTATCCAGCGCACAGTACAGAAGCGTTATGTCGCTCTGCTGGACGGTGTTATCGAACAGGATGCAGGCATCATCAACCTGCCACTTCGCGGAGACCTGAACGACAGACCACGCCAATTAGTTTGCTATCAACACGGTAAGCCGGCAGAAACTACGTGGGAAGTCATCGAACGGGTAAACAATAAAACAAAGGTACATCTATACCCAAAAACAGGCCGCACCCACCAGTTACGAGTCCATTGTGCCCACATCCAGGGATTACAAACACCTATGGTTGGCGATGATCTTTATGGTGTTAAAGCGGATCGCCTTCATCTCCATGCAGAGATGCTAGAACTACACCACCCTATTAGCCATGAACAAATGCGATTCCAGGTTGAAGCTGAGTTCTGATCTCATTTTCTTCATGGACATTAATCTACTCGGATAACAAAGAAGCAGCCAATTGGCTGCTTCGTCTTTAATTAAGAAGTAACAGAAGTTCTTCATTCATGAACAGAATAAGCACTAAGCTCAAACTTCACAATTACTCTTTACAAGTTGGAATCAGTGCCTGATACATTTTCCCGAAACCATTCAACGGCACAGTCACCACTTCTTTGCCTGATATACCTTCAAGTGTAACGCTTAGCTGCTTTCCTTTAATTGCTGATTCAATTTGCTTTTCGGGAATGGTAGCCCAATGGGTGCTACCCTTAACCCAAACATCCATATCGAAAGTATCGCCATTATCAATATGGGATTTTGCCTGATAACCGTTTTCTTCACGCTTTAGCGATTTAAAGAATAAAAGATTCACCCCTTCATAAGTACAGCGAAGTGCAACGGTTTCAACGTTACCGTCACTCTTAGCATCAGAAACCCCGATGATCACCGGCTCTCCGGTGGTTACATCCTGAGACTCGTAATGACTCCAGGCTCCATATTCATCTTTAAGTTCAAGAGCGGCATTTGCCTGGAATGCAGTAAGAACTATAGCGAGAAGAAAAAAAGCAGTTCTCATGTCTTATTTTTTTAACCTATTAAATCGTATACAGTACTCATTCATACACAGCGCGAACGAATGACAAAAACGCCACTAATGATATCAATTATCATTTGCCTTTAATAGGTTAACTTACCGCCCCATAAGCAACTTAATGTAAAATTTTTCCTGGCAGGCATTGTAAAAGATCTTCCGGCGCGGACGGATAACCTGTTCAGCACCATCAATAACTTCATAGCTAATCCAGCACTCTTCGCATACAAGTTGATTAACCCCATTAGAAGAATCTAATGAAGCGTCGTCACGCTCAACCGAGTAACAAAGAACAACGCCATTGTCGAAGGTGAACAACGTTTCTACCTTGTTCACTTCGATATCACCATCCTGATAACTATTCTTGGCTGTATCTTGACTTCTAACAGTTAGCGAAGGATTACGCTGATGAATAGCCCGGATATATGTACTTAGCTCATCCATCATTAACCTAAACGAGAACCATTTGGTACAGGTCTTTCTGGCATTGCCAGAGCTGGAAGGATACCGTCCTCAAAACCTATATCAAAAAGCATGCCTTCTGAAACTTCACCACGGATTTTTCTTGGTGGCAGGTTAACAACAAACAGAGCCTGCGAACCTTCGATTTCAGCCGGATTTTCTCGCTCCTGCTTAATACCGGACAGAATCTTACGCTTGTGATCACCAAAATCGACAATAAGGCGGACAAGCTGATCCGCACCTTCAACATCTTCTACCCGCTCTATGGTTCCGACGCGGATATCGACTTTTGTAAAATCATCAAAACTAATCGTCGGTTTAATTGGTGCAGCTTCCATTCTTCCTCCTATCACCGTTTCAAAAGTATAAAAACAAGAGGACACATTTATCATACAACTTGATGCAAATTCAATGACTCGATGCACAGAAATTAGGCTGATATCAAAAACCTCAATATCAACTTCGAACGATTAAATATGACACTATTATGACGATTACATGACAATTAATATTTAGAATAAAAAATTCAGTTATGACGCCAACTTGTTGAACTCTCATTTGTAGAATTCTCGCTCAATGAATGTACCAATCACCTTGTCATGCATATCTTCTGATTTAGAGAAGCCTATAATTTTGCGGTTGAGCCGCTTTAATCTTGTTCTCAATGTAAGATTCTGCCGTTCTATACGTTGGGTAAATAACTTCCCAGTAATGTGCTTTTCTGATGGTAGGTTTGATGAATAAACTCTGAAGTTGTCTGTACAGAAGAAATTGATTGCAAATGGTTTTAATAGCTCTAGCAGGGTATGCAGTGTTTCCTCACTGCGTCAACCAAAAGCATGGGCTTAAATCTTGGCTCCCAAGCATACCAAAACCAACGTTGATTCTTTTTACTCTGAACAAATGACCATTGCTCGTCGACTTCACAGATAAGCTCGATCTTAGCATTATCAAATGGGACTGAAGTTACTTGCTTCGGTTGGAGTTTTTTAAAGTGTTCAATACCGTGTTGTAAGCAACGTTCAGTACCCTTCCAGTTTCTCTGACGCCAGAGCTGTTTATTACCATATCAACGATTTTCTCTTTGACACCAGGAAGACAGGCTTCGTAGGCGTATTCCAATTGAAAGGTTCGCTTACAATCAAGACATCTGAACCGTTGAAATCCGCCAGAGCCAGTACCGTGTTTACGCACGGGTTGAGTTTGGTGACAGAAACGACATTTTACTTGGATGGTTGCCATAGGTGCTTACAAGGAAAAGTGGATAGACTAACACACATCAACCCATTTGAGTCATGACCAACGACATACACCACTTCTCTGATCTCAAACCTCACGCCTTAAACCAATCCCCCTACAAATACTAGGCTAGTATTAAATTGACAGGTTCATTAAGGGGAAATGGATATGGTTGACTTTAATGAAAAAATGCGCCTAAAGGGAAAGGCAGAGGAAGACCTGTATTTTGCCGAGCTCGATCGCAAGCTGATCGAGGCATTGCATGAAAAGCAGGCTAAAGAACGCACATCAAAATCAAACCCTGACGGAAATATTGAACTTGGGGCGCAAGATCAACAGAAATAAGCTGAACAACTGCACCCCAGGCTTTGGCACTGATGCTTCTTTGCTAGTCAGTAAATGCTTCAGTTACCTTTTATTTGGCTCAAAAGGTCATGTGGTGCAACACCAAACCAGGACGGCTATTGAGATAATCACCTTGAGCTACCTTCCTTTTGCCGTTAATCCATAATTCACGCAGGCCGCTAGCATAAAGCTCAGGGGCCTCAACTGTCGCATTGTCACGGAAATCATCACCAAACAGACAGATATCTGCATAGTTACCAGCAGCTATCTTGCCGCGGTAGCGAAGTCCGAATGTCTCTGCACTCAATGCTGTCATCTTATGGACGGCTTTTTCTATCGGTAATAAGCCACGCTGATTAACAAACTGACTCAAAATACGGGGAAATGTGCCGCTGACTCTAGGATGCAACCGTCCACCAAAGATGGTGTCGGAACCAACCATACCACGAGGATGAGTAAAGATTTTCTCAACCAGGGATTCATCCATAAAGTAGTCAATCATACGAACATTACCCCGCTCACTGACTAACAAATCGAGGACAAAATCAACCGGATGCAGCTCAAGCTGACTGGCACAATCGCTAATAGAGCGTCCCAGCCACTGGCGCGCATCTATACTTTCAACTTCACAAATCAGAATATTATCCCAGCCAAGTAAAGCAGGCAGGTTATCCCACGGCTCCCCTGCGTCCGGCAGAATACGTTCAGCAAACCAATCCCGAACCTTACGTCGAACATCAGGCATTTGCAGAGCAAGCATCAAGGCTTCAGGCTCATAAGCACGAATTAACGCCGGCGGCAGGATAGAAAACAACGTCGTACTACCATAGTGATAGGGATACTGATCGAATGTCAGATCATGGTGATCAATCAAGCCGAGTAGTGAATCCATTTTTCCGGCATTGCGACGGCCAATGAGCTTAAGGTGAGAGATATGCAGCTGACAGCCAGCCTGCTCACTGATGGCTATCATTTCCTGCAAGGCTTCAATAATTTCATCACTTTCACTTCGCATGTGAACCACCAATGGCTTACGGTGTTTTGCCGCCACTTGTGCCACTGTCAGCAGCTCTTTCTTGTCACTGAACAGTGCCGGATGATAAATCAGCCCCAGACTGATGCCACGCGCACCGCCAGACAGCGCCCTGTGAGCCAGTTTTTCCAGCAAACATCGTTGCTCTTTTGTCATAGGCATACTGCTATTACCGCAAATCTGATAACGCAGCAGCCCATGCGGCAGAAATGAAGACAGGTTAACTTCAAGGCCCTGCTGTTCCAACGCCGCGCAATATGTCGTGTAATCTTCCCAGTTCCAGTCTATTGGCGGATTGCCTATGATTAACCGATCGCGCACTTCCTGCTGAAGAGCCTTGGGCAAAGGTGTCACCCCAAGGCCACATAAGCCAACCAGTTCGGTCGTGATCCCCTGCATAATTTTGGGCTGAAATCCTCGCGGAATAAAGGTCGCTAAATCAGCGTGACTGTGAACATCTATAAATCCCGGTGTAACATAAGCGCCGGCAGCATCGATCACCTCATCAGCTGCGGTATCAATCACGGAGGCAACATCAGAGATGAGACGTCCCTCAATCAGAATATCACCGTTAAAAGCAGCGCCTCCCATTCCGTCGATGACTCTGGCATTTTTTATTAATTGTCGCATAACAACTACTCCTTACCTATGCATGTCGTAAGACCTTTGCACAGTCGGATCAAGTCATTACGACACAATAACTTAGGCAATCCATTCTATACCTCTCCCTTTTGTATGCAATTGATTGATAATTTTATAAATTTGAATTATGTGCTGATGATCATATTTAAAATCAAAGGACTAGAATAAAAACAGAAACGAAGAAAATTCAGGTTGGGATAAAGCTATCTAAGCCGGTTCTTAAAGCAAGGCAGGAATTATGTGCGGAAGATTCAGCGTCGTCAGTACATCACTGGATACCATGGTACACGAGGAAACCGGAGTCAGATTTACCACCGAAACCAACATCGATTTGCGGCCGACACTAACCGTATCGACGCTGGCAATGATCGACAATCGACTGGTTCAGCAAGACACCATTTGGGGCATTCAGCCCGACTGGGCAACACATTTGATTATCAACGCAAAGGGGGAAACGGCCGGAGAGAAAAAAACATTCCGTCTTGCGATGAGAACCCATCGCTGTCTTGTTCCTTGTTCCGGCTGGTATGAATGGCGAGATGAAGGTGCCCCTCGCAAACAAAAGTATCTTTTTACTCACGCTCAAGGAAAGCCACTCTATATGGCAGGGATCTGGTTTCCATACGCAACTCCCCACCTTGTCACTCTGACCACATCTGCTAACAACGAATGCCAACCTTACCATCCGCGGATGCCGGTATTTATTCCGCTCAACAGCATCAGGCTTTGGCTTAATGGTGATACCAATAAACTGACAACCTTGTTACTGCCCGATAATACCCTGCCACTTAAGATACAAGCATGCTGAATTTGATCTGAGTCTTTACGCTTAAAGAAATAACTTCATCTACAATGTGTTTGCCAGACAGCAAAGAACACTGATCGCAGCATACTCTTTCAAATCATCATACTCAGTGTCTCGGAACTTTTTGATTGCCACTCTGGCATTTTCAGCCTGGATAATGTCGCCGACATCCGTAAAGCCCTGCTCTCTCAGTTGCTTCTCCTCCTCACGACATGTTGCCGAGTTGATATCGATGTAAGTAAGCACTTTGCTGTTATGAAAGAATTGAAATACTGCCATGCTGTTTCTCCTTTTTGATTAAGACTGCTTCTAAAACGTTGTTCAAAAAGGTCACTACGAGACTAATCTAAGCTAATTCACTAAGCCAGCAACCGCAGTACATTAATTTCAAATTGTATGATCAATCGCAAATTCGCCTTATTTATCTTTTGGTTAGCTCGATGTATAGTTTAGTACATATCGATTATAATTTTGTGAATTACCATGAACAAAGCCGCCCCTTTCCTATTCCTTGCCTGTTTCAGTACTGCCAGCCTGATTTCGACCAATGTATCAGCCGCAGCACTTCATGTTTATGCCGGCGCAGGTCTTCGTGAACCGGTTGAAAAAATCGTTAACCAGTTTGAGCAACAAACCGGACATACCGTCACAGTGGAATACGGCGGTTCAGGGCAAATTCTTACCCGCTACAGAATTACAGGTCAGGGGGATCTCTTCATTCCCGGCTCCGATCGCTACATCTCAAAACTGGAAAAAGACGGACTGGTTTCTGCATCATCAAAGCTGGTTCGCCATATCCCTGTTATCGCCATTCGCAAAGATAAAGCCGCAAGCATTCACTCTGTCGATGAGTTAGCAGCAACTAACCTCCGCCTCGGGCTAGGTGACAGCAAAGCAATGGCACTAGGACGCAGTGGAGAAAAGCTTTTAAGGACGACTTGCCACTATGATGACCTGATGAACAAAGTGGTAGTTCGTGCAGCAACCGTAAAACAGTTAACCCTCTATTTACTGAATGGTGATGTTGATGCCGCTGTCATTGGTCGCGCTAGCGCATGGAAAGCCAGAGACAAAGTTATCATGCTGCCGAATCCTGAAGGTGCTCCGGAAGAAACTGCGGCCATTGCCCTGCTTAAATCCAGCCAGCACCCCGATGAGGCCAAACTGCTGATGGAAAAGCTGACTTCAGCAAAAGGTATACAGGCTTTTACTGACGCTGGCTTTCTGCCACTGAAGCCAATCAGCAACTAGAAAATGAATATCAGTTTAAAACTGGCATTGTTGCCGCTGCTGCTTTTACTCAGTATCGTATGCGGTTCTGTTAGTGCCATGATTTTCCAGCTTGATACAGGTTCGCTGATCGAAACGATCTGTGATCCGGAGATCCATTTTGCGCTTGGAATGTCACTCGGCACATCACTGATTTCACTGTGCCTTGCTATATTGATCGCTATTCCGGCTGCCTGGCTGATGAACCAGGTAAAACTCCCCGGCCAAAGCATCATTGATACCCTGCTTGATCTGCCAATGGTATTGCCACCGCTGGTCACAGGTATGGGACTGTTATTGTTAATCAGTCCGCAAAGTCCGCTCGCTCAGTTGTTGCCATCACTGCGCGGGCTGGTGTTCAGTCCGGCAGGCATTGTGATTGCTCAAACCTATGTCGCCACCGCTATCATGCTAAGAAGCTGCCGTGGCGCATTTTCTACTATTGATCCAGGCTATCGGCTGGCCGCTTACAATCTGGGACTTTCACCTCTGGCAACACTGCTAAAAGTTGAGCTTCCGTTATGCTGGCGCCCCCTGGTGTGCGGAGCCATTCTTGCATGGTCCCGAGCTATTGGTGAATTCGGAGCCACGCTTATGCTGGCAGGCGCGACAAGGTTCAGAACAGAAACCTTGCCGATGGCAATTTACCTGAATATTTCGAGCGGCGATTTCCAGCTGGCGATTGGGGCAGCTCTCTGGCTATTAGTGATTGCAGCCTGCCTGCTGTTTGTCACCAGAGCGATTAATCGTTGTGAACATTAAACAGCCTTAACATTAACCCCAAAGAGTATCGACCAACAGGTATTACGCCATGCTGAAGATTAACCAGTTAAGCACAGGGATAGTCAAAAATGCCCATTTACATCTGAAGCCTGCAGAATGCATTGCGATTACCGGCCCTTCAGGCAGCGGAAAAACTACCTTACTCAATGCCATCACCGGATATAACGACTACCAGGGTTCAATATCTATTGATCAAGCAAAAATTGATACCCAACCGAGTTGGCTTCGGGCATGTCGTTATCTGAACCAGCGGCTTTATCTTTTCCCTCACCGTACCGTTGCCGGCAATCTGGCACTGGCGCAGCAAGGAAGCAAACAGACTGTCGATTCTGCTCAGCAAATCGCTTTGCTGGAGCAACTCAACATCGGCCATCTTGCCGATCATTATCCCCATCAGCTTTCAGGAGGAGAGCAGCAACGGGTTGCGCTGGCAAGAGCCCTGATCAGCAAGCCTAAACTCTTGCTGCTTGATGAACCTTTTTCCAGCCTGGACTGGGACAACAGAACCCGGCTCTGGCAGGTCATTCAACAATTACGAACAGAAACCGGGGTCAGTATTCTTCTGGTCACTCATGAACCAAGAGAAGCAGACGCCCTTTCCGACCGTCAGATAAGTATCCTCGACGGTCGGCTTATCCACTAACAGGAGTTCCCATGTTGTACTTTTCCGATCAAGAACTTGATGCCTTTTTACTTGAAGATTCCTACCGGGGAGATTTAACCACCCACACACTCGGCATCGAAAAACACATGGGTAAAATGGTGTTTAAGAGAAAACAGGCCGGACGGGTTGCCGGAATTGAGGTTGCCAGAGCCTTACTGGTGAAACTGGGGCTAGAGCCTGTTGTTCATGTCGAAGACGGGGCCGATGTTGAGGCTCAAACCATACTTATCGAAGCCGAAGGCAAAGCCGAACAACTTCATACCGGCTGGAAAGCCGTTCAACTCGTACTGGAATGGAGCTGTGGTGTGGCTCAGTATACCGCCAATATGACAGCTCAAGTTCAGGCAGAAAACCCGAATGCTATTGTCGCCTGTACCCGAAAAAGCATTCCGGGAACCCGAAAACTGGCAACCGCCGCAGTATTGGCCGGAGGCGGCCACATTCACCGAGCAGGACTGAGCGAAACCATTCTGGTATTCACCAATCACCGTCGTCTGTGTGCAGAGCCGGATAACTTCGAAGCTCAGATCAGCAGACTTCGCCAACAAGCTCCGGAAAACAAAATTACCGTTGAAGCCGATACTCTTGATCAGGTTGAAGAGATCCTTAAAGGCGAACCGGATATCATCCAGCTCGACAAATTTTCAGTAGACGAAGTGTCCGAGGCTCTGGCTCTTGTTACCGATTCCCGCAAATCAACCATCTTGTCTGTTGCCGGCGGCATCAACCGCAACAATGCAGCTGAGTATGCCAAAACGGGCGTGAACCTCTTTATTACCTCTGCGCCGTATTACGCTGCGCCGGAAGATATCAAGGTGATCATTACTCCACTTTAACTTTTATTTTTAAGTGTATTTTCATAACAGCGGGAACCGTTAACCTGCTGAAGGTAACGGTATCCCCTTCAATTTACGTCGATAATTCAGTAAGAATTCGTTTAAAGGAGATAAAGATGATCACTGTTGATATTCCGGGCAAAGGAAACTGCCAGATTGAATTTCTGGTATTGGATTTTAACAGGACACTAGCATTTGACAGCCAGCTTCTCGAAACTATCGAGCTATGCCTTAAGGCAACCCTGCGTAGTTAATAATCAATCTCATTAAGCAGCCGAATGTTCAGGAATGATTCAATTCATACAATTTGATTTTAAATAGAACACAACAGACAGAGTTTAAGCAGTTACAAAAGTTACAAAAGAGCTAGATAGTTACATAAAGGAAGGATTCAACCTACCTGGGAAAAAGTGTTGTTAGACTACGCAAAAAACATAACAACCCTACTAAACAGGTGAACCATGCTAACCAATAACGTAATGTCCCAAAGCGACAAGCGAATGATTAACATCATTTTCGCACTGTCTGCGGCGGTGATCCTTCTGGCCACAATTCAAAATGAAATGCCTAACGGCATTATCGGTGCTATCGGCATCATGGCAGTTGTAGGCTACATTCTGAATGTCGTAGGCGACAAAACACCTATCGTTAACCAGTTCTTTGGTGGCGGTGCCATTGTAATCATTTTTGGTTCTTCATACATTTTCCACAGTGGCCTGGTACCTCAAGAAACTGCAAACACAGTAACTACCTTCATGAAGAGCGGCGGTTTCCTTTCTTTCTTTATTGCCAGCCTGGTAACAGGTTCTATCCTAGGTATGGATGGCAATACACTTAAGAAAGCGGCACTGAAATACATCCCTGTTATTCTGGGTGGTGTTGCCGTTTCGTTCCTGTTCGCTGGCCTTGTAGGTAGCGCGCTAGGCAATGGTTTCTTCGACTCAGTTATGCTTATTGCCCTACCAATTATGGGCGGCGGCATGGGTGCAGGCGCTGTACCACTAGTTGAAATCATGTCTGGTAACACAGGTATGTCTGCTGAAATGCTAATGTCAAAAATGGTTCCAGCACTTGCTATCGGTAACGCAGTTGCAATCGTCATGGCAGGCCTTCTGAACAAGCTTGGCAACTTCTACCCTTCTCTAACGGGTAACGGTAAGCTGATGCGCGGTGCCGCTGAAGAAGAAAAGCAGCAGGAACAACAAGAGCACAAAGCGTCTATTGACGTTCTGGGTATTGGTGCGCTACTAGCAATCACTATGTTCTACGTAGGTACTCTACTGAGCAATGTTATCAGCATGCACACTTACGCGCTGATGATTATCTTCGTTGCAGTAGTGAAAGTATCTGGCTTTATGCCTCGTGAACTTGAGCAAGCAGCACACGCTTGGTACAAGTTTGTGGTAGATAACCTGACTCCAGCGCTACTGGTTGGTATCGGTGTTGCTTACACAGATCTGGACCAGATCATCGCATCTCTTAACCTTGTGTACTTCCTACTGGTATTCGCAACTGTTCTGGGTGCTATCATCGGTGCTGCACTAGTTGGTCGCCTAATGGGCTTCCACCCAATCGAAGCTGCGATCACTGCTGGTCTGTGTATGGCTAACATGGGTGGTACTGGTGACGTAGCCGTTCTTGCTGCAAGTAAGCGTATGGAACTGATGCCATTTGCTCAGATCTCATCACGCATTGGCGGTGCATTCATGCTGATCCTTGCAACACTGATCATTGAGCTGCTGAAATAAAGCAGATACGATTCTGAAAATTCAGATATCTGAGCCGGGCTTTTCATGCCCGGCTTTTTATTATCCACCAACCCATTTCATTTCCCAGCATCACCACAAATTCGACGTCCAATCCGGCATCATGGCGGATAGTTATCCAAATTCTCTGTAAGAATAACCAACTGTGAAAGATAACCATTCACAGCATGGTGTATTCGGTTATACTCCCCTCCTTTGACGTACCCTAAAACACAACAAATATAATGAAACTTAAAAGTTATCTTGCCCTCACAACAGCGGCGACCTCGTCGTGCATTGTGATCGCAGTAACGACAGCAATATTTTTCCTGTTGCAAAACAGTCATATAGAAGGCATTAAAGCTCGGGGACTCGAGCTTGCACGGGTTGTGGCCTGCGATCCTGTGGTCATAGATGCTGTTGAAGCAAAAAACAGCGGGCAAGCCTATGATCTGCAAAGCTACGTAGAAACCATAAGAACCCGTACCGACGCCTCCTACATCGTAGTGGTAGACAAAAAAGCAGAACGCCTGACTCACCCTAACCCGGATAGAATCGGCAAACACTTTATGGGTGACGATATTATCCCTGCGATCGTAGACGGGGCAGAGTTCAGCAGCGTCGCCTCTGGCACGCTTGGCAAAGCAATACGTAACTTCTCACCAATCATCCTTAATGGTGAGATCATTGGTACGGTTACTATCGGCTACCTGTCAGAGAAGGCCTCAACCATTCTCTATCAGCAATTCGGCTATATCGGATTACTGATTGTTCTGGTTTATCTTCTGGCTATCGGCATTACCGGTGCTTTTGTGTTCAAAATGAAGCGAACCTTCCTCGATTATGAACCTGAATTTATCGTCAACAAATTCCGCGAACATGAAATGGTCCTCAATAGTATTCGCGATGCCATCATTGCAGTCGATCACAACATGAACATCACGACCATCAATAACAGCGCGCTGAAATTGCTGTCGATGGGAGTGCCGGGACGCTACGATTATGTTAACCAGCCCTTATCACGCTATTCCGCACCACTGAGCCACCTAGTTCTTTCCAGCCAGGAAGCTTTCCATCAGGGCGAATTCAATATCGGAAAAATAAACTACCGCGCCAATATCTATCCAATCAAAAACCCAAAAGGCCCGCGTGGTCATGTCATTGTGTTCTTCGCCAACCTGGACAGGAATGAACTTGAAACCGAAGTTACCAACTTGAAAAACTATTCAGCCTTGCTTCGCAGCAAAACCCATGAGTATTCCAATAAACTCAATGCCCTTTCCGGCATGCTGCAAATCGGCAAATATAACGAAGCCGTCGATTTCATCCAACAAGAAACCGACCGCTGCCAGTCGATTATCCGCAGTATTGTAATGTCCGTAACCGACAGTGCCGTGGCCGGATTGCTACTGGCAAAATTCAATAAAGCATCAGAGATCGGCGTAAAATTCACGATTGATGAAGATATTAATTTGTCGGGCTACGAAAAGAATATATCGGAAAAATTTGTCACAATGCTTGGCAACCTGATCGATAATGCCCTGCTTGCATCATGGCAGAACCGTGAACAAGTCGAGCCGGAAGTACAAGTTTATCTGAGCGACCGAAGCAACCATATAATTATAGAAGTCCAGGACAGCGGTGCCGGTGTACCCGAAGATATTACCGACCGAATTCTGGAATTCGGCGTTAGTTCAAAAAATGACGATGAACAAAACGGCATCGGCCTTTACCTGGTCAAGCAGTTGGTTGATTACTTCCACGGCAACATCGACTGGGAACGGACAGAACAAAACACAACATTATTCAGCATCTACCTCGATAAAAACGAAATCAGCGCTCATGACTAAAACAACAGTAATGCTTATCGAAGATGACATTCGTGCCAGCTACACGCTCGAATCAACCATCAATCAAAACCCAGACTTCACTGTGGTTGCCGTCAGTGAAAGCTGTGCTGATGCCTTATTACAGTATGATGCTTTCAAGCCAGTGCTGATCTTTGTTGATATCAGCCTGCCTGATGGCAACGGTATTGATGTAATCCGCCAGCTACGTGAACAAAACGCCGCCTGTGACTTCATCATGACCACAGCCGAACGTGAAACAACCACGGTCGAGAAAGCCGTCCAGCTCGGTGTTACTGACTATCTGGTAAAACCTATCCGTATGTCTCGCGTCAACCAGGCTCTGGATGACTACAAGCTGTATAAACAAAAGCTTTCAGGAAATACAACTGTAGATCAGAATGACATCGACCAGATCTTGCGAAAATCTCCAGTAAGACAGGTACGTCAGACACCAAAAGGTATTGATGCCACAACCCTGGCCTCACTGAAAGCCATTTTGCAAAATGAAAAACTACATGACTTTTCAGCTGATGATATCGGCAAACGAATGAATGTCAGCCGCATTACGGCAAGACGTTATCTGGAGTTCCTGGAATCGGAAGGCATGATCAAGCTAGTGCTTAACTACAAGACTGGCGGCCGTCCGCGCCGTTTGTATCAAATGGTTGAATAACCCTTTATTTCAACTGAACTTACGATAATAAATTAAAGCCTCCGCCATGACGGAGGCTTTAATATTTGCTGGCTGATACTCAATTTAGCCACCTCAGAAGCATCGGCTAACAGTGTTCCCTTTACCGATTTTTCTTTAAATTGCACTTCTCTCTGCTTAACTTCTTGTTATTTAACCAACTCAAATATCCTTAAAAGAAGTGACTATATTTAATACCAAACTGAATAATTGAACACTTTAGTTGGAGAGCTATTTTCACTGCTAAAACGAACCACGAAACACTCTTAAACACACTAACGTTGAGGAAAGCACAATGCAGTTGCAGGATGTAGTCAGAAAATTCGCAGTGGCCGCAGCGATTGTGAGTACGCTTTTATTCCCATTTGTTACCCATGCAGCCGAACCAGAAAAACCTGAATATGAATGGAAGATGGTCACCAGCTGGCCAAAAAACTACCCCGGAATTGGCCTTGGAGCCAATGAGCTGGCTGAACTCATTAACGAAATGAGTGGTGGCCGTATAAAAGTCACAGTCTATGGTGCCGGAGAACTAGTTAAAGCACTGGATGTATTCGATGCTGTCTCAAGCGGTAAAGTTCAAATGGGACACAGTGCCGCTTCCTACTGGACAGATAAAGTACCTGCTGGACAATTTTTCGCTGCAGTCCCCTTTGGCCTTACAGCACAAGAAATGAATAGCTGGATATACCACGGCGGAGGTCTCGAACTGTGGCATGAAGCCTATGCACCATTTGGTATTATTCCCATGCCTGCTGGTAGTACAGGTGTACAAATGGGAGGCTGGTTCAACAAAGAGATCAAAAGCATAGATGATCTTAAAGGCCTGAAAATGCGTATTCCAGGCCTTGCTGGTAAAGTACTGAACCAGTTAGGCGTTGAAACCATTCTCCTGCCCGGCAGCGAAATATACATGGCGCTAAAACACGGTAAAGTTGATGCCGCTGAATGGATTGGTCCATACAATGATATGGAGTCTGGTCTGCACCGCGTCGCGAGATATTACTACTTCCCCGGTTGGCATGAACCCGGCACTATATTTGAGGCACTGATTAACAAAAAAGCCTATGAGAAGTTACCGCAAGATCTTCAATCAATTGTAATGAATGCAACCCGTATTGTTAATGTCAATGTATTGGCTGAATATACCGCGCGTAATAATGCGGCTTTAGAGCGCTTAGTGGGTATACACAAAATAAACCTACTTCCTTTCCCACCAGATGTACTTGAGCAATTAAAAGAAATATCAGAACAGGTTGTAGCTGAAGAAGCTAAAAAAGATGCATTAAGTCAGAAGGTCTATGTGTCATACATGATGTTCCGAGATCAGGGCCATGATTGGCACTCTCTTTCTGAACAAGCCTATCTGAATGCGAGAAATCCGCAATAATGTTTCATATGATTGAATAAAGCATTCAATCTAGCCTCAAAAACGAAAAAAGCCTTCGCCATAATCACCAGGCGGAGGCTTTTACACATATTTGGTTCCAGACTCTCTCCTATAGCATTCAGAAGTTATCTCACCTACAACTTAACACTTAGCTCTGTTCCAACGTTGACATTTCACGCCTAAGCCCCTCAAAAACATTTAGAACACATAACATACAACCACATGAAACGGTCGCCAACACAGCATACAACCAGCGAAAATCTAGCCAGATTTGAATATTGATGCATTTGCTGTTAACATTTTTCGTGATTTTTTATTTAGTGGTCTAATCATCTTTATTTCTATAGGCTATTTCGCTTTTACTTTTTCATAAAAGAAAGCATTAAGGACTGAACATTTGAGTATCATTTATGGATAGCATTTTAAAAAAATACAGCATTGAAACAACCGACTATCAGGTAGGTCAGGACAACATTCAAAAGTGGGGTTTTGATATTCACAACCCCGTATTCGGCATTAGCGCCGGTCTGATTTTTCTATTCCTTTCGGCACTGCTTCTTGTCGAACCCAGCACCGCCAAAGAGGCACTAAATAGCCTAAAGAACGGTATCATTGAAGATTTTGACGTCTTCTTCATGTGGGCAACCAACTTTTTCCTTTTCTTCACTCTAGCCTTGATGCTGTCACCCTTTGGTAAAATCCGCATTGGTGGCAAAGAGGCTAAACCAGAACACTCTACCGTTTCATGGATGGCAATGTTGTTTGCTGCCGGTATGGGGATCGGCCTTCTGTTCTGGGGAGTAGCCGAACCTACAGCTTACTTTACCAACTGGTGGGGCACGCCTTTTAATGTAGAACCATACACAGCAGAAGCGAAATCGCTCGCTATGGGGGCGACCATTTTCCACTGGGGGATCCATGGTTGGTCTATCTATGCGATTGTTGCGCTTGCGTTGGCATTTTTTGCCTTTAACAAAGGACTACCGCTCTCAATTCGTTCAGTGTTCTACCCGGTCTTTGGTGACCGTGCCTGGGGCTGGCTTGGTCATGTAATTGATATTATGGCCGTACTGGCCACCTTGTTTGGTTTGGCAACCTCCCTTGGTTTGGGTGCACAGCAGGCAACAAGTGGTATTAATCATGTGTTCGGCACTGATGGCGGCATTGGTATGCAGCTTGTTGTTATTACATTCGTGACTTTGATTGCCATTGCTTCAGTGGTGCGCGGTATCGATGGCGGTGTGAAGTTACTAAGTAACATCAATATGCTGTTTGCCTTCGCCTTGCTGCTGTTCGTAACTTATGTCAGCTTTGATATTGCAAAGCTTTCACTACCTGAAACATTCATGGCTTATGCGGAAAATATCATTGGCCTGAGCAACCCTCATGGCCGTGAAGACACAACTTGGATGCACGGTTGGACGGTATTCTACTGGGCATGGTGGATTTCATGGTCACCATTTGTTGGTATGTTTATTGCCCGTGTATCTAAAGGTCGTACCGTGCGCGAATTCTTGTTCGCCGTTGTGTTTATTCCAACTCTGATGACCATGATTTGGATGTCTATTTTTGGCGGAATTGCCCTTGATCAGGTGATCAACAAGGTTGGAGAGCTGGGGGCTGAGGGCTTAACTGATATTTCTCTCACCCTGTTTCATGTCTACGATGCCCTGCCATTTGGCTCTGCCATTTCCATCATTTCAATTGTGTTGATACTGATCTTCTTTATCACCTCTTCGGACTCTGGCTCACTGGTTATCGACAGTATCACTGCTGGTGGTAAGGTCGAAGCTCCGGTTCCGCAACGGATCTTCTGGGCAACCGTCGAAGGTGCCATTGCGGCAGTCATGCTTTGGGTTGGTGGCAAAGAAGCGCTTCAGGCACTGCAGTCTGGCGTTGTGGCGACGGCCTTGCCATTTACCTTTATCCTGTTGTTAATGTGCGTCAGCCTGATCAAGGGGTTAAGAACAGAACGTTCTTTATACCAATAGTGGTTAACCCAAAAACCTATCGTTATGTTGATCGTTTAAACTGACTTAAATGGGGATGGGAATTTCTAATCAGTCTCAATCCAATGGTTGAGACTGATTAGTTATTTTGTACCTATCAAGCAAACCACTCAGTGACAACGTCACGCTTCGGTACGCTCCCCTTGTGAACTACCTGCTCATCGATCACTACAGCCGGCGTCGACATCACCTGATAAGCCATAATCTGCGCCATGTCCTGCACTTTCTCAATTTGAATATCGACATTGAGCTCATCGGCGACTTCCTGAATCAAATCTGCAGTATTACGGCAGTTAGCACAACCAGAGCCTAAAACTTTAACTGTTTTCATCTTGTTTCCTTATATCGTTGACAATGAAAAGATATTGAATGTCCACCCGACAAGGGTGAAAGCCACCAGCAAAACGGCAAACAATGTGGCCAATAATTTCCACTGCATTACTTGCTTAAGCAAAATAAATTCTGGGAAGCTGGCAGCGACGGTACTCATACAAAAAGCGAGCGTTGTTCCGATTGGTAAGCCATTAACAATCAAGCTTTCCATCACAGGAATCACCCCTGTGGCGTTAGAATAAAGGGGAATACCCAGCAGCACGGCTGCGGGGACAGACCACCATTGCCCGTCGCCGAGATGTGATTCAATCCAACCGTCAGGCACAAACCCGTGAAGCGCCGCGCCCAGGCCAACACCAATAATCACCCACTTCCAAACCCGGCTAAAAATATTGATGGTTTCTTGCTTAGCAAACTGGTGACGGTCATTGAACGTAAGCGCTTTTCTTTGCTGATTATTTGACTGAAACTCGCTCTCCCCCCCCAGTTTCAACGCTTCAGCAGCAAAGGACTGTAACCATCGCTCTGCTTTAATAGCATCAAGGAACACACCGCCTAGCATGCCGACCACCATACCGACCAGGATATACATCAGGGTAAACTCCCACCCCAGTAGCCCCATCAATAACAGCACAGCCACTTCATTGATCAATGGTGAGGTGATGAGAAATGCCATGGTGATCCCAAGCGGGATCCCGGCTGAACTGAATCCAAGGAATACGGGGATACTGGAACATGAGCAAAATGGTGTAATTGCCCCAAAAACAGCCCCCAGCATGTAACCGAACCCGCGACTTTTACCAGCCAGAAAATCACGGACCCGTTCTACGTCCAGAGACGCGCGTATCACCGCAATCAAATAGATCATTACCACTAACAACGCAAAAATCTTGGTAACATCTTCAATAAAGAAATGTAAGGCATCACCCGCCTTGGTTTCGGCAGATAAGCCCAATAAATCGAATACCAGCCAGCTGGCAATATCAGAAAAAATCTGAAACATGCTTACTTCTCCCCCGCGCGTTTTTCAGCGGAAAAGTAAGCAATCAAAGAGAATGTCATTACATCGTCCTTATAAAAATACCTCGTTTATTACAAAGACGATGAAGGGGCAAAAAGGATGCAAAATATTTTTAGTTTCGAGATTCTCTTGGGGTGAAACAGCAAACCTTGTGATACTCATCAAGTTTCACTTGGCACGACTGGCTCAGCTGGCGCTTTAGCTTCTGCCTGGCACGTTGCAAGCGGGATTTGGTCGCCACCAGCGTCATGTCATGATGTTCGGCATATTCTTTCTGGGTCATCCCCTGAATATCACAGGCTTTTAGAATATCGCGGTCTTTCGGGGCAAGTTCATTAAGTACCCGCGGTAGACATTGCGTCAGGCTGTCGACTACCGCGGTTTCCTGTTGCTCCTGCTCTATGTCTAACTCATCAAGAGGAACAAAACTACGCTGTCGAGACTGATCGATCACCAGGTTATTTGCCACCCGAAACAGCCAGGCTTTGGCGTTTTCAATATCGCAAAAGGACTTATCCTTGCACATTGCACGTAGGAACACCTCTTGAAGCAGATCTTCAGCTAACGCATCATTCTCAGTGTATTTATACAGCCAAGATAACAGCGAATGCTGATGCGCCTGCCATGCCCTCATCAGGCATGGTGCGGCTGAATGGTGAACTGAATCCGCAGACTCAATAATACTCATCCTTATAAAGTCCTTCTCTTAAACCATCAATGCTGACTGACAACACCCGAACTAGCAGGCTTCAGCTGATACCGGCTGGCGGTATCGGCGCAAAATACGGTGCTCAGCAATGCTGGAAAAAATAAACATCATCACATACCCCATGCAAAGAGCGACGATAATGGCAACGACATTGGCAGTAAACACCGACAACAGATAATACGCTGCAACCAGAGTCACAATTCCGCTAATACGGATCAGCAAACTTTGAGTAAAGTGACCATGCGCTTTGATATAAGCCAGCTGATAAGCATTTAGCATCATGAAAACAAAGAAAATTGAGAAATGGAACAACACCGGTACTGCACCAGTATATTGTAGCGGGAATACCCACATCACGATTTCTCTTCCCCACAGCAGCATGGTTAGGAAGAAAGTCGCACCAACGACACATGCCAGCCTGAATACCCAGCGACGGATGTCCCTGATTTGTCCATGCAGTCCTTTGCGAACGCAAACCGACAGCTCTGGCAACACAAAACGGTATATCGGGAACACAAACAGCATAGTCATATAAGTAAACACCGGACGGACCACCACCTGAAAATCACCTAACTCATCAATACTGAAATGACTGATAGTCAACAGTACAGTAATGTAAATCATCAGGATGCTAGCGCCCGCTTCCAGTGAGGCGGTAAAGCTCTTTTTCACATAGCTGATCAGCACAGAGTCAAGATGAACCGTCGTTAGAGGCCGCGTCGCGACCTGTTTACGACGATTAATATACATAAACAGCGCGACACCCAAGGATGACAGGCTCAAAGCGTAAAATAACGACGATAACGCATCGAGCCGCAACACGTAATAACACAACAAAAACAGCAGCAGATTACTGAGCGGTTCCAGCCACGTCACCCGGTTCGAAATGCTGTAAAGACGATACATTGCAACCAGATTGGTGAAGTAGACCTTCAGCCCCATACTGACTATCACCCCAACCAACTGCAGGTAACTGACATTAATGTGCAACTCATGCTTGATATAAGGTAGCACTAATCCCCATGTGACCAGCACCATAGCAATCAAGCTAAAACGGAAGATATTGATAATATCGCGGTCGTTGTGCGTCTGGCTGTAACTGACAACCATAGACGAACGAAAACCTGTCATCAGGATCAGCGAAAGCGAGATAATATCAATCACACTGTTAAACAGCGCCAAATCACTTTTCGGTACCCACTGTGCCAACCAAATCTTGAACAAGAATCCGACGGAAATACTGGCTAACGTTGCCCATATCCCGGTAATGAAGGCTTTTTTTAGACGAGGTAATGCCTTTTCCTGAGACATTTCTTGGGCAGGGTTCTTTTCCATATAACGAACAACAAGTACTACAATGCCAGCATGTTACTCGATTTTTCCTACCAAATCCTTTGAATACACTGCCAAAAAAGAAAAATTAGTCTTCAATCGTTAAGACATTACTATACTTACCAACTGGTACGATGTGTTAATCAAGTTTTATCACCAAATTGCGGCTGGTCAAAACAAAGGAGTGTTAAAGCATGACGGAATCAGTGATCAGATCAAACAAAGAAATCAAAAGAACAATAAAAGATCTTCCCCAGCCCAAAGGGTGGCCTCTGATCGGAAACTTCACCCAAATTAACAACGCTAAGCTACACCAGGTGCTTGAAAAATGGAGCCTGGAATTTAGCGATACGTTTAAGTTTAGTATTGCAGGGAAAGAGTATGTGGTGATATCGGAACCCACTATTGTCAAAGATCTACTACGACGAAGACCGAAATCAATAAACAGAACCTCGAACCTGGAAAAAGTTTTCAAGAAACTCGGTATCCACGGCGTACTCTCATCGAATGGTGATAACTGGAAACGGCAGCGAAAACTCATCATGCCTGCCTTTAGTAAAAAAAGCCTGGCATCGTTTTTTCCTCTGTTGGAGAGCACAACCGAGCGACTGCACCAACGTCTACTAAACCGTACTGAACCTAACCACGATATCGCCATTCACGATGATCTGCGCCGTTTTACCGTTGATATCACCACTTCATTGGTATTCGGACACGATACCAAGCTGCTTGAGAATGACGGGGACGGACTTCAAAAGCACCTGGAAGTGATTTTCCCGCAATTAAACAGCCGTACAAAAATGCCTTTTCCCTACTGGCATTACTTCAAACTTAAAAAAGATCGTGAGCTGGACAGCGCCTTACTGGAAGTAAAGCAATACGCACTCGAAATCGTTGAGCAGATTCACCAGGAAATACAGTCAAACCCGCAATTAGCAGAAGAACCAGAGAATATCCTCCAAGCTATGGTTGCAGCCTCCGACGATGACAACAACCGCCTGACCAACGAGGAACTGTTTGCCAATATCCTGACCTTGTTACTAGCAGGTGAAGACACCACCTCCAACCTAATTGCCTGGATGTTGTTCTTTCTCAGCCAAAGACCGGATGTTCAAAACAAAATCAATGCAGAAGCTGATCGCGTTAGAGGGACATACAATGACAAGCTCACCATTGAGGGCCTCGACCAGCTCACCTACTTAGAAGCTGTTACGAGGGAAACGCTGCGCCTGAAATCCACCGCACCGATGATATCAGGTGAAACGGTAGAACAAATGATACTGCCAGATGGTACCGAGCTTCCCGCCGGAACAGGCCTGTTCATGCTGACACGATTAGGTGGCATGAACGAAAAAGTTTTTGCCGACGCCGAGCAATTCAAGCCTGAGCGCTGGGAAGAGGCATCAATGGTAACTGAGACCTGCCCTCACAAAGCCAATAACCAGTTTCCTTTTGGTGGAGGCCCCCGTCATTGCCCAGGAGAAGGCTTAGCTTTCATGGAAGTAAAAATGGTCATCGCCATGATTTGCCAGCAATTCAAAATCGGACTACCTGAAAATCCCCCCATTGTCGAAGAAGAATTTGCAATCACAATGCGCCCAAAAAATCTTATGATTAAGCTAATACCAAAATAAACAACATAAAAAAAGCCGCTCCCAGCCAAGAACAAACCTGATTGGGAGCGGCTCAAAATCACATGACTTCTCCCACTAAAAACGAGGGAGAAGGACAACAGGGCTTAGCGTAATAGCTTAAGAAGTCATCCTTTTAGAAATCAAAGTTTACGCCGGCAAACAGACCATCAGTCTTAATATCCAAATCTGTCTTCAGATCGTCGAAATCCTGTAGGTCAAGATTGTGGACGCGGTAACCAGCCTGAAGCTCCAGATCAAACGCATAAAGGCCAATTGAGTACTGAACACCAACAGAGGCATCAAACATGTTGTTGTCATTGAATGACATACCAGTACCTTTCGCGAACACGAAAATAGGCGTCATCGGTATACCAACTTCCGCACCAGCATATAGGTGAGGCAGGTAGCCGCTGAATTCTTCAAGGTTCAGACCAAGCTTTTTAATTTCGCCATCAGTAAATTGAGAGATACCGACACCGGCATCCAAAGATACCAGGCCATTATCCAAAAACTCGTAGTAAAGCGTATAGTCACGCTTGGTGTATGCGTACTCATCATTATCTACTGATGACTGACCAATTTTAAAGTTAGGAATGAGGGGCACAAAGTGCTCAAGAGAGGCTTCAAAGGTGAAACTCGTGTCATCACCATTAACTTCAGAACCCGCAAAACTATGTGACTGCTGCCACATGTTAACTTCAACATCACCACCTAGCATCACATCAGCTGAAGCCATAAACGGAGCTGTAGTTAATAATGCTGCCAACACTGATTTTTTCACTTTCATTGTCCTTAATCGTTTCTCAATATAATTCTTGTGAATTCAGGATTATGAGACAAAATCTCATATATATTCACAGCGACCATATTAACACAGTCGTTAATAACTAAAATCGCTTTTATTTTGACCAATTGCCATCTATAGTCTAATAAGCCAACGTCCTTTGACACAGTGGATTAATAAACAACCTTTTTAGTCAACAAGATAGAAGTAAAAAAGACTCAATTCCCAGAACTAGGTCGTTGTGATTTTAACGGTTTGCATAGATCTCATCCGAGGACTTATCTGATATCGGCGCAGATACGCTCTCCCAGCCAAGCCATTAAGTAAAACCGGGTAAAAGTTCCTACCGCCAATACAAATCAGCAGGATCATCACGCAGATAGCGCTTCCTGGCTTCTCTCTGGAACCTGCCACATAACCTAGTGCTCTGTAAGCCATACATAAAACACATATACGCAAAGAGCTGCATAGAAGGAGTGATGGGGAAAGGCAGCTAAAAAATAAATAAGAAGAGGACTAAAGTGCTTAAACTACAGCACAGTATCGACACAATGAAAAGTGAGTAATCACCAAGCTATATCTCTAGTCACTATGAAACGGTTTTACATCCCCTGGCTTTCTAAGCATTTTATCCACTTCATCAAGATGAAGCTCTTCCTGAGCGATCATCTCCCTGGCGTATTCTTCAAGTAACACCGATTGGCCTTCTGCCAAATGCAGCAGCTTGTAATAAAGTACCAGAACGGCTTTTTCATGTTCCAGGCTCTCACGCATAATATCGCCGATATCATGCTTTTGAGTTTCGAGCAAAGGCCCGACATTAAGAGAAGGATGGCCACCGAGCAAAGTAACAAGTTCACCGGCCTTGTGTGCATGAAGGAGACCTTCATTGGCATTCCCCTTCAACCAGGACACAATCGGAATACGGTTATAACCGAAAACCATCAATGAATAATGGGTATAACGAACCACACCAGCCAACTCTAGCTCCATGATATTGTTCAGCAAATCTATAACTTGCTGTTTCTCGCTGTCATTCATCATGACTCCTTACGTACTCTGCAAGAAAATAATAAGGTAGGCTGATGCCACACCAATAAATCAATATTTAGTAAATACAGGGAATCAAGGCTTAGCAAGCAACGCGGCAATGATGAAAAAGGCTAGCGAATAAATTTCACTTTCTCAGATGAACTAACTGTCCATAGGCCAATCCTGAAACCGAAGGCAGTTTATAGAGGTTTTCCACCCACTTATGATGGCGTTTCAGCTCTAAATTGAGCAATCGATAAAATGACTCAATCTCACGACTAATGTAGGCATCACTGCCAAAAGTTGCCTCCAAATCATAAGTCCGCCTTATGATCTGCGCAGTAATATTTCGGTTTTTTGGTAAGCCGTGGTTATACGTTTCGATAGCGTCAATACGACTAAGCACGCGTTTTATGTAAGGCTTGTTTTGCAAATAATTCTGCCCTGCAAGGCCATTAATATGAGGGATTGAAATATAGCTATCCCGGCCTACAAGCGCATCGAGGTAATACTCTATATCCTTGTCGGTTCGGCCTATCCGGCAAAAATGCTTACGGCATTCAACTTCTTGAATGTAAAAATCTTCAAGCTCTTGAATTTTCTTAAAGTACACCAGGATCTCAAATCCATCATTACAGGCAAGCTCAATACCGGGCACATTATTGATGCCAGCATCCATAGCCGCTATCGCTCCCTTGATTTCGTTATGATCAGTAATGGAAACCAGATGCTTCTTATCTTTCAGGAATTGAAGATGATACGGCGCGCCACCATCTCGCAGTGTTCGGGATGTGTGGAAATGAAAATCACAATAGATGGACTCATCACTTAACTTAAAATCATAGAATTCCGAGAAAAATTCAGAAATTTTATCGAACTCAATCATGATCACCTCCACATAAATAATAGAAGAGATCAAGCAATCTCAGAATCAGATGCTATTGGTTAATATACAACACGAGACAATAATAATGATCGGTGGCGTATAGCTATGAAAGAATTTTCTTCTAAAGCCAATAGACAGTATATGGATATGAATTCAGGCCATAACACAACTCACCTGGCACCGCTTTCTGAAGCAAAAAAACTCTCACCATCCGAGCTATACCACCCTTGCGATCTCGAGCTGTTTGAATTTTCCACCACTGATGATATCGAACCTATCAGCAGCCCGCTTGGGTTCGACCGGGCCGTTAATGCCATTAAACTCGGCATGGGCATCCCATCTAAAGGCTTCAACATTTACGTAATGGGCTCGGCGGGGTTAGGCAAACACTCAATTACCCAGCGCCTGCTGACTGATCACATTGACAAAACCAAACCGATTTCCGACTGGTGCTATGTCAATAACTTTCATGAAAGCAATAAACCGCTAGCCCTTCAATTACCGGCAGGTATGGGTAAACACTTAAAACATAAAATCCAGCTGCTTATTGATGAGCTGAAAGTCACCGTACCGTCTTCGCTACAAAGTGAAAACCTGATCCGAGAAACGGATCAACTACAAAGCGAGCTTAACGAAAAAGAAATATCAGCTTTTCAATCCATAGAAACAAAAGCAGAAAAAAAGAGCTGCGTCTTAAAGCGCTCCCGCAACGGTTACCTAATTCATCCCATACGGAATGACAAAGTACTGAGTAAAGAAGAGTTTTCCAAGCTTTCCCTTAAAGAACAGAAAACCATTAATGATGATATTGAAGAGCTTCGTCTAATGGTCGTCAACCTGCTCAAGCAAGTCCCTATCTGGGATCAGGAAATGAGAACAAAAAAGGAAAAGCTGGAACGTGAGTGTGTCGGAATGACCCTTGATTATCTGGCAGGGCAGTTACCGGAAGAGTTGTTAGAAATTGAGGCCGTCCATAAATACATTCAGGCTCTGAAACAACATGTACTCGACAATATCTCACTATTCAGCGGCAGCCTTGAAACAGAAGTCAACGAGTATACCGGACAAAAGCTAAGCTTCAGCCCGTTTACCGTATACGACGTCAACGTTATCGTTGATAACAGTAAAACAGAATCAACTCCGGTCATCTATGAGGACAATCCGACCTATGTCAACCTATTCGGAAGGGTTGAGCACCGGGGGGAATTCGGTGCCTTCGTTACCAACTTCACCTTAATCAAACCCGGCGCTTTCCATCGTGCTAACGGTGGCTACCTGCTCCTCGATGTCAACCAGTTGCTAAACAAGCCTTTTGTCTGGGATGTCTTCAAACGCACGCTCTTATCCCGGGAGCTTCGCATTCAGCCACTCGAACAACTGCTCAGCATCAATGCCATCGCCAGTCTGGAACCAGAAGTGATCCCCATTGATATCAAGATCATCTTATTTGGTAACCGTATGTTCTACTACTTACTGAAGCAGTATGACCCGGATTTCGGCCAGTTATTTAAAGTCCAGGCTGACTGCGCAGAAGAAATCGACCGCACACCGGAAGTGTGCCAGCTGTATGCCAAATTCATCAAACATCTGCAGGCCGAGTCTCAAACCCGTCCGCTCAGTCGTGAAGCTGTTGCCCGAGTCATTGAATTTGCAGCCCGGCAGGTCGAAGACGGCGAGAAAATGACACTCCACCAAGGCGATATCAACAGCCTCATCCTTGAAAGCAACTATTGGGCAGAGCAACACAAACAAGATGTGATTTCGCTTGAAAACATACAGCAAGCCATCGACGAGAAAGAATACCGAACCGGCTACATCAAAGAGCTGATCACCGAAAACATCCACCGCGGGATTAGTACAATAGAAACCGAGGGCATGAAAGTCGGCCAGGTGAACGGACTTTCTGTCTACCGCATTGATGACAGTATGTTCGGTCGCCCCACCCGCATTACTGCGGCAGTTCACCTCGGACAAGGCAATGTTATCAATATTGAGCGGGAAGTTAGCCTCAGCGGCCCTAGCCACTCCAAGGGAGTGATGATCCTGACAGCTTTTATGCGCCAACAATACGAACAGCGAGAACCATTGTCTTTCTCTGCCACCCTCACTTTCGAGCAATCTCACGGTATGGTTGACGGTGACAGCGCATCGACGGCAGAACTTTGCGCATTGATATCAGCCATAGCCGAAGTTCCACTCAAGCAGAGCATTGCCCTTACCGGCGCTATCGACCAACATGGCAATATCGAGGCTATTGGCGGCGTAAACGAGAAAATTGAAGGCTTCTTTGATATTTGTAATACCAGAGGGTTAAATGGAGAACATGGTGTCATAATTCCGAAAACCAATATCGCCCACTTGATGATCAATGAAAACGTACGCCAGGCTGTTGAGCGCGGACAATTCCATATCTGGGCCGTCGATCACCTTGATCAGGTCATGGCACTACTCACTGACAAAGAAATGGGCAAGCCGGATGCGAAACAGAAATACCCGGCGAACAGCATTAATGCTGCGGTGCTAGCCCGCATCAAGCGTATGAACAAAGCCAAAAACAAGTCTTCTGAAGACACAAAACGAAGCAAACAACAAAAAGAGTAATATCTATAGCAATAAATAACACTTTGTAATTAAAATCCGAGGCCAATTGCCTCGGATTTTCGTCAACATAAGCATTTAAATGCATTATTTTTGCTTCTCCTCCCCCATCAAAGACTAACAAAAGCACTCATTTAATTAATTTTACTTATAATCACTCATCTTTATTTAAATCAATCGCTTCAACAAATCATAAAATAAGAGTACACAATCGTTAAGGTTAATCTCCTATCAAACACACGTATATTTTAGCTACCATTTCAACGAGATAGGTTTTAATTAAAATTATACTAACAAATAAGTTAAGAAAATTCCCATCGTGTCGCTATCTTCTGTTTTTACTAGTATTTCTAAAAATAATGCGCTTAACACAAGCGTTGTGCTGCCAGCAACACACTGGTAGTGGTTGCGTTATCAATGATTATCAATCAAAAGCTTACGCATCCATACTGATCAACGACTTAATGCGCGTTTTTCCATTTGAATAAGGCAAAACAAATGAAATCGCTCGGGTTCAAAGAAACAATTATTGTTTCAACTATTATGATGGTTACTGTGTGTTTACTTGCATCGAATTGGCTGGCATATCGTGATTTAAAACAAAGTACAATTCAAAACATCAATACTCGGTCATTATCTACTATTCATTATGAAGCGAATAAAATTGAAACATGGTTTGCAAGTAAAGCGACAATAATCAACTCATTAGCTAAAAGCTATGAAAAAGGTATGCATGATGAAGATTATGTTGATATCGCAAGATATACCAAGGACGCTGGTGAATTAACGAGTGTCTTTTTCGGTTTTGATGACGGTACTGCATATTCAACGGCTACTAGTGGACGATGGATTAATGGTGTGGCAGATACCACAATATATGACCCTCGAACTCGACCTTGGTTTCAAATGGCTAAACAGGCAAATGGCTTAAACCTGACTGATGTTTATAACGATTCTGAAACAGGATTGAATGTTGTCTCTATCTCGAAAAAGCTGAATGATGGTGTAGTAATGGGTGACATTAAGTTATCCATTCTAGCTGATACGGTTAAGAGTGTAGATTTCCCTGGTGCTGTTAGCTCAATTTTGGATAAAAAAGGAAAAGTATTAGCTTCTACTTCCTCGGAGCTATCATTGGGTGCCAGCCTTACCGAAAGCGGTATGGCTGATGTTCAAAGACAAATGCTATCACAGGACACTAATTCTTTTTCTTATGAACAAAAAGACATTGATAAACTGGCCTTTACTAAAGAGATTAATCTAGTTAATGGCAAAAAATGGTATCTACTGATTGTAATCGACAAATCAGTTGCTTATGCCGAGGTTGATCAAGCGCTATCCAGTGCAATTATTTCCTCTCTGGTTATGCTTTCTATTGCAGTTTTGCTTACCTATATCTTGTTAAACATTCTTTATCGCCCAATCCTTTCGCTTAAAGAAGTTATCACCGATTTATCCCAAGGTAATGGCGATCTTACTCGTCGACTACCTGTGACCAGTAACGATGATCTTGGGAAAATATCTGGAGGAATCAATGTCTTCATTGCAAACTTGCAGACTTTGATGATTGAAGTTTCTACATCGTCTGAGCATATTTCTCATAGTGTTGAGCAGCTTAAAAATCAAACAGAGGCAAATAATGATGTATTAACTGCTCACTCGACAGAAACCGAGCAAATTGTTGCTGCGATTGAGGAAATGAGTGCAACAGCAAATGATGTCGCAAATAATGCATCCCAAGCCTCACAGATTACACATAATGCGAACTCTCAGGTTTCTGATTCTAAAGGTGTTGTAACCAATGCAACAACAACAGTATCTCAACTTGTTGAAGATGTAGAAAATACGTCTGTTAGCATTACTGAAATTGGTAAAGATACGACTGATATTACCAATGTACTAAAGGTTATAGGTGAAATTGCAGATCAAACAAATTTGCTAGCGTTAAACGCAGCGATTGAAGCAGCTCGCGCCGGAGAGCAAGGTCGTGGTTTTGCTGTTGTTGCTGATGAAGTCAGAGCACTTGCGGCTAGGACACAAACGAGCACAGCCGAAATTGAACAGACACTGAGTAAGCTACATACAGGTACAGACACTGCTATTTCATCAATGGATATGACTAAAACCACTTGTGAAAGAACGGCTGAAAATACCTCTTTAGTGGCAAAAGACCTTGATACAATCGCTCAATCAGTCACTCATATTAATGACTTAAATACGCAAATAGCCACAGCTGCAGAAGAACAAAGTTCTGTTGCAAGTGAAATAACCCGGAATATGGCAGCCATTCGCGAAATTGTTGGAGAGCTATCTGTAAATGGCGAAGCGACTGTCAGTGAGACCATTAATCTATCGGCTGCTAATAGTCAGTTGATAACAGTTGTCAATAAATTCAAATTGAAATAGACAGCTCTTGAGTAAATCTGATTATTCATGGATGAATAATCAGCAACTAAGTTTTATCTTCAAACCTCATATATGCTGACTCATTTTATACAGCGAAGTTAATCCATTATTACGCCGGATAAAAATCAACCATTCATACTCTCCCCCTAAGAACAGAGCCAAATTAGAGCTAGTAATAGTATCCTTTTCCATAAGCAAAAGTATCACACTGACAGTATTTACCTCAGCTACTGACTTTGTGATGTACATTAACATGTTCGATTCACAAAAAACATGCATATGTATTATTGACACTATGCAATCAGTAGTAATCAAATATATTCCCCTCTCCTAAAGCGAAGCATTGAATTCAGTTATTGAATAAAGATAAAAGAGTGCTAATCATGAATCACCAGCCATTAATCGAACATAACATACATCAGACTTACACCTTATGCATTGAGTTATTAAGAAAAGTTTTACCATTACCAATACTAGGCTTTCAATGTATGCGCAAATTAAACAACAAGCATAATGACACTAAAAAAAGCAATGTAAAATATAATGATAATATTTGATTACTTTTCACTTTACCTCAATGTTAATATCTCCTTGCTGTAGCTTATTCGTTATTGTTATTATGAGTTCAAATTGACTCATTTTATCTGGATGGATAATGATTGAAAAAATCAATCTGGCTTTTTTGATTATCCTTATTGCTTTAGTTTCCCTATGTAGCATAGGGGCCTATATTTATATTTCATCTTGGAAAGATAGTAGCGATAGTATTAGAGATGCTGATAACGTTGTCGTTCATACTGTTTCCAAGTCTTACGAGTTTGCGCTTTCTAATCTAGCTTCAGAAGTACAAACGATAGCATCTTTTATTACTTTCAATCCAAACGAGAAATTTGATGAAAATGCTGCTTTGAGTTTTCTTGAAAATTCAGTGGAAAATAATGACGCTTTAACGGCAGCATGGTTCGCATCATTAGATGGACGGTCATTCGCGCGTTCAAGTGATGGGTGGACTCCTAACTACAACGCAAGAGACCGCAAGCGAGAGTGGTTCATGAACATTGTGAATTCAAATACTCCGTTTAACATCAGTGCTCCATACGTATCTATTGATGGCAATGTTTCCCTTTCTATTTCAGCGCCTATTTTTAATAATAATCAGAAGGTTGGAGTCTTCGCGGTATATGCGGATTTATCTAAATTGATACCTGAGCTAGGAATTGAGTATGCGATAACAAATCAATCTGGCTTGGTTTTAACGACAGATAGCAACAACGCATCATGGATTAATGAAAACATTTATGAACTTCGCCCTGTTTATAAAAATATCGGTGCTGTTCCTCTTTTGTATCAGAGCCCAGAAAAAAAGTGGTTTAGTGTATCCAAGCAACCTTTAGGCAAAGGAGAGCTTCTTTTTGCAATAACCGATCAAAACAAAACAATTACCACGGCAAACATGTGGATTTACGCAGTTATAGCAACGTTAGTGGTGATTGGCTTAATCTTAAGCATTGCAGTTTATTGGATATTAAAGCGAGAGTTACAATACTTACCTAAACTTGTATCAGCCATCACCAACATGTCAAAAGGACATTTTGACGCCATTGATATTCCGAAAGCAGGCAATGAGCTTGATACTATTTCTGATTCCTTATTTTCTTTGCAGCAAAGAGTATCATCGGTTGTCCAATCTTCAGAAAATGTTATGAGCCAGTTGTCTATCAATCAAGCTCAGATATCGAAAGTGATTCACAATAGCCATGATAATGCACAAAAAGAGATTGCTGAAGTCGAGCAAGTAGCAACAGCAGCCACTGAGCTGTCAGCAACGGCATCCGATGTCGCGAGAAGTGCGCAAAATGGGAATACTTCCACAACTGTTGCTATGGAAGTGATATCAGCCAGTTCCATCACGCTAGAGCGTTCTGAGGCCATTACTCAGCAAGTCCATCACTCAACAACTGAATCTGTAAGTGTTGTGAATCAATTAAGAGAGCATTCTGAAAATATCAGCTCCGTTGTTGATGTGATTAACAATATTTCTGAGCAAACAAACTTATTGGCATTGAATGCCGCCATTGAAGCAGCCCGCGCGGGAGAGCAAGGACGTGGCTTTGCCGTTGTGGCTGATGAAGTTCGAGCATTAGCAGCAAAAACTCAGCAATCAACAGTGGATATTCAAGACATCATTGTAAAACTGCAAGAGCAATCGCAACGCGCCTCTGACTTTATGAATCAAAACTCTGCGCTGGTTGATGAATCTCAAACGATATCTCATGAAATTGCAGAAGCGTTCAATACGATTAAAGATAGAGTCACCACCATCTCTGATATCAATTCTATGGTGGCCACTGCATCGGAAGAGCAATTAGCGGTAACACAAGATATGTCCAAGCGTTTAGAAGATGTTAATCATATCGTGCAACATAACCTGGAAAATGCGAAGCAAACGACCTTAGCGAATGATGATATATCAGAATTGACGCAACAGTTAAAAGATGAGTTAGCTTTTTTCAAAGTTAAATAGAATTTTAACTTCACATAACAAGAAACGAAATAAAGCCAGCAGTTACTGGCTTTATTCTTAAACACTCAAGTTATTAGCTTCCCAGTGACGCATTAAATCCGCTACTAATTTTTATCTTGAAGCCCATATGTATTAGATCGAGGTGTTAGATAAACAGAAACTGCAATCTAACACCTCTATCTATCAAACCATAGTTAAGCTGGTACCCACTATTACATCTGGGACTGAAGGTAATTTGGCAAGCCAATCTTTTGGATTAACCCCAATTGTTTTTCAAGCCAGTAAGCATGATCTTCTTCTGTATCAGCCAGCATTACTTCAAGGATTTCCCTACTCTGGTAATCCTGCTCATCTTCACATTGCTTAATAGCCGCCTTAAGCGCTTTATCAACTGAATATTCCAACTGCAAGTCGCTTGCCAGCATCTCTGGTACATCTTTACCAATGTTTAAGCCTTGGCGTTTACTGAGATCCGGCGTACCTTCCAAAAACAGAATTCGCTCAATCAAACGAGACGCATGACCTTTTTCATCATCAAACTCATGATCAATACGCTCATATAACTTATCCAACCCCCAATCCTGATACATACGGGAATGAATAAAATACTGATCCATTGCGGTCAATTCACCAGCCAATAGCTCATTAAGAGAATCAATAATCTTCTTATTACCTTTCATCTTCGTCACCTACTCCCTTTACATCTGAGATTGCAGATAATTTTCAATACCGATATTTCTCAGCAGCTCTTGTTGGGTTTCAATCCAGTCAACATGCTCTTCTTCATAGGTCAAAATATCTTCCAACAACTCACGGCTGACATAATCGCTTTCAGATTCACAGTAAGCGATAGCTTCCCGAAGCAAGGTCAATTGCTCCATCTGCAAATCCAGATCACACTGCAGCATCTCTTCGGCATCTTCGCCAATACGCAACTTCTCAAGATGCTGAAGGTTAGGTAAACCTTCAAGAAAAAGAATACGTTCTATGAGATCATCGGCTTGCTTCATATCCTTAATCGATTTTTTGTATTCCTTCTCATCAAGCTCTCCCAATCCCCAGTTTCTGAACATTCTGGCATGCAAAAAATACTGATTGATAGAAGTCAACTCAATGGTAAGCACCTGGTTTAAATAACCGAGCACTTGATTGTTGCCTTGCATAACATTACCTCCGAAATTGGCATATTCATGTTATTTTTCAGCCAGCCTTAAGCATAGGTGGTAATTTGCAACATTGTTAACAAAATGAAATGAAAACTATTGTTTTAGAGAGAACAGAAGGCCATTATCAAAACAACTACAGTGGCATAAGAAATACGTTATTAACGGACATTAAGTGCAATTAATTATCATTCAATATCCGCTTTCAGGCTGCGACAGTTTTAAATCACGTTTCATGTTCCAATAATGCAATATTTGGCAATCAACCATATTCTCTTTATATTATCGGCTTAGATGAGCGTATTAATAACCCCACAAAACACACCAACAAAGCATTCACAAACCATCATATTCCATTAATCTATTTTGGATATAATTCTTTTTGAGATTATTTGTGATGATTTCCTCCATTTTGTTTCACTTTATAGATGTAACTCAATGGTGAACAAACCGTAAACATAACAGGCCGCCAATCAACTACTCTTTGAAACAAGGACTTTTCGTGTTTAAAACAATAAGAACGCGTATTGCCATCAGCGCCGGTGTAGCAATGGCATTTACGCTACTCATCGCAATGGGGATGACGACTCGAGCTTTTACCAATGTAAACCAACAAGTTACCGACAAGGTAAAGGCCCAGCTAAATAACACAACACAGCAGCACCTTAAAGCGACAGCAACAGAAGAAGGGAAAACCATTTCAAACCATCTCTTTCCTGTTCTGGCCACGCTTGACCAAATTCGCTCAATCATTGAATTAAGCGGTGAAGCTGGTGCTGGTGCCGACATTATTGTTAAACAATTTACAGCAGCACTGGAAGCCCAGGATCGCTCGGTCTTTGCAGGCTATATGGTGTGGGAAGAGAAAACATGGCCAGCCAACTCTGAAGCCGGTGCGACCGCTGCAATTAACAGTAAAGGTTATCTGGCTCCATTCTTCTCTCCTAATGCTCAAGGCAGCTTTGATCCTGTAGCAATGGAGAGCTTTTCTAATACCGAACTAAACGGCAACGGTGAACGAAAAGATGACTGGCACCTAATGCCTTACGAAACCGGAAAAACATTTGTTATGGAACCATACATGTATCCGGTACGCGGTAAGCAAGAGCTAATCACAACCATCAGCCAACCAATTAAAGTGAATGGTAAAATCATTGGCTCACTTGGCTTTGACTTATCACTTGCAGAACTGCAGGGACAGAGTGAAAACCTTGCCCGCGGTCTTTTTGACGGTCAAGGTAACGTTATTATCACATCATGGGAAGGTGCGGTACTGGCTAACAGCGGTAAGCCAGCACAAGTTGGTAAAAAAGTATCCGGACAGCTATCAACACAGTGGTCTGATATTCAAGCAATGGCTCGCCGTAATGGTGTAAGTACAATGACACTTGGTGACGATGAGTTTGCAATTACCTCCGTCGATACCTCCGACGCACCATGGATCGTGATGGTTTCAGTACCAAACAGCAAGTTGGTTCAAAGTATTACCGAATTCGAACGCTGGAGTGGCGAGCAGAATGAAAGTGCCATCAACCAAGGTGTTATTGCTGGTTTGCTCACGGCCTTAGTCGGCATAGCAATTATTGCAATGATCGCAAACTCCCTTGGTAAAGTACTATCTAACCTGGTTGACCGTTTCAAAGACGTCGCAGAAGGTGACGGTGACCTGACTTACCGACTAGAAGTCAAAGGCCAAGATGAAACTGCCCAGTTATCCCATTGGTTCAACACCTTCTTGATTCGTTTGCAGGAAACGCTGCAAAACGTTATGAACACGGCAAATCAAGTTGACCACAGTGCTATAGATGGTAAAACTAAGGCTGAAGACTCAAAAGATAAACTTATTGTACAGGTTAATGAGGTTAACTCTCTCGCTGCGGCGATTAACCAAATGAGTGCAACTGCGCAGGAAGTTGCGGGATCTGCCGTTCAGGCGGCGGCAGCGGCCAGTCAGGTACAAACAAGCAGTGTTAACGGTATGGGACAGATGGACAATGCCGCCAATGCGGTCGGCGATCTGGCTGTACGAGTCAATGATGCCCAAGGCCAAATCCAGGACTTGGCTCAGTCAAGCGCGGCAATTCAAGGAATTCTTACCGAGATTGGTGGTATCGCCGATCAAACTAACCTATTGGCGCTTAATGCCGCGATTGAAGCGGCCCGAGCTGGCGAGGCCGGTCGCGGTTTCGCAGTGGTTGCCGACGAGGTACGTAACCTAGCCACCCGCACCCAGACGTCAACCGGAGAAATACGCACTATGCTTGGCCGTCTGGAGCAAGAAACGCAGTCAATTGTCGAGTTGATGCAACAAAGCCAGCAACAAGCCATGGATACCAAAGAAGAAACCCTAGCTGCTCAGTTGGCATTGAAAGAAATCAACGAAGCCATTGACGTGATTAACGACATGAACAATCAAATCGCTTCAGCAGCCGAAGAGCAAAGTGCCGTTTCTGAAGAGATTAACCGTAACGTCGTCGTTATCAACGATACGGCTACCGATGTTATGGACAGTATGACCTCTTCACTTGCCACCAGCGAGGAACTAGCAGGTAAAGCAGCCGAGCTACATAAAGAGCTAAATAAGTTCAAAACTTAATCATATAAAAAATAAGATGTAGCAAACACTTAAAGCGACCCCCAAACGGTCGCTTTTTTTGTTAGCTATAAATTATTGATAGACATATATGCAAACAAGGCATACATTTCAGATATCATTAAATAATAAACATTCTCATTTAAGTGTGACTCAACAGAACCTAGCACAGAAACATTAATCAAATGATAAATAGAATCAAAAAGACCTATTTCCACCTGGGAAAGCTACAACTACTTTGCATACTATGGAGCTGCACGTTAATTGCGACCCTGTCATTGTTCACCTTCAGTACCATACACTCATGGTCTCAGCACAAAGACAACCTTGTCCGACAGCTTGACACCCTTTCCGTTGGCATTGCCCTCGACCTGAAAAACAACCTAGCAGCCCTCAACAACCAATACCCTGAACCTGTCTGCGATCACAAAACAATGATGGCAATGCAGCAGGTTGATTACTTTGCAAACTTCCTTACCAGTATCTCAATCGTAAAAGATAACCTGATCATTTGCAGCTCTACTCAGGGAATGATTACTCCCCCAACCATTCTTATTGAGCCCGACTGGATCTCATTTGCCGGAGTAAAAGTCCGCCAACATCAAGTCGTTCCCTTTTTTGAAGAGCAAGTCACTGGCAGAACAGTCCAGATTGGTAATTTCCTGGCTTATTTGGATTACTCAAACGCTATCAGCGAACCACAGATGCCATGGCTTAAATACGTCAGCTATTACAACAAAGATAGTGAGTACAACAAAGATAGTGAGCTGAACTACCTATCAGGAACAACCGGCTTCTTAGCCAGTGATTTCACCCAACACGCAGCCAACTCACAGTGGTATGAAAACAGTAAATTGCTCTTTAGCCAATGCATCAACAAGAATGAATGCCTGCTGGTTGCGATCGATATCCCTACCTACTTTGCAGCGAATCATTCCATGCTTTTTTACTGGGGAGGATTCTTACTGGTGGTTATTACGCTGGTGACCTTTCTAGGTGAGCGTACTCACCAGCACCTTTTCAATGTTCCCCGTCAGATCCGTCATGGTATTAACGACCACCAGCTGACCCTGCATTACCAACCAATTCTTGATATGAGCTCTGGCAGCATTATCGGCTGTGAGGTACTAAGCCGCTGGCGCACACTGGACAACAAATGGATTCGACCAGATGAATTCATTGCCATTGTTGAACAAAACCGACAAACAGCAGAGCTAACCAAGCTGGTTGTATCTACGTGTATTAACGATTTATCCAAAACTGGCTTGCTGGGTAAGCTCAAAGTAGGAATCAACGCTTTCCCTTGTGATATCGCTTCAGGCCATATTCGAGATCTGCTTTGCCAACAGCTTCCAGAAGAATATTACTCGCTATTTTCTATTGAGCTGACCGAGCAAAAGATTGACAACCTTGAGGCTCTTTGCAAAGGCGTTCAGGATCTTCGGAAACTCGGTTTTGAAGTAGCGATTGATGATTTCGGAACTGGTTTTTCTAATCTCGAAGGTTTACGCGAATTGAGTGTCAGCACCCTGAAAATCGACAAAAGCTTTATATGGGGAGCTGAAACACCGTCCCTAAAACAAAACTTGGTTGAACATATCGTCAACATTGCCAAGTCTCTTGAGCTCAATATTATCGCTGAAGGCGTCGAAACAACGGAGCAGCTGGAGTACTTACGCTCTCTGGATGTCGACTTCACCCAAGGCTTTTTACACAGCCGACCGGTTTGCCTGGAAGAATTTGTAATGTTAGCAGAACCAGCCCAAGCCAAATAAGTAACCTTTAACATGGGCTGGTATGCGTTATACCGAACTCATCAATTTCCTTCGCCCACGATATGCTTCCGATAGAGCTCAAGGAATTCCAAAACAATTTCACGAGCTACATCGGTTTCACTGTTAGTCAGAAAAACCATCCCGGTCTGAGTTATAGGATTAAACACCATTTCTGTCCGGATCCCTTTAACCCAACCACCGTGGTGAACAAAACCGGTGATACCGCGATAATCGAAGGTACGCCACCCCAAACCATAATAGACATTGCTCAATTTAGCCCGATAACGGTATTGGTTTGCCCTGACATGAGGCTTATGCATAATTGCCAATGAAGATGTACGTAGTACCGATGGATAATGACCGAACTGCGCCAGCATCCACTTCGCCAGATCCTGGGCGCTGGCATTAATTCCAGCAGCTCCCGGCACCTTATAGTAGTACGGATCCGGTTTTACCGCCGAATAACCCGATTTTACCTTCACATGGGGAACCACCCTGTTGGGAGCTTTTTTGAATTCATCCAATCCAAACGAAGCGTGATCCATTTTTAAGGGAATAAATACCAGCTCCTTCACCAGAGAGGGAAAATCTTTCCCAGCTGCCAGAGCCAGCATATCGGCACTAAGGTTGTACACGACGTTCTGATAGCCGTAACATTTGCCGGGATCACAAACAAATTTCACCCGTTTGAGCATCTGCAAAATCCGAGTATAGCGAACATTATCTTCAAGAAGATTAGAATACGCTTGAGGCATCAGGCCGGATGCATGTGAAAGCAGGTGCCTGAGCGTTACCGTACTCCCCAATTCAGGATCGCTAAATTCAATATCCTCAAGGTAGGGCACTACGTGGGTATCCCACTCTATTACCCCTTTGGCAACCAAAATAGAGGTAACCCCTGAAGTAAAAGTCTTTGAAATGGAAGCCAATGGAAAAACTGTCGCGGAGTTGACTCTGTTCTTACCACCAACTTTCGTCACCCCATAACCACGTAAAAGCCGGATATCACCATAAATGATGACCGCTAATGAAGCCCCCGGTACACCTTCTTTGACCGACTTTTTCACATAGCTATCAAGGGCGAACACAATTTCATCATTAAGTGCTGAAAAAGCCACCGCACTACAGTACAAAGTCAGGAATATCGCCGCCAGCAGTCTATAAAACTTCAGCAACACAGGCATCAACCCTCAACGAATGTCACCTAAGGGTAGTGCCTAACCACGATTTCTAATGCTCTCTGAATTGAGAATCAAACTCGATCACAACAAAGTAAAATATGTTAAAACAAAAAAGATCATTTCTTAGAAAATAGTTCAAGAAAACATCTTCGATTTCCACTATGATTATTTTGCTGTTTATTTTTAACCCATTGCGTTTATTTGCTTTTTATTTATACAAAACATATTTTTCTGCGTACACTTGTTCGCTGAAAACGATGTTTTATTGAGAGTTAATGCTATTTGAAACTCTATAAGAAAAATTTATAGATTATTTACACTAAAAATAACGACGACTTATAACACTGATATATAAAGAAAAAAACTCACCCGACGAGTCCAAAAGTGCGACCTGGGACACAAAATAACTTTTATTGTTCGCTATAGCCGCTACAATACAACGCCTTAGCCTCTTCAAGACAAATTAAAATAAGGTCACATGGTCATGAAAGTAGTCGATTTTTTAAAACAAAAACGTGATGTTCTGTCTCATCATCCGTTTGAACTGAAAGATTTGCTATCACCATCTCTGCGTGACTACTGGCTTGAATTAATTAATAAAGCCAATAATAGCCAGCTTGGTTCACTGATCAAAGATCATAAGCTTGCATCTAATGATGATGCTGTTGAAGAAGTGCCAGCTCCGGTTGAAGAGCCCAAACCAGCTCCAATCGCCATGAAGCCAGAAGCTGAAAAGCTGATGAATGAACTGAATGAAACTCTGGGCGAAGTTATCCACGTCGGTAAATGGCTAACCGTTGATCAAGAACGTATCAATGCTTTCGCTGAAGTTACTGAAGACCATCAGTGGATCCACACCGATCCTGAACGTGCAGCGGTTGAGTCTCCGTTCAAAACAACCATTGCGCACGGCTTTTTAACTCTGTCTCTGCTATCTGTTCTTACCGACAGTGTTGACCCTGACAACCAAAAGTTCCCGACTGCAAAAATGACAGTTAATGTCGGTATGAACCAGGTACGTTTCCCTTACCCGGTTAAAGCCGGAAACCGTGTTCGTGCGAGCACTAAAATCCAGTCCGTCACGCCTATTAAGCGCGGTCTGGAAATTGTTCAAGAGCTAACGATTGAAATTGAAGGTGTTCGTCGTCCGGGCTGTGTTGCTGAATCAGTGATCCGCCTGCACTTCTGAGCTTAATGTAGCAGAACAACGAAAAATGCAAAAGCCATCCAACAGGATGGCTTTTTGACATCTATATACCACTCTACCCACTCACCTTTTCTATCACCTTTAAAGCTTCTTTTCTACTGAGTGGTGATAGCTCCTCATCATGGTCGGCTACAAAATTGGCAACATAATCAGGAGCTGTTTTAGAGTATTCCCGCAAGGCCCAACCAATGGCCTTACGGATAAAAAATTCATCCTCATGGGCTAGCATCAGAACCGTCTCTTGCAGAAGCGCTACATTCGTCTTTTCTTTGTGCTTTAAATGAGCCAGCAAGGATGCCCGTCTTAGCCACATATTATCGGACTGGCGCCACTCTATCAGCTTTTGTTCAAACTCACGGTGCTCTTTAACCAACACGCCTATGAGGTTAGACGCAATCTTATCCACCGTATCCCAATGACTCGCCCCCAGCAGCATCTCTTCATAAATTGCGAACGCTTCCTTGATTCGAAATGCTTTGTAATACTCAGCAGCATCCATCGCCATGTATTGCTCTTCACGGTTTTCCCCCGACCACAACCAGAGCACTAAACGGCTATAATCAATAAAGGTGTTTATCTGCGTATGTTCACGAGCCTGCTTGAATATAGCGTAGCGCTCTGGCGTCTTTACACCATAAAACGGCTGATCGGTCTTCATGTAAGCCTGCATTTCCTTCGCAACCTCGGGATCACCAACTTCAGCCATCCGCTGCTGCATAAAGATCACCATCGGAATGATGAGGGACATCAAATTCTTCCTTTTTCTAACTTTTTATTTTTTCTTATTGGAACACAGTTCCTTAACACCGCAAACTTATTTTTAACCAACCATTATCAACGGAATAAGCCCTGTTCAGCGTTCGGACTTTTAACGCACAAACAAATATCGGAGCTAATACCTGCTATTTCCTACTGACTTTTCCTTGGTGATCAAGGTAATCAAGGAGTCGGTCTATCTGGTCGAAGCTAAGATCGGTGTGATCCGGCATCTGGGTATATCTGAATTTGGACGGCTGGCGAATATACTCTCGCAACATATCAGAGCTACGGTACGCCATAATATTCTTCGGCGCATTCAAATCTGGCCCAACCTTCCCGCCTTGCTTATCAAGGGCATGGCACTTCATACAACGAGCTTTAAACAGCTTAAAACCATTGTATACACTAGAGTCTGTCTGTACTCCATTCGGGTAAATCGCGGGATATTGACGCTGAAATTCAACCGTATTAATGGCGGCCAGCTGATAAGGCCATGGATAGGCTTGTTTGGGTGTCTGCTTTTTGCCTTTCCAGACCAGATAAAATGGCCCGGGATTAGATTGGTTATGACCAATTAGCTCCCATTCCGGAAGGTCTACATCGTGATAAATGATATATCCCCCCTGTTCAATAAGCTTTTCAAACGTTGCCACCGCCTGATAACCATCCTGTGCGATAAAATTGACATCGGTCGTCTGTTTACCTTCCCAAGCTTTACCATATGCCAACGCCATAACATCATGAAGCGAAAAGCCCAAATATCGTTTGTCCTTCCCATAATGCGGATCATAAATATCAACCTGATGAATCGAAAGCTGCTTCTTCATCTCATCTAAAGTAACTGTTTTAACAACTTCCCCCTCTTCCGAGAAAACCAGTTGCGCCGCATTACCTGTCGAACACACCCAAAATAAACCAATAACCGACAGCCACTTCACCCATAGAGCTTTTCTATTCATCTTATTTGCTCCTTGCTCTTTGCCCCTTACACATCACAGGCACAATCATCCAGCTGATTTAATTCCGCTTACTCTGAATATAGTCAGCTACTTACTGAAAAATTTATACTTTCTCAGCACTGAGATAGGCATCACAGATCCCTTTGTATTATCAGGAGCAATAAAGACTAACCAGGTAAGTTGACGAATATTCACGCCGTTCCTACGTTAAATATATCAGCCACCTATAAATGCATGTGTACCAGCGTGATTTCGTTAACCCGCTGCAAATCCATGACTCAATCTACGGCTGCTAGTTCATTCGGGGAGATGCTTGCGATATGGAACCAAGAGATGTCAAAACAATCGAAGATGCCAAAGCGATTATCAAGCAACGAGGGCTGACCCACGTTAAAGTCGGCCTGTTTGACAGTGACGGTGTCATGCGTGGTAAGTACATGTCAAAAAGCAAATTCTTTTCCTCACTCGAAAACGATTTTGCCTTCTGTGATGTTGTGTTGGGCTGGGATGTAAAAGACCAACTCTATGACAATGCAAAATACACGGGATGGCATACCGGCTATCCGGATGCGCAGGTCCGTATTATTCCGGAAAGCTGCCGAGACGTACTTGATGAAGACGGCATGCTGTTGTTCATTGCAGAATTCAGTGGAGATGCTGAATCAGTCTGCCCGCGTGCAACATTAAGAAAAGTGATAAAACAAGCAAAAGATATGGGCTTTAATCCATTTGCCGCTCTGGAATATGAATTTTTCCTGTTCAAGGAAACACCACACTCAGCACGGGAGAAAGGATTCCGAAACCTGGAAACAATCACTCCCGACTGGTTCGGCTATTCCATGATCCGCAATTCTACCTACTCTGACTTGTACAAAAGTATTCTTAGCATGGCCGAAACAATGGATTTTCCAATCGAAGGCATTCACTCAGAAACCGGGCCGGGCGTAATCGAAGCCGCGCTCGCGGTCGATCATGCCGAAGCAGCCGGCGACAAAGCAGCCCTGTTCAAAACCTATATGAAAGTACTGGCCCAGAAGAATGACTTACTGGCGACTTTCATGGCGAAATGGAGCAACGATTACCCGGGACAAAGTGGTCATATCCATCTCTCGCTAAGACACAAAGACGGCTCTTCAGCCTTCTACGCGCCCGATCTCCCCCATTCTATGAGTGACGTTCAACGTCATTTCCTCGCCGGTCAACAACGGCTGATGCCTGAACTACTCTGTATGATAGCGCCATCAGTCAACAGCTACAGCCGAATGATACCAGGCTTCTGGGCACCAACCGATGCCACCTGGGGAGTTGAAAACCGTACCACGGCATTACGTGTTATTGCCGGCTCTGCCATCAGCCAACGTATTGAGTATCGCATCGGAGCTGCCGATGCTAACCCGTACCTGGCCCTGGCTGCAGCATTAGGCTCTGGTCTCTATGGTATTGCAAGAGGCTGGGAGCCTTATGCTCCCGTCGTGGGCAACGCCTATGAACAACCACATCAACCCAAATTGGAATTACCACGTACCCTATGGGATGCCACCCAGCGCTTTAAGGCATCCGAAGCCGCTCGCGAGCTATTTGGCGATGCTTTTGTTGAACACTTTGCCGCCTCCCGCGAATGGGAAGACCGTGAGTTTAGAAAACATGTAACTGACTGGGAGCTCAATCGCTACTTCGAAATTATTTAAAGGAAACGGTGATGACTGTTCAGGGCAACACAACCACATTACAGACAATATCTCCGGTTGACGGCAGTGTTGTTGTCACCCGTGAACTCGCTTCGCGGCAACGCTGCCTTGAGACATTAACGTCATCACGCTATGCCCGGCAAAGCTGGCGTCTGGCCTCTCTGGCGCAGCGCAAACACTACTGTATTCTCGCAATTGATGCCCTCTTGTCACACCGAAATGAAATTGCCAGCGAGCTCAGCTGGATGATGGGCCGCCCAATCCGCTTCAGCGGCAACGAGTTGTCTGGTGTCGAAGAACGTGCCCGCTACATGATTGCAATTAGCGAAACAGCATTGGCAACCATCAAGTTCACAGAGAAACCGGGTTTTACCCGCTATATCAAGCGGGAACCACTCGGCACTGTAATGGTTATTGCTCCCTGGAACTACCCCTACCTCACTGCAATCAACTCCATTATCCCAGCTTTGCTGGCTGGCAATACGGTGATCCTGAAACACTCCTCGCAAACACCGCTATGTGCAGAGCGACTGCAACAAGCCTTTGATGAAGCCGGATTGCCTCATGGTGTGTTCCAGCATCTTCACCTAAGCCATGAAAGTACAAAAGCACTCATTGCCAGCGAGGAAATCCATCATGTAGTCTTTACCGGCTCGGTATCCGGTGGGGAAATAGTCGAAAAAGCTGCGGCTGGACACTTCCATAGCCTAGGGCTAGAACTCGGCGGTAAAGATCCAGCCTATATCAGGGCCGATGCAGATATTGATCACGCAGTTCAGACGGTAGTGGATGGCGCACTATATAACTCTGGTCAATCTTGTTGTGGTATCGAGCGGATATATGTACATGAAAGCCGTCACGATGAGTTTGTCTCAAAAGCCACAGAACTCGTCAGCACTTACCGGCTCGGATCACCCATTGATGAAAATACAACACTGGGGCCCTTGGTACGAACCAGTGCCGCTGATTTTGTACGCAAGCAAGTTACCGAAGCTATCGAATTAGGTGCCAAAGCCCATATCCAGGAAACGACCTTCCCCAAAAGTCAGCAGGGTACACCTTATCTGGCCCCACAGTTACTCACCGATGTAAACCACCAAATGCGAATCATGACCGAAGAAACCTTTGGCCCGGTGCTCGCTGTCCAGAAAGTCTATTCTGATGATGAGGCCGTATCACTGATGAATGACAGCCAGTATGGGCTCACAGCAAGTATTTTCACTCGTGATACTGACACTGCCGTTGCACTCGGTGAGCAGCTCGATACCGGCACTTTTTTTGTCAATCGCTGTGATTATCTGGATCCGGCTCTGGCCTGGACAGGCGTTAAGCACTCCGGACATGGCTGCGCTTTATCCAAGTTAGGATTTGAAGCCCTCACCCGGCCTAAGTCTTTTCATATCAAACACCTGTAGGAGCTTCCCTCATGCACTATGGACACTGGCATTACCCCACAGAGATCATCGCTAGAGAAAATTGCACCCACAAACTGGGAGACTACTGCAAAAGCACAGGGATCTATCGCCCCCTCCTGATCACGGATCACAACCTGGCCGAAACCAAAATGGTCCGCAACACAATTGCAGTATGTCGTGAAGCTAACCTGCCAATTGAGCTGTTCTGCCATATACAAAGTAATCCCACCGGCGCGAATGTCGAAGCAGGGATTAAGCATTATGTCGACGGTTACCATGACGGCATTATTGCATTAGGCGGCGGTTCCAGCATCGATGTAGCCAAAGCTGTCGCCTTGGTAGCAAGGCAATCTTTCCCGTTGTGGGATTTTGAAGACAAAGACGACAACTGGCACAAAGCAGAGCCAGATCAAATTGCGCCAGTGATTGCCATACCGACGACAGCAGGTACCGGCTCCGAAGTCGGCCGGGCATCAGTGATCAAAGATGAAACAGAACAGGTTAAAAAGATCATTTTCCATCCCCAGATGATGCCCAAGCTCGTCTTGCTGGACCCGATTTTAACGGCAGAGTTACCGCCAGAACTAACGGCTGCAACAGGCATGGATGCACTGTCGCACAGCCTGGAAGCTCTCTGTACTCACACTTTTCACCCGATGGCAGAAGCCATTGCACTGGAGTCAATACGACTGATTTCGCATTACCTACCCGTTGCTTACATTGAAGGTCAGAACCTCAATGCCCGATTCCATATGCAAATTGCCTCCTGTATGGGAGCAACCGCCTTCCAAAAGGGACTCGGAGCCACACATGCACTCTCCCACTCTCTGGGCGCTGTCTACGACAAGCATCACGGACTGCTGAACGCAATCCTGTTGCCCTATGTGCTATCAGCCAACAAGCTCCACATTGATGAAAAAACGAACCGGCTAGGCCGCTATCTTGCGTTACCCAAACCAGACTTTTACGGGGTAATGGCATGGTTACTCTCACTGCGAACAGATCTGAATATACCGCATACGCTTGCCGCTATCGGTATTGATAGCAAAGAAGCGGAGCGCATCGGCCAAATGGCCGTTTCAGACCAGTCTGCGGCAGGTAACCCAATCCATTTCACGGCCGAGCAATATGCCGAGATCTTTACCAATGCGGTCAAAGGCACACTAATCTATCAGTGAATGAGGCTGGATATGATATTAGGAGTATTACTGTGCGATGATGTCAGGCTGGAATTACAGCGAAAGCATGGTAATTACCCGGCCATGTTTAGCGAACTCTTCGGACAAGTTGATCCCAATATGCAGCTCAATTTCTACCGGGTGATCGACGGCCAGTATCCTAATGCTTTAGATGAATGTGATGCTTACATAAGCACCGGCAGCCAATACGGAGTTAACGATGAAGCTAAATGGATAAGCGTATTCGAAGCTTTTATCCACCAGCTCTACCACCAACTAATTCCCTATGTCGGGATCTGTTTCGGCCATCAAATGATAGCAAGGGCGCTTGACGGTGAAGTCTGCCGCTCAAGCCAAGGATGGGGCATTGGTGTCAAGCGGGTCAGCTTCTATCCGGAAGAAGTTATTCAACATAGCTGGCTTACTGCTCCCGATGCAAATTATGCGCTGATTGTCAGCCATCAGGAGCAAATTACCGAACTTCCCCCCGACACCCTTGTGCTTGCTGGTAGCAAATTCTGCCCCTATGCCATGATCCTGGTTGGCAATCACTTCCTCGGCATTCAGGGACACCCGGAATTTACTCCAGCATACAGCCAAGACCTAATCCAGCTTCGTCGCAATAATTTCAGCGAACCAACCTATGATTCCGCACTGGACTCATTGGACGAACAGACCGATCATCTACCTGTCGCCCAATGGATCGTAAATTTCATAAAACAGCGACATCTGGATTTCTCACACCATTAAAAACAGCTTTGAGGGTGACTCCCTCAAAGCTGTTTTAAAAGAAATAGTGGTAGATTATAAGCGTTAAATTTCAACAACCACTTTTTTCGCCAATGACATAGCGAGGTTATTGTCATAGTATGCAGCTTCGTTAATGAAGTGAGGATATGCTTCGTAATCCCCTTCCCAGCAGATCTCAGTGCCATCAAACAATGTGAATACCGGATCACCGGCATGCAGCGGTTTAAAATCAGCATCCTGAACATTTTTGTGAACCATACCAATGCGCTCACCACCAGCATCCTCCGGAAGTTTCAGCGTCTCTTCATATTTGAAGGCTTCATAGCTGGCAGGAAGCTCAGGCAAAACATCGGTGTTATGCAGCTCGATATAATCCAGAATATGCTGCGTCATCTCTTCCATCCAATCGAGGACATCCTGGCGGATCACTGACTGTGGCTGTGGGCCAACTTCCACAATCACACCTTGCGGTGAAATCGAGCTGAGGAAATAATGCTGCTCAACTGAAACCTGATCTTCTAAAACCACAACTGCATCAGGCATTTTAAATTTAACGTATGCGCCCATTTTTCGGTTAAACGCATCGGTCTGAAGCAGGATCAGCGATGGTCCCATGTTACTGGTGGTATTGTGCAAATCGATGATGAAGTCTGTTTTGGCATTGCCTTTCGGCCCTAACTGAAAGTTAATGGCTTTCGCACGACTTTGCTCATAGTTAGCCAGATCCTGATTATTCAGATCTTCTTGGCTAAACTGACGGTTCATGTCGCAATCAAGGTAACGCTTGTTTTCATCAAACGCTTTTGGGTTGGCAAAAACCATTTGGGTCGTAAAAGAATCTCGGGAAACCAGTTGTGGATTCTGCTGCCATTTACGTAACAGGTAGATCCCGCTAAATTCGTTTCCATGTGTGCCGCCAACAACAGCAACCGAATTGATGGTATTCGTCCTTGTATTCACAGGTCAGGCTCTCACTTGTCATTCAACATTCATCTCAACATACTGAAATGAATACCAGCTTAACTCACAATTTGCCAGTAAATGCTGATTAAAAAGTAACAGGTCGGGTTTGTACCCGCTCAGAATTTCACCTTTCCCAGCAAAGTTTTCGTCTGACCTCGTTGTGTTTTCTTATCCATGCGACGACGTTGTGATCCCTTTGTCGGCTTAGTCGCCCGGCGGGCTTTTTACTGTACAACCGCCAACTGAATCAATTCCTACAGTAGCAGTAGCGCATCTTCTTTGTTTTGCTCTTAGGTACGATACTGTTGAGTGGCTATTACTTAGAGGCTACTTCTAATCGATCAAACGCTATCTGCATTTGAGCACGATATTGCGCAATCTCTAAATAAAAGTAAGTAGAATGGGTCAGGACGCAATCGAACAGTTCCCAAACCACGATTTAACTAGATCTGACAGATTGCTCTAAGTCAGTTCAGCCCAAAGACGTGTCAGTGTACCTAAGCTGACACGAATCTGTACCATTATTGTGAAGGGTAAAGGTTTTGCTCTTCTATGATAAACCGTAAGTTGAACGGTTGCTTGAATTGCTGCTGTAGATCTTTTAGTTGATTCCCATCCAAATGTGCAATCCTTTCAGCTGCCAATTCATCAAGCGGGGTTAAGTCAACAGAATAGTAGCTCAGCTTTTCTAGATTGTTTTCTTCACTCAGAGAGCGTTTTAATTGTGCTGAAGCCTCTTCCATACAGATTCTATCAGTGTAGTTAGCTAGATAACCAACGACAGTCTTTTTATCATCTAAAGACAGGGATTGAAACCATTCAGATTTAGGGAAAGAAGACTTGTTTTGCTGCGCGATTTCATGACAATAATCGAATTGCTTTTGCCATAGTTTTTCCGCTTCAACGCTACTAATGGTTTGAGCCGAGCAACCAAAGAGAAGAAAGCTGAGAGCACATACTTTACTTAGATAATTCACTGACACAATTCCAAAATTTTCTTTCTTCGCCATAAGTGTATATTTCCTGCTCATAAGCGATTTGAAAAATAACTCCTCTAGTATATTTGCTTGAAGCAAACATAGCTTTACCAAAGGTTTCCCAATCATGCTCCCTAATGTTAATCAGTGTTTCAAATGGGCTTGTTGTAACACTGGGTGTACCAAAAATATAGTAAAACGGAGTAGCAGCCAACACACCACTTAGCAAATCTCCAGATTCCATTATATCTTTTATATCAGCAACTGAACGCCGACTTTTTTCACTTAGTTTTAGGTTGTTGATATCACAAATTCCTAGCTTAGCCATATTAATGAACCACGTTATGAAATACAGCAAGCCTTATACCAATGGTTGAACTTTGTGTCATTCTACTATATTTGATTTAGTGCTTTTTTCTCTGAAAACCTCCATATTTACTATCAGTTTAGATATATTTCCTATTTTTAAAAAATATATAAGATGAATCTCGCTAACAAAGTTTTATCCAGAAGTGATTTAGTGAATAAACTCAACAACGACATGTAATCGTTGTTTTTAGATACTTCTATTCATACCTGTAGTCACCATTTTGAAAGTGATCGCCATTTGAGAAAAATGACTAACAGATCACTTTCACACGACCAACATCACCATTTTCTAAGCGGACTTTTATTCCGTGAGGATGATTTGGTGACTTCGTTAAAAGGTCTTTTACAATGCCTGAGGTTAGTGTTCCGCTTCGTTGATCTTTTTTAAGAACAATTTTCACTTCTAATCCAGGGTGAATATTGGCTCGATTGGTTCCACTCATTCTCTCTACCTTATTGTTCAGTGTATCTTTGATTAAACGCTTCTCAAATCAAGCTTTATCTACCAAATGACTATACCCAAGTAACTTCAGGGTACTTGGGTATATCATCGCACGTCAGCAACTATCAACTGGCATGATGTTTATCGCTTGGTTGATCGGTTAATTGCTTGGTTATGAATTTCTCAACCAAACATCAGATTTACCAAGTCCTTTCTTCTTACGCTTTTTCTTACCCGTGCCTTCAGGTTTTGCCATCGGCTTATTTGCCTCTAACATCTCTTGGGTAATGGTTTCATCGAGTTCATAGCCTTCTACCTGTTCACGTTCAAGGCGAATTTTGTTCTTCTTCTCGATAACTTTGAAATGATGAAAATCTTCATAATCAATCAGCGATAGGGCTAGGCCAACTTCACCAGCACGGCCACTTCGACCAATGCGGTGCATGTAGTCTGATGGGCTTCTTGGTAGATCAAAGTTGATCACCACTGGCAATTTTTCGATATCTAAACCACGGGCCGCGATATCCGTTGCTATTAGCACATCAATCTCACCGGACTTAAACGCTTCAAGTATACGAGTACGATAGCCCTGCCCTTTATCACCATGAAACACTTCGGCCTCAATACCACGCTTATAAAGTTTATCGGCTAAGTGCTCACAGCTGTTCTTAGCATTGACGAAAACAAGAGCTTGTCGCCATTGATGCTGTTTGATCAAGTGCGCTAACACCGCTGTTTTTTCGCCCTTATTTACGTTAAAAACACGCTGTACTACGGTGCTGGCATCATCACTTTGTAGTTGTATTTCAACAGGGTCATTAAGCAGCTCTTGAGTTAAAGCCTGTACTTGCTCAGGGAACGTCGCAGAAAACAATAGCGTCTGCTTCTGTTTTGGCAATTGACCCAACAATTCAGATAGCTCTTCAGTAAAGCCAAGACTTAACATTCGATCGGCTTCATCAAGCACTAAGGTCTTTACCCTATCTAGCTTAATCGCATTACTTGAAATTAAATCAAGTAAACGGCCTGGCGTTGCAACCAAAATATCGGTGCCGCCACGCAGCGCAAGCATTTGAATATTGGCAGATACACCACCAAAAACAGCCACCGTTTTAATTGCACCGTTAAAGTGCACTGCGTATGACTTAATGCTGTCAGCAACCTGTTTAGCCAGTTCACGCGTTGGCACCAAAATAAGCCCAGTAACATAGTTACCTTTGCTGCCCTTCGTCTTCTCTGTGTGTTTTTGCGTAAAAAGATCCTGCAACATTGGCAGTGCAAAAGCCGCCGTTTTACCCGATCCCGTATTTGCACCTGCAATTAAGTCACGCCCCGCTAACACACTTGGGATAACTTGCGCTTGAATAGGTGTAGGCTGCAGATATTCCAGCTCTGTTAGCCGAGCTAACAAAGGTTGAATTAGGGCAAGCTCAGTGAAGCTGGCTGGCGTTGTGGCAGTAGTCATTGGGTAATAAAGGCTCTAGCTAAAATAATGGCGAGCATCTTAGCCTATTTGAGCCCAGTGAAGTAGCATAATGATAAGTCAAATCGTTCAATGAAGGCCTATGGTTCAATACCCCGCCAACAGACACGACTCTCCAGTATGTCGAAGGCAGTTTATTTGCTATCCTTAGCGCCGCTGGCACTCGGTGGCTAATCGAGTGATCAAATCATCAAAACTAGTTCAGAACAAATAGGTGTCGCCATGCTAGCAATCTCAAATACCGTAACCATTGCCGATTGGGAGATTGAACTTAACGCAATCAGATCAGCAGGTAACGGGGGACAAAATGTCAATAAAGTGGCAACTGCCATTCACCTTCGTTTTGATATCAAGCGATCATCTTTACCCACCACCTACAAAGAAAAACTGCTTAAGCTTTCTGATAGTCGAATCTCCTCCGAAGGTATAATCATCATCAAATCACAGCAATTCAGAACTCAGTTACAAAACAAAGAAGCGGCTTTGGAGCGCCTGAAGGAACTAATTCTATCAGCGATGGTTGTGCAGAAAGCTCGAAGAGCAACGAAGCCGACCAAAGGCTCACAACGTCGCCGAATGGATAGCAAAACAAAACGTGGCACTACGAAAGTATTGAGGAAAAAGGTGGATTTATAATAAGGCTAGCTGAACGGTATTAGAAATAGTAAACACGAAAAGCTAAACCCGCCTGTAACGGTAAATCAAAGTACAACTATTATAAAAGATTTGACTCAATTTGTGATCATGCTTACAGGCTCAACCCAATACTATATTGAAGATTATGCTAAGACAGTATCCTCTGTACAATCTGACAGTTAGGTTTTTATACCCATGAACACAGTAATAGCTTACCTTGCCGACGGTGGTCAGTTTATGCGTCCGTGGCTGGCTGAAATTGCCACCGCTATGATTGCTTGCCTGCTTGTTATCTTCGGATCCGATATAAACCGAATCCTACGCCGCCACCTTGCCTGCACCAACTTTATTGTTCGTACCTTGGTATTTGTGCTGGTTAACGCCTTTGGCTATGGTTTCCTGAGCATTTCCGTCTCTCCCTGGCTCGCCAAACAGCTGGGGAACATACCAAGCCAATGGTTATTTTGTGTTGTTGTCGCAACGTTTCTTTTTGTCGGTGCTTGGGCACAGCGAAACAAAGCGATATAAGCAAAGAGCACTACCGCCAAAACCAGATAAACACAAAGAGCCCTGCAATAATGCAGGGCTCTTTCATGATAAAGCGCAATTTAAACTGCTTGCTATCAACGAATAAGCTATACCCGACGGTAAGGCAGGTATGTCGGTTCCCACATATGCTCGGCCAGCTCTTGCTCTATGTCTTTGCCGCGCATGATGCTATCAGGATCCGTAGTCTGCATATTTTGCAGAATACTCATCGCAACCCGGTGTGATACGGTTGTCAACTGATTGATCCTTGGGTATACACAACCAGCAGCCAAATCTTCTTCAGATACACATTCCGCCAACGCATACGATGCCGTGGTAAACATATCCAAAGTGACTTTCTTAGTTTGGGAAACAATCGCCGCCAAGCCTACCCCAGGGAAGATGAAGACGTTATTACCCTGACCAATCCGGAATTCCTGGCCATTGTAATTCACATCTCCAAACGGACTACCTGTTGCAACAATTGCCTGGCCATCACTCCACTTGTAGATATCAGCAGGCAAAGCCTCGCAGTTAGCGGTTGGATTCGATAACGGGAACACCATCGGACGCTTGGTGTATTCCATCATCTTCTGCACATGCTCTTCTTTAAATGCCCCGCCAATACCACTGGTACCCAGAAGCACGGTCACCGGATGGTTATTAATCAGCTCAGTCAGGCTAACCTTGCCTAGCTCCTCAGTATGCCAGTCAGCAGCAATAGTATGAGGTTTGGCATAACGCTTCTTATATTCATCCAGTCCATCACGATCGTCGAAGACCAATCCCTTTGAATCGAGAATAAAGATCTTATCGCGAGCTGCTTGCTGGGTGCAGCCTTCTTTCAACAGGCCTGCATAAATCTGGTCAGCAACACCTACACCACCAGCTCCGGCACCGTATACCACATAGGTTTGATCGGCCAGAGATTCACCCTTGATTTTGACCGCACCCAAAATACCAGCAAGAACAACCGATCCTGTCCCCTGTATATCATCGTTAAAAGATGGCAGGAAGTCTTCATAATCATTAAGGTTATCGAATGCATTCGACTTACTGAAATCCTCCCACTGGAGCACAGCTTTCGGGAAGTGACGCTTAACCTGATGAACAAATTTCTTAATGAAGGTTTTATATTCCTCACCGCGCATCCGCTTACGAGGTACACCCAGATACATTGGATCATCCAGAAGATCCTGATTATCAGTACCCACATCTAGAGCAATTGGCAAACAGTGAGCAGGGTGAATACCCGCACCCAATGTGTACAGAGACAACTTACCAATAGGAATACCCATGCCACCAACACCCTGGTCACCCAACCCCAGAATTCCCTGGCTATCGGTAACCACGATGATTTTAATATCTTTACCCGTGAAGTGACGGGCCTGCTCACCCATATTGTCGACATTATCTTCTGTAATGTAGAGACCACGCGCTTTCTGGTAACGGTGGCTGAACTCCTGACATGCCTTACCCACAGTTGGGGTATAAATAATGGGTGTCATTTCCTCAACATGGCGCGAAAGCAGTGCATAGTACAGAGTTTCGTTCCTGTCTTGCAGCGCCCGCAAGAAAAGGTATTTTTCTATATCAGTCGAAGCATTCCTGAAGCCATCATAAACACGATTAAGCTGATCTTCGAAAGTCTGAACACGTGGAGGGAGTAAGCCATTTAGCTGGAACGCTTCCCGCTCTTCATAAGTAAACGCAGTGCTTTTGTTAAGTGTCCGGTCGTTGAGCAGTTCGGTACCAGTTAGGGAAACTGGTCTGAATTCATTGCCATTTTCATCTTTCCAACGCAGGTATTTGCCTATCGTCATGGTATCCCTCCAGTCTTATTTTCGACAATCAACCCTCTCGGCATCATTCTGTGGCGATGACAGAAAATACCGGGCTGACACTGACTCCTTTAGGAGATAACGAAAGATTCTACGCCCATTGTTTGAGGAAAAATGTGAGGCTTAGTGAATAATCACTTGATTTAAAAATAGTTATTAATAAAGAAGCCCGCTCATTCAAGCAGGCTTCAAATTCGGAGGAGTTAATTTCCCTTAGAACGTAACAGTCAGATTTTCTGTTGTCAGAACAGTATCCTTATGGATTGAACCCGTTTCAATATTCAGGGCACCGCTGTTATCTTCTTCAGGATGATCAACGCTACCGTTACACACTAAGGCAATGTCATAAGTCCCGACAGAAACATAACCTATCTCAAATGCACCGGTTGAAGAATCAACAGCAGTAGTTGCGTAAGGAGTATTCTCTCCTCCCTCCTGAATATCTCCGTAATTCCCATCAGTCGGTGCGGTATAAACGTAAACATGAGCATCACTGATATCGCTACTACAAGCAGACGAACCCACTGAACCACTAATAGTAGCTACACTTTCATTGTTCACCATACGAATAGCGGTTGTCTTTAAGCGGTATCCATGCGCCTGATTTTCGACAATGCCTTTTCGCAGATCAAATTCAAGTGTATATTTCGGTGCCGACGATGCCGAAATATTGAAAGAATTAGGGATAATGATCTTGCCATTGGCGTTTGTATAACCCAACTCCATAACCTGATCGGTATCCGTTACAACATGTGAAAATGGGGTATTAGCAGAATCGCCATAATCTCCGCTAGCCATCGCATTCAAACGCATTTGCGTATACGCACCAGCTTCTAGAGCTTCATCACTTAAAACCTGTAATGATTTATCTCCCTGATAAGCCATTAAGTTAATGACCATAAACAGAGGATTACCGTCCGCATCAACGGGTATGGAGTAGCTGTCAGGGATACACTCTGCTGAGCTCTGGTCAGCTGCAAATGACGCTGTTCCCCAACTTGATTCATCCTCGTTGGCCTTCTTTACAGCAATCTGATCAAAAGCGACACAAACCTTCTTCAGGCTATCAACTGGCGCATCTGAAAATGCCAAATTAAATTTTGCCGTATTACTATCTGACGAACCAGAGTTACACCCTACAAGAGCAAGGCTTACCATACCCGCTACAACCAAACGCCTCATTGATAAAACCCTCAATATGAATTCAACCCGTAGAGTACAAAACAACCATATATTCTTCTAACGCATACCCCCCATTCTGGACAAATCTCACATTAAATTGACAAAACTATCATTAGAGAATCCAAAGCATCATTGTACTCACTCAATGATCAGCGCCTAAGGCGCTATACGCTCTCAAAATAATCATTTGCTCACATCAAGATTAACAAAACGCTTACCAGATTATTTATTGCCGACAATTTAGTCATCAAAGACAAATTAGTTAGACTGTGCTCACACCAACAATAAGCAACTAATCACATTGCAACAAAAGTATGTAGGATGCGTCACGTTCAAACCCCATTACGGATAATAAAAATGAAATTTTCCCGAAGCATAATTGCTGCATCCATTGCCCTGGCTGCACTAGCTGGCTGTAGCACGAATAATGACGAAACTCCCCACACTTTCACTGAAGCCCGCTTTGCAACTTATAATCTCTCTTTTGACCGTGCCTCTTATGAAGATCTTGTTGCCGAAATGGCGCTAAAACGCAATGAACAATCTACGCTTATTCAGCGTTACAATAACAATGACGCATCATTAACAGATGCAGAGAAAGCAACAGCGAAAAAAGTTATCCAGATCCGCAACGTTGCCGAAAGCATTCAGCGTACCCGCCCGAATGTTTTCCTGCTGGCTGAATTCAATAACGACGGTAAAGGCGAAGACATGAGAGCCCTAAACGGCTTCCATGATAACTATTTAGCTCATGCTCAAAATGGCCAGAAACCAATCAGTTTCAATTACAAACAAAATATAGCAACCAATACCGGTAAGCCTAGCGGCTACGATTTAGACTATAAGTTCGGCAACACAAATAAAGGTAATGATGCATGGGGCTTTGGTAATTACCACGGGCAGTATGCCTTTGCCGTTTTCTCCCAATTTAAAATTGATAAAAACAACATCCGTACTTTCCAGAACTTCAAATGGAAAGATATGCCTGGCGAAACCAACCTGAAAATAGTGAAATGTGATGACCCAACTAAGATCCCGGCAGGCAAGAGTTGTGGTGACAACTGGTACAGTGATGAAGCCTGGCAGCAGTTCCCGCTTTCATCGAAAAACCACGCGGATCTGCCGATTATTATCCCGACACCTTCCGGCGAACAAGTCATTCACTTCCTGGTTTCGCACCCTACCCCGCCAATCTGGGCAAATGCGGCAAACCACAATGTCATCCGAAATCATGCTGAAATCGAGTTCTGGAAAGACTACATCGAATCAGACAACTACATGTATGATGACAAAGGCATTACAGGCGGCCTTGCAGCAGGCAGCAAATTCGTTATTGCAGGTGATCTGAACGCCGATCCAATTCAGGGGGATGGCGATCTGACAGCCATTAACGATCTGCAAAAGAGTCCGCTGGTAAACATTCACGCGACAATCGGCTCCCAAACCCCAACCAGTAAAGGCGGTCCGGAATGTTTCGATCTAGAAATCTGCACCGGTGACAACAAAAACACACCGTACATTGATCACATCACTAGTAAGAGTGGTCTTCGCCTCGACCACGTAATCCCATCTGAAAACCTGACTGTAACAGACTCTGGCGTATTCTGGCCGGCAAGCGATGAAGCCGGCTACCATCTTGTTTACGATAAAGAACTAGGTAACAGCAAAGGTGTCTCTTCTGACCACCGTCTGGTGTGGGTCGATTTTGACCTGACGAAGTAGCCTTAATTCGCGGATCTGACTGAAATCAATAAGCCCTGTCATGAGAAACATCACAGGGCTTTTTCATTTAAACAGAAAACACCGGAGAAATACCGTAATCCTGCCCGCCCATCAGCAATAGTCCAATAACCACCAGCAATATACCGCCCAAAAGCTGTAGATAGTAACCAGCCAGTTTCCAGCCCGTCTTGCTACTATTGTTGCCGGCCATCAGATAGCGCTTAACCAAATGCTTACCAGTTAAAGTCATCATCGCAATGAGGGAGGTTGTAAGTGCTGTCCCTGCCGCCATCACCACCGCACTAATGACTCCCATCCAATACATTCCGACCATATTGGCAAACAGAAGTACCATAATGGCACCGGTGCAAGGCCTAATCCCAATCGTTGCCACAATACCGACATACTCCCTCCATGTGGAAGCCCGGTTAATCGCTTCAGCATCAGCGACATGCTGGTGACCACAACCACACCCTTCGTAATGATGGTGATGGTTCTCAGCTAAAGAAGGCTTGCCTGCAAAAGGCTGGGCTGAAGAGTGAGCCGCTGACTCTAACGCAAGCTGTCCGGTTTCGTCAGGTGATTGAGCTGACAACGGCGTCAAAGCCATCACCTGAAGCTTAGAATGCCGCATTGAGTAATAAATATGCTTTATCGCCTTCCAGCAAATCAGTGCTCCCAGCACAGCTACCAACGCAAAGCTCAGCGACACAAAAATCATCGCCTTTTGATTAACCGCACGCATTGACGCGCTAAAGCCCCAAACCAAAACACTCACCAATACAATCGCGACCAATGCCTGACACAAAGCTGAAATAACTGTAAGCATCAGACTTGCTTTTACCTTCGTCGGATGGGTCGCGAGGTAGGTAGTAACAATCACTTTGCCATGCCCCGGCCCTAATGAGTGAAGCATGCCATAAAGAAAACTGAATCCGGCCAGGTATCCACCAGCAATCAACGGGTTTGCCTTGGCATCGTATAACAAGTCTGCCAGTTGAGCGTTTACCTCGCGCTGCCACTGAATACTGGCAACCACCAGTGATGGCCACAACAACCACAACTGATATAACCCGATTGCTAAGGCTGATGAGACAATAGCGGCTACACACCAACGACCTCGGTGAGCCCGATGTCTTACCATTTCGTTACGCTCTGATTGAGAAGAAGGTTGGTTCATGGTTATTTTTCTTTTGGGCTGACGAGTACTCATTAGGCAGCAGGAATACCCGCACAATGGATTTTCACTGTCTGGGTAAACAGCTGTCCCAGCGCATTATCCGGATCGGCGTCAGTAGGCAAAGACATCGCATAGCTCATTTGCTCAGAAGTCGGATTAGGCTCAATCATTTCCAGCTGACATTGGCGGGCAAGCTCAGCCGACAAGACAACATCGTTTGCCGATTTCCACGCCATATCAACATAGTAACTCGGCTCAAAAATCAATAAACGCAACGAATCTCGTGTAACCGGCTTTGGCTTTGAAAAAGGAAGCTCAAAACTGAGTACTAACTTAGCTCTGTCACGCGTTAGTTTCTCGCTATGGGCCACTTTGTACTTAATCGGATTATCGCCATCATAAAAGTAAGTGAAGTAGTGTTCGTACTTCATATTTTCTAGCACCGATGCCGAGATCTTACGAAAGGTTTCCTGCTCGTTTTCGGAAGAAACATCTTCACCATCAAGCATGTAAGCCGAGGTCATCGCATCAAAAGACCACTCCATTTTAAAGCCAGTGATCATCCCATCCTTACCTTCGATATAGGTTTTCATATCAACCCAGGAATGAGGATGGGCTTGCACAGTCGGCACCACAAATACCGCTAACGCCCAAAGCAATAGGCTCTTACGTGGCCATCGCGATAAATGTTTGTAATTTGATAATTGGCGATAGACATTACTGACAAAACGAGAGGCTCGTCTGAATAAATGGGTTCGTTGCCGAAAGTGATGGAGATGGTGTTTTTTCATAATGCTAACGCCTTTTATTTATTGTTATGTTATAACATAACTCGCAATTATTACGAAAAGATAAACCCAAACAATCACCACCATAAGTGATTATTTAATAATGCAGGTAAAATCAGACGATACAACACTGTGTCAATCCTGCTTAAGTCTCAACCGATCCTGCATATTGAGATAGCCATCGATCTGAGCAAGATAAGCGATATCAATCGGACTACTTGCAAACACACCCACCCACTTATGATTAAACCTTTTTATAGCTGAACTCATTAAAAAATTATTTTCCAAACCAACTTTAAATGGATATTGTTCTGTTTGATTTAAATTTTTTGTATCAATTTCTTTTACATATACCATCTGATAATCAAAAATAGGAAATAGTAATCCTTCAAGCTCCAAAATAGTATTGGACGGTTTTTCTTTATCAGAAACTCTTAGGTTCACAGTTCCTGCGTGACAAGTGGCATAAATATCAAATGGAGCATCCGGCAACCAATACTTCATTGAAAAGCTACAACCGAGACCATTAACATAAACCAAAGTGATAAAGACGATCGAAAAGATAACATTAGCGATTAAAAGTAACTTTAAACTTTTCATTATAATTTTGACCATGTTATCTCCTTATTTGTGGAGTTTAACTCAGACAAAACACTAACCCCTTTACTTATATCGTCAACATGCGCACCAATTGCACTATCTTTAGAGTAACAGGCAATACCTAAATGATTTCTCTTACATTCCACATCAACAACATCTATATACGTCATCAGATAAAACCTGAAAAATACCAAATTAGCGAACACGAGTATCATTAGTCTAATGAACTGAAAGGTCTTCCTACTGATAAGATTTTCATGCCGCACATTGATATTAACTCGCTCTTTATTTTTAGAGACGACTTCCCTATTATCATATTCAATGTAACTACTAGAATAAACATATCCTCTTCTAGGTATGTTTTCCAGTTTTATATCTTCACTGACAGATAGCACCTTCCTTAAGTTGTGAATTGCAACATTTAAAGAGTTGTTCCCCACAACCCTGCCTTTCCACCCAAACGCTATCAACTCATCCTTCGAGACTAATTGGCCATTTCTATCAACAAGATAGCTTAAAATATTGGCCTCCGATGGCGATAGCTTATAAAAAGATTCACTGCTCTCGTCATCAAAACACACAACTCTCAACATTTCCATATCGAGATAAATATTACTCGTTATATTTATTTTCATAAAACAGTGACCTATTGATATAGGCATCAATTATAAACAGCCTCAAAAACACATCACAAGATTTACACAACAATAAACAAATTTTGTGATGACGTTCTCAAAACAAAAATCTTACACAACTAAGTGCGCACTTAACCTCGGGATGCATAACCAACTGTATTTAAATGATTAATTTTTTAATTATTGATTGATTATTTTACCAAAGCATAAAAAGTTCGTAGTTTACCGCTACAAGTTACGCTGATTGCAATGAAATACGTGTATGTATAAGGAACGTGACAGTCAAATTGTCACTTCTAACTTTCAAGTAGAAGACTTTTATGTAGGATTTAAAAAACCAATCCCAATTAAATGTTTTCAAAATAGCACCAGTGCTGAAGTCGATTACAAAAATCACATAAATACAGTGATTTTACACTGTGTTTTTCTAATGGGATTCACTATACCCATTAGTTTTTGAACTTGTGTTTTCATTAACACTAAAATTAGCCTTATCGGAGATAGCTATGAAAACAAATAAAACAGCACTAGCATTAATACTAAGTGCATTATACCTACAGGGGTGTGGTAGTGGTTCTACAAATGAAAACACTAATACAGAGAAAACAGTTAACACTGGATATTTTAGAGATGCAGCCGTCAGTGGCGTGACTTATCGTACGGAATCACAGGCAGGGGTTACAGAAAGTGCAGGTCGATTTCAGTACAAAGAAGGAGAAAAGATCAAGTTTTCGATCGGCTCGCTATCGCTTGGCGAGGCTGATGCGAGTCCGATTGTTACGCCGATTGAAATGACAAACCTTCTTTACCCATCTGACACTGAAAACGTGAACATGGTACGTGTTTTAATGGCGTTAGATAAAGATAAAGCCCCTGAAAACGGAATTCAAATAAGCGAAAGGTTACGCGCATACCTTTCAAACGATGTCGACATGAGTAATATCGACATAACATCAGACCAAGGTGTAAATGATATTTCGACACTGTTATCTCAATACATCGATATCAACATACCTAGTGCTCAACAAGCAATAGAACATTTTAATGAAACGCTAAGATGCAATATTAGTGGCGTTTATTACGGTGAATACAGTGGTGATGACAGCGGTCTATTTGGAGTCGCAATTGATCCTGTAGGACTTCGTGCCCGTGGTGCTGTTTTATCTGAACAAGATGACTATGTACATATTGGTATTCTTGGTAAGCCTTTGGAATTAAAAGGCGGAAGCCAACCGCTAAGTATTGGAAGTACCAATCCTGATTATGACGATATTGCTAAGTTTTCTGTAAATATCGGAGCAAACAGCATTTCAGGAACCTGGCACTTTGATGGTGTTGGATCACAAGGTCAAGTCTCGGGTCAAAAAACACAGGAATGGGAACGACAAGGAACAATCAAGTATGTCGGCACCTATTACCAAAACACTAACGAATACTTTGTTCCCAGCGGCCTGATCCAAATTACATACAATGGTGAGCAGGATGCCACTATCAATATTTTCGATTTTACAGATGGCGTCGTAAGAGAGACAACTTCAGAAAACGATAACGGAAATATCTCATTTTACCTAACAGATTACAGTAAGTTGAACTTGAACCTGGCTGAGCGTGCAGGTGAGGTCATTAACGAAACGTTTGATGATGAAATTGGCAACGACTATCGCTTTAAGATGAGTAGTTGCCGTTTGTAATATATAACGTAGCTACAAAAAATCCCTCGATGTTTATCGAGGGATTTATGTAATCGAACTCAGCTAAATCAGACTTATTGTCAAGGTTCAGTGTTAAGGCAATCCATCAAAATTACGCTATGGATTCTATAGTTCTGAGCACCTGACGGTCATTCTCAATTCGCTTAATCCAACCATCTGATTCCATACGGTTCAGAACAGGTATCATATACTTACGAGATAAGCCGATTCGCTCCCTTGCATCTGCAATCGTAAAACGTTCATCAATTTCCCGTCCTTCGATGAGATCAGTGACAAAGCTGTCATAAATACTTTTCTCATAATAAATTTTACCTTCCATTGGCACAGCAAAACCAAGTCGAACCAAGTTTCGTAACTCTTTTTGTGCCCCTGGGATTTTCTCTTTCTCAGCTTCATACCCCTGCTTCTCAGCTTGGCTCATTCGCTCAAGAATCTGCTTAGCTACCGGTGAGAGCTGAGTTTCACTACGACCATTACCTAATGAGAATAACTCTCCGTTCTGACGCAGCTTGCCTTCTTCCACCATCTGCTGAAGCAATGCTGTCAATGTCGCTATCGGTAATTGCAACTTACCGCTCAGCTCATTAGCAGACAGATCAATCTGCTCCTGCTTGAGGATAGCTTCAACCTGCTGGTGCGACTGATTAAAGCATTCTTCGGTAAACAACCATTCACCGCAAACCTTATAACTGCTTTCATCCAACTGGTGATCACCACGTTTAGCGTAACCGTAGAGCGACATATTGATGTTGACGTAATCCGTCCATTCTGACTGTTCCGGCATATCCATCAACAAGTCATACAGTTTATTTCGATGTTGTTTTTCGACCACTCCGCCCCAGACAATAGCACCACAGTTGACGATTCGGCTTCCGCCATGCTGGATCAGCAAGGCACGCTGATTCCAGAAACAACACGCAGGCTCTTTCAGTCTCAGGCGAGCCAAGTTAGTCCCTTTAAATACAAAGATTTTCGCCAGTGTATTAAAAGTACCGAAAGCAACTTCAACTTCACTGTTATTACGGCACTTATTTTCAAACAACATACTATTGAGCCGCACGATCACTTCGTCGACCATGAAACCAGCCTCTTTCGAAGCCATCAGGCAAGAACCACGCTCTACTTCTTTTTTCTTTACCCCTTTGAGCCCAATAGCGACCCGGGAAACTGGTTTGGCGGTCTCGATATTCTGGTGGTAAGACTGCAAGCTTTTTACCTGAACTTCCCTGCCTGATGGCTGAAGTATCAGTTTTTGACCAACCTGAAATTCACCACCACATAAACTCCCGGTTACCGTTGTTCCCACACCATTTACGGTAAACACACGGTCGATATATAAGTGAGCCTGACGCTGAGTATCTATCCGTGTATTCTCTTGAGCTTCCATCACATCTAGCTTGCGACAAATATGCTGACGTAATGCCTCAATCCCTTTCTGCTGATGGGAAGAGACCACCATTGAATCAGGAATAAAACCAGCTATTTCAAGAAACTGCTCTAAAGCTTCATCTTCAACCAATGACAGCATTTGATCGTCGACCAGATCCGATTTAGTGATCACCAAAGTGACATTCTCGATTCCCATCGAGGCAATCACTTTCAGGTGGTCAGTTGACATCTGCATCCAGCCTTCATCGGCGGCTACCACAAACAGCACCATGTCGAGGCTCCAAACCCCGGCTACCATGTTGCGTATAAAGCGCTCGTGCCCCGGTACATCTATCACACCAACCGGTTCGCCATTAGGATGTTTAAAGAAGGCAAAACCAAGATCAATGGTCATCCCCCGTTTCTTTTCCTGAGGAAGGTGCGCAGTATCAATGCCTGTCAGCGCCTTAATCAAAGCTGATTTACCGTGATCAACGTGGCCAGCGGTTCCGACAATAAAACTCATTGCAATACCTCCGCCAGCTGGCTACGCAGATAAGGAATTTCTGATTCAGAAATCGTTGCAAGATTAAGCTGTACCTTGTCATGCTTAATCACCCCCATTACTGGCAGCGGCCAGTTACGCATAACTTGCAACAGTCTTTCAGCCGATCGCTTGTAACGTGCATTATCCGGATTGATCTCAACTGACCATGACGGATCATTCTGATCTGGCAATGAACCTCCGCCCACCGTCATCTCAGAACGCACAACCTGTAACTGTTCACCAAAACCTTCTGCGAGCTGCTGAGCTCTTTGTTCAAGCTCCGCTTCCGACTGGGTATTCTTACTTTCAGCCACACCACGCCCACTGTCGAGCTGATTCAGCTTACGCACAACTAACTCTTCAAGCAGCGAATAAACAATCCTGCTTGGCCTGAATGCGCGCATCATCGGGTTCTTTTCAAGCTGCTTGATCAGTGGCTGCTTGCCTGTCACTAAGCCAGCTTGCGGGCCGCCCAGAATTTTATCACCAGAGAAACAAACCAGATCAGCACCAGCCTGAATATAGCTAGCAACCGTCGGTTCATCCGGCATAGATTCCGTCGTTGTGCCCGAACCCTGATCAACAGCTAATACCACATGATCTGGCAGCGCCTGCGCTAGCTCTTTAACATCTGGTGACTCCGTAAAACCACGGATCTTGAAGTTAGAGGTATGGACGAGCAGTACCATCGCGGTATTTTCTGTTACAGCATCGATATAATCCTGAGTAGTGGTAATATTCGTTGTTCCCACTTCCACCAGTTTGGCACCGGACAAAGTCAGAATATCCGGGATCCGGAACCCACCGCCAATTTGGATCTGCTCACCACGAGAGACAATCACCTCCTTACCTTTTGCCAACTCATGCAACATCAGATAAATAGAAGAGGCATTGTTGTTTACCACCAAAGTATCTTCGCCTTTAACCAGATATTGCATCAGATGCTGCAACATCCCCTTGCGTTTACCTCGTTTGCCAGTTGTCAAATCAATTTCAAGGTTGTTGTAGTGGGTATTTACCTCAGCCACACTCTGCCATAATTCAGCATCAAGCGGCGAGCGACCAAGGTTGGTATGGACAATTACCCCAGTTCCATTCACCACCCGCTGCAAACGCTGCTGATTCATCAGCCAGCAGGCTTGCTCGATATAGTGGTATAGCTGCTCCAGGGAAAACGGGACACCTTCAGGATCCTTCAAGTGCATTTTTTTATATGCTTGCACTTGATCACGAACAATGTCAGTCACAACCGGACGGCTAAGCCGCTCAATATAAGGAGAAATAAAAGCTTGCTGAAGAATCTTTTCAATTTGTGGAATTGAAGATAAGGTGCTTACAGTCATAATAAAGCCCCGATATAAATAAAACAAAAAACAGAAAGCATTCCAACACCTGATAAAAATCAATAACAAATGACTAAATCTAGTTATCAATGCTTATAGGGGATTTTAATTTATTTCTGTTCGAGAAATTTTAGAGGGCAAATTACGGGAAGATTCAGGGACAAGTATAAAGATGAAAACCAATTAAATTAAATCAGTTTGGCGAGTATTATTGCCACCGTCATTCTTCTTACCCTGAATAAACACGAACAATTCAATTAACAACATTCGCATTCAAAGTTCAATAACTCTAACTTTCAGAATAAACAGTCATAATAATAAAGTTAAAGTTGGCGGAAGGAGCAGGAATCGAACCTGCCAAAGCCTATTCAGCTCACGTCGGTTTTGAAGACCGGGAGGGCCACCAGACCCCATCCACTTCCGTATTTCGTTACTCTTAAATGAGTTTGGCAAATATTACTACCATTGTATCTTTCTTACTCTGGATTAAATATAAACAATTTAAAAGCAACCTATATTATAAAACCAGCCCTAACATTAATTGAAAGCAATATTAGATAAACCAATATTAGAAAATGTTAGAGTTGGCGGAAGGAGCAGGAATCGAACCTGCCAAAGCCTATTCAGCTCACGTCGGTTTTGAAGACCGGGAGGGCCACCAGACCCCATCCACTTCCGCGTTTCGATGGATTTAATTTACCCAATAAGATTATGATTTAAAAGTGGTTATATCATAATTTGTGACTTCATCAACAAACACAAATAAATATAAAACCAGTTGCCCATTTAGTTATCTGGTTAACATTTTTCGCAGTAATTAAAAGATAGGCACAATCTCACACACCATAAATTTAAACTTAATAAAAACAAGGCGTTCACATCCTGATATGTATTTCTAATACCTGTCATTAGTTTTACTTATATCAATTGGTAATGACGAAAAATAAGAGATGAAGCCACTATTAATTGCTCCTGTTTTATTATAATAACAGCAACCAATTGAATATTTTATAACCAATAGAACAAATTTCATTGAAATATAATGAAACTATTATTATAGGGATATCATAGTGAGATACGACAGACTTGAAATAGTTAGCAACAACCCAAGCGTTGCAGAATTAAACACTCATATTAAGCACACACCAAGAAACAACATCCATGATGTATTAATGCTTGTACGCGACAAAATCCATCTTGGCGGAAAGCTAATATCCCACCCTCTGGCTGGCAGTGTTAAACCCCATGAAACGCCTTATCGCAGTATTATCATCCTAAATAATCATGATGAGCTGGATATGGATTCTCTTGATAAGATTGAACAGACCATTGAACGTTATCAGATTCTCTGCAAAGCGAATCCACAGCACCTAATGCTAACCAATGAAGACATCGACGCAACTTTCCCGGTAAAACAAAGCTCGGATTTTCAATTTATCGACCTTCAATTGATTAAGTCATGCCTCGACTCTCTGGGATTCAAAGGACTTAACTAACTCTTCTTTTCGATACCATCATCCCCGCGTAAGCGGGGCCCCCACACATTCGAAAATACCCTCCTTTCTACCGACATAGTTCATCAAGGAAATAACCACTAATCGATTAACAAAAATGACAAAAAAAGAAAAAGCCAGTCGAATAAATCGACTGGCTTTTATTTTCAATCACAGATTGAAGTATGCTTAGAACACAGTTTGCTCATCAATCTTAGTCTGAAGCGCATTTAGTGCTTTTTCAACTAGCTGACGACGTGCGTATTTCTCTTCTTTCGGCTGCATCTTTGGATCACCCAGTGGGTGAGGAATCGCAATTGCAGGAACGATACGGTTTGCACCGACCGTTTTAGAGATAGGCACGACAGTTAGAACGTGAACTACAGGCATTACTTTCTCGATTTCTTTTAGCATCGTTGCGCCGCAACGAGTACAAGTGCCTCAAGTGGAAGTAAATATAGCAGCTGTCACCCCTGCCTTCTGTAGTTTCATCGCGATCTCTGCGCCGTACTCTTTCGCCTTCGCGACCGCCGTACCATTACCGACCGTGGTGTAGAACATGTCATGCAGGCTTCCGATAACACCTTCTCGTTCCATGTCTCGTAACACGTCGACAGGAAGAACTCGGTTAGGGTCCTGGTTACAAGCAACTGGGTCATATCCGCCGTGTGCTGTTTCATGAGTCTCTTCCGTCAAGGTTTCCAAACCACGAATACTATACTCACCATACTTAGATGCACTTGAAGATTCGATATGGTCAGGGTTACCTTTAGGAACCACACCACCTGATGTCACTAGCGCAATCTTAGCAGTGCTCATCATTTCAACCGGCGGCTGTGGATCAACACGGTCAAACACAGGCATAGGATATTCAGTTGTGAACTCAGGGCCAGCAAGCTTAGCAATCAACAAGTCAACCGCTCGCTCTGCACCACGTTTTTCTGCAAAGAAATTCACGCGGATACCACGAGACATATAACCGGCTTCTTCTGGTGAACCAACTTCACCATCAGTTTCAATATAGCGGTTAATCAGTTTAACCATCGCTGGAATGGCTTTACGCATGCTCGCTGCACTGTTACCCGTTTCAACCATGTAAGCATACTGGCGGAATAACTCGTAACCAGGGTTTTCAGGGTACATGCCTGAAATGGTTGTAATACCCATTTCATGTGCAACTTTCGCAACTGTACCACAAGCCATACCATAACGACCGGCGTTGAAAGCAGGACCCGCAATCACTAAATCAGGCTTAAGCTGAGCTAAGATTTCTTGCAAGTTGTGGCAGCAAAGGCTTTCATTTTCGTTGAAGTATGAGTCACCACAAACGATTGTGTGAGTGATCTCAGCCTTTTCACCCAGCATGGTGTTAACCTGAGTACCAACACCGATGGTACCCTCTGTCACTTCCATTGGTGTGTGGGCCATCTCTTCGCCACCTTTCTGAGCGAAGAACTGGTTCAAATAGTAAACGACTTTCAATGTCATGTGTGTATCCTCGCTTAGCTTGCTTTAGTGGTGAGGTGATGGTAGCCAAGTTCACTGGTTGCGCTAAGAATAGCCTGAATCTCAACCGTGATAGAGCCATCTTCATGCAAGCTGCCTTGGAAACCACCAGCAACCATATCAGCATAACGGTCATAACCGAGTACTGTATCCATTGCTGGCAATGTGATTAACTGGTTCGCGTTACCGTTAGTAACTACTGCGTCTGCACTCTTATGTGAGTCAGCAAGTGACTGACTTTCACCGTTTTGACCTGCATATTCATCTGTAAGCAATACAGTCTGAATACCGGCAGCTTCTAGCTTGGCACAGTTCATCATCAAGTCGGCATCTGGGTTACCAAAGCCTTCCTCACTGACAATTGCAGCATCCCAACCCATTTGTTTAGCAAGCTTAACAACATAGTTAGAAGAACGTTCTTTATCACGTAGAGTAACGTTTTCGTTAGTAACAATTACGCCCATGAAGTTGTACTTCGAACCGTGGTGACGGTACAGATCGTAGATAACCGGGCTGTTCTGGTGAACAAAGCTAGTGTTCTTGTCACAAGCTGATACACAGTTACCACTGATGATTGCGCCATCCATCACTTCTGTTGGATAAAGCAGTGTTGGCAACATGCCCTTAACGTCAACACCATAGCAGTATGTGTCGTGTAGCAGACCCTGGCTCTGAAGCATGTAAACATAACCAACTTTTGGCAGGTTAGGATACTCAGCTGCCTGCTCTAGCAAAGGCTTAGTTTCATAAGTGTGGATCTCGTCTGGCTCTACATCAGCCGCCAGCTTACCAATCCAGCGACCCGCTTCCAGGCCAATCAGACGAAGTACACCTTCGTGATCGTACTGGTTGCATGACTCATCCACTTCACACTGAATCACCAGGTTCATGGTTGAAGAGAATGGAGTGTAATCTGCACCAGGGCCGCTCATATCCAGGATACCCTCCTGGAAACCGACAACCTCACCGGTAGTGATAACCGCCATGCCTTTCAGCACGTGTGTACGGCCTTCACCAACCATTGCTTCTTCACCCAGATGACGTCCTGGGAAGATGCTACCTGCACCGCTCACTTTTACGCGAGGTTCAATTGCATCTTTAACTGGCATAATGCGGATGCTATCGCCAGGTTTTGCGATTGATAGTTCAAGAGAGCGGATACGGTGATCCAATTCTGACAAGTAGCCAGTTAGGGCTTGCTTATCGATCACCACAGTGTTTTCTTTTACTTCGCTTACCGACCCGAAAGCCAGATCACGAACATGAATGTTGCCTAGTTCGAGTTTCATTTATATCTCCAAACAAGCGTCAATTGGGTTTAGTACAGCCTTAGAACGTAACGTCTCAAGAAACCTTGATACCGCAACCATCTTCGGCAGACCCGATAACCCAACATGGTTCTTCACTATTGCTAAATTCAGTCAATAAAGCGTCCAGACAATCCCTGGGTACTGCTGCCAGCAAGCCACCGGATGTTTCCGGACAGCAAAGCTTGCGCTGCCAGCTTTCATCGAGTTCCGGTGCAAATTCGATATCATCTCGGTAAGCATCCAAGTTACGCTTAGCACCACCAGGGAATAACCCTTGTGCGGCGTAATCTTCAGCTTCGATAAGGAATGGCACCTGAGTAGCATTAAAGTGCATACAAACATCACTTTTTTCAGCCATTTCCAATGCATGGCCGAGTAGTGAATAACCCGTTACATCGGTACAGGCTTTCACCGGATAGCGGGCAAAAATCTCCGCAGCTTTACGGTTAAGCTTCTTCATGCTGTCGGTTGAGGCCTGAATGGCCTGCGGACTCGCCTTACCCCGTTTTGCTGCGGTTGAAATCAAGCCGGTACCAATTGGCTTTGTAAGTACCAGGACATCGCCGCTTTCAACAGCTGCCTTGGTTTGCACTTTAGAGGGATGAATCGTACCCATGACTGACAAGCCAAATTTCGGCTCATCATCTTCGACGGTGTGACCACCGACCAATACCGCGCCAGCTTCACGGACTTTCTCCGCACCACCTTTGAGGATTTGGCCAACGACCTCTTGGGGAAGATCACCGGGAACGCAAAAGATGTTCATTGCTAATGTCACTTGCCCGCCCATGGCATACACATCGCTCAACGCATTTGCAGCAGCAATGGCACCAAAATCATACGGGTCATCAACGATTGGAGTAAAAAAGTCCAACGTTTGAATGACAGCAACATCATCAGTGATTTTGTAGACGGCAGCATCATCACTTACCGTCAACCCGACCATCAGATCAGGATACGCTTGTTGGGGAAATAGGGGTGAAATGGACTGCAGAACCTGCGCCATGGCCTTAGGGCCAATTTTCGCTGCTCACCCGGCTTTTTTGGTCATCTGCGTCAGACGAACTACTGAATCTGTCATCTCTAGATCCTTAATAACGGACGGTATAGCGCTACTTTCAAAGCTACCGATTTCGCGCTCACGTTTGTTTCTTTCTCAATATCGAACTGGATTGGCTGGAGCCTTATCTGGCTGAGTCGACATTAACCGATGTATTTCGTTTCGGTTAAAACAACTTTAGCCTGTTCCAAATCTTCTTTTGCAACCAACACGATAGGACCGGTACAGCCCATACCCGTGCGGGCAAAAATGTTCGCTTTCCACAGCGCCTGGCAAGCATCTTCAATCTCAAGGATATCGATACCGCCAATGTCTGCATCAGTCACCTTCTCAGGTGGCGCGGTCACTTCGGCCTTCACTTCTGTTGGTTGCTTTGGCTGCTTGTACTTAGCCAGCACGCTATTCAAACCTGCCAGTGATGCGGCTTCCCACTCTTCATCGACACGCTTCATAACATCCCCTTTTGCAGCATCAGCACACAATCTCATGGCTCCTGCCACAACCGGTGCGCCAGACGCTCTCGAGATGATATTTACCAGCTTGTCAGACGCGCCCTCACCCAATCCAGGACCATAGCCGAAGCCCGATGCTTCATAGCTGCCGCCAGTTGTAAAGGAAGAGAACATCTTCATTAGTAGGTTACCGGTAAGGCTGTCTGTCACCATGACATCTGGTGTACCTTGCAGCAGGTCATTACCGCGCATTGCGATACCGCCATCAGCACGCGCTGATTCTGCAAAATTAATGTCATAACCAGCTTCAGCCAGCTCACGTAGGCTTCGTTCGCACAATGCCGCACCATCAATATTCAGCACACCAACGGTTGGCTTTTCAATACCACTAGCCTTCGCCAGTGCAATGCCGTAAATGGTATTTTTCAGCAAAGCCGCCTGACGGTTGGTATCTGTAGTACCGGTTGTCGATGCGATAATCATTTCGCGACCGATACCCGGTGTAACCACTTTACCCATGGTGCTGACACCAAGCGGGAAGGCATAGTGCAATGTTACGCAGCCATCAATTTTCTTATCGGCAAACAGCTGTTCCATCACCTGGTGGCATTCGTGCAGATCCGCAGCCGGATAGCACTCAAAGCCACAATCGGGACCTTCACAGCCAATCAGTACAGGCTCAATATCGCTATACTGTCGGGCTACCAGCTGAGCACCGCGAAGTAATTCCTGAGGGCCGTGTTCGCTGCCAACCAGGGTAAGACCGATACGGGTCTTTTTCCCGAACTGACCGCTTAGCAACCCATCCGCCATGGCGTTAAAGGTGTCGGAAAGTTGTTGATTGATGTTACCCATAGCAACCTCCGATTACTGCTCGCTGTTCAGCAAATTCTCAGCCACATCGCGCATTGCCTGAGCAACGACCTGTTTGACCTGAGCTTCATCAAACACTTCATTCTGCTCGCCATTATTCTTCTGAACTACGAAGCTCAGACCATCGAACAGGTTAGTCATACGGCCTAGGAACAAGCTGCCCTTACCAACCATCATGAAGTTGTTGATCTCACCATTTAGGATCATTTCGCGGCCAAAGCCGAGGAATGGTACACCTGATGGGATATGGCCCTGAGTTGGCGCAAAGCCTGTCATACCATGTTCCTGAACAAAAGCAGGAAGCTGGGTACGTTCTAGCTGGCCTTCTTTCACTGCCAGAGCAGCAATCATCTTGTAATTAGATTCAGGCACGTTACCTGCGCCAGCAGGCTTGGTAATTTCAGGGTTTTGCATCTCAACAGAATATTTATCAATATCTGTCATCGCCATGCCCGCAGCTTTCAGCGGATTGGCAATCAATGCAGTCATAACAGCTTGTGGAGAAGAACCCGTACCGATCTGGTGACGGCCTACAATGTCAGTGTTGATTTCTGGGCTAACGCCATCGTTTTCACTAACAAGGCAAGCAAAACCAGCCAGGCAATCTTCCAGCACAGGCATGTCGTTCTTAACATGGTCACGGCCGTTCATACCCAGTTTCGCTACTGCGCCACCGGCAACTACCATGACATTTTTGAAGATACCCGCTTTAACCAGCGCAGAAGCCTGAGTCATAGCGTGGGCTGGAGCCGCACAGAAACCACGAACGTCAGAGCCTGTTGCCATAGTACAGCCGACTACTTCACCGATAGCCTTGGCAAAGTTACCGCCGCCACGCTGATTTATGTCACCGCAAGCCTCTTCAGAACACTCGATAATGTAATCAACAGATTCCAAATCAAGCCCCTGCTGTTTCAGAAGCATCGCCGCCATAACGCCGGATGCCTTGGTGCAGAGGTTCTCTAGCATGATATGGGCAGACAAGTTTTCATCTTCATCGTGCGCTGCTTTCACACAGCCAACCAACTCGCCGTTCATCATCAGAACTTCGGCCTGATGAGCCTCAACCAGAGCCAAGATTTCATCTTTGGACATTGTCTTATGGCCAGCGAGCAAATCGGCTTCACCGTATAGAGGGTGATGGCTGATTTTCGCCTGATAGGCCTCAATGAACTCTGGAGTAAAAGACACCAGGTTAAACACATCAACGTGGTTTAACATGGCATAAAAAATTTCCTGGCAGTAGATTTCGCCGTATTTACCTTCGCTTGGTGCCGCTTCTTTGTGGCCAAACCAAGGTTGTGGGGTTTCTGCTAACTGCTGTGGGGTAATGTTACCGATATAACACTGGTTTGCAGGGTAAGCGACAACGTCTTCAAAAGAACGAAGGTGGTCGTTTAACTGCTGAAGGTAAGCGTCTGCTGGGTCTTTAGCCCGCGATGCCACCTGAACTGAACCATGTTGAATCAAGATATCTGGGGTATGGGCAAGCATATAGCTTACGCCTTTGATTACTGCGTATCCCATTGTTACTCCTGCATCCGAGCCGGATATAAGGTTCGAACCTGCCTGTTTGCAAACAGATCCGAACCAGCATTGAGATATACTTATGCTAATGCAGTTTCGCTGCGGTATTGTTGCATTTCCGCTTTGATAGCATCGACATCAAGTACCATTTCCATCATTCCGACCTGCTCTTCATAAACAGCCGGATCGACGGCTTCTTTTACTTCGTCTTCAACCACGTGATAACAAGAAAGTCCTAACTGGACTCCCGCCAATGGTCCTGCAAAAGTCGGATCACCTGTGGTGACAGTTTCACATGCCAGGCCAGAAGCTTCTGCTTCTGCGCCACCAAGAATCACAACTAGATTCTCAGCGCCTTTTTCCTCGGCAAGTGCTTTAATCCGCTTTTGGTTTTCAAGATCCATTGCGCCAGCGCTTGTTCAGACGAAACATTCTGTTGTAGAGAAAGCAACGTGAGCACCTGTAGTCTTCATGCAAGCTTCGATTGCCTGACCAGGTACGCCATCGCGGTCTCCAAGAATGATCACTGTTTTATTAGCGAACACAATCTTTCTCCCGATTAAACATACTTTCCAAATTGCTCACGGTAATCTTTGACTTCTGCAACGATGGCATCGACGTCAAGTACCATTTCCATCATGCTTATCTGCTCATCATAGATAGCAGGGTCCACATTATTTTTAATTTCCGGCTCAACCACATGATAACAAGAGAGTCCTAACTGGACTCCGGCTAATGGTCCGGCAAAAGTAGGATCGCCGTTTGTAACGGTTTCACATGCTAGGCCTGAAGCTTCAGCTTCAGCACCACCAAGTACGACTACCAGATTCTCTGGGCCGAACTCGTCAGCAAAACCTTTGATCCTCTTCTGGTTTTCCAGATCCATAGCACCTGCGCTGGTTCAGACGAAACACTCAGTTGTAGAGAAAAGAACATGTGCGCCAGCAGATTTGATACAAGCTTCAATTGCCTGTCCTGGTACACCGTCTCTGTCTCCCAAGATAACAACTTTCTTATCTTTGAGCATTGTTCACTCCAAAGGGTACAGATTACTAAGGTCATGTTATGCAGAGAGCTGCAATAACATGGGTTTTACTCAAAGCGCGGGAACAAGGACAAATCCTTAAACACCGTGCTTTTATTTGTGCCAACAGGTTAATTAACCTATTTAAGACAAATTCTTTCTGTCAGCCTCTCTGCGAGACTGGTTCAGCCTTACGCTTTTTCAGCGATGAAGCTTTCTACTTCTTGTGCAACATCTTCAATTTCCAGATCTTCACCAGAAAGATGCTTCACTTTTTCACCGTTCTTGTAGAAGACGAATGAAGGCAGGCCCATTACTTTCTGCGCCATCGCCAAACGACGGTTGCCCTGAATATTCAGTTTGCAGAATTTAATGTCTTCACCGTACTTCTCAGCCAGTTTTACTACGTCTGGCATTAGCTCAATGCAACGGCCACAGTTTTCGCTCCAAAAATCAACAAGAACGATACCATCGATGTTAACTTCAGAATCGAAGTTCTCTTTGCTCAATTCGATCATTGTTTTTCCTTAATACAGAGTTTCTAACTCAGCAATATCCTTCACATCCACACGCTTGGCTTCCTGCCCAGCGTCAAATCGGATTACAACCGGCACTTCTGTTACCTTAAAGCGGTTGGCGATATTCTGACTCTTATAGGTATCAATAGTCACCACGCGCTGCTCAGGATTATCCTTACAGTTCTGCTCAAGCTGGTTGATAACTTCCAGGCTTTCTTTGCTCAGTGGATTCCAGAAGGCTACCATCGCAGTACCACCAAACTCAGCAACAGACTTACGCCAGTTCTCTTCTTCTTCGATGTAACGGTCAGCTGCAACGGCTGCTACCGCACCATCACCAGCGGCAGTCACTACCTGACGCAGGAATTTCTCAGTTACGTCACCGGCAGCAAAAATACCCGGAACATTCGTTTCCTGCTTCTCATTGGTGATCACATAACCCTGAGGAGTCAGTTCAACCAAGTCTTTGATGAAATCTGTTTTTGGCACAGTGCCGACAAACATGAACACACCATCTGTTGTCAGTTCAGTGATCTCGCCGGTTTTCAAGTTCTTCAGCTTAACGCCGCCTACCAACTCCTCACCGCAGATTTCGTCGACCACGGAGTTCCAAACAAACTCAATCTTGTCGTTTGCGAACGCTTGCTCCTGAGCTGTACGATCCGCATCCAGAATGCCCTGATCGTGCAGCACGACCATTGTGACTTTGTTTACGAACTTAGTCAGGAATACAGATTCTTCAACCGCTGTGTTACCTGAACCGACAACCACAACATCCAGCTCTTCATAGAAATCCGCGTCACAAGTTGCACAGTAAGATACGCCTTTACCACGGAATTCCGATTCACCCTTGATGCCAAGGATTCGAGGCGTTGCACCGGTGGCGACAATGATACTTTTCGTCTGGTACTCTTCACCTTTATTGGTTTTAAGCGTTTTAATAAAACCGTCATCGTCGATAGTAATATCCGTTATCAAACCTCGGGCAAACTCAACACCAAACTTGTTACAGTGCTCGCGGAACATATCCATAAGCTGCGGGCCGGTAGCCTCTAGAATGCCTGGATAATTTTCCATTTCACTGGTTGTTGCCGCCTGGCCACCAGTATTGCGCTTATCTTCAATGATAAGGGTCTTCATTTTACCGCGGGCCGCATAAACGCCCGCAGACATACCGCCTGAGCCGCCGCCTATAATTACGACATCGTATAGTTCTGACATATATTTCACCGATTTCTATTTTCACTAACACATATCATCCAAACCAAAAACAACAGCTTTATATAGCTACTAATATTTGAGATGGTTATGACACATCAAGACAAATCAGTTTCCGGCGCAGACCTATTAGGCCCTGCATTTAATGCGAACGATGCGAGACAACTAGTATTCTCTGTTTGCATTTAGAATTTGATAACCAAAGAACCGTCTTTATATATTTAACACGCTCTTTATATTGGTTTTATTTTTCAGAAGATAACTTCTTTTCCTTAACAACTTGAAGCCGATTATAATTAGTAATGTTTATTTTTTTGTGAGCGATGCCCTGTTACAAGATAAAAACACTGAGAATTAAGCACTTATGATACACAGATCATGCCTCTTTAGTCTTTTGGGTAATATTTACCCCATTCTTAATCACCAAAGGTGATAAAAATTAAATAATTCGACTACGATAGGAAACTTTTGCCCTTATAGTAGTCATTTCGACCATAAACTGTGGCACATTAATAACTTACATCAATTCACTGTAAATAGTGATCTTGCTCAAAACCCACTCGACACATTAGAAAAACTAATCGCGGGAATTAAAAAATATATCACACAGATTGCACATCGGCAGCATCTTGTCGAAACTATTAAATTTCCTCCTCAAATTATTATGCTTAGAGCGTAAATTTGCCCCTCTTTTATTTTAATCTCAATTCACCATAACAATTTAAAACACAGCAAATTTGCCACCTATTGAAACAAAAGTTAATTAAATCATCATTACGAGATATTTTTCGCAGCTAGTCGCCAAAACAAACAATAGCAAAATTAAAAACCAATTTATCGCCACATCTGGAGATGTTTAGTTTAGAAATATTTATTCAATAAGAAGATAGCGCTCACAAAAAGCTATGTTATTAGAATGATAACCTCCGCCACGAAAGTTCAACATATACATTTGGAGTTACGCAATGGATACGCTGAAATTCAAAAATGGTTGGCTCAGCCTTGAAGATGAAAGAATTAATGAGATCAATCAATTTTGTGAAAACTATAAACACTTTCTAAATATCGGAAAGACTGAACGTCAATGTGTTAAAGCAACGATAAAAGAAGCCGAACAACATGGCTTCCGTTCTATCAACGAGTTTGAAACGTTATCTGCAGGCGATAAAGTTTACTTTATCAACCGCAATAAAAATGTTGTATTAACCGTTGTCGGTAAACGTCCGATCAATGAGGGTATCCGCTACGTCGTATCCCACATTGATTCTCCTCGTTTGGATCTTAAACCGAATCCTGTGTACGAGAAAAACGAGCTGGCATTAATGCGTACCCACTATTACGGTGGTATCAAAAAGTACCAGTGGGCATCACGTCCACTAGCACTACACGGTGTTGTGGTTACTAAATCTGGTCGTATTGTCGATATCGCCATCGGTGAAGACCCTAAAGATCCTGTCTTTACTATTCCTGATCTATTGCCACACTTGGATAAAAAAGTTCAACGCGAACGTAATGCTGCGGAAGTGCTAAAAGGCGAAGAACTTCAAATCATCGTCGGCTCTATACCGATGGAGTTTGAAGATGAAAAAATCAAAGACAAAGTCAAACATCATGTACTAACAAAACTACATGAAAAGTATGACATTTCAGAAACTGATTTCATTTCAGCAGAATTAATGTTGGTTCCGGCTGGCGATGCACGCGATGTAGGTATCGATGAAGGTATCGTCGGTGCTTACGGTCAGGACGACCGCATCTGTGCCTATACCTCTCTTGAGGCAATCCTGGATATCGAAACCCCGGAACAAACTGCAGTCTGCTTCTTAGTTGATAAAGAAGAAATTGGCTCAACAGGTTCTACCGGCCTTGAATCACGCTATCTGGAATTCTTCACAGGTGAACTGCTTATACGTCAGGCTGGTGAAAAGTACAACGATCAAATGCTACGTCGCTGTCTATGGAACTCATACGCCTTGTCATCAGACGTGAATGCAGGTTTGAACCCACTATTTGAATCAGTTCATGATGCACAAAATGCGTCCAAGCTTGGCTACGGTCTGGTGCTGACTAAATACACTGGTCATGGCGGTAAAGTCGCGTCCAATGATGCTGACGCTGAATACGTTGCAGCTCTTCGCCGTATTTTCGACGACCATGAAATCACCTGGCAAACCGGCCTGCTAGGTAAGGTTGACGAAGGTGGTGGCGGTACTGTTGCTAAATACCTGGCCCACTACGGTATTAATACTATCGATGCAGGTGCAGCCATTTTATCAATGCACTCACCATTCGAGTTGTCTTCCAAGTTTGATATCCACGAGCTGTATCGCGCTTATAAAGCGTTCTACATCCAAGCACTCTAGTGCCGTCGCACTGTTGGAGAATAAGTTATGAAAAAACGTCATCCGTTGACCTTTTATATTCTTTGCTCATGCCAGTTCTGGTGGGCGTTGTCTTTCTATAGCCTATGGGCAATTTTGCCGGTTTTCCTTGGCGATGAACTGGGTATTGACCAAAAAACCTCTTTTGCGACCTTTGGTGCCTTCGCCGCTTTAGGTGCAGCTATCCTGTTTATCGGTGGCTGGCTTGCCGATAAGATCCTCGGAGCGAAGCGTACCCTGGTCTGGGGTTTCTTCTTCCAGGGCCTCGGTTATTTCATCATTGCCTACTCGGCCATCACAGCTCAGCCGCACTTCGTATTCATCGGTTTGGGTACTGTTGCTGTAGGTCGTGGTATCGGTAGTGTTGCTCCACCGACTATCATTGCTGCATCTTATGATAAAGATGACCCTCGCCTTGATGGTGCCTACACCTTGTTCTACATGGTTAACAACATCGGTGCATTCCTTGCGCAGCTAGGCGCACCTATCATGGCTTACAGCATCGGCTGGACATCTGCTTTCATTTTGTCAGCTGTCGGCATGACTGTTAACGTTGTGACCTATCTGTTGTTCAACAAAAAAATCAAGGAAGCAACCGAAGCCGACAAGCGTGCAGTTCCATTCAAGACCAACAGCTTGTTCCTTTCTGGTGTATTACTGGCAATCGCTTCAGCTAGCTACCTGTTAACTAACCTACCTTTGGCACAGGCCGTCCTAGGCATCGCCGCGTTGGTTATCCTGTTCCTCATCATGAAAGAGATGAAGAAGGAAGCACCAAGCAGCCGCAAGCGTATGGTTGTTGGTTTAGTACTGATGGTTCAGGCTCTGGCATTCTTCGTGCTATACAACCAGATGCCAACATCTCTGAACTTCTTCGCTATTAACAACGTAGAAGCAGAAGTGTTCGGTATCGCGGTTAACCCGGTTTCCTATCAATCACTGAACCCTATGTGGGTAATCTTCCTGAGCCCAATCCTTGCCCATATCTATACAACCTTGGGTGAGAAAGGCAAAGACCTCTCAATGCCGGGTAAATTCGCTCTGGGTATGTTGATCTGTGCTGCAGCCTTTGGTTGCGCCGGTTTCTCCCAGTACTTCGGCGACGAAAACGGCATGCTGAACCCATTCTGGATTGCTGCTCCTCACTTCCTGTTTGCTATCGGTGAACTACTGATTTCTGCTCTGGGTCTGTCTGCTATCGCCAAGTTGTTCCCAAGTCGAATCCGTGGCTTCATCTACGGTGCATGGAACATGACTCTGGCTATCGCATCAGTAGCGGGTGCATGGGTTGCGGGCTTGTCTTCATCAGGCGAAGTAGAAATGACTCCGGTAGAAAGCTTAGCTTCCTACGGTAACTACTTCTTTGCCCTTGCCGCAGCAGCGACAGCTGTTGGTGTGATTTGTGTCATCATGGCACCTCGCCTCAACCGTCTTATCGAGTCTGAGCCTGAAGCACAGAAAGAAGAGCTACAAACAGCTTAATCACTGCGAAGTGATATAATAATCAAAGCGAGAGCTCCGGCTCTCGCTTTTTTCACCTCTGCCCCACTTCAACCCAGACCATCCCTATTCATTCAATACCTTATACCACATTGAATAATCAGATATACTCTGCATTAAACACCTGAATATCTACACGGACCCGCATTCACCATGATGGACTTCGATGCCCTGCTCACCCTTTCCGAAAATGGCAAGGTTTTTGCCAATCCTCGCCGTATTGCATTGCTCAAGGCAGTGCAGCAAACAGGCTCCATCAGTAAAGGAGCTAAGCAAGCAGGGATAAGTTATAAAGCAGCCTTCGATGCCATCAAAGATATGAATAACCGTTCGGAATCACCGCTGTTAACCAGTGAAAAAGGTGGTAAAGGTGGAGGCGGAGCATCATTGACCCGCTTTGGCGAACGTTTGCTCCAGATGTATGACCTGCTAGATACAATCCAGAATATGGGACTAAAGGCACTCAACGACGAAGATGCCCCACTACATAGCCTATTAGGTGTTATGACCAAATTCTCACTACAAACCAGTGCCAGAAATCAATTTTTCGGCACTATCAGTGAAATTGAAAATCATACTTTGCACGACAAGGTCTTTATCAAACTACAAAGTGGACAACACGTTATTGCGACGATAACCCACGGCAGTACAATCCGCCTTCAACTAGAAGAAGGAAAGGATGTGGTTGCACTTGTAAAAGGCCCGGCAATCCAAATTAGCAATGAATCACCTTCAGATCTGCAACTCGACAACCAGCTCAGCGGGATCATCCAACACATAAAATATGATGATTGTTCAGCCGAAGTATCGATAAAGCTTGATGATAATGATGAAGTCTGTGCCCTCATCAATAGAAAGAAAAGTAAAGAGATAATGTTAGAAGAAGGAAAGCACGCACTGGCATGCTTCTCTTCTTCTCAAGTGATCATCGCAACATTAAGTTAATTAAACTTGATACAACTCCCCTTAAAGGCGCTGTAGTCGGCGCCTTTTAACAGGCAATCTTCAAAATGCTTATAGTCCAGATACTGGAAGACAACCAATAGCATTGCCACCAGCACCAACCCGAGCAACGAAACCCGGATCAACCAAACATTTCTTTTTTTCAATGCGAACATCAGACAAAACAACGAAATCGGTGCAATTAGCAAAGTAAACGGTAAAAGATTCGCTGCTGAAGGTGCCATATCGAGCATCATACCTCGGTGAAATATTCGGGGGTAAATGATAAGTCTTTTTCTGCTCGCAACCCAAAGGTTTCAAACATAATTTGCAATAAATTACATTACCCCGACACAATCCATTCACAATCACGCCCGCAACGAATCAAGTCATAAGCTTTAATATGAAACTCATCAACTTGATTTGTGATCGCTTCCTCTTTTTATTCATCAAAAGCATATTTGTTCTGATTTAAGTCACACTTTGCGTGCTTAGCTAATGCACATCGAAACGTTTCGATCTACATTTCTAGTCATCGAAACGTTTGCGTAACCGTTTCGATGAATAAAATGAAATATAAGATGTCATGCCAAACAGGTTTGTTCATCTCGCTTCTCCCACAGAACGAATAAGGTACAACCCATGAAAAAAAGCGCACTCATCAATGCTGAATTGTCATACGTCATCGCAACATTAGGACACACAGACGAAGTCACAATCTGTGATGCAGGCTTACCTATCCCGGATGAAACACAACGTATCGATCTTGCGCTTATTCCTGGCGTCCCTACCTTTATCGAGACAGTAAAAGCGGTGCTTGGTGAAATGCAAATTGAAGGTGTTGTTATGGCCGAAGAATTCCTGAAGGTTAGCCCTACACATCACGAAGCTCTCATCGAACTCATTCGTAATGAAGAAGCGCAATGCGGCAGATCTATTAACCTTACCTATGTCAGCCACGAAGAATTCAAAATCCACACTCAAAACAGCAAAGCAGTGATCCGCACCGGAGAGTGCACCCCATACGCCAATGTGATTTTTCAATCTGGCGTAGTGTTCTAAATCCGACTCTTCTGCTAACTGCAAGGAACTGACATGAAACAGCCAATCTTAGAATTAAAAGGGATTGAGAAAGCATTCCCGGGAGTCAAAGCTCTCGATAATGCCTGCCTCAACGTTTATCCAGGCAAAGTGATGGCTTTGATGGGAGAAAACGGAGCAGGAAAATCCACCCTAATGAAAGCGTTGACCGGGATTTATGCCATGGATGCCGGTGAAATCCGATATCAGGGCGAAAAAGTTAATTTCAACGGTCCACGTCATTCACAAGAAGCCGGGATCAGCATTATCCACCAGGAACTAAATCTTATTCCCGAACTAACCATTGCAGAAAACATCTTTCTGGGTCGTGAGATAACCAATGCTTTTGGCGGAATCAAGTGGTCAGAAATGTACCGTGAAGCCGATGCTCTTCTCAAACGCCTTAATGTCAAACATAACTCTCGACAGCTACTGGGTGAACTTAGTCTCGGCGAACAGCAAATGGTTGAAATAGCCAAAGCGCTATCGTTCAAATCGCAAGTCATCATTATGGACGAACCAACCGATGCCCTGACCGATACCGAAACTGAGTCCCTGTTCAAGGTCATCAACGAACTTCGCGATGAAGACTGCGGCATTGTTTATATCTCTCACCGTCTGAAAGAAATTTTCGAAATCTGCGATGACATCACGGTTCTGCGTGACGGTAAATTCATTGGTGAACGCCAGGTTGCCGATATCGACGAAGACACCATGATCGAAATGATGGTAGGTCGCCGACTTGATGAGCAATACCCTCGCATTGACGTTACACACGGTACCACCTGTTTAGAAGTAAAAAACCTTAATGCTTCCGATGTCCACAACGTCAGCTTTACTTTAGATCGCGGAGAGATCCTGGGTATTTCCGGCTTAATGGGCGCAGGCCGAACTGAGCTAATGAAAGTGATATATGGTGCCCACCCCCGCGAATCAGGGGATGTGATCCTAGATGGCAAGACGATCAACCCAAGCAGCCCACAGGACGGCCTGGCTAACGGTATCGCTTATATTTCAGAAGACCGTAAAGGTGATGGCCTGATCCTTGGTTTGTCCGTTAAAGAAAATATGTCCATCTGCTCGCTGGAACAACTTTCCAAAGGCCTTCAGCTCAATCACTACGAAGAGGTGACCGCAGTTGAAGACTTTATCCGCCTGTTCAATATCAAAACCCCGACCAGAAATCAGATCATCGGCAACCTATCTGGTGGTAACCAGCAAAAAGTCGCTATCGCTAAAGGCCTGATGACCAAACCGAAAGCCCTGATCCTTGACGAACCTACGCGTGGTGTCGATGTCGGTGCCAAAAAGGAAATATATCAGTTAATAAACCAATTCAAAGCCGAAGGGATGAGCATCATCCTGGTCTCTTCGGAGATGCCAGAAGTGCTGGGTATGAGTGACCGTATCCTCGTCATGCACGAAGGCCAGATCAGCGGTGAATTTATGGCCGCCGATGCCGACCAAGAAAAACTACTAGCCTGCGCTGTGGGTAAACAAATCAACGAGGTAGCAGCATGAGCACTAACGCTATGACTAAAACACCTGATTCCGGTAGCACCAAGCTATTCAGCAAAGAATGGTTAATCGAACAGAAGTCGCTGATCGCATTAATTTTCCTGATTGTGGTGGTGTCTTTCCTGAACCCGAACTTCTTCACCATGGATAACATCCTGAATATCCTGCGCCAGACCTCGATAAATGCCATCATCGCAGTAGGTATGACCCTGGTTATCCTAACCGCCGGTATCGACCTTAGCGTCGGCTCAGTTCTTGCGCTCTGCGGTGCATTTGCCGCCACCATGATTGGTATGGAAATTCCAGTGCTTGTGGCAGTACCAACAGCCCTAGTCGCTGGTGCAGCCCTTGGCGCTATCAGTGGCGTGATCATTGCCAAAGGTAAAGTACAGGCATTCATCGCCACTCTGGTTACAATGACCCTGCTTCGCGGTGTGACCATGGTTTACACCGACGGTCGTCCAATTTCAACAGGCTTTACTGATGTCGCAGATAGCTTTGGATGGTTTGGTACTGGTTATGCCATGGGTATCCCGGTTCCAATCTGGCTGATGGTTATCGTCTTCGCTGCTATCTGGTACCTGTTGAACCACACTCGATTCGGTCGTTATATCTACGCGCTTGGCGGCAACGAATCCGCAACCCGTCTTTCAGGTATCAACGTGGACCGCGTCAAGATTGGCGTCTACGCAATCTGCGGCCTGTTAGCAGCTCTGGCTGGCATCATCGTCACCTCTCGTCTCTCATCGGCTCAGCCTACCGCTGGTATGGGATACGAACTAGATGCGATTGCTGCGGTAGTGCTTGGCGGCACCAGTCTCGCCGGTGGTAAAGGCCGCATAATGGGAACCCTGATCGGCGCACTGATTATTGGCTTCCTTAACAATGCACTTAACCTGCTGGATGTATCCTCCTATTACCAGATGATTGCAAAAGCAGTGGTTATCTTGCTTGCAGTCCTCGTAGATAACAAAAACAAGTAACACCGATTGGTATCAACCTCTGTAGCGCGGGTAGCCCCCTGCCCGCACAACCGACATACGTAGAAAGGAAAACGGAATGAAAAAGTTAGCAACCCTAATCTCTGCTGCCGTAATCTCAGCGTCTTTCAGCACTACCGCAGCTGCGCAAGACACCATGGCCATGGTTGTTTCGACACTGAATAACCCATTCTTCGTCACAATGAAAGAAGGTGCAGAAGCAAAAGCACAGGAACTAGGGTATAACCTGATTGTTCTTGATTCTCAAAATGACCCAAGTAAAGAACTGTCTAACATTGAAGATCTTACTGTCCGCGGCGTAAAAGCAATCCTGATCAACCCAACAGACTCAGATGCCGTATCTAACGCGATTCGCATGGCAAACCGCTCCAAGATCCCTGTCCTAACTCTGGACCGTGGTGCAAGCCGTGGTGAAGTGGTAAGTCATATTGCATCCGACAACGTTGCCGGTGGCGAAATGGCTGGTAAATTCATCATGGAAAAAGTCGGTGAAAAAGCACGTGTTATCCAGCTTGAAGGGATCGCAGGTACTTCTGCCGCACGCGAACGTGGTAAGGGCTTCATGAATGCCGTGGACGCACACAGCATGAACCTACTTGCCAGCCAGCCAGCTGACTTCGACCGCACTAAAGGCCTGAACGTAATGGAAAACATGCTGGCAGCCAACCCGGATGTTCAGGCAGTTTTTGCCCAAAACGATGAAATGGCTCTGGGTGCCCTTCGTGCTGTTCAGGCATCAGGCAAAGACGTTCTGATCGTCGGCTTCGATGGCACAAAGGACGGTATCGCAGCAGTTAACCGCGGTAAACTGGGCGCAACTATCGCACAGCAACCGGATCTGATTGGTGCATTGGGCGTGGAAACTGCAGATAAAATGCTGAAAGGTGAGAAAGTGGAAGCAAATATTCCAGTTCCTCTGAAAGTAATTACTAAGTAGTAATATTCGGAACCTAGCTCCTTGGCTCTGTTTCTGAGCCACTTAGGAACAAGGTGCTAGGTTCCGCACCCCTATCTCAAAATCTATCGTTTAGCGCTTGTTTAATTTTTACTACACCGCTAACCCATACATTTTGGCCCGATAAAAACGGCAAACGTAAAGTAAGAAAGGTCCCGATATGAATAAATTAGTTGTTCTTGGTAGCGTCAATGCCGACCATGTTTTACAGGTAGCTTCTTTCCCGCGTCCGGGTGAAACGTTACACGGCCACAGCTATTGTGTTATTCCTGGTGGTAAGGGGGCTAACCAGGCCGTTGCCGCGGCTCGCCTTGGCGCCGATGTTGCCTTTATTGCCTGTGTGGGTGATGACAGTTTCGGCTATCAGATGCGAGAAGAATTTTCCAAAGAAGGCATGAATACTGAAGCTGTTCTGATTGAAGAAAATACACCGACCGGTATTGCGATGATCCAGGTCGCCCAAACAGGTGAAAATAGCATTTGTATTTCGGCCGAAGCCAATGGCTGCTTAAGTCCTGCCCGCCTTGAGCCACACCATCACCTCATCACCCATGCCGATACTTTGCTGATGCAACTGGAAACACCAATTGAAACGATTGAAGCTGCAGCAAGGGTTGCGCAGGAAGCAGGCACCCGCGTTGTGCTAAACCCGGCACCTGCACAAGCATTATCTGATGACTTATTACAACTTGTTGATATGATTACGCCTAACGAAACTGAGGCGGAACTGCTGACAGGGGTAAAGGTTGAGGATGTTACATCAGCGCAAAATGCCGCAGACATTCTGCACGCAAAAGGGATCAAGCAGGTTATGATCACCCTTGGCAGCCAAGGCGTCTGGATCAGCAATGACGGCAAAGGCCAGCAAGTACCGGGATTCAGGGTTGATGCCAAAGATACCACCGCCGCTGGTGATACCTTCAATGGTGCACTGCTAACCGGTATTCAGGAAGGAAAACAGATGGACGAAGCCATCCGCTTTGCTCATGCCGCAGCCGCAATTTCAGTAACACGTATGGGTGCTCAGACTTCTATTCCGCATCGCCGAGAAGTGGAACGCTTTCTTATCGAGCACCATTAAGTAAACCGGCCTGTATAACCGCCTCAATATCGTGCCAAACTTTTATTAAAAGTTCTGGTTGTAAAATATTGCTGGTTATACGGGCTAATACCAGTTATCTGGTATGTATCAGGGAGAACTCAATGGCGACAATCAAAGATGTTGCGAAATACGCCGGTGTATCAACCTCAACGGTCAGCCACGTACTCAATAAAACCCGTTTTGTCAGCGAAGATATTTCAGTTCGTGTAATGGCGGCAGTGAAAGAGTTAAACTACGCCCCCTCGGCCTTGGCCCGCAGCCTGAAGGTGAACCATACCCGAACTTTCGGCATGTTAGTTACAACCTCAACCAACCCATTTTTCGGTGAAGTCGTCAAAGGTGTCGAGCGCCGTTGCTACCAGCAAGGCTATAACCTGATCCTTTGTAATACCGAAGGTGACATCGAACGCATGCACTCCAACCTCGACACCCTTTTGCAAAAACGTGTCGACGGGTTATTACTGATGTGCAGTGAAGTCGAAGGGAAAGATTTTGACCTATTCTCTCGCCACCAGCCAGTTCCGACAATCGTCATGGACTGGGGACCAATTGATTTTCCGAGTGATAAAATCCAAGATAACTCTCATCATGGCGGCTACCTGGCAACCCGTCACCTAATTGAAAAAGGGCACACAAAAATTGGTTGCCTTACCGGCCCGTTAGATAAACTTCCTGCACAGCAACGCCTGTCGGGTTTTGTTCAGGCAATGGAAGAGGCGGGATTAGAAATCAACAAGCAGTGGATTGCCTCAGGACTCTTTGAATGTGAAGGCGGCGAAACAGCTTTCGATAAAATCTACGAAAGAGGCCCGCTACCGACAGCCCTGTTCGTTTGTAATGACATGATGGCAATGGGTGTAATTAATACTGCCCACAAGAAAGGTTTATCGGTACCTGATGACATCTCTATCGTCGGATATGATGACATCAAACTAGCCAAGTACATCACACCCTCACTCACTACCATTCACCAGCCTAAGCACCGCCTCGGTCAGCAAGCAGTTGATACTCTGTTAGATAAGATCCAGAACAAACGAACAACCAACAAAATTATCCAGCTTGAACCTACACTGGTTGAACGTGACAGTGTTAAATCCATCTAGCTCTGAAATTATCCAGAACTAAAAAAGCGATAAGAGAGCACTCTCGCGCTCTCTTTTTCACAACACTCATCCCTTAAGGGAATACATCTCACCAGCATTAATGAAATAAGTTGTCATATTTGTCATTGATAAGCATCTTTTTCCTTTAAAGCCTTTCAGTAATAGTAACCACTCGCCAACATACCCATAAAGCACCGCTCACAACCACCCACTTTACAAAACCATTGCCATATCAACATCATAACATCCACCACACAAACGTCGAAAACGTGTCCAAACAAATACCTCTTTAGCAGTATTTATTACCGTATTAATACTGTTTTTTGTAGGATGCCTCCAGTTATTTCACCATATAAAGAAATGTAAACAATGGTAAACAATAAATATCAAAAATCATTACAAAAGAAAATGCTATTTGGAATCCTAGCTCTTGGCGCACTAGGAGGCATTGCCTCATTTGGCACCGCAGCTTTCATTATGCACAAAACAAGTTCAACTGAATTTTGTGTATCCTGTCACTCAATGGAAAAGCCTCTGGCTGAATACCAAGGTACGATCCACTTCCAGAACAAGCACGGTGTGCGCGCAGAATGTGCAGATTGCCACATTCCAACCGATACCATTGATTACCTGTTCACCAAAGTAAGTGCTGCAAAAGATATCTATCATGAACTGGCAGGCACAATTGATACCGAAGAAGCCTATGAAGCTCGCCGCCAGCACATGGCTGAAACTGTATGGCAGCAAATGAAAGCCAACGATTCTGCAACCTGCCGTAACTGTCACGACTTCAATGCAATGACACTGCTTGAACAACGACCAGCAGCACGCGACATGCATCAGCAGGCAATTGCTAATAACCAGACCTGTATCGACTGCCATAAAGGCATTGCACACCTATTGCCAGATACTTCAACTTCAGCTCAATCAGGTGCCGCAGAACTGGCAAAAGCAGCCTTGTCTGCTTCAGAAACGGCTACTCAGCTGTTTACTTATGAAACCACCCCTTTCTACCTGAGTGAAACTGAGAGTCACAACCAGGGTAACCTGCTACCAACGACAGAGTTCGAAGTGCTCACCCGTGGTGCTGAGCGAGTTCAGGGGGTTGTTCATGGCTGGCAGCAGGAAGGTGTTGATTCAGTGATCTACGCGCAACAGGGTAAACGGATCCTTTCTGTGCTTCTGGGTGATGATGCAAAAATGGCAGTTGAAAAACTGGCAACAGTGACTGACGAAGCGACCAGTATTGTATGGCATCAGGTTGACCTGAAACTATGGATGGAAACCGACAAGCTACTTGATAACGACAAAGCCCTTTGGGACTACTCATCAGAGCTGATGTCAGCAAACTGTACCGGTTGTCACGGCCTGACACCGCTGGATCACTTTAACTCCAACCAGTGGATTGGTGTTATTAAAGGCATGGAATCCCGCACATCTCTGACTCCGGAGCAAAGCCGAATCCTAACTCAATACGTTCAAAAACACGCAAGCGATATGACGGGAAGTAAACACTAATGAGCAAGCAATCCATGACCAATAAAAACGAAGTTTTACTGAGCCGTCGTCGCTTCCTGAAAAGTGCAGCAGCCCTGGCAGCAGTACCAGCAATCAACAGCATTTTACCAAAAACAGCGCTTGCAAAAGCCATTGAAGAAGCTCTTCCTCACTTCAAATACACAAAAACAGCCCATAAAGGCATTTTAAGTGCTGCTCACTGGGGCGCATTCCAGGGTGTTGTGAAAGATGGCAAGATGATCGATGCAATTGCCATAGACGATGATCCGGCACCAAATGAGCTGATCAAAATGGTGCCGCATCAGGTACACGCAAAGAACCGTGTTAAATACCCAATGGTCCGCCGCAGCTTCCTTGAAGGTGGTGCAGGCGTAAGCAAAGAGAAACGCGGTAACGACGAGTGGGTTCGTGTCAGCTGGGACAAAGCCACTGAACTGGTTGCCAGTGAAATTACCCGCCTGCAGGAAAATTTCGGTCCGTCATCAATCTACGCCGGTTCATATGGCTGGAAAAGTACGGGCATGTTACACAACAGCCGTACCCTGCTGCACCGCCTGATGAACCTGACCGGTGGCTTCCTGGGCTATGCAGGTGACTATTCAACCGGTGCCGCACAGATGATCATGCCGCACGTTATGGGCTCAATGGAAGTTTACGAACAACAAACAGCATGGCCTGTAGTTGTTGAAAACAGTGAGCTGGTTGTACTATGGGGCTTCAATGCCATGGCGACATTGAAGAACGCCTGGAACGTACCAGATCACGAAGGTCAGGCAGGCCTTAAAGCTCTTAAAGATAAAGGCACCCGTATCATTGCTATTGATCCGATTCTCAATGAAACCATCGACTACATGAACGCAGAATGGATTGCACCACGTCCGTATACTGACGTTGCAATGATGCTGGGTATGGCTCATACCCTTTACAGCGAAGATCTGCACGACAAAGAGTTCTTGAAATACTACACCACAGGCTTTGATAAGTTCCTTACTTATCTGAACGGTGAAACTGACGGCGAAGCAAAAACAGCCGAATGGGCCGCTAATATCTGTGGTATCGACGCAGAAACCATTAAAACTCTGGCCCGTGAATTAGCCAAAAACCGTACTATGCTGATGGCTGGCTGGGGTATGCAGCGCCAGCACCATGGCGAACAGCCAAACTGGATGCTGGTTACACTGGCTGCAATGCTGGGCCAAATCGGTTTGCCAGGCGGAGGCTTTGGCTTCAGCTACCACTACTCTTCAGGCGGTAGCCCGACAGCTAAAGGCGGTATTCTGGCAGGTATCAACGCAGGCAAAGCACCGAAAGGTTCTCCGGCTCCAATTCCGGTAGCCCGTATTGTTGATGCCATTATGAACCCGGGTAAAACAATCAAGTTCAATGGCCGTAAGGTTACCTACCCTGAAATCAAAATGGTTTACGTGGCTGGCGGTAACCCGTTCCACCAACATCAGGACACCAATAGCCTGTTAAAGGCATGGCAGCAACTTGACACCATTGTTGTACAGGAACCTTACTGGACGGCATCAGCCAAACATGCAGATATTGTGCTTCCAGCAACGACCGCTTACGAGCGTAACGATCTGGATATGGGCGGTGATTACTCGCAGCGCTATGTGATCCCTATGCACAAAATAGTTGAGCCACAACATGAAGCCAAAAACGACTTTGATATCTATGTGGCACTGGCAAACAAGCTGGGGGTAAAAGACGCCTACACTGAAGGCAAAGACGAAATGCAGTGGCTGAAAGAAATGTATGACGGTATGGCCACACAAGCACGCACTAACCGCATACCTCTGCCACCATTTGAGATGTTCTGGAATGCTAACGACTATGTTGTATTCCCAATTCCAGAAGCCAACAAGCGCTGGGTACGCCATGCAGACTTCCGTGAAAACCCACTTCTAAATCCGTTAGGTACACCTTCTGGCCGTATTGAGATTTTCTCCGATACCATAGCACAAATGGACTACGCTGACTGTGCACCGCACGCTAAATGGTACGAGCCTCGTGAGTGGTACAAAGCCGATATCGCGAAGAAATTCCCGCTATCACTGAACACAGCTCACCCGACTCAGCGTTTACACTCCCAGCTGGATAACACGCCACTGCGTGACAAATTCGCTATTGCAAACCGCGAAGCTATCATGATTAACAGCCAAGATGCCAAGGAACGAAGTATCAAACATGGTGATCTGGTCCGCGCTTTCAATAACCGAGGTCAAATTCTAGTAGGCGCACTGGTATCTGACGATATCCGCCAAGGTGCAGTTCGTGTTTGTGAAGGTGCATGGTATGACTCAGACACACCTGGACAAGCCGGAGGTATGTGCCGAAATGGCTGTATCAACGTTCTAACCTTCGATCAAGGGTCATCACAATTGGCACAGGCTAACTGTGGCCACATGGCGCAACTAGAAGTGGAAAAATACCAAGGTGAAGTACCAGTTAACCTAGCGCATACATCACCTAAAAACGCTTAATCTCGACAACAAGCAAAGCGATTATACGCATAATGAAAAAGGGGCAGAACTTAGATTCTGCCCCTTTTTATTAAAAATAATTGAGTTCCTCTAATAATAAGGAACCAAGTTATTTAGATAAAAAAATGCTGGCCTAAGCCAGCATTTCAAAATCAGTGCAACGTTAAATTAGATTTTTTCAACGTTTGCAGCTTGAAGACCTTTCTGGCCTTGCTCTGTTTCGAAAGAAACTTTCTGGCCTTCAGCTAGAGTTTTGAAACCTTCAGAAACGATCGCACGAAAGTGAACGAATACGTCTGCGCCGCCGTTATCCTGAGTGATGAAGCCGAAACCTTTTTCTTCGTTGAACCACTTAACTGTACCAGTTAGTTTAGACATGATTATATCCTAAATTTTTTAACAAATAATTCGCGTAATGCGTTGTATAGCCAGAAAAGAATTACTTATGTGAGGAATAATTATGGATGGAAGTACTTGATAACATTAACTGGTAAAGCAGATGTAGCAAAGTGTTCTAAAAGCATAATATCTTGTTTCATATAAATAGGTCTGATTACAGGCCAAGAGCAATACTACCAGCATTTAATGCTTTGTATAGCCTTTTTATCATTTATTTCATTTTTTTTGTAGTTTCCAACCAGTTGGCTAAAAATTACGGAGACAGTTCAATTAAGTGACGTCATTAAAAGGAAAATCGCTTTTACTAAAACCACGCAATTTAAAAAGGCCACACCAATTTATCTTAGGGTTCACCGCAATGCATTCGCGCCATAAATAACAAAAAAACAGCCATCACATGAATGGCTGCTTAACGTATCCTGAAATAATCATTGCCACCAGTTATAGCAAATTAAATCACCAAACCACCGTCAATTTTCAGAGTTTGACCGGTAATAAATGATGCATTATCACTGGCAAGGAACAGAGCCCCCTTCGCGATATCTTCCGGTTTGCCCATACGCTTAAGCGGTGTTTTATTTTTCATGTAATCCAGCACTTTCTCAGGCAAATCAACTGTCATTGGAGTTTCAATAAACCCAGGGGCTATACAGTTAGCACGAACTTGTGCACCTTTGCGTGAGAATTCTTTTGCCCAGCCTTTAGTCATCGCAATCACACCGCCTTTAGTTGCAGCATAATTACTTTGACCAACATTACCATCTGTACCAACTACAGATGACATGGTAATAATAGAGCCAATTCCTGCTTCAATCATCACCGGAGCAACCGCCTGCGTCATATTAAAGACACCTTTGAGGTTCACATCAAGAACCATATCCCAGTCATCTTCAGTCATCTTATCAAGTAAGTTATCACGAGTAATACCGGCATTATTGACTAGCACATCAATATTAGTAAATTCTTGCTTTATCTTCGCAATAAAATTCTCGATCGCTTTACGATCGCAAACGTTAAGTTCAACTGCTCTTACATTACTGTAATCAGATTCAAGATCAGCCATAGCCGCAGCATTCATGTCGCAAGCAAATACTATAGTTGCATCGTTTTTAGCGAAAGTTTCAACGATACAGCGGCCAATTCCCTGCGCTCCACCGGTAACTACACACACTTTATTCTTAAGCATGATTTCTCCCAACTCCATACCAATCAGTAATACAAATCTTAAACTGAAACTAAATTAGCATATTGAAAAACGCTATCCCCAAAGAAAAAATACTATTTATGTGGATATTAGAAGAAACACACAAAACTTACAGTAACACCAGTGCAAACATCACTGCTCCGATATGTCAGACATAACGTTCATGAAATAATGAAATTTAACTACGCTAAGGAAATACACTGACAAAAGAATCAATATACTAACGTCTATAAAATAGAAACGAACATTAACATCGATGGTTATACCCATTAATAGTTAATAAGCCATAAAAAAGCACGAGATAAATTAATTACCTCGTACTTATACCAAATTGAAAAACAATCAGACCTATCAATGAGGTTAACATTCAGCTTGGTATTATATAATCCTACTGAAACATTAAATTTTAAAATATGAAAGACAATGTTTTTGCTTTTCGGCCAATACTGATAATTCATCGCTGGCTGTAGCACACTGGCTGACACCTGTAGCGCTCAGACTAACAATGTGGTGAATGTTGCTGATGTTGCGGTTAATATCATGGGTAACCTGAGATTGCTCCTCTGCTGCTGTCGCAACCTGAGTGTTCATATCAGTAATACCTTGAACAGCTTCATTAATGCCCAAAAGTGCTTCATTGGCTTTATCTGTCAGCGTATGACTGCTCTCCAGCATAGTACGCACTGAATGCATCGCTTCATTCGCATTAGCTGACTGAGACTGCAATTGTTCGATAATGGCTTGAATTTCCCCTGTTGACTCCTGAGTACGAGCTGCAAGCTGACGGACTTCATCAGCAACCACCGCAAAACCACGCCCACTATCCCCCGCCCGGGCAGCTTCAATAGCTGCATTCAAAGCCAATAGGTTAGTCTGTTCGGAAATGCTTTGGATTACCTCGATCACTTTACTGATCTGTGTTGATTGCTGCTCTAACTGGTTTACCACTTCTGCAGCATCATTAAGACGACAGGATATCTCCTCGCTGGCAAGCGTAGTCTGGTCAAATAAACCGGCCCCTTCAGCCGCCAGAACACTTGCGCTGCGAGCGTTATCATCAGCCCTTACCGCAGCCTGATTGACACTTTCCGCGGTAGAAGACAGTTCTTCAACTGCTGTCGCAACTTGTTCAACCTCTGTTGTCTGCTGATTCGCATTTTTTTCTGACTCTTTCATCACCGCAGCCAATTCTGTTGATGATGAGGCTACACTAGTGCTGATCGTCATTAATTCGTTAACCGTGTTACGCAACTGTACAACCATCCGGGATATATCCTGTGCAAGATGGCTAAGTTCATTTTTACCGTCGGTATCTAATTCAACATTCAGTTCGCCACGGGCAATTTTCTGCATAGTCCGCTGCAGATCCACAATCGGACTCACTATATAACCCGACAACAACCAACCGAATCCTACACCAGCCAACGTCGTCACTAGTGTTGCCCACAAAGCGGTTTCAAGAATCTGATTATGATTTTTAACCTGTGCAGCTATTTGCTGGTCTGTGATGACATTAAGCTTATCGGAAAGCGCATCAATCGAGACTGTCATATTGTCACCCAGGGAACGATATTGAGTGACATAAGTCTGATATTCCAGCTCATTGAGATTACCGGAGTGATATTCTGTCAACACAGATAACATAGTGTTGCGCGTATAATTCAAATACTCATTAAATATCTTATTAAACGCATTCAGTTCTGTTTCTATCCCGGACATAGCCCTGAGGTTTTCAATTGCAAATGTATTTTCTTGCTCGGTTTGATTAAGACTGTTTTCAAACCCTTTCAACTGTGACTTATCATAAATAGCGTAAATAGCACTTACTCTGGTTGCATACATTCCATTAATTAGTCTCGCAATACTATTTTTTGACATAACGGCCTGCTGAGTCGTCATATTCATTACCGAAACTGCATTTTCAAGACCACCACGACTCAAGAAAAAAGAGGCTAGAAATAGAACAGAGACCATTACAACCGGAATTGTCACCTGACGTTTTATTGATAGATTATTTAATATAGACATACAACTTATCCCTTGTTGTATAAATAAAATAGCAATGACAATGGTTCTATCACTGCATGTATTAGTCATAGCAACAGGGCATCTGAGTTACAAAGAAATAATAGCCACTCAGTTCTCATAAATCTATAAAAGCATAATTCGTTAAAAAATATGTTTCGTTATCATTAGCGGCAGAGCACCCTCAGAGGGCAGGTGTATTATTCAATTTGGTATAAAAGCACAGATATAAAAAAACCGGGCTTAATAGCCCGGTTTTCTATCTCTAATTCGCAGCGATTAAGCTTCGTTACGAGGCTTACGGTCGCGACGTGGATGGTCAGATGAACCGTGGTTACGCTCACCACGGTAGCTACCACGGCTGTCGCCGCCACGGTTGCGGTCAAAACGACGCTCGCCATCACGACGGCCACGGCCACCTTCACGGTTACCATCGCGGTTACCACGGTAACCACCACGGTTGCCATCGCGGCTACCATCACGACCACCACGACGGTGCTCACGAAGAACCTCACCTTCAACAACAACAGCTTTAACGTCATTCTGACGAATACGTAGCTTCTTAAGCTGAGCTGATACTTCAGCCGTCATCTTCTTAGGAAGTTGAACATAAGTGTGCTCAGGAGCCAGTTTGATTGCGCCGATGAACTCTTTGCTTAGGCCAAGTTCGTTCGCGATAGCACCAACGATATCTTTAACCTGAACACCTTGCTCACGACCAACCTGTAGCTGGTAAGTATCCCAGTCAGCATTGTTGTAAGAACGACGCTCACGACGTTCACCACGCTCGCCGCCACGGTCTTCACGACGACGCTCACGACGCTGCTTGTCACGCTCGATAGCAGCAATCATTGGGTCTGGGCCTTTGTAGAACAGAGGACGGTTACCCTGCTGACGCTGAAGAAGCATCGCCGCTAGTGTTGCAGCATCAACTTCAATTGTCTCTTGCAGCTTCTCTACAAGTTCAACAAATGCTTCAACATTTACTTGTTCTTTCTGAGTCGCTAGCTCTTGACCTAGACGGTTCAAACGAGCAGCGGCAACTAGATCGCGTAGAGGAAGCTGGATTTCTTCCATGCGAGACTTAGTTACACGCTCGATAGTGCGCAGCATACGGATCTGGTTAGTACGAACAAGAAGGATCGCTTTACCAGCACGGCCAGCACGACCAGTACGACCGATACGGTGGATGTATGATTCTACATCGAATGGGATATCGTAGTTGAATACGTGCGTAATACGCGGCACATCAAGACCACGAGCAACAACGTCAGTTGCAACCAGAATATCGATAACACCTTTCTTGATGTGATCAACAGTACGTTCACGTAGAGATTGTGGAATATCACCGTGCAGTGCAGCAGCTTTAAAACCACGAGCAGATAGCCAGTCAGCCAGACGCTCAGTATCCTGACGTGTACGTACGAATACGATTGATGCGTCAGTATCTTCAGTTTCTAGAAGACGCATCATTGCTTCGTCTTTCTCTACGCCTTTAACAACCCAGAACTGCTGCTCTACCTGAGAAACAGTACGGTTTTCACCAGCAACGTCAATACGCGCAGGTTCACGTAGGAAGCGATCAACGATCTCTTTAACGATTGGAGGCATAGTTGCAGAGAACAGAACGCGCTGAGCTGATTCTGGAGCCTGCTCCATGATCCAAGTTACATCGTCAACGAAACCCATTTTTAGCATTTCGTCTGCTTCATCAAGTACAAAAGTGTGTACTTCATCAAGGTGTAGACGGTCACGAGTGATTAGGTCTTTAACACGACCTGGAGTACCTACAACGATGTGAGCACCAGCTTTAAGCGCACGCATCTGATCAACGATAGATGCACCACCGTAAATTTCTAGTACTTTAAGACCCTTGACGTTTTGACCAAGAACTTTAATTTCTGCAGCAACCTGAATCGCAAGTTCACGAGTCGGAGCCATAACGATTGCTTGTGGCTTATGCTGGCCAAGATCAAGCTTGTTCAGAAGCGGTAGTGAGAACGCTGCTGTTTTACCAGTACCTGTCTGTGCTTTACCCAGCGCATCAGTACCAGTTAGTAGTAGAGGAATTGACGCCGCCTGAATTGGAGTCGGCGCAACGAAGCCCATTGAGTCAAGTGCGGATAAAAGTGTGTCAGCCAGATCTAACTGACGAAATTCTGTAACAGATTCTTGCATTGGGATCCCAATATATAATCTAACGTAAAACGGGCCCCTTTGGCTTTAATCGGTTCTGCAACAGCAACCACAAGCATGGGCCTCGAAGATATGAGGCGCGCATTGTGCGCCATTACTCGATAAAATGCCAGAAAAAATTGAGCGTTGTCACAAAATAAGTTTGAAATATCTATTTATTGAACAATAAGCTTACCTGATAAACATGCTGCACATTACTTTATATCGCACACTAAATCACTCCATTGGTGATACTGGTTTCTTCCCCATTCCTTCGCAAGATACAAAGCCCTATCAGCCCCTTCAATCAACTCCTCAAGCATAGTCCCAGCTGTCGGCGTTATTGTATGCATGCCCAAGCTGATTGTAACCTTGCCGTCATCAACCAATTCATTTGTTAAAGCCAGCTGGTTTATACAAATCCGCATCTTTGCAGCAATACTCTGTGTTGTCTTAGCATCAACACTAGGTAATAAGCAGGCAAACTCTTCGCCGCCATAACGGGTAAATATTGACTTTTGGTATGGTTTGACTATTTCGTCCAATGAAGTAGCTATTTTTATAAGGCAATTGTCACCTTCCTGATGCCCGTAGGTATCATTAAATATTTTAAAATAATCGACATCAATCATGATCAAACTGAGTGGCTCTTCAGTTTTCTGAGCCAACTTCCAATAGCGATCTAATGTCTGGTCAAAAAAACGACGATTCGCAACTCCCGTCAACCCATCTTGCATAGATAAAAGTTCTAGTTGCTGGTTAGCTTCAGCAAGGGCCCGGTTAGTTGCCTCTAGCTGATGCGTACGTTTCAATACCCGCACCTCCAACTCGGCATTTAACTCGCTCAGCTGAACATGCTTACGCCTGATCACTATTTGCTGCCCCAAAGCCGCACCGAATAATTTCAGGATCTCTTTTTGATGTTCAGTCAACGTACGCTGGTTAATCAGGTTATCAGCTGCCAGCCAGCCAATACATTCATTGCCATTCCACATGGCAATCATCGCATTCCATCCGGTTCCTACCTGCTTGACCCCAAAGTAAAGTGGCACATTCTCTTTTACAACAACGTGATCTTTATGGCTCAAGGCTTCATTGACTATCGGATGATCAGGGATTGCACTGGTAAAGTCACTTCGCAACACCAAGTTACCATCAGGATCGGTACCATAAGTTCCCTGCAACTCATTTTTATTAAAGTCAGTCAAAAATAATGCCATCCTGTCAATTCCCAAATGGCTTCGCCCCAAATCAACCGCAGTACGATATAACAGATCAAGACTAGAGACTTTTGATAAGCTCAGCGTTACTTCATGAAGATTTCTCAGTAAGGCCAGATACTCATTGATCGAGTAATTGCGGATTTCAAGTTCAGCCTCAACACTTCTGCGTGTGAGATAGTTATCAATCACCTCTTGCCTTAAAACCCGGGCGCTAATATCAGAGGCAATTGAATACAATAAACTCTCTATATGCTCAAAATTGGCTTCGAAGTAATTAGGCTCCGTTGTTTCCGCATAAATAAAGCCGACATTACCATTATGTGTCTTGATTGGTAATAACAACCGACAGCAAGAATTTTTACCGTCGTCTACCTTTGGCCCGAACACCCTGCTTGTCCGGTCTACGGATGTCCGTACGTACTGGCCGGTTTGCCTGGCCTGTTGCAACATACCGACAGGTACATCGTTATAATCTTTCAGTGTTAAAGGCGTACTGAAATACCGGAATTGATCATCAATCCAGCTGGAAATTACCCTCGGCTCATAATTCTTTTCAACCATCAGGGTTATATTGGTTAACTTGAGCTCCTTACTAAAACTTGATAACAGAGAATAACACCAGCGTTCCAGACTTGACTGGCGAGCCAACAAGTCCACCAAATGACTTAACTCTAATTTCAGACTGACATCCATATTACGCCCCCAACCAACCGAGCATTATGTAAGTACTTAAACATATCTTTTTTATTCGTACTAAATATCTTGTTTACCAGAAAGAAGACAGTTTAGTAGCAGTAATAATCCAGAATGTGACCCCCTGCGTCCAAAATAGCGCGAAAAATGTAAACATCTCGATATTTCATTTTCATACCTAGAAAAAATATTCACATTAGGTATCAACACCTTATTGATACCTATCTCAAATAAAGCATGAACTTAAACGCATTACAGGTTCATATAAAAGCAACAAATTCAACAGTAACAAGGGCTAATTGAACGACAATGAGTTGTATTCACGTAGGTATAGAACTTGGTTTTAATGCATGAAGGCCTTATAGTGTGTCCGTTCACAATCTGAGACCGGGCATAATGTTTCAAGATAATCCATTACTAGCACAGCTAAAAAAACAAATTCAGGAAACACTTCCAAAAAAGGAAGGTAATATCAAAGCAACAGACCGTGGCTTTGGTTTTCTGGAAACAGACAATAAAGAAAGTGTCTTCATCCCACCTAACTATATGAAAAACGTAATGCACGGTGACCGTGTTGTTGCTGTTATTCGTACTGAAAAAGAGCGTGAAGTCGCAGAGCCTCAAGAACTGGTCGAACAGTTCATTAACCGCTTTATCGGTCGCGTAAAGCTTATTCGCGATCGTCTGCACGTTGTACCTGATCATCCGCAATTAAAAGACGCAATCAAAGCGCGCGCCGTAAAAGGCCTCAACCCAGAACTTCTTAAAGAAGGTGACTGGGTAGTTGCGAACATGACTCGCCATCCGCTAGTAGGCGACAACAAAACATTCTTCTGTGAAATCAAAGAAAAGATCACAGACAGCAATGACAAGATTGCACCATGGTGGGTAACTCTGGCCCGTCATGAACTACCAAATGCAGAACCTGCTCCGCAAGATAGCTGGAATATGCTGGATGAAGGCCTTGAACGCCAAGACCTTACTGATCTACCGTTCATCACTATTGATAGTGAATCAACCAAAGATATGGATGATGCACTTTATACCGTGAAAAAAGATGACGGCAGCTTTGAGATCACTATCGCAATTGCGGATCCAACATCATACATTTCCGTTGGCGATAAAATGGATGATGAAGCACGCCAGCGTGGTTTCACCATCTACCTGCCAGGTCGAAATATTCCGATGCTGCCACGTGAGCTAAGTGATGAACTTTGCTCACTGATGGAAAATGAAAAACGTCCGGCTATCTGCTGTCGTGTGACTGTAGATCAAGAAGGTGTGATCCAAGATGACATCCACTTCTTCGCAGCATGGATTAAATCGCAAGGCCGTCTTGCTTATAACCACGTTTCGGATCTGCTTGAGCACGGTAATAGTGAAAACTGGACACCGAATGACGTAATTGCAGAGCAAGTTAAAGCGCTACACGGTTTCGCCAATGCCCGCAGCAACTGGCGTGCAAATAATGCAGTCGTATTCCCTGACCGTCCTGACTACCGTTTCGAACTAAGCGAAGACAACGACGTTATTGCTATTCATACAGACCCTCGCCGTACAGCGAATCGTATGATCGAAGAAGCAATGATCACAGCAAATATCTGTGCCGGTCGTATCCTGCAAGAAAAGTTTGGTACCGGTGTATTTAACTACCATAACGGTTTCAATCCTGAGAAACTGGATACCGCAATGGACTTCCTGACCAACGCCGAAGCGCCGTTTGAGAAAGAAGAACTGACCTCTCTGGAAGGTTTCAGTGCATTGCGTCGCTGGTTGAACAACCAGGAAACAACTTATCTGGATAACCGTCTACGTAAATTCCAGGCATACAGCGAAGTAGGCAATGCACCAGCCCCCCACTACGCGATGGGCCTTGATGTCTACGCAACTTGGACATCACCAATCCGTAAGTACGGTGATATGATCAACCACCGCTTGCTTAAGGCTGTCATCAGCGGTAACGAACCAAGCCAGAAACCGGATGATACTGTTGGTGAAGAAATTGCCAACCACCGCCGCCATCATCGTATGGCCGAGCGTGATGTTGCTGATTGGCTATACGTTCGCCTACTGAAAGATGCAGTTAAGCAAGAAAGCACCTTCACTGCGGAAGTGTTCGACATCAACCGTGCCGGCATGCGTGTTCGTCTGCTGGAAAATGGTGCGGCAGCCTTCATTCCTGGCGCGCTGATCCTGGAAAACAAACAGCGTATCGAATGTAACGCTGATCTTGGGATCATCAACATCGACAAGGTCAAGGAATATCAGTTAGGTGACACTTTCGAAGTCAAACTTGCTGAAGTTCGCGCAGGTACACGCCAGCTGGTCGCAAAGCCAGTTAAAGAATTCCCTGCACCTGTAGCTGAAACTCAAGCGACTGAAGAACAAGCTTAATTGCTTCTTCTATAAATGCTATCAATCAAGGGCTAGTGAAAACTGGCCCTTTTTTTACATCCCGACTTTCAATCTGACTGTTACTCTTAAGTCAAAATCATTCAATAAAAACGAAGAGTCAGCAATGTCAGCGCAACAAACTTCATATATTCACCAACAAATCGAACAATGGCTTGAAAATGTCGTTATCGGGCTCAACTTATGCCCGTTTGCCGCTAAACCAAACCGCAACAAACAGATTAAAATCCACGTAAGCGAAGCAACAAGCGAAGAACTATTGCTTGAAGATATCTATCAACAACTATTGGAACTCGATCAAACCCCCGTTGAAGAGCTAGAAACAACCCTTGTTGTAACACCTGGCCTCTTTGCCGAGTTTGATGATTATAACCAGTTCCTGAATCTAATTGATGCATTGGTCATACAAACAGGAAAAAAAGGTATCTACCAAGTAGCCAGCTTCCACCCAAACTATTGCTTCTATGACACAGTTCCAGATGATGCGGAAAATCTTACTAACCGTTCACCGTTTCCCATCTTTCACCTTATCCGTGAAGCCAGCATGGAGAAGGTACTAAAACATTATCCTGATCCGGATGGAATTCCGGAACGGAACATTGAATGTGTAGAGAGTTTGACACAAGAAGAAATAAAAAAATTATTTCCTTTCCTTATCAAATAATTAGAATAAGGAACAATATATAAATAAGGGAGTAGCGGATCACTCCCTTTCGTTGCAGAACACCTTCATATTAAACAGACCTATCATTTTTATTCGCTGTTTAAATTGAAGCTCCTGTACCAAATATCTGATAATAAGCCCTTGATTGGGAAATAAGTTGTAATGCCACAAGTTTCTTTTGCAATATTCAGAAGCGCAGGAGTGCGCTTTGGGTTACCTTTGCTACTGGCTGTTCTGATGACATTTTCGTTAGAATCGGCTGTAACTACATTTGCGCCTTATCGGGAGCTGTTGCTGATTCTGCCGTATGTGTTGCTTGGCCTTGTTATCCTGCTTAGCCAGCCTTTCAACCAAGGTAAAACAGATCTAACTGCCCTGCTGATGCTAATCACTTTCTACATTATACAAACTCGACTTCAGTCACCGCTTGCCAACAACGAAACCCATATTATCTATGTAATGCTGGCTACACTCCTCCCCCTTAACCTGCTTCTGGTACATATACTGCCGGAACGCCGGCTATTTTCTCGTTTTGGCAGCGGCTACTTTATATTCTTGTTATTACAGATTGCCTGGGGAGTCCTAGTCGCGAATCATTTCTCCGACAGGGATCTAAGCCCTCTCTGGGAAAGCTATCTCTATGCCATCCCAGGCTTTTCACCTATGCCGGTATTACTAATTTTGCTCTATTTAGCTATTGGTTTTGCGTGTGCGTCTACCATACTCAAGCGAAACCAAGGGTATGACCAGGCTATTTTTATCAGCCTACTCTTTGCCGGGATCACATTTTCAGTATTCCAACAGACCTTTATATCGAGCGCAGCTTTCTCCGTCGCAGCTATCTTACTGTTGCTCAATATCATCACTTGTAGTCACGAACTCGCTTATGTTGATCAATTAACAGGAATACCTGGTCGTCGTGCACTTGAAACCGAACTTAAATACCTTGGAAAAACCTATACCCTAGCCATGCTAGACATCGATCATTTCAAGAAATTCAACGATACCTACGGACATAAAACAGGCGACGACGTACTAAGGGTTATCGCTAAATTCATGCGGGAGATAAAAGGCGGTGCTGAAGTATTCCGCTATGGTGGCGAAGAATTTACGATCTTATTCAAAGGCAAGGACTGTAACCACTGTCTTGAGTACCTTGAACAATTCCGAGAAGCTGTCGCCAACTATGAAATGCGTGTCCGCCAGTACAGTTCACGTCCGAAAAGCAATAAAAAAGACATTGAACAACGTAAGGATGAGTCAACAGAAAAAACAGTCAAGATAACTGTGAGTATCGGTGTCGCCGACAGCTTCCCAGACCACAAGCCGGCCAATGTTCTCAAAGCTGCAGATGTCGCGCTATACAAAGCCAAAGAAGCAGGAAAAAACCAAGTCATCCGTGCATAAGCCAGATCGGTATTCAGTTTGGTATTATTCCGTTTGCTATAAATACAAAAAACCCGATGAAATCATCGGGTTTTGGTTACCAATTAAACCTACCTTCACTCTGTTTCCAGCTGAAGAGTAAGCCAGCTATGCAGCAACGCCAATTAAATTTTAAATACAGGTTATCTTAACAGATCGGCGGCCAAACCAGTGCTAAGCCCTGTACTCAGGAGTAGCTCACCATAAGTGAAGTGAGCCTTATTATTGCTTTTCTAATCTCATGTCTTATAGGAATTATATTAGCAGTCATAATGACGGTTTTAAACAAAAAAAACCGTCAACTAGCGATTCTTTCATACTTCAAGCTGCAAGTTTTCACTCATCACTGCCCCTATTCAGCACAAAATGTTAGTCCTATTAATAGAGTTTCTTATCACTTACAGGCAACAACAAAAATAGTGGTCAATGCCTGCCATGCTATTGGAATTCAACTTACTGATATATCTACAACCTATTTATTACTTCTTGTTTAATAAACTTTAGCTACTATTTTGTGTAAAAAAAAGGCTTGCTAAATAGCAAGCCCTTTATGTCGCGAGAGATAAAATTAACCCTTCACACCACCAGCCGTCAGACCGCCAACCAGGAATTTCTGAGCCAACAGGAATACGGAAGTAATTGGAATTGCCGATAGTACTGCTGCAGCCGCAAAATCACCCCACAGGTAGTTCTGAGGATAGAGGTATTGCTGCATACCTACTGCCAATGTGTAGTTATTCACATCGGTTAATAGTAGTGATGCTACCGGAACCTCTGTTACTACGCCGATAAATGACAGGATGAAAACAACTGCCAGAATTGGCACCGACAACGGAAGCAGAACCAGACGGAATGCCTGCCATGGTGTCGCGCCGTCAAGCGCAGCCGCTTCTTCCAGTGATCCATCAATTGTTTCGAAATACCCCTTGATGGTCCATACGTGAAGAGCAATACCCCCCAGATAAGAGAAAATCAGACCACCGTGAGTATTCAGGCCAAGGAACGGAATGTACTGACCAAGACGGTCGAACAAAGCGTACAAGGCTACCAGTGCAAGTACCGCCGGGAACATCTGGAAAATCATCATCCCTTTCAGGATTGTGCTCTTACCCTTAAAGCGAAGGCGTGCAAACGCATAAGCACTGGTTGTTGAAAGCGCAACGATAATAATCGATGTGATTCCAGCAACCTTCACTGTATTCCACAGCCATAACAGCACAGGGAATGGAGGCGGTGTTACACTACCGTCATCATTTGTGACCGCGAATCCAAGGGCTAATCGCCAGTGATCGAGTGTTGGGTTGCTCGGGATAAGCTCACCACCGGCAAAGTTACCTTCACGCAGTGAGATAGCAATAATCATCAACAATGGGAAGATGGTTGCCGCAAGAAACAAACACAATCCGATGTGCGTCGCCCATACTCGGTATTTTAATGACTTAGATTGAACCATTGGCATGACGTCTCTCCTTAGTCCTGTGATAGCTTAGTGAATTTCAGGTTAAGTAGCGCCATACCACCAACCAACAAGAAGATAATGGTTGCGATAGCACCCGCCAGGCCGAAGTCCTGACCACCGCCACCCTCGAATGCGATACGGTAGGTGTAACTTACTAGCAAGTCAGTGTAACCAGCAGGCTCAGACGTCCCCACCATGTTAGGACCACCCGCAGTCAGTAGCTGAATCATTACAAAGTTGTTGAAGTTAAAGGCGAAACTTGCAATCAATAGCGGCGTTAGCGGTTTAATCAGCATTGGCAGCGTGATCGTCATGAAATTCTGAATCGGACCGGCACCATCAATTGCAGAAGCTTCGTATAAGTCTTCCGGAATCGACTTCAGAAGGCCCATACACAGAATCATCATGTATGGGAAACCAAGCCAGGTATTTACCAATACAACCATGATTCTTGCCATCACAGGATCAGAGAACCAAGACGGCTTGATGCCGAAAATCCCATCCAGCAACATGTTGATTTCACCAAAGCTCTGGTTAAACAAACCTTTGAAAATCAGAATCGAAATAAACGATGGAACAGCATATGGAAGGATCAATAGCACCCGGTAGATACCACTGCCTTTCAGTGGTTCCCACTGGACAATGCACGCCAGTACCATACCGACAGCCAGCGTCAGAGCAACGGCAAGGAAAGCAAATACCACGGTCCAGATGAAGATACCGAAGAATGGTTCTTTAATGCCATCATCTGTCATTACTCGTTCAAAGTTCGCCGTGCCCACACCCACGACAAAGCCCGGAGAAATTGGCTCACCAACAAAATTGCCATCAGCATCAACCGGCTGGTAATAACCGATTTCCATATTTGGCTTAAATAGCTGCTGAGTCTTATTGTTAACCAGTGTCAGACCATCGCCCTGAAGAGTAAACAGCGGTGATTCTGCAGCGAACTTACGCAGACCACTCATACGGATTTGATCACCATCCGGCATCACCAACTCAACTTTTGTTAAGTTAGAACGGTTCTGAACAATCGCTTTGATCTTCTCTTTCTGCCCTTGAATACTGTCAACTTGACGAAGGCTCATCGGATCCGCAAACGGGTTTGCAATGTCGAAAACATCAGAAGCAAGCAATTCACCATTTGCATTAATTACCAGTTGATGGCCATTGTCGACTTTATATAAGTCGAATTTATAGCTATCACCAGACTGGAAAGTACGTTGATGCAATACCGATTGCGTCCGCTCAAGCGATAACTGGTTCGATGCACTGTAGTTAGTAAATGCAAGCCCTACGGTATAAACCAATGGGAAGATAATGAAAATGAGCATCCCTGCAATACCAGGGAAGATATATCGATGGGCGTATGTTTTGTTACTACCGAAAATAAAAAGAGCAAGTGCTGTTAGAACAACGGTAAGAAGCGCAAAGGCAATCTCGCCTTGTGCATACATCAACACGGTAGCATAACCGTTAACCACACCGATCATGCCTAGCAGTGACCACTTCAGCCACTTACGATAATTAAATTTAGGACTTTCGTTTTCCGATTCCAAAAGTCCTGCACCTTGAACTGACTGCATCTCAGCTCCTTGCTAGCAAAAAATGACAAAAATGGGGAGAGTTACCCCTCCCCGCAAAAAGTTACTTAAGCATATGACCTGCAGCTGCATCTAGCGCGCCGTTGATGTCCTGACGACCGTCTACAACGTTCTTGATAGCGTTGCCTTCTGCATACCAGAAAGCAGTCATCTGAGGTACGTTAGGCATGATTTCGCCGTTCATCGCGTTATCCATTGTTGCAGCGATACGTGCATCTTTATCTAACGTCTTCTGGAATGATTTCAGCGCAACAGCACCAAGAGGCTTGTCATCGTTAACCATACCCAGACCTTCGTCTGTCAATAGGTAGTTTTCGATGAACTCAACAGCCAGATCCTGGTTAGGTGACGCAGAGCTGATACCCGCAGTCAGCACACCAACAAATGGTTTAGATGCGCTACCGTTTAGCTTAGGCAGAACTGTTACACCGTAACTGATACCTGACTTCTCAACGTTGCCCCAAGACCATGGGCCATTGATAGTCATTGCAACGTTACCTTTGTTGAACTCAGCTTCAGAAATGCTGTAGTCCATATCTGGCGAGATCACTTTTTTGTCGACCAGTGACTTAATGAAGTTCATGCCGCGCTTCGAGCCCGCATTGTTAACACCTACATCTTTCACATCGTAACCATTCACTGTGAACTTGAATGCGTAACCACCATCAGCTGAAATTACCGGCCATGTAAAGTACGGTTCTTTCAGGTTCCACATGATCGCTTTTTTGCCATCTTTCTGAAGCGACTTATCCAGCGCTTCAACCTCTTCCCAGTTCTTCGGTGGGTTAGGAACAAGATCCTTGTTATAAATCAGAGAAAGTGCTTCAACCGCCACTGGGTAGCCAATGTACTTACCATCGTACGTCACTGCATCCCATGTGAAATCGATGATTTTGTCTTTCAGCTCAGCAGATGGCTTAATCTCTTTAAGCAGACCTGCTTTTGCATAACCACCGAAACGGTCGTGCGCCCAGAAAACAATATCCGGACCATCACCCGCCGCCGCTACCTGAGGAAACTTCTCAGACAGGCCATCGGGGAAAGCAACTGTAACTTTTACACCTGTGTCTTCTTCAAACTTCTTACCTACTTCAGCCAGGCCGTTATAACCTTTATCGCCGTTGATCCAGATAGTAAGTTGACCCTCTTCAATCGCAGCATGCGCATTAACTGAACCAAGTGCAGCAAGGGTACAAAAAGCTACAGTGCTGAGGACTTTCTTCATTTTTAACATCCTTCATGATTGTTATATTTCGTACTCCAGAACCTACTCTGCAGCACAATTTTCAGCCTGTATCATCCATCAGGAGTGAGCACCCGGCATCATCCTACGCCCTACGCCCCCTAACCCTTCGATTTAAAAGCGTGATCTCTGTCGTTTCGGTTAGTGACAGAGATCTAAAAACAACACCTGATTGTGATACAACGCACATGGTACTGGTAATAAATAACCTCATCAGCAAGCGGAATATTAAAATGTGATCCAAGCACTCCTCCCCCCCTCATCCACCTTTTAAATAATGAATAAGGAGGATGTTTCCCTGTGCCAGCTAGGTAAGAATACAGCCATACCCAATGGGTAGATGAAGATGCTTTTACTGTTCTGTTTTATGCAGTTTTAACTTTCACAGTAACCACTTTTATTGGAAACGACAGAACCGCTTTACTTCTTGGGGAAGTAAGTAAAGTGGAATTGGTCAGGGTAGCAGTTCATTCCACTGCCTGAGTGCAACACACGCTACCCGTTTTTTTCTTCACTACACCGAATAAAAATTCTTTACCCGTAAGGCCTGGCGTGAATATCATGCCGCAAAGAGAAGCCTTGCAGGCAACAACAAACTTAGAGGAATAGGCTCGATGGCGAGTGTCACTTTACGAAATGTATGTAAAGCATATGGAGATAACCTGATTTCCAAGAACGTTGATCTCGATATTGCTGAAGGCGAATTCGTTGTTTTTGTAGGGCCTTCAGGCTGTGGTAAATCGACCCTTCTTCGTTGTATCGCGGGCTTAGAAGACATTACTTCCGGTGATCTTTACATCGGCGAAGAACGCATGAACGAGGTTCCTCCTTCTGAACGCGGCGTTGGTATGGTTTTCCAGTCTTACGCCCTGTATCCACACCTTAACCTGTTCGACAACATGTCTTTTGGTATGAAGCTGGCAAAAGCAGACAAAGCTGAAACCAAACAACGTGTTGATCATGCTGCTGATATTCTCCAACTGGGTCACCTGCTAGAACGTAAGCCTAAAGCACTTTCAGGTGGTCAGCGCCAGCGTGTCGCCATCGGCCGTACTATCGTTTCCCAACCGAACGTATTCCTTCTTGATGAACCGCTATCTAATCTGGATGCCGCGCTTCGTGTCCAGATGCGTATTGAAATTGCCAAGCTGCACAAACAGCTGGGTTGTACCATGATCTACGTTACCCACGACCAGATCGAAGCCATGACAATGGCACAGAAGATCGTCGTACTGGATGGTGGTTATGTTTCTCAGGTCGGTAAACCACTAGAGCTATACCACTACCCGCAAAACCGTTTTGTCGCGGGCTTTATCGGCTCACCGAAAATGAACTTCATGAGCGTATTCATCGAAGAGGCAGAAGATGAGCGAGTGATGGTTCAAATGGCTGACGGTAATGCCTTCTGGATCCCTGTTGACGGTACAACCGTAACAAAAGGTGACCGTATGTCGTTAGGTATCCGTCCTGAACACCTGGTTCCATGTGACGAAGGCGAAGCATGTGTTGAAGGTAAAGTTCAAGTTGTTGAAAAACTTGGCTACGAGACCCAGGCTTACCTGCATCTTGAACACGTAGATGCCGACTTTATCTACCGCCGCCCAGATACACTGGACGTAGAAGCAGGTGATAGCTTCAAATTTGGTATTCCAGCCCACCGCTGCCACCTGTTCCACAGTGATGGCCGTGCATGCCGCCGTCTGTACAAAGAACCGGGCGTGTAAAAGCTAATTTCCTCTAAACGAAAAGCGCTGTTCCAGTTTACTGACAGCGCTTTTTTTGTGATCGCTTACCTTTCTTTGTACTTGTTACAAAGCCCCCCTCGGCACCTGTTCATTGGATAAATGCCTGGGCAACACGCTACCTGGAGATAATAAAGTAATTTTATGGCCGTAAAGCCCGGTAATGAGTGGTGAGCCCTGCTCATCACACCTAGACTTAAATGGCTGGTGATCTTCAGCATCACAGGCTACGTAAGCAATTTAGGGAATCACCCGGATATATCAAACTAATTAATTTTCGGTATAAAAAATTTATGTTGGTTTGGTATTAGATATCTAGAAATATCTTTTGATGGAGGATCATTACATGAGCAGCCACGACAGAATCGAAGATATCGAGCAACGAATCTATATGGCATATCAAGAAGGTAACTATCAGGAGGCCAAAGCGCTTGAAGTCAAAATCAAAAAACTCAGGGGCCAAAGCAATATCAATCAATATGATGAGCGCGAGCCTTACTCCATTGAAGGTCGAGTGTTCACGGATGAGGATTCTAAATAGCTCGCACGGTGTTCTTTAACCGATAAGGTGCCCGATTATACCAACGGCCATAGACATAAAACGCCGCTCATCTTGAGCGGCGTTTGTTTTTATTGTGGCTCTGTTCTCACTAATCGACAGCTTTGCTCAAGTCACTTACCTCAACTTGCTGTTGCAAAACATGGCTAATACGCAAAACCGGATAATCACGATCTGTATCGGGTTGGGCAAATTCCAATGAGCCAATTTCCACCAGATAACTCTGCTGGACACAAGTCAGTACTACCGACTTGCCATTGACTTCAGCTTGAGCTAGAGCCGGATTAAACGCTACCATTACCGGCAAAGAAGTACCAGAAAACGATAGTAAGTACTTAGCTTTATTACTTGCTGTCAGCACCAGTTCAAGAGCAATATCCGCTGGTTGCTGATAATTAAGACGATACACTTCATTACCGCCTGGCTGTCGTACAAAATCAACAACCAAGGCATTGTTCCCGGCAAAGCGCAGACTGGCATCGAACGACTTCCACACAGACGGCAAACTCGGTGACAAAATCACTTTTCCAGCCAGCAGATCCGGTGTAAACCCGACATAATCCTGATAACCATTACGGGTAAATTCTGAAACCGACCAAGCCTGGGCATAAGTACCAGTTGTAGTTAGCTGCCCCTTGGCATCAAGGAAAGCATCCAAATTCTCGCTCATCGCACCACAGTGGCCAATCGACAAAATTTGCTGTGACAAATTTTTAGTCAACTCATAAGCAAAGTCTGTATAGCCATATTGCAGTAAGCCTGTCACGGTAAAGCCCGCATTCCAGCCCCAAATCGTACCATTATGATAAGCGGCGTCCTTATGGTATTCCTCACGATTCGCATGATAAGGATGGAAGATAGGATCTTTCTGCGATAACGATGTGATCCCCCACGGAAACAACAACTCCGTCACCGCATTCCTTACAATATTAGCTCCAATCACCTTGTCGACCAGTGCGCCGTCAAAAGGCACACTCAGCGCCATCAGCTGGTTCGGACGCACCTGTAAATCACGGCTGTCATCTTCGCATAAGCGATCAGCCAGTAAACCTTGTTCTTTATCCCAGAACAATTGCTGGAAGCTCGCCTGCACGTTATCCGCCATTGCCTGATAACGCAATTCGCTATTCTCATCCTGATTGATACGAGCCAGCTCCACCGCCACTTTCAGGCTGGTATACCACAAAGCCTGAATATCATTAGCTCGGTTACCACGAGCTGACCAAGGAAGCTTCCCTTCCAACTTAGCATCCATCCAGGTATCCGGATCGCGATGAGTCATCAAACCATGCTGATCAAGATAATTTTTTTCGATACCATCGATGTAAGTTTGCACAACCGGATAAATCGCGCGAGCATATTCAATGTCACCGCTATAACGCAGGTAATCCCATACCTCGCGGACCATCCACGGCGTACCGTCGGTGGTGTTATAAATAATATTGGTCAGGCTGGTAACCCGGTTCGGAATACGACCGTAATTAATGTGCTTCTCATCCGTCAACTGCATTGAGGCAAAATTATCAATAATTTTTTTTGCATCGCTGAAATCACCATTAACCAGAGTGATCCCCGGCAACGCAATAAATGAATCACGTCCCCAGCAGTCCTTGAACCACGGTAATCCGGCCCAGATCCCTTTTCCAAACTCATTAGAGACGAAAACCTTACCTGATGCCTTAGCCCACATCAGCGCCCGGTTATATTCAAGATCTGATGTCCAGATGTAAGAATGGGTCAGCATGTCATAGGTTTGTTGCTGGTGCATGACGTAACCATCTTGCTCAAGCTGCTGATTAGCCAGAGCAATTGCCTCAGCTTCGCTCTCAGCAAACGCAATATACAGTGTCAGGCTAATTTCATCCTCCAGCGTTTCAATAACTGGCTTAACGTGATTACCATTCAGGTGCATCACATCTTTCAGCGCAGGCATCTGGGAAAAAGTAACTTCTTTGAAACGAAATGGCTTGTCTGCGCAAAGTGCAATGAACGATGGGGTATTGTCCTGCCGCAAAGCCGGATCCAATACATACACAACACCGTTTTCAAATGCCTTTACTGAAGAGGCATTCAGGCCAAGGTTCAATTGTGGAGCCAATGCCAGCTTGGCCGCCTGTGGTAAGCATACCGTCAATGCCACTGCTCGCTGCTGCGAAAGCAACATAAATGTATCGCGGCTATGGTTGGAATAATGGTGAGTTACACCATATGGCAAAATCTCTGCATCAGTTGCCAAGCACTTATCATTGATTTTTCCATCAACAAAAGATGCAAAAGAGCCCAGATACCAACCCTGTTTATGGCGGTATTTTCCTGATGCAACAAAACCGTGAGTAACCCCTTCAAAATAACCGTCCACATTATCACCGAACACGAACGGAACACTTTCCTGAGCTTTAATTGCCAGATGATCGAACAGTATATCAGGTGCTAACACAGGCTCAGATTTGGCGTGCAACTGAGCGTAACCGGCACTAACAGCCACTTCAAGCTCTACAAGTTCGCGGCTTAGTTCTGCATCACTGTTATCGCCACCAGCTGCAATTATCATTAACGGTTTCTGATCTTTTACGTTAAGCGAAATTGTATACAGTCCTGTTTCCGGAGCCCAAAACGTCAGATCATTACCAATCCCTTTAGCCGGCACTAAAGCCTGAACTTGATCCAACTTACACACCACAGACTTGTACTTATCTGCCGAAAACGTCAGCCCTTCACTACCTTGCTGATCGGAAACCTTAAAACTATGCTGATCTGCCGAAAGACAAATTACCGCCTGATAGCACCCCGCCCCCATATAAGCCATTGGAGTGTCATCACCCCAGCCATTAAAGGTACCTTTCACATATAACTGCTCACTATACGGAGCCTGCACTAACCCGTTCACATCTGTTCCTTATCCGTCGCCAGTATGGCTATTGGCCAGCCATTCAGGACTAAAATACGTTCTTCAAATAAGAATGCGCAGACCAGGCGGGCGCATTGAAAGACATTTATTCACCCAATTTACATAGGTGTTCTATCCATTATTTGATTTGCAAAGCCGCCGTATCCAGCGCTTCTTTCACTGTCTGGCGACCTAGCAATGCATTTTCAATTGCAGCACCTTCCGCAAACCAATATGAAGTCATTTCCGGTATGTTCGGCATGATTTCGCCATTTTGCGCGTTCGTCATCGTTGCAGCAATTCGGCTATCTTTCGACAGGATATTCTGGAATGACTTCAATGTAACCGCACCTAAAGGTTTGTCATCATTAATTTTATTCAGGCCTTCGTTAGTCAGCAAGTAGTTCTCAATAAACTCGACAGACAAGTCTTTATTAGGGCTGGCAGCATTAATACCGGCACTCAAAACGCCAACGAACGGGTTAGATGTCCCGCCATTCAACGTTGGCAGTACAGCAACGCCGTAATTCAGCTTAGACTTCTCAAGGTTGCCCCATGCCCACGGGCCATTGATAGTCATGGCGACATTGCCCTTATTAAACTCAGACTCAGAAACTGCGTAATCCATATCCGGAGAAACAACACCTTTCTTCACCAAATCAACCAAGAAGCTCAAGCCAACAATACCCGCCTTACTATTTACACCGACCTGCTTACCATCAAAGCCTGTTTCGGTTTTCTTAAATGCATAACCACCGTTGGCCGAAATCATTGGCCAGGTGAAGTAGGCGTTTTTCACATCCCACATGATGGCTTTCTTACCTTTTGCCTTCATTTGCTTTTCGATCTCTACCAGCGCTTCCCAGGTCTTAGGTGGCTCCGGCAAAAGATCTTTGTTGTAAATCAGAGATGGAGACTCGACGGCAACGGGATAACCGACAAGCTTGCCTTCGTAAGTCACTGCATCCCAGCTGAAATCGACGAGCTTCTGCTTAAACTCTTCTGATGGATGAACTTCTGCCAGCAGGCCGGACTTGGCATAACCACCAAAACGATCGTGTGCCCAGAAAATAATGTCAGGGCCGCCACCTGTTGCCGCTACCTGCTGAAACTTAGCCTCAAGAGATTCAGGGTACTGGACGTTTACCTTAACACCGGTCTCTTCTTCAAACTGACGGCCAACTTCAGCCAGGCCGTCGTAGCCTTTATCACCATTAATCCAGATCAGAATTTTTCCTTCCTGCATTGCAGCGGAAGCTACCATCGGAAAAGCAATTGCGGCAGAAAGCGAGCAAAGGGTCAGAGTTTTAAGCATATGTTTCATCATCAATTCCCGTTGTTATTTTTATCGAGTTGTTGTTTTCATCGATAAATGCATTCTCCTCCCCCCATGCTCATTGATCATCCTCCCCCTCCCTACGCCCCCAGAAGGTTTCTATCAACTCTGTGAAACTAAACACATTCTGTTGCTCTGAAGACAACAAAGCCGCTGATAATCAGCGGCTTTGAATAGAATATTCAGGCTGTATAATTAACCCAATTGATAGATTTTTGCAGCTAATGCAGGTAGCTCTATAATTGCTTCACCGTCCCCATCAGCAACAAATAAATGGACCTGCTCGTTTCCATAGAGCTGCTCTGTCAATACATACAGACCCTCTCCGAGCTGCCAGGCATCAAGCAATGCCGCAGGCAGTTTGACCTTAACCATTCCCTGATTAACATCCGCAAAATTAACCACAATCAGCAGCTTCTGCTGCTCATCAAAACGGCTAAAGCAAAACAAGGATTCATTGTAATGTTCGCTATGCGCTCGATTGTAGAGATGGATTTCCAGATACTTGCCGGTCATCGCAGAGCTCGTTAACAAGAAATTCAACAAACGCTGATAAAAGTCGCGAAGCGCTCGTTCTTGTTCGGTTAACAAGCCCCCATCGAACTTTCCGTCATTCATCCAACGCTGATAATTTGGTACCCCGAAATAATCAAAAATCGTCGTCCGAGAATGCAGACCAAAGCCGGCATCTTCCGCTGCGGATTCACCGACTTCCTGACCGAAATAAACCATGGTTGGTGAGGTACTTAATGTCGTCGAAACCAACATTGCCGGCTTGCCTTTATCCGCATCACCTGCAAATTCCGGACTGGCTAACCTTTGTTCATCATGGTTATCAAGAAAATGCACCATATGGTGTTCAATATCTAATAGCTGCTCCTGTACACCAACGATATTATCCGTTGAGCCGCGCCCTTGCATAATAAGTTTCAGCGAATCATACAAATCAACTTTATCGTACAGATAATCCATTTTACCCAGGTGGATATAATCCCGGTAAAGCTGCGGCTGATAAACCTCTGCCATCAGGAATGCATCAGGATTGACGTGTTTGATCGATGAGTTCATAAAGCTCCAGAACTCAACAGGCACCATCTCAGCCATGTCGTAACGGAAACCATCAACCCCAAGGTCAAGCCAATACAAGGCGATATCACGGAACTTATTCCAGGAATCCGGGACACATTTATCCTGCCAGAACTGATGATGCGCAGAATGTTCAAGAAGCTCATAACCTAAAGGTAACTCATCAAAATCCTTGCTGCCATCCGGTCTTACCCCGTAATTGACCTTAACGGTCTCATACCAGTCATCAAATTTTGGCTGTGCCAGACGAGTGCCATTTCCTGTCCATTTAGCCGGGAATTCGTCATAAGGCTCTGCCAAATCAGGATGCGCCTCACCACCGAGAGGCAGGTAACCATTCTTAGCTTCAGGAACCTGAAATGCTTCACCCGGAATGTAATAGAAGTTATTGTCGCGATGATAGACTGCCGACGTATTATCTGAAGCACCAAAGTCTTCAACACCTTCAGGGTTTGTCAGCCCCTGATAGCGACGAGCGACATGGTTGGGGACAATATCAATAATCACTTTCAGCCCATTGCGATGGCTTCGTTCAATCAAAGCTTTGAACTCATCCAAACGATTCGCCGGGTCTTCTGCTAAATCCGGATTAACGTTGTAATAATCTTTAACAGCATATGGTGAACCAGCCCGCCCTTTCACAACACTAGGATGATCCGCTGCGATCCCATACTGACTATAGTCTCTAACCAAAGCGTGATGTGGGACACCTGTATACCAAATGTGGCTGACACCCAGCTGTTTGATCTCTTGCAGTGCTTTGTCAGTAAAATCATTAAATTTACCGACACCGTTTTCTTCAATCGTTCCCCAAGGCTTGTTGGTTGTATTTGTATTGCCAAACAAGCGAGTAAAAACCTGATAAACGACATGTTTTTCGGGCGTGTTCGATTTAGTCATGGAAAGTTAACTCTGAAGGCAAAAAGGAAAAGGAGATAAAAGATGAAAGCGGGCAGGTGAAACCTGCCCGCTATGGTGATTTACTTCTTAATTAGCTCGATAAACGTTGTTTCTGCCGAGCTTGAACCTGCACGCTTGGCCTCTTCAAGTAATTGAAGTGCTTTATGCATATCGTTCTTTTCAACTGCCGCTTTAATTTGAACGTTATAAAAGGCCTCCGTTTCCGGTAGCATCTTCACATTCATAGCCGCCGGAGCAACCTTTGTAACAGGTTGAGTTTCTGAAACAACAGCAGGAACTACAGGAGCCCTGACGGCCTGGTCAGCTCGATACGAGCGTAAATTAAGCGGCTTCAAATCTAGAGCTAGCGAGCCAAATTTGCGATGCTGGATAACCGGATCTGTCACCATTGGTCTAGCCATACCCAGCTCTTCAGCACGAACTCGTTCAGGATGCGGAATCTGAATTTTGCCTTCCCGGTACTCAAGCGGAGAATATACAACCATATACGGAGTTTTGCTTTGCTCCATCACGAAACGCTTCTGATAGCTAGAAAGGCTAAATATATTCGAAGGCTTTACCTCAAAATCTTCAAGAGCAATAGTTTTTACCGGTTCAAACTGAGGGCTTAACAGCAAAACTTTGGGGGCAAATACACCCGATGTTTTCATCCAGCTCTTCAAACCCACCCGCATTCTTTCGACATTCTGAGGTAATGCAAAAGCAGCAAAATAACTATTCCCTTCTGCAAACTGCCCTACCTTAGAATATTCATCAATAGCAAAATCAATCTCATTCCCTTGCATTGGCACCCAGGAAAATTCGCTATATGTATTGCAACAAACCGAAGCTGTTATCGCTACGTCTTTCACCTTTGCCGATATGTCTGTTGCCGGGGAAGCAGCGCAGCCAATAAGAGAAGCTGCAAGCATCGCAGCCAGTGTTGTTTTAATTCTTAGTTTCAACTTTGAAGTGCGACAAAAGTAATTATTGTGCATAGCAGTATCCTGGAGTGTAAAAACCAAGTCTTT